>OZ255711.1:1396349-2610199 GCA_965276925.1 Hanamia sp.
TCTGCAGTATAATATTATTTCATCATTTTTAAGCTCGTCAATATCTTCCGTTTGCATAGCTTGAATTTTTCCTACTGGCAACAAGGTGCCGCCAATATTAAAAGCTTCGTGTTCGTGCGGCTCCCTTACGTCAACCAAATTGAGTTTTTCTCCTGCATCAAGCCGCTGCTTTACTTCTTCTGCTGTTATATTTGTCATATTACTTATTGATTATTTTTTGTTGTATCCAGGGGCACCTTTTGTTCTTTCAAACTGTCAACAGGCGGTGCTGTTGCTGAGATCCATAAGTCCATTGTTTGTCCCGGCTGCATAAAATTCGGCTGCCCTTCATCATTTTTCACATCGGGGTTTTGCCTTATCACAAAAGATTTTAATGTATCAGTTATATCGCCTGAAGGCAAAATTGCAGCAAGCGTTATACCTTTTGCATCCAGTTCTGCTTTGGCATCAGCAAGCGTAAGCCCATACACATCGGGCACTTGTATCTGCATTTGCACGAGGCCGCCTCCTATAACCAGGTCCACAGCCGTTCCCCATTTTAACTTTGCTCCTGCTTCCACATTATTGCCGTTTAAAGCCTGGGCGAGAATAGTTCCTTTCATAAAGTCGGGCTTATAGGTTGTATCGCCAAGCACCAGGTGATTTTTTGCAAGCCTTTCTAAGGCAAATCGGAAACTTAAGCCAATCAGCTTAGGCATTTCAACCATTGGCAGCGATTGTGGATTAACATTTAAAAAAACGGTTCGGTTTACCTTAACTGTTGAGCCGGAATCGGGCAATTGCTTTACAACTGTATTCAATGGCAGGCTGTCATGATATGCTGAATCAGTTATTACTACCTCAAAACCCTGTGCCTGCAGGTATTTCACAGCATCGTCAGTAGTTTTTCCGATAACAGCAGGCACTTTAAGATAGCTTCCATGATTAGTAAACCAGCTTAACGATTGAAGAAATAAAAAAATGAGCAGGCACACAAGCGCAATGGCTGCGAGAAGATTTACCCAAAATGGCTGACGGGAAAAATATTTAAACACATTACACTGTTAAATGAAAAAAAGAAGTTTGCAATTTAATAAGATTTAATTATGCAGGCACTCTTCTATTAATACTGTATAAAATTCTTTTAATGTCCATCCATATATCTTTAACTGCTGGGGCACAATGCTGGCTTCGCTTTGGCCGGGCACCGTATTTATTTCCAGCATATAAAGCTTTTTTTGCTCTTCATTAAAAATAAAATCAACCCGTATAACACCGCAGCAATTAAAAATAGTATACGCTTTTATGGCTTCATTTTGAATAAGCTGTTTCAACTCTTCATTAATCTGCGCAGGCGTTACTTCGCTGCTGGCGCCATGATATTTTGCCTCAAAATCAAAGAAAGCATTTTTCGAAAATATTTCTGTTACCGGCAATGCGATAATTTCTCCAACCGCCTTAAATACGCCAATAGTAAACTCCCGGCCATCAATAAATTCTTCTACCAGCACCTGGTCATCTTCTTTAAAAGCCTTGCTGATAGCCAGTCCCAGCTCTTCAGAAGGTGCATTTACTTTGGACATCCCGATACTCGATCCTCCGTTATTTGGCTTTACAAAAACAGGGAATTTTAAATTTTTCACCAGTTCATCCGGGCTTTGGTAATCTTTCTTAAATAATAAAACTGAGTTGGACACATTGATGCCACTGGCACCTGCAATAGCAATGGTATATCTTTTATTAAACGTAATTGCAGAGGTTGCACAATCGCAAGATGTGTAAGGAATGTGCAGCATATCGAAATATCCCTGCAGCTTTCCATCTTCACCCGGAGTGCCGTGAATGCCTATCAACACTGCATCAAAGGTGATTGGCTCTTCAGCTATCATAATAGAAAAATCGTTTTTATTTACTTCCGTTCTCTCTCCGCTGGCTTGCTCATAAAACCATCCATTTACAGTAATATCAATTTTATACAGCTCATATTTTTCTTTATCAATATTTTTTTCAAATGTAAACGCAGACTTATAAGATATTTCGGCTTCGCCGGAGTAACCGCCTGTTACAAATGCAATTCTTGGCTTCATAAATTTTGATTTTTATTAGCTTTTTCGTTTGCACGATAACTGTTTCCAACAAACGAAAGCATTATCTAAAAAAAAGCGAAAGCATTATACTTTCGCCGTAGCAGTAATTATTGCCTGCACTTACAGGCCTTGAAACCTCATAATTTATACATGCAGTTTTTCTTTTTTAGCAAGTAATTCATCCACAGTTTCTTTGTACATTTCATCGGGTACGCAACAATCAACCGGGCACACAGCAGCGCATTGGGGTTCTTCATGAAAGCCCTGGCACTCCGTGCATTTATTGGGTACTATATAATACATATCTGTTGCGACCGGTGCATTTCTTTGATCGGCATTTAAGACAGAGCCATCCATTAAAACCACCTGGCCTTTCACTGTAGTGCCATCTGCAATAGCCCATTCTACGCCACCTTCATAGATCGCATTGTTTGGGCATTCAGGCTCGCAGGCACCGCAGTTAATACATTCATCCGTTATTTTTATTGCCATCTTTTTTTGTTTATGCTTTTAATTTATGATGAAAAATAATACACGAATTTTGCATGTCTATTTTTATACAAATATATAACAGATAATTTTTTTACTACATGAATCTGGAGCAGAGAATTGAGTTGCTTGTAAGACTTGAAAGTTATCTTCTTTCCGACGATACGGAGCTGCAAGCCACAAAGAAAAAAGCGTATGAAAAAAATAACTGGTTTACTGAAGAGTTCATTGATCTTTCTATAAAAAACATTGCCGAAAATTTTTTAGATAAGCCCAAACTTCTTGCCTGGAGCGGCTTTTATTATCTTGACGACAATGTGCGGCCTGCGACAGTTGGCGTTGTGATGGCGGGCAACATACCGCTTGTCGGCTTTCATGATTTTTTATGTGTATTTATTTCTGGCCACAGGCAAATGATAAAGCTTGCTGATAAAGACACGATACTGATGACGCACATCATTGACCAGCTTACAAAATGGAATAGCGAAGTGGCAGATGTAATAAAGATAGCGGTGCTACTTAAAGATTGTGACGCTTACATAGCCACAGGCAGTAATAATTCTTTACGGTATTTTAAATATTATTTTGGTAAATATCCTTCTATCATCAGGGGAAATAAAACTTCCGTGGCTGTATTATCTGGCACTGAGACTGATGAAGAGCTTTCTTCGCTTGGTGATGATGTGCATATATATTTTGGGCTTGGCTGCAGAAATGTAACGATGTTATATGTGCCTGAAGAATATGATTTTATTCCTTTACTAAATGCTTTTAAAAAATATCATTATTTTATTGATCACACCAAGTATAAAAATAATTATGATTATAACCTTGCCTTGCTTATAATGAATGGCAAATTTTACATGACCAATGAAAGTATAATTTTATTAGAAAATGAAAATATTTTCTCTGCAGTGAGCCAGTTGCATTATACATTTTATAAAAATGAAAGCAAAATAAGCGAAGAATTGAAAAATAAAGATGGCATACAATGCACGCTGGGCAAAGGTTTCATTCCGTTTGGACAGGCGCAGCAACCTTCCCTGTTCGATTATGCTGATGGCGTTAACACCATGCAATTCTTATTAAGTCTTTAAAATTTCTACTGAATAATTTGCAGTGTTGTATTAACCTCTGACATTATTGTTTGTCAAAATTTCCTATTAAATTTATAGCAGATAGCTGGCGGTAATTTATTGTTAAAGGTAAATAGGCGGTAATATCAATTTTCATCACTTGTTTTAATTTTATTTCTTAAAGATTTACAAGGCATATCTTTTGATAAATCAATTATTAAAAATTTAGTTGCGTACAAATAAAATTCCATAAATGAAAACAAAAAACATTCTACTCACAGTGCTTATAAGTGCACTTACTACAATGGGGATTATTTTAGGATATTCTAAATATTTCGAAAATAATTATAACCCAAATTTCCAATCTTCCAACATACCATCCAATTACAAGTATGCGGGTTTTTTTGACAACAAAGGAAACCCAAATGCAGGCCCTGCAGACTTTACTGAAGCCGCAGAAGCCGCCATACCAACGGTAGTACATATTAAAACAAAAACCAATCCCCGCCAGGTTAGTAATAATCTGCCCAGCCAGAAAAATCCTTTTTCTGATATGTTTGGCGATGATGATCTGTTCAACCAGTTTTTCGGTAATGGAAGGCAGCAGCGTATGTATCCTTCTATGGCTTCAGGTTCCGGCGTTATTATAAGCCAGGATGGGTATATAATTACCAATAATCATGTGGTGGCTGGCGCTGATGAAGTGACGGTTACGTTAAGCGACAGAAAAACTTACACTGCAAAAGTTATTGGCTCTGATCCTGCTTACGATCTGGCTGTTGTAAAAGTTGATGCTAAAAATTTACCATTTATGTTATATGGTAATTCTGACGATGTAAAAATTGGACAATGGGTTTTAGCTCTTGGCTATCCTTTAAATCTTGATGCAACAATTACAGCAGGCATTATCAGTGCGAAATCAAGAACCCTGGGATTGAACAGAGACATTACAGGCGGCAGGTCTCTTGCTGTTGAATCATTTCTGCAAACGGATGCTGCAGTGAACCCTGGAAACAGCGGTGGTGCATTAATAAATACTAACGGTCAACTAATAGGTATTAACTCTGCCATTGCATCTCCTACCGGATATTATAACGGATATTCTTATGCAATACCAGTAAACATTGTAAAAAAAGTCATTAATGATCTCGTGAAATACGGCAGCGTACAAAGAGGTTTTCTTGGTGCCATGTTTATTGATGCCTCATCATTAAATGATGATGAAAAACAAAAAAATCATATTCCTCTAAGTGTTGATGGCATTTACATTACTGATCTTACAAAAGATGGTGCAGCCATACAGGCAGGCATAAAGAAGGGTGATGTAATTAAAAAAATAAATACTGTAACCATTAATTCAGGTTCTGAACTTCAGGAACAGCTTAGTAATTACAAGCCAGGTGATAAAGTGAATGTTACCATTATAAGAGATGAAGCTGATCATGTAATTCCTGTTACATTAAAAAACAATGCAGGTAATTATTCAATAGTGAAAGCAAGCGGTATGATAGATAAACTGGGCGCAAATATGGAAACGCTTGATGCCAAAAAAGCAAAGGAATATGGCATTGCAGGTGGCGTGGTAGTAAAGAAAATTAATGAAGGCGCTATCAACGACCAGACAAGGATGAGAGACGGATTCATCATTACAAAAGCAGATGGCAAGATTGTAAAATCAGTTGATGATCTGAGTAATATTATTAGTAAAGATAAACAGGTAACTATAGAAGGTATATATCCCGGATATAGTGAGCCTTTCCAATATCCTTTGGTGTTGGATGATTCAGATCAATAAAATTTCTTTAATAAATAAAAAAACCACGATAAAAAAATCGTGGTTTTTTTATACGCAATAAAATCTTTTATCTTAAATGATAGCAATCTTTTCAAAAACAAGGTAACCCCATGGATGCAGGTATACGGTTTCGTTATTATCAAAATTAAGGTCAGGGCCACTGAACACATTGCGGAAAACGCCGCAAACATCTTTAACCAAAAAGTTCACATCGCCAGCGGAAAAATTTAAAATGGTCAGCACCTGGCTATCGCCATTTTTTCTTAAAAAAGCAAATACTTTTTCCTGATCAGGATCAGAAATTATTTTAGTAAGCACATCTGTATCGCCTGCTCTGAGCGAGCGGTTGGTGGCATGAAGCAGCAATAAGGTTTTATAAAAATCATGCAACTCAAAATTGCCAGTCCATTCTATTGGGTCCTTTTCGAAAAATTTTAATCGCTTGGTATTTGGCAATTCCTGCCCGCTGTAGATCAATGGAATTCCATTCCATGTGCAGGAAAAAACAGCCATAAGAGCGGCAGCCTCGCCATACTTTTCAAAGGCAGTTCCGTTCCAGCTATTTTCATCATGATTGCTTGTAAAGTAAGCTCTGAAAGCATTTGCAGGAAACTCGGTATTGGATTTATATAACACTGAGATCAGGCTGCGGAAATCAATTTTATTGTGCATAAGATCTTCGGATGCATGCATCCATTTCCATGTGTAGGTGGCATCAAACACTTCGTGATATTCTGGCACTTCACATTCTGCAAGCCAGAAAAGATGCTCTTTTACTTTCGTTAATTTCTTTTTTGCATATACCCAAAACTTAAGCGGTACAAGGTGAGCCATATCGCAGCGGTAGCCATCTATATCACATTCGGTTATCCAAAATTTCATGGCATCTGTCATCGCAATCCATAGCTCCTCATTTTCATAATTGAGTTGAGAAACGTCAGACCAGCCGTGCGGATGAACAGGCAGGTTATCTTTATCATAACAAAAAAAAACAGGATGCTCTGCTATCCACACATTATCATTACCGGCATGATTAGCCACCCAGTCAATAATAACTTTGAAGCCCAGTTCATGTGCTTCGTTCACTAATCTTTTAAAATCGTCAAGCGAGCCAAATTCAGGATTGGTTTCTATATAATTTTTTACTGAATAATAACTCCCCAATGTGCCCAGCCTTCCTAACACGCTTATTGGCGTTACCGGCATAAACCAAAGTATTTTTACTCCCATATCTTTCAACCGCGGCAAGTGCCTGGAGAAAGCTTCAAACGTTCCCTCAGGCGTATATTGACGAAGATTTACTTCATAAATGTTAGCAGGGTAACTCCATTTAGGGTGAGAAATAATTTCCTTTTTTGACATAAGTGCAAATAATGATTAACAATAAAAATAAACATTATTCATGTATCCTCATTTGCAGTGTGGCTGCACGTTTCGTACCTTTACAAAGATTTTTTATAAATGAAAAAATTTGATGTTCCTGCCAATTATCGCAGCCCCTTAATAAGCGCTATAAAGAACAAGCGCAAGCAAAATGATAAGCTTAAAAAAGATTTCGCACCTACGCTTTTAAATTTCGGAAGTCTCCAAATTTATCTTGCAAGACATTTTGGTTTTTGTTATGGAGTTGAAAATGCTATAGAAATTTCTTTTAAAACTGTTGATGAAAATCCAGGAAAGAAAATTTTTTTATTAAGTGAGATGATACATAATCCGCTGGTGAATGATGATTTGCGGCGCAGAGGCGTACAATTTTTGATGGATACGAAAGGTAATACCCTTGTGCCTTTCAGCGATCTGAAACCTGGCGATATTGTTATAATTCCTGCATTTGGCACCACGCTGGAGATCGAACAGCAATTAATACATCTTGGCATTGAAACAGAAAAATACAACACTACCTGTCCCTTTGTAGAAAAGGTTTGGAACCGTGCACAATCTATAGCAAACAATCAATATTCAATAGTTGTGCATGGCAAGCCCTGGCATGAAGAAACCCGTGCAACCTTTAGCCACAGCGCTGCCAGCTCGCCCACGGTTGTTGTTACCGATATGAAAGAAACTATTGAATTAGCAAAATATATTTCAGGCGAAAAGCCTTTTGAAGATTTTTATGATGAGTTTCAAGGCCAATTTTCCGAAGGCTTCAATGTTGAAAAAGACTTGCAAAGAATTGGCGTGGTAAATCAAACAACTATGCTTGCAAGCGATACACAAGCCATTGCAGATTATTTAAAAAAAACGATCACAGATACTTACCATCTTACACAAGACAATGTCGCCGAAAGGTTTGCTGATACACGCGATACGCTTTGCTATGCAACTTATGAAAACCAAACTGCTGTGTATGGATTAATAGAAACAAGCGCAGATATAGCAATTGTTGTTGGCGGTTATAACAGCTCGAACACATCGCATCTTGTTGAACTTTGCGAAGAAAAATATTCAACATATTTTATCAGGTCTGCAGACGAAATAATTTCTCCAAAAGAAATAAGACATTTTGATCTTCATGCAAATGCAGTGATAACAACAGGTTCTTTTTTACCTAAAAAAGAACCTGTCAAAATTTTATTAACAAGCGGAGCAAGTTGCCCTGATGCCGAAGTGGAAAATGTAATCAGGAAACTAGTTTCCTTTTATAGTGATGCAAAAAAAATCGATGAGGTAATAAAAGACTTTTTATAGCAACTGCTTATGTATTTCTTCTGTTTTGTAATAAAAATCTTTTACCAGTTTTAATGCAAAATCAAGTTGCTCTTTTTGCGTTATCCCGGTATTATCAAGCTCTATAGCATCATTAGCTTTGCGAAGCGGGCTTACTTCCCGGTGAGAATCAATGTAATCACGCATTTCAATATTTTTCTTTACCTCGTCAATAGTTATGTTGGGATTTTTTTCAAACATTTCTGTAAATCTTCTTTTCACTCTTACGGCCTCATCTGCTATCATAAAAATTTTTATTTCCGCATCAGGAAAAACTGTGGTGCCAATATCCCTGCCATCCATTACAATCCCTTTTTGGCTGCCCATGCTTTGCTGAACCGTAACAGCGAATGTTCTTACATCTTTTAAGGCAGCCACTTCGCTCACTTTTTCTGCCACCAGCAAATCACGAATAATATATTCAACATTTTCACCATTTAAAAAAATCTCTGACTGGTTGCTATGCGGGTTCAAAACAAATTCAAGATTTAAATTTTCAAGCGCTTCCTGTATTTGCTTCTGATTATTATAATCAATATTATTTCTTAGAAAATACAAAGTTATGGCACGATACATGGCTCCGCTGTCAATATACATGTAGCCAAGCTTCTTCGCCAAATGCTTTGCCAGCGTGCTTTTGCCGCATGAAGACCATCCATCAATTGTGATAATTATTTTATCAGCCATTCTGCAAAAATGAGATAAATAACGACAAGCGCAAAATGATTTAGGCAAATAAAAATGCCACCTTTCGATGGCATTTTATTTTCAAAATGGTTGGGGAATCTACTTTATAAAAATTATTTTAATAAAGATTTATCTTCAGTTTCTTGTTCTATATTATCGCTTTTAACTTCAAAAGTTATTTTTGAATTTTCTTTATCAAGGCCTGCAACAAGTACATCGCCATTTTTAATGTTCATGTTTAATATTTCTTCGGCTAAAGGATCTTCAAGATATTTTTGAATTGCCCTGTGCAAAGGTCTTGCGCCGAATTGCGAATCGTATCCTTTTTCAGATATAAACTTCTTTGCTTCTTCTGTAAGTTCCAGCTCCAGACCAAGATTATGCAATCTTTTGGTAACGCCTATCATTAATATATCAATGATAGAAAATATATTTTCTTCAGTAAGCTGGTTAAAGATCACCACATCATCTATCCTGTTAAGAAATTCAGGGCTAAAGGTGCGCTTCAATGCTTTTTCTATAACTGCTTTGTTATTTTCTTCAGCATTCTGTATTCTTGATGCAGTGGTAAAGCCAACACCATCGCCGAAATCTTTCAACTGCCTTGCACCAATGTTGGAGGTCATGATGATCATGGTATTTTTAAAATCAATCTTTCTGCCTAAACCATCAGTAAGCAATCCATCATCCAGCACCTGTAAAAGAATATTATAAATATCGGGATGCGCCTTTTCTATTTCATCCAAAAGAATAACAGAATAAGGTTTTCTCCTCACTTTTTCTGTAAGTTGTCCGCCTTCTTCATAGCCCACATATCCGGGAGGAGCGCCAATCAATCTTGAAACAGTAAATTTCTCCATGTACTCACTCATATCTATACGAATAAGCGCCTCCTCACTATCAAACATATATTTTGCCAAAGCCCTTGCCAGCTCTGTTTTTCCTACGCCTGTTGGGCCAAGAAAAATAAAAGTTCCGATGGGTTTTTTAGGATCTTTTAAACCAACCCTGTTTCTCTGAATAGCCTTCACTACTTTTTGTATGGCTTCGTTCTGGCCTACTACATTTGCTGTAAGATCGGTGGCCATTCTGCGAAGCTTTTCAGTTTCTGCCTGTACCATTCTTTTTACCGGTATGCCCGTCATCATGCTTACTACCTCGGCTATAGCTTCTTCGTCTATAGGGTAACGTTTATGCTTGCTCTCTTCTTCCCAGTCACTCTTTGCCTTCTCCAATTCTTCCTGCAATCTTTTTTCGGTATCTCTTAAAGAAGCAGCTTCTTCGAAGCGCTGGCTTTTTACAACCTTATTTTTTTCATGCTTTATATCATCAATTTTTTTCTCCAAAGCAATTACTTCTTCAGGAACATTTATATTTTTTAAATGCACCCTTGCGCCAACTTCATCCAATACATCAATAGCTTTATCGGGCAACAGCCGATCGGTCATGTACCTGTCGCTAAGCTTCACGCACGCATCAATAGCATCTGCGCTATAAGTTACATTGTGATAATCTTCATACTTACTTTTTATGTTAGTAAGAATTTCAATAGTTTCCGGAACGCTCGGCTGCTCTACCATAACTTTTTGAAAACGGCGATCCAGCGCACCATCCTTTTCAATATACATCCTATATTCATCTAAAGTGCTGGCTCCAATACATTGCAGCTCGCCCCGTGCCAGTGCCGGTTTAAAAATATTCGATGCATCCAAAGAACCGCTTGCCCCGCCTGCGCCCACAATGGTATGTATCTCATCAATAAATAAAATCACATCACGGTTTTTTTCCAGTTCATTCATTATCGCTTTCATTCTTTCTTCAAACTGGCCGCGATATTTAGTGCCTGCAACCAGTGCTGCAAGGTCAAGCGACACAACTCTTTTATCAAATAAAACACGGCTTACTTTTCTTTGAATGATCCTTAATGCAAGGCCTTCTACAATGGCTGTTTTACCTACGCCTGGCTCACCTATTAAAATAGGATTGTTCTTTTTACGGCGGCTAAGTATTTGAGAAACTCTTTCGATCTCTGTTTCCCGGCCAACGATAGGATCGAGCGTTCCCATTTCGGCAAGCCTTGTTATGTCTCTTCCAAAATTATCCAGAACAGGTGTTTTCGATTTAACCTGCGCAGCCGCAGTACCCTTTGTTGTTCTTTGTTGCGAATAAGATTTTTTCTCTTCATCAAACTCTTCACCTTCATCATCCTGGAATTCAGCTTTGGGATCAGTTTTTACATAACCTAATTCATTTTTAAACATGTCATAATCCACATCGAACTGGTTAAGAATCTGGGTAGCAATGTTTTCTTTATTTTTTAAAATAGATAGCATAAGGTGCTCGCTTTCCACAAGCGGGCTTTTATGCGCCTTTGCTTCCAGAACCGTTATCCTTATTACCTTTTCTGCCTGCTTGGTAAGCGGCAACGAGTTAATGTTGGCAATATTTTTTCCGGTTTTATCTTTTACTGCCAGCTCTATTTCTTTACGAAGTTCATAGAGATCTACATTAAGCGATTTCAATATTTTTACCGCAGTGTTTTCACCGTCTCTTATTAAGCCCAAAACCAAATGTTCTGTGCCAATAAAATCGTTACCAAGGCGCAACGCCTCCTCTCTGCTGTAGGATATAATTTCTTTTACCTGACTTGAAAAATTGTTGTCCATTTAAAACAATTTAATACTATACAATAATAACGAATTAATTTTATTCTTAGCCTTTTAAAACAATGCACATAGTGTTGAAAATGATTAAAAGAAAGGTTAAAAAAGAATCTCTGTGAAGCTTATTGTTAAATACTTCGCTAAATAGTTCTTTTTATATGTACGGTGATCTTAAAAAAATATTGTGTATGGGTACAAACAAATACAGCTCTTTTCTTTTTTACCTTTGAGATAATTTTCTAAACTCCTTTTTGCATAAAAACTAAGGTTTCATGAAATTCAAAATTGATACCAAAGAAAAATTTCACGTCATTACAGTGGAAAATGAAGTGTTAGCTGCTAATGTGACAGAAGAAATAAGTGGTGAATTGACTAAGTTTCTTACTGATGCCATTAAAAATATTGTAGTAAATCTTTCAAAGGTACAAGAGATAAATGAAGTTGCAGCCCAGGCGCTTGTTGAAGTTCAGGAGAAGTTTTATGATGAAAATGCTTCGATGGTTATCTGTTGTTTGAAGCCAGAGGTTGAAAGTTTTTTAGATGAAAAAGAACTATTGGAAATAATGAACACCACACCAACTGAAAGTGAAGCATGGGACATTGTGCAGCTGGAAGAAATTGAAAGAGAATTTTCATAAAAATTTTTTATATAAACACGCTTCTACTTGCTGTCAGTAACCATACTTGGAAATAATTCGGCTTTGCCCGCGCATAACCGGCATCCTACTTCCCAGGTTGTACAAACCAGCGAGCATACATTTTTAATTGATTGCGGCGAAGGCACGCAAATGCAAATGAGCAGTTATAAAATAAAGAAAAGCAAGATTACCCACATCTTTATTTCTCATCTTCATGGGGATCATTATTTTGGCTTGATAGGCCTGCTGACCAGCTTTGGATTGAATGACAGAACCACTGATCTGCACATCTTTTCATCATCGCCATTAAAGAGAATTGTTGACATACAATTACAGGCTGCTGATACAAAACTTCCCTACATTATCCATTTTCATGATCTGGAAAAAGAGGCAATAATTTTTGAAGATAAAAAAATAAGTATCGAATGCTTTAGGGTTCATCACCGCATAGAATGCTGGGGTTTTTTGTTTAAGGAAAAAAGAAATCCAAGAAGAATTGATGCAGAAAAAATGAAAGATTATAGAATACCGCCATCTTTTTATGAAAGCCTGCAGCAGGGCAAAGATTTTATTACGGATAAAAATGAGATAATAAAAAATGAGCTGCTTACCAATGCCGGCGCGCCTTGCAAGTCTTATGCATTTGCTGCAGACACGGCTTATTTCGAGCAAATAATTAAAAAGATCCGCAATGCAGACCTCTTATATCATGAGTCAACTTATTTAAAAGACCTGGAAGAAAAAGCTACAAAAAGATTTCATTCAACTTCTGTGCAGGCAGCTTCAATTGCAAAGCAGGCTTGCGTAAAAAAATTATTGCTAGGGCATTTTTCATCTATGTATGAAAATATTGAAGAGTTTAAAAATGAAGCCCAACAAGTGTTTGAAAATACTGAGCTCGCTGAAGAAGGCACCTGCTATATTGTATAAAATTTATGAAAGTGTTGCTATAAACTCCTTTATCTTTTCATGATACTCCTCACTTAGCGGAACCAGCGGAAGCCTTAAAACGTTTTTAATCATACCCATTTCGTATAAAAAAGCTTTAACCCCTGCGGGATTATTTTCTGCAAACAGAAGATCTATACCATCCAATAACTCATATTGCAATTTTGATGCTTTATTTAAATCCAGGGCCAGCGCAGCTCTTATGAGATCAGAAAAATTTTTAGCAAAGCAATTAGCTGCAACGCTTATCACCCCATCAGCGCCACAGGCTATCAATGGAAGCGCCAAATGATCATCTCCGCTTATAAATAAAAAATCTTTTGGAGCATCTTTTAAGATGTGCATACATTGAACCATATTGCCACTTGCCTCTTTTGTGCCGGCAATATTTTTGCAATTTTTTGCAAGCCGTAATGTGGTTTCTGCAGTTATGTTGCTTCCTGTTCTGCCTGGTACATTGTATAGCAGTACCGGCTTAGTACATGCAGCTGCAAAGGCTTTGTAATGCTCATAAATACCTTCCTGCGATGGCTTATTATAATTTGGGCTTGAGCTAAGAACTGCCACGCATTTATTTACCGGAAGCGCCTGAAGATTTTTTAATAACCCGGCAGTGTTATTACCACCAATACCAATAACGACGGACACTCTATCGTTTACAATATCAATTGTAGCATTTACAATATCCACCATCTCATCATCTGTAAGAGTGGGCGTTTCGCCGGTAGTGCCCAACGTAACAAGATACTCCACACCATTTGATATAAGATTATTCACGAGCTTTTCGAGCGCATCATAATCCACTTCCATACTTTTTTTAAATGGAGTAATTAATGCAACACCTGTGCCCCTGAGTTGTTTTTTTAAAGACATATTTTACTCATTTGCGAAGCAAAAAAATATTTATAAAATTGAATTAGTAATAATTATGTTTCATTCCAGAAGCCCATTTTATTAAATTTTTCAATGCGCTCATTTATTCTTTCCGCAGCATCTTTTTTTTGCAGGTCTGTAATTACGGGTTTTATAAATTCTTTAAGGTTTGCAGCAGCTTCATCATAATTCCAGTGAGCGCCGCCCACGGGCTCGGGTATTACTCCATCCACAAGGCCAAACTTAAGCATATCATCAGAAGTAAGGTGGAGCTGCTCGGCAGCAATTTCTTTTTTATCCCAGCTATGCCATAAAATACTGCTACAGCTTTCAGGAGATATTACAGAGTACCAGGTGTTTTCCATCATAAGCACTTTATCGCCAACGCCTATGCCAAGTGCGCCGCCGCTCGCGCCTTCACCAATGATAACGCATACGACAGGCACACGCAGGCGAAGCATTTCATATATATTTCTTGCAATGGCCTCGCCCTGCCCGCGCTCTTCGGCTTCAAGCCCGGGGTAAGCTCCGGGCGTATCTATAAATGTGATAACAGGCTTATTAAATTTTTCTGCAAGCTTCATCAAACGCAGCGCTTTGCGATAGCCTTCAGGATTTGCCATGCCAAAATTCCGCATTTGCCGCATCTTGGTATTAGTTCCTTTTTGCTGCCCAATCACCATCATCGTTTCGCCATCCAATTGAGCAAAACCACCTATCATTGCCTTATCATCTTTTACGTTTCTGTCGCCGTGTAATTCAATAAAGTTGGTGAATATTTTATAAACATATTCCAAAGTATAAGGCCTGTCGGGGTGGCGGCTTAGCTGTACTTTTTGCCAGGGAGTTAGATGGCTTGTAATATCTTTTCTTTTTTGCAACACACTTTCTTCCAGCTTATTTATAATAGAATCGTATTCAGGATTTTTATTTTTGGACGCAAGTTTTTTATTTTCTTCAACCTGTTCATATAAATCTTTTATTGGCTGTTCAAAATTTAGAAACTGTCTTGTAAGAGCTACAGCCATAATTTTTTTAGTTTAAAGGTCAAGGTTTTTTTAAAAAATGGGAGTAAAGTTACATCTTGAAATTTTAAAAAAAATATATGGTATAATGATAGGGTTTATTAGAAAAATGATTCAGATTATAAATAATCTTTTTCAAAAAAAATTTGATGACCGGTGCTATTAAAATTTTATTATCTTGCGCTCCCTTTAAAAAAGGATCGGTAGTTCAGTTGGTTAGAATGCTGCCCTGTCACGGCAGAGGTCGCGGGTTCGAGTCCCGTCCGGTCCGCTGGTAAAACCCATACAGGGCGCTGAAATAAGCGCCCTTATTCATTCTTATGAATTTACTTCGCAGCAATAAAACGCAATAAATTGCATTAATTTACCTACTTTGCTCCAAGATAGCTCCAAAGCTGCTCCAAAAAAATGGATAACATTAATATATACCCTGAGTTGCAAAAGCCAAACAGGCAAGGCTTTGCTTCTATCATCATTCGCTTTGACATGAAAAGAAGCCACGTTGCGACTGGAAAAACTCATCAAAAGATACCACCGGATATGTGGGATATTTCATTGAAACGTGTCAAAAAAAAGTACAAACATGCACTGTTAATTAATTCCGTTGTGGAAAATTTACTCATGCGACATAAGAACTTTATTTTAAAACGGCAGGCACTTGGTATGCCGGTAACAAAGGAGATCATAAAAAATTATATAAACTCAAATACTGCATACGAAAGCTTTTACGAATATGCCTTAAAAATAATTGACACAAAAAAATTAAAAGATGGCAAAGGATACAGCGTAGATACACAGCGCCGGTATAATGATGAAATAAAAAGGGTGAAACAATTTAAGTCCTCGCTATCATTCACAGATATTAATACTTCCTTTTTAAACAGGTATAAATCATGGATGCAAAATGATTATAAAAAGAAAGACGGATCCTGTTTAAATAAAAATAGCATTTGGAAGGCACTTGGCTTTCTGCGTATGGTTTACAATGAAGCTATTGCAGAGGAAGTTGTTCTACCTGAAGGAAATCCATTCAGGCAATTTAAAGTAGGCTCGTATGAGCAGGATTTTAATAAAATTAAGTTTCTCACGCTGGCAGATGTGGAAGCAATAGAAAAAATAATGCCTGCACTTTCAGGAGCTGCAGCCGCAATTGGGTGGCGTTTTCTTGCCATGTGTGTCTCCGGTATGCGAATATCGGATGCGATGTTACTTGATGAATACTTTTTTAATGATGCTGGCAACCTGGTTTTTATTCCGCATAAAACAAGGCGCAATAATAATGTGGCTACTATTCCAATAACAACAGACCGGCAAAGAAGATATTTTGAAATGACGTTATCGCATCCACTTAAATCAAATAACGCAAAGGCTTTTCGGTCAACTTTTAATATTCATTTAAAATTAATCGCCGCAAAGGCTGGTATTAATATCAATCTTACTTCGCATGTTGGCAGGCATACAATGGGTTCTTTTTTGGTTGACGGCGGCGTGGAAGATAAGGCAGCGATGGCCATGCTGGGAGTGAAAAGCAATAACGTAATTAAAACTTATCTGCACCTGAAGCAAAGCAAGCTCCATGAAGAAGCGGATAAGCTGAAGAATGTGTTTTAAAAAAAGAGGCCTCTGTGGAAACAAAGGCCTGATTCATCAAACTTTACACAAATGAAAAACTTTATTGGATTGCTCTATTGATCCAGCTAACTAAAAATTTAGTTTGACTTGGATGTCGCTGGCATATTTTTAAATAATATTTTACCCTCTCAATTTTATAATTAGCAATAAATAATTTAGTCTTATACACTTTTACAAGGCTATCAGATTTACAAGGCTTAGCAGTTTGTGCCTTACTGTTAAGGCTTACTACAAGCAACAGGGTAACGAATAAGGACTTCATATTTTATTGTTTAAATGCTTTAAGGTTTCATTACTCATAATGCCAGTTTGCGGCAATCCAAGAACAATCTGCGCTTTCATAATTGCGTTCTTAATGCCAGAATTAACGTCAAAATCTAAAATATCAGTCGCTTCTTCCTGATTTTCAATTTCATCGCCACGCATGGCGGGCCAGTATACTTTTTTATAAATTTCTTCAGCATGTTCAAATGGCATGTCACGCATTTCCTGCGCTGAAGGTGTATGGCCAATGAAATCAGCGTAATCACATGCTGTTATTCCATAATTAGTACCTACAAGGTGACCTACGCCCTGTTTGCCGCCGGTCCAGTTGCCGTTATCTGAAGGGTTATCACTATAGCCGCCTTCAATTTTTGCAAGGCGCTTAAACGCAATATCAAAGTCTGCCATAATCTTTAATTAATAATTAAGAGAGGCAGCGTAGAAACGCACCTCTGTAATTCATGTATGTATGAAAAAAACTATCTTTTAAGAAAAGGCGACATTGTTCGCAGCAGCAGACATGTTAATTGCCTGATCCAATGCGTTTATAAAGATGTCGTCAATCTTTGTTTTACTTTTTGCTACCAGCGGCTTCAAATGCTGCACTAAAGCGTGACCTCCCTGAATAGCGGCTGTATAATCAGCAAGGTTAGAATCATGTAAGTCTTGCAATACAGCGTCAAGGCTGCTTTCGCCAGCCGCCGCAAGTGTTCCGGAAAGTGCGCTTACTAAAAATGTTAAGTCCATAATTGATAAAATTTATTTTTTGTGAATTAATAAAACCACTACCCTGTAAAAACAGGGCGTGTGGCGTTTTGGATTAATCATAGGTAGTAGCTTAATGCCGGATAGATACTTATGATTTTGTCCAGTTATTTAGATTTCTTTTTTAAGAAGTTGAAAAATCCATGCTTTTCTTTTTTCGGCTCTTTTGCCGCCTGCGAATCAATCTTTACCTTCATGTATTTATAAATTTTAAGGCTGTCCTCATAGTCAAGATCAATAAGCACGGTATCACTAATTATTTTGGTTAACACTTCCACCTGCGCCACTTTTTTTTCAGCACGTTTTTGCGCTTCCTTAAGATTTTTGTTTATAGCGTTCAGGTTCTTTTTTAAAGAAGTCCAGGAACTGTCCGTTTGTGTTTTTGTTTGCTGGCCTTCAACAAAAAATGAAAGAAGGCAAAATGTTATGATTATTACTTTTTTCATCTCAAAATGTGGTTAAGTTTTATTACTTGTTTATTCATAGAATCCATTTGAACTGCAACCTCTTTTTTCTGTTGATCGCTTTCATATAGTTTCAAAATGAACTGGTATTTTTCATCTTGTAAAGCCGCAATGGTTACATCTTTAACTTTATTATCCGCTCTTGCTGAATCCCGCTCTCTTTGCATTTCCTGATAAGATTCCTGGGTAACACTTCTTTGATTGTTATTTTGATAAATGATTACTCCAGCCAATGCGCTTATAATAGTTATAGCCGCAATAACAATAAATTTTATTGGCGGACTTTTAAATTCTTCAACAGCATCAATTATTGGTGTCTCGATCATTTTCAGGAACTAATATTTTTTCCATTTTTATACGCACATCATTCAATTGCCTTTGCACTATTTCATCTCTTGTTTTTTCTGCTATATCATGCACTGCTCCCAACAGCATCATTAACCTTCCAAGCTCTTTTTCGGATAGCGTTTTCATTCATTTTAAGAGTTATTTACACTCCGGAGCCAGGGTAAACCCTGATTTCTATTGAATAGTATGAATTACCATGTAAAACATCATCTGCTAAAGCTGTCGGTGTTCCTGTTTGTACGTAAAAAACATCTTGGGAAACGGCTGTAACCGCAAATCCGTATAAATAATTTATGGGAGCGCCGGGAATACCTGTCGATGGAATAATTATACTCTGAATGGATGGTACTATGCCGTTAAATGCTCCAGCCAATGTTCCTGCGTAAATACCAACATCTATTCTTGTCCATACCAAATCACCTCCTAATGTATTTTCTAAAACCTGTGCTTCTGGGTCATCTGTATCGTTTTGATAAAAAATAGCTACGTATATTTTATAAGCAGGAGTTAAGGTAAGTACAAAATTTTCATCTGCTATACCGCCTACAAAATGCCATGTGTCAATAGCTGTTCCATTGGTTATATAACCTATCTGTCCAACATGCCTGCGGGTTAATGGTATTAATGCAAGGAAATCTGCTGAACTATCATAAGGCACATGCTTATCGCCAACGGTCTTATATTGCTTGCCATCAATAGACTTTTGCCCTGCAACAATCAAATCTTCATTTATTACCATCCTGAATAAATATTAAAAGGCCGGCTTTTACACCGGCCTATAATTTAAAAAAAGACTACTAAGAAGGACACGCAGGAGGCGTAATCGAATTTGAACAGTCTGTATAACGGATAATGCCATTGGTAGTTGACAACGCTCCGCAACCGCCTGCAGCATTCACGGCCAGCTCTGCGTAAAGGAATGGTTCAAATGTCCACACTTCGCAGTCGTAGTCATATCTCCACTTCCAGTCAATCGTTAAGCCTGTTGATGGGCTTACAATCGTTCCATTGCTGTAGAGATCTGTTACGCTTCTTGCACGCTCACCTTTATACTGGTTCCACGTTACAAGCTGGGCTGCGCCAGGCGAAAGCTGTAAAAAGCCTTCCATTCCTAAGATGGCATCCATATTCCTGTCATAGTAGGCGTATGGGTCAAAATCGCTAATCTTGCTCAAGTCAATACCGGCAGAGTTAAGCCCTGTCCATTTTTGGTACGTAATCAGCTTATTGATAACCTTGCCGCCTATTAAAGCATACTGGCCTACACCATCAATATCTCTGTAACCTTGATCTAACCACCACATAGCATCCGGATTGAGGGTGCTTGAATTGGTTGTGGTGTTCAGCACAAAGAAAGGAAGAGATGTAATTGCGCCGCCATTATAATTCGTTCCTACGAATGTCAGCAACAGTGTTGCTAACTGCTTATCCAACGCTTCTTCAAAGCGCATTAAAAAGCGGATAATCTGATCCTGAATATAAGACTGGTCTGTATCGGTGCAATATTTCAATAAATCAGCAGTTGCAAACTGCAAGTTCATTGGATTACCGCTTCCATCGCATACCCTGAAGGCGTTTGAAGTAAGATCGAATACAAGCTCCATTGAAGGATTTGAAAGCACCTGTTTAACAGTTGTACAATCAACGGTAGGTGAACATACATCAAAGCAAAAGGGATTATCAACACGAAAGGCGACGGCTCTTTTTTTGCCTGGTACGCTTTCGACGTTTATTTGTCTGAAGCCCGCGGTATTTTGCGGTGAAAGAAGATATTTTATTAAAGCTGTTGAGCCTCCGGTCTTAAATGCTGCTGCATTCTTGCCGTAGTAGTCAACATAATTTACCTGTAAGGCACGGCACGCGTAGGTGCCTATGTTTCCGAGTGGCATAAATAAATTGGTTTAAATGTTTGTGAGAAAAAATCACAGTAAGCCTTGTGAGGGCGAGATTTTTTGCATTTAAGCCAATGCGAGCGAGAGTGCCATTTTTAGCTTTTGGCAAAGCAATGTGCTACTTAGCGGCAGTGGTATTGGCCTTTATTTTATCTGCGATGTGGCTGCTTATCGCCAGCCCACCAGATCCGTTAGGCTCTACAGTGGCCTTTGTGGTGCCTGACTGTTTCGCTGTTGCCGGTTCACCAATCATTCCGTCTGCCGTTAGTTTTTTTACTATCAGGTCTTTGAGTGTAAGCACTTTTGAACCTTCAAGTATGTCAAGATTGGGATTTGCTTTTTGTTTTGGGTTAGCATTTAAGCCATTAACAACAAAAGCATTTTCCTCTTTCAACTCCTTTGATAATCTGTCTACAAGGTATTTAGCCGGTGTTTTAAGATTATCAAGAGTTCCCAGTTCAGCAAGTATGATGAAGTCCAGCTTTTCATTGTTGTACTTCGCTTCATATTCCTGTTTTATCTTGCCTTCCCTGGTGGGTATATCTGTTTCCAAATCTTCAAGTTTCTGCCGGGCTTCCTGCAACTGTTTCTGCATCTCTTTATCGCCGGTTTTAGTTGCCGCAAAAGTCTCAGCAGCCTTAGATACATATACCTCAAACTGCTTTTTATCTTCCTCACTAAGATTTTTTAAATCTTCTTCTTTAAGCCCTAATGCTTTTAACGTTTTTTGCTTAACGATATTACTTGCACGGCCATATTGTTGAGCCTCAATTTTTTTCTTGAGGGTATCGTTCACATTATTTTCATCTAACCCTTCCCAAAATTTGGGATCATTTTTTACAAGGGTTTCCATGTTGGTTTTTATTTTTCCAACATAATCTTCAGGTTTAAAATCTGCCGCATCAGCTGGCAGGGCAAGGATTGCATCAAAATCTTCTTTTGCAATACCGGCGGCTGTAATAATATTATTGAGATGTTCCTGTGCCATAATTTATAAATATTAGCCTATTCATTTTTTTTAATTTTTACCTGCACCTAACAGACGCTTTGAGCAACTGTTGTGTTTTATAGACCCGCACCTGTCTTTCGTTTTATTTAAGTCCAGGTAATAACGATTTTACTAATTATTTTTTAGCAGTAGCAAGTGTTTCCTGCAAACCCTTTATAATCTTTGGATGCGCCTTATCTGCGATAGCCTGGTTAAGTTCTTTTTCAAGTTCCGCAATCTTAGCATCAGCAGCAGTATCAGCAGCAGTTTCAATTGTATCGCTGGCATCAATTTGTGCAGGCGGCACAACTTCAGCCTTTTTCAATCCTTCGGCATTACCGGCATCTTCCTTACTTAAATCAACAGTCTTTTGGTCTGGCTTGCTTACAGTCGTTGCAAGTGATCTTCCGGCTGCATGGTTCTTTGTGAAATTGTAAGGCACTATATCTTTTCTGCCAAGCAAACGAAGGTTATGCAGGTTTGCCCACGTTCCTAACGGAAAGCGTTGATTGGTCTGCGTTTCGCTTGTATTGAAATATACAAGATAGGCGTTTCCTGTTGGCGTGTTGGGGTAAGCCTTTGCAAGCTGTGCAATCTCATCATCAGTAAGATTTTTCATTGCTTCAATCTCATCAGCCGTAATTTCTTTGTTGGCCGGGTTGTAAACCTGTAGTATGTCCATTGTTGATTAAATTTTTTTGAGTAAACGAATAAATAAGTGACTAAGAAGGAAATAAAAAATAAAGGTAATAATATTTGCCTGTAAGTAAAATATATTTACCATGATAAATAAAAAAAGAGTAAACCAAAAGTGGGTACAGTAAGGACACATTCCAAAAGCCTTTTCCCATGTGAACAATTGCCTCCCTTGCGTAAATACAAGCTGCTCAAACTGCCTTTTTATTTGATGCGAATGGAGCGCATCGGTTGGCTTTTGGCTGATATATTGTTCGTGCATGTCGCTGTATAAGCCTGCTTTTACAAGCCTTAAGGTGGAAAGGAAAAGAGAATACGAGAAAAGGAAAGATCCGTAACCTATTTTTTCAGGCGCATCAGCAGGGTGTCCTAACCCGTAATCAAGCATGAAAATAAAAAGTGCTGCTATTAGTGACAATTCTAAGTATAGTGGCATAATTAATCATTATAAGAGTTAGTAGCAAATACCTGTATTTCCAAATCGAAAGGAAGTACGATGCCATCTGAAAAAGTACCCGTATTCAAAATGTCAAGCTGCGTTACTGAAATGGTATCATTGTCAACCCTTGCTACTGATATAAACTTTCCATCAGGTGTATATCCTGAATACACAAATCTTGTAAGATTAACAGGAAAGGCGCCGGTAAAAGTGCCGTGATACACACCAACAGAAACGTAGCTCCACGCTATTAAGCCACCATTTACAAGTGTTCTGTTTCCTAAAGTATTATCGTACGGCGGATTTGTACCGGTCTGAAATAGCTGGCATCTATATTTCTGGTAATCAATTTCAGGGTTGTAGTAATGATTATTACCAGCATCATCTTTGCATAAAATCTTTGTAGGTGTTGCGCTTGCTAAGTCATCTGTGTTTATTTGGAGTGTTCCTGTGCCGGGGTCTAATTTGGTATTTAAACCTAAATGAGTAGTAACAAATTCTAAAAAACCCATACCATAATCACCTCCGCCATCTCCAATTAAATATTGTTGTCCAGGAACTATAATTAATTGTGGACTAACTCCATTAGAAATACCAAAATGACCGTTTTCAACTATATTTATATCATTAACATTATCATCTGATGCTCCGCTAATATCACTCCCACTATTAAGCACTTGTTGAAGTGTTCCGCCGCCGCCAGACGAAGGAAATTCCTGCCATGTGCCATCAGTAAGTTTATAATACAGCACACCGTCGGCATAAGCGACCTGCGTTAACTCTTTAAAAGCCATAATATGTAATTTTTAAAGGTTAGCTATACACCTGTATTTCAAGATCAAAAGGCACGGTAATTCCATCAACAGCGGCAAATGTTTGATCTAACTGCACTACAGAAATGTTATTAGCATCCACAACGGTAACTTTAATAAAATGACCATCGGGTGTATAAGCGGCATACTTAGGCACTGTTTTACCGGCTGTGAAAGCTGTGAAACCGCCTACAAGGTTGCCATTATACACACCCACGCCGGTACGCGTCCAAACGATGGGTGTACCAAATGTATCATTGCCCAAAATGGTTGCTGTTGGCGCCGCTGTTCCAGCCTGCACTAACTTCATTGTTTGCTTTGTGTAGTCTAATACAGGAACGTAGGTTCCATCGATAGCCTTGTAAGAAAGAACGCCATTCTTATAGGCGAGGGTTGTAATTTCCGAAAATTGCATTGGCATAATTGTAAAATTTAATTGTTTAAAAAATATTTAGTGTCAAATTGAAAACAGTCATAAGAAGTACCGCCGAAGATTAACGATACCACCGCACCACTTGCATTAATAACCTTTCCCGTATAGGTAAATCTTTCATTTAGTATTATAGTCACTCCTTCATTTAGTGTTACCACATTTGAAGCAACATTTATAGTGTACTCAATAACACTATCCAAAAAATCTAACTGCACGGTATAAACGCCGTCGGCAAGCGCTTTAAACATATCAGTAAAGCCATTACCAGTACATGAATCAACAGGCTGGCAAAATTTATACGTATTGGTACAACAGCAACTCATGAGCAAATAGGGTTTGGGTAAGCAATACAATTTTCTTCAGGGCAATTATCAGTAGTTATCCAAAACTTCATAACTACATCAATTGCTAAATAAAATGTGGTGGCATCAAAAGCAAAATCTCCGGCGGGGCTTTCCTGTTTAGCAAGCTGAAAGGCATTGTTATTATAAGCCGTAAAAGAAACTTCTTTTAAAAATATTATAGCAAGTAACTTATTGGTAAGTTTATCGAAATCTTCAGCGCAATGATCTTGAAAAATTACTACTCTGGTAGGTACGGCCATTTTATACATCTTTGAGCAACTGCCTATTAATTTTTCTTCCAGCTTTGTAGTAGCTCCATTTTGCCGTATGTAAGCAAACATTTTCTTAGCATCGTCGGGGCCAATGTAAATTTGCTCTGCGCCTTTATTATAAGCCGGAAATTTTACGCCTTTATCATCTTGTACCAACTCCACAGAATGATAAACACAATCAAGCAGCCCTGTACTAATTAAGGCTTTCGCTATTGTTATTTGTCTTTCTGTTATCATTGATTGACTAAATTTTTTATTGCCTGCAGGATTAATATATTTCCTTCGGCCTTCACTTGCTCATATTCGGCGGCACTAAGAATAAAAATCGGGACCGGAGCTGAGCCCTGCCCATTGCGTATTCTCGCAATCTGCGATTCCTGTGCATGTGCAATAATGGAAGATTCGTTGTTGGTAATCGCTATAACAACATTGCCATCGCTGTCTTTCACTATTTCAATTGAGCGCCGCAATGTTCCATCAACTTCTAAATCCTTATACTCTATCTGCCTCCCACGGCTTGCCCTGAACTTTTCATACTCCGTTAAGTGGACGCCAGGGTTATCTTTTACGAATTTGTTTAAACGCTTGCGGCTGGGCTTTCTCCTGTTTTCTGTCAGCGCATCTGAAGATTCAATAGATAGTTTTCTCTTTGTTACACCGCTTTTATTTCCAACATACCTGCCGAGAGGTATTCCTTCAGCATCCATGCCTTTAGTAAATATTCTTTGCTTCATTAACCCCATACCGGTATTCATGGCACTTAGCATTGCATCGCTGAAATCGGGTATAGGTGGCAACCCGCTTGCACCGCCGAGTGAAGCCTTTATGCTTTCCAGCTTATCAATAGTATCTTGTATGTTGCTTTTAAATTCCAAAATTATGGTAAATATTATTTACTTTTATGGCGATTTAATTATTTCTTAAAGAACTGATAAACCGAGCGGCGTTTCTACGCTGCTTTTTTATTGTTCAGCTACCTTTTCAGTTTTGCCACAATCATTTTTGTCCCACCATTTTGATTTTTCATTCAAAATATCAACTACTTCATCAGGTGTTTTATCAGGATAAACATCTGTAGTGAGAATGCTTAACGCAGTAAACAATAAAGTTCCTTCAGCATCATCCTTGTAATTAATTTCACAAAACGATTTGATCTTTGTCATATATGTTAAGTTATAAGTTTCTACCCCGTCGCCCATGCAATGCCTAATGGATTATCGCATGTAACGCATGTATCTTTTATCAGCTTTAAATTGCTATTCACTGCACTTGCAATTCCCAAAATTCCTTTCTTTGGATTGCCGGTTAAACGCTCCCTGTAAAGCTGGTAATAATATTCACTGAGGCTCTGCCTTTCTTCTTTGTCAACGGAAGCCGTCCTGTTTACCCGTTGACTTAAAGCATTCTCATCAAAGGCTTTTGATGCCACTAAATACAGCAAGGCCAGCGCAAATAATCTGGGTGAGCCCTGCACTAAATCGCATATTATTCCATCATAGCTGCACCTTATCTTTATGCACGGCAAAATACCGTACTGTGTGGCGGCACTCATTCCGTTTACATAGCCGCCAATAATCAAATCATTACCCAGGCTCTTTTGAGCACCGCCACAACCGCATGTGCTGCCTGTTGGGCAACTGATTGTAAATAATTGAACGGTAGGATCTGTAAAGAATATCTGTAACTGCTTTGCCGTAGTTTCATAGGCTACGTTTTGCAACGTGAGTACCTGCCCTGCAACGAAATCCTGCGTAATGTCCTTTGTCAAACCGGCTGTGTCCTGTATGCGTAGCGTGAATGTTCCTGTAGTATTTACCGATACTTGCAGGCTGTCTACGATCATGGAACTAAAACGGCTCATGCTGTTATTTTGCACCATTATACCTGTGCCTGCAACGGAGGCATTGGAGAAAAAGCCGGAAAAGGTGCAGGTGCTGCATACGGACGAGAGCACCTGTTTAATCCTGTAATTGGAAGGCATAACGCTGTCAATATCTGCAAGCAATAATCTTATCGCTGATTGTATAAGGAAGGTTGCCAAAGCTGAACCGCTGCCATCTCTGGACGTTGCAAGGTCGGTAAGGCATTGCTGAGTCATTCCTTCTATGTCATCTAAATAAAATAACGGCTGCGGACTGCCAGAGGCGCAAAGGCTTTTTAAACCAACTAAATTATTTAAACAGGTTGTATCCATGTTAATTGTAAATTTTTTTCAGCACTTATTTCAAAATCATAGTGTTCGCTTATAATAGTTCCAAAACAGGTCTGATATATTAAACTTCCAGGCATTACTCTTATTGCGGTTACCAATCTTTCATGTTGTTCGGTATCAGTAACTAAATAAACTTTTTGCCCGATTTCATATTTATTTTCAATTATCATCATTTCGGTTGCTGTCTATTTACAAAATCAACAACGGTATTTGCATATTGAATTGCGCCACCCATACCAAATTTTTGATAAGCCTGTTTCATTTTTCTGTTATGGTTTAAAGGCACTTCAATCAGCCTCTTACCAACATAAACTTTATCTGGGTCAACAGGTAAGCCGCCAATTTCTTTGAAACCTTGTTTTAAAAGCTCAGAGCCCCTTTCTTCGTATCCACCCTTTACCTGCCTTGTATTAATATCGGGTAACTGCGATGCCATTTTTCGTAACTTCTTAAACTTTGATGCCTTGCCCATATATTTAATTTTTTTGGTTAGGGTTAATCATTGCCGGTGTAAAATCATGTCTGCATCCGTAATGGAACTTATTAAAGTCGAGGTTATCAAATTCAGTACCTGGTATCAGTCCATTATCTTCAGCCACAGGCTTTATTTCTTTTTCAAAATCTTCCCGTGAGATAACTCCATCAAGTTTATTAATGCCATACATGCACTGCGGCGCCGAGGTGCTTATTAATGAACCGCTCATAATTACAAACGGGTAAGTAAAAGTTGCCATCAGCTTTTTATTAATCATTCCGGCATATCCATCTACGGCCTGCTGTGCTGTCTGTGTTATATACCGGCTCAACTTACTGTCTTTGTCTGGCGTTCCTTTTACATAATCCCGCAACGTCTCTTTTGCCTGCTTTAAGTTTGTGCCGGCAGCAATATTTTGATACAGCAAATTTCTTAGCGGCTGCACAAAGTTTGTGTTCAAACCATTTTCAGAGTAAGCATTAATAATCTCATTTACCACCATTTTTTGGGAAGCGCTTACATCTGCTTCACTCCACTTGATGTTATTGGTATTTACCTGGTAATCCTTAATGACATCTGTTATGGCGGGCAACTGTTTTAAAAATTTGCTTACGGCACCGTTAAATAATTTCATCTGTCCAAGCACTTTTAAATAGCCTGCATCAAACTGATTAAGGATGGCAATAGTTTCTTTGCTGGCAACCAATGATCCGTTCTTTACCTCAAGTGTGCTATCAATAAAATCTAAAAGGGCTTTATAAGCAAAATTTTCAACGTCGGGTATCACAGCAATAATCCTGTTTTCACCTGCCGCTTTCAGCTTGGCAATTTGCCTTATGTATTCGTTGTAGGTCATAATAAGCCTTCAAGCTCTTTTTTTACATTTTGCCAATACGGTGTACCTGTCGCTTTAATTATTTCATCTACAGCTATCAAAGCGCATTGCCTTGCATAAGTTGTCCTTGTAATAGGCTTAGCCGATACATCAATAGTACAATAAGGTTTAAACTTATTAACTAACTCTTTTGCTTTTTCTTGTGGTGTCATGGTATAAGTTTTTAAGATAAATCATCCTCCAATCCTGTATCATTTTTTACAATTATGCCTGTACTGTCCAGCTTCACACCGCCTGCACCAGCCATTAATTTTGCTTTTAATGATGTTGCAGTATCATCTGGCTTCATAGCATCAATAGCATCCATAACCATTTTTACAATCGCATCATCTGTATTATCGAAAAGCAGCTTATCTTTTTCATACAACTGCATTAAAATTGCATAGGCATAAATGTGTATAGTCCACGCCTGCGTACTCACAACATTGTTGCTTTTAAAAGTTTGTATGTCATTGTTAGAGTACGCCCAAAGTGGGTCAACTAATTTCAATATATTTAATGCCTTCACTATTGGTGAAGACCGGCTAACAAATTTTGTTATAAAACTCTCTACCTGCTGGCTCTTAATAAATACTGGCGTTTCACCTGAAATAATTATATCAAGCGCTTCAAAGGCTTCAGTTTCTGTAACTACGGCAAAACTTATGGGCTGCTCCAAACTTACGGTTGCGGGGCTTGCGTTATTATAATTTTCTATACACTGTATGGCCCGTGAAAGGTCATTATTTAACGCCTTACTAATATTCTGAATCCATGAGTATTCGCCCTCTTTATCAATCTGTTTAGCCACTCCGCTTTCTACATTGCCGGTCATTTGCTTTTGCTGTACAAATACGGCTTCTTCTGCCATTGCGAGATATTCTTTCCAGCTATCTTTTGAATAATTTAATATTCCGGTGTCGGGTGTATGAAAATCAACAGGCGATGAGGCAAGTAATTGCTTGATAGCCTCCGGATCGCTTAATCCGGTATCAATTTTTTTAATGTAGGTTTTATACGGGCTTTGGATAGTTAACCAACCGCTTCCGTGACAACGGCTGCAGGTTAGGTTAGGAATAGTAACAGCATCGTCCGGATTTGGATTTGGACACAATCCGTTATGGCAATTGTTATTATCGCAGGGCGTTTGTATCTCACTCATACGCGGATAGGAAAACATCAGATCAACAGCTCTATGGTTCCTATGTTGTAGCAAAGCAAGATTTCCAAAAGGAATAAATGAGGCTACGAAACTTTCATTTATCTGTTCAACGAGTGGCACCGCTGTCAATGCGAATGCGGGGATTATTTCAAAAGGTTTTTTAAAGTAATAAATATCGTAGGTAAACTGGTCGCTTGTCTGCGTAAATCTTATAAAATATTCTTTGGTGAACACATGATATACGGCACTTACAATCTTACAAACAACCTGGCTGTTATAAGTTTTTTCAACAACACTACAAGCGTTTAGCTTTGAAATGCTGGGATCGTAAAAAACTTCTCTTTTTAAAACACTATCTTCAACGGAGTATGTCTTTTCACTCTCGTCTTCGCTGATAAAAACTATCATATCATCAGCAAGCATCTTAATATGCTCATTCTTAATAAACCTTATCTTATCGCCATGCGTATCATTAATGTATTCAGGCGGGTAAATAGCGCATAGTCCGTTTGGGTCGGTGGCGATAGCTGAAGCCGTCCAGTTATTTAAAAAGAATGAGAAAAGGTTGCCGCCGGAAAAATTATTGTCATTAATAAAAGCAAGTGTGCTGTCAGATGCCGAAACTGTAAAGCTGCTATTAGAGAATATCCTGGTTATATTGTTAATAGCTTTCCATACGCTCCCCTTAGTGATGGCTTCATAAGTATTTATGCAGTGCATCTTACTATCAGGGTGTTCATGTGGAAAAAGGGTATCTACTTTTGAGAAAAGCAGTCCCTTAGTGTGCACCTGCAAATTTTTGCAGATACGAGCCATATAATCAAGTCTCCATTGAGGCAGTTTACTATCGTAAGCTGTTTTAAGCAGCTTTACAATTTCAGTATCTTGAAGCATTTGTTATTTTAAGACTTTGGTACAATCGCAGAAAGACCTGTTACGGTATAAATCTTTGGCTTCGCAAATTCAATCCATGCGATTTCCAAACTAATAGTTTGCACGTCTTCAAAGTTGTCAGGAACTGTCCAGTCAAAATCACTAACTGTAAACCTTCCTATTGGCAATACAACATCGTCGCCATCGCACATGCGGGCTATTGCCTGAAATTGCCTGAAATTGGTAAGAAGCGTGTTTATCTGCGTTGTAGTGGCATCAGTTGAAGTCTTATCAAAAGTTTTGATAATATACTTCAAAGCCCATGTGGCGTTAATGGCCTGCTCTGGAAGACATGATGCAAGTCTTTCTGTTTTCACAGATTTCTTACCTATGGAACCTAAGCCTGAGCCAATGTTTCCTAAATTACCCGCGGTGTTTAAAGTTGTCCACCACGAAGTATCAAGGATATTAACCTGCGTGAGCGATTCTGTACAGGGTACAAAGTAGAGGTCGTTAATACCTCCGTATGAAAGCAAAGGGCTACAAACTGCCGTGGCGGGTGGTAGCGGCGTTATTGGGCAGGCAAGACTGGCAATGCAGCTTGGGCCTGTTTGAACTGGCATAAATTTTTAATTTTAGTTTTATAAAAAAGATTTTTTCGCACATGAGCCAGTGCAGGGCGAAAGTTTTTTCTCTTTTTTAAGCCTTTGAGAGAAGGCGAACAGGAAATATGTTATAAAAACGTAGCCGTTTTATTTTTATTTGTCTAAGGTAAATACTATTTATTATTAAGATAAAAATATTTACTAATTCAATTCAGAAGATTTTGATTATTTATGATAACACAACCGCAACAACATCATCTTCACAATTAATTTCAACAGTAATCTTTGTTCCCGTTCCACTGCCAGAGCTGGTAAAGTATGTATGCACAACATAAGTTCCGGTGTCAACAGAACCTACATCAAAGTACGGATACGTTATACCCATAACTGTTTTGTTTGTGGTAACATAAGTATAGGAAGCATCAACATCCGGGTCGCTGGCAAGCCGGTAACGCATGGTATATTGCGCTGTTAAGTCATTGCCCGTGGCAAGGCTTACGCCTGTTACTATTGCACTTTTATTTACACATGCGGCTGTCATTATGAGAATACTTTTGTTATTTGGTAAGTATTTGGCGAACCTATAATTCCAGTGCTAACGGCGGTAACCTGAAATACTGCATTTATAGCACTGCTCGGATTTGTAACGCCGTCAATTTCTACATCCAATGTTCCGTTGCCACTTCCATCTAAAACAACGTCCCACGTGCCACCTGTAGCAATTACTGCAAACCCATTTACTTTTAATTGGCCGCCATTATTATTTGTAAGTGTTTCAAGCGTTACGGTAACCGTGCTGCCTGGCAATCCTATTAAGTTCGCCACTTCCACATCATTAAGATCATCGCCTGAAACAAATGTTGTGTCGCCAAACCTTGCGCCGCCTTCGATCACATTAATGGTTTGACTGAAATTAGCAGAGCTTGCGCCGTTACAATTCGTTACCGTAAATGAAATTGTAATGCCAGTTGATACATCTGAATTTGCAGGAGTGCCGCCAAATACCACGGTGTTTCCGCTAATGACAGGCGTATTCATCCATGCCGGTTTCACTATGTTGCTTATAACAAATGGAGCGTCACCCGTAATGTTCAGGCTGTTTATGTAATCATTACCAGCCTTTGCATCGGGCAGCGTTTGCCCTGCTACAATACCAACAGCTATACAAGGCGGTGGTGGTGGAGGGGGCGGTGGTGGCGGTGTTCCACATGGCGCACAATCAACAAGGCATGTAATAGGCGCACATCCAAACACTCCATTTACCTGCTTGCCAAGTACGGGATATGCTTTCCATGAATCTGCACCTTCATCTACATTCTCAAAAGCCAGATCGGTAACCATTGTAGGCACATCATTAAGCAAAATGTTACCACGGAAATAAACGGCTAACAAATAATCTTTATACCATCCTGGCACAAGCTCCGGCCTGAACTCAAACAATCTGTTTAGCTGGCTGGAAAAGGTTTTGAACGGGTTAGCATTAAAAGTTATTTTATTCTGCGTTTCCACTATTTCTGCTGCACGAACCCAATAAGTGTGCTGGTAAAACATGGTCGCTATCCCTGTTATGGTATGTGAAGGATCCGGCGCACCTACATAAATGCTGTTAATATCTTCATCATTGTAGTTATAAGGGTAGCATACAGATACTTTTGTAAGAGTATCACATGCTTGAGCGTTCATATACTGCTCGGAAAACCAAGTGAGGCCGCCACTTTGAGCCGCAATAATGTAGCTATCATAGTTCGCACCTGAAGCAAGCTGCTTAAAAATTCCGTACCAATAACCACCGATTGCATTATATCCAATCACTGAGCAGGAACAGGTTGCCGATGCGGACGTTTCGTTACAAAGATCAATCATTGTAAATGTTACGGCTCCGGGAGCTGAGCTTCCAAAATTTATATAAAGCTGCACACCTTCGCATAATGATGGTACAGGCACAAAAAAAGGCTGTGTGCAATTATTGCGATTGCAGTTCTTTGAATAAGGGCCATAATTTGATATGTCAGCCGAACCGGCGGCAATCATTTTCATCTGCTTAATATTATCGCTCCCATCGGAAAGCTCGTTTGAAATCTTGTCATATAAATTGTATTACTTCCATGAACGCTCTTAAACCATACATTATTACCGCCTGCAAAAGTTTGATCTATAGCCTGCTGTAATTGAGGGCTGCCTTCTTCACTCCAATACAGCAATGGTTGCTCTGTAGCCGGTACTTCAATGAACAATACCTTATCACTTGTATTACCAAAGATGTTTACCTGTATATCATTGCCGGTGTTGGGTATAGTGCCGGTTGTCGTTGTTACACCGTCAACGGAGGCGACATAAGTGGCTTCGTCCGGCGCAGTGCCTGTCGTATCTAACTCTGTAAACCCATAATCAAATGTGAACCCTGGCACGGGTGGCGTAACGGCTGTAGCAGTCACATTTATGGTTGTTGAAAAGTCAACACTGCCGCACGCATTTGTTGCGGTAAAACTTATAACTATCGCACTGCCTATGTCTCCGCTTGCTGGTGTGCCTGCAAGATTAATATAACTGCCTGCGGTAACTGATACACTAAGCCATGCAGGCGCAGTTATATTATTTGCCGTAATAGGGGAAGTGCCATTGGGCGCAATACTGATATTGTAAGCGGTGCCTACCTGAGCATCTGGCAGAGTGATAGCATCAATACTCACCGGCACACATACAGGAGGAGGAGGCGGCGGAACTGCAGGCGTTGTATTGGTTCTTTTTCTAATGACAACACCCTTTATGGTTATTTTAAATGTTCCGTAATCAATTGAGATATTTTGTATGCGGCCATACACCTGATAGTTAGGCCGGTTTTCCAAAACAAGTAAATAGCCAATCTTTACAAAATCATTTTCCCATAAGCCGAGCAGGTTCATGGCTTCTAAGCATAAATCTGTATCGAGTGTAAAACTTTGGTTGGTCTCCAAAGATTTTAACGGGTTATCTATCGTATCATGAAAGCGATCAAACATATTGTAGGTGTACCAGCTATCAAAATACATTGGGTAATTGTAGATGCTGTGAGCTGGATTGTCCGTGCCTATCGGGTTATCTGTTGTATATGGAACAGATGTAGGATTGTAATACGTGTTTGCCGTTGGGTTTACTGTTCTTACAACTTTCGCTTTTGTCATATCCGCTCCATCCCAAACAAGTACCCGTGGCGTAAGGGATGTGTTAGACATTACCATGCGAACGGCGCCGGAATAGCTACCGGCAGGATCTGTAAAATGGTTGCGGATTGTGGATGCTTTGGCTGCAATCGTTACAGCCCACACGGCCATAATCGCTCCCAGGGCAATGGCCGCACCGGCGCTCAACGTGCCTGCAACTAATGCAACGATCAACACTGCTAACATTCCAATAAGTATAAAGGCACCTATTTCACCATCATCAATTAATAATTTAATATAATCTTTCGTGCGGCCATCTCTCACAAAAGCTGTTGATGCAAATTCAAAAGACTTGTCAAGTTCACCTTCCAGCATTGGATTGTTAGTAGGCCCGTCGAAATCAGTCAAATCATTATAAAGATTGGCAATTTCCTGGCTTCCCATATCAGCGGCATCTTGTTGATACTGATAACGGCCATACGCAGACTTTTTAGTTCCGTCGAATGTGTAGGTTAAATCTCTTATAGGAATATCGCCTGTTGAAAAATCATAAATAGGCGCAAGGTCTATAAGTTCAGCTATTGGTTTAAAAACTATGGTTGCGTTTGGTGTTACATACCATTCGGCGCAGTATAGCAACTTTAATTTATCAAGTAATTCAGCAAGGGTAACATCCCACCTGTTTTCAAATAAAAATGCGCAAGGGTTTCCGTTGCTATTGGAAGGGCTGGCCTCACTGTCTGAAGCATTCTCATACTGCTGCCCTGAGATCGGGTGAAAGAGACAGGCAGAATATTCCGGTGTGCCTACTCTGTGAAATAAAGTATCTACGGCAAGGCCACATTTTCCAGCAACATTATCAATGTAGTCTCTTATTAACGGTGCCGGAACAAATTTATCAATCTCTAAAACTTTTCTGGTATCAACTTTAATATCTTCGGCTGAAATAAAATCTATGGCATTAATAGCCGGATTGGAATGATAGAAAAGCAGTAAGGCCATCCTTACGCTATTCATCAGCCGTGGCCGTGGTTCTACGCACGTTAAGAATGTAGGGTGTTGCTTTGTAGATGTTCCTGTGGAATTAAACCAATTTTGCCAGTCGTCCCAAACAAATGTATTCTGAAAGCATTTCCAGATTAAGTCCTGTTCTCTTAACTGCACCTCTATTCTGCAATCGGGCGCTAAGTCATTAACGCCATCATTGGGAATATTGGGAGAGTAGGTTAGGTTATCTCTTTTAATCTCAAATAACCGGAATGATTGGCCGCATATAATATCATCTATCCGTACATCAATAGCATTTAAGGTTTGGCATTGATTGGTAAGCAGCCAATTCCAAATATAGGTATAGGCATCGCCGTTGAAAGTAAGAGGAAGTGTTACACCTTTATCATAGTTGCTGCCGCCCGGATTGGTGGCATCGCTGGCGCTTTTAGCCGAAGCCTGGTTTATGTAATCCCACGAACTTTGCAGCTTATCCAAGCCATCAGTAAAGGCGGTCATTTCAGTCCATGTCTGATCGGTGTCGCCAGGAATATAGGTGGCAATATCGCCACATTCTACCACAACATTCTGGTAGTTATTATTGGCATCTTGTAATTGATGCTGCCTGAAATAGATGCGCAGTCCGTACATTATAAGGCTGCAAACGCAGTAGTAGCGGTGGTTTCAGCGCTTGCAATGGCTGTGTTAAGTGTGGTAAGAGTTTCAGCTATAAGCGTGTTATAAGCTGTTTGGCCTATGGCCGCTACGATAGCATCTTTGCTTACAAGCACGCCGCTTCCGGCTGAATCTGTCACCTCAATTTTAACTTTGGCGCCGGTGGTGGCAATCTTTGTTGTTGCGCTGGTCAATTTTGCGATTGTCTCCTGCAATGTTTTTGCTGAAGTGAAATTTTCTGTTGTCATGTATTTTATTTTATTTTATAATTTTTTATTTATCATTTTTTGATGAATAGCCTCAAGCACACTAACAGCCACGCCATTGCGGTCTACATTCACACTTACGCCTATGCCTTTTAAGGATTTTAATATTCCTTTCTGCAATGCGTTATTTTCTTCCATCTTCCGGTTGGTTTCTTCCATGATGGCGGCAAGTTGTATGCTGTGTATATTGTTTGCATTGATAGCCATTTCCATTGCCGGAATGTTCAGGCTTGGCTGTGGCTTGCTTTTATGATGTTCCTTAAAGAAGTTAAATGTTGCCGCCGGTATCACATGCTTTTGCATGGCCTTTGCATCCTGTACTGCATTTACTAAGTTTTCATTAGATATTCCGGCAAGTTTTTTATTGTGCTTTTCAGGAACTACACGTTCGTGTGGATGCAGAATGGCATGGAAGCCGCCTTTGTTGTCTACGTGGGAACTACCCTTGCCAGTATCTTCAGTTCCTACAAAGAAAGATGGCGTTACAGGCTTAAATGATTGGGCAATAGCAAATGCACCTGCGATGGCAGCACCAATGGCGGCAACGTCAATTATAGCACCAAGTGCGCCACCTGTTTCAGCACCTTTGGCAAGTGCGGATACTAACGCTACAATCAATTGAGATGCTTGCAGGGCTGCATTAATAGCTATTGTTCGCCTTGCTGCGTTTTCCTGCATAACCAATAATTGATTTTGCCTGTCTTGTTCAAGCCGTAGATAGGTAGAGTTACCATGATCTGCAATTACCTGCGCTTGCTGAACACGCCGGTCTTGTATGGCAATTGAACGATCCAACGCTCTTTGCTCTGCTGCGTTCGCTTCCTGCCAAAAGGATATTACTGAATTAGCAAGGTTGCCAATGGCATCTGCATAGGCAACATATTCATCTAATTTTTCTTTAAACTCTGAATGAGTGTTTGCGGCTAATCCTTTTTCATGTGCAGTATCAAGATTTGTTTGTTGCTTACTTACATCAGCGATTTTATCAGTTAAATCTTCCTTTTGTTTATCGGTGAGCGTTCCGTTATTAGTGCCTGTTTGCAATTCCTGTGTGTAGGTATTGTACAGGCCTTGCAGGCGCTTACGCTCAATATCGTAGCGGCTTTCAGATTCATCTTCGGCTATTTTAGTTAATGCTTTCTGATAATCTTTATAAGAAATTTCACCCTTTAAGTATAGGTCGGTTTGCTTAGTAACATCAATCAATGAATTTTCTGAAACGCCTAAATCTTTGATGGCAGTAAACCTTTTTGAAGATTCTTCTGTTAATTTTTGAAAAGTATCAAATGCTAATGCCTGTAATTTCTCATTTTTAGTTTTATCTAAAGTATCGAGCAGCGAATCGTAAGCGGCATTTATGCTTTCAATTTCACTGTCAACATACCCTTTAGGGAAGTCAATCTTTGTAGCCTCTTTTTGTAGTTCCTCAATCTTTCTGTCCCTGGCTTCTTTATACTTATCCGCCGTTACACCTGTTTCATTTACAATCGTTGCACGCTGCCTGTCAAAATCATTTTGTATGAGGGCAATACGTGCTGTGCCTGCCTGCAAATTGATAGCATCTATTTCATCATTGAACTTCTTTTGTTCTTCCTTTACTTTTTTATGCAAATCGTCTAAGGCTTTGGTGAGTTCAGCGGTGTTAAGGTTTCCGGCTAATACACGCAGTTTTGCATCTTCATCACCGGTAATGGTTTTATCTTTTGAAATATCTTGTAATGCTTTGTTGAGCTTATCAGCGTAGGCTTTGCGAATGGTAAGTTCGCTCTGGTATTCACTTTCAGCCAATTTGCTTATCTGCTCTTGAAAGTCTTGCCTGCGCTTTTCAAAATCATCATCGGGTTCTTTTTTCTCTTTTTTGTCTTTGGTTTTATCAGTTGCTTCCACCTGCTTTGCCACAGCAGCTACACCAACTTGATCTAATAAAAACTTTTCCTGATTATTCAGGCTGGCTATATCCTTTAGTAATGGGTCTATGGCAGCTTTACCTCTTCCACGGGCTGCCTCTTGTTGATTCTGGCGGGTAGATAAAATGGGTGCACCTCCTGCGGTTCCTGCTCCGGGAGCTTGGTTTGCTATTAGTACATCTTTGGCTCTATTACTTTCATTGGTGATAGCGTTGGCAACTTTTTGTATTTGAAATTGCTTATCAAGTTTTTGAGTTTCTAAATCATCTAACTTATCCTTAACAGCTTTCGCCCTTGCGTTTTGAAGGATAGATGCCGTTAAAGCATCATAACTATCTTTAGCGCCTCCGTTTAGTATGGTTTCAACTTGAATATTTTTAAAATAATCAGGAAATTCAGTTTGCAACGCCTTTACAGCATCCAGCCTGTCTTTTATCGGCTCATTCGCATTAGTAGCTTCAGCATAAAGAATTTTTAAATCATTTATCTGTTCACCTGCTTTTTTATGTGCATCGGCTTCTACCTCATTCAAATTAGCAAGGTTAGCCGCACCTAATTTCTGTGATTCAGCTAACTTATCTTCGCTTTCAATATATTCCTGAACTGCTGCAACAACCAACTGCACGCCTTCCACAATAGCACCGAAAGCAAACACATTGGCAAAGTTTAGTACACGCCTGGTAACGCTGTTTACTTCCCTTGCTGCCAGCGCACTGCCGGAAGTAACATTGGCAATAGCATTCTTTAATTTATTGCTGCCTCTTTCACTTTCAGCAACGGCAACGGTTTGTAATTTAATCTGTGCTGTAGTTTCTTCCAATGCTAACCGTTCTTTACCAAGCTGCGCCTCAAATTCAGCAGTATTTGCATTAACGCCTTTCAACTGTGTACGCAAATTATTTACATCTGCAGAGGTTGCCGTTGTTGAACCTTGCATAACCGTTAGCTGCTTATTGAGCAAAGCGGATTCTGCCGCATTGGCCTTCAAAACAGAATTGATTTCAGCAATAGACTTCTTATAATTATTTTCTGTACTTACAAGGTCATTCAGCTTTCCACGTGCAGTGTTCACTGTCTTTTCTACAGTGGGGCCAATAGTTGCAAAGTTTTCTTTTATAACACGTAGCTGGTTTAATACAGTTCCATCATTTAGCGATGGTGCCACTGTCTTACCTGTTGCCAACTGCATGGTAGTAACGGCGGCTGTTGCTTTATCATAGCTGGCAGCAAGGCTTTCATTTGTGGCCTGCGTAATTCCTAACTGCTTATTTTGACTGGCAAGAGTAGCAGTATATTTTGCATGGGCATCGTTAAGTCCGGCAAGCTCTGTGTTCAGATCTCTGTTGGTGGAAGTGTAGCCTTTGGCGCCTTTCTCAAGTCCTGCGATGGTGAGGGTTACTTTCTGTATCTTATCGTCATTTTCTTTTAATGAAAGCGATGTGGTATCAATTTCTTTACGTAGCTGCGCTTCCTGATCTTGTGAGCGCTTTAATGCAGCAACCATAGCATCTATACCACGGACAATTTCTGAAGGGTCAAAGCCTCCTTTAAATAAAATGTCCGCAAAATTATCAGCCATAGTAAATAATGTTATTCCAAAAGTAAATATTATTTATCTGCACGTCACCTAAAATTCTTAATCTTATTTTTAAACTTCTCAGCCTCTTTATTCTTTTCGTCTGCCTCAATTAAAAAAAGAGAAAACTCCTGAAAAAATTCACCCAGCGTATAACTTATTAGCCGGTCTCTTTCAGAAATTGAACCATTAACCATCGCCCGCAATAATAACTGCTGCTTCCTGTCGGTAGATACCTGCTTATTCAAAAGATAAAACGCACCTTTAGGTTCGCCTATTATGCGTTGCTTGTCAAAGCAGTTGGAATAATACTGCTGTAAAGTTTGGTAAAGTCGTTCATTCCATCCGTGAACCATCTCAAAAAAAAAGATTGTGCGTCAAGATCCATCTCCCAAACCTTCATCTTTTGTACAGCCGTTGTGAAAGAAAATGTGTCTATACGCTCATCGTCTGCCATAATATAAACGGAACACAGCGAAAGAGACTGCTTTACTGCATCGTTAGTTTCATCAGCAATGGTTTCCATATTTAAAAGCTCGCTATAAGCACGCTCATACTTTTCAGGATCGGTATCTTTTAAAATACTTTTCAGTCGGGCAATGAAATTGGTTAAGTCCTCCCTGGTCATTCCTACGCCATACAATTGGCTCACTTTCTCTGCGGCTTTCTTTCTTATAAAAGGAATTTGCAGTAAGTCCTCAAAGCTCCACCACTTATTTTCGTTGCCGTCTGTGTATATGAGATTGGTAAATACTTCTGTTCCGGTAACCCTGGAAACGTAAGAACGGCGTGCGCCGTCATCTGATTTGAGTTCGTACATTAAATAGTTTCTATAAGTTGATGTAAATAATTAAAGTGTCTTATATGTGTAACGGCTTTAAGTTGTCCACATAAACAACATTCAGCTTTATGGCAGGTTACAACACTTCCTATTTTTTTTTGTTTATCGGTTAAAAATAACCGTCCGCAATCAAAACATACATAGTCTGTAGTTCTGTTTTCAACTTGTTCCGGGGTGTACATTCCTTTACTTTTGAGTAAATATAAATTACTCAAAAGTAAATATTATGTTTCACGTGAACCAATTATATTTCCATCAATGTTTCTTACTAATAAAATCTGAGAAGTAAGTATTAAAAGCATAGCGTAAGGTATCTAATAAGTGCCCTTTATAAGCATCTTTTGTTTTTTCAATATCTCCGTTTTCATCAACGGTTACAAATCGCATATCTTCTATAAGATACTTGCACCTTGCATCAATTAACAGCGCAGGATGCTTGGATAAAATACTATTAGTTAATACACGGCTGTTTTTAATAGATGGGTTTACACTTGGTATGTTGAATCGGTTGCTGTTTAATTGCAGCTCTGTTTTTATAATAACATAGAAATTTTTACTTCCACGGGACATAGCTGAGCGGTTCCTTCCACTGGCATCACCTGTTACATAAATCATCGCACTGGGATATAAAACTTTAATGCGATCACAGACTTCGTAAATATCAGAGTTCATCAACCTTATTTCATCAATAATACTTATCCATCCTTTGGCTTTCTCAAACTGAAATATCAACGCCGTCGCGGGGCTTACATTAAAATCGAAACTTATATAAAGAGGTAATGAGTAGTCAACTTCAAGCCCTTCTACCAAATGTGCATACCCAGGTTTTCTTGAAGTATCTGCACGCTCACGAAATGAATAGATAAATAAATTTCCCGCTTGCTCAAAAATCCAGCTTCCTTCGATAAGATTGCGATAGCTCGCTTCGTCCATATTTTTCCATGCTGTCCACTGATCTGCGGTTACATACTTATTATCATGCGGCAACGCCTGTATGTAATAAAAAGGGCTTTGCAGCGTGCCGGCAATCCATTTATCATGCACAAATTCTTTTACCCATCTGTTAGTAGGGTTGAAGGAAGAAAATATAAATGCAGGTGGCATTTTTGGTATATACCATGAGCCGGAACGCTCAATAGCACGTGCCCACATGCTTTCAGATAATTCTTCAATCTGCTCAAGGAAAAAACCGTTTGTCTCTAAACCTAAAAAATCGTTTAGCTCAGGATCCGTTTGTATGGATTCAGGCTTAAAAAAAACCTTTGAGTTGGTTGGTAAATGCGTTACATGGAAGTTACCAGGTGATCGCATCCATTTCCATTCAGGATTGTTGCCAATGATCTTTTCAAATGATGGGATTGTAGTTCCAAGCAGTACGGTCATATCTTTACGAACTACATGCCATTTGCTGGCCGGGTAAGTTGCACATAGGAACTTCAAAACGACAATGATGCTGTAAGTTTTTCCACCACGTACACCGCCGCCAAAAAAGAAATACCGAAGATCATTTTTACTTAAACAGGCGTCAAGAACTTTTGTGAAAAGCTCTGACTGTTTCGGCATGAGTTCAATCTCCATTGTTAAAATGTAATTATCTGCCCCTCTGAAGTTTTTATAATGGTAGGCTGGCGCTCACCTGACTGCTCAATTTTAATAGGCTTATTCAAGCCCGACGTTTGCATGAGAGCGACGTAAGCTGCAGTATCATCTTTGCCTATTGCTTTTGCTATTTGTACAAAGTGTAATGCTTCTTCAATAGTATTTGCTTTTATGCCAAGTTTATTTATAAGCACAGCGTTTATCTCTTTACCAAATTCTCCCTTAATGGCAAGGCTCAGGAGTTCCGTTAATTCACGCTTTTTCTTTTTAGTTTCGGCTATCTTCTTTCGGCCTGGCTGGTAATCTTTAGTAAATTTCTTTGGATTTTTTGGAGGTATTTTCTTTGCCATAAAATAAAGCCGGATTTTCACCGGCTAATTTTTTTTAACGGCGACTTCTGCGCGCTGCGCGGATAGCATTGGCCTGCGTTGAGTTAGCGGCAAATAAACGACCGCTTTTAGTTCTCACTGAACCAACACGGCTGCCGCCTGATGATGCTGATGCCATAAAGTAAATAATTTAGACAATAAAGATAATAATATTTACTAACGAAGCGTGGCAAGATTTTATTTTGCATTTATTGGTTTGTGTAATTTAAAAGAAGGCTTCGCAGGCTCAATTTTCATAGCTCTTGCCAGTTCGTACCCGTCTACGATGGTATGTTCTGTAATGCCAGCATTATCGCAAAACAATTCTTTGTCAGCTTTGCAGGAAAATGTAACAATCAAATAAGTTTCATGCTCATTGGTGGCCTGGAACTCTTTATTCTTTTGCCGGAATGATTTTATTTCATCTGTCAGCTCTGCCGATCCGTCGGTTGGCTTGTTGCTATTGAGGTTGAAGTTGAACATTATAATATTTTATATTTTGCTTATATCTATACAGTTCTAATTCTATCAAAGGAAAGTATTCTTTGATTATCTGCCAATCATCTGGGTAATGCTCTTTCACGCCAAATAAAAATTGATACTTCAACCCGTCAAAGGACCGGTTCCATATTTTATAATCATCTGTGAGCGGTATATTTTCAGCCGCCAAAAAATTCATTACATCTTTGGTTGTCCAGTCTGCTATTAATGATATGGTTTTAGTATTGTGATTAATAAAACCTTGTTTTTTAAAAACCATTCGCCTGTTAAAACTCTCACTTGCACGCTGGCCTACAACATCATAGTATTGCCGCCTGTCATTGATGTTTAAAAAATACACATTCATCATATCTTCAAAGCTGCATTTTATTAAGCCACGGTCTTCTAAAAAATTTATCATTGCAGGAGGTTGAAAATCTTCATGCCTCAAATAATCATACAGCATTGGGTGAGGCATTTGTATCACTTTTATTTTTAACAGCCTCTCGTATAATTCTATATTTCGCTCAACAAATTGTAATTCAGGGCAATGATAAAAGAAAAAGGGAATAAATTCAATACCCATTTTTTTTAATAATACAGCGCAGGCAAGTGAATCTTTGCCGGTGGAGAAGCCTAAAGTGACACAGCCTTCTTTTTGTATTAAATCAACCACTTTTTTATTAAGTTCTTTCATGTCGTATAATCATCGTGAAGATATTAAAAAATTCTTCTTCAGAACGGATTAAAAATGTCTTGGCGCCTTGCTTTTCAATAGCTGCCTGCCACTGTATTTGATGGTCACTTAAATTGTTATACCCTACTTTAAATTCAAAGCAATACAATTGATTTTGCCAATAAAGGTGCATATCGAAGACACCTGGCAACACACCGGTTGCTTTAAGTTTTATTGCTTCAAGCTGATTTCTTACGCCACCATTAGGTACAGCCCACATGCATCGCCTGGCTTCAGGGTATTCGTTCCATGCTTTAATCCATATAGAGCTTTGTAGTTTATCTTCGGACATAACTTATGTATTTAATTCAGATAAAATTGCTTTGGCTGTTAATTGTGCTGAAGTGCGACAGCTTGCTATAATTGATATTTCTTCTTCTGACAGCGTATCTAAATTATTTGGCAGCGGCTGTATTTTATCAATAATGTGCTTTACCATTCCATCTGTTATTTGCGGGACATTATTAGATTGATATTCTTTGGCAAAATCTTTCAGCATATCCAAAACATTAATTGTTGCTATGCCTGATTTATTTTTCCCTGCATTCCATTGATGATACCATTCTTCTATTTGTTTTTCATTCATAACTTATTTATTTAATGCTTTTAAAATTGCTTTGGCAGCTTCGACCCAAATATTATGCTGTGTCCAAGGGCATTTTAAAATTTAAAAATTGGTGTTGTGGTGTATTGGGTGTAATGTGATTTTCTTCGTGATGGAAAAATTATATAAAAAATATTTTGCTCCATAATTGTGCTATTTATGCCGTAAAATGATTTTATATTGTTTATATAGCTATATAATAAATATTACTTAACACCTTAACACCAATACAGTAAGAATCAATACAGCGTTGATTAAAATGGTGTATTGTGGAATATTTTTTTACATTACACTAACATTACACCGCAACACCATTAAAAGAAATTCTTTTGTTGCTGGCTTAATATATCGTCGTTTTTTAGTGGCATACTTGCCTGCATTTGTATATTAATAACATCAACCAAGTAAACCTGAATTGACGTTCTCGATTTTGGCAACTTTTTAGTTTTAAATGAAAACTCAAGCTTTCTCAATGCTTTTCCCAGCAATATCAAATTCAACCTCTGTTTTGTCCTATCCTCGATATACACCTTTATCTCACTGCACGTCATTTCAGCACTGTCGCCTGATATAAAATACTTTTGCAATAATTCATTTTCAAGCACCGTCACTTCAAAACCTGCTGAATCTTTATTCAGATAATCAATATCATGTTTATTCAATCGCCAATCAAAACCCGATTTGTATAGATGGTAAGCCTCCATAAATAAATCTGTTTTATCAGTTTTATTATACTTGTCAAAATCTATTTCATGTACTTGAACCGGAATAATGCGCCTGTTGCCTGTGGGATCATTCAAAATTTCATTATCGTTCGTAGTGCCACATAGTACAGCCAACCGATTAAGATCAACGTTATTGCGCCCGTAAGGCTCACGAAGAGAAAATGTTTGCTTGCTGGTAAGTTCCTTAAGACGTTTACTTTCTTTTTTACTTTTGCCGCCCATTTCATCATCCATGATGATTATTTTCTGGCACATCAGAATTTCATCATCTTTGCCTGCATCGAGTTTCGATTCACCGTAATATTGTTTCAATTCTTTAGGGAGTAACCGCCTGAAAAATTCCGTCTTTCCGGATCCGTGCCGCTCACCGGATAAAACAAACATCAGAGGTGAATGGTCACCATGTATAGCCGATATTATACTTACCAGCCACTTCTTTCCAAAGTGTTGTAAAAAATCATTGTCATTGGAGGTTACAGAACTAAACAACGAATGCATAGCCGGTGTAAAAAGGCTGCCATCTTTCACATCTTTTGCGCCTGTCAAAACTCCACGCATTTTATTTTCTTCAAACCAATCTAAAAACGGATTGAATAAACAAACAAAATCAGAGTTCAAAAGCCTGTCAATAAGTTCAAAAGAAAGCTTATCAAAAATTTTTTTTCCTTTGATAAATATTGAATTAAAGTCAGTCATTTTCATTGGTGCGCCAGAGCTTTCAATGATGCGTGTGATCTCATTTCTTCTCAGGCTATAATTTTGCCTAAGCCACATTTCTACCTGGTCAAGTAAAGTGTCTTCATTTAGCTCAATAGCGTTATCCATCACCTGTTGGGCGAGCGGCTGAACATCATTACCTTCAATACCTTCAAATTTTTTTAAGTTGTCTGCAATTTGTTCAGCTGTCAACCCTCCCTTTTTGCCATGTGATGCGGAGTAAGCAATCTTTCGGGTACGCTCAGAATAAAGCTGAATACCTGCAGATTTGCAGTAATAATAAAAGGTGGCAATTGTAGCCTGAGTATTGCCGGTATGCTTGAGGCAAACTGTATATTGCTTGTCAGCTAAAACAGCATCGTATTTTGATGAAAACTGGCTTACTAAATGAAAGTAATTGCGGCCCTGTTCTCCAAACTTATGAACTAATGAAAAAGCTATACGCAGCCACTCATGATAATTCTCACACAAGTTTAAACGCCTGGAAATAATTTGCTCCAGTATATTATCAAAATCATCCTTTGCAAAAACGACCTTATCAATTTTTTTTGGCGGTTTTGTTTTAGGGTATCGCGCAAACTTATCAGAGTGGTCTGCAATGAAAATGTGAGGATCGTAGGAAACGAAGCGAAGGCGGCTAACATTTATTGCAGTAGGGTCACAAATAAGCCGGTAATTTTCATATAGGTATTCGGATATGCCTTGAAAACTCTCACGATGTTTTGCAGGATTTATTTTGAAGATAAGACAAAGCCCGCGGCCTGAAATAGATACAAAGGCAGCATACACAAACCTGTCCGCACAAAGGAGGCTTTTAAGATGGTCTGTATCATCCACATTGTCAATATCTATTGCAATGTAGCCGCTGTGTTGTTCCAGGCCTGTATCGTTCCTGTCTCTGAATTTACCGGATATGGTTACACAGGGAGCTTTATGCTTGGCGGCTGTGCGCTGTTTTTCGTCGGGTATAATTCTTATAGGAAGTACGATGTCCTGCCATTTGCCATCACGCACTCCCTCAAAAAACAAATCTAAGGGAATACTCTTTTCTGTTTTCACCTGCTTTACGCTGGTGTAAATGCTTATGTCTGTCATTTGGGGGGAGGTGGGTATTATATAGCTGCTAAATCAAATAGGGTCGGTACATTTAGTTTGTGGTGCATAGCGTGCAGGTAACTAAGTCCATCTTTATAATAGTTGCTGTTAAGCTCTGCGCTGATACTTTTTCGTTCAAGCTGCATGGCAACATAAGGCACTGAAAACAGGCCGCCAAACGGATCATCAATAATCTCACCTTTCATTGAATACCGGTTGATGAGCCGCCGGATAATATCAAGCTGAAGCGGGCAAATGTGTTTTTCTTTCTTTGCGTTTGCCTGCTTTGCATTCAAGGTTTCCATTCGGTTAATATCGCTCCATACATCGTCGCTCACACTATGAACGGGAAGGGTGGTAAATAATTTGGAAAGTTTACCCATATCTTCCAGATCTCGGCTCACTCTTAAATGCTCATCGTAATCATAAATATTATTTTTCAGGTGTTCATGCCATAGCTGGCATATTTTATCAAAATCTTTTCCTTTAAGTTCATCATAGGAAAGAAAGCGGTTACCATTCGAGCGGTACACAGCATGCGCATCAAGCTGCCAGGTTGAAATATCATAATCTTCTTTTTCTTTTGTTACCGGCTCATCAGCATAAGCATTATTGAATTCTGTAGGTGCTTTGCGGAATAACAGCACATATTCAGGAAGCCCAACGCCCATCTTGGTAGCATCTTTACATTGCTCACTCCAGCCGAGGCGGTAGGTTTGGTTATTCTCACGTACTACATCTGTAGATACTGTTATTTTACCCATGAGGTAAAACCCATGCTTTACAAAATGAGCGACAGTTTGCCCGCTAAAATCATCTATGGTAGTAAACTTCGTTCCGTTCTGATAAGAGTAACGGATCCTGTCTTTGACATGAATAGCCGCTATGCGCCCGGGTTTTAATACACGAAGCAGGTTAGGTGTAAGAAAATCCATTTGCTTAAAAAAGCTGCCGTTACCGTGGTTGTGACCCATGTCATTATAATTATCAGAGTATTCATAATGATCGCCAAAAGGAATGCTTGTTAAAATCATGTCAACGGAATTATCCGGCATTTCTTTTTTGTCATCATGAACAATAACAGTATCGTTGTTATACAAGACTGCATTGCCTATGGTATTTTTTTTACCATCTTTAAAAATTTGTCTTTCCATCTGAGATTGAATTATAGTTTTATTTAAGCCGTATTTTTTAATCAGTTCGCCGGTATATTGCTGCATGGCATCATGCTGCTTCCATTTTCGGTAAAGCGTTTTGAGTGTTTTATACTGCTCTTTAGTGTAGATGAGGTGAACAATTACTTTATGTTTTTGTCCAAAGCGTAGAACGCGGTGTATTGCCTGGATGAAATCATTGAACTTGTCATCAATACTTGCAAAAATCAGTGTGTGGCAATATTCCTGGAAATTGCAACCCTGGCCCGCGATGCGCTTTTTAGTAAGCAGGTATTTATATTTTCCTTCACTGAAGGCAATTAGTAAATCTTCTTTCTCTGTGTTTTTCTGGCTGCCATAAACAGCCTTCGCAGCCATGCCTTTGAATAATGTCTCAAGATATACACGCTCGGATTCAAGGTCATGCCATACGACAGATGAATCGCTGAAGCAAGCAATATCATAAGCCATCTCGCAGCGCTCTTTAATACTTTCACGGCGGTATTTTGCCTTTTCTTTAAAGTCGCCTTTTTCCTGTGCAAAGAAGACAAGCTCGCCACGGTCATTAACATAGCTTTCATCTTGCGCTGTTGCAATTTCATGTTCAATAATTTTAAGTTCCGGTAAAATATATCCTTCATCGCTGTAGCCTAAATCAGACGGATTGCGAATGATGACCGCCCACGTCGCCACCCACATCCAAAATTCTTTTTCCTTGTTTGGGTACAGGGTTAGATGGCCTGCGTGAGTGGAATCTCTCTGAAAGAAGCGTGTTAATAAATGGCCGCGATCTGCAACGCTTAGGAAGTCTGCATAATTCAGTATTTCAATATAATCGTTTGGCGCGGGCGTAGCTGTTGCAACAAATCTGTACGGTATTTGCTTAAAATACTGAAGTACGTAATTGGTGGTTTCAGTCTTTAAATTCCGAAGTATTGAAGCTTCATCAAATGACACACCGCAGAATTTTGAAGGGTCAATGTCACCCATGCGAACACGCTCGTAATTGGTAATGAAAATTTGGACTTTATAATCTTCGATGTTGTCGGTGTCCGTGATATAGCTTATGTCAAAAGGGATATTAAATTTTTTCTTATCCCTTTTAAATTCACCGGCCACAGCGAGCGGGCACACAATAAGAAAAGGTTTGTTAGTTCGCTCAATACAAAGCCTTGCAATCTCAAGCTGGGTAATAGTTTTGTGCAATCCAAAACTTATCATAATTGCACGGCGCCCACCTTTTAAACTCCATTGTACAATATCTTTTGTATGCGGAGCTAACGCAGCATTTATATCTGTGTGTTCAATGTCAAAGCCGAAATCTTCTGCAATGACAACTTTGTTTTTTAGGAATTGATTATATTCTTTTTTCATCCATAAAAATATTTACTTTTTAATCAATTTAATTTACCTCACCGCCAACAGGTTGCACGGATTTTCCCATTCTTTAAACCTCTCTGCCAGCTCATTAAATAAATGTTCTTTAGCCCTCTCTTTATGCCACTGGTTGTACTTCTTACCAACAGCATGGCACCACTCTTTTGCGAGGGAATCATATTTTTCTAAAATGAAGTTGGCCGTAGAATCATCCATGCGAAGCACATGCCTGGCGGCTTCGATGGCTACATCTTTCCCGATTTTAAAAAACGGGTAATACTCTTTTTTTGACCTGTGCGCCTCAATTATACTTTTGACATCAATGCCTTTAGTAATAATTATAAAGTCTGCGAGTTCTTCCTCAAGAGCCGCTTCTTTTTTTGGAAACAGGTGGCCACAGTGTGAACAGGTGCGAACAGTAGCCGCTATGATTGCATCACATTGCGGGCAATATTTAACCGGTGCAACGCCTTCTTTATTTTTTGCCTTTTTAGGATTATGGAAGATGTCGTTCCAATCGCGGGTATCACACCAATCACCATGCGTTAAGGCATTGCCACCCATGTCAATGATTGTGAAGGCAGATTTTGTCGGTGTTGGCCGTGACCCTCTTCCAGTGCATTGCAACCATAAAGGCATTGATAAAGTAGCCTTATTGAAAATCACGGTTTCAATAGTTGGCTCATCAAAACCTTTTGTGGTTATGCCTACATTATTGAGTATAGCCCCTTGCGTGTTGGCAAACCATTGTAAAATATTTTTTCTTTCAGTTGAAAGCATGGTGCTATCTAAATGCTTTGATTCGTAGCCTGCGATAACAAAAGCGTTATTGACCTGTATAGAGTGTTCGATAGAAACATTAAATATGACCGCCTTAGTTCCATTAGCCCATTTTTGGTAAGCATTGACTGTGTTGGCAACATATCGAGGTTTTGAAAATTGTGCAGCCATAAAACCGCTATCGAACTCTCCGTTCTTTACAGTAAGCATAGACCTGTCAACCGTATCACGGGGAGCAAATGTTATATTTTGACAAAGATGCCCTCCATTGATTAATTCAGGAATATCAACGCCGCAAACAATGTCTTCATAATACTTATTGAGCGGCTGCTTTTTATTAGCGGATAGAGGCGTTGCAGTAAATCCTAAAATAAACTGGTCGGGTAAATGTGTATGAATTTTATTAAAAGTATGTGTGTGAGCTTCATCAATAATTACAAGGCCTACATTTCTCGGAAGGCGGCGCATGGTGCTTTCAATCATTCCGATGTAGACCTTTGCCGGCGGTATGTATTTCATCCCTGCAATAATCACCTGCGCTGATATACCAAAAGCATTAAAAAGCGTTCGCCTGGTTTGCTGCAATAATTCAATTCTGTCAACAAGGATCAAAACAGATTGATTTGACTTTGATGTGTAACGATGTGAAATTGCTGAAAACATAATTGTTTTGCCGCCTCCGGTTGCAAGCTGTACAATGCATTTGCGTACGCCCTGCGCTAACTTTTGCGCAACTGCATTAACTGTATTTTCTTGGTATGGGCGGAGTTGCATAGAAAGTTATTTACCTTGTAACCTGTCAATTTCAGCCGCTATTACGGCTCCGATAAAAGCCAATCGTTCTATTTGCAATTTTTCGTTTGCATCACCTTCAAAAATTTGTGAGATACTTTTTTTTAATAAGGCTTCAAAAACAAGATTGCTCAGTGCTGAACTTTCAAAACACTTTTCTCTTACTTCTTTTATTAATTCGATTCCGGTTCTCATTTGTTATTATTTTTTAATTAAAATATCTCATTGCCTGTTCGCCGCACCATTTACCCATTGGTACGGCAACAGCATTACCAATCATCTTATAACTGTTTCGCTCATTCTTAAATTTAAAATCATCTGGGAAGCCCTGCAACCTTGCATATTCTCTTATGGAAAACGGGCGCAAACCGTGCTTACTTTTTTTATCAACTATTAACCTTGTACCTAAATCTTTCGCATAGTGAGCTACACAAGTGGGAGCGGTTGCACCTGGCATATCTGCATCAATAACAATAGGCTTATCCCGATACTTGCCTTTTATCCGGCTTAACACATAATCAGGCATATCAACATCAGGGTTGCTTTCTAATAAATCCTTTAAACGGGTATTGTTTTTATTAGAAGGCGCAGAAATAGAAAAAGGCTTGAGCGTTCCTACAACTATCAACCGTTTTCTTTTTTGTGGCAACCACATTGCAGCATCCACAGGGCAAAACACAGTTACATAATAATCAGGCAAGTTTGTCATTGCCTCCATCACTACTTTAAATTTCTTCATCCCTGGCACGTTTTCAACCCAATACATTTCCGGCTTTTCAAGTGCGATGTGTCTGAAAAAATGAAGGAACAAATTGTCGCCTGTGCGGGTGCCGTGTATGTCTGCAATTGCGCTATATTTTGTACAAGGGTAAGTGCCTATAATAATATCTGTCTTTGGCTGATTCAATACAGTTATATTTTCTATATCTTCTTTTATAACTGTATGCCCAAAATAATGGCTGTTAGCTTTCATACACTCAACGGCACTTGAATCAATATCAAGCGATTGAATAAGATTAATGCCAGCTTGCATCATTCCTATTTCCATTCCACCGCATCCTGAAAAATAGCCTTTCGCTGTTGGTATATGCATCAAAACGGTAATTTATCAAGTGCTCCACTAAATGTTGTTGGTTGTGCAGTTGCCGCAGGCTGTGCAGCAGTTACTGGCGGCTTTGCAGGCCTTGAAGTCTCAGCTTTATAAGCGTCAACGGCACAGTAGAGCTTGCCTTCTTTAGATGAGGAAAGCAGTTGCAGCTTTAACTGCTTTTGATCTTTATAATCCGAAAGCAGCGCAGGGTTTTCCTGGCAGAACTGAAAGAGTTCATTTAATGAGATCACCATGCTGCCAATTACAAAATCAGGAGCGCTTGCGGCTGGATTAAAGCAGCGAATGCCTTTTGGAAATACTTGTTCGTTTGCCATTTTTTTATTGTTTAAATTATTAGTTACTTTTTTATTGTCAGGCCATACCCAACTGATTAAATAATTACAATTATCACACACAACCCATTGCCAGCATATTGAAGCCTGCAGGTGTGTTTTTGTTCCGCCACATTGTTGGCAGGTCATTCATTTTTCTTTATATGTTTATCAATCCATTCATCAGCTTTCTTTTCCCAAAACTTTTTTTGATTGCGGGCATCAGCACCGTAATGTTGTTCCCAATGTTTTGTTTTATACCTGAGTTTAGTAAGAATCTCCGCAAGCCTAAACAAATCAGGATTGTTTATAAGTTCAACTTTCATACTGGCACACCTTTTTGAACAGTAATAAACTCCCAATATTTTGCATCAGGCACTATCCTTTGTGTTTCAACTTTTTTTAATTGTTTATTATAAGCCACAATCAAACCTATTGGGCAATTTGGAGGCAGGCAATAACCTGAAATCTGCCGGTCATAGCCAAACATTTTAATATACTGTGGTAAGGATCCGGCAAGCACTTTTAAATCAATGACAATTTTATTCACAAATAGCATGTCTGCCCTTCCTTTGTAGATCAGCATCATTCCATTGTGGTGAAATTCAGCCGTAAAAGCAACCTCTTTTTGTAAATATTGAAACGCTTCGCCGATGTAAGCCCGCAGTGCTGTCGCAATTGCCTTTACTTCATTTACATTTTCCCAATCATATTCTTTCGGCTCATTCACATATTGATGCACCCGTGAGCCAAGCTGCATTCCGGTTGTGGCAGGGATGCTATCTTTTAAAGAAGAAAACGAAGTGCCGGGAAGCCTTAAGTATTCTTCAAAATTTAAACCGTGATAATATTGGACATTGGTTATTTTCATACAATTATTCTTAACCCTTCCGGTGTTTTAACTCTTGATAATGCCACATACATTTGCCCTCTTTGAAAGCAGGGCTTTGAGAGATCAACGGTTACCTCATCGAATGTTAAACCCTGGCTTTTATGAATAGATAAAGCGTATGCAAGCTTTATAGGGTATTGCTCAATGCTACCAATTTCCCGAAGCTCAAGGCGATCTTCTTTTTTATTAAGCACATACTCTTTTTTTGTAAGGCTTACAGGTGTTAAAGCATAGTCAACATTGCCAACATGTATGAAATGGCAATCATTGTGCGATACAAAAATTCCAAGTGTGCCGTTAACAAGTTCACCGTTTGTGCTATTAACCAAGTACATAATCTTAGCGCCATTCTTAACCCGAATTATGCTCGGTAAATTGAAGTCTTCTGCTTTTACGTTACCGCTTACAACAGCTTCAAAAACCATCTCAGGCTGGTTAATGGATGCAAGGCCTTCCTTGTTATATTTTTCAACAGTGGTATTGTGCGGAGCCAGAACAACCCCTTTTAGATCAGTGCCTAAAAAATTCTTAAAGTAATCAGATTTGCCGCCTTCACGAATGATGTTTAAATGATGGATAAATTCATCATTGGTTTGCCTTAAAATTTCAGTCAGCTCTATATTTTCAACATTCAGTTTTTCAAAAACCTTTGCCTGCATAAAATCTTCACCATCGTATGTTTGAAGTAAGATTGATCTTGTATTATCATTCACAACCGGCGGTAATTGTTTGAGGTCGCCAACAAAAATTATTTGTTTTGACAACAGGGGCTTGCAGCCGTTTTTAATCATTGTCCAATTAATCGCATCCAGTATATCGGGGCGCAGCATAGAAACTTCATCAATTATAATGACTTCAATTTTTTCAATCAGTTTTCGCTTTTCGGTTTTGAGAAAATTGCAACTTTCAAAATCTGCAACACCAAAAGGATTTATTGAAAACATGGAGTGAATAGTTTGCCCACCTATGTTATTTGCTGCAATGCCAGTCGGTGCAATGGCAACAACTTTTTTCTTCATTGCTGAAAGCTTTGCAATAAGCTCTTTCACAATGAAAGACTTGCCTGTACCGGCTTTGCCGGTTAAGAAGATATTTCGACCTTCTAAGGCTGTGTCAATAAAAAGTTGTTGATGTGAAGTGTATTGCATTTATACCTCAGTTAATTTTCCTTTCTGCAATGAATAATAAGTGTCCGATTTAACTACCTTGCCATCAACCTGGATGCTAATCATATTTATTATTTCATACCCATCATTTCTTTCAGCAAGCACGATCCATGAATTCAAAGAGGCCTTTGCTTTGTTACCGTACCCAACAGCAACCGCAACGGAATCTTTAGCATTTGTTTCAGCAGATGAATGATTACCCACCGTAAATGCTGCGCCACTGTTACCGGAATTGGATGCTGCGCCACTGTAACCGGAATTGGATGCTGCGCCACTGTAACCGGAATTGGATGCTGCGCCCCTGTCACCGGAATTGGATGCTGCGCCACTGTTACCGGAATTGGATGCTGCGCCCCTGTCACCGGAATTGGATGCTGCGCCACTGTTACCGGAATTGGATGCTGCGCCCCTGTCACCGGAATTGGATGCTGCGCCACTGTCACCGGAATTGGATGCTGCGCCACTGTCACCGGAATTGGATGCTGCGCCACTGTCACCGGAATTGGATGCTGCGCCCCTGTCACCGGAATTGGATGCTGCGCCACTGTCACCGGAATTGGATGCTGCGCCACTGTCACCGGAATTGGATGCTGCGCCACTGTCACCGGAATTGGATGCTGCGCCACTGTCACCGGAATTGGATGCTGCGCCACTGTTACCGGAATTGGATGCTGCGCCCCTGTCACCGGAATTGGATGCTGCGCCACTGTTACCGGAATTGGATGCTGCGCCCCTGTCACCGGAATTGGATGCTGCGCCACTGTCACCGGAATTGGATGCTGCGCCACTGTCACCGGAATTGGATGCTGCGCCACTGTCACCGGAATTGGATGCTGCGCCACTGTAACCGGAATTGGATGCTGCGCCACTGTAACCGGAATTGGATGCTGCGCCACTGTTACCGGAATTGGATGCTGCGCCCCTGTCACCGGAATTGGATGCTGCGCCACTGTAACCGGAATTGGATGCTGCGCCACTGTAACCGGAATTGGATGCTGCGCCCCTGTTTAATGTGTTTTCAACAGACTTTTTTTCTTCAGTGTTTACTTTTTCGTCTTTTTTCGTAGTTCTTGAAAAAGTAAAATCAACAGCAGCTTTTATGAGAGTATGAAGATTTATTTCTGCCTTAATTTTTATGTGAGATGAACATATCTTACTATCATCTCCATGCCGCTGTGTTTCACCCTCAACATCAACAGTTGCAAACCGACTACAGTTAGCCGGATAATATTGCAAGACATCAAGCGGATATTCGCATGAATGAAACCCGGAAGCGCAAACTTTTACTTTGCCTTCATGTTGATATTCTTTATCAACTTCATATTGCATTTCGCGGCACTTCATGTCTTTATCAAACCCTTTGAAGGCTTGTATTGACGCTACTTTTTTCTTTGTCATTTTTCAACCTCCTTTAATTCAAGATTATTAAATGCAGTACCGGTTTCACTGGCCAGCTTGCTTAAGTATTCAGCCATTTGTCCGATGGTGAGCTTAATCCATGATTTCACACGTATGTATTTTGCCATGTGAGGCAGGTTAACAATGAATGCGGCCATAACAGCCTTAGCCCAGGATTCAGATTCAACAACTTGCACAGATAGTGTGCGCTTTATTTTTGGAGTATCAACAACAACTGTTTCAGATGAAGCGATTAAAGTATTGAGCGCAGTATTTTCTTGCAACTTTTTTGTTTCCTCGATTTCTGCAAGCTTCGACTGTTCTTTTTGATGTTTAAGCGCTGCATCTTTATTGGCAATATCGCTATCAAGATTTGCAAACATCTTATCAAGCTCTGCCATCATTTCATTATAGATACCCATATAATCAGGTTTGGGTATGTTTTCATAAATGGTCATCATTTCATCGCCGGAAAGCAGCGTGCCGCTAAATTTTTTAACTTCAGGGATGTCAAGTGTTGCCATCATTTTTTTAAGGTCGCCTGTCCCTCCATTAAGATTTTCCCGAAGTGCAATTTCATACTGCCCTAAACTTTCTTTACGAAGTAACTGCCTGTACTCTGCGGCTACTCTGAAAAATTCATTTTCAACATGGGTTTTAAAGCGGGTAATTTCAAGATTTTTTTGATTCAGCTTCGCTGCATTATCAGATTCTGTTTTACGAAGCGAAAGGCTTTTGTCTGTTAATGTTGTATAGAGCGGATTTTCTTTCACCCTTTTTTCAAATGTCATTAAGGGTTGTACGATGTTGGAATCAATTACATTGGTAAAAGTCTTTCGCAGGTCACACATATCAGTCTGTGCTTTGCGATAACTTACTAATGCAGAATCTATAATTTTATAATCAGCACTTCCCTGAACAGTAATAAGAATGTGCTGTGCCGATAACTCTGCTTTTTGCAGCGCATAAGTCATTTCATTTTTTGCCTTTGCAAGCGATACCCAGGCAGCCGATTGCGCTTCGGTGACCTCTGCCGGTCCGGCGGGTAAAACGGCTAATTCATTATTCATAATGCTGCGGTATTAAATGGTAAAGAATTGCTTTTAATTGGCTGTGGCGCAAGTTGTGCAGTTTCATCGCTGTATGCACCGGAAAACATGATCGTGTCTTTGCGGTTGAGGTTTTTACCGAAGATATTGCCAAGCTTTTCGGCAGCATCTTTTATAGCATAGCTTTCGGCGGCGGGCGCAGCGATCTGTACTGCGGAATTTTTAATTTTTGAGAGATCTGATGCGCTCGCTCCCTGATCGGTTTGTATGGGAGAGGCGCCAATACCATCTTGAGATTCCCATTCTCCAGTCAAAGGGTTATGTACATGTAATCTTACGGTCACCTGAATTGACTGAAACAATTGCTGTACTTGAATAACCTCAATTTTCCACTTTTGATAAATGTAAGTGAGCAGGTGTTCGACCTTGTCAATAGGCAGATAATCGCCTTTAGTAACAGGATGTTTTTTAAGCCAGCTTGCATGTGGTGGCATTGCAAGTAGTGAATTCCATTTGTCGTTTTTAAAGGCCTCCTGTGTATCGCTACCAAGCGCTTTAACGAGCTCTGCGAATGTAGGCGTGGCTTTGGTGATGTCGCTCATTTTATTTATAGTTTTTAAAGTTTTTCCAGTTGTTAGGCACAAAATCTTCATGATCCTTTTCCCATTTTCTTATTTCCTTTCGTTCGTCCCTGGTTATGTGCCGGAACCAAATAATTGCGGATAACAGGATAAATGTGGGCAAGGCAAATAATAAAATCATGATGCTGAGTTTAAGTAGTTATCAAGAGAATTTCGCTTGTATTGTATTTTACGGCCCGAAGCTGTGCGCCATTCAATCAGCCCTTTTTTTCTTTTTTCAAGCAGGCTTCGCTTACCAAGTCCTGTAATTTGTTCAGCCTCATCTTCGCTCACCCAATCGGTATTTTTTGCTGCCAGGGCAATGGCTTCTATGCGATTCAACTTTTTCATTAGTTGACGGAATGCATTGCTTTCTATGGTTATTGTCACAACTTACTTTTAATAGTTAACGCTATAGATGCAGCCACATAAATGAATACAGCAAGTGGCACGCATATAAAAAAGAAGTGTAATATTTCAAGTGCTTTTTTCAATTTAAAGCTGCAATAATTTTATCTTTCATAGCGGCTTCAATACTTGCAAGTGCCTGGTTGAAGGCGCTCATAAATTCATACTCACTTATTTGTTTTAGTGTTGAAAAATCATAGCAGTCAACACTTTCAATATTTACACTCACCTCTGGTATTGCAGAGTAAAACATAAGGCTCAAGCACTGCTTTTGACTAAATACTTTTACATAGCAATTCGGTCTTGCCCAGAAGCTTACATTCATCTTATTGCAGTTTTTACTTGTGAAAAAAAGTTGTTAGCGAAAGACTGGAAATCGGTAAACCTTGGCTGTAATTGTTTCCTGCAATCCATTTTTGTAGTAATAAAATCGTACAGGTCTTTTATTATATACCTGTGCTGCAAATCCCAGTATTCGTACAGCGACATTAAGCCCAGGCATTGCACATGCTCGCCTGTGTGGTCGGCGTAGTTGAGCTCTGTGTTCAGCCGGTCATCAGTTCTTAGCCATTTTTCAAACCTTTCACGGGGTACTGCGATTACGGTTTGGGAGGTTGAGCCTGTTGGTATAACTACTTCGATGGTATTTTCTAATAAGTCGAAGTTTTGAATTGAGAATTTGATTAAATTTGCATTCATACAGATACTTTTTGTTTGGAATTATTAATTAGCCAATGTTTTATACACGTTGGCTTTTTTTATGCTACTTCTCTTATTTCTATTTCTGCCAGTAATTGTTTATCTTGCGCTATCCCCAAAAAATCACGAAGTATTTTTAATACACCGGCTTGTGTAAGTTTAGCATCGTTGCCATATATAAGGCGCTCAAGTGATCTTACAGTTATGCCGAGGTAGGAAGCGATTTGTTTTGCTAATTCTTCGTGGGCTTTGATCTTATCGAGTATATCCCCTTTTAAAACAATCTGATTCATATCTTTTTTGTATTTTGTGGTTATCGTGATTTTTTGTTATCGTGATTTCGAGAACGAAGATATGCAGTATTTCTGAAACAAAATGCAGAAATACTGAAAAAGTTATCCACATTTTAAAAATGTATACTTTAAAAGAAAAAGACGAAGTGTTTTTAGGATTAAAACCAAACTATGGAGATAAAATAATCTTTGACACAAAAGACAAATTAGGTTGGGAAATTATAAAAGAACTAAGAGATGAAGGCTATGTTACTACTGATAAATTTCTCAGTGATAAGCCAGAAATAAAATTTACTGAAAAAGGACGTGAAACATTGGTTGCTGGTGGGTTTCAGGCTATTACAGAACTGCATCAACAATCCATTCAAGAAACAAACATGCAGCGCCAATCAGCGACGGAATTGACAGCGCTACAAATAGCTGAGTTGAAACGTTTGCCGGGTGAAAATAAAAAAACAAGGATGTTAGCGTTGCTTGCCATAATAGTAGCACTGCTACCAATAATATTCGGAACATGCAACGTTCATTGTTAGTACGCATTAATTTTTTTAGAGCAAAGTACAGAAAAATAAATTATTAAATACAGAGATTCTGTAATGAGTAACGCTAAACAAATGTTAGAAAAGGTATTGCAAGAGACTGGCCTTACGCTTAATTCCTTGGCAAAAGTCATTGGATTAAAAAGAAGTCAGAACTTATACGATATTGACAGTGGGAAAGTAAAAAATATATCTGCGGAATTATCAGAAAAAATATGTAATACATTTCCAAAAATAAACCGGAAATACTTATTGACCGGAGAGGGTGATTTTCTAAATGCAGAATTAGTTGTAGATGCAGGCACTCTGATTATAAATGATATTAAAGAGCTTATGGCAACTCAAAGGGTTATTTTATCTGTTCTTTCTCAGATACAATCGCCCCTGCTAAAGAAAATTTCTTCTGATGAGCTTTTAAGTATTTATGAAAAGATGGTAATTGACCAAAAGAATTTGATTGACAATGAACGTAGGCAGAAATGAGTTTGATTTTTTTTGGCCTCTTTTTTTTCTTTTTCTTTGACATAAAAAATATTTAAGCAATGTAAAATTTGCTTTTCATGGGATAGCTGCAAGAAAAAATGGGGAAACGAATATACTAAAACATTTAACAAATGATAACTAAATTATTTAGCATTTTATTTATTTTTTTCATTGCCATTTCGCAAGGTATTGCGCAAAACAATAACTCTACCTATAATGCACCACATCTCACACCCAGCGAGCCATTATCAGACACAGTTCTTTTAAATAAATTATCAAATCAGCAAGCTAAGGCTAAAAGAGTAATACAAGACGAACTTTATCATTTTACTGATGTGCCAATTAGTATAAAAAATGGACATGGAGAGTATAAGACAATTCTCTTTAGCACTGAAATATCAAAACGTGTTTGGCAAGACTTAAAAAAAGATGGAGCTACCGATCATCAGATAATGAATTTTATTGCTAAAGGGCTAAGTATGATTGCCCAATCAAAATTGGAAAATCAATTATCATTTGACCCATTGAAAAGACAATTCTTTACAGAAAGCGAAAGAAAAATCATTTGTTATTATGCGACGATGGCAAGAAACGGGTACGGTAATTTATCGGAAACAGAAGTATCAGTAACATTTGACCCGTTTGAAAAAGATTAATCTCAATAACTAAACTCCGCAAAGTAAAAAGATAATGGCAGCAAATAGAATTAGTGTAAAAGGTTATTTAGTAAATGGAAGTATTGCGGAAGTGCTAATTAATGCCACGCCAAAGGAAGCTATAGAACGTTACTTTTTACCAGATAGCGGCGCTCCTGTTCAGACTTTAGTCATTGACATTTTTGACAGTGATGGGAAAGAGCACAGCATTAGCATTTTCCCAGGCGGGATCGTAGTAAGGAATATTATCGTTTAAATTTTGTAGTCGCTCATGAAGATCAAAGGCTTTACTTTTCCAGTAGTCATTAAAACTGCTTCCGTCTTGCGGACGAGCTACAATATCACTGTAAAATTTTTTATATACGGCATGTTCCTGTATAAGCCGGTCAACTGAATTTTCTTTAAATGACAACATACTCAAAAGTAAATATTAATTACCTAACGCAAAGTAAAAAAATATGGCAAAGTTTATAGAAGTAGAATTGAATGAAGGACGCAATAAAAAGGTCAAAATTTCTATTGCAATAGACGCAATTTGTTGGGTAAAGGAAACAGCAGCAGGCGTAGATATTAATGTTTTTCCTGATAAGGTTTATTCTATTCACTTGCCTTACCAGCAGGTAATGAATATGATTGCTGGATCAGGTTAACGCAATTGGTGTAAAAAGTTTTTAACCGATCATCTTCAATGTATAAGCCATGATGATTTTCGTCAACTAAAGCTACTAACACAGATTGCATTAATTCAAACTTTTGTGATATCGTAAGTTCTTTCTGTTCCATGTCTTTTTTTAATTTAAGATTTTCAAAATCTTCTAAAATGCCTACCACAAAGCTTTTTTTATTGATAACAGATGGTTCTTTAAGAAAACTTATTTCATCGGAAATAAGTTTACGGTGTGCTTCGTCCAATGGTTTATACTTGCAGCCTTCCCGTGTTATTTCAATGTCCTCAGAGATTTTAAAAGAATCAACCCTAACCTTTTTAGACATAAAATGATTTACTCAAAAGTAAAAAATATTTACCCAATGGAAGACAAAACAATTTTATACATGCTTTTCTCTTTAGAAGCAAAGCTCCGTGTGCAACAGGACTTACTTATAGAAATAGCGGATATTCTTACAAATAAGCCTCCAGGGGACATTAAAAAAGAGATTGCCTTACAAACCCTTGCCGAGCTAAAAAAAATCAAAGAAGAGGCTGAAAAATTCGCAGCACTGTAATGCCGCACCACATTAACCATAATATAAAGTTTTGGATCGCCTACAAACGCTATACTTACCAGGATGTGGCCGATATGCTGGACACAACATTGGGTCGAATTAAAACATACGTTGGTGGTGTTGCGGTTCCACCGGCCGAAATGCTCATGAAAATTGCAGACATGATGAATGTAAGTTTAGATACCTTGTTCCGCACAAAGCTCACAGCAAAAAATTACGGTAAAGAAGAAACAAGGATTGTCGAAATTGAAAAGAAATTAAATCATTTATTGGCTCACAAAAAATGAAAGTGCTCCACTTTATTTATACAATCTAACACCGTCGCCATTTCCTTACGACCCGTCCGGTCCGCTAAAGTTAGTTATTTGAAGTAAAGCTTTTTAAGGAAAGGCAGCAAAATCAAGGGTTTAGCTGCATTTTGCTTTCTTAAGTTTACATGAATTTATATCAATTTACTCCTATTTATGTGGAGTTATTCGTGGAGTCGTTACCTCATCTAACTTTTACTCCACTAATCTTACCTAAGTCTCTATCTATTAACATTTTATGAAAAAGCAACTACATTTTGAATGTTGCTTGGAATGTAATTTTATAAACTTTAAAAATAGAGTTATGGAAAAAAGCTTTGGGTTATTTTTTCACCTTAAAAAAAATAAAAAAAATTCATCCGAACAATTGCCTGTATACATGCGGCTCACTGTCAACGGAGAAGTAGCTGAAATCAGCACTAAAAGATTTTGTCTTCCTATGAACTGGAATGTTTCAGCAGGAAGGCAAGCTGGTAAAAGTAATGCAGCAAAAATGTTCAATAGTTACCTGGACACTCTACAACAGAAAGTTTTTGAAGCCAAACGAAGGCTAATAGAAATTGACCGGGATATTTCTGTAATTACAATTAAAAATCTTATTCTCGGAAAAGAATATAAACCTCAACACATGTTGATGGATATATTTAAACAGCACAACGAGCAAATGGCTGAATTAATCGGCAAAGAGTATGCGAACACCACCTTAACAAAATATAAGACCTCATTAAAACACCTGCTTTCATTTCTGCAATCAAAGTATAACATTGATGATATTGAAATAAGAAAAATAAATTTTGAATTCATTACACAATTTGAATTCTGGCTTAAAAGCAAGCGCGATTGCGATCATAATACTACCATGAAATACATGAGTATCCTGAAGAAAATAATTACACGTAGTTTGAAAAATGGGTGGTTGGAAAAAGATCCGTTTATTGGATTTAGCCTGGCGAAACGGGAAGTGGAAAGAATTGCATTAACAGATTATGATCTACAAGCATTAATTGCAAAAGACTTTACTATCGAGCGTCTGTCTGTAGTAAGGGATATTTTTATTTTCAGTTGTTATTCGGGTCTGGCTTATGCGGATGTGCAAAAGCTGAAACGTTCTGAAATTACACGCGGGATTGATGGCGAAAAATGGATTATTGCTAAAAGAAAAAAGACGGAAACTTTGTTTCGTATTCCACTGTTACCTATTGCAATCAAAATAGTCAATCGTTATGCTGATTATCCAACATGCAAATTTCAAGATTATGTTTTGCCAGTTTTGAGCAATCAAAAAATGAATGCATATCTAAAGGAAATAGCTGATGTATGCGGAATCACCAAAAGACTTACCTTCCATATAGCCAGGCATACTTTTGCAACAACTGTTACCTTGAGCAACGGCGTGCCGATTGAAACCGTTTCTAAAATGCTGGGGCATAAGAACATTAAGACAACCCAACATTATGCGAAGATATTAGACCGAAAAATCAGTGATGACATGAATGCCTTGCGTAGTAAATTATCAGCAGAACATAATTTATGAAGGCTTTAATTATCATCTTACCATGCAAGGCACTCAAGTGCTGGCAAATTCTTGATCAAGCGGTTAAAAGTGTACGTGCCCATAATTCGGTTAAGTTATTATTTAAGCGCTCTTATCCGGCTTAATGTTTCTTCAGTTATGCTTAAATAGGAGGCAATGTACTTACAGGGAACTCTTTGAATAATCTGAGGGAAATGATGCATTAAAAATTTATATTTTTCAATTGCCCTTCGCATTCTTAACGAGTATAGACGCTGTTCGCTTAACTGGTAATATTTTTCGGTAAGCACCCGTCCCACAAAATTGAATTCATAAAAATTGTTATATAAAAATTGTAGTTCCTGGTAGGTAATAAAATATACTACACAATCTTCTAAGGCCTGAATGTTTTCATAGCTTGGTGACTGATTGAAAAAACTGTCAACGGATATAATCACATCAAACTCTTTCATAAACCATGAGTTGATTTCTTTATCATCAATAATATAAAAACAACGGAACAATCCGCTACATACAAAAAATATATTATTGCATATATGTCCACTTCTTAATAGAAAATTTTTTTTGGGTATCGTTACTTCCTTCAACGTTTTATATAAGTAATCGTTAACTGGTTGTGATAACGGGTAGATACTATTTAAAAAATTTATAAGCGTATCCATATATTGTTTAATAAGGTGCTATTGGGTTCAATTGTTATTATGAAAAATCGGCTTATAACCCGAGGTAAAACATCAGCATGTTTTGTGATGAAATAGGATCTGCCTCTATAATACTATTCCTGATTAGATCTTTTATTACAGCTACATAAAAATTATATAATTTAAAAATCATTATCTTTTTTGTCTCAATTGTTTTAGAGCATATAAATCGGGCATACTGATGTAAAAATCTTACTCTTCCTAATAATGAAAGCCCGCAGTATGCTGCTTTGGTTATTTTCATTTATTGTTTAAATGAAGTCAAAGAGCGATGCCATGTACGATCAGGAATTGTTTTTACCAACAGTAGAATACATGCCAAGCGTTTCTAAATTAAAACTGTCCTTTGAATGCATATAAGCATATGTACAGTCAGGCTTAATTCCAAATTTTTGCTTTTCGATTGATGCTGAAAATCCGAGCTTTATACATTCATTTCCCAATTGCTTAGCCCTAAGAATTAATTGATACAATGCCTGTCTGTAAACTCCAAATTGTTGATTATACATGTAATCTATTCCGATGATTATCGGTAAATAGGTAGTTCGTGACTTATAGCTAAAAACTGCGCAACAAGGTGGTTGATTGGTATCTCCCTTAAGTGTTAATTGTAAAACTTCCCAACTTTCTTGTCTAGCAATTTGATAAAAGAAATTTTTAGGTAAAGGAAATGTATTTAGTTCTGCATTTTTTCTTTGGACATTTAAATAAAGCTCATACCAATAATCAATCTCTTCCTGCCAGTCAGTAATGGAAACAATATCTATTGCAAAGTCACTTTGACTCTTTAGTATTTTTTTTCTTACGTGACTTCTGTTATTAGTAGATAAAGATTTATAAAAATCTTCTTTGCTATTCCAGTTTCTTATTGACAGAACGTGAGAATCTGGCATTTTTATCTTAAAAAATCCATTGTCTACCATGAAATTATCCAGCACAGCATAATTGCCTGAGAAATCGCGCAGAACAATATGATTGGCTTTTCTCATTTCCTGGAGACTGTACATTTTTTCTATAAATAATTGCATTGCATCTTTCCAGAGTGAGGATGTGAAATCAATATACAGATGTTCACCTTCAGTTATCAACGAGCCGGTTGATATCACTTTGCTCGTAAGGTAATATGGGTCAGATTTTCTCTTTTGTTCTACCTGTAACGATATTTCTTTGGGCGACAACATATCATCCTTCCAGAGAGTGGAGGTACAAAAGGTTGCTGCAACAATGCCGCCTTTTACATCTTTGATAATAATGTAATCAAATTCCCAATTATCCTCTGGCAATTTGTTATTTAGAAATGCAGATTCAAGCAATTTAAGGCCATCCCAATCAAAGGAGCCCTTATTTTCAAATATCCGGTTCCATTCATTTTTTTCAATGTCCTGAATTGTCCCATAATGGAAGAGTTGAAGATCCAATGCTTGGTGCAGCACACTTGATACAGCTTTATCAATCTTAGTATCCTCGGGTAATTGTTTTTTAAAAGCTTTATAAATTTGTGCCATAGATATTCCTTCCTCTTTCATTGCAAAGAGCAATTCTTCGGAAAGAGTTGAAACCATCGCCTCTATTTCCTTAAACGTATGCAGCCTTGTTATGGTAAAACGTATCCCGGTTTGTTTCATGGGCACAGTGGGAAACACTCCAAGGTTAACATAATAGCCTTTGGTTAGCATTCTTTTAACAACATTATCACCAAGCTTAGGTAAGCTTACACCAACAAAGAAAATAGCCGCACCGGCTTCAGAAATCACAGGTAGTTTATACTTTGTCAGCATCATATTTGTAAATAATACATTATCGCGTAGTTGATCTTGCATAACTACAATATCATTGTCCAAGTGAATATGTGCAGCAGCGATTGCAGCGCCTATAGACGAAGGCTGCATTGGCCCGGAACTCAAAAGTGGCCCACCGACAGTTCCGACCTTCCGGGCAAGCTCTGGGTTTCCATAAACCAATAAACCACCACCGGAGGCAAACGCCTTATTAAGAGATGTTACCAAAGCAATCTTTGGATGGATGTCATGGTTGCTTAAAACGAAACCTCTTCCATGCTTACCATGCACACTCATGCCATGCGCATCATCCACGTAATAATAAAATTCTGGATAGGTATTAAGCAGCATGTATATCTCATCTATGGGACTCGTATCCCCAAACATTGAATATATGCCGTCGGCCATATACCAAATCTTCTTATGCTTTTGTCTAAGTTCTTTTATTCTTTGTTCTAAAAGATCCATCCTGTTATGCCGAACGAGCTCTACTGGTATACCCCTGGCTTTCACGAGCTGTACCGCAGTTTGAACAGAGTTGTGAACTTGCTGATCCATAATTATAGCGTCGTCATCCTCTACCAATACAGGGATGTTTGCAATATGTCCAAGGGTGGTTGTGGGGGTAATAACACAAGGAGCATCAAAAATCTGTTGAAGGAGATTTTCAAGTTCTTTGTATAAGCCAAGGGAAACGTAAGCTCTGGAAGCTGAAAACTGCGTTCCGAATTTTTCAATAGCTAATGCTGCACCGGCTTTTAAACGTGGATCAAACTCCAACCCTAAATAGCTGCATGACCCAAAATTTAAAACAGGTTGATCATTTATTATTATGGCTGTTCCATTGATGGATTCATCTGAAGTATAAAGATGGAGAATACCTTGTTCAATTCCATAAGTGACTATTTGATCAACCGTATCGTAAAAAGAATGATGTTTTCCCATATTCACATTTTTTAGGAATACAAAGTTCTATTGCCTGCTGGACGATTTTATCCGTACAAAGACTGAATTTTAAAAATTTTGCCTGCGAGTTTTTCTTACGTATTTCTACGGGGCTTTTTTTTATTTTATGTAAATAACTTTATATCCATGAATACAGAATTGAACCTGCCTTATCTCCTTCTCAAGATAGAAAACGGTATACTTGTGGGCACCTATAAAAATGATGTTCATATTACTCTTGAAATGGCTAAAGACATTGTGCAGAGCCGATTATTGCTTACGGAAAAAAAGACAATACCCTGCCTTATTATGAGTAACGGAGTAGTTAGTATGGACAAATCTGCAAGAGAATTTTTAGCGTCAGAACAAGGAACTGTAGCTCTTAACGCATCTGCAATATTTGTCAAGTCTGCATTCAGTTGTTTTCTCGGAAATTTTTTTATAAAGGTTAACAAAACTACAATACCGGTAAGGTTATTTACCGAAGTGGTTAAGGCAAAACAATGGCTTGAAAAATTTAAAGATTAACGCCAGATGATATGGACAAAAGACTTAGAGCGCTAAGCAACACCTTAAGTGAGTTTTCTCTGGGGCGCTTTGACAAGAAAATTAGAATATCACCCCGCCATGATGAGTTGGATGCTGTTATTAGCGGAATCAATATGTTGGGGGACGAACTGAAGAGTGTAACGATTGCAAGAAATTATTTCACCGGTATTTTTAATGCGGTCACTGATATGGTTATCATACTCGACACGAAGGGTGTAATACTGGATGTAAATCAATCATGTGAGATACAGCTTTCTCATAAAAAGGAATTTTTATCAGGAAAGCGCATTGATGATTTATGTGAGGGGATCTCACTTTCTTCAAGGATATTAAAAGTACTTAAAAACGGAACTTCCTTTTCTGATGAAATAAACATGGTAGATAGTGATGATAAATTAATACCGGTAAGGCTCACGGGTTCTCAATTAACCAATGAGAACAACAATAAATTAATTCTTCTCACAGCAAACAATATTTCATTACAACGAAAGACAGAGAATCTGGTGATAAGGGCGATGATTGATGCCCAGGAAAAAGAAAGACAAAGATTGGCAAAGGATCTCCATGATGGATTAATTCAGCAGTTAACAGCTATTAAATTTTTTGTGGGCTCCATTGTTGAGTTAACAGAAACGGCTGAACACAAAAGTCTTTTATACCAATCTAATGATGAGCTTAGTAATGCAATTGCCGAAGTCAGAGATATTTGTTTTGACCTGATGCCACAAACTTTACAAAAGTTCCCGCTGATAAAAGCAATTGAAACTTTTTGCACAAGAATTTCATTTTACAGAAAAACAACTTTTAAAATACGGCAGGCTAAAAATGTCCCTGATCTGAACCAGAAGTTAAAAATTGATTTATATAGAATCATCCAGGAATTTATCAGTAATGCCATTAACCATGGTGAGGCAACAAAAATTGATATTTCACTGGCATGCCATAATCAGAATTTAAAAGTAAAACTTTCTGATGACGGGAAGGGCTTCAACGTACAATTAAAGAGCTCAGGTATGGGATTAAGGAATATCAAATCAAGAATTAAATCCCATTCCGGTACTCTATCTATAAGCAGTCTGATAAACGAAGGAACGTCTTATCAAATTTCTATACCTACAAGCAATTGAAGATGGAAGAAACAGAAAAGATAAAAAAGAAAATTATTAATATACTGGTAGCAGATGATCACCAGTTAGTCAGAGACGGTATCACGGTGATGCTCACACTAATTAAAAAGAACATGAAATTCAATATCATTGCATCTCATAGCGGTGAAGATGTCCTCACCAAACTTGAGAACTATGCTGTTGACATCATCTTACTTGATTATCAGATGCCGGGGCTAACAGGTGCCGAAACGACGCGTAGAATTTTACGATTTAAGCCAATGATGAAAATCCTTGCGTTGAGTAATTATGATGAAATATCATATGTTACCAGCATGATAGATGCCGGAGCACATGGATACATTTTAAAAAGTATTGATGCTCCGGAGCTGCTCACAGCGATTAAAACAATACTGTTAGGTAAACTGTATTTCTCCCATGAAATCGCCTTAAAGTTAGTAGATACCAAACTGTTGAAAAACGTAAAGCCAGACCCTCTTGAGAAGCTGATATCAAAGCGGGAATTGCAAGTATTGCAGTTAATAGGGATGGAGTACACCAACCATGAAATAGCGGAAAGACTGCAATTGTCCAAGCGAACTATCGAGACTCACAGGCTACATCTTATTAGTAAACTAAATGTGAAAAATTCAGTTGGGCTCATTAAAGCCGCTTACAAATTTAAGCTGATCAAGCCATAACTATCTGTGTTGTGCGCACAAAAAAAAGCCTGCACGTGTGCAGGGATGAGCAATATTTTGATTCCAAGGGGTTAAAGTTTGAATTGATAATGGATAAAAGTAAACTTAATTACAAACAATGAAAGTGCTTCTTAAGTATTGGAAAAAAACGAAGTTGACTGATATCAGATTCTAATGATTTTTAATAGATAGATGGATGTAGTACTTTCGAAGGATTTGGATATTTTGATTAATGTTTTCGAACATCAATCAACTTCCAATTCAAACTTTCACCATCTTTAGACGGCCCGCAAGAGCGTTTTCACTGGTTTATTTTAGGACAGTATTTACGGTCTGCGTACGTGCTTTTACGTATCATACTGAAAGCATAGTTGCATAGAGCATAGGTGAATGCTAACAGAAAAACTTAAAACCCGCGCCACCGATGAATATAAATTTATTTGCTTCAGTTTACAAACCAGGAGTATCAGTATTGCTTCAAGCAGTTATTGTTAATGGTAACCGCTAAGATCATTGTTATAAGCTATTGGAAGTATCCGGAAAAGCAAGGGGTAAAATACATTGCAATTACCGTATTAACACGGGTAACGTTTTTTTTCAAAGCGGCTTATTTTGCTTTTAAACATTAAGTCTTAAAAATATGGAACAAAACAAAAAACCTACAGAAGTATCTTCTGAATTGAATATTATGCTTGAAGAGTTCAGCGGCAGTATTTCTAATGAAAAGCAAAAAGCAGCAAAAAAGATTGAACATGAGTTTATGAAAGATCCAAAAAACCGCGATACATATACGATGAGCATGTGGAAAGGCGGGTGCTACTATGTTTGTAGCGACAGCGGTGAAAACAAGGTAAGATGGGAAGATGGCACCTGGTGATGTGTATGGCATAATGCTACATAAATTAACAGTGCCAAACCTACAAGCTTACACTTTGTGTGATCAGACAGTAAGCCTTACAGACTGATCTTCTCTTTTTTACTAAATATAATAAGTCACAATCAAATTCATTTCTTAATATTATTATTTAACCTCACAATCTACCATCATGAAAAAAATCGTATTCTTTTTTTATACTGCATTGCTCCTCTTGATAGCGAGTTGCAGCCCTGTAAAATATGTCAGTATACCATCTTCAGGTAATTTGGATGCCCTGCCGTCTATTACCATTAAAGATTTCCCGGTGAATGGCAGCACCGACATACCGGATAACGGCATTACTTCAACTAACCAGGTAGTCAATGTATCAAAAGGAGCCGTTATCACCCTGGCAGGCAATGCTGTAAATCTTAAGGGAGGTGTTAAAAGCTTTACTATAACTGCTACTAAACTACCGGAAAATACAGTTACTACAGCAACCGTTTCTTCTCAGTATAGTACCAGCACTACCCATACCCAGCCAACTATTTTATACATACTTGCTGTGGGAAACAGTCCTAATGCTCCGGTCAACTATAAATTTACAACCGGAGATGACCAGGTGATTGTGCGCGCAATAGCGACCAATTTTACAGGTGGCCAAAACCAAATTACGGCCACTTTCAAGATTGGGCAAACCACTAAAAGGATGTCCGGCGCCAGTTTTTTCCACATGCATAAACCGGAGAGCAAAGATTATTTCACCGCCCAAAACGGAATTCTCTTAGTCTCCCACGATCCCGGCTGCGGCATAAGCGGTAACAATGGAACGGATAATTTTACACTAGACAACCTGAATAACAGCAGTAACGGGTTTTATATTGAAAAAGTAGAGTTTCACCAATTTTGGCCAAAGGTAGGCGGTCAAAGCAATCCATGGTCATTTGCGGGCGCAGGTTCTTATGGTGCCACTCAAAAATCGTGGTTTGCTTATCACTGGAATAATTCCTGCGAGGATCCCTATCGGGGCAAAAAGCTTTTTTACATAGTTAGTTTTATTGTGTCTGTACCGCCGGGCAATTTTCAGATAGGCGAACCGCTTTATGATTTTGATGACAAGGCATTTTCAAATTTTCCTATTCCTGACGGCTATCAATGGAATGAAGCACTTGCGGCGCCCCAGGCTCAGCCAGCACCATCGCAAAATACAAGCTATACTAATTATTACTTTATTATCAAGTGCCCAAGTTCAGTGTCACCTTGTAATACATTATTAGTGCCTGCTACAAGCCTGGAAATAGCGAAAGCTTACGCACAAAATTTAAACTCAAACTGTGAAGTAGAGCAAACTGATTACAATGGCTATATGAATGGCTGTCATTAGTATTGATCGGAATTTAGAAAGGCATCTTCTTGTTCCGATACTACACGTATCCTGTGTATCACAAATAATTTGCCGGTTTTGTGCCATCACGGAGGTATTCGGACACATATTAGTATATGGCTTTTCGTAATAGCTTTCATTGGATCTGTTTTTATTGCGTGGCTAACCGTGGGTTATAAAGCTGTAAAAGCCGCCATTGCCAACCCTGTAAAGAGTTTGAGAATGGATTGAAATTAGTAAATGATCTAAGCAGATACCCGTTATGGTAATTAAAAACTGCATTTCAATCAGCTCAGTTCACATCACCACAAACATCGGATAACTTACCTGAACTCCATAAAGACGAATAATTTTATCTCTTTCGGAAGAGCTATGATGCCCTCTCGCCGCTATGCCTTAATTCTTACCCCATCTCTAACCGGAAGACTCTCAGTATATGCTGGTAGACGCGAAGCCTTCAATTTATTTTTAGATCTTCTTCACTTTGAAAGGTTTTTGTGATAACGAATGTTTTTTCTAATTTTTGGCACTTAATCCGAGTCTTAACATGAATCAAGCACCTTATTATTTGCCAACTTTTATAATCAAGACCTTAATTCTTGCACAGTATAACCGCCAGGAAAATTTGTGCGGATTTTGTTTACTGTAATTTTTGGATAGACCTCGGAAGTTTAAAACCTGTTATGATAAGCCATATAAAACCTGGAAATCGGGTTAAAGGAATTAGCGGCAAGAGTTTAGGAAAAATAAGATAGAGCCAACTTAATTCTCCAGATGCTGCAATCAATAATCCAAAAACAGATAGCCACGTTGGCAGCAGCTTCATAATTAAGCAAGGGACAGCAACCCCTGCTATAAGTAAACCTAATGGAACTGAATAGCCAACCCCACCTATGGCAAATCCTAAATAATAAAGCAGATGAATATTTTCAGTATTGGTTGTAATTAACGACAACGACATTGTCCATAATAACAATGATGACAGTAGCACATTTAAGGCAGTTGCAAAGCCTCCAAATAATGCAATATAACTACCCGGAGCTTTTACACCCAAAAACTGAAGGCGACTGACTATTGTGGCTGTAAATATTCCTAATGGTACGGCTGCACCAAACTGAAAAAAGGCGCACATAAGCACTGCATAATTATTATTGATAAAATATTTATCAATATCGCCAGCACTTCCCAAAGGATTGGGATAATGGGGAGCGGTTGACGAAAATGATACTACAAACCATAAACCTGATATAAACAATACCATGAAAATACAGGCTACAATTCCCAAATTGGGTCCCTTTTGTTTGATTGATAAACTCTCCATTGTTTAATTTTTGTTTGTAAATTTATTTTGTTTGCAATACAGACTAAAAAAAGAAATTTTTTAAAGGTGCAGGTACATCTTAATGTTATCAACATACCTGGAAAATGCTTTTTTTCCTGTACCGGTTAACCGGCAAATCGTTTGCGGATAATTTCCCTTGAATGTTTTTTGTATAATAACATATTTGGCATCCGCCAGTTTTTTAAGCTGATGACTTAAATTCCCTTGCGTAGTTTGAGTAATGTCAAGTAAAGTATTGAAGTCAGCCTGCTTTACTTTTATGAGCACAGATACAACCGCTAATCTTACTGTTACATTTAGTACCGGGTCAAGTTCCTTAAATTTCTCTGGCATTGCCGGCATGATTTTTAAGTAAATAACCCGGGATAATATAACCACCAATTACTGCGAAGCCATGAATCAATGATTGATAATTATCAGGGAAATAGGAACTTATTATTGCTGCACAAATGAATAAAATACCACCGGCAACTAATGGTTTAAAACGTATTATAAGACCAGAGGCTAACGTACCTGCTGCCGCAAGAATCAGTGTATAAGTAAAGGGTGCCAATCCATGAGAAACACTAATAAATACCACTGTGATAAAGCACAATCCTAACACAAGCCATAATTTATTTAGAAAATAATTTAAATAGGTTTCGGTTCCTGAAATAGCTTTTTGCTTTATGTTCCAAAAATAGGTAATAACAATACCTGTAAACACCAAAACAGGAAAAGGAACAAAATAAAAATGGGAATGTGTAAAATTCTGTATTAAGAAAAAAGAAAAGCTCGCAATAGCAATGACCCAGCCCCATAACAAAAGCGGAAAGCTATTTTGATTGATTTGTTCTTTTGTCTTCTGAATTACATTGGTGATTAAAGATAAACTTTCAAGTGGTGAAAGTCTGTTTTCAAAAGTTGACATACATGAAGTTTAGTTTGCAAAACTAATATTGTTTGCAATACAAACCAAATAATAGTTGAACGTTTTTTTTTGTAGCGCAGGCTTCAAGGTTTTTTGATTCATGGGGCTTCCACGCGGAAAAGGTAAACCTGGTAGGTTAATTGAAGGATAAGAGCACCCAGAAATATGAGTATGAGTTTCTTAAAAATCAAAAGACTTAATCGGTATAAACACTTAGTTTTTGCTGTTCCAGATTACGTCTTTATACTGATAAATTTTTGGACAATTCATTTGACCTTTGCAGATATCGTTTTTGTTTACCTGGTAGAGTTGTTGAACAAAAATTCTTTAAACTGCAAACATGATCATTAACCAACATTAAATAAATGATCAACAAGAGAATAAGAGTGCTGATCGCTGACGATCATGACATCTATCGTGATGGGCTGCGCATGCTGCTGAAAAGCGATGCAAATATTGATCTGGTTGGGGAAGCAGTCAACGGCTTTCAGCTGATTCAATTTGCTGAAGCTGCAAAGCCTGAAATTATTCTGACGGATTTAATTATGCCGGTCACCGACGGAATCACTGCAATCAGGCACCTTGTATCCTGTACAAATTGTAAGGCTATTGCTCTTTCAGCTTTTGATAATGATCATTTAATACTGGACGCAATTAACGCCGGGGCTTTAGGCTACCTGCTAAAAAACGCAGACCGGAATGAGATCATAACTGCTATCAGACAAGTTCACAATAGTGTTCCATTTTATTGTGCCACAGTAGCTATGAAGATGACCAGGATGATTGCGCAGGATATGCATAAGGCTTATACAACGAGGCCAATTGATTTTTTATCCATTAAGGAAAAGGAAATTATCAGGCTCATCTGCCAGGAAAAATCAAATGAAGAAATAGGCAACATACTTTTTATAAGCAAGCGAACGGTAGAAGGTATCCGTGCAAAAATAATGGATAAGATTAATGCAAAAACCACTGCGGGAATTGTCTCTTATGCTATTGCAAATTCGTTATTTTATTTGCCGCCGGATAAAATGGACGCGAGGTCTTAAACAGACTTCTTATCTGCCTCCGGAGAAAAGATACTCATACCCTTCCTGGCCGCTGACGGATACGAAAAGAAACTTCCCAAACTTATACTCCAGCAGCCATGACCAGATTAAATCTTTTGTGGTTCTATCCTCTACCTGCGGAAGCATCAAAACGTAGCCGAGAGGAATTTCTGGATGCTTCTTATTAAAAAAAACAAGGGTATTTTTTTTCTGAAATTGATTTAAATGATGATATATCCATGTATCACCGTAAAGACGCAATGGTAATGTAATTAATGAATCCCGTGATCTGACAAGACGTTCTTGTAAGAATTCATAAAACGCTTTAATACTGCGCCTGAATGAGGTTAATTCGGAAGTATTTAATGCTGTAAGGAATGATCCATTGGAACTGTCCTTTTTAGTATTGGTAAAAACAAATTGCGAGGCAATATATTGCAATCTACTATTACTTGCGATATCCGTTGTATCAGAAATACTATTGGTTAAATATTCTGTAAAATTTTTAAAGACTTCTATATACTTCTTCTCATATCCTGTAATTGGTTTTTGCTGAGCAGCAATGTTGAACACAAATGCTGCACTTACTACAAACGTCAATAAGTATTTTAGCCGCATATAATGTTTTTAGTGTCAACAGGTACCGTTCCTTTTTGGAGCCCACAGGCTATTTGAGGTGCTTACTTGTCTGGATATTTGTCGATTGCCATTTTGAGAGCTATAGGAATTTAAATCTAATGACTTTATATCTTCTCCAAGGTCTGCCGGATCATTACCATCAAACAATGGACCCATTGATTTTGTTGATGGCAGTGCTATTTTGATAGCACTCAATGCGGAGATCGGAGAATTTGTGCAATTAAAATTATTCATGTCATATCTTATATCTAACTGATCCAGCAGGGCAGTAATAACTGTTTGTAATTCAGAGCCGGTTACAACAAATTTCAATGAGACATCAAATGGCGTATTAGAATCATCCCCAAATATAGATTGATCAGCGGTGTTCCCTGGTTTTACACCATTCTTTGGATAAAATCCCACATTACGGATTACTGAAGTGCCATCTGCATTATGCTGCTCAAAAGATAAATAGGTATGCCCTACCTTAAAAGGTGCAGACGGATTAAATAAATCCCGCGAACCGGGAAAAGGCTGGTTGACTTCAACAGCAATGCTATAAGTAGATGTATTATTTACAGTAAAGCATTTTAATTCCTGGTATAAACTGAGTATTGGATCATCAGGGGGAAAAAACATAGGTGCCTTTGCAAGGGGAACCTCATTACCTGGAGAACCTGCGCTGGTATAGCCACTTCCGGAATAAGAATTATTTGCATTAACCTGAGGATTCAGTGTAGGGTAATAATAACCAACCATATCAACATCTTGATTCAACATCCAGTACATGCTTTGATAAGAAGATGTTTCATCATCCACACCAGAAACAGGTATTGAAATAAAAATTGTCGGTAACACCTCATAGGGTAATATTGGCACCGCTACTGAAGCATTTGCGGTTCTTGAGGTTTCATCAGCTGGTACAAAATTCTGACTGATTATTCGGGCACTACTGTAATTACTTACTTCTGTAACCTTGTTGCTATCCACCTTTACTAAGGTGTTCCATTCATTATGCAGTCCTTCCAATTTAATGACCCCGCTGTATATCCGCTTGACAACTTTTATTTCAGATTCATCAACCCAATTTCCTTTATACCCGTTATTTGTGGAAACGATTAAAATGAAGTTATTTATTGAATCTTTTTGTGCAATCTTAATTCCAATCGCACGATTGCCGTCATAAAGTATTTGCGGGCCGGTTATATCAAGCAATTGAAATTTTTCCGGCCGCAGTACATCTTTTAAATATTGCAGAGCAGAGTCTTTGTATGTATAAGGTTTCAAGACAGGTGCATGTAATTCTTTTTTACAGGCGTTGATTAAACACGCGCATGCAATCAAAACTAATAGTGGCAGCTTTTTCATAAAAATGTTTTTCTAAAATTATCTATATAGCAATAGAAAAAAATTGAGAAAAATCAATTAAACATAATCAAAGAATCATTATAATTATTACTGTATTGGATCAGAACTTTGGGTTCTCATCTGTTTCATCCATTCTTTGTATGAGGCGGTTCTTTAAAAGATCAAGATAAGTTGTGCGGTTTATTTTTCTGATTCGCATCTCCTGGAATACTCTATAGTAATTACCAAGATCAACATTGAATACTTTTTCCATGATGTTTGCGAGGTGTTTAAGGTCAATATTTCCGTTGTTGCAAGATCCCGCAGATTGGAGAGCGTATAACAATTCCACCAGCGACACTTTTGATGCTGTCCATGTTAATTGCCTATCAGTTTGCTTGTTAGGATTAACAGTTTCATCCGTTGAATTATTATTAATTCCAGCAATGATGGAAGTGATATAATCAGTAATCTCCTCATAAGCGATAATTGTTGCAAGCTTATAATCATAGACAGTGGTAAAATCAGGATCCGGCGCTACTTCATCGCTTGCAAAAAAACTAACTTCAGTTGTTTTATTGCGCACAAAATAAAAGTTATCGAGAACGCCATTATCAGATTTATAATACAGATAAAATTCACGGTTATTATCATAGAAAGAATTAATCTTTCTTATCTCATTTTCATAGTACTGTTTCAATAGCAGCGGATAACCCACCGGTTTGTGACTTTCAATATTATAAATAAGATGGTAATAAATTAACCGGCTTATTAACTTTGGCTTTTGAATTTTAAAAAAATTTATTTCAGCCGCAACGCTTTTGAAATTGTGTTTTGCTATGAATTCTTTAAGTGATAGAATGTTTGCCCTGAATATCAGAATAGCGTTTTTGGCATGAGTAATGACATCGCCATTATCTGCATCTCTTACAGCTAATTCGCTTTTTATCTTGTCATCTAACGTTATAATAAAATCGTTCACTTTCTTGTCTTCCATGACCCTCTTTTTTAATTAATGATATGCCCATACATAAAAATAAACCGGAACTGAAAGTGAGCGAATTGATAAAAATCAACAAAAGCGCTATAGCAAGCTGCTACTTGTGTTGACTTTTTTACCAACAATCTTTTATAGCTAAGGCCTGTCTTTATAATTAAAGCCGTTTCGGGAAGAAATAATCTCGGGTATATTAAAGTAATCTGCCAGGAAATTTACTTGAGTTATATTATATTTTGCTCTTGAATTAGAGCTTTCAATATCGCCAATATGATCTCGAAAGCCCAAGTATATCACCAATATCCTGTTGGGAGATTTTATTAATGAGTAGCTTTCGTACAAAGTCAATTACATATTGCTCAAAGAAGAATCTGCAGATGCAAATTTACTTTCACTGCAGAAAAAAAGAAAAACTTCGAAAGCCGACTTATTAATCTTTGTTGTTTTATAATACTGCTTTAATATTCACCAGACCGTAATTAAAATTTGTGCAACAAAACACATTAACAAGGAAACAGAACTGTAAAAATAAATATTATATATTTTCGGTTGTTTGCTACTTATCAGTTTACCTTATCAGTCTACCTTATCAGTTTTACTTTCAGCTTCGGTTTATCAGCTTGCTAGTTTTATCTGGCTTTGACACGAAGTCATTGAGATTGTCTTTTACATGAGCCATACGGAAGCATGTTTTATTTTTTAAAGAATAATAAAAATATTTTTTCAGTCTACGGTACGTAGTGTGAAAACTCCTTTCGCACACATGTGATATTTGTACAGGAAACAGAGCAAATGATTACAAAAATGACATGGGCGCAGTACTTCACCGCAACAGGCATTCTCATCATAGTTTACTATAGTGTCGTGGTGCTCATCTTTTACCGGGATAAGGTTCGGTTTTTTCTTAAGAGTGTTTTCGGCAACGGGAATAAGCAGTCTATTGATTTTAGTTTAGAGGTCAACAAAAATGACCAGGCAGAGTATGACTTTGAAGAGAATCTGTATCCCTTTTTACATGATGTACATGAAACACTTCAACAGGCATCCGTAAAGAAATTTATTGTGGAGGAAATCATCCTTTCAATTCAGATCACGATGTCAAAATATCCAATTGAAACTCTATTAGATAAGAAAGAAGCGATTAATCATTATATAAAAACAGAAAGCAAAAAAATTTGCTCCATCTTCCTCGATGATGAAAGGTTACGGCAGCTGTGGATTAGATAGAGGGGATGGAGCTTTTTCTTAAAACAACAACAAATGATACAACAAAACACAAAAAGAAAATCGAGGGTTCATAAATCTAAAGGATTTGGCCCGAAATCTTTCGGCCTCATTCTCTGCATGTATATAAATGCTTTATATGCACAGGATGGTAACGCAGGTATCAACCAGGCTAATACCCAAGTCAGGAGCTACTTTACTGCAGGCACTAACTTAATGTACGCGGTGGGCGCAATAGTGGGCTTAATAGGAGCTGTAAAGGTTTTTCAGAAGTGGAATGCAGGAGATCACGATACAGGAAAGGTGGCGGCGGCCTGGTTTGGAAGCTGTGTATTCCTGGTAATTGTTGCAACGGTGATTAAATCATTCTTTGGTGTATAACAATGACAAACAGCATTTATAAAATTAATAAGGGTATTAACAAACCGGTCGAGTTCAAAGGACTTAAGGCCCAGTATATCTGGTATCTCGGCGGCGGCTTAGTAGTCTTGCTTATACTTTTTGCGATTCTTTATATATCGGGAGTAAAGGTGTTCTTATGCCTTGGCATTATCCTCTCTGCAGGCATTGGCTTATTCCTTTATACCTACAAATTAAGCAGGCTGTACGGAGAGCATGGATTAATGAAAAGATTAGCCAGGAAAGGTATTCCGACATGTATAAAAAGCTACTCATTGATGGCATTCATTAAAACAATAAAAAATGATTAAGCATCTCACGACCGTTTTACCTATTTATAGTGTTGAACACAATGCTATATTATCAAAACAGGGTGATGTAACAATAGCCTTCGAGGTTGAGCTTCCTGAAATATTTACATTAAGCAATCAGGATTATGAGGCGTTTCATTATGCGTGGATAAAAGCTATAAAAGTGCTGGGAAAAGAATCCGTGTTTCATAAGCAGGACTGGTTTACCGAAAATTGCTTCAAGCCGCCATTTGATGATGCATTGAATGATAGCTTTTTAAACATGCGCAGTAATTTATTTTTTAATGAAAGGCCCTTTCTTGAACATCGTTGTTATATTATGCTTACTCAAAAACCTGGTGGACGGAAAGCAGTCACTTCATTGTTTTCAAATCTGATTAAAAATTCATTAGTGCCTGCAGAAACTTTGCAGGATAAGTTTCTGCAGGAGTTTTTAAATCATGCCGGGCAGTTCCAAAAAATTCTTGAAGATTCAGGATTTGTACAATTAAAAAGGCTTGATGACGAACGGTTGATTTCTTTGATAAAAAGTTATATGAATCTTCAGCAATCAGGCAGTGATTTCATATTAAGGGATATAGAATTTACCAACGAAATGAAGATTGGTGAGCAATATCTTCAATTGTATACAATGGCTGATGCGGACCACCTGCCTTCCTTTTGCGGATCAAGAATCAATTATGATAAATATTCTACAGACCGTACCAAGTTCAGCATTGGGTATGCATCACCCTTAGGTCAGTTACTTAACTGCAATCACATTTATAACCAGTATATCTTCATTGGCGATGTGCAAAAGACATTGCACAAGATGGAAAGCAAAAGGCTTCGCCTGCAATCGTTATCCGCTTATTCAAGAGAAAACCTGATAGCAAAAGAAGCAACAGATGACTTCCTCAATGAAGCAATTGCTGAACAAAGACTTCCTGTAAAAGCACACTTCAATGTAGTGGCATGGACAGATGAAAAAGAAAGATTAAAAGACATTAGAAACCTTTGCTCATCTGCTCTAACCCAAATGGATGCAACGCCTAAAATTGAAACAGCAGGAGCTGCTCAAATTTTTTGGGCAGGCATACCTGGAAATGAAGGAGATTTTCCAGTTAACGATTGCTTTGATACCTTCTCAACACAAGCGTGTTGCTTTCTGAATCTTGAAAGCAATTACCGGTCATCCGTAAGCCCCGTAGGTTTACGCATGGGTGACCGCCTATCAGGTAATCCTGTACATGTGGATATATCTGATGAGCCGATGCAAAGAGGTATCTGTACCAATAGGAATAAATTCATACTTGGGCCTTCAGGAAGCGGTAAATCTTTTTTTACCAATCACATGGTAAGAAGTTATTACGAGCAGGGCACTCATATTGTGCTGGTTGATGTTGGTCACTCTTACACGGGTCTTTGCGAGTTAGTAAATGGATACTATTTCACTTACAGTGAAACCAATCCCATACGCTTCAATCCATTTTATATTGGTGTAGATTCTATATTGGATACAGAAAAAAAAGAAAGCATTAAAACTTTATTATTAGCCTTATGGAAAAAAGACAATGAAACTTATAACCGAAGCGAATACGTTGCTTTATCCAATGCGCTGCAATTATATTATGATAAGATCGGCAGCAGCATTTCAATTTTCCCCTGCTTTGACACCTTCTATGAATTTGTAAGAGATGAGTTTACCGAAGTGCTTAAGATGGATAAGGTAAAAGACAAAGATTTTGATGTATCGAATTTTTTATATGTTTTGCAGCCTTATTATAAAGGAGGTGAGTTCGATTACCTGTTGAATGCTGATAAAAATCTTGATCTTCTCAGTCAGCGATTTATTGTCTTTGAATTAGACAATATTAAAGACCATCCTATTCTGTTTCCTGTCGTAACCATCATCATTATGGAAGTATTTATTTCAAAGATGAGGAAGCTGAAAGGTGTACGCAAGATGATTCTTATTGAAGAGGCATGGAAGGCAATCGCTAAAGAAGGCATGGCAGAATACATTAAATATTTATTTAAAACAGTCCGCAAATTTTACGGAGAAGCTGTGGTGGTTACACAAGAGGTAGAAGACATCATTTCTTCACCTGTTGTAAAGCAGGCAATTATTAATAACAGCGATTGCAAGATATTACTAGATCAGTCAAAGTATCAAAACAAGTTTGATCAGATACAAGACCTGCTTGGCCTTACAGAAAAGGAAAAGGCCCTGGTATTATCGATTAACAGAGCTAACGATCCTTCTAAAAAATATAAAGAAGTGTTTATATCGCTGGGGGGTATTCTTTCTAAAGTATATCGTACCGAGGTTTCTCCTGAGGAATACTTTGCCTACACAACAGAAGAAAATGAAAAAATAAAAGTGCAGCAATACGCGCAAAAGTATGGCAGCATGAAAAAAGGAATTGCTGTTCTTGCGAATGAATTTACCAAGCAGCTTTTATTGTTACTAATTTTAACGATAGCAATGGCAGGCTGCACATCGGTTGTGCCCATCACAGGTACTTATGTAAACATATCAAGGAGTGACTACAGTATTGCGCAGGATACAATTGCGATTAGCAAGCTTAATGAAAACACTGACACGTACGCCATCGAACGCAGAACTGGGATTATCAGTATTCTCAGTAAAAAATTGCACACAAAAGTAATTAAGCGCGAGAAGTCAATTGGCTTTTATAATGAAACAAAAGAAATACTCGAGGAACAGCTATTCGGAAAAATCTACGTGTTCACAAAAGATCACGATCTTATAATTGGGAAAGCTGTTTATACCAAAATAACCAACTAAAATGAAAATTTTTTTAGTTACCCTTTTTACCATATTGTCGATTAATGCCACCAATGCGCAGGACCCTATAACAGCGGTAATAAAAGCAGGTATTAAGAAAGCAATTATAGCAGTTGATTTAAAAATTCAAAGACTGCAAACCAAAACTATCTGGCTGCAAAACATTCAAAAGGAAATAGAAAATACGATGTCTGAATTAAAGCTAAATGATATAACCGGATGGGTGCAGAAGCAAAAGGATTTATATCAAAATTATTTCGACGAATTGTGGAAAGTGAAAAACATTATAACACTGTATCACCGGGTTAAAGACATCACTACACAACAATTAGATATAGTGAAAGAATATCACAAAGGCTGGAATGCAGTGGTTAACGACGGACATTTTGCAGCTTCCGAAATAAAGTATATAAGTAATGTTTACACAGGGATTATTGATGCAAGTATTAAAAATCTTGATCAGGTGGCTTTTGTCATTCATTCTTTCAGTACACAAATGACGGATGCCAAACGGCTCGATATTATCAATACGTGCGCTGCTTCTATTCAAAAAAATTTGGATGATCTTAAGTCATTCAATAATCAAAATTTCACCTTATCCCTTCAGCGTTCCAAAGACAACAATGACGTTAATGTGATCAAAAATCTATATCAGCTTAATTGAATTAAATGAAAAGTATACTTGTAATATTCGGTTGTAGCCTAACAGTTACCCTGTATTCGCAAAATTTGCAGGAGTGGACAAAACAAAAAAAAACGCAAATCAAATACCTCGTTCAACAGATCGCAGCCTTGGAAGTATACACCTCTTATTCTAGGAAGGGAATGAACATTGTAAACACTGGCACGCAGGCGATTACTGATTTGAAGCAGGGTGACTTTTTTATGCATAACAATTACTTCGAATCATTAAAGAACATTAATCCAACAATCACATCGTACTCGAAAGTTGCCAGTATTATAACCAATGAAAAGCTTACTGAAGCACTGTGCAACAAACAAATTAGAGCTGTCTTCAAAACCATCCAACTTAACAATGATGAAGTAAGATATTGCCGGAGAGTATATCAACATTTGCTGCAGGAAAGCAGTAAGATTATTGGGCAGCTTCAACAGGTGATAACACCCGGCCCAAGTTCTTTAAAAGATGATGAACGAATCAAAAGAATTGATGACTTGTACAAGGATATAAATGACCAGTATGTTTTCGCAAAGCATTTTTCAAATGTTGTTTTTGAATTATCTGTTCAAAGATTTATTGATAAGAATAACATAGCATCGATCAGGAAAATGTTTGGCCTGAATTAAAAAAAGAGATTGAAATCGTGCAGCATGAATAAGAAGTTTCTAATATTTTTTATAGTCCTTCCTTTTGTTTGCCAGCATGTCAACGCTCAATCTCAGGAAGCACAGCAATTGATGCTTGACGTACAAAAGCTTGCATCTCTTAAAAATATTTTAACCGATTTAAAAAAGAGTTATAACATAATATGGAATGGTTATAATTCCATTAAAAATATTTCAGAAGGCAACTTCAATCTGCACCAGGCCTTTCTCAACAGCCTGTTACAGGTAAGCCCGGTTATAAAAAAATATTATCGTGTTGCTGATATTGTAAGCAGGCAGGCAAAGATGATCAAAGATTATAAATCTGCGTTTGCCTTGTTTAAAAGCTCCGATTTATTTTCAGGTGATGAGATCAGTTACATGACCGCTGTTTTCAAAAACTTATTTAATCAGTCGGTAAAAAGCCTTGATGACCTGGTAATGGTACTTACTGCTGGTAAGCTTAGAATGACTGATGATGAAAGAATGAAGAATATTGATAATATATGGAGTGACGTTGACAACCAAATATCCTTTCTGAAACATTTTAATAACAATACAAAAGTATTAGGAATTCAAAGAGCCAGGGAACAAAATGATATATCGGCCATCCATAAGTTATATAACATTAATTAATAATAAACGTGTGTATGAAAGTGTGCGTGAAGTTCACAGTGAGTGTGATTGTAATATTGTTATTGCCGGTTATTGCACCGGCTCAATCCTTATCAAATGATATCGGAGGGCTTCAAAAGGTACTGGATAATTTATATTCTGAAATGCTTCCGTTGTGTTCTTCGCTTATAGGCGTAGGACGAGGCATTGCAGGCTTTGCTGCAACCTGGTATATAGCAGTAAGGGTATGGGCGCACATTGCACGGGCAGAGGCGATAGATTTTTACCCTCTCTTTAAACCATTTGTTATAGGCTTTGCAGTGTTGATATTCCCATCTGTAATAACAATGGTCAATGGTGTAATGCAGCCAACAGTAACAGCTACCGGTGCTATGGTCAGCAATTCTAATAAGTCTATAGCAAAATTGCTTGAACAAAAAGAAGCAGCGATAAAACAAACCAATGTATGGCAGATGTATGTGGGTGAAAGCGGTGATGGCGACAGGGATAAATGGTATGCCTACACACATCCTGATGATCCGGAAGATAACAATGAAGGCATGCTTTCTTCAATAGGCAATGATGTTCGCTTTGCCATGTCCAAGGCCTCCTACAATTTCAGGAACACGATTAAAGAATGGATGAGCGAAATACTAAATGTTATATACATGGCTGCAGCCCTTTGCATCAATACCATACGAACATTTTATCTTATTGTATTGGCGATACTTGGTCCGCTGGTATTTGGGCTCGCTGTGTTTGATGGGCTTGGGCACACGCTCATGATCTGGGTAGCCAGGTACATCAATGTTTTCTTATGGCTGCCGGTTGCTAATATTTTCGGCTCTATCATCGGGAAGGTGCAAGAGAAAATGATTGCCCTCGATATACAGCAGATCAATGCCTCGGGCGACACATTTTTCTCAAGTGCCGATACTGCTTACCTCATCTTTATGATCATTGGAATTGTAGGCTATTTCACTGTACCATCCGTGGCTAATTACATTGTATATGCAGGCGGAGGCAATACGCTTTTATATAAAGTTAACAGCGTTTTCTCTTCCACATCTTCATCAGCTATGAGAACGTTTTCATCCGGGGCAGGCATGGTAGCAGATGCCATGGGAAGCACTGCCAATAAGATGGGTAACAGCATGAGCAATGCTTCTGTATCGGACGGATATTTTAAAGATAAATTAAGCGGCAAATAAACAGTATGTTCAGAAAAGCAAAGAATATTGACACAGCATTCAGGCAGGTAAAATTGTTTACTGCACTGGTTGTAACAGCCTGCATGATCATCTGTTGTTACGTAATCTACAACAGCTATAAAGCCACTACAGCAGTAGAATCCAGGATTTACATTTTAGCCAATGGCAAGGCACTCCAAGCTTTTATCGGAGACAGAAAAGAAAATATACCCGTGGAAGCAAGAGATCATGTAAAGATGTTTCACCAGTCTTTCTTTTCTCTTGATCCGGATGAGAAGGTGATAAAATCCAACATTAGCAGGGCCTTGTACCTGGCAGATAATTCTGCAAGAAAGGTGTATGAATCACTTAAAGAAAACAATTACTACACCGGTATTATTTCCGGCAATATAAGCCAGCAAATAAGCGTGGATAGCGTACTGGTAAATGTGCAAAGCTATCCTTATTACTTCCGTTGCTATGCAACCGAAACCATCACGAGGCCCAGCACCATAACAACCCGGGATCTGATAACAGATGGCATGTTGCGCAATGTGTCAAGATCGGATAACAATCCCCATGGGTTCTTAATAGAAAAGTGGAATACCATCGAAAACAAAGACATCAAAACAGAAAACAGGTAGTATGATACCATTCAACAAAAGGAGAAAAAAAGGAATGAGAGAAGTACCTGCTCTCATAAACAAGTGGCTCATTGCAATACACCGGTATCTGCAACAACTGAACATCTGGCTGCAGCGGAGAAGCAATCAATATTCTATTAAAAAAAAGAAAATATTCCTATGTATTTTCTGCATTATGTCAGTACTGATATGTTGTTTCATTATTTACAGTACAATACATAACCAAACGTCCACGTGGTTATTTGCTGCACCTATACGAGTTATTCCTTTACCAAAAGATGCATTGCAAAAAACATCAATAAGCGTAAATGAATTTCACAGACTGAACGCCTACAAAGCTTACGTGGATAGTTTGCAAAGTATATATAAAAAAAACGGTGACTCTGTGCTGTGCCGGTATGTAAGCAAAATGCAGGATACAATAAACCTATTACAAAATTTATATTATGAGCAGCAATCAAAAAACAAGTGAACTACCAGCGCATATTGTGCGCAAAAGAAAAATGATAATCGCCTTACCCATCCTGGTTATCCCTTTTATAACTATGGCTTTTTGGGCGTTGGGTGGCGGATCAAATCGTAAGAATGTTCAGCAAAATATGGCCACGGGATTAAACCTCCAGTTACCCAACGCTCACTTAAAAGACGACAGTTACGAAAATAAATTAAGCTTTTATGAGCAGGCAGATATGGACTCTGTAAAAGCCGGAAATGCCATTCATGATGATCTTCAGCTGAACAGGCCTAACAAGTTTGATACTTTTTCACTGAAGCGAAATAATATTACTGGCGGCCTAAATGGAGACAGCAGAGACGCCAATGAAATGAAAGTGTACCAGCGGCTCGCTGCTATAAACCAGCAGCTGAATGAGCCGGATCAGCATACAACAAATCTAGCAAGTAATGAAGCAGCGGCAACAGTTAATAATGCCGGCGATTCCAAAAGATTAGACAGGATGCTCCAAACAATGAATAAAGCGAACGACAACACATCTTCAGACGATGATGACCTTAACCGGCTTGATGGCATGATGGATAAGATTATCACTATTCAACATCCTCAAACTCTACCGGAGAAAAACAGGTCGCATAATGATAGTGGGACAGTATTATACACACCCTACACCCATAAAATTTCTTCCAACATCAGTTTACTTGATACAGGTAAGACTGAACAAGTAAGCGAAGAAGATCAATTCTTTGGGGTAGTGAATGACTCGGCAGAAAATAAACCCAACGCCATAGCAGCTGTAGTACATAATGAACAGATGTTAACTAACGGATCCATCATCAAGCTCAGGCTCTCGGAGGATATTTTCATTAAAGATGCCATGATACCTAAAGGAACTTTTGTTTACGGTGTTACTACGCTAAATGATGAACGGCTGAGTGTAGTCATCAATTCAATACACTACGGCCAATCCTTATATCCAGTAAGCCTTACCGTTTATGATGCCGATGGTCTGCCAGGCATTAATATTCCAGGCGCTGTTACAAGAGATGCAGGCAAGCAAAGTCTTGATAATACGAGCCAGCTTTTAGGTATGTCTTCTTTTGATCCTTCGCTAAAAATGCAGGCTGCAAGTGCAAGTATCGGGGCAGCAAAAAACCTGTTATCTAAAAAGATAAGACTCGTGAGGGTTACGATTAAAGCTGGCTATAAATTGTTACTGAAAGAAAATAATAACCATTAAAAATATATCTATGAAACGAATTGTGAATTTGATCAGTGCAGTTGTATTCTTTGTTTCCGCATCGGCACAGGATTCAACTATTCCTATTACAACCGGCAAAACCACTACCCTTGTTTTCCCCTTTCCTATTGTTCATGTGGACAGGGGCAGCAAAAACATTTTGGCGCAGGAAGTAAATGATCCCAAAAATATTTTATTAATAAAGGCAGCAGTTAAAGATTTTGATACCACTAACTTAACGGTTATTGCCAGTGATGGGAGTGCATATTCGTTTACTATTGAATATTCTGATACACCTTCTGCATTCCTGTATAAGCTGCCGGCGCAATCATCTGCATCCATAGCCACTTATGCCAATGATTTGCTGGACAACCCTGCTATTATGCATCACAGCAGCGCTAACCACTGGGGGATATCCATAAGGATTACAGGTATTTATATTAAAGACAATACCATTTTCTACCAGCTTGCATTGGGTAATACAAGCCCTGTCAACTACGATATTGATTTCATTAAATTTTATATAAAAGACAAAAAGGTAGTGCGGCGCACCGCTGCACAGGAGATTGAATTAAAGCCTTTGTACATGGCGGGGAATACACGACTGATTAAAGCAAACGATACCAACACCATAGTGGTGCCGCTGGAAAAATTGATTATTCCGGATGCCAAGGATCTGATCATTGAAGTAATGGAACGAAATGGCGGAAGAAACCTGCAATTAAAGGTGCACAACCGCCAGATTATGAAAGCCATCACATTGCCGGATATGCATTGAGGCGGAACATAAAATCACAAGGACATAAAATCTATAATTTATTCACCAATAAAATTAATATGTATGAACAAAGAAAATGTGCAGTACTTAACAGACAACATTAAGTACATGGGATTCGGAGATAACCATGCAGCAGACCTGGAAAGGCAGATAGGTGCAGGCAAACCGGAGTTTCAGCTGCAGTTTAAAGCAGTGATCAATCAAAAGCCTTTTGCTGCAACCCTCAATTTTAAAAAGTCCGACAGTACGGATATGTATTTCTTTAATAACTACAAAGCCTCACTGGAAAAAGGCAACGGCGCAAAGGCAGAGCAAACTTTTTATATTAATAAAGGCAAAGGTGTTACTGCAAAAGAAGCCTACAACTTACTCGACGGCAGGGCAGTGCATAAGGATCTTACTAATAAAGAAAATGAGCCTTATAAAGCATGGGTGCAGCTTGACCTGCGGGGGAAAGACAAGAATAATAATTATGAAATGAAGCAGTACCACGAGAATTACGGCTTTGATCTTAAAGCTGCGGTAAGCAAGTTTGCAGTAGCAGAAATGAAAGATCCTGATAAGGAAAAGATGTTACTGCAATCATTACAAAAAGGCAACCTGCAATCTGTGACTATAGAAAAAGATGGCGCTAGCCAGAAGATGTTTATGGAAGCCAACCCTCAGTTTAAAACCATGAACCTGTATGACGGGCAAATGAAGCGGGTGCAGAAAGAAGAATTGGAAAAATATCAATCTGCAGGTAAAGAAGTGCAGCCCGCCACAAAGCAGGAAACAAAACAGGAAGCAATTGCTGATGTAAAAAAAAACAATAAGAACACGCTGCTTCCAAAGAAGCCTGCGGGCACGGGCATTATAGAAAAGAAGCGCACATCGGCTAAAAAAGGCTTGTCGGTATAAAACGTGTATAGAGTAACAGTTATGCTTCACGATAGTAATATCCAATCATTGGTTCAGCAGCTTTTGACTATAGGGATTGCTGAAGAGATAGAAGGCAGCATTCGAAAAAATATATGCCTCCACCCTGATAACTTTCATGTGTTGAGGGAATATAGAAGAGACAGTGATGTAACGTATATACTGTTTCAATTTGAAAAAAAAGATGGTATATATCAGTGTGTTTATTATGAAGCGGTACTTCGTAAAGAAATAGCTGTGCCGGAAGTGGTGGTGAATGAGGTGAATCTACCAGAGCTTGATGAAAAAATGAGCGCCATCCGATGGATCGTTGAAGCACCTGGTACTGTATCAACTCAGGATCATAAAGACAGATGGCAAAGGGAAGAAAAGATTGAGGCAATAGTAACTGCCTTACAACAATTATCATCAACAGCGGATGGCGCAGCATTAGCCGATCTGCTGCGTTTTAAACACTGGTGCAAAACACCCTTGCAACACTTGATAGCACATGCAGCCAGGCTAAGAAAGCGGTACGAAATCTGGCAAAGGTTTTATTTCTATGCAGATGAGCAACCCATAACTATTGATGAAGCATTCCGGTTCTTATGCCATCGATGGCGGGAAAAACAAATGCGGGTAAGAAACAGACTTCGCATTAATGTTGCGTCAAAACAGAAACATGAAAAGCCGAAAGCCAGGCAAGCGGTTAAAGGTAAATTAGTGAACATTGACAACAACATTCACCATGAGCAATAGCAGTGATGCGATGGAAAAATTTTTTAAGGCAGTAGCAAATGATGCGCGGATCAGCCGAACACATGTATGCATCTACTGCTCTATACTATACTTATGGCAAAAGCAAGATTATAAAAATCCGGTACCGCTGATAAGAAACGAAATAATGCAGCATGCTAAAATAAGCGGGCGACATACGTATGGCAAGCACCTCAGGCAACTTAATGAATACGGCTACCTGCAGTACCTGCCTTCCAGCGACCCTTGTATTAAAAGCAAAGCGCTGCTTACGCTATTATAATTAATATTTATGGACACGAACAATATACCGATGTTACTGCCTTACGAACCGGCAGACTTTTGGAAAAGAATGAAAGAGTTAGTGCACGAAGAAGTAACATCAATAGTTAAAAACAAAGAAGCAATAACTTCTGTGCATGTCAACGGATTGACAGAGAAACCACTGTTCAAAGTAAACGAACTTTGCAATCTGTTTCAGGTAAGTAAGCCTACCATCTATGAATGGATCAAGGCAGGCAAGCTTAAGCCGGTTAAGATCAGGTCGAGGGTGTTCTTTTTAGGCAGCGATGTTATGCAACTGATGATGCCGAGAAACAAGTAAAAACAAAAATTCCGTATTCTCAGCTGCTTTTTATTTACAAAAAATCGCTTACTTTACCTTGTTATAAATTATTTCTATGCAGTCAACAGAAACTAACAGCATTATACACCAGGGAAGAAATATAAAACGTTTCAGGGAAATGCTAGGTATTAAGCAGGATGCACTAGCGTTTGAACTGGGTGATGACTGGAATCAACAAAAAGTATCTGTGTTAGAGCAAAAAGAAACCATTGATAATGTTTTACTGGAGCAAGTCAGTAAAATATTGAAGGTTCCTGCTGATGCAATAAAGAATTTTGAAGAGGATTCGATGTTTAATGTAATCGGAAATACTTAGCATGATCATTCCTCGTCTGTAATGTATAAACCAACTTTTAACCCGATTGATAAATGGATAGAGGCCCTAGATAAGAATGAGAAGCTGTACGAAAGATTGCTTCAAAGTGAAAAGGAAAAGAATGAGTTGCTTAAGAAGATGGTGGAGGGTAAATAATGAAAGGGCTTTCTTTATAACCATACATCATAGCTAAATGGTATTTATATAGTATTTGTTCGGCCGCGCTATTAAAACGACTGCCGAATATGTACCGAACAACTACCGAACAAGTAGGTGCAATGGTATAGGTAAAAAGATATAGAACTTGCATTTCAATGCAGATCCAATGTTCGTGAAAGCCTTCATGCCTAATTGAAACCAATTCTACAATCGGATGATTTTGATAAACGTAAAAAATGAAAATGATATTTTCATTCTGCCCGCAATTACTTACCTTAACTAAAAAATGAAAAAAACAACAGGAGCTTTTAGCACTTCCTCTCTTTAAAAAATTCATCGTGGCTTCTTCCACAGGCAGAAGGCTTTCTGCATCGGGCAAGAGATTAACCACAGGAACAATTGATCAATACAAATGTGTGTATAAATTACTGGAAGAGTATGAGGGGATCACCACTATTCCACTTCGTATAAAACTAATTCACCGCAGCTCGTTGCGGGAACTGCAAAAGGAAAAATTATACTGGCAGCGCTTTTTCAGAAATTTTACAGAATACCTGTATCGTAAAAAATACTATGACCACTACGTAACTCTTGTATATAAAACTATTAAGACATTTTTTAATTACCTCATAATTGAAAAGTGTTTACCGGTGGGGCTTTATCATAAGCAATTCAGGCTGCCCTCAGAAAAACTTTCGCCAGTAGTGCTGGAACCGGAGAAATTAAAGTACCTGATACTGGATAGATTATTTCATGATTCACTATCAAAACCGCTCCAACGCGCAAAAGACATTTTTGTCTTCGGTTGTACGGTAGGCCTGCGCTTCGGTGATCTTATGGCTTTAAGAAAACAGGACATTCAATATACACCTTCAGGCAATTTTATAACAGTGAGTACACAAAAAACCGCTACAGACGTAAAAATACCACTACCCTCCTACCTGCAGGATGTGATCAATAAATACAAAACAAAGGCAGGTAAATACATTCTGCCGCGACTGTCAAATACCAACATGAACCTGGCAGTTAAAAAGCTGATTGAGAAAGCCGGGTGGACTTATAATCTCCCAAAAGTAAGGCGCCGGCAGGGCAAAGCTGTTGAATTGAAAAATGACAAAGGAGATTGTTTCCGGTTCTGCGACCACATGACAACGCATACCATGAGACGTACTGCAATAACTACCCTTTTGATGATGGGTGTGCCTGAGACTATGGTGCGCACTATTTCCGGCCATGCCGCAGGTAGCCGGGAATTTTATAAGTATGTGGCCGTAGTACAAAATTATCTTGATGAGAAGGTTTCATTAGCGTATGAAAAACTTTTAAATCATCAGTAATTTTTTTGATTTTTAATGAGTAATTATTGACATTATTTGCATTATATGCTATATTTAGGGTTCATTATTGTTCTTTGAAATTAGTGCCTGCATGAGGTTATGTGTTTTTTTCATTATTATCCGTTCGGATTGACCATGGCGGGGATAAGTTCACAGGCTGCGGGCTCACTGGAAAATCTTCACAAATTTAATAAAGGAAGTGAGCTACAGCATAAAGAGTTCAGCGATGGCTCTGGCCTTGAACTGTATTCTACGAATCTAAGAAGTCTTGACCCACAATTAGGCAGATGGTGGCAGATAGATTCAAAGCCAGACTATGCGCAGAGTTTATATTCTGCAATGGGTGATAATCCGATTTTAAAGAATGATCCTTTAGGTGATACTGTTATCGTTTTAAGTGCGCCAGAAGGAGCTCATGGAACTGGTCATATGGCGATATTGATACAAGACAAAAATGGCAAGTATTCGTTGTGGTCTAAAAATGGAACAAATCAAAGTTCTGGACTCTCCGGACGAAATGACAAAGGTGATGATAAGGGAACTTTAAAATTTAAAAGCCCTTCTGAATTTATGAAAAGTGAATCCAATCCAGTCATAAATAATAAAACCGGTGAACGGGAATATAAAGAAGGATTTAAAATAGAAACTACAGCAAAAGAAGATAGAGGTGCTGAAGCTGGTGCAACAAAGGAGCTCAATAAAGATTATAAGGTCTTAGGATCTAATTGTGCTAAAGCCGTACAAAGTGCATTAGACGGCGCTGGACAAAAAGATGGTAGCCCGTCTATTGCATCAAAAGTTACTAGTTACATCCTTTCTCCTATAGCTGGAGGTGCTAATGATAAAACCCCAAATGCCATATATGACAGAATTAAAGATCAAAATGATGGGTCTCTTGTTTATTAGAAATTTACACAAAATAAAAATTGCAATAAGTATTACAAGTAATATGCTTTTATTTTCGTGCAATTTTAATATTACAGATAATCCTGGCCGTCAAATAAGCTCTACAATTGAATCTTCCAAAAAACATAGCACTTTTATTTGTGCTTATAAAGCAGATAGCAGCCACATAAATGGAATCGCAGTTGAATCTATTTTTGCGGAAAAGAAATATTCGCTTTCAAAAGGTTTTTTTGGAAAATTTATTGTCGATTGTTGTGAATCTCAATTAATAATTATTTTTAAAGATGATACTAATATCATAACCTTTGATGATGTTCCTCAAAATTGGGAAATTATAGATTTTAAACCAAATCATTCTAAAATGCTTATTAGGGATTATAAAAACAATCTTTTTCCTGATAGCATTCAACTAAAAATGATACCTGATGTGAAGAAAAAACAAATTTTTGAAATATTGAATTTATATAAGATTAATTAAATTTAATATAACCGGACTATTCTTGAATGTAAAATAAAGAAATTACTTGCCGGAGTTTTTCCCTGCCATTGGCGCAAGCATCAGTTTGTGCCGGATTACGAACTATAACTCAATTCAATTAATCCTTTCATACCAAAAAAGTCTCTTGCACTGCTATACTTCCAATCCTCTGGCTTTGTTACAAAACCCGTTGCAACAGGATTATCATGGATGTATTTTATAGTCTTATCAAACATTTCCTGATCTTTTATTTCCAGTGGTTTATTATGCTGCTGCCAAAACTGCCAATCGTTATTATTACTATTCTTTTTACCTGCTCTTTCAAACATCCATAGCAGCCACTCTTTTCTGCTTTCCTGCATATTCTCTTTTATTAAAGTCTTAAACCTTATAGACGTATAGCTTTTCATTTCTCCAATTATTTTATCCAAACTCATCCCGCCATCGGTACCTATAATCATGTGCACATGACTGGTCATTATACACCGTCCATAGATTTGCAATCCCTTTTTTGCAATACTGTATTGCCAGCTCTTAACTAACTCTTGGTTATATTCTTCTCTTATAAAGAAATCTATCCAGTAAACTACCGCAAAGGAAATGAAATACAATTTATCATTATCATGGAATTTATACTTGCGGCTCATAAGCTAATGTAATCAATATTCCATATTCTTATTCTTGCAACATTCAGAAAAATACAGGCTATTGTAATAAGTCTTTTGAGCGGCACAAGCTGATGCTTGCGCCAATGGAGGGTAATCAAAATCTTATACTTTGATTTTTAAATTCAAGGAAAATATAAGCTTATTGTACCTTAATCTTACAGGTGGCACAAGCTGATGCTTGCACCAAATGGGGGGCGGTGCGGTCAAGCAAAGGATCGTCTCTTTTTCTTTCATCACTTACCTCTTTTAGCTATAAGACTTTTTTCCATTAATAGGAATACAGTCTTATATTCTGCGGTGAGCGGTGAAGTCAATTAAATAATATGGTTATTAATAAAAAATAAGATCAGGAATAAAATTAAAATAATCGAATACATTAGAATACATATCTAACCATTGTATTTATGGAAAAAATGGCAACAAATAGATGTTCTTAATTTTCGAATTTGCCCTCTTTTTTTAGCTTAGCTAAATCGAATACTCTTTTTTCCGTGACTATATTGACTGTATCAGAAATGTAACTATTTCTATGAATATATTTCTGCAAATAAATGTTATTTCCAACACAATGAAATCTGTAATTCCCGCTCTCTGGATCAAATTTTCCTACTAGGACTCGAAAACTCATAGAATCGGTTAAGTAGCAAGCATCATTCCCGCCCAAGAAATCTATATCAAAGATCTCAACATACAAATTTTTACAAATTATCCTTGTACCTATGTATCGTTTATAACAACTTGCAGAAACAATACAAACGATTACTAATAAGAAATTTTTCATTAATAATTAGTTTGCTATTAAAATAAGGCAAATTTCATTTTCCCATATGTGCCGCTCTCATTCCTTTTGTGTTCCAATAATAATCTCTATCTTGATCCCCATACGGTGGTATCCCGAGTGTTATTTCAATACTTCTTGAAAAATTTCCCCTATTATCGCGATTATCATCACTTCCGCTATGAAATTTTTCCATTTCCCCCATTCCAGCTAGTGTGTATTGCACACTTCTAGGAACACCAGCATATATACCGGTATATCCTGCATTATAATTACCAAAATCAGCAGCGTTTCCAAAATTGCCAACATCAGAAGTAAAGCCTGTTTGGGTTGCATTTGCCTGATCATAAGTCCAGGCAACCCCAAAAATTGTGCTTCCCCATGTCGAACTTTCTCCCCTATTCTTGTAATCCCATACTGAATGTGGAAGAACACGAGCTGTCCATTTGGATATATGGTCAGCTTTTAAAATTGTTCCACCTATGATTTGAGCGGTTTCTTTATTGTCAGTCAAAACATTTGAAATAATTACATGCGCATCAATCGATTTACCCAATTCTCCTATTGGAGTCGCTTTACTTCCTTGTAACATCGTAACGTGATTATTATTTTTCCCACTTTGAATCATGTTTCCACGATCATCACACGCGTATCCGCTTACAGCCGCTTCAGTATAACTTTGTTCAGTACCCTCATCTGCATTACCGGTTATTACGTGCGTTACATTTCCATTTTTGTCTTTAACATCAACATAATTTACCATTTGATCACCATCACTTGCCTCCATTCCATCTCTATCAATAAATCTTATAGGATTATTACAAGCGTAATTATAAGTTGACCACCTGCGTGATGCTTCACTTAAAGGGTCAATTATACTCCATCTGCCTAATTGCGGATCCTGCATTCTCGCACCGTAATCATATTCTTCGAGTCCGCTTGCATCATAAAACTCTTTATGCTGTAATTCCTTCCCATTATACTTATACTTATTCTCCAATCCACCCCCCGCCTGGCTGCTTATTCCTGCCATAGTTAATCCGAACGGATAATAATGATTCTCCTCTACAATTGCGGCTGGTTTATCTACCACTTGCAAATTATCAAAGAACACATCGAAGTTACTCTCATTACTTACATATACAAAGATATATCCATTTTGTGGAGCTATAATATTTTGCAATAGAGCATCTATTGTCCAGTGATCTTTCACTGTTCCGCTTGCGCCCACTCTACTTGCATTTCCACTTACAAAATGAAATTGCTCATCAAAGAACATAAAATTGATATAGGCTTTGGGCACAGTCGTTCCCGTTTCTCCATTGTTGCCTCTAAAGAAACTCGATGGTATTACCCCATTATTTATATTATACAGGGTCGGTTCCGTAAAACCTTTTCCAGTGGCAGCATTGGCCGGCGCAAGCAAAAAGTTGGTTAGCAAAGTTGCTACATCTAATGCAGTAGAGTTGCCGTTGCTAACCGTAGTTGTATTTAAATAATAGCTCTTTCCAAAGATATCAATATGGTCACCTGCCATTACCTTTATCATATATTCAAGCCCTGTGCGATTGGTGGCGGCATTGAGCTTGTACAGATTGTTGCTGCCTGCCGTTTGCGTGGGTGTGCAACCAGTGGGATAATTTACGTTAGAAGGCGGATTGCCATTGTTATTATAATATAGCTTGGTATTAGCGACTGTTTCCGTTCCCCAGCTTGGTATGGAAGTTTCAGGAACGATATAAGCGCTGCTGATGTTATAAAAATTACGTTCATAGTTTACCATGCTGTTTGTAGAAGCATCATAAGTTCCTTCCAGTGTGGCAGCAGGATAATAACTGGTTGGTGCGTTTTCAGTAAGCACCATTCGAGTGTTCCCTAGATGATCTTTCAGGAAATATTCATACGCATTTGTCTTGACATTAAATCTTCCTTCTTCTGTTCCGGCAAACTGCAATACGTCAGTATAATTTAAAGTGGATAAGGAAGCATTGTTATAAGATTTACTTTCATACACAAAACTATTCAGGTAAGTGGTAGTGGTGGTAATATTGGTGGTGTAATTAGTTCCGTTCAATGGAACGGTTGCACCGTTTTCCTGCGTTACTTTTTGCAGTTTGTTCCCGCCTGCATCATACGTGTAGGTAATCGTTCCCTTACCGGTAATCGTTATCACCGAAGGCAGGTTAAAATAATTGTAGGTAATGCTGCTGATGCCTTTATTATTGTCGAGAGTAAGGTTGCCGTTGCCATCGTAAGTATAATCATTCCCTGTGCCGCTGCTTCCATCATTGAAATCACCCAAATGATTTTGTGCGGTAATGCCATCCACCACCTTTAGCAGTATATTGCTATTAGTGTTATAAGTGTAAGTAAGCTGGTCAATAGTGGAAGATGCATTTAGCATCAATCCTTTTTGCGTCATGCCGAGTATGTTGCCATTGGCATCATAAGCAGAGGTGGCATTTATCCCATCCCCCATCGTTACACTAAAATCTACATTTGCTGACTTATCAAAACCTGAACCTGTGTACTGATTGAAGTCCGCTTTCATCAGGCGGTTGGCAGCATCGTAATTAAAATCATACTTTCTTACTTTGCCATCGCCAACGCTCTTCCATACCATGCCTCCTATATTACCGTTATAAGCCGGTGTGGCATACGTACCGCTTAATGATCCTATGGTATTTTTATCGTACCCGAGGTCAAAGCCAAAATAGTTGCCGGTTGTAGCCGTTGGAAAATATTGTGCCGTGGCGCCATTGGTTTTGGCAAAGTTCCTGTTGGCACCGAGCAACCAACCACGTATATTGTAATCATAGTTTAGCGTTTCAAGGGGTAGGGTAGTATTAGTAGGATTGGTACCCAAAGCTTTTGTTTGTAGCTGCCCCAGCTCATTGTAAGCCATTAAGGCCATTGTTTTATACGTTGAATTATTCCAGTTCTTATCCATCTCTGTTATCCTGCCACTGGCGTCGTAGATGTTTTTAGTATCCACTTGATAGCTTTGGGCTGGGGTAGTTGACTTTTGATGAAACAAATGAGATTGCAGCAGCTTTCCATTAAAGCTGTACTGGCTTGTCGCTATGTCTGTCCCACCGGTTTCGTTCACACTTTGCATCTGGATGACTCTTCCGCGATCGTCATAAAAATTTACCTTTGAAAGAAATTGTGAAGCTGTGCCTATGACCTTAACCTGGCTCCAGGTAGGCAATCCCCTTGTTATATAAAGCGGTGTTATAGCCTGCGCATAATCGTTGGCTGTATTGTAGGTTGTATGAAAATTAGTGCTGGTGATGTAAGTAGTATTCAATGTGCTACTCAATCCAGTAGGCACACCTGCATAATCATCATAATGATTATAAGTAAGCAACTCATTGGTATAAGAAGCAACATTGGGGTAGTAGCTGCTGCCATTTGCCAGGTTTTGATGATAGCTGAGGTTATTATAATTTGTAGGGTCTGTTATTAAACCGGTAGAATCCGGCCTGTTCTGGTCATCATATTTGATGAACATCCACTTCTGTAAGATACGCAAGCTGCTGTCCTGGCTCATTACAAGCCTGTCTCGCTGGTCATATACCATCCATGACTCGCCTGCACCCGGTATTTTTTTAATAATCATGCGCTTGCGGTAATCGTATTCATAGCGAAAGCAAAGCTCGCTTGCAATAGCTGCGGTTACCGTCCAGTTTGAATTAATTAGCTGCACACCGAGCGGCTGTATCACAAAGCGAAGGTTGTTCAGGTCATCATAAATATAATACGTGCATAGCCATCCAACATGAGCCGTGCCGGGCGCCGTAGCTACCTGCACTTTTTTCAGCACCACTTTTCCTTCCTCATCTTTATATTCAACCACTGAGTGACCGGCTTCGTCTGTTGTCGTATTTTCATACAAAGTTCCGGATGCATACGTTGCAGTGGTAGTGGGCAGGCTGCCGGGTGCAAAAGCTATCTTCCAGTACCGAACTGAATCAGCAGCGGTGTTCACTGCATATTGTGCATTTACACCCCTTGATGAGCCTACCCAATTAGTTCCAGGTGCATAGGTGGTGCTTACTCTGTTCAGCGGCGAAGGCTCATAATTTGTCTGGCTATAATAATACTGCTCGCCACTGAATTGAGCAGCATTAAAGGTGTAGGCGTCTGCCTGTGCTGTAGGTTTATAATTGCCATCTGTGGTAGTTGCTACATATGGCAAAAATTTTTGCGCTTCCCTGCCTAAGGGGTCATACACATTGAAGCTTACCAGGTCTTTTTGCAGGGGGCTTTGCTGCATGGCAACTGTCTGGATGTTCCTTCCAAGCCCGTCAAAATATTGCGTAGTTTGCGCTACATCATAAGTACTCGCTAAAGCAAGCGCTGCTGCAGAATCCGAGATGCCGGCTTTCGTTATATCCCTCACCCGTACAAAATTGACGTCTGTTATTAGGCCACCTACCTGTACCTGGCAGGTATTTGTATAGGCCATCTGCATATTGCAGGAATCTTTTCTCCGGTACCAGGTTGTAGTACCGAGACTGCTCGTAAGAGAATAGTTAGCACCGGTAGCGCCTGATATATTACTAAAATTCACACCGTTTGTTGAAGACTGCCACTGATAGATATAAGTACCTCCGCAACCGCCGCCAACTGCTGATGTACAAGTAATTGCACCTGGTCCGTTATTGGTCGTATTCAACTGAATATAGGTTGGGGTAAGTGTTCCGGCACTAAAAGGCGGCAATGGCAGCACAGTAATCTTGCACTCAGTGCTAGTCCCTACGCCAGAATTAACTGATACCCTGTAAAAAGTCGTTGCTGTAAGAGCGGGAGGCGCATAATTAACTGTAGTGGCACCACTGACTGGTGTCCAGTTCACGTCGTCAGTAGAGCTTTGCCACTGATACGCATATGTTCCGCTGCCGCCCGATACTCCTGATAAGCTTAAGGCTATGGGGACAGTATTATAATTTATTGTTTGTGTGGCCAGGTTGAGTGTTCCACCATGTAATTGTGGATACACGAACACGGTTGCTGAATTGGTATAGCCAGCAATGTTAGTCTGCCCATTAGCTGACCTGCGGTAATAAGTTGTGATAGAGAGAGGGGGTGGACTATAGTTTTGTATATTTGAACTGCCAATTGTAACCCAGTTTACGTTATCAGAAGATAACTGCCATTGATAGGTTACGGACGAACCATCGCAGGAACCGCCTGATGCTGCTGTACCATTAAGGGTATTTGGCGCATAACCATAATTAATTGTTTGAGAAGAATTCGAGATGGAACCTGCAACAAGTGTGGCAGCATTTTTAACTATTTGGCTTGGGCTCCCGCCTGGATAATTCAAAGTAATTGTATGACTGGAAGCACTAGCATCCCACGTTACGCTCACAACATAGACCGCATAACCTGTTCCGCTTTGACATCCATTATATGAACCGTTAATTGTTCCACCGCCTGATACACACCAGCTCATAGCCCAACCGGAATTAAAAGTACCACCGACCATGTACTGATATGGGTTACCCGGTATTACGCAAGAGGCGCCACTTACATAGGTTGACTGAGATATTGTTTTATTGGAAACTGTTATTCCTAAACAGAGGAGTATAATTTGCAAACACCAGGCTTTAGAGTGTGTTCTCATTATTGTTTTTTAAAAATGTATATAATTCCCATGCATTGTAAATTGAACGATTATTGACTAATAAAAACTGCTGCTACAAGTGATGAGTAAGCGACTGCATCGGAACCTTCCGCCTTTACTTTTCTCCTGAAATAGCCCGATTGTGCAACCGGTGCTGTGAATGCGAGATTTTGCCCTGTTGCACCCGCAATATCACTCCATTGCAAATTATCAGTGGATTGTTGCCATTGATATAAATAAGATGGATTACAGCTTCCCCCTTTTGGTACCGAACAAACAATGGAAGCTGGCGTGGTCACAGAATCAGTTACCTGTATCAAAACAGAGCTGTCTATAATTCCCCCAATAAGCTGGGTGGTGACGTTTACATTTAAGGAAACATTTCCAGAGTCTGATGAAAGCTGAATAGACCCGCTGCTGCTATCCGTCCAGGAGATTTTTACGAAGGGGTCCCATCTGCCCGTAATACAGGAAGAATCAGTGCTATCAATACTTCCGCCTGTCACACATAAGTTCCAGGTATGTGATGAATCATAATTGCCACCAATAATATATAAATATTCTGTATTATTAGTTACGCATGCGGGGCCGTTTAACGATACCTGTCCAAAACAATGGATGCCTGAAAATAGAAATGCTATAAAGCAGCCGATATATAATCTTTTTCTCATTTAGATTGGTTAAACTTTTAGTATTGGATACCTGAAACAGTGCTATAGTGGTATTGAATCGTTTTGATAATATTCAAGTCCTGATCTTTAATCCACTTCAGCCTTCCGAAACTATCATAGAAATAGTAAGTGATTTTGTTATCAGCATCGCATTGGCTGGTCATGCCGACTAACGGAGTATAAGTGTAAGTAGTCATTTGAGCGTTAGTGGGGTAAAGCCTAAGCTCATCTAAGGTTCCCGCACCTGAAACGGTTACTGATGTAGTACCTGATACCGTATGCTCATAGTATGTCCACCCATTGATAGTTTTGCCTGCTTTTACTGCTGAACTACCGGTTACATTAAAATATCCATTGCGACTCCAGTAGGAAACAATATAAGTAGTAGCGCTATTTAATCCTGATTTACTTATAGTATACCCTCCAATGGTGTTTAAGCTTTTGCTACCAGTCATAGCATAGCTGGTATTAGGCGTTCCCGTATAAGACCAGTTCCCGTTCCCATTACCATCTGCTTCAAAAGAAGTGTAGGCTATATCAGATGGAGAAGCATTAGTCACTTTTGCTATTGGCTCTGAATTTTGATAATCCCAGATATAAGAATTGACAACGCCATCTTTTGGTAACACCTGTACCGGATTGCCATTATTAAATGTATAAAAGGATTCATCTACATACCTGCTGTCTTTAGAAATAGTACTTCCGGATACAGCAGCATTTGCAAAAGAAGTTGATGTTGCCTGCAGGTTGAGAAGTTTGGTTCTTGCCGGATAAACAAAGCCAACAGGACTTGTTGATGTATCAAATCTCGTATAGCTGGCATGAAGTAAATTGAGGTCTTTAAATTCACTGGATTCAATTGGCGCATTGTAGTATTCGTTCTGTAACCTTAGAATCGGCTTTAACAATGTATCGGCAGTACCCAGAGCAGTTGCATAGCATCTGGATAAGATATTGCTGGTATCAGGTGCGAAGCTGCGCCTTCTGTAATTGATAAATTTTACCCTGTCATACCCCACGTTGGATCGATAGGTGGCATAAGTGGGTATCCTGCAAGTAGTCTCATCAGTAGCTTGGGGATTACATTTAGGAAGAATACTATCCATAGTTATGTAATCCTGTTTTATAATACCCATATAATATGGTAAACTGTCCGGAATGCTAGCATCACAGCTTGATATTCTGAAATCCATCACATATTTCATATTGGTTACAAGGCTATCACCAGTCGAGGTTGTTGTGACTTTTCTTGTAGGCTGGTGATGAAACGGGCTATTATAATAAACTATATTGGTTGTAGTTACCGAATTTGGATTTATAGGGTCATAGATAGTTTCTATCGTGGTGCTTTGTATTTTTGCTGCCGATTGTAGATTATATTCGGTAAAATACACCGCTGTAGCTTGCCCTCCCGGTATCGTTCCCTCGCAATGTCCGGGTGTTGTCAATGGATCAGATACATAAACAGGTATGTAGGTTTTTTCTTTTATCAACTGACCTGTTTGGCTGAAGTGGCCTTCATATTCCAATTCACCTCTCATGAATTCAAAAGGTAATGGAGCGGCTGGAAAATCGGGTATACTTGGATCACATGCTCCTGTCTGGTACAGCGTTCGGGTGCATACGTCAGATACATTTGAACTCCAAAGATTTGAGCCGTAATATCGGTAAATCGTCATTCCATTCCCCGTTTGCGATACACGAACTTCATTGAACCCCAAATTTTCACCCTGAGTGGTAGCCATAGGCTCCAGACTGCCGGGGGTTATATAGTAGCCGTAACCGTAGGCTCCATAACACCCGCTCTGCACAGCAGACGGATAGATTAAAGCAAGTATACTATTACGAATAGTCTGGCAGTATACGGGCCTGCTATACAGCACGCCTGTGGAGGTTGTACCGCCCCCATTGTAGTCAAATGAAGTAACAATATTGGTGGGAGTTACGCCATCATTGTTTGTTATTGATTGAATTCTAAGGCCTCCCACATAAAAGCTTGATGAAGTAGTGTAAGGGGCATACTGGCCTATATTAAAATCTGCGCCATTAACTAAATTGGGACCAGCGCCCTGAAATGATAAAGTGGCTGTATAATTTCCGGCAGGAAGACTGACATCTCTGTTATAAACAATGGTTTGACCCGGATTGGCTGTAGGAATAAAGAATGGAGTATAGGCTACCGGAGATCCGGAAGCATTAGTTATAGATAATGAAGGTGAGTAGTTTGTGGAAGTATTATCTACATTTATATTACATGCGTAAGTTGTGCTGCCAATGCTGACAACCGTGAAATTTATGGTTCGGCTGTATGGGGTATCTGCCTGCCCATATTCATGTAGTACGCCCCCACCGAAGTTATTCAAACCTAACTGCGAGGTAGTAGTAGTGTAAGTATTCTTTGGCTCGAAAGCAAAACTGGTTTTCCCGCCTGTTGGGTATGTGATTTGCACCAAGGATCCAGCCAACATAGCGGGCCACGCAGCATCCCTGCTGGCGCCGGAGTAGGAAGTAGGCGTTCCTTTATTGATAACCGTATATGCCGGTATCAATGAAGTGTTCCCATCTGCACCATTATAATATCCCCAATGATCCATCCCAAAACTTAATTTCCTCGGAGGATTGCCGTAGTATCCAAATTTATAAGCCGGAAGTTTTACAGAGGCATCACAGGACAATTCCTGCAGGCTGTCCAATCTTAACCTGTATTGATCTGAATGCAGGTTATCAGAGCTATACCCGGTACCGAACACAGAGCTTAAAGACGTATTATCAAAAAAATATCCGTAATAAAAACTGTCCTTTTTACAAAATCCATTGGCGTTTTTAATGCTAATGCTTCCCAGAGCAAATGCGTTTGTATTGCTATTGTCGTACATAATGCCCCCTACATTATAGTCAGATAGATCTGTTCTATACGAAGAAGCAGGAGTAAAATTTATTGTTCCGTTGGGAAAATTAATCTGGCTAAGCCTGACTCCTTTAGTGAGATTTTTAATAAGATTTATCGCATCTTTCGTTGGATCCGTCGGGTAATAATTACTTGGCAGAATCGGGCTGAGCGCTAAGGTGTAGTAGCTATAATTTTCTGTCTGATATTGCAGTGTAATGGAATCCGTGCCATCCGCTGATATTATCTTATTTAAATACCATGCAGAAGCTGCGGCCGTCTGATTAGCTGCGCCATTTTGTGAAGTCGCTGGTATTGTTGATTCTATGGGTGGAACAGGGGTATTATTGTTTCCACTGTTGCCAAAGTAGTATCTGTTTCCATCTGATGTGGTAATTATAAAACCCGTAAAGCCAGGGCCGACCGTAAAATCAGTCTGAATTTTAAAATCCTGCTCGGGAACCAGGATGGGCGTTCGGTCATCGTTGTAATAAAACTTACCTGAATAACCTCCAAAATTAAAAAAATACAGGTCAGGCTCGCCATCATAATGCCCATAAAAAAAATTTCCGTCGGTGCCTCTCACATCACCATTTATGTAACTGTTATAGCCAAAATCACTATAGTGGCCCTTTGAAACATAATTCAAGGAAGCAAAACCTCGATCATCAGGAGCACCGACTACTGTTCTTGTAATCATTCCGCCAGCGTTGAGCGACCAACCTGCACCTACCCAGCTTGCCTGCTCCTGAACTTTCAAGCCTGAAGCATGATAGCTTAAACTGATCGGAAGTTTTAATGACCCCGACTCAACAGTGTAAATTGGGACACTTATATTGGGCAATCCGGTATGATAGCTTACCGGAATATCTCCATATTTTCCTAAAGACGCAGCATTAGGGGATGCAATGGATACTTTACCAATTGTATTGGTAGTATCCTGTCCTTTACTAAGTGAACAGGCTAATAAACAGCAGGCTAATAAAAGAGCAGCCTTTTCTAATTTTCTCATAATTATGTTGTATAGCAGTTAAACTAAAGTCTTGGTTATATCTTAAAATGTATACCCCAGCCTGAAAAGTATTGGCTGCGATACCGGTATATGCGTATTAGCTAAAAAATCATACAGTACTTTCATTTCACCTTTCACTTTTTTGCTGATGCTGTATTTTTTACTTAATCCTATTAAAGCAATTCGTTGCCAGGCGTTGTAATTTTTTAATTGTTCAATATTTTTAAAAGCCGTGTTATAATTCATTTCATATCCTCCTGTAACATAGATTTGCTTTTTTATTTTCCAATCAACAAAGCTGCGAAGCCCTATGGCCTGGCTGGTAAAGCTTATATGCTGTATGGTTCCCATTCCAAGCTTATAGCTTAACCCAATACCTGCTGTACTTTTATCATTTAGCTTATAGCCAATGCCAAGTCCCATGTTAGCGCCGGAAGGCAATAATTTGTTCGATTTATCAACCTGCATATCTGCTTCATATTCGATCCTTTGTTTAAGGGTTTTTGTTTTTTGATCGTTAGCCTTGAAGTCGGGCATGGGAAGAGAACTGCTGCCACCGGTAACTGAATTAAGCTTGTCTTTAATTTTATTTAGTTCTGCCTCGCCGGCTGCCATGTTTTGTCTTACAATAGCCATGGCATTAGGTCCACCTGAAGATATTCTTTGCTGGATCAGCTGCTGTACTGAGGCGCTGGTTTGCAGCCCTGCCAGGCCTTGCATTGAACCCGGATTATCAGGCAAAGGGAATAACTGGGCCATCTGGCTATTCTTTTGCCAAAACTTCTGAAATGCAGGCACCTGTCTTAAAATACTCATTGCCTTCCGCTCCATCTTATCAGGATCTTTCAGCATGGCTTTGTATTCCTGCACCTGTGCTGAATAATAGTAAGCTGTTTTGGTGAGTTTAGTGTACTCATTCTTCAATCCTGTGGGCAGGCTAGTATATTTTGAAAGCAGTTGCTGGATCTGATTCTTTCTTTCTGCAATAAATGCTTGTATGTTTCCTGCCTGCTGCAGTTTTCCCTGTAATTCACCAAAATTCTTCAAAGGATCTTTTACTTTATCAGTTATGCCATCAAATTGCTTGAGAAAGGAAAGAGAAGTGCCCAGGCTATCGAGGTTGGGGTTGTAAGCGCCGCTTACTACACCACCTGCAAGGCTTGTTTTGCTCTTGATGGATTCGGTAAGACTTTTATACTTTGCGGCCGCATCAGAAACGGGGGTTACAGCACCTTGCGGGTTAAGCCTTGCAAGACGGGCTTGCAGCTTTTCTTCCTGCTTTTGAAATTTCGCCAGATATTTTAAGGATTTCTTGGTAAGCCTATCGCTAACACTATTTAATTTTTTTTCAACGTCTCTATAATACTTTGAAGGGATGTTTTGCAAGGAATCTGCAAGGCCGGTGCTTTGTTGAGCATGGGCAGTGCATGTGTATAGCAATAGTATTGCAATAATGAGTTCTTTTCTCAAAGCGCAGGTTTTGAAGTGCAGAAGATTACAATCAGTTACGTGTTAAAACTAAGGAGAGCAAAAATTATTTTCGAAGAGTTGGGGATTAAACCAGTTAGTTACAATGGTAGAATAAAGCTATGCAACTTTTTCGGTTTACGATCAAGTACAAATACTCTATTTTTCAGACCGTATTTTTACTAAGGTAATTTACCTCTATTATTATAGGCTATTAAATTACCGAATACGGTTTGCGGTGTGAGTTTGACTGTTGAACTTCGCCCAACTTTGTTACCATTTATCTCAATTACAGACTATGCATAGTGTACTAATGTACCGGAGCATGTATCAATATATAAGCGATAATTATTCTGATTTGCTGAATACGTCGGAAGATGATGAAGAGCTCAAGAAATACATAATAAATATTGCTTCTTCAAATACATTGCCGGATGAACTATCAGCCAGACAACCTACTTATATATTAGATGAAAGATGCATCACTATACTAATGCAGGAACTGGGGCCATCAAAGTATAATTACATAAGTAATGTACTTGCAACCGAGTTTGAAAATATCTACGCCCATCTTCAACAGGCCGGTGTGTTGAAGTATGAAGTAATTAACCTGGTGAGTTATTGCCAGCCTGTATTTGATGCCTTTGACTTTAGCGAAGAAAATGAAGACAGCCGGGAACTATTGTCCGCTATTACAGGAAGCGTGAGTGAATACCATGAGGAAAAGAAAATGAGTGAAATGAAGGGGTATGAGTTACAACAGCAGGCAAAAGCTTGAAGATAATATACAAGCTATAAAAATAGCATTAGAATGGAAAGAAGGGCAAGTGCTCTCTGACTTTGAGCTAAACAGCCTCGAAAAGTATTCAGGCTTTGGGGGCCTTAAAGCCGTTCTTTTTTCGAATGGTTCAAAAGATGAGTGGGTACAACTCAACGCATCAAAAGAAGATCTAAGCCTGTATCCGCAAATCCGGCAATTGCATGATCTTCTGCAAATCCATTTTACAAAAGAGGAATACAAGGAAGTAACAGATTCTATCAAAAACAGCGTTCTCACAGCGTTTTATACACCATCCATTGTTCCTCAAGCTGTATTCAATACGCTAAAAGAAAATGGGATACATCCCCACAGTTTATATGAGCCAAGCAGCGGTGCTGGCGTGTTTGTTACGCAGGCCGCAAAAGCGTTTCCACGTATCGGGAACATTGAGGCCGTTGAAAAAGATATTCTTACCGGCAGGATTATGACGGCTTTCATGAGTGGGTTACCTGTACCTGTAAACGTTCAAATAAGGGCTTTTGAAAACACCTCAAACGCAGATAACAATACGTTTGATCTCATTGCATCAAATATTCCCTTTGGTAATTTTCCTGTATTTAATGATGATTATAAAGACACTGCGTTATCTGCTAAAATTCATAATTATTTTTTTGCAAAGGGATTGGATAAAATAAGGGATGGCGGCGTGCTGGCATATATTACAACGGACGCTTTCTTAAATAGTCCTTCCAATGAAAAAGCAAGGGAATACTTGTTTAACCATGCAGATTTCATCAGCCTTAATGTACTGCCGGATAACCTCATGAAGGATACTGGTAATACTGAAGCGCCCAATCACTTATTAATCGTTCAGAAAAACACTGAGAAAACAACCTTGTCCGCGGTAGAACAACTGTTGGTAAAAACAGTGGAACAAAATAATGTGTACGGCACTTATTCTGTCAATGGTTTTATTAATCAGCATCCTGATGTTGTTTTGGGAAATGAAATTTCAGGAGGCAGGAACCAATATGGTAAGGCGCATCAAAGAGTATGGCAAACCGGGGATATCAGCGTAATTAAAGAGAGGCTGGTGTTTACAATACAACAAGGAATACATAACCGTTTTAACAAAAAAAAATTCAATCTACGAATTCACGCCCAAAGCATTACGGCAAAGCATCAACTGACTTACCTGCCAATGCCGGAGAAAGCGGTTCACAATAATTCAATGCAATTGGGTTTATTTGATACGTCGCCTGTAACAAATATTAACAGGGCGCAGGATTACATCAATAGCTTGGATGCCACCATTGTTCAAAAGCAAACTGCAAGAATCGCCAACATTATTAAAACAAGAGACAGGGAAGATCATGAAGCGATTGTATTGGTTGCAGCGCGGTCCGCAACGTTCAGGCAATATGTATATAAACTATATTCCAATGTTCAGGAGGTGCAGTTACCGGCTAACTGGATGAGTGCAGCGGCTATCGAACATGAGCTCGCTGGTTTAGCAAATACATTGCAGCAGTACCAGCATCAGTATTTCAATGCGGGTGATGGAGACTTCCATATCCCGCTACAATCAAATGAAGAAGAGCCGGATATATTGATTGATATCAATGCTGATTATAAAGAAGGAACACTTATCATTCATAATAATCGCGTAGGCTTTGTCTCTTTTCTTGCATCTGAAACTAAAAGGCCTGTTTTTATTCCTGCTCTTAACGAAAGAAAAGACCTTGATTTTTACCGTCAATATATCAGCCTAAGAGATGCATATTTATTACTTGCCTCCAAAGAACGTGAAGTCACTGTTGAATACCCGCAATTAAGAAATCAGTTAAATGATACCTACGTAAATCTTACAAAAGAATATGGCTTCCTTAATTCAATTCCAAACAGACAACGCATCGGTAAAGATGAGGTCTTCGGCCAATTGATCCTGGCATCTCTGGAAAGGAAAGAAGGAAACACGTATCATAAGGCAGATTTACTTACTGCATCTCTTTTAAAAAAACATGAAGCGTTTCATACTGGTAATCCCGCAGAAGCATTAGCAAGGTGCCTTAATGATAAGGGGTTTGTGGACATAGGATTTATTGCCTCTGCACTTAGAACTAATGAGGAGGATGCTATTCAACAATTAGGTAACCAGGTATATCTGAACCCTGTAAATAATATGTGGGAAACAGTTGACCAGTTACTAAGCGGTAATGTGGTTAGCAAGCTAAACATAGCAAAAGAAGCCGCAGAGAAACAACCCAAAAATTTACAGGTTCAAAGAAGCCTTCAGGCAGTAGAAAAGGTGCAGCCGGAAAAAATACCCTTTGATCTTCTTGATTTTAATTTGGGTGAACGGTGGATACCAAAAGATTACTACGACAGCTTTGCCACTCATCTTTTTGAGCTGAATACTACAGTGGATTACTTTCCTTCAGTAGACAGTTTTAAAGTAAAGCCCGAAGGAAGCAACGCAAAAACCAGCCAGGAATATGCAATTATCACAAAAAGCGGCAAAACCTATTACGGTCCCACTCTGCTGGAGCATGCTTTGGAAAATACAACGCCTTTCTATACTTATGAAGTTGATAGAGGCGATAAAACAATCAGAGTGCCGGATAATGACGCTATTCAACTGGCGCATCAAAAGATTGAAAGGATCAGGAACAACTTTACCGGATGGCTACGCGAGTTGCCGCTGAATGATAAAAAAGAACTGGAAAACCTGTATAATAATACCTTCAATTGTTACGTGCTGCGGGAATATGATGGCAGCCATTTACAATTTCCGGGATTAGATAAAAAAGGTCTTGGCATTGATGATTTATACAGCTCTCAAAAGAATGCTGTTTGGCGAATTGTCCAAAACCGTGGTGCACTGATAGATCATGAAGTAGGCCTTGGCAAAACACTTACTATGATTGTTGCCGCCTATGAAATGAAGCGGCTGGGTATTGTGAACAAACCTATGATCTTGGCGCTGAAAGCTAACGTAAATCAAATAAGGGATACCTTCCGCACCGCCTATCCCAATGCAAAAGTTTTGGCCCCGGGAGAAAATGATTTTACTCCGGCCAAAAGAATAAGGCTATCTTATGAAATAAAAAACAACAACTGGGATTGTATCATCCTCACGCATAATCAGTTTGGAAGAATTCCTCAGTCTGCTGAAATACAAAAACAATTATTCAAGGCGGAACTGGAGAATGTCGAAAAAGACCTTCATGCCATCAAAGATGTGGGTGGTGAACTATCGAGGCGAATGCTGAAGGGACTGGAGATACGTAAAAATAACGTGCAGATAAAGCTTGCTTCCCTGCTGCGGGATATTGAACAAAAGAAAGATGCAGGTATCCATTTCAAAGACCTGGGAGTAGATCATCTTTTTGTAGATGAATCGCACAAATTTAAAAACCTCACATTTACCACAAGGCACGACAGGGTTGCCGGGTTAGGCAACATGCAGGGAAGCCAGAAAGCTTTGAATATGCTATTCGCAGTTAGAACCCTGCAGGATAAGTTCAACAGCGACCTATGCGTAACTTTTTTATCAGGCACACCGATTTCCAACAGCCTGACAGAGATGTATTTGTTATTTAAATACCTGCGCCCACATGAAATGCAACGGCAACAAATCGAAAACTTTGATGCGTGGGCTGCGGTGTTTGCCCGAAAGACGATTGACTTCGAATTTTCCATTACCAATGAGATCATAGGCAAAGAACGGTTCAGGCATTTTATAAAGGTGCCGGAGCTCGCATTGTTTTACAATGAGATCACCGATTATAAAACGGCCAAACATATTCGCCTGGACAAACCTGAGATAGATGAACAACTGGTCAACATACCTCCTACTCCGGATCAACAAGATTTTATTAAAAAGTTGATGGCCTTTGCCAAAACAGGCGATGGTACATTGATAGGCAGGGCGCCTTTAACCAAAGAAGAAGACAAGGGACGGATGCTCATAGCAACGAATTATGCAAAGAAGATGGCTGCAGACATGCGGCTGATCAATTCCTTTATCTATGAAGATCATCCCAATAATAAAGTAAATGTTTGTGCAAGGAAAGTTGCAGAATTGTATCGTCTGAGTGAAGGGCACCGGGGTACGCAGATTATCTTTAGTGATATTGGTACTCCAAAAACGGATGCTTTTAATGTGTACGATGCTTTGAAGAACAAGCTTACACAGGATTTCTCTATACCTACGCACTATATCAGTTTTATACATGACTGGTCAGACAGGCAAAAGCCGGAGCTATTTAGAAAAATGAATTCCGGGGAAATACGGGTACTTATAGGCAGCACGGATAAAGCCGGCACAGGACTGAACGTTCAGCAAAAAGTGATTGCGATGCATCACCTTGATATCCCATGGAAGCCTTCAGAACTGGAACAAAGGAACGGTCGGGGTGCAAGGCAGGGAAATATGTTGGCAAAAAATGAGTACAATAACCAGGTAAAGAATTACATCTATGCAGTGGAGCAATCACTGGACAATTATAAATTTAACCTGCTAAAGAATAAGCAAACGTTTATCAGCCAGATGAAGAACTGCCAGCTCAATGTACGTACCATTGATGAAGGCGCAATGAATGAAAACACCGGGATGAATTTTTCAGAATATATCGCCATTCTTTCCGGCGACACATCGCTGCTGGAAAAATCAAAGATGGAAAAAAAGATAGCCGTGCTGGAAAGCCTCAGGAATGCGCATCATAAAGAAATCATCAGATCCAGGTTTCAACTGGAGAAGATGATGGATGACAAAACTCTTTGCCACGCGATGCTCGGAAAGCTAATATTGGATGCACGCAGTTATAAATTACAGTTACAGTTTGATAAGGATGGAACTAAATTGAATCCTGTTCAACTATTTCATTTCAATTCTGCTGACGCAGAAGAGATAGGGCAGCATCTTATTAAGCTATCCGCCAATTGGAAGCCCGGTGCAGCTGAGGATGATGTTATAAATATCGGAAGCCTTTATGGTTTTAATCTCCTGATAAGGAGCCAGCCGGAAACATGGGAAGAAAAAGGAATGTTTAGCACAATAAACAAAAATATATATTATGCACAAAGTAATGATACCGGCATTAAATACACCTGGAACAATGGGTTTATAAATATAGATAATCCAAAAGTTGCAGCCCGGTATTTTCTAAACGCGATAGACCGCGTGGAAAGCCTTAAAGAAAAATACCAGAAAAATCTGCAGGAGATCGAACGCAATATTCCCATGATAGAAAAGATCATCGCAAAGCCTTTTGAAAGTGAACCAGATCTTTTTCAGCTTAAAAAAGAAGTACAGAAATTAGAAAGAGAGATTTCCATTCAGATTCAGGCGAATCAAATGAAACAACATGGTGGTAAAGATGATGAATTGAATGTGAAAGAAGCACCTGTCATAAAAATGGAAGAGCACAAAATGAAAGCAGAAAAACCCTTGCTCGAAAAGAAACAAGTAAGAAGTGATAAAGTAAAAGGGTTCAGGCTATGAACTTGATATAAAAATATTTGGTTAGTTACTTATTGGCGGCTACCTATTCGATTGCGGGCTTCATAGAACTGGGAGAGTTTTTCTTCTAAAATTTGCAACATTACTGTATCTTTTTCTGCCTTGGCAACAAATATTTCTTCTTGATATTCGCTAAGCCTTTGATCTATTTCTTTAATACTCCATCCGGCTATTCGTTCTATAAATCTTTCCCTTTGCTTCTGAAAGTGATTTAATAATTTAAGCTCATAAGTTTTATTACCAACCGGCAAATGGTAGGGCACATATTGTCTCAGCCGGAAAATTAAGTTGGAGAAGTTCATAAGATGATACTAATTAAATATGGTTTATCAATAAAGGATTCCAGTTATAACGCCTCTCTGAAGCAGATTATTATCTTATAAAATCATTCACCGCAGAAATTAGGAGTTATATTTTTTACATATTTAGAAATTCTATTAGAGATATTAATATTAAACAGCTAAAGCAGCAACGCAGAACCCGATATCTTCAAATAGATAAACTGAGTTTTTGTAGTAAACTTTACTTTGAATTCCATATATAAGAACATAAAAAAAAGTTACAACGTTTAATTGCTTTAAGCAGTTAGAAATGAATTTTAATAATACAATCCGCTCATTTATCTTCTAAAAATATACCGTATAAATACGGGAACTTTAAGAATAAAAAGCTTCTACATTTACTATATTATCAACAGTCATATAGTGTAGTAAAATGATGAAATAAAAGAGGGTAGTATTTTATACGTGTGTAAACTTACTCGACTATTTGACTTTATTGCTAGTACCGATGTCGTATAAAAAGTCGTTATTAAAGGTAATATTCTATTTCTTAAAGGATAATTAGCGGCATGACATAGTTATAGCCATAGGAAATCACCAAAAGCCAAACCCAATATCCCATTAGCAGGGACAGTGAATTTTCATTTACAATTATATTAATTATTAAATTATTCACCATGAAAGAAGTAAGAAAACCATTTGGTAAACACGGGATCGTACGCGGGCTAAATCATATTCCTATTAGTCCACGGTTTGAAGGTCGCTTCGGGCGAATGTTTCGTCATTTAACACCGGCAGTACATTCCGAATCAGATTTAACAGCACTTGCCCGAATTGATACCGGGAATGGTGGCATGACTGCCGCACCTGATGCTCCGGACCCCGAAACAAAAAACCCCGGAGATGATGAAGAGAACAGCGGTATTAGCGCGGGTTATACTTATTTAGGGCAATTCATTGATCACGATCTGACTTTTGATCCATCAACTTTGGCCCAGCAAAAAAGCGATCCTGATGCGATTGTGGATTTCAGAACTCCGAAATTTGATCTTGATAACGTGTATGGTCGCGGACCAGACGATCAACCTTATCTCTACGATTTCCAAAGTGATGGAACGATAAAAATGTTATTAGGAAATCCATTAACAGGTAATGATAATGATACTGATACAAAAGATCTTCCACGCACTTCGGCCGCAGGTAGAAAATTTGCTCTCATTGGCGATAAACGAAATGACGAGAATGTTATCGTTTCTCAACTGCAGGGCTTATTCCTAAGGTTTCATAACAGGATGGTTAATTTTCACAAGGCAAATGGCTTTAAAACAGATTTCGATTCTATACGGCAGTCAGTTCAGTTTCATTACCAGTGGGTAGTGATCAATGATTTTTTAAAAACTATCATTGGTGAGACCATGCTATTCACTATCTTACCACACCTTAATAAAAAATCAAGCATATTAAAGGATAAGCCAAATCTTCTTTTTTATCAATACCGGAATGAACCATTTATACCTGTGGAGTTCTCTGTAGCAGCCTACCGTTTTGGACATTCTATGGTACGTCCAATTTATAGGCTTAATGCTAATACAAATAGTGGGGGCATCGATCCTAGATTACCTGTATTCCCCAATCTGCAAGCTTTTGGTGAATTTGACAAAACGTTTGCTATCGATTGGCGTTTGTTTTTTGATTTTGGTAATCCACATGATCAGTTTTCGGCCCAGCGCATACAACCTGCCTATAAAATTGACACTTCATTGGTAAACCCTTTATCTAACCTGCCAAGACCTATCACTGGGGAAACACCGCCTTCACTTGCTCTTTTAAATTTAAGACGTGGGCTTAAATTGGAGTTACCATCTGGTCAGGCTGTTGCCCGGGCAATGGGTCAAGAACCTATACCCGATGAAAAATTACTGGTTGGTAAAGCCAACACAGATGAGAAAAAATCTATTACTAATATATCGCCAAATTTTGCAGGTAATGCGCCACTTTGGTTTTATATACTTGCCGAAGCCCAACAACAATATATAGATGATACTACAACAATACGTCTGGGCTATGTAGGCGGAAGAATTGTAGGAGAGACATTTGCAGGCCTGCTTTATGGAGATTCGACTTCTATCTTCCATCATCCCAACTGGACACCCCACCCCGAATTTCTAAATGGAAAAGGTGAATTTGGTATGGCGGAGCTACTCTTACAAGGTATGTTATCAGAAAAATAACAGCTCTGATATGCGGAAAAGATGTTATGACGATAACGTGTCTTACAAGTAGGTATTGTTTTTATATTTCATTAATCATTCAATGCATGGTGCACTCAGGCAGTGTTATTCTAATCCAAAGCGAAACCAGTATATAAAGGCCCGCATGGCTCTTCAATAATAGAGGATACTATTCTTTGTATGGCCAATGAATAAGATCAGCCGCAGGAGCAGTGCAAGTGATAAAAAATTAATTGCATCTTATAATTGGGAATGCTCTTTTACCGTCGCATTTAAAAAAGCCACCTTCCGGTGGCTTCATTCCTACCATTTAAACACTATTAAACGCAAAAATTAAAATCAATTTGATCACTTCAGGCAGTCATCAAAATATCCAGTCATAGTCGGGCAAATGGCCAAGGTTATCCGTTAGCTTATTATCCGGATCAGACCTCAGATATTTGCCTTTTAAACTGTTTACCACTTCTACTGCCTGACCTTCTGTCCAGCCCGCTGTTGAATAGTCTCATATCCACGTGGTAGCGTCGTTACCCTCTGTCTCTAACAATCCAATGGCCTCTGCCTTTGTTTTTTTTGTGGCTGTAAGGACACTGTGTATACTCACTGTATGGAAGGCATAATGCGTTATAACGTTTTGAAAATCTTTCCAAACTCCGGAAATTCTGAATAATGGCATACGTTAAAGCTTGACGTAGTTACAATGGGTTAATTTGAGGTTTTTTGCAGCCCTGTAGGTGTTGAGGGCGGTTAGTCGCTTTTTATAAAAACAGGATGTTATTATTTGGCTGCCTTAAGCAAAGCAAATGCAAGAGTAGCCCAACCTATATGAACATGTATTGCGGTTTATACGGTTTATTATTATTCTCCTATGTGAGGTATCAAAAAGAATGATTTTTCTTATTTGTCACCGCTCCAAAAAATAAACCGTATTTCTACGGGGTTTTTTATCATTTGAATACTTCATATTCGGCGAAAACCATTTATGAACAACTTAATTACATTACTAGAGGCTGTTACAATGACTACATTGTACAGGGCACAAAAAGACAACATTTTAGCACCCGGATTTCAAGGTAAAAATATCCTTGCCATCAGCGAAACATTTGACAAAGATGCGTTTCAGGCAGTGCTTGATCAACAAGGATGCGAAAGCATACGCATTTACTACGGCATGAATGATGATCTAAGCATCCACAGCATCATAGTCGGTGTAGATGCCAATAATGAAGACCTGTTACCACAAAGTTCAGATGCAACCCCGAAAAACTTAGAGACTAATGAAGGAACTGACGATCCACCAATAGTTGAGGTGGGATTAAGATGTCCGCCGCACTGCCCGCCGCCTTCTGCATTGAACCCTTGATTTAGGTATCTTTGATTGATGCCATCAATTTTATTATTGAATGTATTTGACTGCAGCATTTGCATTGCAGGCATCCTAGGTATTGTTCGCTTTAAAAAGATTCATAAGCAGTTTTATCCGATTTTAATATGTATCTGGGCTGCCTGTCTTAACGAAATTCTAAGTGCAGTTTTTTTTGAGTTTAATTACAGCAGTTCTGTAAATAATAATATTTATATGTTATTGGAATCTATATTGATTCTCTTCCAGTTTAAAAATTTTGGGTTATTAAAAAGACGAAATCATATTTTTTTATTCATAACCGGAGCATATACGATTATCTGGTTCGTTCAAAATTTTATTATAAGTAGTATTTTCTATTTAAACGTTTTTTTTACTATTATTTATTCTGTTGTAACTATAATTCTTAGTCTTGAATGTATTAATAACTTAATTGGAACAAGTGGAAAAATTGTAAAGAATGCAACTTTTTTATTATGCGTTGCATTTATTTTTTACTTTACAGTCGATGTATTAACGTTTGCTTTTTGGTGGTATGGCCTTGATATCAATGATTCTTTTTTATTGCGGGTGGATGTTATCGTAGTTTATGTTAATCTTTTTACTAATATCATTTACGCCTTAGCGGTTTTATGGATGCCAAAGAAAATACCTTATTTATTGCCGTTTTGATAATCGCCTGTGTACTGGCGTTTATTATTGTATATTTTTTTATTGCCATCTTTCGCCGGCAGCAAAAAAGTATCCGCCTGCACACAAAAGGCATCGCAGATGAAATTGCGCAAATAGAAAGAGAAAGGTCGAGGATAGCAGCAGACCTGCATGATGAGCTGGCTCCTATGCTATCTGCAGTAAAGATGAAAATAAACAGCTTTGAACTTACTGATGAGCAGGATAAAATACAGGTAACAAAAACGAATGAGCACATCACTGATATCATGCAGCGGTTAAGAGAAATATCATTTAACCTCATGCCGGATTCATTGTTAAGGAAGGGCCTAGCACCGGCCGTTAAGCAATATATAGACCTGTTGAAAGAAAATTCTTCAATTAATTTTTATTTTTCGTGCATTGATACTCCTTCACTTGATGAGTACACCGCTATCAACACTTATCGAATTATTCAGGAGATTATTCAGAATGCTTTAAAACACGCCCATGCTACGGAATTACAGCTGGAGATGAAAGTTGTCAAAGCCAATCTCCTGCTGCGTGTGGCGGATAACGGTATTGGTTTTGATATGGAAAAAGAACGAGCAGAAAATGTAGGATTTGGGTTAAAGAAGTTTACTCAGAAGGACAGAAATCATCAACGGGCAAATGTTTATAGAATCCGATAAAAATAAAGGCACTATTTACCAGTTTGAAATACCCCTATCACTTTGACCAGCTATCGCCCAATCGAAATAATAATCGCAGATGATCACCAGCTTATCCGCGATGGGTTCAATGTAATGTTTAGCAGAATAACAGAAATTAATATAATAGCAGAAGCCAAAAATGGAGCTGAGCTTGTGGAGTTTACCCGTCGCTTAAAACCTGACGTGGTGGTTACGGATGTAAAAATGCCGGTGATGGATGGTGTGGAAGCGACCAGAAAAATTAAAAAAGAGTTTCCGGGGATAGGGATTGTTGCACTGAGCACTTTTGATGAAGCAGAACTTATTTACGAGATGTGTGAGGCCGGGGCGGGGGTCTATATTCTTAAAGATTGCAGCAAAGATGAAATGATTACTGCTATACAGGCTGCCCATAATAACCAGAATTATTTTTGCAGAACCATACAAGCGAAATTAAAAAAATTACACGCTCATTCTGTTGACCCTGCTAATTTGCCAAGGCGTATGGAACTAAACGTTAAGGAGCTCCAGATACTAAGACTGGTTTGCGACGAAATGAAGAGTGCGGACATAGCAAAAAAACTGCGCATAGGCATACGAACAGTTGAAGATTATCGCGGCAGGCTTATAGAAAAAACAAACTCTAAAAATGTTGCCGGCCTCGTTAAGTATGCCATTAAAAACAAGTTATTTAAAAATGAGTAGCGCCTTTTAAGCAACGAGGTTCGAAGTATGATCTCTACTTATGAGCACTAGAAATGCTTTTACCGGCAGGCAGCAACAACCATTCTAAATGATCAGACAATCTACGAAATATTTCGTGTAACTTTGCCTGCAATGATTATATCAGCCTCTATGAAGATATGATTGTAATAAAACAATTAACCGAAAAGGATAATTAATGCCTCTGTCTGATCACTTAATACTCAATTAATGTATCCTGAAAAAAAGTACCTGGAAGCATTTCGAACGCTTGACCTTTCCATGTTTGCTACGAAGCAAGAGGTGGAAAGCCAGCGGGTTCAACTGGTAATAAATTACAGCACAATTAACACCATTGACTTTAAAATTAAAATAGAAGAGATCAATGCTGCTGCACAACTCCTCGCTACAGAATATTTTGTGATGGGATAGCTGTAAACGTGTTTGAAAAATTTTATCGTAGCATCTTAGGGGATAGCAAAATACCTGCAGGGAGTGGAGTCTGATTTTGATACGTTCAACGAAGTGGATTAAGTTTTGAATACCTGCGATCATTCAGCAAGTTGTTTAAAGAAAAAACTATTTATCACCTTGGAGTTCAGATAGTCGTTTAACTAACATCCACATTTATTAAAATAATCAGGCAAATATCATTCTCATTTAGCCTACAAAATTCCTCAGTTACACTACAAGCATCAAACAGTTTGCGCTGATCTTTGTATAGTAATCAAAATATAATTTATGGCACGACAGAATAAAAACGGGGGCGTTGTCACTGCATCAAATTTTAAAGCAGCTGAAAAAGTTTGGTTCATTACAGGGACTTCCCGCGGATTCGGACGCGTTTGGGCTGAAGCAGCACTTAACCGCGGCGATAAAATTGCAGCCACTGCACGCAAACTTGAAAGCATTGCGGACTTAAAAGAAAAATACGGTTCTAATGTTTTGACTTTAGAGCTTGATGTAACAAAGCCTGAACAGGTAAAGAGTGCTGTTGAACAAGCGTACGCTCACTTTGGCAGGCTGGACATTGTTTTAAATAACGCCGGTTATTCGTTGGTAGGTACTATTGAAGAAGCCAGTGCAGATGAAGTAAAAGCCATGTATGAAACAAATATTTTCGGCACGCTGTCGGTCATTAAAGCAGCGCTTCCATTATTGCGCAAACAAGGCAGCGGTCACATATTAGGCACTTCCAGCAATCTTGGCCATGTGACCATGCCGGTTATTGGTTATTACTGTTCTTCGAAGTGGGCTTTTGAAGCCATCCATGAAAGCCTGGCTGCTGAGATAAAGCAGTTCGGCATCAAAGTAACAATTATTGAACCGGGTGCTTATGCCACCGAATTTGGAAGCCCGGCGTCTTTAAAGTTTGCATCTGATCTTGATATTTATACAGATTTTAAGAAGCAGTTTAGTGATGGCTTGCGAACCCTGGAAAGAGGTGATCCAAACGCTACACCTGAAGCACTTTTTGCTGTAGTGGACGCAGAAAATCCACCACTGAGGTTTTTCTTAGGCAGCCATAATTTACCGTGGGTGCGTAAAGCCTATACTGAACGGCTGCAAACCTGGGAAGCCTGGGAAGCCCTTTCAAATTCAGCGCAGGGAGAGGCAAAATAAAAAGTAAAGAATAGATTTGATAAGAGATTACCAATACCTGATATTCAATCTTTGTTAATCACTCGTATATATATCACTAATGAAAAAAGAAGAAAGTCTGATTTATAAGTTTGATTCTATTTCAGATGCACACCGGGCGTTTGGTTTGGTAAAGCCCAGGCATCCGCTTATCAGTTTAATTAATGGCTCCAATAGTGAGCTTGCAATTCATGCACCTTCCGGTACGCATGTGCTTGGTTTTTATAAAATATCATACAAACCAAGACTCGGTGGCAAATTAAAATACGGACAACATTATTATGATTTTGATGAAGGAGGTTTATTGTTCGCCTCTCCCAATCAGCTCATGGCTAACGCCAGCGATAACAACGATGATGTGAGTGAATGTTCGTTATATACGTTGCTGGTACATCCTGATTTTTTGCTCGGCTATCCTTTGGCTAAGAAAATCAGGCAATACGGTTTCTTCTCCTATTCAGCCAACGAAGCACTGCATTTATCTGATGAAGAAAAGGAAACAGTTATTTCTCTTTTTAAAATTATTGAGAAGGAACTCAACAGCCGCATAGATGATTTCAGCCAGGATGTTATCATTGCTCAAATTGACCTGTTGCTCAATTACTCGAACCGTTTCTATAAGCGCCAGTTTCTTACACGCAAAGCAGTAAGCAGTAACCTGCTGGAAAAGCTCGAAGATCTATTAGCTGATTACTTCAACAATGAAACATCTTTGCGCAGTGGCATACCTACGGTTCACTATCTTTCTGAAGAATTACATATTTCATCCAGTTATTTAAGTGACATGTTACGTTCGCTTACCGGGCAAAATGCACAGCAGCATATCCACAACAAGCTCGTTGAAAAAGCAAAAGAAAAATTATCTTCAACCAATTCGTCTGTAAGTGAAGTTGCTTACGAATTAGGCTTCGAACATCCTCAATCTTTCAGTAAGTTTTTCAAGACAAAAACAAATTTGTCACCGTTGGAATTCCGGCAGTCGTTTAACTGATTTTGTAATAACATGCTTCGACAAGAGATTATTGCTAAATCGTCAATGTATTCTCAGTCATTATTTTCAAGTCAACTTAATAAAATTTTGTTTTGACTACAACAAAAAGCGTTTTGGATAAATATGCTTTGTATACATGTCGCAACTTCGCATAAAATTTATATTATGAATATCGTTCTCACCGGCTCATTAGGGCACATCAGTAAACCACTTGCAGAAGCATTGGTAAAGAATAAGCATTCGGTAACCGTAATCAGCAGCAAAGCTGATAAGCAAAAAGATATTGAAACATTGGGAGCAAAAGCAGCAATAGGTTCAATTGATAACGTTGCCTTTCTTACTGCCGCATTCAAAGGTGCGGATATTGTTTATCTTATGGAACCGCCATTTAACTTCTTCGATAAGAATTTGAACATTGAAGCTTATTGGACAAGTATTGCAAACAATTATGTAAGGGCTGTTCAGCAATCAGGCATAAAACGCATTATACATTTAAGCAGCATTGGCGCACATACGGATAAAGGTGTTGGCATGTTAAATATTCATCATCATATAGAAAACATGCTGAAGCAGTTACCGGATGACATTGCCATCAAATTTATGCGACCTGTTGGTTTCTACTATAACATGTTTGCATTTATACCTACTATAAAAGCACAGAAGGCCATCTTTCAAAATTATGGTGGTGATGAAAAAGAACCGTGGGTTTCTCCTTTCGATATTGCAGCAATTATTGCGGAAGAAATGGAAAAACCATTTGAAGGAAGAATCGTTCGCTACATAGCAAGTGATGAAATATCACCTGATGAAGTAGCAAAGATTTTAGGTGAAGCTGTTGGTAAATCCGGGGTAAAATGGGTTGTTGTTCCTGATGAACAGTTTTTGAATAGTTTAATATCCGCAGGCTTTAACCCGGAAGCGGCAAAAGGGTATGTAGAGATGAATATTGGAAGACGCAACAATTTATATGATGACTATAATCAGCATAAACCAACATTTGGCAAAGTAAAACTGACTGATTTTGCAAAGGAGTTTGCAGCAGTTTATAATCAACAATAATTAATTAATTCATTAAATAAATAACATGAGCACAAATAAAATCGCATTGGTAACAGGCGGCAGCCGTGGATTGGGAAAAGATATGGCAATAAATCTTGCCAGGAAAGGCATTGATGTAATACTTACTTATAACAGTAAAAAAGAGGAAGCACTTGCAGTAGTTGCAGAAATTGAACAAGCCGGTCGCAAAGCGGCAGCCCTTCAATTGGATGCCGGGAATATAAAAAATTTTGATGCTTTTTATTTACAGGTAAAAGATGCGTTAAATAAAACTTGTAATACAGAGCGTTTTGATTTTTTAATTAACAATGCTGGCACCGCACTGTATGCTCCTTTTGCAGAAACTACAGAAGAACAATTTGATACGGCGTTGAATATTCATTATAAAGGTGTATTCTTTATTACACAAAAAGCATTGCCATTAATGAATGACGGCGGACGTATTATAAATATATCATCAGGGCTTGCACGCTTTTCATTTCCCGGTTCTTCAGCTTATGCTTCTATGAAAGGCGCTGTTGAAGTGCTTACACGATACCTTGCAAAAGAATTAGGTGCACGCCAGATCGCAGCAAACGTAGTAGCTCCCGGAGCTATTGCCACTGATTTCGGTGGTGGGCATGTGAGAGATAACAAGGAGTTGAGCGCACAGGTAGCAGGCATAACAGCTTTAGGCCGTGTTGGTTTGCCGGATGATATTGGCAGCGTAGTTGCCTTCTTATGTACGGAAGATGCGAAGTGGATAAACGGGCAACGTATTGAAGTATCGGGCGGAACACTTTTATAAAATTATTCAAAACATGGGAAACACAAAACCGCTAAGAATAAAAACAATAACGGAATTTCACAGGTTGCGGAGATTACCCCAGCGTGAACATCCGCTTATTGGCGTGGTGGATTATTCCAAAATGGAAGAACTGCCTGATGATAACCCGGCAGGTGTAATATTCGATTTCTATTCCATTTCTGTAAAGCGCGGCGTAACTGGCAAAATGAAATACGGGCAACAGGAATATGATTTTGATGAGGGTGTTATGTATTTTATTGCGCCTAATCAGGTGTTTAACCGGGTTAAAGGAAGTGATGATGAAACATCAAAACCTTCCGGCTGGATTTTATTGATACATCCTGACTTTTTCTGGAACACATCATTAGCAAAAAACATTAAGCAGTATGAATACTTTAACTATGCAGTAAATGAGGCATTATTTCTTTCGGAAAAAGAAGAAGCAACAGTCAACTCTATTATCCAACACATTCAGCAGGAATACCATTCTAACATTGATAAGTTTAGTCAAAGCATAATTATTTCGCAGATTGAAACGTTGCTGAATTATGCGGAGCGATTTTACCAGCGCCAGTTCATTACACGTAAAATAACCAATCACAGCATTTTAAACAGGCTTGAGGAATTACTTACAGATTATTTTAACAGCGATGATTTGATCCGGAAAGGATTGCCAACTGTTCAGTATATCTCTGAAAAATTAAACGTGTCAGCTAATTATTTAAGAGGTCTGCTCAAAACGCTTACAGGCCAAAACACACAGCAGCATATTCATGGTAAACTGATAGAAAAAGCCAAAGAAAAATTATCAACTACTGCTTTATCAGTCAGCGAGATTGCCTACGAACTGGGCTTTGAACATCCGCAATCTTTCAGTAAGTTGTTCAAAACGAAAACAAAACTTTCACCTTTAGCGTTTAAGCAGTCTTTCAATTGACGCTTTGCTGACCTGCTTATATAGCCGTGTGCAGCAAGGCACGGGTAAACACAGGTATAGTAATTGCATAATATTCAAACTCTCCTAAAAGTATTCGCAAACTGCTTTCAGGCATCTACTCTGTAGCTGTTCCATTTAATCCTTGCCGGATACACAATACGTTTCTCCGGCCCTCGTTATACCAAAGAATAACCTGGAGGAGTACCTGTTTACAACATCTGTAATAGTTGTTCGGCACTTGTTCGGTAGCTGTTCGGTGGAAAGGAGCGAAGAACCATAAATCAACGGGTATTTACATAACAATTATGGTGATGCACCGGTGATTAGAGGGTAATGATAAAATCAATACGCGAGACCGGGTTAAAACAGCATAGATAAGGAATTACAAACTTTAAATAAAATAATTAAATCATGGCAACAATTCCTAATGGCATTCTCGGCGGCATTAAAGGCCGGGTGGGCACTATAACCGGCTACAACCGTTATGGTGTGGACGTTATACGCAGTGCAAAAAGTACAGGCACAGTACACGCTACGCCTAAAAGAACAGAGCAAAGAAATAAGATAGCGGTGTGCAACAGCTTCCTGAATCCGTTTAAGGGAACAGGATTTTTTGGTAAAACGTTTCCTGCTCACGGGCACACGGGCTCCGGCCACAACAGGGCTGCCAGCGCTGTGATGAACCTGGCTATCATTACCACAAATAATGGCCCTGCTATCAGCTATGCAAAAGTTTTAATATCCAAAGGTGCACTGCCTGGGGTGGAGAATGCTACGGCCGCTGTTGGCAGTGCGCGCAACATACAGTTTACCTGGACAAACAATAGCTGCACCGGCACGGCAAAGGAAACGGACCAGGCAGTGTTAGTGGCTTACTTTCCCGGTGAAAATAAGGTAGTGTATAGTCTTAGCGGTGGCACAAGGGCATCAGGAAGTGGCAACTTACCCGTTGGCGGTGTTGCAGGCTTGGCTGTGGAAACATGGATAGGGTTTTTAAGCAATGATGAAAAGGATGCTGCAGACAGCGTGTACACGGGCACTGTGCAATTATAAAAAATATACCTCTTTCCTGAAGGTTTACACTGTACATTATTAAAAATAAACGTGGCGTACCGGGCATTGGTTACCCTTATCACTTGAATTCGCAGGTGAAGAAATGTATGTGTGTAATACGGAAATTATCTTACAAAATTAGGAGGTTATGCGGTGAATACGGTAAATTTTTATTTACTTATTGGTAGATTGCAGAGTAGGCTTGTGTAGATTTCCTACATTTGATAGCTACGATCGTAGACTACCTGTATCAAACCATCCATTTAATGAATTCCGGGCAAGAAGCTTATATAATAATTAAAGAACTTGTAGAAAGATTTGCTGAACAAATTATTTCTTACAAAAAAAGCGATTATAATGAACCACTAGTGCGGAAGATTGGTGCACTTGTTTATGAATTGTATGGGTTGAGTGAGGACGAGATAAAGATTGTGGAGGGAAATAAATTAAATTAGTATTCAGATTATGAATCCATGTATATATTTTGGAGAAAAAGAAGGTTTACACTTTATAACTCAGGAGCATATTATTCCAGCAGGAATCGGAGGTATAAAAAAGCTGGAGATCGGAATAGTAAGCGATGAATTTAATAACATATTTTCAAAAATCGAGCAGCGATTTATTAGAAATTCTTTTGTATCAATACCAAGGCAATTTATTGGTCCAGGTAAGAGAGGATCGGCATCTGCTAAAAAAGAAAGTAAATCTGAAATTCACATAATGTTTGATAATAAAGAAAAGACCTTTCCATCATTAGGATATATTCAAAAAGGAAAGCCTTATATAATCAATCAAATAAGATTACTTCCAACTAACGAGATGAGCCTTACAATTTTCCCTACAGAAAACGTAGGCGAAGTTTTAGCAGGCTTTAAGCAAGACCTTCAGAATTACTCTGGCAAATATTCATCATTAGTTGATAATAAATTGCAAATAGGAGAAATTCTTTTTGGTATACATAAAGACACATGGTACTTAGGTAAGAATAAGGATACCATTGCGGATGATTTAAGCAAAAAAGCAAAGTTGATTTTTAATAGTATTAAGATAGATGAAAATTTAAATTACATACATAAAAGTAGTCAAATTACCAGTCACCAATCCTTCACTATTGATATCATTGATACATTGCGTGTATATTGTAAAATTGCATTTAACTGCTTAACTTTTTTCACGGATAAAAATTTCGTTTTATCGAAAAATTTTGATGGTATAAGAAATTGGATAATAAATGGTGGTGAAAATACATTTGCAAAACTTTTAAAAGAAAAAGTTACTCCAATACCACTTATAGACCCAGATGCTCATTATATTATTCTTCATAAGGTAGAATCTTGTATGATGGCTATAGTAAGCCTATATGGGAATAATTTTCAAGTTGGCATGAAACTCACCGAAGATTTTAATGAACCTTTTGATATTCAGATATTTGCTTGTGACTGGAAAAATAAAAGAGAATATTCTACATTAGAATATCTCACAGCCATCACAAATGAATACGCCTACTAATTCCAGCCAGCGTAGGTGTTCGTTTTCTCTCACAAGCCAACCACTAGCCGTGAGTGCCATGTTCCTGGCCTGTGTGCTCACCGACTTAATAGTGGATTGTGAGGACGCCATCCAAATGGAGGGAGAGAGTTTTGCAAGGAGGATTTTTTAATAGATAGGTATTATGGAAGAACGATAAATGTTTAAATTATTGTCATGACTAAAATATTTAGTATTTTGCATCATTCTTATGCATTAGTTACAGTTAAATATCACTGTTTTGTTTTATAGGAGAAAATTGATCTTAGCAGTACTACAGGTTTTTGGAGACAGGCTACCAAAAATTAATCTTCAAAAGATTTTATTTATTATAAGTCAAAGGCAATTGAAGCCTATATATGATTTTATACCATATAAATATGGTTCTTATTCATACTCACTAAATGCTGATCTCGTTGCAATGTCTAATCAAGGTTTTGTAATTGACGACAATAGTTCATTTGAAAAAAAAGATAAAAGAAATTACTTAACAGAACTTAATAAGAAAGACAGGGAACTTGTTAATCAAATTACTTTGTTATTTAGAAATCAAAATGCGGATGCCTTGATGAAATATACATACATTCATTATCCGTATTATGCTATTAACAGTGTTACGGCTGAAAGGCTCTTGAACAAGGATCAAATGGAGAAAGTAATTGCAAAAAAAATATCCCTAAATAGCACTATTTTATTTACAATTGGTTATGAGGGCATTTCTCTTGAAGCGTATCTAAATAAACTTTTAAAAAATGACATAAAAGTCTTGGTTGATGTTAGAAATAATCCTTTAAGCCAGAAATATGGATTTTCTAAAAGCCAACTTATTAATTACTGCAATAGCATCAACATCGATTATAGACATTTTGCTGAACTTGGAATTCAGTCAGAAGAAAGAAAAGAGTTGATTACTCAAAAAGATTACGATATTTTGTTCGATTCTTATAAAGATAAAACGCTTTCTCAAACTATCGTATCTCAAAACCAGATTTTAAAACTTTTAGTTGAAAAGAAAAGAATTGCCCTAACTTGTTTTGAAGCCAATATTTGTCAATGTCACCGCAAACATTTAAGTGAAGCAATAACTTTTTTACCTGACTGGAAATATGAATTAAAACATATTTGATGGCTTTGACAAAGGTATTAATAACTGTAAAAACCTATCCCACACTCTCTACTAAGTATGAAGAGCTGGTCTGCACAGCAGGCTTTTTGAAAGATGGTCGCTGGATAAGAATTTATCCTGTTCAATTTAGAAAAAAAGCTTACGTAGAACAGTATAGTAAATATCAATGGATTGAACTTGATTTAGTCAAAAACACAGAAGACTTTCGACCAGAAAGTTACAGGCCTTACTCTCACGATACTCAAATTGACATATTGGATTCAATTGAGCCCGATGGTGGAAGTTGGGAAGAACGTAGAAAAATTGTGCTAAATAAAGTTTATACTAGCCTAACTACTTTAATAGCAGAATCAAAAGATAAAGAGTTAATGACTTCGTTAGCGGTTTTCAAACCTAAAGAGATTGTAGATTTAAAAATAGAAGAAGTCGAAAGAGAATGGAATAAAGAAAAATTGCTGGCACTTAACCAACTAAATATTTTTGAAAGCATTCAAACTGATAAACCAAAGGTCATAAAGAAATTGCCATACGAGTTTTCTTATGTGTTTAAAGATGATAGTGGAAAACAGGCAAAGCTAATCATAGAAGATTGGGAAATAGGGCAATTATTTTGGAACTGCTTACGTCAATATAATGATGAGAAAATAGCTTGCGAAAAAATAAAATATAAATATTTAGATGATTTCGCAAAAACGAAAGATTTGTACTTGTATCTTGGGACCGCTAAACGATTTCAAATGATGTCCCCTAATCCATTTTTAATTATAGGAACTTTTCATCCTAAATTTCAAAAAAAGACTTCTGAGCAAATAAAACTGTTTAAATAATAAGGTTATTGCAACTTTTGTTAATAAGATGCAACAGATAAACTGAATAAGTAAAATAGCTATTCAATGAAATGTCTTTTTTGCAAGGAAAATAGTGATAACTCTAAAAGTGTTGAGACCATATTATTCCTGAAAGTTTAGGAAAGAAAGAACATTTATTACCAAAAACTCTGATGTGTGACAGTTGTAATCAATATTTTGCTACTAAAATAGAAAAGCTATTACTTGAACAGCCTTATTTTAGGAACGTTAGACATAGAGCAAGAATAGAAAGTAAGAAGGGACGTGTCCTTCTTGAAACCGCAATAAGTATTTCACCAGAAGTTACAAAAGCAGAAATTATTTTTGACCGTAAAGAAAACAAGACGTATGTAGTATTGGAAGACGAAGAGATAGAAAAAAGAATATTTTCCAGCCCTAAAAGCTCATTGATTATTCCAGCATTCGATACACCTGAACTCAAGCATAAAATATTATCAAGATTTCTTGCAAAAGTTGCAGTTCAAGCAATGTTATATCGGGTGCTTAGAGAAGAGGGTGGATACATGAGATAATGACAAATCCGGGACTGGAAGAAATTAAAAATATGCCCGCAATGGGGAAGGAGTTGGATTTTGGGCTTACTATCAAAGAAAAATTTATTCAGAACAAACAAAGTTTAGCCATCCCATAATTTCAATTCTGGATTATGAAGTTACAGGAATTTTAAATATTTAGACTGCAAGAGGATTATTATTATTTTGTAATTGCAATTATGGGAGTTGAATATGCAATTCGTTTCGGAGGGCGAGATATCGATATGTATGAAAAATGGCTAGAAGAAAACAACTACACTTCTATACTCGATGACCCGGATGAAAGGAAGACTTTTTTTTCTTAGCAACCTCTTCTCCAGCAGCGTCGGTGTCCCTTTCTTTTAAAGCCCATCCACCCGTTATAGCCGCCGTCTGGTCTCCTGACAACGGTAACAATATAATAAGAAGCCATATTCTCCAGACATTAGTATAAATGAACCTTATTATGCTGTTCACCCAGCTTAATATTATACGGCTACAATTTATGTAAAAGCAGGCATACGTGCTGTGCCGGAGGAATACTATTATTCATCCAAAACGTTTTATTATGATGGAATAAATCGTTTTAAAATGCTGAAACATTATTCAGGCAATTAAGCAGGCTTAACATCCCATTGGTCGGAGACCAGAGGGGGCTTACAGGTCGGAACGTTTATTATATTTGTAACCGAAACATCGGCGAAGGCTGAATCTCAAAGAAACTTTCTTCATTATATTATTGAGATTATAAAACGGTAATATAATTTTCTCAACTTTAGTTTCCACTAATAACCGCAAGCTTTGAGGAATAATAGCTTCACTTAAATATTCTTAAATTGCAATATTATTTCAACATATAAAATATAAATCATGGCAAAGAAAGAAGTATTCGTCAGTTACGATCATAGTGAAGACCTTCATTACAAAAATTTATTAAGAGCCTGGGATGCAAACGAAAACTTTGATTTTGAATTTGATCAACGTTCCCCTAACGAACCAATAGACAGCACAGAGGCGGCTAAAATTAAAGAATCCCTTACAAGAATGATGAAACAGTCTGAATATTTACTTGTGATAATTGGGAAGAAATCATCTGAAAGTAAATGGATGAATTGGGAGATTTCCAGAGCTAAACAATCTGATATAAAACTAAAATTAGTCGCTATAAAGATTGATAATTCTTATACAACACCTAGTGGATTGTTAAATACAGGAGCAATATTTGCAAAGTCTTTTAATAGAGATGGGATTATTTCAGCATTAAACACAGCTAATAATAATTATTGAAATTTTTGGTATGCCTGAAAAAACTTGTTTTGTAATCATTGGTTTTGGACAAAAAACCGATTATGCTACTGGAAGAATTATAGATTTAGACAAAACGTTTAACTATATCATCGAGCCAGTGTTTAAAGACTTAGGATTTCTATGTTTTAGAGCTAGTGATATAAAGCATTCCGGAGTGATTGATGTTCCAATGTATGAAAATATTTTAAGATCAGATTTTGTCATTGCTGATTTATCTACGTTAAATCCAAACGTCCTTTATGAGTTAGGAGTTCGCCATGCTGTACGAAAGAATACAACAATCATAATATCAGAAAAGGAACTAAAATATCCTTTTGATTTAAGCCATATTTTAATTGAGCCATATGAACACTTGGGATCCGCTATCGACTATGGAGAGGTTGAGAGATTTAGAATCCTACTGAAGGATAGAGTTAGCCTACTTATGAATGATCCTAAAACTGATAGCCCTTTATATACCTTTTTTCCTGATTTGGAAGTTCCCAGATTTACTCAAGAAGAGGTCGAGGCAATTAAAGAGAATATAAAAGAAGACGGTTCATTATCAGATTTCCTAACTGAAGCAGAAGAAGCAAAAAATGATAAAGATTACACAAAAGCAATTGAACTTTTAGAAAGGGCAAGAACTTTAAAACAAGATAATGTTCTTGTAATCCAAAGATTAGCATTAGTCACTTATAAATCTGAATCGCCTAACAAAGTTGATGCTTTATTTAGAGCTCAATTAATTTTAAATGAATTAAATCCATTATTATCTACAGACTTGGAAACACTAGGCTTATCAGGGGCAATTAATAAAAGATTATATGAGGAACTTGATGAAATAGAATTCCTAGAAAATGCTATTGAGTTTTATGAAAAAGGATTTTACATAGGAAGTGACTATTATAATGGAATAAATTTAGCATATCTATTTAATGTTAAGGCTAATTTAGAGGAAAATGAATTCGATTCCTATGCAGAATATGGCAATGCAAATCGAATTAGAAAAAAAGTAATTCACGTTTGCGAAAATATTATTGAAAATAAAAATTGGGACGGAAGAGATGATAAGGAATGGATATACTTAACTCTTGCTGAAGCATATTTCGGGCTGGGAGATTTAGCATTAGAAAACAATATGATTGAAAAAGCGAAAGAAGTAGCTAAAGGAGGTTTTTCAATTGATTCATATAATACACAGCATAACAAATTAAACGTTTTGATATTGCTCTTCAAACAAAAATATAATTTAGATTAATAACCTCACTTTGAGAATATACCCCTCAATATTTATAACCCATGCATTTTCAGCCAGCGTAGGTGTTCCTTTTCTGTCACAAGCCCAGCCATCCACCCGTTAGAGCCGCCGTCTGGTCTCCCGAGGTAACTATATACGAGTTAGACCACAAGAATTAATAATTGAAACTTAGTTGTCGATACAAAAAAAGATGTGTACATTTAAAAAACAAATGGAAGCAAAACTTTTAAAGAGTACAGCATCTGGAATCTAACAGTGGTAATGTATTTCATTGAAGGGGCTCTTAATGGTGGAACGGCCGCATCTCATATTTTAAATCAACATAGCTATCTTGCTGCATGGATTGGTCATTTTCCAACGGGTGCTGGTTTTGACAATTTAAACTTCTATTTAATGGATTCTCAGAACGGATTGGAATTAAGAGTAAAAAACCCATCCCTTGATGGTAGTACTACTGTTGGATATAGACTTGAGGTAAAAATAATACTGACTAATTAAATAGGGGTTCGCCGTTTTGAGTTATTGAGGGTCTTATTTTGTAGACTTTTTCTTGGCAGCTTTCTCCTTTTTGGGTTTAGGATTACCAGATACAGATGCTTTCATTATATTATGAAAGGTTGCAAAGCGTCTTTTGCTGATTTCTTTTTTGCTGCTTTCCCATATTCAAATGTACTATTTACAATATAGACAACCTCTTAACAATTCACATCCAATATTTTAGGCAACATTTCCACTTTAGCCTTTTCACTTTTCACCAATGTCTCATATAATTAATGATCTTGTCTATAGGATTAAAATTATAATTGCTAGAATTTGAATTATCATGGCTATTAAAAGTATTTCCAATGTAACTCTGGCTGTGAAAGCAAATCACAACTATAAAAGGCACGGTTGTTCTTTATAAATGTTTGAAAGAACTAAGTTAGTATCAATCCGAAAGTAAATTACCTCCTCTCCTCCAGCACCCTCTGCAACAGTTCCACCTTTTCCTTCTCACTTGCCAATAATCTTTCATATAATTTTTTATTTTCTTCCACAGTCTCTAGCATTTTATCAAGTGGATTGAAATTACAGTGATAATTCACATTGCTTGTAGCATTGTCCTGATACGTATTGCCAATAACGTTGATTGCTTTGTCCTCATCAAAATTCTTAATTGCTTCGACAGGCACCTTCAGTAGCTTACTTATTTGCTCCAGCAAGCCATCTTCAATGATTTCCTTTTGCTCCAGCACAGATACTTTTTGCTGGTTCCAGTCCTCACCCAGCTCAAATGCAAGGGCTTCCTGCTTTATGCCCAGCATCTCTCTAAAGCGTTTTACGTTACGGCCCTGGTGTATGGTTTCTTTATCTGTTGACTGCATAGCTAAAAAGTATTTAGTATAAAAAAGTAAAGTAAGGTATTTTTTATAAATAATAAGGCCGTAGTAATACAGGGAGCGAAAAATATTTGCAGTACGGCCTCATTATAAAAGTGCCTGCTGGTAACAAATTAAGAACCGCAGTTGTAAACCCGGAAATTACAACCGCGCACTGCCTGTATCAAATGCGTACAGTGCGCACAGCCTTCACAAATAATTTTAATTGATAATCATACTGATAAGATAACGGCACCGGTTATGTACGATATAATGATATGTCCATTTCATACTGCATCAACTAACATAATAGATACAGCTTAAAACTAGAGCATGCTTAAAAATTATTTCAAAACTGCGTGGAGAAATTTAATGAAGAGTAAAGCCTTCACCATAATTAATGTTCTGGGGCTGGCCGTTGGTATTACTGCCTGCTTCCTCATTTACCTGTATGTGCATTTTGAAACAAACTATGATGCCTTTAATACAAAGGCCGACAGGATTTACCGCGTTATTTCCGACATTAAAACGCCGTCGGATGTATTAAACTGGAGCTCAACCCCCGGGACGGCTGTTATTAATATGCAAAGAGATTTCCCTGAGGTTGAATCGGCTGTACGCATCAGCAACCAGAGCTTTTTGGTTAAGAAGGGCAATGATAAATTCCAGGAGGATAACACCATTATGGCAGATTCCACCTTGTTCGACATTTTCGATTTCCCGTTAATTTATGGCGATAAGAATACGGCGCTTAAGCAACCAATGAGTATTGTGTTTTCTCAAACTACTGCAAAAAAATATTTCGGTAACACAAACCCTGTTGGCCAAACGGTGCTTCTTACAGGAGCAGCTATCAATGCAACCATTACAGGCGTAATGAAAGACATTCCTGAAAATTCACAGATCAAAGCAGACATGGTCGTATCATTTTCATCCCAAAAGCAAATAAACGGGCAGAGCCTTGATAGCGTTTGGACAGGCTTCAATCTCGTTTCATTTCTGCTGCTGAAACCACATACCGAGGCCACATTAGTCGCATCTAAATTTCCTGCTTTTGTAGAATCACATGTAGGGAAACAACTGAAGGATCAGCAAATGAGCGTTTCCTTTCTACTTGAGCCGCTAAGGCGCGTGTACCTTTACTCAACGCGGGATGGCAGCAAAACAGGAAATAGCAAAAACGTGTATATTTTTTCAATAGTGGCAATCTTTATTTTACTGATTGCCTGTATCAATTTTGTAAATCTTACTACTGCAAGAAGCGCCGAGCGTGCCAAAGAGGTAGGTATCAGAAAGGTAGCAGGCGCAGGCAGATTTCAGCTTGCACGTCAGTTCATAGCAGAAAGTGTAATCATATCTTTCGTTGCCTTCATAATTTCTCTCCTGCTATGTTTACCGTTATTGCCGTTATTCAACCAACTTGCCGGTAAGATAGTAAGCACTCCGGTTTTTTATCATCCGATGTATATCCTGTCCTTATTTTGCCTATCGGTCTTAATCGGGATTATAGCTGGCTTGTATCCAGCTCTTATATTATCGTCGTTTAGGCCGGTAGTGGTTCTCAAAGGTCGTTTCTCAGATAGCGCCAGGGGAATGATTTTAAGAAAGGGATTAGTGATTATACAATTTACAATATCTATCATTTTAATCATCGGAACGGTGGTTGTTTATACGCAACTTAATTATATGCGCAGCCAAGACCTGGGATTCAATAAAGATCAAACTGTTGTAATTGATACTAACGGAGACAAAAATAAGGATGCATTTAAGCAATCGCTATCATCATTGCCCGGGGTTCTCTCTACTACTTTTTCTTCCAGTGTTCCGGGCAGTGGCAACAGTGCTGCCTATTCGAAACTGGAAAACCTGCACGGAGATATGATAGTGACCAGCCCTGATATTTATTTTGTAGACTTTGATTACATCAATCAATTTAAAATAAAAATAATTGCGGGCCGAGATTTTTCGAGGCAGTTTGGTACTGATACTACCCAGGCCATGGTGATCAACGAGGCTACTGCAAAGCTCATGGGCTATTCATCACCGGAACAGGCATTGGCAAAAAATTTGACCAATGGGGACGACAAGGTAAGATCATAGGTGTAGTGAAGGATTTTCATTACCAGGCGTTACAGGAGCCGATCAGGCCCCTTACCATGCGCATTGAGCCTGGCGGGTACCAACTCATTTCCATAAAAGTGGCTGTACAAAATCTGCCAGCTACCATTAAGAATATCGAAGTCAAATGGAATGAGATCATTCCGAATCGGCCGTTTGCCTATACTTTTCTCGATGAGTCTTTTGACAAACAATACCGTGCTGAAGATCGGTTCGGAAACTTGTTTTTTTATTTTGCCATACTCGCCATATTTATTTCGTGTATGGGATTGCTGGGGCTGGCCTCCTATAGTACTATACAACGTACCAAAGAGATCGGCGTTAGGAAAATATTGGGAGCCAGCGTGACTGATATTGTAAGCTTGCTATCGAAAGATTTTTTGAAATTGGTTTTAATAGCGTTTATTATTGCGGCGCCGGTAGCGTGGCTCTTCATGAGCAAGTGGTTGAGGGATTTTGCTTATCGTACCAACCTTACCTGGTGGATGTTTTTGCTTGCTGGTATTGCCGCCGTTATCATTGCATTTGGTACCATTAGCTTCCAGGCAATAAAAGCAGCCATAGCAAAACCCATAAGGAGTTTGAGAATGGAGTAGAAATTACTATGAAAATTTTTAATTCTTAAGCGATCATCAATAATTCGTAATGCACCGGAACAAGAGATAGTGAAATAATAAGTGGTAAGTGGCGTTAAGTGGTTATACTTACTTCCATCAAATGTATTTAAAGGTAATATGCTTTCTTTCGGTTTTCGCCGTTTGCTTCCAAAGCCTTTCAGCACAGCTTTGTACGGACCCGTTGAATGTTATTTATGGGCTTGGCCAAAATGGAAAGATTCAACCCATTCATGTCAGTGACGGATCTGTTGATGCTTCCATAACCAGTTCCGGTGCACCAGGCTACCCGGGCCCGACAACGAGTGCCAATGCGATAGGACTAGATATTCAAACCGAAACATTTTATTACTTTCAGGATAATAGTACCAGTACACAGCAGTTTGTTTCCTTTAACTCAGTAACCAATCAATATACAACGCTTGCCAACAGCCCCATCAGTGGTGGTGTGGTAAAGGGCGGTGTTACCGCAGATGGCACCGGGTATTACTGCATTGATGGAGACGGTGACCTATGTTATTACAACATCCCCAACAATACATGGGCGGTTATAAGCAGTAATTTGACAGACCAGGCTAATAATAACCTGGCCGATACTCTTTCATCGCTAGGCAGTGGTGATATTGCTATAGATGGTATAGGCAATTTATGGATAATTGTATCGAGCCCGACACTATGGGGCCTCTATGAATTGAAAGCGCCATTACCGGTGACACCCGCGCCAACCGTACAATTAACCGAAATAATTTCTCCTGTACAGCCAACCCCGTCAGGTTCGCACTTTGCAGGCATTGCCTATAATGCTACGGGCCAGATATATCTGAGCACCGCGAATGACCTGTACCTGCTGCAAAATAATTTATCCATCACGCACCTGGCTACTTTCAGTGTTCCGGGTACCGGCGACGACCTCACATCGTGTAATTATCCTTTTGATGTGCTGGCGGTTCATTGGAATAATTTTAATGCATTTCTGGAATCCGAAAATAAGGTATTGCTTACATGGTCTGTAAACCAGCAAGCCGATGATAAAGGATATAATATTGAGCACAGCACTGATGGTAAAACCTGGCAGGTAATTGCATATGAAAGTAATAACCAAATTAATGGTACAGTAACTTATTCCTTCCTGCATATAAATACAAACGCAGGGGAAAACTATTACAGGATACAATTGACAGGCGCTGATGGAAAGATGAGTTATTCGGAAATTAAAATGGTAACTATTACAACCACAGGAAGCAAGCTGAGTGTTTGGCCTGTGCCAGCAGCAAATGTGCTGCATGTGCAAATTAGAGGTAATAATAACAACCAAGGCAACAGGATAATGATCTTTAATTCTTCCGGCAAGCTATTTTTCAGCAGATTGCTCCATGCAGGCATCAATGCGGTTGACATAAGCTCATTTAATTCCGGCGATTATGTTGTTAAGGTCGTTAGTGCTAAAGGTGAAGTTTTTTCTCAAAAGATGGAGAAGTTATAAGGGGAATAAAATTTTGATGGCATTTGTACTTCGTTCATCAACCTTTATTACAAAAACCAATGCTTCTCAGTCCTTCACTAAAAATAAATGGGCAAATTACAATGCAACTTAAAACATCATACAATGCTTTTCGCAAGGGGTAGCCTGCTTATCAGCCAACCCAGACAAAAAGAAAATGTGATGGTACACGGAGCGGCAATTAATACTTTATAAGCAGGGTCAATCTTCCATTGCGATAATAAAAGCGTCGTTGATATTACAATCAGCGGGTGAAAGATGTAGGTGGCAAATGCAGCCCTGGACAGCTGTTGCAGTAAAGCTGTGGTGTAGTTCCATTTGTATTTCGCAATAGCTAATAATGCAACGATGAGCGATATGCCCGTGCACTGTTCCCATACAGCAGCTGCCAACGATTGCCATGTGCCATTTCCCTGGAAAGTGCTAAGCGGGCTGTTGATCATAATAAACATGAGCGGAAAAACCACCAGCACCATTGCCAGCGTTATCACAAGAAATGTTTTTCCTGTGCTCAATGTAAACTTATCCATCCATTGATTACGGAATGCAACAATCCCTAATATAAATAAACAAATGTACTGGGGAAAATGTGCCAACTGAAAACCCAGGGGACGTAGTACCCACCCTACAGGAAAGATAATTCTTACCAGATAGCTTACAAAGCCTAATACAATTGCAAATACAATTATTCGCCTCGTACCAGGTAATATTATTTGCCGGGCCGCTTTATATTTCCGGACCTGCATCAGCAACACATACAATAGCGAGAATAACAGTAATGCAGCAACAAACCACAACACGCCAAAGTCAATCCAGTCATCATAACCGGTTATGTATTGTACAAATGTCGCCGGCTTATGCAAGCCGTACTTATACACCAAAAAATTCATAACCGGGCCAAGTATAAGTGAATAAAATATTAAGGGGATGCCTAATCTTTTCAATCTGTCGGCTATATACCTGGATGTACCTTTTTTATTGTATGATGGCTCGGTAAAATAGGCAGCCAGGAAAAAGAAGAAACCCATGAAGAATGATTGGTTGGTTGCCACAACCAAAGTCATAATTATTAATGCAGGCTCACTCGTAGTGGCATCAACAAAATACCAACTACCGGGCGCTCCAAAACTGATTAAGGTGTGATGCAGTATAACAAGTATTGTCATTAACACCCGCAGGTTATCTATGTAGTAAATTTTAGTTTTGAGTGATTGACCTTGCATATATATGGTGGGTATTAAGATTATTAAATAAGTCATAAAAATATGCAGATGTTCTGAATGCAGGATACATCTGATTTATTATAAACACTTTGGGAATCAGCGGAAAAACTGCAGTACTATTTACCAAAGCAACCACTTGAAATACTTGCCTGTGCTGAGCATAAGAATCTCCAGCCATTGATTACGGAAGGCAAAAATGCCCAATATAAATAAACTGAGTTCCAGGTTGAAACCAGTCAAAGTTTGGCTGTTACGCAATTAATGAATTCGGTTCTGTTTCTTGGAGCTTTCAATAAACTACAGCAGGTGCTCATGGCACTTCGTATTTCAAATTCAGTTTTTTGAGGAAAATGTTCTTGAAGCTTTTTAACTATGTAATCAAGCTCCCAGGTTTCATCACAGGCTACTTTAGAAGCATCGCGACCGTCTCTAATTTTACGATTATCATAATCCGTCCAATCTTCCGCTAATAAGCTATTCGGCATTGCAGTTAGTTAATAAAATAAATTGTATGGTGGCAATATAAGTTTTTATTGCTACTGTGATATATCGGTTTACCTGAAATTTCTTGCTCCGGGGAACAATTCCTCATGCCTTTCTTTGGCTTTAGTTCGTTGCGCATGTGCTGGAATAGATGTCTCATCAGCACGGGCAAGTGTAAGCAAACGACTATCTTCTCTGCTGCCTGACGTAAGGTGGCGCAACAGTTTGGAAAAATCGTAACAGTGCTTTACAATTACGTGGATCACGTCGCCTTCTATTTGTACTTTACCTTCAACCATTATCAGCCTGGATCGTAAAATCTCTTTCCGGTATGTATCAAACAAGGTTTTAAAAATAACAAGGTTGGCAACTCCTGTTTCATCTTCAATGGTCATAAGCAAATACCACCTGCTGTACCAGGGCGCTGCCTTACCAGCACCAGGCCGGCAACTTTTATATACATACCGTCTTTAAGTGCAGACAGTTTACTGGTGGGTACAATATGCAACTGGTCAAGCCTTTCTCTTAAAAAACTTACGGGATGCGCTTTTAATGATAAAGATGTGGAGGCATGATCATTCACTACATGTTCAGATTTTTTCACAAGAGGAAGGGTCACCTGTTGCGGTATTGCATCTGCGGCTCCTTGTCCTTTAAAGAGTGGCAGAGGTCTCTGTTTAATAATTACTTCCTAAACAAACGGGGAATAAGAATACTAAACCTTTTAGTATTATCATAATTAATCTTTTTGCACATATTGTCGTAGTCAGATGAAGAACCACACCCTTAAATAACGCAGGTTTTAAGTTGTTCGGGCACAAATTTTTTACAAACATTCATGCAAGAAATTTGGAATTGTACTATAATTTATAGCTTAAAAATAACAATAAAAACCTGCAATTTAAGATCGGTTTCCTACAGATTTGTCTTTGCATTAAGCGTAAAACGATTTCATTTAAATTGGTATAAAAATTCTTTCTCAGTAAGTAGCATAAAATATTTTTTCTAAAAAGCAATAGTGTATACAATATTATTTGATGAACTACCGTTTATATCTGGAAAGGTCGCAAAATGCTGTACTTTGAATAGCATTGATAGGTTTTAGGCCAAGTAGAAGGATTGTCCCTAGTTATAAAATGTAATCTGCGCCACTTCCCCAATCCAATATACTTTTGAATTTCTTATAAGTATTTACTTATACCAATAGACTAAGAAATAAATAATTTCTTAATCCTCATATCTTTTGCATTTCCGCTTACTGTTATTTATTTATTAACATTAAACCTCAAAGAAATGTCAAAATTTTACACACTTGTTTTAGCGCTATTAAGCGTATTTGGTACTCAATCAATTCAAGCTCAAAACGGACCTAACTTATTAGGTGCTAAAGGTACTTTCAGTGCACCTTTTATTACAGTTGATTCAAATGCTTCGCCTTGTCTTTCCGATGGAAGCAATACCTACAACCCTGCCGGTAACGTTGGAAATAAACTTATGGGTTGCACTGCAACGACCGGTAATACTATTCCATGTTCTGATTATGTTTACACTGACCAGGCTTATGGAATGGAGCCGGAGTTCACCTATTCCATCCTTAAGGTAATGGGTGATATCAATGGGTCAAATTGCATGCATGCCCCAATATGGAAGGGCGCAGACCACACTGGTGATGGTGGTTATTTCCTGGCTGTGAATGGTGCCCCAAATGTGGGATTTAGCCCGGTTTTTTACCAGATCAAACATATACCGGTATGTATGGGTACCCAATATGAATTTTCAGCATGGGTAATAAGCATGGTACCTGGTAGTGGTGGCACAGATGATGCCTCCCCAAATATATCTTTTGTTATAAATGGCCAGGAAATATCTAACTCAGGCAAAATACCATACAATAATACAGGTACATGGATAAAAGTAGGTGGCACTTTTACTGCCACGACTGACTTCGTTGATCTCCAGGTTATCAATGCGACATCTGTGGCGAACGGTAATGATTTAGGATTAGATGATATTTCATTCAGTGTTTTACAGTCAAATATTGTAGTTACCGGCGCAGATGGCGGTGCTCCAATGGGCGCAACCTGCGAAGGAAATAATTTTATAGTAGACTATACTGTAACGGATGTTACCCATACTAATACATGGTACAAGTGGCAGAAAAGTGTTGATGGAGGTGCTACTTTTGTTGATAGTTCTTCCGGTAACCAACAAGCTGTTTATTCTGGTGATAGTTTCACGCTACCCCTTACTTTTACCAATGTACGGGCTAGTATGAATGGTTACAAATACAGGTTAATCGTTTCCACTTCACAAGAAGGATTGTCAAATCCCGGATGTGCCTACTTAAATGATTATACTTTAATTGTTAACTCCTGTGGTGCATTGCCTGTTACTTTAAATTCTTTTACCGGCAAATATTCAAATGGTGTTGTAACATTAAACTGGCAAACAAGTCAGGAAATTTACAGTGATCATTTTGAACTGTTTAAAAGTGTTGACGGACAGAATTTTTCTGCTGTTGCAAATATTAAAAGTGCAGGATTCAGCAGCGTTACTAAAAATTATTCTTATCAGGATAAGTCGCCTATCAGCGCTAAATATGTTTACTATCGCTTAAAGCAAGTGGATGCAGATGGTAAGTTTACTTTTTCTTCAATTGTAAAACTTGCGATAGGATTAAATACATCAATTAGTGTATATCCTAATCCGTTTAATAATAATTTTACTGTATCATTTAGCGCCACTAAAACTGCGCAGGCAACTTTAAAATTGCAAACCAGTACGGGCCAATTGGTCTTCTTAAAAACAATAACTGTAAACGATGGTAATAATGCTATTTTAATAAATAACCTGCCTTCACTGATACCAGGTATATACTATATGTCGGTTGTGAATGAAGAACTAAACTTCAACAGCAAGTTACAAAAGCTTTAATTTTCACGTTACTATTTAAGAACCGCTTCAGAAATCTGAAGCGGTTCTTATTTTTAATATATAACACAGTTGAGAAAGAATTATCTCAGATATATTTAAAACTTCTTATTTGTATGCATAAATGAAATGAGATATTTATTCCCACATTTTCTGCCAGGCATCCGGTATAATAACACTACTATGAGCACATCGCAGTAATGTAAGATTTAATAATCTTTGAGTATTTTTATGGCAAGTATTTGCGCCTATAACCTCCCTTTTAATATGCCTGCCAACCGTGAAATAAGCAAGCTCTTTACCCTTTATGCAGAGCTATTATTGCTGCATGAAAAAGATGCAAGCCTGTCTGCGCTGTTATCAGGCGCATCGTACCGTATCAGGAATATGGAAGCAGAGGTAACTGCAATGCAGAAGGCGGAGCTTAATCATTTGTTCCGGCCGGAGATTGTAACGCTTATCAAGATGCTTGCCGCCAAAGGCAGCATAGATGCCATGGATGAACTCATACAGCTTACACCGCAGGGCCTCTTTGAAATGATGCGCATAAAAGGGCTTGGTGGTAAAAAGCTGGCGGTATTATGGAACAAGGCAAAAATTGACAGCCCTGATGCATTGCTGGAAGCCTGTAAAAAAAATGAAGTAACAGGCATACCTGGCTTTGGCGCTAAAACACAGCAAAATATTATTGAGGCTATAGAAGCTTACCGCAGCAATGAAAAACGCTTTCATTATGCAACCGTTGCAGAGTATGCAGGTGAGCTTGTAGAGGTACTACAACGTACACTTACAACAAAGCTGCTGTGCCTTTGCGGGGAAGTGAGAAGGCAAGCTACTACTGTAAGCAGTATAGAAATTATTACCGCCCTGCCTGCTGGCTTGTTTAGTGCAAAAGCACTAAACAAGCTCATAATTATAACGCAGCAGGATAAAGAAAAAACAACCGGCCATACTATAGATGAAATACCCGTGATTATTTACCACACTACTGATGCAAAGTTTTATTATGACTTGTTTGTACATACGGGTAATAATGAGCATGTACAAAAAGTTCTCAATAAGCTGGCTGAAAAAAGTTCTTTTACTTCTGAGGAAGCCGTTTATAAAAGTGCAGGGCTGCCTTATATGTTGCCTGAAATGAGGGAGGATGTGGCCGAATGGAATTTTGCACATAGCTCTGATCACTTAATAACCTTTGAAGATATAAAAGGCGTGGTGCACAACCATACTGACTGGAGCGATGGCGTAGACACATTGCTTGATTTTGTAACCGCCTGCAAAAAAAGAAAGTATGAATACGTAGTGATATCCGACCATTCTAAAAATGCACACTATGCCGATGGTCTTAAGGAAGATAAGGTGCTACAGCAGCTTGCTGAAATAGATAAACTGAATAAAAAGTTTGCCCCGTTCCGTATATTTAAAAGTATTGAGTGCGATATATTGGTAAGTGGTGAGTTGGATTATGGGGCGGATATATTACAACTGTTTGATATGGTAATTATCTCCGTACACCAGCAACTAAAGATGAATGAAGATAAGGCTACCAAACGATTGATAAAAGCTATAGAGAATCCTTATACTACTATACTTGGCCACATGACGGGCAGGCAACTGCTGATACGCCCGGGCTACCCGCTTAATTTTAAAAAAGTAATAGATGCCTGCGCCGCCAATAAGATAGTGATAGAGATAAACGCCAATCCTTATCGGCTGGATATGGACTGGAGCCACCTGCCTTATGCGTTAGAAAAAGGCGTAATGATCTCCATAAACCCTGATGCACATAGCATAGGTGAAATAGATAACATACGATGGGGAGTAAGTGCAGCTCGCAAAGGAGGGCTTACTAAAGAGATGACGTGGAATACACAACACTTAAAGGATATTGAGAAATGGCTTAAATAGTATCACTTATTCCATGATAACCACTTGATATAATTAACATTATGCAAGTATGAGGAACATCAAGTATTGATGAACCGAAGAAGTTTACCAAGACTCTAGCTACCTCATAGCAAGTAATGCTTTCGTTATAAGATTTGAAAGTTACTTTTGATTCCACGTGTCAGTTAAGTTTACACTATACCCTAATTGAATTTGCGAGAAAGATTGTGTCGTTACCTTTAAGTTTACAAAATAAACATATCTGAAAAAAAGCTTACTACTCTGTTGCTTCTTTGCGTAATACATTAAATTTATACTTGGGGCAGTCCAGCTTTCTGTATTTAAGTTTTTAATTCCAGCCAATTTTGCATTTTGCTTAACAGCAATCCAATAAAATGGTATTGAAATGGACAATGCAAAATTTTTATGGCGGCTAATGGTAGTTGTTGGTTCAATATATAATTCATTCTGTGTTATTCTATTAAAAGATGTATCAATAACATCAGGCGCTTTGAGAGTGGTATCAAATATTTTTGAGCCCAGAAAATTAAAACCAACATTCAATTCTGTATTATTAATTAGGAACGTAGGTGTTGGAGAAAGCAACAATCGTATTAAATTTAATTTAAGTCCAACGGCATAGGTAGACCGTTGTAAAATATCTAACCGGCTCACACTATCTTTTTTGAAAATTTGACTTCCCTGAAACTGATTGTCAAACTTTGATAATCCTCCATGAAATGAGATATAATTTAATATAAGTATAGGCATAGACTTCTTAGAAACATTTGTATTCAAAATAAATTTCGCATCAGCTGTAAACTGAGCTATTCCATTTGGATAGTTACTTAATCCTTTTATATCAGTAAATGCAGCAACATTAAAATAATTATTTAACGATGTATTTTCTTTGAGGGTGTAAGTTTTATTATCCGGAGGAAAAAGACCAATATTAAAATCTGCATAAGGTACATCAGTAAACGAGCGTACTGGAATATAACTAACAACATTATCCAGATAAACAAAGAATGAATCCTGATTCGTTCGAAATTCCTGATTAGGATTTCGATCTTCAAAGTATAACTTCAATTTGCTATTTCGTTTTAATCTGAGTAAATCAATAACAAAATTTGTGTTTCGAAAATAGCCACTATCAGTGTTTACAATTATTTCTCTTAAAATTCCTTCTTGAATATTAATGTAGACTTTATTTATTTTTAATTTGAACAAATGATGTCCACTATCTTTGAAGACTTTTATCGAGTCAAACATTTGCATAGTGCCTATTACTTCGTTCGAATCTTGATTTTTTGCTAATTGGACCATAGCAGACTGTAAATCTTTATTGATACTGCTATCATGTTTTGCATCTGCATTTATTTTTGTGGTGATACTGTCAGCAATAGCTTTTTTCGAATTAATCAGGGTCTCGAGGTTTGCTACCTGCTCAGTCAGGTTATCTTTTTGGTGATCCAGCTGTTGTTTTCTAGTGGAAAGGGAATGGAGTGTTAGGTTTTGGCTCTCGATTTTGGCAGTTAATTCAGCAAGGCGTTTTTTATCACTTTGAGCTTTTGCTCTATTATTGCTGCTGTCCTGCTTGTATGCATCATGTAGTCTGTCATTTTGCTTTTGTAGATTTATCAGTTCCTGGGAGTAATTTTCAATCTGATTAGAAATTTTTTCAGTGTTTTGGCTATTGGCAATTAAGCTATCTGTTAATTTTTTTATAGATTTCGTTGAATCGGGATTTGTATTTGTTTTGCTAGAATCTTGGCAGAAAGTTCTTTGCAACAAAACGGAAAAAACGATGAGTAGAAAATAAGATTTGAACATTATTATTCAGATTTTGCGTGATAGTTTCTATGAATTGGACGAGAATACTTTTTCCAGTTTCTTTGGCGTTTTGCGATAGCTTACCAACAGCTCAAATAATCCTAATTTTATAGTCCTGGGAAATGAGTTTTTTCTAAACACTTATTTCCACAGTTAGTTACAGGCCCCTGTTTCTACAGGGGCTTCTGTTTAGCAGCTACTTGCCGATGCAGGAGAACCGGTTTGCTTTCAAGAAAGTAGTAAACATGAAAGATTGAAGTTGACTTTTATTTTTGAAGTAAACGTTGCGGGAAATACGGTATTTTTTTTTCAAGTGCATTTTGTAGCGAACTACAGGCGGGAATAAAAGAAGTAAGGATAGAAGAATACAATACTTTTACTCATATAAGTAAGGTTATCAACTTTCACTTATAGTTAGTTTTGGTAAGGGCCCCTTTTTCCACAGGGGCTTCTGTTTTAATTAAACCACAACTATGAGAAAACGATAAATAATTTTCTGCTGCAAAAATGAAATATATTTTTAGTGCAGGCATTGCGGCAAATACGGTATTTTTTTAAACACATAAAGCCGCCCTGCAGGCGGCTTTGCTTACATAAGAAGATAAAAGATTACTGCGCTATCCTTGTGACCGTATCGCTGTAAGTAGTCTGGCCGCGGGTGCCAATGGCACCTATGCGGAAGATGTACTCCGTGCCCCGGGTAAGCCCTTTAATGGTGCACTTGCTTTGCGTGCAGTTGGCTACTGTCCATTGCGCATTCTCTCCGGCAGGCAGCGGCTGGTACTCATGCCAGTAAGCCCTGGCGCCCTTTACACCATCTACTGATGTAATGATCTCACATAGGTTTACACCTTCTTCCGCTTTGGGGTTTTCAGGCTTTGCCAGCGGCTGCGATGGCTGGCGGCTAGTAACATCGTAGCGGGAAGCGCGGATGATATTTACATCATTGTTTGCAACTAGCGTTACGTAATTACCATTTTGCATTAATGCATTGATCAGGTCCACGCGTGCATCATTCTTGGCCATAATGAGGGAGGTATCCCTGGAGCCAGCAGCGCCTACTCCCGCCTGGAAGGTATTGATCAGCGTTAGCAGGTCCGGCATCGGCACCGGAGGGTCTTTAAAAAAAGCTGCTGTGCTCATACCATCCTGAATCGTAGATGATTTTTTAATGAGCCCCGGGTCGGAGAAATTACCGAAGCCTACGTTTGCTCTTGCTATAAGAGCGTTGTTTTTGTTCATGGGAATGTTGTTTTTGTTTGTGCCTTTCGGCGGTTAGTTAATACATGCAAAACAAAAACATGTTATAAAAAAAGTCAATCGGTATAAATACTGAGTTTCTCTCTCAGTGTTTATACTGATTGCAAAATTGGAGGCTTTTACAGGTAACCTGTCGGCAAGGGTTTGCATAATTTTAGGTGTACGCAAAACCAAACAACTGCATGTGGTTTCCGAACCCCAATTGAGTACTATTGGCCAATCTTTTTTATATATTTTTGAAAAAGGGCGTTTTTGTGGATAACTATTTTTTATAACCTTCGTTTTAAGCCAGTTAATCTCTATAATTTTCTGTTGGTTGTTCTGCTTATTATGTTTTGTCGTGTGCTATAAAAACGGTTCTAGTCGGGTAATCGTTTGGCAAAAGTCGGCGGTAAGTTGTCAAAGTACAGGGTTCAATTAGCAATGGAACGCGAACATTTGAAAAAAGATCGCAGTTATTTGGAAAATGAATATCATCATTTGCTTAAAGATGCCAATCATTTTGTAAGCGATCGCAATGATTTGGACAAAATAAATGCACACCTGTAAATTGATGATAGATATTTGAAACTATAGCTTATTTTGAGATTAGTATTGCATGCTAAGAAAAAATTTGTAACTTCTTTTTAATTAATTCCGTTGCGAATTGCAGCAAGGTTTTTGATGCATCGACGGGGCGTGGAAATTGCTATAGTCAAAAGCTCATTTTACGTAAATTAATTTCAACTTTGGCTAACTTTATATTGATCAGAATAATACTAAAACATTTTTATCTGTCCTTTCAAGGCTAATTAATATAATAAAATAAATGAAACTAACCCAACATGATATAGGAGGCGAAATTATTTCCATTCTTACAAGAGGCATGTATGCTGATCCAAAAGACGCTATAAGAGAATATGTTCAAAATGGTGTTGATGCGAATGCGGAAAGCGTTACAGTAAAAATTCGTCAAAATAACATCGTAATTCAAGATAACGGATATGGTATGGACAAAACTTCTATGAGAAAGGCCGTACGTTTAGGGGTTTCTGATAAAAATCCCAAACAAGCGGTAGGATTTATGGGCATAGGTTTGTATAGTTCTTTTCATCTTTGCGATAAGCTGACAATACTATCGAAAGTTAACAACGACAAACCTAACAAGTTAGAATTTTTTTTTAAGGACATGCGCGCAATTCTCGAAACTCAAAAGGAAAATAAAATTGAAAAAGGTGAAATAACCGATCAAGTTGCTCTTCTAAAGTTAATGGAAGATCACTGTTCTTTAACTGAATTAATCAATTCAGACTTCCCTGTTACAGGCACAAGGGTGACACTTACTGGTCTCGAAGATTATTTTTTTGAGTCAATATCTAAATTTAACGAAGTTTCAGATTATTTAGAGGAATCGATTCCTCTTCCGTTTTCACCGGACTTTAGATATGGTGTCGAAATCCAACAGCACATAAGTAAAAAATGTAAAGAACATAATGCCGAATTTAAATTGGTCAATATTAGCTTGGAAATCAATGACGAGAAAAAAGACTTATATAGGCCTTATAACGATTCTGATTTTAAGCCCAATTGCTTATTTCCAAAATTTATTGATTTAACATCAAACACTGACTTTTTGGGTATTGCCTGGGGTTGTCTAAACAAAGCAAATGAAGTAATAAAGAATGAGGAAGTTAGAGGATTTATCATTAAAAAGCAAGGATTTACTATTGGAACTAAAAACAGACTGCTAGATATATTTGGAGCAAAGTTTTTTAACAGATATGTGGGGGAATTTATTATTGTCAGTCCTAAGATTCTACCTAACGGCGCAAGATCGGAATTTGAATATTCAAGTTTAAGATCGATATTATATCAAAAGATTGCTGAGGCTGCGGAAGAATATAATGTGTTTGCAAATCGTCATCAGGAAATCGAAAAGGCTGACTTCGATCTTAATAAACTAATTGAAAATTACAGACTAAAGAAGGCTCAGTTAGCTTCAATATCAAATGATACCGATAAACTTTTAGATTGCTATAGTTTTTTATACAAAGCGTATAATGATTTCAATAAAAAGGTAAAAAGTAAGTGGAAAATACGGGATGAAAAGAAGAAACTAGCTAACGATACCTTAAAACTAATGAGGGATTTAATTGATGAGATTAGTTCGTTAATGGAAATTAAGGCAAAAAATAAAAAGAAAACATATTATAGCAGAACTAAGGTTGCCGAGGAATTAGATAAGGCTCCTATTGCCGAGGTTTATGAAGAGCAAATCATAAGTAGTTTGACAGAGGCAATCGATATTATTGGCATCCCATTTAATGAAGATATTCGTCAAATTTTAAATTTAATAGACGAAAATTATATTAAGCCGAAATCAAAAAATGACGAAGACTACCCTAAAATTCTCTTGCAATTAAAAAATGAAATTGAAAATTTATTTTTTATTAATGATGAAGAGGAATTATGAAATCAAACGCCAAACCAAGGGCTGGATTTGATGATCATGCCAGGAAAATTCTTTTTAGAACTCAATGGGCTAAGCCAATACTAAAATTCATTAGCGAGAAGCTGGATATGCGTTTGGTTTATTTAGGCTTACCCGGAGTTAAAGCTCTCGATGTTTTAGAATGGAAAGAATATTTAAAAATTATAATTGCTTTTCAAAGAGATGGTTACGAAGAGGAGCTTGAAGATTTGCAGGCTATCCTAGATGGTTTAGAATCCAGCAACGAAGTCGAAGATTACAAATTGTATATTGGTTACATAGAGGAAATTATAATAAGTGGCTATGATAATACCCTTACTCCATTTTCCTTATCAAAATTTGTTACAGTACATAATTTAGATTTTTGCAATGCTCTAACTAACCCGGTGTCCACTTTTGATAAAAATGGTAAAAGTGTTAAGTATTTTAAAATTAAGGCAATAGAACGATTACTTCATTTTGAGCGGGAGCGATGTAGTATTGACGGATCTTTTTTTGTTATGTTTTTAACTGTTAACGCCATGTTTTGGGAGGATGTAATTGAGGAAATTACCAATGAGGCATTCAATAAATACCTCAAGGAAAATCTCATAAACTGTTCTGGAGAGAAAAAGAGTATTAGGCTACTAAAGGCTTATGCATATCTGCATCTAACTGAAAAGTTTAAACAATATAGTTTTAACATTGAAATATTGCCCACAATCTACTATAGGGGGAAAGGCGGATTTTATGATAGAGATGATAATTGGAAAGATCACTGGTTGTTAACATTTACAATCTTGGGAACTCCCTTCGAAGCTACAAATCCCGAAATTAATTTTCAACAAGACTTTAAGGCGCTATTGGAACAAAAATTTATTGCATTAACTGATAACGAAATAAGTTGTCACGAGGATGAAGAAATATATGAAGATGATTTTGACCCGTCAATTCACAGTATTTTGAAAAATTGTTTTTCTAATAGAAAATTGTGGTCTAATCATTAATTATAATTTATTTTCCGCCATAGAATCAAAGTCCTGTGTTAATGTCAAATTTATAAAAAGGTTTCTTTTAATAATTCGATTATATTTATTTCTTAGCCTTTTGACGTTCTCATCAACAAATGTTTTGTCATTTTTTAAAAATAAATAATGACTTAGTAGTTTTAGGATTTTGGGGTTTGAAGTAACTTGATCTGTGAGAGAGAAAACATTCTGTTTTATAATTGATTTGGCATAACTTTTTTCAATTTCATTTAGCGAATTAAAGTCTTCTTTCCAATGATTCGTGTTTCCCGATTGTTTAAAATATAATCGGTTAATTATATAAGCCTCGGGCATCCACAATAATTCTTCGAATTCTAGTAAATTACTTCCAAAAGCCATGTCAAAAAAATCATGTCCTGGAGCGACGATTCCTTTTGTGGCATTTAAAATACTTTGAATAGCTCGTATGAATTTCCTATTCCAATGCTTTCCAATAAATCTTCGGTGTTTGGCGTCTTCTCCAAACAAAGGAATGTATTTCATTGGGAAACTAAATATTTTTATATTTAATCTTTTACCCAATTCAACGTTTATTCTAAGTCGTTCATAAAAATCTTCAGGCTTGTCATGAAAATTATAAAGAATATAATTAGATAAATCCTTGATCCCATATTTTGCAGCTAATTCAACAGCATTTATATATGTAGCTTTAATACCGATGTGATCAAATGCTATACGTAATGGCTTGATTGGAATTTCACTCATGAGCCTCATTAAATCGTCCGTTACATAACGAGCGTCAGTTCCTTGATTAAAATCTACGTATCGTACTAAAGAAGATTTTGGTCTGTATTTCTCATACACATCTTTTAAATCCTTATAGGCTTTTAAAATATTTCCCTTAGTTATAAGTTTCGCATCATGTAACGAATGTTTTTTGAGAATTTCATCAAATGTTTTTAATATTTGCTCGTTCAGCCTTCTGCGAAATTGAATTATTATGTTATGTACTTTTTTAGTGTAACCAAAATCGTTATACCCGTCTTTTAAGTTTTTAATAGAAATATCAAGTTGATTAGGCTCGTGGAATATTGCTCCCTTAAAGAATCCCATTGCCTTTATCTCTTCAATTATCTCTGGAAATTTGGGTGACGCTAAAACGTTATTATCCATCAATAGCAAATTTCGTTGTTCACCAAAACGTTCATTAACTAGTGTAAATTTATCAATTGATTCAATTTTATTTTTGTAAGTCGGTTCTAATTTTGGTACTGAGCAAAAGGCGCACTTTCTTGTACAACCCTTTGTCATAAAGGTAAAATATGCACTTTCAGTGGGATATTTATAGTCAATTTCTTCTAATATTGAATAATCAAGAGGTAGTTCATCAATAATTGATTTGTTCCCTTCATCAAGAACGCCCGGTTTATCTAATAGTCCAGCAAAAGGTCTTATTTGGGTTTCCTGATAGATCTCATCACTTAGCAACGAAGCCATTACTCCGCCTATGTATATATTTTTATAATCTTTAACAAGAGCTTTGGCAAATTGAATGGTTTTAATTGTGATGTTCCAATAAAAGGTAAATAACGTAGTGATATAAATTCTATCAAACTGATCTACCGGTATATGTGTCGAGTAAAAACGTAAACATTTTTCAATTTCTTTTCTCTTATTTGGGTTGATGCTACTAACAATTTGATCTAGAATTTTAATTTTCTTCGTTGATAGATAACTATTTATCATTTCAGTCTTGTTAGTAAAGCTGGAGTTTTTATCAATCTTTTTAAGACTTTTTATGCATTCCTTGAATCGTAATTCAAGACTCAAATTTTTTACTTCTCCTTTAAAAAAAGTAACCTTATCATTTTGCATTTTATGATAAGTTGATAACTTCATTAACCCAATTGGAGGGTATTTGTTTTTGTAGTTGGGTTCGATTAAGAGAATTTTTTTTTGCATATTCTGCTGACTATAAACTTTATCACCAAAGCTGCTCTGGTACTAACTCTATTATTTTTAAGTAGTTTTTCATAACCGCTAAATTTTCGTCCCAACCTCCTGTATAGTTAATTTCGAAATACTGAAATTGAGATTTATAATTATCTCCCTGAATCTGAATTGCATACAATGTTTTTTCGTTTGGATAAACACTCAAGTCGATAGAAGATTGTATAAAATTGAGTCTAGGAATAATGACATTCTTGTTTTCTTCAATTGATAAAAAATCGACCACTTTTTCATTAAGATCGATGTTAGTAATAAATCCCATAACAAATGCGGGCGCAAAATAAAAGCAACTTTCTATAAGCAATGAATTTTTAGAAGTTCCATTTTTAGTATCTTTTTTTATTTCCTTTAAAACGATTTTACAGTTTTTTACTGTTATAAGTTTTTTTTGATTTACTAATTTAAGGTGATAATAAATTAGTCTCCCATTTTTGCCATTTGCTAAAAGACCTTTGTCATTATAAATTTTCAGTCGTAGTGAAGGTTTTAAAAATTTTGCTTTCAAGTAATCTCCCCAAATAGCTACTGCTGCTAAAACAAGGGTAGCAAAAGATGATATAATTTGAGTTATTAACTCCCAGTTGATTTTACACATATTTTTATTAAATGCTAAAGTCAGGGCCTCATTCCCTTAATAACAATATACCAATATTGTTTACCTAAATTTAGAGTGATGATAGCTCATTGATTAGCAGCCAAAAAAATTAGTGTTACTTTTTATCTTTTTTCAGCTGCTCAATCATCCCGTCCTTATCCCTAAGCATCCTTTCATACAATCCAATCTTCTCATCATAAAGTTGCACAATTTTATCTATAGGATTAAAATTGCACTTATAATTCATGTACGCAGCCGGGCCAACGTTCGTTGCGTTTGTATTTGATCCTTCATAATTGTTCTGGATGTTATAGATAGCTTCATCTGGATTAAAATTTTTTATAGCCTCCACAGGCAGTTTTAATACCTTACTTATTTGTTCCAGTAATCCATCGTCAATCATTTCCTTCTGCTCCAGCACTGATACTTTTTGCTGGTTCCAGTCATCACCCAGCTCAAAGGCAAGCGCCTCCTGCTTTACACCCATTATTTCCATTAAGCGTTTTACATTCCTGCCCATGTGCCGGGCTTCGGTAGTTTCTGCTGGCATATATCTTTCTTTAAAAATAAAAAAAGTAAAGTAATGTTTTTTACCCGTAATAACCTGCGTTAAATACGGTTTTTATAAGTTAAGTACTGTTGCAGTATGTAGGATACCTCCCTACCGGCACTTTACTTTGCTCGAAAAATTCAGATGGCTGCCCATTCCCCTCTTGAAAATGATGTTCACTCCCCGCTGGAAATGCTGCATAGTTTTTTTGATGCCTATCACCTGCCGGATGCGCGGCAATACCTGCAAGGCAGCGTGTTTGCGGCGCTCTCGCCTGCAGTATGGCAATTGCGCCAGCCGGCCAACCTGTTGCATTTTACAGGTAAGATGCAAATGCTGCAGGAGGCTGCATACCAGCTTTGTGAACCATCTGCACAACTACCTAACGCGATAATAGAAGCGCCGAAGAATATGATACCTGATGTGGCCATCACTAATAATTATACTCCTTGCTACAGCATGTGCAATGCATGGGGCAGTTTTCCCCGGCACCTTACAGGCAGGCAATACCATAACCCTTACAAGGCACTGGAAAAATTCTGCAGCTTCCAGTCCCAAGAGGAGTGGAGTCACTTTCTGCAGGAGCTGCTCTACCATGCCTTAAGCACCGATGAAATAACCAATGCATTTGAAATACCCGCTATATTAAGAATGCAAAAGCGACTGCTGCAACTGGTAGAAGCCTGCCACCTGATAGAGGTAAGAAGTACCCGTTACGCTGCAAACGATAAATAAACCGTATAAGTACGGTATAGTGCGATTAAAAATTAGCGGTACTTACAGTTTCAAACTGTACACAGGAACATGCAAAATATATAAGGATTATTGGTATTGTACTTTTATACTACCGTTGGCAGGCAGAGAAATAAATATATGCTCTGCACCGTTTGAATTACGACTGGGCGTATGAAACTTATACTAACACTTTTTAATATAAATTTTAAACGGGTAATTTAGCAATTACCCGTTTCTTTTAATTATGAATTGCCCTGTAAAATATATCTTTCTAATAATAACAGTTCATTGTACCCTTTTTGAGTGTTATAGCCAATCTACTCAATGTTCAGATTCTGTCGGGAGTTATTACTACAAAATTCAGAACGTCCTGGGGGCATCCCGCCAATATTCTTTTAGTGGAAATCTTAATTTAAACGTCGTTGATAATAATAATAATTTAATAATACAGCTTGATACAGCAGACAAAAACATAAACGGCTTAACGCTGGGAATAGCAAAACTAAATTCACAAAACAAATTACTGTTTCGTAAAGTTTATCATAATGGAGGTGCTTTCGACAGCATTTTCTTAGCTCTTTCACATGCGAATAACAATAATGACATCATTCTCTCGGGCATTGTTGTTGACCAGCAATCAGGCTTTGGGAATGCAGGCGTAGTAAGCACTTTAGATAGTCTTGGCAATATGAAGTGGCAAAAAAAATATAGAAACCCAAACCCTGACCCTGCTAACTTTCGCATTGTTCAATCATGTGCGGGAAAAAATAATGATATTGTCGCGCTTTCATCAGATATTAATTCGGTAAATCCTTATAAGATTGCGCTGCTCGACAGTACAGGAAATATCAAATGGGCAAGAAGCTATGATAGCTTCGATTCTGCTTTTATAAACATTGATCCTGCGTTTATAGTAGTTAATGGCTCAGAAATAATAATGATTTGCCAGTTTGAATATGACTTATATAACCATAAGGGTTTTTGTGTGAGCCGTATAGATTATACCACAGGAAAATTATTAGAAAGTAAGTCATACACGATTGTTTCAGACCTTTCATACATTCCTTCCAGTATAGCAAACGCTTATAATCACTTAAATTATAATCCCTGTTTCCAAAAAATATATGATTGACCTTTTTCCAAATGATAGGTCTACACAAGGTTTAATGGCCATTACACTAAATACGGATTTAAGTATTGATCGTTCAAAAATGTTCAATTTTAATACTTTTAATCCATTAGGGCCTACATCTATAAATTCTGCCAATACCATTGGCTATTGCTGGTCATATGCTAAAGATACTTCTCTTTTATATGCACAAATTGATGAGGATTTAAACATATTATATCAAAAAAAAATAAAACTGAGTAGCTATCCTGTAAGTAATTATTTCGGGCAGCCTGTTTTTAGAAAAAACGGGACAGTAGATATTCAGGTGCTTTCAATCGGGTCTAACGGGCTAAATAATTTTTTGCAATTAGAAAATACATCCGCTTACAATGTAAATAACAATTGCCTTGGAAACGATACCGGCTTTTTATCTCCTGCTGAGGTTACTATTTTACCTTTAAAAATACAATTGGATACTTCAAGTGATCTTCCCCTCAGTGTTGAGGATGTGCCTGTGCTTAGCTCTGAAGACAGGAATATGCCCGAACAACTTTACTGCAAACAGGTAAGCATTTGTGATACTATAAAAATTAAAGGGTCATCACAATACTGCTCAACAGATTCTGTTGCACAGTTTACTTTATACAAAAATTCCAGATGCCTTCGCAGAACAGTATGGGATGCAGATACCACAGCATTAAAAATTGTATCCATACCAAATGACACAACGTTAAATATAAAATTTTTAAAACCCTATAGTGGCTATATATATGCCGGGTTCGCAGGGTGCCAGCTTAAGGATTCTTTAAAAATAAATGTAGTACAGGCAAAGCAAAACTTTGCGATAAATAAAGACAGTATTATATGCCCGGGAAAAAATATCGTATTACAAGCTTCCACGGGATTTCAAACCTATCAATGGCAGGATGGAAGTTCACTTGCCTCTTATGTAGCAACCGCTGCAGGCTTTTACAAAGTAATGGCAACGGATAGCTGCGGCAAAATGTTCAGCGATAGCATTGCAATTAAAAAGGCAGATACCAGTTTTGCATTACCGCCTTATTATAGCATTTGCCCTTACGATACTGTATTTATAAAAGTTCCTGATGGCATAATGGATGTAAGCTTGCAGCCCTTTGCCGGTGGGATGCAAAGAAATAATCAATTGCTATTGTATCCTGTGTCAACTACCACGTACAATATACAAGGTACAGCCGGAGGGTTATGCAACATAACAAAATCTATTACAATAATTATCAAAGACTGCCCGGATTACATTTACTTTCCTAATGCATTTACTCCTAATGGTAATGGATTAAATGAATTTTTCAGGCCATATACTGCAAGCAAATTTGAAAGTTATACATTGAAGATTTTCAACAGGTGGGGGCAGTTGATTTTTGAGAGCAACAATCCCAAAACCGGGTGGGATGGCAAATTCAAAGGAGCCTGGCAAAGCACAGATTCATACGTTTACATTTGTAAGTACCAAATCAAAAATCAGCCAGCTAAACAAACCAAAGGGTATGTTACGCTTTTAAAATAAACACTTGCCTCGTAAGAAAATAATTTTTCTGTTGCTGCAACTGATGGGGTCTACAACCTGATAGGGTAAGAACCGGGCGTTAGGCTGCAAACGAAAGTTAATTTTAGGAGATTGCGTTATGGTGGTACCCTGGTTGAGATAAATTAAATATTAAAATGAAAACTAGATTTTCGCCGCTATATGTTCCTGAATGAGTTCAAAAATGTGTTGTGCAGATATTTTATTCAGGCGGTCTTGATCTTTTTCGTTTGAGCGATAATTAGTAACCCAAACATTTTGATAGCCATTCCTGACAAGCTTTTCCACCGCTTCAACAGTTGCGCCTGTACTGCGGGTTGAGCAAATAATTATATCGCAATTCATTTTAACAAAGTCTTTAAGGCTATCAAATAACCGGCTGTTGGGGTCGCCGATGCTTTCAACACCAATTATTATTTTGTCGATCTTGATAATGACTTTTATATCTGCCCGGAAGACTATAGGAGAAGGTTCAGAGATAGCAGCAGGATAATTTTTTAGAATTATCTGTGCAATTTCTTTTACTGTAGAGGATTTCCCTTGTTTTGCGGTTCCCCAATTTGCAAATACGACTTTTTTCATTGTGTTTAACGATTATGGTGAATGAATCGAAAACAAGATAGTTGTGAAAACTTTTACAGCATACCGTATAAATACAGATTTCTTGCTTGTTCTTTGAAGATCAATTATATGTTAACCTCTATCCATTTTCAACCTGCTTACTTCTTCTTCAATTATTTTCTTTATATCCAGCTTTACCTGGTGATAGTTATCCATTACCTGTTGCTGTGTAACTTCATAAACAAGAGGTATATCCTTAAACTTCTTTTCTTCACGTGAAAGCTTTTCTGCATCATTAATAATCTGCGCATTAAACATTTTAAGTTTTATCTTTTCCTCCGGGTTGTCAGCCACCATGCCTACAAACTCACCGGATGATAAAGAGGCTATTTTGGAGGCGGGTATAGCCTGCTCGAGTTGCACAGACCTGCTTAAAGATGTGTCCGTTCTGTTAATTGAAAGGCTTTCGCGTTCCTGCATGATCTTGCCAAAACGCTCTGAAAGTTGTTTGGCTGTGTCACCCATAACCTGGCCGCTAATGAGGTTGCCGGTAATATTCATAATCACCTCTGCCTGGTCTTTTCCATAATCTTTTTTAAGCTGGCTAAAATCCTGCATACCCAGCACCGTGGCTACTTTATTGCTTCTTGCCGTTGCAATTAAGGAATCTATATGATTGAAAAATATGGTAGGAAACTCATCGAAGATAACACTGCATTTAAGCTGGTTTTTTTTGTTCACCTGCCTGATAAGCCTGGATATGTATAACGATAAGACAGCGCCATATACCTGTTGCTTCTCCGGGTTATTACCCATGCAAACGATCTTCGGATGTTCAGGATTATTGATATCGAGTGTAAAATCGTTACCGGATAAAACCCAATACAATTGCGGCGATGCAAGCCTGGCCATACCAATTTTTGCAGAAGCGATCTGGCCTTCCAACTGTTCCATGGCATCATTCTGATAAGCGCTGATAAAGGGATTGATTAATACTTCGATTTCAGATAATGTATTGAGGACAGGAAACAATTCATCATAGCCAGACTGCATGAGCTCTATTACATGAGGAAGTGTACAATACTTCCCATCTTTATATTGCCGGAGAAACCATATAACTGCTGTAACAAAATTGATAGGAGATTCTATGAAAAAATCACCCTGTTTATTGATCCACTCCCTGTTAAGGCCCAACAAAATAGTTCTTGCAGATTCTGTTGCATCTGTTATGTCGTGCATCCTTGATGGGTCCAAGGGATTGCAGCGATTAGAAACAGAAAGATTATCAAAATTGATTACATAAAAAGATGGCGGTACTTTATATTTATTCTTATGAAGCTGCAGCCAGTTGTAAGCAATCTTTGAAAGATCATCATACTTAAAATCATACACGAGCATGGTGAATCCCTTTTCGATGTGTTGTTTTATCACATGCTGTATCACAAACCATGATTTGCCTGCACCAGGGCTTCCGATTACCAGCAATCCCCTGAAAGGATTGATAATGTTGATCCAGCTTTCACGCACCTTTTCTTTGAGCTTGTAACGGGCGGGCAGGTTGATAGAATAATCATTTTGCAATAATCTTTCTTCCTGGGGAAATGATTCATTCAATTCATTAAAAATATCACTGGATAAACTGAGTTTTAATAAGCAACTTAACAGTGTTCCGTTTCGCAGCATTATCAAATAACCAACAGCGGTAAGGAATAGGTAAATACTTGAAACACTTGCAATACTTTGATTAAGGTGTAAACTTATCCCGCTAAAAAAATAAAGACAGCAACCGGCAGATAAACCAACCGCAATTTTCTTTAACTCAAGCTTTTCATTCTTCTTTCCCTGTGCACCAATAAGTGAGATACCCAGAAAGATTGCTGCTACAATTTTAGAAAATTGAAAGCTATGGAAGAGGCCAGTATGAGCAACATTTCTAAGCAAGCTGTCTGTGAAATGGCTCACCAGTTTCCATTGATTAAAAGCCTGATAACAATAATAATAAAAATGCAAAACAAGAATAACAATGCTTATTAATCTTGTCATGTCAATAATCTTTCTTAACCCCTGTTCATTCTCTCCTGTTGCAGACATAGTTTACTATTTACAGATCATTATTTCTTTTTTTTTTCTTTCTTTTTCTTTTGAATGATGAAGGAATATTTTCAATCCGTTCTTTTGATAAAAGATCATCTAATAAGCTATTTACCTGATGATCTTTAAGTGATGCTGATACATGCTTTCTTTCATCTTTATTTGGCTGAGCTATTAACAAAGATGTTGTTGAAATTTTTGTAGTATCATCTTTTACCGTTGGCGGTATAGTTTTTGTTGTCAACAGATTTTGCAAGCCTGTAATACTGTATTTTTTCCCTATGTCACTTCCATTGAAAACACTTTTATTTTTGTTGTCAATAAAGGTGATGCCGTACAGTTTTCCTTCATTATTTTTTCTAAGTATTGTTTCAGTTTCATTGATGGCCAGTGCATGAATAAGTTGTGTAAGATCAGAAGGATGTTTTGTTATTACCGCATCAATACTTTCTTTGATTTTTTGTTGTAAACCATCCCTTGATTTTTTATTTATATCAAACCTTGTTTGAAGTTTTGCTAAAGTGGGTTTGCTGAAAATAGCACTTGCTTTTATGGGTACGCCAAGCTTGTTATTATTGCTATCTGTTAGCCTGTATAAAAGCCCATTTGTTTTATAAACAATGGAATCCTCTGCTCCCCTGTCAGCAACTACATTAAATTGTTTCAGTGCCGCATTGAACTCCGGCAATGAGGTATAACTGTAAGTATTCATAACATAAGTAACGATACTGCCGATACTTTTTTTGGTGGCTGAGTTTCCATAATGTATTTTTTGTATGTCTAAAGGCTTTATAAATTGTTGATTATTTTTTTGATGCTCCGCTTTAACAAGGTTAAACAAGATTTCTATTTCCTTTCTTGCTTTTTCAGATTGGTTGCGGCCAATATTATGGGTATTAATTCTGGTGCCATCTGCCCTGATTGCGGAGGCAACAATATGAATATGCGGATGCGCTGCATCGGTATGCTGGTAGACCAGGTAGGGTTGTTCTTTAAAGTTGATTCTATCCATATATTCCCTTGCAATTTCAATCAGCTTGTCTTTAGAGAATTTTTCTTTCGGATCAAAGTTTAAAGAGATGTGGAGTGTTTTTGTTGTCGCTCTTTCATTCAGCTTATTTTGGTTTTCAAGCCTTGAAAGTTTTTGATAAAAATTCATCTGATCTGCCTGTTGCAAATAGTTGCCTGCATACATGCACGTTGCTTTGCCTTGTGCTGCTTTTTTTTCATTATAATTTAAAGCGGTCAGCAACCTTTTGGATGTATTTATTTTTGCAACCATTGTTCATAGAGTTTGTTGATTGCGGTATCAATCTCTTCTATTTTTTTAAAAAAGGATTGGCGTAATTGTTCACTTGAAATGATCCAGTTGCGGAACTCAGGAATCTTCTCCAAAATATGAAGCTTGTGAACCGCCTGGTTGTAATTATTTCCGATAGCATGAAGTTCTCTTTTTAAATGAAGCATGTCATTCAAAAAATCATCGGCTGAACTGTTGCGGTATTTTATAGTTACTGGTTTTTGCAGTAATATTTTTCTTATGTAGTTGCTTAATGATTTGTCGGTGGTTTTCCTTTGCAATCTTTGCAACTGATCATACTCTTTTTTATTCATTCTTGTTTTCACAAAAATGTCTCTCACTGCATCTTTTTCTTTCTTCATTTGCCTCTTATCTTTTTCACTATTTCAAACTCTGTGGCAATGTTCCCGAACGAGTTCCGAGTAAAGGGCAAGATTCAAACGTGACACGTTTGTACATCTTGCCGTGACCTGACAAAGGCCACTGAGCTCTTCACTTGTTCTCATCAATTATCATTCTTCACTGTTGTAATTATAAAAAATCATTCACAATAATTGGAAATATCTTGTGCATCTTTTCTTGTTGGTACTGTATAAATATTTTATAGGGTTTACTTTTTTCTTTCCTGTTTTATTGATTGAAATCACACAAAAGTTTTTAATGTTTTGTAAAGATAAATTCCTCAAAACTTACGGCATATACATGACCCGATATTAGCCATGTGATAACGCAAATGCAAACAAAATTTTTCAATAAAAAAACGGGCTATACAAGCCCGCTATCAGCAAAGGAATAATAACCTTCACTGGTGATAATTATATGATCATATAACCTGATTTCGAGTAGTTCGCCTGCCTGTTTTAATTTGGTTGTCATCTCCTGATCTGTAATACTTGGTTTTAGGTTTCCGGATGGATGATTGTGACAAATAATAATGTTGGATGCACCGGCTTTTAATGCTGCAACATATATGAGTCTTGCATCTGCAATTGTGCTGGTAATGCCACCGGTTGACTGCTCATAAATTGCCAATACACGGTTGGCTTTTGAAAGCAATAATACTTTGAATTGTTCTATAAAATCCATCTTGTTTTCATCCCAGTTGTTCCTGAAAATTTCTGATGCATCCCTTGAAGATCTTATCTGTGGCCTTACAGATGCTTTCACTTTTGTTTTATACACCAATTCGATTTCTGCAACCTGGTTACATAATAAATCACTGAATAAAGTTTCCATAATGTTTGTTTTAAATTTTTAAAAATTAATTATGGAACATCACCAGGCTTACACCTGAATTTGCGCAAGCGAGGAACGGAATAAAAGATGGCTTTTGTGCAGGTGGCCTCACGTGTTTATGCCGGAAATTCCTTAGCGCATATTGCAGGTGTGAAGCCTAACTTTGTTTGAAGAATTAAGATAAAAAATTCTGCATTTCACATGTGTGATTTTCAGAAAAATAATTCAGGAATTGATGCCGAAATATTGCAAGAGTTTCTACGAATCCGTACTGTAAAATCTTTCTAAAATTATCACACCAAAGCTTTAATATTCTTTGCTTTATTAAAAACTTTTTCGAGATATAATGGATAAAAAAATTGAAGAACCAACAGTTTGATTTGAATCTTCATATGATAATTGCAATGACTCCTATCAGTCATACAACGCTTATCGAATACACCTGATTAAAACTTAAAAAGCAAAACAAAAAGTATATAAACTTCCGGATATAAGCCTGTTTATCTGGCATATATTACAGCATGATTTACCTCCACAAGGCACAATTAAAAATGTGTTGTCGGATATTCGAAAAAGCTCATCGTATATGATATTTATCCAATTCAGATGGATTGTGTTCCAGTAATTTCATTATAATGGATCGATAACTTTCTGAAAGTTCTTCATAGTTTGTCTTGTCAGCCTGGATATCTGTATAGAGGATAGTTGCCAATGAAAATAAAAACAGAATGAGGGCAAGTTTATAAGTAAACCAATACCAGGCTAACCCGATAACCAAAGTAAAAAGAATAATAAGGATTATATATAATGTTTTTCTTTGCATACTTCAAATTTTACGGAGCAGAATTGACGTGAATCCGACTTAACAAGATTAGTGTACTGCAAAAGGATAATAGAGCTAAGTTATTAATATTTCGAAATAAAAAGTTTCCCCAATGTGTATCGCAAATAGTTTATTGAAAAAATGTAGTTTTCTTACCTCAATGGTCTTACAATCCTTCCAACTACAGGCAGGTGGCACCAGGAGGCAGAACCTTTTACCAGCCAAGCACTCGCAAAAAACCACAGCGCAGTTGTTTCAAACATGAATGTGCTGTACACAAATATGCCATGATCAGGCTGTATTACAAAATTGAAAAGTGCAATCATTACAATGCTGGTGGCAATGCCCCAGCCACAAAATTTATAAAACATTTTTCTGCGAAGCCATTTTTTTTGCAGCGCTCCGGTATACGCTCCGTCGGGTCTTTGGAAAAATATAAGACAAAAAATAACGAAGCAGAAAAACAATGATCCTGCAAAAGCAAAATGTACCCCTCCCCAAAATTTATCAGGCGCATCAAGAAGATCAATGTATTGATTTGACCCACAGAATGGAGGCCGGAAACCGCAAAACCTTGTTGGAAAAGAAGCAATACCGAATGCGCAAATACCGGCGATATTAGATATCCGGCTTTCCCAGGGTTTCTTATTGATAACCCTTTTGCCTCTGTAAGTAATGAGGAAGCCGCCCAGCACACAAAGAGTACCTACAAAAATTACGTGCATTTTGCTATAATAATAGTGGCTGATAGATTGTTGCCAGGAAAAGTTTCCGGCCTTAAAAACATAGCTGCCAAGCACAGTAAGCACCGGAAGAAGCAGCCCTGTGATGCCAATAAAAGTTCTCAGCTTTTGAAAAGAAATTATTTCTTCGTGTGTACCGTCGTTCTGGATCTGTCCCATGTAATACAGTTAAGCAGTAAAAAATAAATTATGACCTGATTAATAATGTTTGTTGAGCTCTTAGCCTGAGTATACACAAATCATATGTTCCGCATTGATGGTAAATGACACACGAACCAGATAAGCTCGCTTCGGCAGGGACATTGTGATATATGCAGCCAACAGTTAAACAAAACGTACACCAGGGCTACTATGTAAAATGCCTGAGGAAATCCTGTGCTTAGATCACTAGTCGCAATTTCTCCAGTGATCAGGGTTTCCTTTCTCAGTTAGTCTTACACGTGCACACATAACCGGATTATAGTTTTGTGCCCGTGCTGAATCAGCGGCTGCTTTTTGAGTTAAATATTTTTTGCCATCTACTGATGAGCCACCATCTTTCTCGATTTCATAATGATCAATTTTTTCATCTTCCTTGCGAGCCTTTGGTTTCGGTTCGATGTAAACTTTCATAATGTAAGATTTTATAGTTATTAAAATAGATACTGATTCTTTCTGAATTTTCTAAAGAATTATTTATCACGTTTTTTTATCGGTTACTCTAAACCTTGTAAGAACATGATGCAATAGTATTAATTAAGTAAACCATATGTTACCGTATTTACCGCAAATTATTTTTAAACATTTAAACCACCGGAAAAGATTTATATCACCCTATCTAATACAATGCAGGAATTAGTAATTTCGATTATACAAAAAGCCCACTTGAAAAAAATTAAAGCCAATCATTAACCCTTATTTTTCTATCCCTCTCACCTCTATTAAATGACAAGCCTCAATCATTTGCAGCACGCGTTTTTCAGCTTTTAATATATCATACACATCGTAGTATCGGTAATGATTTGTGTCTTTGAATGCATAACCTCGTGGTTGCAAAGTTCATTAATGGTTTTGCATCTCCGGAGTGAATAGAAACTTATCGAAGAAAATTTCAACCATCAGAACAATTTCCTGAACCGCATGAATTGGTATCCATCTCAGTTCTTTGTGCAGAAACAGAAGAAAAAGCCTTACAGCTGCGAAAACTTGCCAATTATAATTTGCTACGGTTTGAGCAGGGCAGGTTTGAACCAATGAGTAGTTATGAAGATATTAAGAACTATCATTTCTCTCAACAGGAGTTGGAACGAATTCAATACAACAGTGGCAAGATTATCTCAGGCAGTAAGGAACAGGTAAAGCAGCAGCTTGTAAAACTTACAAATGATTTTGATATTAGCGAAATTATCGTAACGACAATGACTTATTCGCGTGAAGATAGACTTCATTCCTTCGAATTATGGCGGATGCCTTTGAATTAGAGCCGCAAATATTATGGCCTGAATAAACAAGCTGCATACTCCTGAATCAACAATGGAGCATGTTCAAACACACGGTGCGTGTAGCTATCAATATAAAAAATGCCATGCGTAAGCTGTAAAAAATAAATCTCTCTTTTTGCGTATATACTTAAGCCGGACCATGCCCATTTATCACTGTTTGTCCATATTTTACACTGTGGTCAATATTTTATAGCATTTGCTGTACAAACTTGGCTTAAAGCTTCTGTAGAAAAACATTTTGCTTTTTCGCAATTCCATTGTTTAAAGTAATAATATAGATACCACTCGCATAATTGTGCAGATCTATATTTATTTCATTAATTCCTTTTATACATGAGCCCCGGATAGCCTTAACTGTCTTACCTGATTCATCTGTTATATTTATTACATATTCGCTCGCCAATTCGCTGCTGAATTGTAAAATGCTCTGGTTGATTACTGGATTCGGATACGCAAACAAAGAGTTAGGCTTTTCATTCCCCTCTACCAATATAATATTTGATGAAGAAAATTTTCCATCAATATCTGTCATTACGAGTCGGTAAAAGTTGTTACCGGTTATTGGACTCATATCAGTAAAATTATAATTCTGGATGCCAGCCAGGGAAGCAGCATTTACTTTTCCTAAAGCCTCAAATCTGTTTCCATCAGCGCTCCGCTCAATTGTAAAGTCTTTGGTCAATAGCTCATTGGTAGTGCTCCATTGTAAGAAAACAGCATTGCTTTTTAAACTTCCTTTAAAATCAAGTAATGTAAGAGGCAATGTAAAATTAGCTGTACTTACAAAGAAGCCACTGAATCCGTTAACTGGGAAAGTTACCACCCACCACTTATCAGTATTATCCCAGCTAACAGAAGGACTAATGAATACAGTTGTACTATCGTGATAATTTCGCGGATCAGGAGTAGCTGTAAATGAGCCATGCAACTGGATGATGCGAAGATTGCCATTATATATGCCGCCTGTTGGTAATAGTGGAATACCAGTATTATTAATGGTTACATATTTATTAAAATTGTCAAAATCCTGCTGTGTAAAATATAGCGTAACAGTTGCCTGTGCAGTTGCAGCGTTTACTGCAGGTGCTATATCATAGTGCCTCTGCACATAAGGCTGGTTATGGTAAGTCTCAACTGTTGAATCTATTGCAACTATGGTACTGACATTTCCATTAAGCGGATTAGCGCCGGCAGACGGTGTAATACTGACTAATTTATAAATTCCATTATTTATGTCCGTCTGCAAGGTTCCTGCAATAGATTGTGTAACTATCGTAGTAGTATCTGCGAGAGTAATACCCACAGTTGCAGTATCACTTTGTAAAGTAAGCTGTGTGGCTATGCTATTGGCAATAGTTATAGAATATTTACCTGTATTGGTTATAGAAAAAACGGAGTCGCCCGTTTGGGTAGCGCTCAGTACACCGTCTTTGTACAGGCGGAAGGTATTATTGGAGAAGGTACCTCCTGCTGAGACAGAAAGCAAATTCTCCCGCTTCGTAATTGGAATATTGTTTTGAGGGGCATAAATACTTGTAGTTCCACTATATACAGGTGGCAAAGTTTCCAGTCCGTTAAAAGTAAAATCGTTATTACTTATATTAAAACCTCCGAAAGTTTGGTTTGCAGTGAATCTCGGAAATGTCCCGCTTAGATGGTTATTATTCAGTTCGAGATCAAATAATTGGGGTAACGCGCCTAATGAATCAGGGACACGACCAGTGAGTTGATTATTGCTTACATCAAACCGTGACATTTTCTTCAGCAAACCCAAAGAATCAGGAATAGATCCTGTTAACTGGTTATTGGATAAATATAGCTGGGTAATCTGTAGGTCCCTACCTAACGATGCGGGAATAGAACCGGCTAACTGATTATTGTTTGCGTAAAATTCATTGAGAAAAGAAAGATTGCCCAGTGAAGCAGGTATTGTATCACTTAATTGGTTGTTATTAATATATAAATATTTTAATTGGGTCAGATTGCCTAAAGAAACAGGAATACCGCCAGTTAATTGATTGTTCCATAGATACAAATCTAGGAGACTGGTAATATCCCCAAGAACGGAAGGAATATTTCCCGAAAGCATATTTCTGCCTATGTCTAAAGTAGTGAGGTTATGGAGACTACCAAATATTATGGGAATCGTTCCTGTCAAATTATTACTTCCTAAGCTAATACCTGTCAAGTTTAACAAATTACCTAATGAATCAGTAATACTACCGTACAATTGATTATTACTTAAATCAAGAGTTCTTAAGCTTGAAAGCCGTCCTAATGAATTGGGAATGGTGGCCTTTATTTTATTATAAGTCAATTGCAATGATGTAACTCTTCCTGCCCTTACTGTTACTCCGTACCACGTATCGATTGGTGCTGAAGTAAGCCAGTTAGTATTATTTACCCACGTGCTTCCCGCTGCGTTATTATAAAAATCAACCAGTGCAAGGGAATCCTGTTTCTTGGCAGTATCAATACTGTATAGAGTTAATTGGTTTGCAACAGAATTGGTTACTGCAACATTATAATCACCTTCGCCGGATATGGTCAGCGTAGAATCTCCTGTTTTGGTGGTTATTAGCGTGTTACCGTTATACCATATATAGGTATTTTTACTTAAAGTGCCCCCAGCAGAAACTGAAAGTGTGCTTCCATTTGTATGTAATGGGATATCTGCCTGTGGAAAATAATTCAAATTATATTGGGAAGACCATATACTTTCGATAGGTGTAAAATTAAACTGATTATAAGAGATATCGATTTGAAGAGATAATCCCTTATTGCCAAAGCTGGGAATGTTGCCGCTTAGCTGGTTATGATCGACAATAAATCCAGCTAATGATGTCATATTTATAACTGATGAGGGAATAAAACCCACAAGCTGGTTGGAGCTTAAAACAATCAAATACATAGAGGTAAGATCACCTATAGAGGAAGGAATTTTTCCGACCAATTTATTGTTAGTTAACATTATAGAACTTACTCTTCCGCCACTCACATTTACTCCATACCATGAACTGACAGAAGAAGAAGTTAACCAATTTGTATGATTGACCCAATTTGGACCGCCGGTGCTGTCATACAAGCCAACAAGTGCGAGCGAGTCCTGTGTGTTAATCGCCTGTGCGTTGCCCTTGGATCCGGCTACAACAATAAATAATAAAAGGAGTACAATTCTTCTCATAAAAAGTAATTAGCAGTTATAAATCCTTTGAGGGGAAGGGCAAGATCTTTAGAGGGATCGTTAGTTTTTAAAGCATTTGCAAAATACGATAAAAAAGTTTCTGAAAAAAATTTAGCAAAATTTAATATAAAGACTTAAAGGTTAATTAGCAAAATATGCTGGATTCAGCCTTAAATTTTCAACTTACTTCTATACACTTCTACCTTATTAAATGGCACCCTTCTACTATTTGCATTACGGGTTGGAGGATCAATCCTGTAGAAAAAGGCGGCCATCTTGAGCAGAAGATCGCAGTATTTGGAAAAAGATGGCACTCGTTGCTATGGGGTTTTCTACGCATTTGGCTGCCAAAGTCGAAGGGCTTCAAAGCAATTTTTAATTACTCCATATTGTGCTTTACATCAAAGCACCAACATTGCAAGGTTGTAATTTTACGAATTCTCACCAGATTCCTTGCTATCTTCCTGCTACGTTCTTGCTACCATATTGCTGAAAGCTGCAAGCTGCTGCAAAGAAACAGCAAGAAAACAGCAAGAAGGCAGCAAGAAAATAAGAACCAGTTAAAATGAGTTTATTTAAAAGTTGGAACGCAAAACAATAAATTCACTTATTTTCTTGAAGTGGCGCAGCTTCCGGCAGACATGCTTGTGGAAATGGTTTGCAAAAAACTAAGCCACCGCAAGGTGGGCTTCTGGTGTAAGTGGCTCCGCGGTGTTCTTGCGCTGGTTCGTTACAGCAGTGCAAGTTTCGCTTATCAATTTACAAGACCCCGGACTTTATAAAAGATTTTACAAGTGTATTAATTTTTGAGTTGTTGCTTTTTAACGTCGTAATAAACCCCGATGGATCCAGGCTTAAGTAGCCTGAACAGGCATTCCACTCTTCAGTTGTGAGTGGTTTGAAAGCCATAGACCAGTCAGCAAAACTTCTTTCTTCAGCCATGCCTTCGGTCATCTTTATCACACTTTTATGGCGCCGGTCAAGGAGTATTTTATTGTACAATGCATTCACAGTTTGTTTATCGCCTTCCAGCACCTGTATAATGCTTCCCTCGTGATAAAGCAGTATACCGGTGATATCATTTTGTGTATTGTTATTCCGGCTTACAGTAAGTATTTGCGCCAGATTATCATCATTATATAATTCCGTGGCAGCGCTTAGATAAACGAGGTAATATATCATTGGTTAGTGTTTTTAAATAAACGCAGAAATGGAAAGGATATTACGTTGGAAAGGGTTGTTGTTTGCAGTCTGGAATTTACAGGGGCAAAATGGCAAAAATGCTTGTAAAACATGGAGCAGAAGTTAATGGAAGAGCAGGGCTTGATAGTAATGGCTTTGGCGACCAAACACCCATTTTCCATACTGTTAACCAGTATAACAATGCTTGTATTGACGTTATGAAATTTCTTATTAAGCAACATGCGGATGTATCACTTACTATAAGCGGCCTCATCTGGGGTAAAGGCTACAAATGGGAAACATTTATTCCTTCGGTAAACCCGGTAAGCTATGCAATGATGGGATTACTCCGGCAGTTTCAAAGGACAGAACAGGATATTTATAAAGTGGTAGCTGTACTACTGAAAGCTCAAAGCGGGATAGATTATTTCCCGGGAATGTACCAATAAGTACTTAAGCTGAATTAGTGCGGGTACAAGGGAGTGTTGCGGATGCATGCTACCAACTTACCGTCAAAAATAATACCGGTTATGGAACCACTTTTGAATACTTCCTATCCCAACGCTACTCTTAGATAAGGGATCCGAATAAGTTTACTATCGGACCGTTTCTTTACTTATTTACAATTATAATATCATACGGCCACTTGTTAATCAATAACGGCAGAATTGCTGGAGCCTGGCAAACGTATGAGTGTAGCAATACAGCGACGTAGTGACAGTATGCACTACGCATGCAGTTGCTAATTTATATTTTTGATAAATCTTTTTTTTCTGTACAATAAGCATAATGGGATGAACAATAAACCTAAATATTAGCCTAAATAAAAACGATGTATTGGGTATTTGAATTAAACCTCATCATTGACTGGTAACCATATGTGCGTATTGATAAAAAAGAACTACCCAAAGAAGTTAACGGCTTATCTATTATCCATGCCGACATGGCTATGATAAAGGCGAGCAGGACATTTGATCCGTAAACCTATAGGAGCCAATTATTTCCAATACTGTCAGTACTTGGAATTTTTAAATATTAATAGTTTCAATGCGTTCGGAAGAAGGTCGCCAGATATATATTCCTATAGAGAGAAGTAATATAAAAGGAATATCAGTGAGGAATTTTGAATGATACATTGAATTATTAAATGCCATTGGCATCATTACAGCCGCGTGTGCTATATTACTCCATAAAGTGAAGTCCAAAAATGTTCTGTATCGTATTGGATCATTGGCAGCTTTAAACAGATAAATTGACCATACGATGTAAATGACAAATATCATGGGGCCAACGTGCCCGTGTGTATCGTCCCAAATTAACCAATTAAATTGACCGCCCGGATTAAAGGCCTGAATTTTAAAAATAAAGGCCATCCAGTTAATGGTCATTATAATGAGGCAAAGTGCCGCCCAAATGCGGAGGAAGATTTTCAATTTTCTGATGTTGGTTTGGTGCTCCATTTTATTATTTAATTTAATTATTTTTACATAATTGCAAAATGCAACTGGTTGCAAATATAATACACCAGTTGTAAAATGCAACTGGTTTTATAATAAAAGTTATTAACAATGCAAAATCACAGATCATTTTGCCCGATAAATCTTATGCTGGAAGTATTTGGAGATAAGTGGAGTTTAATAATTATCAGGGATATTATGTTTGAGGGCAAGCGATATTTTAGAGAGCTGTTGAAATCAGAAGAAAAAATTGCTTCCAATATTTTGACTGACCGTCTTGCAATGCTTGAAAGGGAAGGCATAATTAGTAAAGCGGATGACCCCTCCCACAAACAAAAGAATATTTACAGCCTTACAGAAAAAGGTATTGACTTGTTACCCATTATGGTTGAAATAGGAGGCTGGAGTATAAAACATACACCGGTTGATATTAAAAAGCACAAGCATTCAAAAGACTTAGTGAAAAGCGGAAAACAAGGATTAATACAAATGACGAAACATTTAAAAAAAGAACATCTTTTAAAATAGCATGGCACTGTGCGATGGAGTAATTTGCGCCAACTCTCTACTCAGCGAATTACTCATTTATTATTGAGCATGTTAAAGAAACAAGAATAATGAACATAGCAATATGAGATTGCTAAAGCATCAATAGAAAAAATCCTGAGCAAATAATTGATAAAAGTTATACGGTATTTTTTTGGCTCTTTTATTAGTGATGCCCATCTTACCGGTGCAGTAAAGGAAAGAGAGAAAATTGGAAAGCATTATAACCATATTTAGGTACTAATATAAGTGATATAAACGGCAGACTTTTCAATATCAATAAACTTTATTTCCCTTCCATACACCTTACATACTTTTCCATAAGATCGTAATACTTCTGTTTCCATAAGTTTCTTTGTCTGATCGCCTGCTGAATGGTTTTCGGCTCATTCTCATACACTTCGTCTTCCTCTTCTACCATGAAGCTGTTTAAATGCGGTAGCTCTTCGGAGAAATCATGGCCTATGGCCTTACCATATTTTCTAAGAGTAGCAATGCTTAAGTCTTTTTTTTTAATGTGCGAATAATAAGTACCTCTCTTATAGCCGGCACGTTTGGTAATAACAGTAATATTGATACCTGTTTTCTCCACTGCCAGTTGAAGAATTTTACCTATGTCGTCTTTTTGTTTGATAGTTTCTAAGTTTCCGTAAAGAAAAAAACAGATTTGTAGATTACAGTGCCTATGTGTTGTCTAAAAAATAAATTTTATGTTTATAAATAAACAAATTTGTTTATTTAAAATATTTTACTTTAAATTGCCCTTTAGTAATCGTCATAAGTATTGATGAAGGTTATAATGGTTTCTTCGGCAGAAAGTCCTGCGGGCTGCATTTTAAAATTTTTGCAAGATCGTTCAGGTGTTTGATGTTGTAATGAGCAGGGTATTTACTGCTTTCCACCTTGCCGATAAAGCCAACGGACATGTTTAATTCGTAAGCGACGTCAGCCTGGGAAAGATTATTCTCCAGCCTTTTGTCTTTAACTTTTTGAATAACAAATAAATCTATTGCGCTTTTCACTTGCCTATGAGTAAGTGGTAAAATTGATTCATGTAGGTGTCTCGTACAATCACTCATGGGTAAGTATTTAAGGTGGGTTTATACATCTAAAAAGAAAATCGTTTAATTGAATATTAAAAACAAACAGCACATACACCGGTTATGAAAGCCAGGATATCTTACTACAGGGAATGTCTACAACAAAAAATATTGGCAGATCAGCTTCATCTGTTCCGCTTCATCCCAATATCCGGTAAGGCTTTATCATTATTGCAAACACTGTTCATAAAGAAGCCTAAAAATCCGGTATAAAAAAGTACCTTTTTCATATGTGCGGTAACTGTTATGCTGCACACGTTATTATATTTCTATTTTCCCTCCATCTATAAAGTAAGTAAGTTAATGAAAGTTTTAATTGGCTTATCAGCCATGCTATTGCCCGTACTGTGCTGCGGCCAGCTGGCTAGTACCAAAGCGGTACACAAAGGAAGCGTAATGCCTGCAACTTCTATCAGCCATATCCTGAAATATGCTGACAGTGCTTTTAATACAGCTTCTTTGAAAAATAAGGTGATCCTGTTCGATTTTTTTACCACGGGCTGCCTCGCATGTATACGGGAGTTGCCCCGTATTGATTCCCTTCAGCAGGCATTTGCGGGAAAGCTGCAGGTGTTTTTGGTAACTCCTGAGACCAAGGCGCAGACACAGGCATTTATACAAAGAAAGAACATTGCGCCATTGCACCTCCCTGTTATTTATGAGGATGCTATACTCCGCAGCCTTTTTCCTTTCACCTACATACCCCACGAAGTACTGGTACAGCATGATACGGTAAAAGCCATCACGTTTCCTGAATACATAACAGCGATCAAAATACAAAAGCTCCTGGATGGAGGCGTGGCACACTTCCCATATAAACATGATGAGCCGGACTTTGATTATTCAGCTCCGCTCCTGAGAGTGAATGATGAATCAGTTCCTGCACTAAGTATACCTGTAAGTACTTACTATAGCATCCTTACATCTTACATGGATCAGGTGCCAATAAGATACAACACCACTATGGATTCGGTTGCCAATGCCATTCGCATATCTATGATAAACGTACCTGCTATAGAGATGTATAAGCGTGTATTATTTGATGCGCGTCTGCCGAACGCATTTATTCAAATTTCACCGGCCGATAGCAGTACTTATGCGTACTACAGGGGGACGGAATACAGCAAAGAATGGATGCAGCAAAATTTGTATTGTTACCAGGGCTCCTTCCCGATAGGAAGCAGCACGAAGGACATACAGCAAAAGATAGCTGCTGACCTTGATTTTTACCTGCACCTGCACACCAACAGGGAAGAAAAAACACTGCCATGCTATGTGCTGGTAAGAGACAGCGCCATCCATGTAACTTTTCATACAAGCATCGTTTCTGCAAAACGGAAGCCTTCAGGGCTAGCTGTAAGCGATATCATCTTTTACCTGAATGGAAAATATAACAGCACACCGGCCATTAATGAAACCGGCGACAGCGATCTTTTTATAGAAGGCATCACCAAAAAAAACGTACAAAACATTGCTTATGTAAACCAAAGGCTTACCGGCTATGGGCTGAAGCTCATTGCAGCTGAAAGAACCCTTATCCTGCTGGTATTATCCGGCCGTAACGCTACACAATTATTTACCCATCAATACTAATGCATGAAACTACTTTTTATCCTTACATGTTTATTTTTTCTTTTTACCAATTGTTACGCCCAGCAACTGCTGCGTATAAGCGGTACGGTTACATCATCTGCGAATGAAGAACCCCTCGGTGGTGCAAGCCTTACGGTAAAGGGCACGCGCATATCAATAATCACCGGCAGCGACGGCAGCTACTCCATGGCTGTGCCGAAAGGCCATCTGATTACCGTTTCCAATATTGGCTATGGAGCCAAAGAAATCAACACTGATACTATCACCGGCGGCAATATGGATATAGTGCTTACGCAGAAAAACATAACATTGAGCAATGTAACTGTATCTACCGGCTACCAGCAGATCAATGCAGGCAGGGCCACCGGCTCCTTTACGAAGGTGGATAATCAACTGTTTAACCGCAGCACCGGCACCACTATATTAGACCGGCTGGATGGTGTAACCCCCTCTGTATTCTTTGACCACCGGAGCACGAGCGATGCGCCGATACAAATACGGGGCATCAGCACGCTCGGGCTTGCTAGCACTGCGCCGCTTATCGTGGTAGATAACTTTCCCTACGAAGGTGATATTAATAACCTTAATCCCAATGATGTGGAAAGTGTTACTATTCTTAAGGACGCTGCTGCATCTGCCATCTGGGGGGCAAGGGCAGGCAATGGTGTAATAGTTATTACTACTAAAAAGGGCAGGGCAGGGCAGCCCTTTAAGGTATCTTTTAATACAGATGTAATCATCACGCCAAAGCCAAACCTTTTTACACAAAAAAACATGAGCACATCTGGGTATATAGATGTGGAGCAATACCTGTTTACACAGGGCTTTTATGATGATGCTATCAGCAATACCGATACCTATACGCCGCTGAGCCCCGTGGTGCAAATACTGGCCAATGAACGCACAGGTACTATTACGGAGGCGCAGGGCACCACACAGCTCAATGCGCTGCGCAACATTGATGTACGAAATGATTTTGAAAAATACCTGTACCGCAAAGGAGTAACGCAACAGTACGGCCTCTCCATGAGCGGCGGCGGCAAAGGATTTACCTATATACTTTCCGGCGGGTATGACCAGGGAATAGCTAACCTTGTTGGCAATAAAAACGACCGAATTACCATACGTTCATTCAACAGTTACACGCCGGTAAAAAATCTTCAAATAGATTTTTCTGCAAACTACACCATCAGCCACACTACGCTGAATAGCCCGGGCGGCTATGGCAGCATATCCATACCCGGCAACGGCGAGGCGCTATACCCATACTCACAGCTGGCAGATGGTAAGGGCAACCCTTTGCCAATAGATATTCTTTACAATGGCGCCTTTACCGATACTGCCGGTGCAGGTGTATTGCTGAACTGGAAATACCGCCCGCTGGATGAGTTGAAAAATGTAAATAACACCGCAGTAAACAATGCATTTATAGCGGATGCAGGACTGAAATATAAATTCACTCCTGCACTGGATGCAGAGCTAAAATATCAGTTCCAGAGCACAGTTGGAAGCACTTCGGACTATAGCAGTGAAAACTCTTTCCAGGCAAGAAATCTTATTAACCAGTTTACACAATATGATGGCACCAGCATAAGCTACATTGTTCCCTTAGGTGGCATATTGGATGAAGCGCATAGCAATCTTACCGGTTACGCCCTGCGCGGGCAGCTAAATTACAATAAAGCGTTTTCAGAAAACAGCGTGCTGAACCTGCTTGCAGGTGCAGAGGCAAGGCAAACAGTTATTACCGGCAGTACCAGCAGGGTGTATGGCTACAATAGCAGCCTGAACTTTACAGATGTGGATTTTGCCACCGCCTACCCTACTTATGATAACCTGCTTGGGAGCACTAACATACCATCCGGCACCGGCTTTACAGGCACCACTGAGCGATACACTTCCCTCTTTGCTAATGGTACGTACACTTATAACAAACTGTACTCTGTATCCGGCAGCTTTCGTACAGATGCTTCCAACCTTTTCGGTGTGAAGGCAAACCAGAAAGCATTACCCTTATGGTCAGCCGGGGCTGCATGGAATGCGTCTGATGAAAAATTTTATCATGTGCAATGGATGCCTTTGGTGAAGCTGCGCCTCACCTATGGTTATGGAGGTAATGTAAGCCATTCTGTGGCGGCGCTGGCTACACTTAGATATAACCCTGCTGCCTACCAGCCCATAACCAACCTGCCCTTTGCGGTAATTTCCAACTATCCAAATGCGCACCTGCAATGGGAAAAGGTAGCTACCACCAATGCAGGCATTGACTTTGGCAGCAAAAACAATGTTATATCGGGCAGCATAGACTATTACATCAAACGATCATCTGATGTACTGGGTCAGCAGCAGCTTGACCCTACGGTGGGCGTTGGCTACTTATTTACCAATTCAGCAAACCTTGTTGGGCATGGAGTGGATGTCGTATTGAACAGCAAAAATATTAAAAGCCGGAACTTTTTATGGCAAACCAATTTTTACCTGAGCTACATAAAGCAAAAAGTAACCAGGTACCTGTATACACAATATACCGATGGCCTTATAAGCGATGGATTAAGCATTACACCGCTGCCCGGCTATGAGCCGTACCAGATCATAAGCTTTAAGTGGGGTGGGCTTAACAGTTCAGGTAACCCTGTAGGCTATATCAATGGCAAGAAAAGCACGGCTTACGATTCGCTGACCAGCCAGCCTTTGCAAAACCAATCAATAGACGGCTCTGCGGTGCCTCACTTCTTTGGCTCTTTTAGAAACTCAGTTTCATTTAAGGAGTTCACACTATCTGCAAACATTACCTTCCGTCTCGGCTATTACTTTCGCCGCCCTTCTTTAAGCTATTACAGCCTCTTTTATAACCTGCAAGGCAACCCTGAATATGAGCAGCGCTGGCAGCACCCTGGCGATGAACTAAAAACCAATGTGCCCTCAATGATTTACCCGGTTGATAGTTATCGTGACCAGTTTTATAACTATGCAGATATAAACGTATTGAACGCGGGAAACATAAGGCTGAATGACGTAAGACTAGGATATACCTTTTCACAACTTTTTAAAAGTAGGATATTAAAACAACCGGAGCTTTTTGCATATGCTTCTAACCTGAATGTGCTGCTTTGGAAGGCTAATAAAGCAGGCATAGACCCCGATTTTCCGACAGGGCTGAAAACACCTATCAGTATTTCATTTGGGCTAAGAACCAATTTTTAAATATTAAACTATATTAACATGAAAACAACTTTTATAGTTGCGGCGTTATTTATTTCAACAACTTTTTTCTCTTGTAAAAAATACCTGGATGCAAAGCCAGATGCCACCCTTGCAACCCCGTCCTCTTTGCAAGATTTGCAGGAACTAATGGATTATTATGGAATAAATACGCAATTTCCCAATGGAACAGAAATACTGGCGGATAACTATTATCTTAGTTATACTGACTGGCAGGCCATCAGGCGCATTAACCAGCGAGATTACTATATTTGGCAGCCGGATGCCAATAATGACCAAGAATGGAACCAGCCCTATACCAATATATTCAATTGCAATCTTGCACTGGAAAGCCTTCCAAAAATAACTTATGATAGCTCGCAGGTAACGGAAGCAAACAATATTAAAGGCACAGCGCTTTTTATAAGAGCATCATATTTTTACAGTCTTGCGCAGCTATTTGCTAAAGCATATAATAAGAGCAGTGCGACTGCTGACCCGGGCATACCACTGCGGCTTACCACTGACTTTAGTGAAAAAACAACGAGGCCAAGCGTGGAAGACAGTTATACGCAAATCATCAATGATTTTAAACGAAGCGTACAGTTATTACCAGTAAGACAATCCATAAAAACACGACCATCTAAGGCAGCAGCTTACGGCGCTGTTGCCAGAACGTACCTTGCTATGGAGGATTATACCAATGCAGGGTTGTATGCAGACTCTTGTCTTGGGCTATACAATACACTTATAGATTATAATACGCTGGATAGTAACAGTTCCATACCTTTTACCCGTTTTAATGAAGAAGTGATCTTCCAGGCAACTTCTTTTGCAGTGGACCCTGTTGATCCAAGAATCTCTAAGATTGATACGGTGTTGTACAGATCCTATGATGATAATGATTTAAGAAAGGTTGTCTGTTTTAAAATCAATAACGATGGCAGCATTGCCTTTAAAGGAGACTATGATGGCAGCGCCGATGACGGGTATGGCCGTTCATTTACCGGCATTACTTCCGATGAGCAATATCTTATCAAAGCAGAATGCGAGGCAAGGCAAAACAATTCGCCCGGTGCATTAAATGACCTGAACGCCCTTCTTGTAAATCGGTGGAGAACCGGCACTTTTGTTCCTTATACAATCACTGACACCGCGCAGTTACTTACAGTAATACTGGATGAAAGAAGAAAGGAGTTGCCCTTCCGCACTTTAAGGCTAACAGACTTAAAGCGCCTGAACATGGAAGCGGGCAGGCAGGTCACCCTATACCGTAATCTCAACGGAATAACTTATACACTGCCGCCAAATGATGACCGGTATGTTGAGCAAATACCAAAAACGGTGATAGCCATAACACGCATACGGCAAAACCCATAAAAAAGCCGCCCTTACCGGTTAAGGACGGCTGTTTTGTTACAAATACCTTATGGCTCCTGGGTAATATCAGCATAAGGTCCACCACCATCAAAAACAGTGGTAAGCTCCGTTTTCAGCGTTGAAGAAAACGAATCAGGATGCGCACCGGAACCGGTACCCCCGGTTGTTTGTACAGCACAAATCGCATGAGAGCCACTGCAAGGCAGCCCGGATGTGTATTGATACTTTGTGTTGTCTTTTACCTGAGTAAGGCTGGTGGGGTCACCCATAAATTCATACCACCTTACGGTTAGGGGTGCTTGCCCATTATGAGCGCTGCCTGAGGTAAAAGCACTTCCGGCAACGCCAAATGCAATTGCTAGCAAACCAAATAAAGAAACTTTAATTTTTTTCATTTCTTTTAGTTTTTTAAATTATAAATTTACGATACCACGGGCTATGCACCCGTTCGGTTCAGCAGCCTGCAGAGCAGCTGTACCATGTTGCAACTATGTAATGTTCTCTTCCGGGAACGAGAATGTGGTTAATTTTTTTTCCTTTTCCAATAATACTCCGGTAAGTGCTATCGCTAAAAAGAGCACATTAAAAACCAAATGTTGTTTCCAGCTCATCTGTTTTATCATTCCGCCGCAGGCACAAGGCAAATGCTTACTTGTAAAAAGAATATACGCTACAAAGCAGGTGAATATGCTCATCAGTGCAGTAGAAAGATATAGGCCGTAAAGCTTTGTTTTATAAAATATCAACAGTATTGCTGTTATAAGTTCCATAACAGGTATTACCCATATAAGCATTAATAAACTGTGGGAAAAACCGAATTGATGCGCTTGTCCAACAAAGTCCTTATAATGTATGAGCTTAGTAGCGGCTGTATAGCTAAATAGGATCGCCAGTAACACAGTTATAGATTCTATGAGGAAAGGGGGTTTCATTTTACTATTTAAAACACTTGAGTTTTAAACAGCATGCAAACTATGATTAGTCACATACGTTTCCATCAACGCCCAGTAAAATACCGTATGAATACAGCATGTTTCCGTACTAATACGCACTATAAGGATTAAGGAGTGCTATATTTGCACTGTTAATCAGATGGTCGTTGGTTCAAGTCTAACAGGGGGAGCAGGATAGTAAAGGGTTTCAGTCGAGTGATGACTTGAAACCTTTTTTATTTCCAAGCAATCTCCAAACATTTTATAATACTGGCTCAATGTGCAGATATGGCTGCGGATGAAACTTAATCCAATGTTCTGTGGAAGCATTATTAAAAATCACTAAAAAAATAAAGAAGTTGCAATTACTAATAACTTTTTTTGTTTTATTTTCCATTAAAAATATCTGTATGAAAATTAAAAGCAGTTTTTTGTTTTGTTTTTTGTTATGCATCGCAACTATAACGAATGCTCAAACAGAGCGCTTCAGCAAAAATCAATTTATAGAACGCGCCGATACGCTTAATTATCGTATGCTGTTTCCTGATGCTGATACACTTCGCAAATATCCCCTGGTAATTTTTCTGCATGGCTCTGGCGAAAGAGGCAATGATAATGAAGCACAATTAAAATGGGGCGTACAAGATTTTGCAACGGATAAAAATATGATGGAGCATCCTGCCATAGTTATTGCACCACAATGTCCTTCAGGCCAGTCATGGTCAAATTTTTCAAGGTCAGATATGAAACTGCAATCAACGCCGGCCAAGCCCATGCAATCACTGATGGCACTCATTAAACAAATAATTACAAAAATGCCCATTGATACAAACCGGATTTACATTACAGGCTTGTCAATGGGTGGCTACGGAACGTATGATGCTATTGAACGCTACCCAAATATGTTTGCGGCTGCGGTGCCTGTTTGCGGCGGCGGCGATGTTTCATTGGCTCCGGTTATTGCACATATTCCCATGTGGTTGTTCCATGGATCAGAAGATCCTGCAGTGAATACAAAATATTCAGTGGACATGAATGCAGCCTTAATGAAGGCAGGTGCACATCCCGGGCTCACTATCTATCCCGAAACCGGTCACTTCTCATGGCTGGCTGCTTACAGTGATGAACACATGATGGAGTGGTTGTTCAGGCAACATAAATAATTCAAAGTGTCTTGTCCTGAAATAGGTTACACAAATTACTGGTAAAATGTATAATTCAAATGAGTTTGTAAGGCGTACTTTTTATAGCCTTGAACTTAAACATCGGATATGTAAAGAGCATATTGACAATGCCCTTTCCTTAAGGGATTGTGTAGAAAAATTTAATCTTAGTTGTCATTCCCTGGTTCATGATTGGCTGCGGCAGTTAGGTTATATAGCCGGCGTAAACCGGCGTATAAGAAGTGCGTATATTGGCATTGAAAATTTTCAACCATTGCCCGATAAACCTAAAAAGAAGAAGGCTCCCTTAACTGCGGAGCAAGAGCAGATTGGGCTGCTGAAAAGGAGCTTGAAGATCTATACGATTATTCTGCAGTTACTACAAGATTGAAGTCTTCAAATCTCTCTCGGGCATATCATCCCAAGTTCTATTTTGCAAAAGCCTCCCTGATTTCTTTTTATTAGTGCCTCCCCATTGTTTAAAAAAGAATTTTGTACCGAAAGTATCACATTGTTTTAAAATATCTAACACCCATTCTTCTTTTATTGGCCTTGGATTTCTGCCACTTTCTCCACCAACGATTGCCCAGTCTATTTTGTGTAAATTCATATCGGGCAATGCGCCTATTAATGGTTCACATGATAAGAATTTTATTTTTGCTGCCGTCTGCCGTAAGTGATCTATCCGATGCATCACTTTTTTATTTTCTACAGATACTCCCATCCAGATATTATTACCCCATGTTAATTGATTACTGTATTTGAGCAGTATATCACTTCGTTTTGTAAGTACCTGAAAGACATGTTGAGGGCAATCGTTCATTACATGAAAAACCTTTTGAACAAAGCTTAACGGCACATCTTCATGGAACATGTCACTCATTGAGTTTACAAATACCACTTTAGGTTTTTTCCACGAATAGGGAATGCTCAAGGCATCGTTATGAACCGTTAATTTAAAACCGTTCGCATATTTTCCCAGGCGCATTGCTTGTAACCTTTTGGACATTACTTCTGCATAACAAAATTTACAGCCTGCGGAAACTTTAGTACAACCGGTGGTGGGATTCCATGTCATTTCTGTCCACTCTATTGAAGAGTTTGCCATTAGTAGATATTTTATTTATGTCACTATGATTCTGGAAGCAGACTTATATAAGATATTAAATTCTTCTTTTGTTAATGCCTTTATATCATCTGCATCGTGGTCTTTAGGCATGCGATATTCGACAAAAAAGTCTTTTAGCGAATATAGAGTAACATCATGCCACTCCTGTGCTATTGTAGTAAGTTTAGTTGCCTTCTCATACAATAGTTTATCCTGTTCTTCAAAATCCAGCTTATTAAATTCTTCGGCGTTCATGATTGTTATTTGAAGTGATAAAATTATTCGATAAAATATCCGTCAATAAAAAGCATAATATTACTTTTTATATCTTCATCAACTACAAATGTTTCATCAGCTTTCTGGCCCATTAATATCATAGGGATCTTTTCTGTGTAATGAGTTGATTTTAAAAATTGGGCAAGTGGTTCTGTTACGTCAAGTGTTTTTAGATGAAAACAAAGGCCGCTTTCAACATCTTGTAAAGTATATGTGACCTTAAAAGTTTCCTCATTAATCTTTATATGTAAAACAGGGTATTTATCATCCAGTAAGGTTTCTATTGTTTTATTAATGTTGTAGTGCTTGGCGTCATTAAAATCCTGCTCTTTCATAACGATAAACATGACAGGCATATCCGGTACAGGTGCGTTTGCTGTATCCTTAGATACCAGCATTAAGGCAGTAATTTTATTAAAGAATTTCTGCAGTTCTTTCACCAGCACCTTATTTTTTGAGTTACTCATTTGTAGCATAAAAATATAATTATTGATTGAAAAATAATTCGCCCTGCTTTATTTCAATTCGCATGTTTTGAAAGTCAAAGCTGTTGATAATACTGTATCTCATCTCACCTTCTTTTTTGCGCATCAGCAACATTTTAGTTGCAATAAACTTTCCTGAAAAATGAAGATGGCTATATTCTTTCCAGCCTTCTTCATACTGCCACGGCTTTAACTTTCTTGCAATGGTAAGGTGTGCATCGTTAATGAAGTGCGGCTTATTATCTTTATCTACTTTCATAAGGCGTTGTGCTTCCTGCCTTATTTTTTTTACAAGGTCAATAACGCCGCTTCTTCCTTCAATTTTCAAATAGATGGTGTGCGAAGGAAAACTTCCATAATCTTTTAGCTCCAGCTGTACAGGGTGAAAAGCCATTCCCACCAAACGTAACCGGTGAACAATTCGTTCTTCATTTATGCCGTATTGTTTGAATGTAGCAAGTATTACTTGCGGCATGTACAGATTTTTGTATTCTATCTTGTACTTGTCCATAAAGCTTTTTTGTACTGCTTTAATTTTTTCAGAAAGGTCTTCATGCGGAACAATAACAAGCTTGTACGCATTTAAATTATGGCCAGTCAGTAGTGTAGTTGCAGCTAACATGCAAGCAAGTTAAGTAAACTAATTTTATTAGCAAAATAGACTACAAATATTAGTTAGCGTTTATGATAACGATTCCAGGCTTGCGACGATTCGGTAATAAAAGACTGGAAACATTTGCTGAAAACTGATGAAACGAAAATGATTATAATGGGAAGTTTTCAATGGCTGGTGCAGCATGAATTGGTTCATATTTATGGATATGTAGTAATGGATAATCATATTCATGTATTATGGGAACAGTTAAAGATGAATGGCAAAGAGACTCCTAAAGAAAGTTTTGAAAAGTTTACGGGGCATATGTTTTTAAAGAAATTGAAGGGAGATATACAAACGCTTGAAGAATATGTAAGTGAACAGAGAGACAGGAATTATCTATTCTGGCAAAGAGACCCGTTAGCAATATTAATTACAGATAAAAAGATGGCAGGTGAAAAATTAGATTATATGCATTATAATCCTCTGCAAACACAGTGGCAATTATGTAAAGAGACTGCTGAATACAGGTTTTCATCACAAAGTTTTATGAAATAGGTGAAGATGAGTTTAAGATACTTACACATTTAATGGATAAATTGTGATGAAGAATGTCGGGTGGGGACACCCGCCAAGAAGAAGGAAAGATGGAGGGATGTAAATCATCTGCTTTTGAGAAAGGAGTATATTGGCAACAATTCACCTATTAGTAAGGATACAAAAATATATTACACTGAATTTTTAAAAGCAAATGGCTTAACACAGAATGATTTAACTATTGGTGATCGTTTGATTTTTATATTAACTCCTTTCCATGATAGGTATATGGAAGATTTTACTATAATAAGAGAAGTTTGCACAAGCGCTGGTTTTAAATGTTTTAGGGGAGATGAGAATTATTTTAAAGGTGATATTTTTCCTGAAATGTTAAAACTTATAGTAAAATCAAAATTAAGTATTGCTAACGTTAATGGAAGAAACCCTAATGTTTTATACGAACTTGGAATTGCCCAAGCACTAGATAAGGCTGTTATTTTAATTTCTCCTGAACCAGAAAAACTACAATTGCCAGTTGATATTAAGTCTAAACGTTTTCTTATCTATAATTCCTACACAGAGTTACAAGAAAGATTACGAATTGAGTTACTCAATATTTCTGGGAAATCATGATTAGATTACAGGCTATAGAAAAAGCTCTCTCATCAATCAACCAAGCTGCTTTTCAGGAGCTGTGTGATAGTTTTCTTGCTTTACGAAATAACAACTATTCTGCTTTTTCCCGAACAGGCAGTCAAAGCGGTAAACAAAAAACAGTTAAAGGAAGCCCCGATACATTTTTGCTTCTTCCGAATGGCAAATATATTTTCGTTGAATACTCAACAAATATTTCCGCTGGCTTATCAAAATTAGAAGATGATATAAAAAAATGCATTGACCCAAATAAAACAGGAATTCCTGTCAATCAAATCGCAGAAATTATTCTTTGTATCAACTTCAACTTAAAAGCAGCAGAGACTCAGACATTAATAACTCTTTTAACAAGTACAAGAATTGGACTTACAGTTTACACACTTGATGCTTTATCGTTAGAACTTAGCTTAAACCATCGTGACCTTACTCATGAATATTTGGGATTGCCATTAGATACGGGACAGATTGTTTCAATGAGCAAATTCATTGATGAATATGGAAGGGCTTCAAGAGGAATTGCAACGCCATTGAACAATACGTTTCTGCATCGAGAACAGGGACTTATTGAATTAAAGGACGCTATTGCTCATAGTGATTTTATTATTATGACCGGTGCTCCGGGAATTGGAAAAACTAAATTAGCTCTTGAGGGAATAAATAGTTTTTTATCAGAAAATCTATCATATGGTGCTTATTGTGTCTCATACAAGCATCACACATTGCTTGACGATTTGTACCAATATTTTGATTCTGATAAGGATTACATACTATTTGTTGATGATGCAAATAGAATAGATGCTTTTAGTCAAATTACTGGTTTTTATAAAGCATCAAGAAAGGGTAAATTGAAAATTCTAATCACTGTTCGTGATTACGCTTTTCAAGACATTGGAATTCTTTGTAAAGAATTTTCAACCAAAAGAATTGACTTAGGGAAATTAACAGACAAGCAAATTATTGATATTGTTAAGGCTAAGCCCTTTAGTATTCTTCATCAGGATTACCATACACAAATAGTTCATATTGCAGATGGTAATCCACGATTAGCAATCATGACTGCATTACTTGCAAATGCACATCAAAATATTTATGTGCTACATAATGTATCTGACTTATTTGAGAATTATTTTGCCACTTTTGTAAAAGATGACGGAGAGTTTGCAAACCCATTAAATATCAGATGCCTTGGATTGATTGCTTTCTTCTATACAATTCCATATAAGAATAGAGAAATTACAACTTCGATTCTCAATAATTTTGGAATTGGCTACGCCGCATTCATTGATGCAATTGATAAATTGGAAAAGTTGGAATTAATAGAGATTCAATTTGAACATGTGAAAATCCCAGAACAAAATCTTTCTACATTTTTTTTCTATAAAGCATTTATAAAAGACAACTTACTTTCATTTGAAACGCTATTACATAAAGATTTTGATGCTAACAGAGATCGTTTCAGAGATTGCGTAATACCTGCAAATAATACGTTTGGCTCTGGAAATGTAATGGATAAGCTTCAGCCCTTTTTGAAAAATTATTGGAAAGAAGTAAAATTAGATGAAGAAAAAGCATTTAATCTTCTTTCAATATTTTGGATTTATTTACAAACAGAAGCCTTAGAATTTATTTTTAATATTATTGAGAAGTTTTCACCTGTTTTATTATTGAAGTATGAAGTTGTTTATGAAAACAATGACTTCTCTTATGGCAAGAATAATGTAATCGAATTACTTGGTGAGTTTTTGCGATTTCCAAATAATCTTAAAGATGTTATTGAATTAGGTTTTGAGTACATAAGGAAAAAGCCAGAACATTTACCGGAATGGATTCATAAAATCAGAGAACAATTAACTTTTGATATAGAAGATGAAAACTATTACAGATTTGAAAGACAAATAGTTTTATTTCAAATTTTACTTGAGGGTTTAAGCAAGTGCGATTTACTTTATACAACAACATTTTACGAACTATCAAAAACATTTCTTTCATTCAAATTCCATCATACTAGAGGGGGGAGAAATCATTCATTTTCATGGTATGACTATCCAATACCAAATATTCCAACAATTCAAATTTTTAGACAAAAAATTTGGGATGCTGTTGAATCCAATTTTGATAAAAATCCTGATGTTTCTTTTAATCTTCTATTGCATTATTTAAGTGGAAGACCTGAAGTAACAAAAGAAATAGTAGAATTTGACATTCCTTTTTTAGTTAAGATAATTGAGAAGCATTTAGATAAAAATTCATTCGAACACTGTAGATACGTGCAAGACCAAATTAGATGGTTTAAAAGAAATTCTGATTCCCACCCTGATTTTGACACATTAACAGACAAGTTTACAAATCCAACTTATGAAATATTCTTAAAAATTGATTGGGATAGGTTGCGAGATAAAGAAGTATATGATTTTGATAACTATCGAGAATATGAAAAATTAAAGGAGGAAGAAATTAGAAGTTCATTTCTTTTTCAAAATGCAACCGAAGTAAAAGAATTCTACAACATTTTTTCCTATCTAAAGAAGGCAGCAAAAAATGAATGGAATTACAATACAACCCTTGACCATGTTATTGAGGAAAACTGTTCAAAAAACTTTAAGTTAGGTTGTTTGTTGCTGACTGAAGTAATTGAAAATAAAAATGTGGCGAGCTATATTCCAAGAATTGTTTTTGGAAATCATTTGAAGATCGCTGAACAAGCAAATAGTATCTGGAAGCTTCTACAGCAATACGAATTTCTTTACAAAGAACTTTGGGAACTTTCATTTTATGATAATATAGATGACTCTTTGCTAACTAAAGAATATGTAGACGCATTAATAAATACTGTTAGCAGCATGAAAGATGCGAACACAATTTATCTCGATCGATTGCAAAGATTCTTGACAATTGAACCAAATTTGTTTCAAATTATTTTAAGAACCATTGTAGATAGAAATGAAAAAGAAGGAACAAGACTACAAGTTTGGATGGATTTTTTCAGCGAACATTTCGATCAGTTGGGAGATGATATTGAGTTTATTGAGAAAGCATATTTGCAACAGATAAAAATTAATAAACATTCTGATATAGAGGGTAAGGCAATGATAAAAATATTAAGCAAAGATTCTGAATTCCTTCTTAAATATGTAAAGGGCTTATATCAACAAAAAAAGTTTGGACTTGAAGGTAGCCATGAGCGTTTGACTTTTGTTTGGGAAATATCAATTATCGAAACTGTATTGGAAGAGGTTTTTGACTTCACAGCTGAAAATGATCATTTTACTGGCATTCTTGACCACTTTTGTAATTCTTTTTTTTGGGAATTGGCGGCGGAAATAAAATTGAGAGCTAAAAATTTCCTCCTCGAATATTTTAATAAAAATATTAATAACCCTAAAAAGCTAAATATTGTTGTTGACATTGCAAGACACTCTATGAGAGAGCTTTTTGAGGAAATATTATTACTGTTTTTATCATTGAATCAGGATAAACGGACATTTTCTAAAATCTGGTGGCGTGGCAATGGAACCAGTGGTTCAGGAGACGTAATACTTTCTGATATTGAAATGGCTGATTGGAAAAATATTCTTTCAATTGTGGAGAAATCAACTGTTGGAATAAAATTAATTCCCATTAAAAAATACTTATTTGACAAAATTGAGGAATGTCAAATAAGTGGGAATTATGAAAGACAAAGAAGATTTTTGGAACGATATTAAAACTTTGCTTAATCATTTGCTCCCGTGCTGTATTTTTCGCCATTGTTGTTGTTGATTAGGACTTGTGATTAGCTGTAAAAATAACAGAATAGTCTAAGCGCATACACCTAGGTGTTAGACACACTTCATAATAAATATTTGTACTTTTATTCTTGCCACTTGCTAATGTGAAAGTTGGCAAAAAGTTTTTGGCAGCAATCAATATAATAATCGATTTTTTAATATTGCTACTTTATGTATAATGTTACTTTGGTTTGCACACATCATACTGAACTTGGAAAATGTAATCCTGATGAGTTATATAATATCATTGAGTCAATACGACCTGATGTAATATTTGAGGAATTAGCTCAGGATTTATTTGGTATAGTTTACAGCCAAAGTGAAAACCCAAAAGAACCTCCGGAAATAAAATCAGTCAGGAAATATATAAATGATCACACCACAACTCATATTCCAGTTGACATTAATGATGATACTTTATCTGATAGAGAAATTGATTACATGTATGATACATTAGAAAAGAATGATGCTTATCTAAAATTAGAAGAAGTTCAAAGAAAACTGGCTATTGAACAAGGTTATAAGTTCCTAAATAGCAAAAAAAGTGAAGAATTAATCGAAGAAAACAAGCATTTCGTAAAAAGGCTGATAGAAAGTCAAACGAATAACGATGAACTCTCTAGAATCTATGAATTGTTTTATGAAAAAGACAATAAACGAGAGAACCAAATAATCAAAAATATTTACAACTACAGCGAGAAAAACCCGTACAATCAAGCATTATTATTACTTGGTTCCGCTCATAGGAAAGCTATCTCTGAAAAAATCAAAAAGTATGAATCTGAAAGCCACGTAAAATTGAATTGGACTTTCTATGGCCATTAAAATAAATCCCTAAATGGCGCTTTCATTTCCATAGCTTGTGTCTCACTAAACACCCTTCCCCCTGGCGGGTGTCCCCACCCGGCATTCTTAATCACAATTTATACATTAAATGTTTAAATATTTTAAATTCATCTTTTCTATTTTCAGAAAACTTTGCTGATGAAAACCTGTATTCAGATCTAAGTCGATTATCTATCGGATTCATCCGTTTTCAGTAAACGCTTCCAGCCTTTTATTATTTATGTTCAGAAATAGATTTGATGTAATGATTGATGGCTTTTTACTTCATCTGCATATTTAAAAGGCTTTAACATATTTCCAGGATAATATTAATTCTGGAAAGTCGGGTGAGGACACCCGCCCGGGAGGGGGCTTTATGCCTTGTTAATTCACTTTATAACTGTAATAAAAACGGACAACTTTGCATGAAAACGGACACCCAACACTCAAGGTAAATAATTACTTACCTGATTATCAGCAAAGTAACAAACTGGCATTTCATTAGCTTAGATTAGCAATAGAAAAAGAAACCGGAGAAGAAAAAATGTGGTTGTAGTTAAGAACATTTTTGGCTACGCCGCTGAACATACAAATTATTTGTTTTTTGAAAGTACATTAAATGCGACATTGCAAGACAAGGAAAAACTGCTTTAACAAAATCAAAATATTTTGAAGCAGACGAAGCTTTAAAAAAATGCAATTACTGAATTGAACAAGATAAACAGCATACAAGCCAACATTACGCTATTCAGTTTCGGTCTGGACGTTAATAATTCAGCATAGCAGCAAGCCCTGAACATTGTGTACAACAAAAACCACTAAATATTATGACACTTAAAACATTGACATTTTTAGTAGCTATTTCTACTTTTAGCTTAAATACCTATGCACAGACAAACAATCAAATAAAAGCGGTTCTAGAAAAATTTCAGGCAGGGTATCTAAAGCGGGACACAACATTAGCAAGCAAGTTTGCAAATGATCTATGTACTAAAGACATACAAATTATTGGTACAGGCGAAGATGAATGGCTTCAGGGAATTGAATCTGCAAGAAACCTTTTCAAAAACGATTGGGCATACTGGCTGACCTTAACAATAGATACAACCAACATTAATTTGACCATTTCTGAAAATGCTGCTTTTTTTATGGTTCACGGGACTGCTTCTATTACATTTCCGAGCAAAGATGTAGCTTATGATTATGCTGTGGGCAGGCTCCAACAACTTATCAACAATGAAAAGACAAGTCGTGGCAAGCTTCTTACCTATTCAAGTCAGGCGTCCGATTTAATACAACAAATTGAAAGTGGAAGTTTACAAATTAAGTATTCAATACGTCTTTCCGGTGCCCTTGTAAAACAAAATGACAAATGGTTATTTAAACAGTTGGTTTTCTCATTTCCATACCCCTTGACAAGAAAATAGCCGCAGCCAACAGGAGGTTTGTTATCTTCATCTTCAGTGACAATTTTCAACTTTGATTCCGGGTTTGACCAGCAATGAATACCAGCCATTGCGAAGCCGCAGAACATTAGCGGTAAACTTACAAGATTTCTCATTTATGATAAAACTTAAAAAAATAGCCATTAGGACTTTGTTAGTTTTTATTGTTATTATTCCAATTGCGGCTTTTGCCAACTTCATTATTTTTCCGCAGGAGACAAGAAGTATTTTAATTGATTACTCAAATTTTAAAAAAGAGGGTAATGTATATTTTAATGCATTGACAACCCCACAGAACAAAATTGACAGTTTGAAATCATTGATAGACCAAGCATCGAATCGTATGATACTTTTTTGGGGGCAACGAGCAAGTAATCCAAAATTTATTTATTGTAACAATGAATCCGATTTTAAAAAATATTGTGTCAACTTTCCTGCGCCTGCTGTAACTTATATAAAATTCAGTTCCATCGTTGTACTAAGTTCAGATGCAATGAATTTAGATATTATTTCGCATGAACTTTCACATGCTGAGTTTTATGAAAGAATTGGATTTTACAAATTCAATTATAAAATTCCAAGTTGGTTTAAACATGGGTTGGCAATGCAAAACGATTATCGGGACTATTATTCCGAGGACACATTAAAAGCTAAAACTGACAACTTCAAAAATATGCCTGATATCAAAACTTATAAAACTGATGCGCAGTTTTACAAAGGCTCACCTGAACAAGTTATGCTTAATTATATGGCAGCTAAACACGTTGTTAAATACTGGTATACTAAACAGAAGTTGGAAAAGCTAATAAACGACTTGAATTCGGGGAAATCATTTGACGAAGCTTTCGGGCACTAAGTCTGCCGCTATCATGCGCATTTATACAAGTCCCACAGACCTGCTAATAATATGCTGTGGTGCATGCTTCAGCGACAGTTCCAGGCCGCAGGAACTTTGCCCGGCGATAAGAATAATAATAATGAACTTTTAATTCTAAATTTAGCAGCGGTTTCGGCTGAACGAATTTCCAATAACAGTTCTTCGCCAAGCCTTTCCGTTACGCGCAATTTTATAACCCCACCTTTCAAAACAAAATAATCTATACAAATAAGCATGTTACTAAAAGGCAAGAAAATAGCAATAATTGGTGGTGGTCCTGGTGGACTAACATTAGCAAGACTTTTACAACTTGAAAGCGTGAATGTAAAAGTGTATGAAAGAGATATGGACAAAAATGCAAGGGTGCAAGGTTCGCCTCTCGACCTGCACGATGAGTCCGGATTAGCTGCTTTTGCGAAAAGCCAACTTATTAGATGAGTTCAAAAAGAATTATATGCCTGGCGCCGATAAAGCAACAATCACCAATGAAAAGGCAGAGATATTTTTAAGTGACCACGAAACTAAACAAGCCGAAGATTTTGGACACGAACATTTTCGTCCTGAAGTAGACCGTGGTGCATTACGAAAAATATTATTAGACTCTTCGCAACCTGAAGTTGTTGTTTGGGATAGCCACTTTTTATCAATGGATAAACAAGACGAGGGTTGGCTATTACATTTCAAAAGTGGGGAAACCGTTTATGCAGATATTGTGATAGGTGCAGATGGAGCTAACTCTAAAATAAGACCCTACATAACCGATATAAAACCTTTTTATACGGGCATTACCATGCTGGAAGGCAATGTATATAAAGGAGAAAAATGTTTACCAAAAATATCTGCAATACTTCGTGGCGGAAAAATAATGGCTTTCGGAAATGAAACAGACATTTTAATGGGACAAAAAGCAAATAATGAAATTGGATTTTATGTAAGTTTTAAAGCCGAGGAAAATTGGGCTGCAAAAAGTGGTTTGGATTTTTCAAACAAAAAACAACTACTTGATTGGTTTAGAAGAACCTATTCTGAATGGAGCAGCATTTGGTACGAATTGTTTGAAAATGCAACAATGCCTTTTATTCCACGACCAATAAACTGTATGCCATTAGACCAAACCTGGGAAGCCTTGTCCAACATAACAATGCTTGGCGATGCCGCCCACGTAATGCCGCCGTTTGCAGGCGAAGGTGTAAATATGGCGATGCTTGATGCATTGGAATTGAGTGAATGCTTAACCACAGATAAACACAATTCTGTACAAGAAGCTATCTCTTCTTATGAAACAAAAATGCGGAAAAGAGCTTCTGCAATAGCTAAGCAATCTCTTGAAAATGGAGAAAAAATGCACAATAAAAATGCTTTGACAACAATGCTTGATTTTTTTAGCGGACGGAACACTGGAAGTATAGCAGCGCAGGAGATTGTATGAAAGGAAAGGATTAGTTGCGTTAAGTTAGTACAGTGGCAAGTAGCCAAAACACAAGTAAGCCTCATACTTTCGATAGAAGGATGTGGAAGGCTGCAACCTCAATTATACCAAATGAAAAAAGCCACGGTTGCCGTGGCTTTTAAGAAAATAACTATAGATAGACTAAGCAACTTTTTTGAGTGAGAAAGCCAGCTTCATATCTGCTTTGCTCTTAGTTTGTGCTTTAATTACTATTGTTTGATTAACCGGAGTATAACCCGGAGAGCTAAATGAAAATACATAAGTTCCTTCCTCGATTCTATTTATGCGGTAAGCGCCTTTGTTAGAACTATTTGCTGAATATTTGCCATCCATTGCAGTAATAAGTACTCCTTCCACAGGCATATTATTATCATTTAATATAGTGCCGTAGAAACTTGCTGACGCAGTGCCGTGCGATGATTTAAGGGAGGCAAAACTAAATTTCAGTTTAACAGCTTTATTATCTTTAAAAATAATTTGTGCATTTTTAAGCATGGTAATAGTATCTCCATACACTGATACATAAGCTCCAGTCTTCTTTTTAGTTGCCTCTTTTTTTGTTAAATCCGCAGCAAAGAAGGTTACTGAATCTGCAAGACATTGATCACAATCTTTCTGAAATGATTTTGGAAAGCTTTTAGGCATATTATTGTTAGCTAACAGGTCATCAATATTATTAGCGATAAAATTGTTTGCAGCATTCATCAGGTTCCTGAGAGAGCTCCAATCGTTTCCTGATGCTTTTTTATAATATGCATTGCCAGCTACGCGCAGCTGGGGATTCACCTGGTCTGCAGTGTAGGCATTTACTACATATTGCTTAAGCAGTTGCCAGCTTGTAAGCACTACTTTGGAAGAAGTGCTCAACTGGTTACGTGCAAATGTGCGTGCGCCAATAGTTTCTTTAGAGGTCGGTAAAGCCTGCGCATCATTAATCTTGCTTATCATATCAGCCACATATTGATCTGTATAAATTGAGCTGAATGAAGAGAAAGACTTTAGGAAATCATTGCAAAGCGTCCATGCCGCCAGGCAAATTGTGTACGTTAGCTCCTGCGAAGCAGAGTAATGTTTGGATTTTTTGTTGCCATATTTTATGGTTTTTGGTGAGGTAATACCACTAAAACGCATTATATAAACACAATATTGTAATGAAATGGAGTTTATTTTAAATATTTTTGGATAATCAGAAATATTATGTATAAATAAAACTAAAATAATTTTACTAGCAGTGAAAAGCATTCAGTTATTATGCTTTTGATGATTTGGCTATGCTTGATATTTATTGGAAAATATGAAGATTGAGGAAATATAAGATACTGAGTAAATACAATTACGAAGTGTTTCGTGAGTATGAATCATGGGAAGAATCTTAAAGCAATACTTATTTGTTACTTTGTGCATACTAACTAATTTCATTGCATGCCTTTGTTCCAGCGATCTGTTCTTAAAAAATACCTAAGCGATATTAATAAGGCGCAACTGCAATCTTCGTGGCAATTATTTCAGCAACATTTTTTTAATCCTTCCATTCAGCAAAACATAAGAGATTCAAAAGAAGAAGAATACCAGGAAGGTTTTGTTAGAGATCTCTTTGTAAAAGTTTTGGGCTATACACTTAACCCGCAGCCTGATTACAATTTTGTTTTAGAAAAGAAAACAGTTACCGATGCTACCAAAAGTGATGGCGCAATTTTATTGAATAATGATGTTATTGGCGTTGTTGAATTAAAAGATACCGGCACACCTGATCTTGATAAGGTAAGCAACCAGGCATTTGGCTACAAGCATAAACATAAGAACTGCATTTATGTAATTACCAGCAATTTTGAAAAGCTACGTTTTTATATAAATGATTCTACTGACTATGAAGAGTTTGACCTCTTTACGCTTACGCAGGAAAAGTTTGCCGTGCTCTGGCTCTGTCTGCAAAAGCAAAACCTGCTATCAAATGTTCCGCTGCAAATAAAGCAGCAATCTTTGGTGCAGGAACAAAATGTAACCAAAGAACTCTACGACGATTATTCATTGTTTAAAAGAAACTTGTTTCAAAATATTATAGATCAAAACACTCAGTATGATAAACTGTTGCTGTTTAAAAAAACACAAAAGCTGTTAGACCGTTTTCTCTTTATTCGTTTCGCTCAAGACAGGTTATTGCTTTCTGCTAATTCTTTTGCTAAAATATCAACCGATTGGCAACAGTTAAAAGATTTAGATAATTATGTTCCACTGTACAGTCGTTTTAAAAAATACTTTGGCTATTTGAATGCTGGACATCACGACAAACAGCATGAAATATTTGCTTATAATGGCGGCCTGTTTATGCCTGATGATATTTTAGATTCTATTGTTATTGATGACACTGTTTTATCCGAAGGAACCAAAGCGCTTAGCAAGTACGATTTTGAAACAGAGGTTGATGTAAATATTCTCGGGCACATATTTGAGCATAGCCTTACAGAGATAGAAGAACTGCAACAGGAACTAGAGGGAAAGGCGATTGAAAAGAACAAGACAAAGCGAAAAAAAGAAGGCGTGTTTTATACGCCACGCTATATTACCAAATACATTGTTGAAAATACGTTAGGTGTGTTATGCACGCAAAAGAAAGAAGAACTGAAGATAAATGAAGAAGCATTTACACCCAAAAAAAGAAAAAATCGAAAGAAGATACTGCTTAATAGAATAGAAACTTACCGCAACTGGCTGTTACAGCTTACCATTTGCGACCTTGCCTGTGGAAGTGGCGCTTTCTTAAATGCAGCGCTTGAATACTTAAAAGCCGAGCACAGAACGGCTGATGAATTAATTGCAAGAATGCTAAAAGTTCCTATTGTTTTTAGTGATCTCGACAATAGCATTTTAGAGAAAAATCTTTATGGCGTAGATATAAATGAAGATGCCATAGAAATTGCAAAGCTAAGCCTTTGGCTTCATACCGCTAAGATAGGAAGAAAGCTGAGCAACCTTAGCAACAACATTAAATGCGGTAACAGCTTAATAGACGATGCCATCATAGCCGGAGATAAAGCATTTAAGTGGAATGAAGAATTTAAAAGTGTTTTTGATAATGGTGGTTTTGATGTAGTGATTGGTAATCCTCCCTATGTGAGAAACGAATTAATCGCTGAAACTGATAAAAAATATTTTGAAAGAGAATATGAAACTTTCACGGGTAAATCTGATTTATATGTTTATTTTTTTGAGAAGGCATTAAATTGTTTAAAACCATTTGGTTTATCAGGATTTATTGTTTCAAGCAAATACACTAAAACTAAATACGGGAAGGTTCTTATAGAATATTTAAACCATCAGGCTTCAATTATTTCTTTCATTGATTTTAAAGATTTAGATGTTTTCAATGGAATTATTGCTTATCCTTCTACGATCATTTTGGAAAATGTAAAACCTGAGAAAAAGTTTACTACAAAATTATTAGTAGTTTCTGAATTAAATATTGAAAGAGTTTCTGATAATTTATTTGAGTATGATATTGTGCCGCAAAGTGAAGTCTTCCAAAGACTCGGAAGCTGGACAAATAACAATACTAACGGAGCCAAATATGAACTTTTTACATTACTTAAAAGTAAGTTTGGTTCAATAAGTTCTAAACCTCAAGTTGGAATTAAAACAGGTTTAAATTCAGCATTTATTTTTAATAAAGATAAATTGCCCGTTGCTCTAAAAAACTCAATTTTTTTAAAGCCATATATTCTAGGAAAAGAAGTAAAAAGATATACATATATAAAACCACAATACAGATTATTTCTTCCTTATAAAATGTTGAATAATAAACTTTTATTAATAAAAGATTTTGGCGAAAGCGAGTATGCTTATTATAACATATTAAAAGATAAACTTAGTAAACGTGCAATCATTAAAGAAGGAATAATATCTGGAAATAAAAAATGGTATGAATTGCAACAAATAAAGACAGATTTTAATTACAGTAATTATATTATCTATCCAGATATTTCTCATGGCACAAACTTTACTTTAGTTAAAGATATATATTATGATATGACTTGTTTTGGAATTGAAAATAATCAACTTGAATTATTAGGTATTTTAAATTCAAGGCTTATCAAAGAATATTTAGAAATGGTGTGTGTTAAGGCAAGAGGTGGGTATTTAAGATTGAAAAGCCAATACATTACAAGTATTCCAATTCCAGATAATATTGATAATGAAAAATTAAAAAAGCAGGTTGAAAGTATTATGGCATTTAGTAATGAGGAAAAATTACTCATTCAACAATTCACGCAATTACTGCAATCGAAATTTGAAGTAATTAATATCAACAATAAATTACAGAATTGGGCTAACTTAACATCAAATGAATTTTTTAAAGAACTTGAAAAACAAAAAATAAAACTTTCTCTCGCAGAACAAAAGGAATGGTTGCAATATTTTGAAGAGCAACAAACAACAGCAAATAATATTCAGCAAGTCATTCAGCAAACCGATAAAGAAATTGATAGGATGGTGTATGGGTTGTATGGGTTAAGCGAGGAGGAGATTAAAATTATAGAGGAATGAGAAAACCGGTTAAGGCAGGCATTAAAAAAGTTGAATTATGGCAAAAGATAGGTTTGCAACTTCAGAATTAAATTTCACATATTATCTGGGAGCCGGGGCAAGTGCTGAAGCGTTACCTGTAATAAACAATATGTCTGAGCGTTTCAGAACACTAGCGAAAAATTTAGAAATTGATAAAGGAATAAACCCAGAATATAGTGTGTTAAAAAATACATTTATTAATACATTGTATGGGATGTCTGATGAGGCATTTAAGTTTGGGACAATAGATACTTACATAAAATTTCTATTTCTTACAGACAGGACCAGATGTGATACGGTTAAAAATGTTTTAGCTTTTTTCTTTTTGTATGAACAAATTATTAAGAAGCTACAGGATAAAAGACCTTTAATATTTTTAACTTCTGTTATGCAATATGGCGCTGTGTTTCCTTCCAATATTAATATAATTTCCTGGAATTATGATTTTCAAATTGAATTAGCTGGAGAAGTCTTTAAAAATGAAAAATTTATTCGAAGCAATGGTGGAACTAGTCATTCCCCACCACTAATTAATTATTACCCCAATAGCACGAATCAAAATCAGTATATACAATTAGTGCATTTAAATGGGATAGCAGGCCTTTATCTAAATAACAAATCTGAAAAACATAATAGCTTCCTAAACAGTATTGATACAGTAAATGATTTATTTGAAAGTTTTCAAACGGACCACAATACTTACACTTCATTTGCATGGGAAAGTGAGCATGAATTAAAAAACCAATACGGAAGGTTTCAATATGCAAATAGTATTATGTCTGCAACTGACGTTCTTATTATTGTTGGGTATTCATTTCCTTATTTTAATAGAAATGTAGATAGCGTTTTAATTAAAAATTTTATTAGTAATCCAAGGCAGATTGGTTATAAAAAAATTTATTTTCAGGATCCTGTTTTAGATGGAAGTTATCTAAGAGCGCAATTTAATATCAATGAAATCATTGAGATAATACCTTTATCAGATGTTATTAACTACTATATACCAAAGGATTTATAATTATGTCCACAGAAATTATAGTTGAAATTTTTAAATTAATTGCACAATTAGGATTGTTCAGTATTGCAAGTTATTGGATTCAAAAACAGATAGATAAATCGTCTCAGAAAAGACTTGAAGAATTTAAATCTACACTAACTTTTCTAAATACAAAATTCACAAAGCTTCACGAAAAAAGATTTATAGTTATTGAAGAATGTATGCTAAAATTGTAGACATGGAAATGTCAATGCTTAAACTTACAAATCCCGTAAAGTTCACGAGTACTGATGATTTTGCTAATGAACTGGATACTCGAATGTTAATCATCAATTTAAATGAAGATTTTACCAGCTTTAGTTCATTCTATGAAAAGAATAAAATCTATTTTAATGAAGAAAGTTGTTTATTAATGGAGCAAATCAGAAGTACGATACATCAAGCAATTTGGGATTATCATGAACATGACCTTTATAAAAAGATGGGGGAAGATGATTTACAGTTTTTACGAGAATTGAGAAAAAAAATGATAAATGCATATGGCGTTATCAAAAGCGATATTCCGATTCTTAGAAAAAATCTTGAAAGTGATTTTAGAAAAATTTTAAGTGTTGACTAAGTAATTGCCTCATTCCTAAGCTGAGTTTATCTCACTTCTCAGCAACATCTCACGCATCGGACCTTGCGTATATAAATATAGTATTTTATGAATGCCCACTCACCAAACCATCCCTTTTGAAGAAGGCACTTTTTTTATTACTTGCACTTGCTACAATTGGATGTCATTAATACAAATATCAAAAAGCTACGACTTGGTGTACACCCTGCTTCCTTGACCGGTGTCCTCACCGGACATTTCAAGTTTGGCGGATGGTGAGGACACTATCCATCAAGGCCGGCTCTTTATTTAGTACATGAATATGTTGTGCTATCAGCAGTTTTAATTCTGAGGTATTCATTTAAACGTTGTAATTTAATATTTGGGTTTAAAAATATGAGTTACATCACCAATGAAAAAACTTACTGCACGTTCTATAACTCATTGCTCCCAATAAAAACATTAAAATCATCATTACAGCAGTTTGCATTTTAGCAGAACGCCGGAAGCGGCGCTCATCCGGCGTTTCTTCTTCCAAATAATCTTTTTTTGAGTGCTCAATCATGTGGCATGTCTTTTAATTAGTTTTATCTTGTATATTTTGAACTTTTTCAGCAATGGCTTTAGAGCAATATAAGCAAAAACGAAGATTTGATAAAACGCCTGAACCTACAGGCGGCAAACCTACTGAGAAAACTTTACGATTTGTTGTACAAAAACATCATGCCTCTCATCTGCATTATGATTTCCGGCTGGAGCTAAGGGGTGTCTTAAAAAGCTGGGCTGTGCCTAAAGGTATTTCCATGAATCCATCGGAAAGCAGGCTTGCGATGCTGGTAGAAGATCACCCGTGGGATTACCGTAATTTTGAAGGTATTATACCGTCCGGCTACGGCAAGGGCACAGTAATAGTGTGGGATGAGGGAACCTACGAAACAGATGCTATTACTGAGACGGATAAAAAAGCGCAGGAACATTCTATTACCAGCCAGTTCTGGAAAGGCCATATTGATTTTACGCTGCATGGCAAAAAGGTGAAAGGAAAGTTTACCATTGGCAAAGCAAAAGACAAAGATGATAACTCGTGGTATATACATAAAGTGCAGGATAGCTATGCCAGCAAGAAAGATATAACCGAGCACAATGAATCCGTACAAAGCGGCAAAACACTAGAACAGGTTGCTGCAAAGCCTGCGAAGGAATGGCAAAGCCATAAACCAGCAAAGGCAAGCAAGCCAGTTAAAGAAATTACAGCGAAGGAACCTATGTTAGGCACAAAAGCAACCATGCCGGAAAGCATGAAGCCGATGCTTTGCACACTGATAAAAGAACCCTTTAATGATGCTGCATGGCTGTATGAAGTAAAGTGGGATGGCTATAGGATTATTGCATTTTCACATAAGGGTAAGGTCGTGTTAAAATCACGAGGCGACCAGGATTATACGCATAAATATGAACCGATAACAAAGGCCATAGAAGAACTTCAACTTAACGCCGTGATAGATGGCGAAGTAGTGGTACTCGATGATAAAGGCGAGCCTGATTTTTCTGCGCTGCAAAATTATAAACGAAGCGACACCATTGTATATTATGTGTTTGATATTGTTTGGTACAATGGCAATGATCTAAAGGATGTGCCTTTAGAAGAACGCAAAAAATTGTTGCAGGACATTATCCCTTTTAATGAAACGATACGGTTTAGTGACAGCTTTGATGATGGCTTTGGCTTATTTGACAGCGTGCAACAAATGGGGCTGGAAGGTATTGTTGCCAAAAGAAAAGACAGTATATATACACCGGGCAAGAAAGGCAATACATGGTATAAAGCAAAACTGAGTGAGCGCAAAGAATATGTGATAGGCGGATGGACCGAAAGCGATAACAACAGGCAGTTCCGCTCGCTGATGTTCGGCCATTATGTGGATGGAAAATTTACATACGTGCATCACTCCGGCGGCGGCTTTACAGAAAAGCAATTAAAAGAACTTTCTGCAAAACTTCATAAGCTTGAAACCGATGTAAGCCCTTTTGTAAATAAGGTTGATATAAAAGCCAGGAAGCATTGGGTAAAGCCTGAACTGGTGGCAGAGTTTGATAAGTCAGTACAGACTACAAAGATTGGTGTAATAAGGCATCCTGCAATATTTATAGGGTTAAGAGATGATAAGAAAGCAAAAGATGTAATAGAGGAAGTGGCTAAAAAAGTGCGACTTGAAGATAACATAAGAGGGATGCTGAATGAAAAGCAAGAGCATCAACCAACAGAAACGGGAAGTTGGGAAATATTGGACAAAAGAACCATCACTTCTGAAAACGAACTTGAAGTAGATGGACATACGATTGACCTGATAAATATTGAAAGAGAATTGTGGCCGGGCATAACGAAGGCTGACTTAATAAGGTATTATATATCTCTGGCAGATTATATTCTACCGCACCTGAAAGATCGCCCGCTTGGCCTAAACATCTGCATGGGCAGCGCTGCAAAGGGCGGATTTTTTATAAGAGGTATGGAAGGGAAAGCACCCAAATGGGCAGACATATTTACCACTGAAAGGAAGCATAAAGCAAAAGGAAAAAGCGATACCATAGAATGGCTGGTGTGCAATGATAAAGCAACACTTGTTTATCTTCTTAATCTTGAATCCGTGGACATTCACCCATGGACATCACGAACCGAAACACCGGAACAACCCGATTACATTGTTATTGATCTGGACCCCAGTGATGATGATTTTAAAAAGGTTATAGCAACAGCACAGGCAGCAAAAAAAGTGTTTGATAAAAAGAAGCTTATTAGCTTTGTAAAAACGTCCGGCAAAACTGGTTTGCATTTGTTGCTGCCCTGTAGCGGGATCAACTTCGGAGAGAGCAGGAAGATAGCAGAAAAGATTTGTGAGGCGATACATAAAGAAGTGCCAGACATCACTACAACCAATGTTTCTGTAAATAGCAGGGGCAATCTGTTATATATTGACCCCAACCAAAACGATTATGCAGACAGGGTTGCGGCGCCCTATTGTGTAAGAGCCTATCACCTGCCAACAGTATCAACACCTTTGCATTGGAAAGAAGTGAATGCAAAATTAAACCCGCATGACTTCACCTTAGAAACAATGGCTGAAAGGCTTACAAAGAAAGGTGATCTATTCAAAGATATTCTTAATGCCAAATCCAGAAAGAGTAATTCAATAATTTTAAAGCAATTTATATGATTATAAACGACTTCAAAACACTGGAGAAAAAGGTTTTACAATTTGTAAGCGAGCAGGAAGGATTTAATAATGCTTCACCTGAGAAAGTGAGTGCATTTAAAGAAGATGAACTTTACTATATGGTAATCTATGGTGATGATCTGATGGCTGGCATTGCAGGCTCCGGTAAAACCTTAGAGGAAACTTATACAGATTTTACAAAGCAGTGGAAACTGCTAAAAGGCTTTGAATGGCTGGAGAAAAACAGGACAGCATAAGAAGCAAAAAGGCTTATAAATAAGCCTTTTTAATTCATCACTCGCAAAACATTATTTCAACTTTTTTTCAACTTTCTTCCTGGAGTTACCGACTGCTTTGACAGCATTTTTTACTTCTCCTGCTGAAACATTCATTTTGCGTTGTTCATATTCAACTTCATGCTCTTGTCCGCCAGCGACTTTGGCTCTGTCCTGGTTGCGACCTCTTGTAGTTTTTGTAGCCATGATGATGGGTTTTTATTTTTATAGAAGCATAAAGAGTATGCCAAGATTAAACCGAAGATTATAAATATGATTTCTAACACTTGCTCTGCCCTATTGAAAAATATCATTGAAATTATCGGGTTTGACTAATAATTAATTATTGGTTGTTTCCTCAATTGTACAAAACCTGTTCATCAGTGTAGTATGTTTTTCTCATTCCCTTTTTATCAATATGAATAGTATAACCAGTTGGACTTTCGGTGTGTGCTTTTGTATGTATCTGTAAAAATTCTTTTACCTCATCTGAAGTGATTCCGGGGTGTGTTGTATTTATGCGCTTAATTTCTTCTTTAAGCACTTTCTTTATAGTGGTAATTAATTCTTTCAATTTTTCATCTGGTAACGCTTCTGCTATTGAATAGGGGGATATACGGGACTGCCACAATATTTCATCGGAATAGCTATTACCAATGCCTCTTATTACATCCTGATCGAGCAATAAATCTTTTACTTTTCTTTTCGTTTGGAAAGCATCTTTGAGGTATTTAAAATTAAGCTCTCTGGAGAGTGCATCAGGACCTGCTTTGTCAACAGGGTTGAGCCTAATGTTGGCATTACGCATACGGTCAGTAAGTGCTAAGCCCTTGTCATTACTGAAATACAACTCAACTATAGTAAACTTATGTTCATTGGTTTTATCAAAAACAAAGATGTCGCCCGTAAGCATCAGGTGGAGTCCAAGCAATGTACCATCAGTAAACAAGAAGCGCATTTCTTTGCCTGACCTGTATAACTGTTTCAGCGTTTTACCATCCAGCTTAGCTGATAATTGTTTTTGAGTATCCTGCAACTTCTTGCCATTAATCACTTTTACTTTTTGCAGATTATTGCCGGAAAAGATTTTATTTAAATTAGCAGAGAACACTTCTACATCAGGTAATTCAGGCATGATGAAAGATTTGATTGTTTTAATATGCATTTCAAATATCCTATAAAATTTGATGACATGATACAGAATTGGTAGAGAAAATATCATAACACATACAGTAAGTCGATAATTTCTATATCCAGTATTATTTTTGTATAAGGAATATGCAAATGCTACATAATACTCAATACAGCGTTAATAAGGTTGTTTTTACAAGGTTAAAAAAAACATCGAAACGGATGGAACAATTTCCTTATGAACATGCTAACAACTCTTTCTATAAATACCTGGCGTATGCGGGATTTACTGACAGAGAACTTAAGCCCAATGAATCCTCAATGCTCAGCAATTTTGGGCTTACTATTATTGACATTTATTCTTCCAATCAACCGGAATTACAAAGTGCCTTTGTTGAGAGCTATATTAAGACGATCATGTACCTAAGGCCAGAGATAATTTGCTTTAACGGAAAGGAGGCAGCTAAATCATTTTTGAATAGTAAAACGGCAACAGAAATAAAATTTGGATTACAGGAACAAGCAATAGGCTATACCAAATTATATGTTGCTCCCTCCACCAGCTTGCGTGAGTTATCGGAAACAGATATGAAATGGTGGAAAGCGCTTAAAACTTTTATTGATACCAAAGAAAAGAACGAACAGAATATCGCACCTATAACCTTTACCATTTCTGTTGATGATACCACCTTAATCATAAAGGAGCTTATTTTTGAAAAAGACTTGTCCTTTTATGAGGTATGGGATAAGGGAGAATTGCAATTTATTTTAGAACATTATGTAAACCTTGCAGGTAATGAGACATGGAAGGCGGCCAATGAGGAAGCAGTTCATATAAGTTCAAACTATATAGATGCTATTGGAAAGAAAATCCAATCTTACTATGAATAATGCTTTAAAAATCTATCTTGGTTCCGACCGCTGGGGACGTAAGGAATGGGAGGGGAAAATATATCCGACAAACATAAGGGAGAATGAAAGGAGAAAATATTATGCAGCTGCTTTTAATTTCATTGAATACAGGGCATCGCATTACAAGACAGATACCATAGAGAGTATCCGTCCTTTACTAGATGATATAAAGAACAAAGATTTTAAGTTTTGCCCGTTGCTGCCAATAGAATATTCAAAGAAATGTTTTGATGATTCAGTAACTTATAAGAATGAGATGATGTTGAGCCACGAGGTTTACAAATCAATGGGTAAACAATTTGGGTTTTCGATTTTTCAAATGCCGCTATTCAACTTTACTAATGAATATCCAGTACTGTTAATAATGATTGAGCAGTGGCCGCATGATTATAGTATGGCCTTGGAAATGAGTGAAAAGAATACGGGTGAAAGCATGGCTGGCGGCCTTTATCAACATCTAAATACCCATAGCACAGGAATAGTATTAACCAACAAAACCTACGAATTTGCAGAAAAGTTGACCAGTCCCTATATTTATATAAGACTACATGTAACAGCGAACCTGCCTCGATTATCCGAGATAGTTAATTGCTTACCATCTTCCGCGAAAGAATTATATATATGTATTACCGGAGAGCCTGTTAAACAACATACTGTGGCGGATGTACTAATGGAATATAATGAAGTTTTAAGAAAGCGAAATGTGTGAGCTAATAACCATCTTTATACTTACAGTTCATCATTTTCTATTAATTCAGGTAAATTCGGCCAGTCGTAAAACTCGTTTTTAGCTTTATCATCTGCCCTGTTGTTTTTTCCTCTTATTGAAAATACGGGATGATATTTTAGTTCTTTTGATGGAAGCTCATAATCAAGGATATTCTTATAATCATCGGGCTGAAGATTATGCATTAGCCATTTGTTGGCCATCTCAAGGGTAATATACAGAGGCATTCTCCAGCGATTATCACCGCTATTGTGGATCATTCGCATGACGCTATTGGCATCTCTTGTAATCAACGTATATGTATATCGTTTAATAACCTCACCTGTTTCCTTATCAGGCAGTTCCACTACGGAATACAGACCTGGTATAAAAAATACATTCTGTTGTTGTAAGCTAATGAAGTAGGGTACTTTATTTTTCCATCCTTTTATCGCCCTGTGTTCATACATACCATTCATTGGCAGCAAGCACCTCCTGTTACGGATCTTATACCAATAACTTTTTTCATCTCCGAGTATGCGCTCACTTCGCGCATTAAGCATTGTAGCACGTTGCTTTTTAAATTTTTCTTCTTCCTTTACATAAAACGGTATACATCCCCATTCCATAAGCCGGCAATGCGGATGCACTTGTTCAAGTGGTAAATAAATAATGGGATGTTTTCCATGGGAATGGCCTACAATATGAACAGCACTATTAAAATCAATCTCTATCTGTTCATCAAAAACAAGATCAGGAAAATAATCGGCCAATTCCCTCACATTGACATTAAAAGATATATCGTAACACATTAAAATCTTTCTATTTGCTCAAATTTAATTCTTAATTTTTTTGTACGCCAACGCACCACCAAATAAAGTTCTCCAAATATAATTTCAAAATCAACCTTCACTTCTTCATCAACTGTAATTCGCCATGAAGTGTTATTAATAAGGTATCTTCTGATTTTCGTTTTGTAGGATGTACTCAATCTTTTTCGTAAATCGGCAATGCTCTTTACAACATTCCAATACAAATCATAATTAAAATTTGCCAGCATTTCATTAACCTTATTTAAATGAATCTCTTTGCTTAAATTAATTATAGCTGCATATTTATCTTCTCTTACCGCATTATGATGAATCTTTGCAAGGCCAAAATCTTTATAATCGGTGAATAGTAAAAATGTTTTTCCCTGATCCATAAAATGATCTGTCCGTTTATAAGTTTGACTAACAATATAAACGTTACCAAGTTTCAACAATTGCTTTAAATGCTCCTCTTTAAAAGGTACAAACGGCTGAATCATTAAACTTTTATTTTTACTATTTCATTAATATTAGTCGTGTATTTTTTACTTAAATGATCCGCTCTTAATTTATATCTTCTTTCAAAGCGCTGCACGGCCATTCTTACTGTATCCTTACCCATATACGCATTGACTTTGTCCATAACCTTTGCCAAAATCTTTTCCTTTTCCCTGCTTTTTATATTGAAGATATTTCCCTGAATGGTGTTTTCTGATATGATATTGAAAACCATTACACCGCATTTCATATAAAAGTATTCATTGTGCTTATAAATAATATCAAGCCCTTTTAATGCATAACCGATAATTTCATTAGGCAGATTAGTTGCTGTTTCACATTGTATAGTTATAGAATGATGATACTGTTTATGATCAAGCTTATGAGGATTTGTAGAAATAAAAACGTGTACCTCAGTGCAAACTGATTTTTGTTTGCGCAGCTTTAAAGCACATGCTGCAGCGTGATTGCTGATAGCTTCCTTTACCAGTGAATAATCATTGGTAAGTTTTCCAAATGATCTGCTTGTACAAATATTCTTTTTTGCTTTAGGTTCAAATTCCCATTCGATAGAAGGAGTTCCTTTTAATTCATTCCACATCCGAAGACCCACCACACTCATATTTTCACGCATCCAGTCTGCTGGCAAGCTGGTTACATCTTTCGCAGTATTTATTCCATTTTTTTCCAAGAGTAAAGCATATTGATGCCCAACCCCCCAGATGTCGCTTACGGCTGTAAACTCCAGCATTTCGTTAATCAGCTTTTCATTGGCGGCGTAAAACACTCCTACATCCTTTTGCTTTTTTTTTGCGTAACGATTCGCCATTTTTGCCAGTGTTTTTGTAGGCGCTATACCCACGCATACAGGTATACCAATATTCTGAACAACTGTTTTACGAATTGTATTACCAAGCTGCAACAAATCAAAATAATCAAGATCACTCATGTCCAGAAAAGCTTCATCTATGCTATACAATTCTAACCTCGGTACAAATCCTGCAAGTGTTTTCATAACCCTTTCACTCATATCACCATATAGTGTATAATTACTGCTAAACACTTTTACGCTATGTTTTTTAAACGTATCCTCACTCATATAGGAGGGAGTTCCCATAACAATGCCCAAAGCTTTTGCTTCATCACTTCGGGATATAACGCATCCATCATTATTACTTAATACTACTACAGGCTTGCCTTGCAATTGTGGCTGAAAAAGTCTTTCGCAGCTTACATAAAAATTATTACAGTCAACTAAAGCATACATTTTTTTACATCGTTTGTTTCAATTAAAATAGTTGTTACCACACCGAATACCTGCAGGTTAATTTCTTCAGTTATTTCTATATCAGGGAATTTTGAGTTTGCAGAACAAAGCCAGCATTTAAAATCATTCCTCTTTAAAAATTTTACAACAAATTCTCCATTAACTGAAGCTAAAACTATATCACCATTTTGGGGTGTAATTGAACGATCAACCAGCAATCTTGATTTTGGGGGAATGAAAGCATTAATCATCGAAAACCCATCAACTTCAAAGAAGAACGTCGCAAGCGGATGTTTTATATATTCTTTATCCAGACTAATTCTTTGTTCCATGTAGTCCATTGCAGGGGATGGAAAGCCACATGCAACCGGATTCAATATTCTAACTATTGCTATTTCTTCTTTCATAATTTAGCTAATTGATTTAGCAAATCTAATATGTAAAATAATCAAACGATTAAATGTAGATAAATTTTGCTAAATAAATTAGTTTAAGTAAATTGCTTTCATAACGATGAATGCTGATACGCTACATATAATTTATAACATTTTAAAGACCGACCATAAGCCTACGCAATCTGCCTTGCAGGTTAGCGAAATATTATTAAACCAGAATGAAAGTTGGGATAGTATAGCTGTTCATTTAAAAGAACTACAAAAAGAAAACTTTATCCGCCTTAATCATTCTTCGGTTGTGGTAATTTATTTAACGGAAAAAGGATTAGAATATATGCAGGGCTGCACTTGTATAGCCTGCCATAATTATAAAACGTTATATAAAATAGATGCAGATAAATTATGAGTGCAAAGGATATACATATTTCCGGTTATAAAGGAATTAAAAGAAGAGTTTAAATAAGTTAGACGCTACATTTTAATAACAAACACATAAGCTGTGTCAAATAACTTTCGGAGAATAATTCTAATTAACTTCTTTGCATCACCGCAATTCGGTTGCAATATTATTATAGTTATTGTAATTTTATTAATAAATAATCGGAACTATTCCGATTATAAATATAAAATATTACATTTGTGAATGGATCTTAATTACCAAATAGCATCCTACATTAACCAGCCGTTATCTCACCACTTGCTAAGATCACTCCTTAGTAATTATAAAAGACCCAACGATAAAATAAATGAGCTAGTCAAAAAGGGAATTCTCACATCCATAAAAAAGGGGCTATATGTGGCCGGGCCATCCCTTAGCAAAACAAAACCCGAACCCTTTCTTTTAGCAAATCATATATGGGGGCCCAGCTATGTTTCGCTTGATTCGGCCCTTTCCCATTATGGATTTATACCGGAAAGAGTATATGGTATCACATCGGTAACTATAAAGAATGCGAAAACCTTTATAACGCCTCTGGGAATGTTCACTTATGTGCGGCTACATTCCCCATATTATTCCTTCGGTATCCGCCAGATACAGGTTTCAGAAAAACAGTTCGCTCTTATTGCCTCCCCTGAAAAAGCTGTTTGCGACAAGATAATTATCACAGCCGGAACCATCCTCAGAAGTAAAAGGAGTGTCCTGGATTATTTGACCGAGGATCTCCGGATGGATATTGAAATGCTGCGTACACTTGATACAAAACTGATCAGTGAATGGACCCGGGATGCTCCTAAAAAGACAAGTATTGAAAAACTGGTTAAAGCACTTAATGATTTATGATAAAGGAATGGATAGATACCTATCACCCGGCAAACAGGGATGAAGCTTCACAGGCGCTGCGGGAGATCATGCAGGAAATTGCGCTTGCTGGTCTCGAACGCTCAGGTTTTTTTGAAAAGGCCGCTTTTTATGGCGGCACTGCTTTGCGAATCTTTTACGGGCTTAACCGGTATTCTGAGGATCTTGATTTTTCTCTCTTGCAGCCCGATGAAAATTTTGCGCTTGAAAAACATCTTAAGTCCATTCAAACTGAGTTTGAATCAGTAGGTATGCGGGTTACAGTGAAGGAAAAAGAAAAGACGCTCAGAAATAACATAGACTCTGCTTTCCTAAAAGCGGATACCATATGGAAGGAACTCGTTCTTGAAAATATTATCCCGCAGAATGGCCTGGAGCAGAAGCCAAACATCAAAATAAAACTGGAAATCGATACAGACCCACCGCCTGGTTTTAAAACAGAAGAAAAATTATTGCTTAAGCCTTTTTCATTTTATGTAAAATGTTTTACAGCTCCTGACCTCTTTGCGGGGAAAATGCATGCCCTTCTCTTTCGGAAATGGAAGACAAATGTGAAAGGAAGGGATTGGTATGATATCGAGTGGTACATTAAAAATAACATGCCTTTGCATCTGTCTCATTTTTTACAAAGAGCCATTGCCAGCGGTGACTGGAAAAATAAGACAATCAGCAGGGAGGAATTAATGGAGCTTTTGTTCAGGAAGATTGATAGCGTTTCAATGAATCGGATCCGGGAAGATATCAGCCGCTTCATTCCTGATTCCAAAGTACTGGACATATGGTCACCAGCTTATTTTAAGGATGTTATTCAAAAGTTGATCGTCGATTAAAAAAAATTAAAAAAGCTCAACGTTGACCATGCGTTTTTTTTTAAATTTTAAAGTAATGAATCTTACAGAATATAAGTCAGGGGATTTTTCCAAACAATCTGTATATATGAGTTTTAGCTCTCACCCAATTAACAAAGAATGGGGAATAAATAATCCGGAAATTGATAGCCTTTTAGAAGAAGCTAATTTAAAGCTTGGAGAGCTGAAGGCCTTTTCGACTTTCTGCCAGATGTAGACGTTTGACTTTTGAAGTTACCCATTCGCATAGTATTGTTACATCGAACTTAAGGCTTTGAACTCAATTAATTTCACATCTTTGGAATAATAATCTTCTTCACGGTGTCTAGATGGCATTATTGCAAAAAAGACATTAGTGTATCATGGTTTCAAAGTCTGACAATTACGATAAAGCGAGTTGAAGTCATTAAAGAAGACATGGAGGAATTTCTTAAAACACTTAATTGTTATGTAATGGGTTCACAGACATAGGAACATGCTTTAAAACTTTCAAAAACTTATGGTTGGGCTTATGGAGGTGTGCCAACAATTGTAGTAACTCATAGAAACCTGCCAATAGACAAACCAAACATTGAAATCTATTAAGGTGACCTTACTAAACTTGTGAATGAACAACAACATCAAAATACAAAATGTTTGGCTTGTAGGTGGAGCAACGCTTGTCAAAGACTTTATTACTTTGAGACTAGCGGATGAAATAATACTGTCAATACTGTCAATTACCTATTATCTTGGGCGACAGGGCACGATTTTTGAACCAGATTGGACAAGAACAAGCATTACATCTAAAAGACGTGAAAGAATATAAAAGCGGTATGGTTGAACTATGTCACCAAATAAAAAATAAAAAGTTTTCTTAGGACTAAAAAACATCGCTCCTATCCCTCGCGTGGCATCACCCGCCATAACTAAAACCCGGGCGTTACAATGCAAGTCAAGGGCTGATAAATATTCAGGTGAAAGAAAAGCCATCAATTCAAGATGCTCACACATTCAATGATACAACTCATCCTAAGAAAAGTTTGCAGTCTGATAAATCCTGCGATAGGTTTGCAGGATCAGTTTCGAATTTGTCAAAAGGAGCTGGCTTTGTAACAACAGGAACAATGTTTAATAAGATCTGGACTTCTTAGAAGGAATTCATTAAAGATATGTAATTGTAAGCAAAACTGGAATCTTGAGAAACTTACGGTGCTGGATTTCCGGCCTTTTATTAACAGGGAAAGGCTTTCTATAAATACTTCTGATACATCTGTAAGCCGGTCTGAACAACTGGAATCATTCATGCCACCGTCCAAGATCTCTGCTTTATCTTCTCGCGAATTTGTTGGGATGGTGGCTGATGATCCTCACTCTAAATTGAACTGAAAGCATTTCACTGTGAAATCATAAATGATCATAAAGCCTTGAAGAAAGAACAAGATAACTATAAAGAAATTTCTGTATTTCATAAAATTGATAACGCTATAGTACAAAGAAATTATTTACAGAATAAACAGGATGTGCAGGATATTTTTAATTCGGAATTGGAAAGAATTCTTGGTGATTGATAATTTGAAGCATTTGGTTATCTGAAATCATCGCAAGGGTTCAAATAATAATCAAGTTATTATTTCTAAATCTCTTCAGTACCTTATCATTTTTATCATTTATATTAATAAAAAGCCGTCTCACTTGTTATGAGACGGCTTGGAAATTATTCCTATTTATTTTTATTTAATTAACTTGATTACTGTTATGTTTTTTTCATCGGTAACTCTCAAGAAATAGGTGCCCGGTGTTAAGCCTGATGTATAGATGATTTGATGTGCCGGTCCATTTCCTTTAATAAATTGCTTGTTCCAAAATATTCTTCCACTAACGTCGAGAAGTTGCATGAAATACTTTCCCGATTCTTGTTTATTTAAGGAAAGTTCAAAATAATTGTTGAATGGATTAGGATAGGCTGTTATTAACTGGGGCTTAGCATAGCTGATCCGTGGGTATAAATCAGGATTTTCTGCAGCCACTCCATTTGATCCATGAACTAACCCGGTATTCAACATCCATTGTGCTATAGCTTGCTTTGTAACTCCTGGGCCAGCGATGCTTACATTTAACGCGTATGAACCTACGTTTTGAAAATACCCTACAGAAAAAATATGCTTACCGGCTTTTAGGGCGATTACTCCAGACAATTCAGTAGCGGGATGTGTTCCATCGTTATTAATTATGAGAATATTATCTACGTATAATCTACTACCATCATCCGAATTAATATAAAAAGTATCTTGGCCGTCATATGGTACATCTACATATCCCGTAAAATTATAAGAGAAGTCGTAGGTTCTTGTCGCGGTATACAATCCAATATTAGTGCTTACTCCGGATTGAAAAGGAGTTAACATACTAAAATTGGGTACCGCCGGAAAATCGGTTGAATCCTTATAATAATTGTAATCTATGCCATTCCATGTAGCAGAAGGCTGAGTTGCCGCCTTAAGGCTATCAGGCAGAATATAATATAATGCAGAGGAAGGAATTGATTGCTTTGTTATAGAAGAAGATGAATAACTTACCGTAAGACTTTGGTTACCGGTATGCTGAAAATAACCAACCGATATAAAGTGTTTGCCTGCTTTTAATCCTACAGCTGCTGACCTCTCGATAGCACCATGAAGGCTATCATTATAGACTACCATATCATTATCAATATATAGGTTACTTCCGTCGTCCGAGTTTGTATAAAATGTGTACTGCCCATCAGTTGGTATAGTAATGAAACCAGTGTAATTAAATGCATAATCTGTAGTGCGATTTGCAAGAGATGCTGTTGCAAACGTACCAGTAGTGCCAGATTTTACAGGAGCAAGGTTGTAGAAGTAAGGCAATCCTGAATAACTGTTTACTGCTTCATAATAGTTATAGCTTAAGCTTCCATTTATCAGATTGCCGGTTGTAATGGCAGGCAGCAATGCGCCAGAAGCATTAACTGTCACCTGAACGGTATCAAGCCCTATGGAATCTGTGGCATCTGTTACCTTAAGCTGAAACTGGTAAATACCCTGAACCAAACCAGTGACTGTAGTTGAAGCCAGGCTGGGTGTAGTAATGCTATAAGAAGAAGGGCCGGAAATTTTTGTCCATAAAAAGGATGCTACATTATTGTTAGGATCGGCGGCATTCCCATACAGGTGAACTGAACTTACCGGCAAGGTCAGCTGTTGGTCAAAGCCTGCATTTGCAGAGGGAGCTACAGGTTTTATAGTTCCATTTTTAATAAGTGCAGCAGAAGTAAATGGCAACAAATTTATTGCGCCATCGTATGGCTGATTTTTCACATCAATATAGTTATAGGAAAGTGGAGTCGTAACAGGTGAAACTGTAGCGTTATATACAAATATCAAATCATTGGTATCTGTTATTGCCTTCGGTGAGCCCGATGAATGGACATCCTGTGATGAGTATGTTCGCCATTCAGGAAGCGTATAGGATGCATAAGTGCCAGGCGTTCCGGAGGTATGAATATAAATTATAGAATCGTCTTTTATAGGGCGTGCGTAATAATTACTGTCGAGTGTCACCGTTGCAGGCATTGAACCAGGAAAAGTAAATTCAGCGCTATATTGCAAAATTGTTTTTGCCATAAATATATTTCGCCTGACATCTATGTTTGAAATGCCTTGATGATAAGCATCAATAAATAAGCCTGCACCAGTGTTGAAAGTAGTATTATCATGTATGCTTATATGGTTTCCATTATTAATGTAGATGCCGCGGTTTACAGCTCCTGATACAGAATTATAAGCCGCTTCCACACCTGTACTTGCATTATCTATATATACGCCAACGTCAGAACTGTTAAGACAAATATTATATTTAGCAACTATGCCCGAAGTAAGGCTATTATTACTGATATAAAGTTCTCCGCCATCAGAGTTTACAAGCATCCCATGATTAAGAAAATTATAATTTACGGTATCATACTTTCCCGCCAGAGAAATGTCATCATACCCGGTACTATCAATAGTATTATACATACATTCTACCGAATCAGATCCGTTATAAATACCTTCAGCTGAACTGCCAAAAGGAGCAATCATTCCAAAACTCAATCCGATATTCTTTATAGAATTATAGGAAATCACAGACTTACCATTATCTCCATTACTATTAATAGCAGTATTATTTATATTATTGAAAGTATTATTTTCAATATCCAGCTTGCCTGATACCCAATTACTTTGCCCATAAGGATTATAAATAGCACTTTTACCCATATAGTTATAATCGCAAAAAGTTATGGCAATATTTTTTGCATACTTTATGTAAGCGCCATAAGTGTTCGCACCCTGAAAAGCCAGGTTAGTAATAGTAACATCATGGTTAGCAAACCCGGAATCCACTAATAAATATTGCAAAGTATCAATCATGAAGTTCGTGGGAGTAGTTGTGTTATATACTCTCACTTTTCCATTTGAAGGATTATAGTACCATTCATTTAATGAATCCAGAGTATTGGGATTATTTTGAATGATAAAGCCCTGATTATCTTTTTGTATAGTTTCATCTCCATTGCCAGTAGCAGTAGTTGATTCTGTAAGTGATATAGTGTTACCGGCTATTGAAGTTATTGGCACATTATCTATGGTATAAGTTGTAACATGAAAAGCTATCCATGAAGTTGCCCAATAAGAAGCCGGAGTTACGGAACTTGTTAAAGTACCTGTTGCACCTCCGCCGGATTGTATTACAAGTCCAGTATGCGCAGTATAAGTGTAATAACCTGAGTTAGGTGTTCTTCCCATAGGAGTATTTATGCCATTTATTACTACCATATTGGTATAAGGTAATGATGATACTTTATTTGTACTCTCCCAAATGTTCCCACCAAGATTCGTCCAACTTGTTACGTTGGCAAACCCTGATATAATTGGTTTAGCCCCCGTTCCATAAGAGCTGTAAACAATAGGATTTCCTGGTACACCTGAACGTGTAACCGTAATGGTGCCGTAAAAAGTATCCCCCATTCGGAAAAAAATACTATCGCCAGCATTGAAGCTTACGCTATTTACCTTATTAATTGTTTTCCATGCTAGCGAGGTAGAGGTGCCGGCATTGCCATCGTTGCCCGCGAGAGATACAAAATAATTAGTAGCAAAGAGCCTTGCGCTTATAAGAAATGTGCAAAGCCAAAAAAGAGTAATTTTCTTTTTCATTTTAAATGTTTGAGGGTTAAATGTTTAAAGAGGAAGTAATATGAAAGTGGTTTAAATTGTTGCCAATGTTCAATTTGATAACAGTTATGTTTTAAAATTCAGCAAGTGACATTACTAAACTAATTCAGGAAGGCAGCAGATGTTTGGGCTTTCGAATGGATGAGGATTAAAGCAATTCTGAAAAATAAAGCTATGATAGTTTAGTGATACAAAGTACACGTACAATTACTCGATTTTTTGAGACCGTATTATTACGGTTGCTATTAATTGAATTTATCTACACTTTTTGTCCAGCTATATGCATCATTTATTTAAAAATCTGCCATTACAATGCCCAACCAATTTGTAGGAAAATGGTTAGCTACTTTTAGAAACATTTTATATTTGTAGTATGTATTACTTGAGAGTGCCGGAGGTTTGGTGTTTTGCTTAAGGCAATGGAAAATGAAAAAAAACCAAGCGGTTATCGTGGTGAAGAGTTCATAAGAGGAGCTTTCGACAGTATTGCTAAAGGCATCAATAGTGGTGGGCGGTGCAGATCACAACTGTAAAGGTTTAATAATTTGGTAATGAATTCACTCTGCCCATGCCAGCCTGCTGTAATTGTCTATAAGGCACACCAGGTAAAGCTTTCGGCTTTGGCCTCTTATAATACTTTTACTTTGGTGATGACACTCTATATGTCCTAACTGACCATTCTTTCTTTAATGATTCTTCTTTTATTTTGTTTCATTTTCGCCGTGACCCGGTTCATTTCATACCGCTTGCAGATATTATATACCCCTGATGGTGAGGGTGTAAATTTATCCAATGATGGCTTAAGTATATTCACTATCTCCAGTTTGGAGTTACCCTTTTGCCTTAACTCTATTACTTTGTTTTCAATGAACTTCAGCGGCCTTCTTGTTTTGTATCTCGGCCCCCGCTTTTGGGGCGCCAGATCCTTATCGCTGCCACTTTGTTTATAGCGGTTGTAATACTTTAAAAAGCTTTTACCGCAGGTATCATGTGCTTTATAAAAGTCTTTTGCAAGCTTATAAACAGGATGTTCTTTACGTTTTACCTGCTCATATTCCTTGATTAAAAACCGATACTTTTCTATATAATTACGCCATATAGTTGTATCCTTTCTGTTGTCTCGCATAGTAACATAATTTTTATCTAATAAAGATTAAATTCTGTTACCGAATTATCTGACTTCTATAGCATGACCCGTGTCGGGCTTGTTTCCTTAGGCGAAGTGCTATGACATATGCTCGGTTGGTCGGGACGGTAATTTTCAAACAAGCGTATATGGCCTTTTATCTAGCGGCGCCGTTCGTCTGATTAGCCGGGTTCGCAAGTATTGAATAATCAATTAATCTATAACAAACATTAAATTAAAACCATGGCAAACGTCATCTTTGCAAACCATTCATCGCTTACATTTCTAGGAAAAGATCGGGACAACACTCTTGAATTCTAATGTAATGTCCCGGCGGCAAAATCACAACAGCGGAATAACAATCAGGCTCTAGTTACAAGGTAGAAATTGCGGTGAAATAATTTTTTATAGTAAGATTTAAAATTATGTAACTTTAGTTTTCTAGTTCTTTTTTTAATAGATAGGGATCAGGAGTTCTTCGTGGAGGCAAAATTTACGTGCTTTATAAAACTTTAATAATTAATCGGTTACGAGTAAGGTTCAAGTCCCGTCCGGTCCGCCTATATACTTGTAAACCCGCTCTGGTAGCGGGTTTTGCTTTTTTTGTGTTGCATTTGTGTTGCATTCTGGCCGTTTTGTCTACTATTTAATATTTCTTATAAAAAGAAATATTTTAGTTCATATTTCAAAAAGGTTATGTCTCATTCCAGCCTGCGGTGCTGTATATTGTATTTTCCATTCTAGTAAACCTGTGATAATAAAATTCACTTCTTTTAATATTTATTGAGTTAGTAGGAATAATATATATTAATGGCTACACATTTTTTAACAAACGGAGAAGAACGAAATCTTTTGATAAATTCAAGGGGATAATTGCAAACATGAAAGACTTATATGCCTTTCATGCTTGTGTTGGATATTTTAGATCATCAGGTTATTTCGCTTTGCAACCTTATTTAAAAGACGTAAAAGAAATAAAAATACTTGTTGGAATATATGTAGATCAGATGTTTGCTGAAGCCCAACGGAAGGACTTTTGTTTTTTGGGGATGAAGACAGAACGAAAGATGAATTTCTAAAGTGGTTCATTCAAGATATAAAGGAAGCTAAGTATTCAGAGGAGGTAGAGAAAGGTGTGTTACAATTTATTGCTGATATGATTGAGGGCAAAATTGAAATTCGGGCACATAAGTCTAAAGCTATTCATGCAAAGTTTTATTTGTTTAGCCCCGAACTTCATAATCAACATTCTGATGGTTGGGTTATTATGGGTTCATCCAATCTTACAGATGCAGGCTTAGGCATTAAGAAAGCGCCTAACTACGAATTGAATATTGCATTAAAAATTATGATGATGTTGAATACACTAAAGGAGAATCTTAAACTCTTTGGAATGATGGCACTTCCATACTACCTGTAGATATGGAGGGCTTCAAACAAAAAACACCTATAGGTTAGTCGTTCTCTCCTTTTGAATTATACATCAAATTTCTTATTGAATATTTTGGCGAAAACATAGACTATGATCCAGACACAGTCGGAGATTTGCCAAAGACTTTTAAAAAATTTAAGCTTCAGGTTGATGCCGTTAACCAGGGCTTTCCAATGCTTTTAGAACACTTAAAAATAGAGCTTGCATTGATAGATACTCTTATCTTGTTTCCTCTTTCATCCAGTATACGGTAAACAAGTCCTGTCTTTTGGATGTTTTGGAGCTTTCACTACCCCTGTCTGCAGCAATTTTGTAGAACTTAATACTGCATTGAATTCCAGTAATGAAGTATACTTGTACTGATTTACCACATGCGATAAAACACTGGTGATGGAGCGCTTGATTTACGTATTGTAAATTTCTAACCAACAATTACCTGAATCCATCCAGAAGATACTAACAAAATCGAAAATGCAGTTCCATCGATTAGTGGAATGGATACAGGCTATGCTTAAAATTAATTTACAATAACTTTGGCAATCTTCAAAACGCTTAAATCATTGCGTAAAGCTACATAATAAAGGCCTGATGATTTGTTACTCATATTAAGATATAAAATCCCATTAATATTTACAGAATACAGATGTATTAGCTTCCCTGAATTATCTAAAAGTGCAATACTGTGTCTTCCCTTTGCTGTTGCGTCAAAATGATACTGAATAATTGCAGTTCCAGAAACTGGGTTTGGGTTTACCTTTATATCATTGTAAAGCATGCTTAAATGTGCCGTAATAATGGTACTATAAACAAATTTTCTATCTTTATCTACTATTTGCAATCTGTAATATATTATTGAATGATTTTCATTCGAGGCAGTTGAATCGATAAAACTGTACGAAGAAGATAGAGTATTATTAATTACTGCATTTACTTTACCCACTTGAGTAAAGTAAGTGCCATCCGTACTCCTCTCGATGCTGAAATAAGATACATTGCTTTCATTGATTGTTTTCCAGGCAAGCAATGGTTTGTTATCATTATAACCAACCTTAAATTCTGACAGTGTTAACGGTAAAGCATTAAAATTAAAAACATTACTATATAGAGTCAATTGGTTTGCAACAGAATTGGTAACGGTCGCAGAGTAGGATCCAGGAGATACTAACATATATAATGAATCCCCTGTTAGTGTAGTTTGCAAATTATTGTCTTTATACCATTTATAGGTGTTAAGTGCAATAGTGCCACCGGCTGCTACCGAAAGTGTATCATTTTGAAAATGTAAAGGAATATTGGCTTGGGGTGAGTACGTAAGTGAACCTACTGTATAAGTATAAATGTTCGCCCATGGTTCTACACAATCGAATGTAAATTCATTGTTTTCCAAATGAATATCCACGTTATTTATTTGGCCTCTTGTAGAGGATGCAATGCCTATGGGAATTATACCTTTCAACATATTATTTGCAACCGAAAAAATTCGTAAATTATGAAGATTCCCTAATTCCACAGGTACACTATCAGTCAACTGGTTAGAAGATAGATCAAGATAGTATAACCCGCCAAGCATGCCTAAGGATGAAGGTATTGAGCCGTTCAGTAAATTATTTGATAAAAAGATTTGTTCCATCAAGTAGTAAGTACCCAAATTAGCAGGTATAGCCCCACCGAACTGGTTATGGGATAAATCTAAATAAATCAAATTTTGCGGATCGCCTAATATGGGAGGAATAGTTCCTGATAAAGTGTTATAGGAAAAATCTAATTGTCCGAAATTGCAATTGCTTATTGTAGATGGTATACTTCCGCTTAATTGATTATGTGATAGATTGAAGGTACTCACATTCCGTAAGTTTTCAATTGTAGAAGGAATAGTTCCCGAAATTTGGTTAAAAGACAAATTTATTTGAGATGCATTCACAAGATTACCTATAGATGGGGGAATGGAATATGATAGCTGATTATTATATAGATTTAAATATGCAAGGTTGGGGAGATTACCAATTGATGATGGTATCGAGTCGTTTAGCAAATTATGATGCATTTCCAAATCAACCAGACTTTGAATACTACCAATGGAAGCAGGTATGCTTCCACTTAAATTATTCCCGTTCAAAAGCAAGTACTTAACACCATTCAGATTACCAATGGAAGTTGGAATGCCCCCACTTAAAAGATTATCAGGTATTTTTAGTATGTTTAGGTTGGTCAAGTTTCCGATAGAAGATGGTATTGATCCGGTTATGCTATTATGCGCGAAGTTTAATACTTCAAGTGCAGTTAGGTTCCCGATTGAAGATGGAATAATACCCGATAAACTATTATCAGATAAATCTATTTGTGTTACTCTCGTTCCAAAAGCATCAAGGGTTATACCTGTCCAAGTACTAACTGGGGAAGTAGTTAGCCAGTTATTATTAAAGACCCATGCCTGCCCGTTAGTTGACCTATATAAATCCACCAATGCTAAAGAATCCTGCGTATCAACCTGAGCTTCGGCCGTGGTTGAATAAAATATAAAAATAATAAAGCGTGTAAGGGTATTTAGATTTATAAATGAGTAAAATTTTCTTATCATAAGAATAGTCTTTTTAGTTTTACGGAAAGATAAAATACTTTGCTTATGCAAAATATCAAAGTGTTGAGAAAAGACAAAATAAATAACTGTCTGGAGACAACCTGATTGTTTTAAAGAACAAACATAATCTTATAGTTAAATACCCAGGCCACCAACCTCAAGGATGGCAAGGCGTATGCACGAGGCAGCGGTGCAGGCAAAAGAAAATCTGCAATTAAAAGCAGAAGAAACATTAATGGTGCTCGCAGATAGTGGCTATCATACGGGAGCAGAATTATTTTTTAGCGGAAAGTTTTTTCTATGATAAAGCAAATTACAGTTACACATGCCCCACAGGTGCTGCGCTCACAATTCTTGGCACATGGATAATAATATATTCTGTACAAGAAGGTCTTTATCAAAAAAATGAGTGTCTTAGCAAAAAACTTACACAGCAGCACGATCCAAAAATATCTTGTAATTTTCTAACTTAATATCAGCGTTACCAGGATTTTATTAATTACTACCGAAACCTTACACAATCCTCATTAAAATTCAATGAGGATTGTTATTTATACTTACCTCTGTTAATTTCGTTTTTCTAATTTTTATTGTGAACAAGAAAATGACGAAGTATGAACGAAACACCTATGCTGTTTCCAATAGCTCCATCCGAGTTTTGGAAGCAAATCAGAATTACGATTGATGAAGTTGTTACTGAAAAATTAAGCGAGCATTTACTACAACAAAATAGCCTCACACTTACCGGAAAAAGCTTTGCTTAAAGTAACCGATGTTTGTAAGATCTTCCAGGTATCCAAGCCTACACTTTATGAATGGCTGAAGCAAAACAAACTCAAAAGTTTTAAGATCAAATCCAGGAGATATTTTTCACGTGCAGACATTGAAGCGGTAATTAACCAGAAGGATAACAACGGAACACGAACAAGAAGCAATCAGCTTTAATGTAGTGACTGGAAGCTGCAACAAGCAATCAAATTAATAGGGTTGCCAAATGGATTTTTATTATTGTAATCTTCTGAAGTTTGATTAAGATTCTTTTCTTTTCACCAGCAACTCATTTAGAAAGTAATGTTGTAAGAACGTTGTTCAGAAACAAAAATAAAAGAAGCAAATGACAAATTTTCTCATAGAAAACTGGCTTCCTTATCCCAAAAGCTTGCTTCTTTTTTCAAAAATCATCAAAGCATTTATTTGTAATTTTTTCCAGGGTATGCTGGAAAAGTGGATTCTCAAATCGTACAAAGAATACAAAGACGTAACGAGGGGATGCATGAACAATAACATAAGCACAAAACAAAGACATTCTTCAACGCATTAATTTCTAAAATAACAGCTCTGAAAAAATGATTAATAAATGTTCGACATAAAACAAGTAGGTGCTTTTCTTTAGCACCGGCAAGATGTTCAATTGTCCGACAATTGATTTTAGATGCCCTTCACTCCGGAGTCGTGAGGGCAAAAAGAGAGAGGCAGATTTTTATAAACAATAAAGTGTGAGTGATTATGAAGCAGAAAGAAAAAGCAGTGTATACCAGGCGCATTACCATCCGGCTTAAAGAAGCAGAATTTATACAACTCACTTCTCAATTTAGAAAGACAACCTGCAGAAAACTTAGTGATTATCTGCGGCGGCTAATGCTTGCAAAACCCATAACAGTTTTATACCGTAATGCATCAGCCGATGCCTTTCTGACAGAAATGATTGGCCTTACAAAAGAGCTTTCAGCCATCGGCAATAACTTCAACCAGCTGGTGAAAAAGCTGCACACATTTCATGAGTCTTCGGAGGTAAAATTATGGGCCTCGCTTAACGAGTATGCGAAAGAAAACATGAATGAAAAAGTGAAGGACATCCGCAAAAAATTGAATCAAATTTATGAGCTATGGTTGCAAAAATAACAAGCCCCGGAAGTTGTAAGAGAGCTCTTAATTACAATGAGCAAAAGGTAAAATCAGGCAAGGCTGAATGCCTGTATGCGGGCAACTTTTTACAAGAAGCGGATGAACTAAACTTTTATCAAAAGCTTGAGCGTTTTGAACACCAGAATTCTTTGAATGAAAGAGCTAAAAGCAACACACTCCACATCTCTTTAAACTTTGATGGGCAAGACAAACTAAACAAGGAAACTTTAATAGAAATTGCTGCCAAGTATATGGACAAAATTGGCTTCGGAGAGCAGCCTTATCTTGTCTATCAGCACCATGATGCTGGCCATGCGCATCTTCATATTGTCACCAACACAATACAAAGCGACGGGAGGAGAATTGATACATTTAACATTGGAAAAAACCAGTCGGAAACTGCACGGAAAAGCCTGGAATTGGAATATGGTTTAGTACGTGCTGAGAGTAAAAGGCAAGTACCAAAAGCAGAATAAAAAATCAGTGATATTTTAGAGCGCAAGATAGTAAGTGCTCAAAGAGTTCAATATGGAAAGATGGAAACAAAAAGAGCCATTCAGAATGTGCTGGATGTTGTAATTAATCAATATAAATACAGCTCGGTTACAGAGCTAAATGCAGTGCTTAAGCCATATAATGTAATGGCTGACAGGGGAAGTGAGGAGTCTATTACTTATCTAAAGAAAGGTTTGTATTACAGAGCGCTTGATGATAACGGAGATAAGATTGGAGTACCTATTAAAGCAAGCCTGTTTCATCAAAAGCCAACGCTTACTAATCTGGAGAAAAGATTTGACTTGAACGACACGCTAAAGTCACCGTTGAAGCAGCACATAAAGGTGGCTATTGATTGGGCATTACATGGCAGAAAGCATACACTTGCTTCTCTTGAAAATGATCTTCAAAAGGGAGCAATACAAATGGTTGTAAGAAGAAATGAACAAGGGGTTGTTTATGGGATAACTTACATAGACTACAAGAATAAAGTTGTGTTTAATGGTAGCGATCTTGGTAAAGATTATAGTGCAAAAGGGTTAATTGAAAGGATGGCTCAAAACATGATTAAACAACCAGAGATCTCTTTATTACAACGACCACGCAATAATGATATGCTTTTGCCTAAGCAAAATGAGCTGCAAGATTTGGCTGGTGAAAAAGAAAAAAACAGGTTCCTTGAAAAAGCCATAGAACTTATCATGAAGCCTGTTAGTGATAATGGTTTTGTACCTTACCAATTGAAGCACAAGAAGAGGAAGAAGAAAAAAGTTTCTATAAAATTGTAGCATATAACATCATTATAGAACTTACCTGACATTCAAATAGAGGGTTATAAGAATACTTCGACTTTTTCTTTGCCAGCAAAATAATCATAAAGCTTAAAAGCTTTTTCTCGCTTGGTTATTTTTATATAACTAAATAATGTTTTAAGGGAACTATGACCGGTATTGGTCATAATTATTTCCGGATCAACCCCTCTTAAATACATATTTGTAGCAAATGATCTTCTACACACATGAGATGACATTAGTTCATATTTTTTGTAAATTTCTTCTTTAATGGTTTTTCCATATTTGTAGGATAATGGTACATACTCATCCAGGCCTGCTATTTTTCCTATTTTTTTTATTTTTTCATTGAAATCATTCATGTGCATCTTTGGTAAATCATAGTTATACTTTTCCGCTACAACTTTTGCTAAATGTATAAGAGCTATGTCAACTTTCTCATGCACCTTTTTTTGATTTTTCTTTATCGCAGTTTGTATATCGTTAAATACAATTACTTTCTTGAAATGATAAGTTTGCAAAGAATGTATATCCGAGTACCTTAATCCAGTATAACAACCGAAGACAAGAATGTCTCGGGCAGGAATTAAATCAGGGGTTGTTTCTAAATTTAAATCCCAAATACATTGAATTTCGTTTTCACAGAGATAAATATGATCCACCACTTCATTCTTTCTTTTAAATGAAGAAAGGTCAATTAATGGAAGATTATCTTTTACTTTTCGGTCATTATAAAATACTTTAAGATTTTTTATTTGCTTACTAATGCTGTTTAACTTAAGTCCCTTTTCACCACCTGGCTTTATAGCAATGAATGTTAAATAGTGAACGAATTTTTCGTAAAAATTTATATCGAGACTTGCGAAAGTAATTGGCCGCTTCCAATGCTTTTCAAAGTTTATCAAGTGCTTTTTCAAAGATCGATAATCTCTAATTGCATGAGGTGAAACATTTGCATTTTCTTCTCGATCCACTATGAAGTTTTCCAGACATTTAAAAAATTCTGTATGCTTATTATTATCGACTAAAATTTCTTTGAAGCTTTGTAAACGATCAATTAAATATTCAGGAGTAGGGTCAATTTGTTTGTCTTTAGCAAACTGAAGAATATTTGAAATTTTATTTTCTAAGCTTTCGATATCTTTTGAAATGGTATCATAATCAGGGCACGAACGTTTGATGGTTGCTTTTTTTATATCCCAGTAGAGTTTCGGATTAATATTGTGTCCAGTGTTTATAAAAGATCTTTTACTCCGGTCATAATCATAACGGATATATACGGGGGCAATCCCTGTAGTTTTATTTGAAAAGCCAGGCTTGATGTAACGTTTGAATTGTCTTCTCATAACTTTTGTGTTGCATTTGTGTTGCAAATTAATAAAAAGTTAGATTAATTTAATTAAAAAATTAATATAGTATTTCTAATAACAGACTGATAATCAATGAAAGATGTAAGCCTAAATAAAATTATGGAAAGTTAAGAAAAGTTATTAGAGACCCGTCCGGTCCGCAAATTCAGCAATAGGTTATTGAAATCAATGACCTATTTTTTAGTAGGATTTTTAGCCAAATTGCACTGGTTTTTATTCTGCCTTACTTTGTTTACAAAGAGCAACCTATCCTTACAAAGATAGAAGAGATACTATATCAAATATTGAAATTTAAGATTCACTTGGTAGTTAATTTCAAAAATTAAGGTACTTCTCTATTGAAAAACATTTTAATTCTTCAATGGCTCTGTATGAGTTTGCTGTAAAGTTTCATCCATATTCTAAAGATGATCCATTCATTGGGCGAAAGTTGCGGTTTGGCAGGATAAGTATTGAAAGCAGTAATTCAAATTCTAATGAACCGTTTCTTTCTGTAGAGAAGCCATAAAGGAATATACAACACAACTAAAAACAACAGGGTAAACAAAAATGAACTGTACTGGGAATTTGCATTGAACCGCATCATTGACTGGTAACCGTATTTGCGTAATGATACCGGCGAATCGCCAGAAGAAATAAACGGCTTGTCTATTATCCATGCCGACATGGCAACTATAAAAGCAAGCAAGGGATTGGCTCCGAAAACTTTTGCAGGATAAAATATCCTGACTAACCATTTATTGGTAAGCAGCAGCATGATAAGGGCAAGCAGCATAATTGAAAAACCGGTGCTTAATAACGCAAAGCTCACTGTCCATAGTTTTTTAATGATGGGATCAACTGCAACGAAATCCAGCAACCAACCCGATACATACAGGCACAGCCCAACAATAAAAAGCCGGCTTATAGTAAAATACCTGCTATTATTCAGGTACAAAAAACCAATGGTTGCTCCCAGTATTACGTTAATGCAGGCAGGAAGCGTAGATAACAATCCTTCCGGATCGTAGGTTACCACTTTATTGGTAGTGCCAAATTCCCACATGTGCGCAATGCCAAATACTTTCCGGTCTATATAGGCAGGCCAGCTGCCTTGCGAATCAAAACCGTTGGTATGATAACCAGGAACCGGCACAAAATAAAGAAGCGCCCAATATAATACCGCAATAACAGTCGCTATGATGATCATAATTTTTATTTGATCATTCGCTTTATGCGCCGTTCTATGTTGTGAATACACAATCAGCAAGCCGACGATCAGGTAACAAATGCCAATGCGCTGTAATATGCCTGGTATGCGCAGGCTGGCAAAATTAAAATCTGGAATGAGAGCAATAAGTAAGCCCACAAAAATCAGTAAAAGGCTGCGACTAATAAGGTGTGTAACTATTTGCATGTTCCCTCTTTCCATTCTTTTGGTGAGTGACAAAGCCATGGAAAAGCCAACGCAAAACAAGAAGGTAGGAAATATTAAATCCGATACATTATAGCCTCGCCAGTCAGTATGATCCAGCCAATTAAACCGCTGCTCCCAGGCTCCCGGCACAATAACCATTATCATCCCGATAACGCTGAGCCCTCTTACAATGTCAAGGGCTTCAAATCTTTGCTTCATACGACTTACAGTTTGAATGGACATAACGTGGTAGAAAAGTTTGTGCTTTGGCTAATTCTATAAGTTTCGACCTCACTATATTAAATCACCAACCTTACTTACCTGCTTAAATTCCACTTTCTCAAACTCTCTAAAATGTGCTTTCCCACAATCAATTTTCATTTGCTCACTTCCTCTTAATTCCTGGCCTGCGCTTTTTGTTTCTGCAACAAAATATATTTTCTTTTCTTCTTCAAAAACTACTGCCCAATCGGGACGGTACTTTCCAATTGGTGTATTTATTTCGAACCAATAAGGCAGCTTGAAATAGAACTCAATGTTTGTGCTCGTTTCGCAATCTTTTGCAAATTGATTTTCAATATTTGAATCGAGAGGAATATAATTTTCATAAATGGTTTTATCAGAAGCTGAAACCGTATGCGTAAACTGATCAATATAAATTTCTAAATCACTATCATCAAATAAACACATTTCATAAAAGCTGTTCCCTATCTTTTTATATTTTATTCCATCGATCATTAAGGAGTGAAGCTTATTTTTAATCGCAATTACTGCATTATCCATAAACATTTGAGGGTTTATCAATAGTTCATGCAGCTTTCCTGATTTTTTAAGAATTTGTAAAATCGTATCCCTTGTAAGTTCTGTTTTGCTTTGTATATAAGAAAGTATATCGGGTATATCCATTTGTTTTGAATAACTATCATCTCCGCTATCGCTTAATAATTGCCCGCTAATTCCTTCATCTGTTATTAATACTTTTTGCTTTGTACTTCTTACTCTTGGCTTTTTTGTTTCAGGCATTTCTTTTACTGCTTTCGCTGCTGAAACTATCAATTCATTTGTGGAATAATCAACAGTATATTTTGTATGGAATTTTATCTTCTCCCATATTTGTAAGAACTTAGGATCAGCTTCAAAACCCTTTCTGTAATTCACTTTCTTCTTATCATTTTTATTTTTAGTTCTTCCTGAAAAATCTACACCGCAATCTTCTTCAATTTCTTTTTGTAATGCCCTGGCAAAATCCTCATAACGCTCATTGGCAACAACTGTAAGCTTATTTATGTTTGGATCAAATATTCTATCTCCTTTTTGATTTACAGGTAATCGCAATCCTCTGCCAATTTCCTGTCTTTTCTTTATTTCAGATTTCGTTTCATTCAGAGTACAAATCTGGAAAACATTCGGATTATCCCAACCTTCCCTAAGTGCCGAATGACTAAAAATAAAACGAAGCGGAGTATTAATATCAAGCAGCCGTTCTTTGTCCTGCATAATTAATTTATAGGTATCATCGTCAGCTTGTGTTTCCCCTCCGGTATCTTTTACTCTTCCTTTATTATCCTGGGAAAAATATCCATTATGCAATTCTTCAACAGCATTGGAAATTAAATTGCTGAAAGCTGGCTTACCAACTTCTTCCCTATAAATTTCCTCAAACCATTTTGCATACTTGCCTTGCAAAGCATTTCCGTTTTCATCATACTCCCTGTAATTTTTTACCTTGTCAATAAAGAAGAGTGATAAAACTTTTATGCCTTTGCCCTTAAAAACTTTTTCTTTTCTCAGATGTTCTTCAACCGTTTTCTTGATCATAAACTTCATTACCTCATCATTCATTCCACCTTGCGTTTCACCCACTGAAAGAGTAATTCCGTTTGATAATTCTATTTGCTGATTGCCAAAATCTATTTCATAAATTTTCAGCCCGTCATACTTTTTGTTCTTGCCGGAAAGCTCAAACAAATTTAATTTTTTGCCGCTTGCAGTTACTGATTTCCGTTTTACACCTTGCGGTGAATTCACATCAATTTTAATCTTTGCTGTAATGTTATTGCTAACTCTGCTTATACTTTCTACCTGTATGTAACTTCCGTTAAAATCATTCTCACTCACTACGGAATCAACCTCGATTTGTTTTACTAATCCTAAGTCATAAGCCTTAACCGGGTTGAGTGAATACATTAAATTATAAAGGTTGGTATGCGTGGCTGAATACCGTAGCGTACAAAGCGGATGTAAATTATGTATAGCTCTTTTCCTGATTTCAGTTTCCATGTTTTGAGGCTCATCAACAATAACAATTGGCTTTGTGCTTTGAATAAATTCAACAGGCTTTTTACCGGTAAGCTTATCATTTGGTCGGTTGATTACATTTTCATCCTTTGCAAATGAATCAATGTTGATTACTAAAATCTGGATAGCATTATTGGTTGCGAAGCCTCTTAGGTTAGAAACTTTTTTGCTGTCATAAATATCAAAATTGATAGCAGCTCTATTGTATAGAGATTGAAAATGCTCATGCGTTATTTGCAGGTTTTTTAAAACCCCTTCTCTTATTGCAACCGATGGAACTACAATCACAAACTTCTTAAAACCATATAAGCTACTCAGTTCATAAATTGTTCTAAGATATACATACGTTTTACCTGTGCCTGTTTCCATCTCCACAGAAAAATTCATTCCGTTTAATTCTTCTTTCTTTTCCTTTATTTCATTGCGCTGCTGAATAGCTTTTACATTATTAAGAATTTGTTCCTGTAATAATATTAAGTTATTCCCAAAACCATTTTCATTTAATAAAACGCCGGAAGCATTTATAGAAAATTCAAAATCTCCATTGCTTAAAGGCTGCCCTTCAAAAATATCTGTGACAGATTTGATGGCTTCTAACTGGTATGGCTGGTTGCTATCGAAGTGGAATTTCATCAGGCAGCTAACTTATTTAACCAACTCTCTTTATTCTTCCAGGAAAAATCATTAATGCCATATTCTTCTATTGCCTGTAATACTTCAGGAGCTACTGCTTTCTCTAAGTCATTTAATATTACGATACCCTCATTATTCCGTGCCTGCTTTGTATCTTCAAAAGCAAAAAGTTGTGCTATTATATTTTGTTTTTTGGGACTTGACACTACTTTAATAATTCTTTCAGGTGCATTTCCAGAAGGAGGTATTAAAAAATCGAACTTATGTTGAAAAGAACTTTTTCCCTGCAAAATAATATTAGGCGAAAAGCGAATATTATTTTGTTGAAGAAAATTAGTTACATCTTCTAAAAAGAAAGATTCAACTTTAGGAGCTGCTACAATAAATAAATCATCAACAGAAAGCAAGGCCTGTATAAAACTATGTTTACGCATCGGAAATGTAGAGGGTGTGGCCATTATTGTTAATTCATTTCCTTTTAATATCACTCCAAAGCCATTTAGGATTAACTGTAACTCCTTTTGCCTCGCAGGTGTGGAAACATCAACACCTGCCATTTCCAAATTATTTATTGTATCATCGTCATCAGTCATAAATATTCTGTCACGGTCATCTCTTTTTAAATAAAATTGAATATGATCATTAATATGATTTATAAACGGAGTAGTAACCTGGAAGTGCCCGTTTATTTCTGTGTAATTAATTTTTTGTTTTAACCATTCAATATAAGAGTGAATTAAATCTTTCATACCAAAAGTGTTTTTTTAATGTTTGGTAATTCTTTTACATTACAATAACTAAAAAATTGCTCCATTACTTCAAAAATATCTTTGTCAGTGATTTCAAGAATATCATTTGCAGGTATGCCCATCTTTCTCCGAAACCTTCTATATAAATATGTAAATGCGGGGTCGGAATTTCTTTTCCATTATAAAGTTTTAAGAAATTAAATGGAACTGTCTCAACTTCGGGGTTTGTATGTGTAGGGCCATCAATATCGAGTCTGCGTAATATGTATGCTTTTCTTACCCTGCTTTGATAAGTAATTTTGGTAATCTTTATTGACCCTCTGTAAATATCGAAAAGAAAGTTTTTTCTTTTATTGGAAGAAGTGAATGCAATACTCAATTTTTCTCCTGAAACAGGAAAATTATATTCTTTTCCATCTTCAGGAAACTTTTCCATTTCAAAAAAAAAGTCTGCATCTGCTTGTGTAATAAAATGTGCCATATTTATATCGTTTTAAATTCCACTCCTGCATCCTTCATCTGCAACACCGTATTTGTTTTTAACTGGTCATTGCCTGCAAATAGATTATCGAGTGTAATTACTTTTTTAGGATGTGAGTTAATTATAGCATCAATAATCTGTTGATCAATTTTTTCTAAAGCGATAATTAATTCACCATCATTGATCACATAAAAATTTCCTTTTTCTTCAATCTTATCAGTTAATGTATAACCAGCTTTAAGCAGTAGCTCAAACAACATATTTTCTTTTTCACTTCCTTGTCTTACGGGATTTGTAAAAGCATTTAATTGAGTGCTTAAATTATCTTCTGTTATTCCTTTGCTTCTCCAAATTTTGAAATTGGATGGTGAAAGTTTGAAGACTTTAAAGCCAAAATCTGATTTGTCATTATCAAGCATTTTAGGCTTTTCTATTTTTTCTTTTTCTATTTTCTTAATCGCTTTTCGAATACGATCCTTTGAAATATCGGCAATAGTTTTATATTTTGCAATATAGGCATCAGTGCTTTCATCTGTTAATTCTGGTAACTGAACTAAAATAAACTTTCTGGCACCTCTATCTTCTTTATTTAATTCTAAAACAGCTTGAGCAGTAGTACCTGATCCACTAAAGAAATCTAAAACTATATCGTTATTTTCAGAAGCCAGAAAACACAAGGTTTTCAGTAATGCAACAGGTTTAGAATAATCAAATACTTTTGAATCAAATAATTTTGCAAGATCTTTCCTTGCATTATCATTTGAATATTTGTTTTCAACAAAATCTAAAGTAGTTGCAGATTTTGTCCTTGTTTTAACTTCTATAAAATACTCTTTCCCTTTTTTAGAAATTGTTGCATTTTGATACGTTTTTGTATAAATCCTAAAACCTTCCTTTGATGGCTTTAAAACTATAAACCCATTTTTTAAGCCAAATTGATATAAATCTTTTGACCATCGCCAGCAAAAATCTGTGGCTGGGTTTCTTTTTTTCCTTGCCTCCATTTCTTCGACAGTAACATTTCCTGGTCTTAATATTTGACCTTCTATTTCAATTTCATAATCTAAGGAAGGCGAATATTGAATAGAGGCATAGTCTAAAGTTTGACTTAGTTTATATTTTCCACGTATGTCTTCAAACTCGTCGCCATATTTATATCCTTCATCAGTATGTTCATAAGACTTAAAATCTGCCTTTTCCGATTTTTGAAAACATAATATATAATCATTATTCTTCGCTATAACATCAGCAGTCTTGCCTGCTTTTTTTGTTATTCTAGGAACATTTGCAATAAAATTCTCTTCCCCAAAAATCTCATTCATTAATAAACGAAGATTATGAACTTCGTTATCATCTATATGAATAAAGATTACTCCCTCATCTTTCAATAAATTTTTTGCTAAGAACAAACGTGGATACATCATGCTTAGCCAGTTGCTGTGAAAATGCCCGCTGTCCTTACTGTTCTTTCTAAACAGTCCTTCTTTCATTAAATAACCTGCTTCATCTTTATCTCCAATTCGCTTTTCATAGTCGGCTTTGTTTTCTTTAAAGCTGTCGGGGTAAATAAAACTATCGCTGCCTGTGTTATATGGCGGGTCAATAATGATGCACTTAATTTTTCCATAATAACTTTTCTGTAGAACCTTTAGCACCTCAAGGTTTTCGCCCTCAATAAAAACATTTTGTGTAGTATCAAAATTTACAGATTCTTCCGGTTGAGGTGTAAGCGTAGCTGTAGTAGGTATTTGCAGGCATTTAAAGGCGTCGGCTTTACCTGCCCAATTCAAAACATATCGTTCATTATTAAAATTAATATCATCACTAAAAGTTGCTTTTAGCTTTTCCCAATCAATTTCATTTTCTGTAAATACATCAGGGAAAAGTTCTTTAAGCTTATGTAAATTATCTTGCTTTATATCTAGCGATTCACCGTTCATTAAAAAATTTTATTGCGAATTAGTTAATCTCTCAACCGGGATGAATCAAATGTAAGAAATGTACTTATGTTTATTTATGGAATCTATTAATAAATACCAAAAAATATACTGTACTTACCGCAATTAAAATGAAAACAAGGCGCATTATAAATTATCAACAATAAGTAACCTCAAATTTATAATTATGCTAAAATATTCTTCTTCGTATCACGTATAAATATTATCTCGTAATTCGTACATAGTATGCTTTCCTTTTTCATTCTGTCCAAATACGTTGTTGATGTGATAGCGATAGTCCACTGCTAAGCCATAAAGCCCTAAAAAACTGGTACCATTAGAGCCTATTCGTCGATGTATTGTTTTGATTCGTCAATGGTTAATATTATCTCCATAATTGCTATTTGTTTTTGTTAGTGTTTTCAGCAATATCTTTCGTAATGCAATTGTTGGTAAGCCACCAACAATTGCGAATAGACGATACATGTTTAAAAATAGAATTATAAATGATACTTCGTTAAGAGACAAATTTATGGGTTGTATAAAAATGTACTTTTTATAGCGGGCATCAAGAATATTTAGAAACTTACTTTCAATAAAGTTGCTTCCCGTTGCAAACGAACACTTAACTCTTTATAATAAATTCTCTGCAATAAACTTTTTAGAGTATTCCTTTATTTGTTGCCGCACCTGACGAAATTGTTCTTTGATTTCTTCTTCTGTTCCTGATGCTTTTGCAGGGTCTGGAAAGTTTTGATGAAATTTTTGCTGTTGATGGAAAGTAGGGGCATTTTTCTCTTGCATTATCACAAACCGTAATTACAAAGTCAAAATTTACGTTACGATATTCGTCAATGTTATTTGACGTATGTTTAGAAATGTCAACACCATCTTCTTTCATCACTTCAATTGCTTTCGGGTTTACACCATGCGTTTCAATACCTGCGCTATACACTTCTGCCTTGTTACCAGAAAAGTGACGCAGGTAACCTTCTGCCATCTGGCTTCTGCAACTGTTTCCGGTACAAAGCACTAATATCTTTTTCATTGGTTAATGTATTATAAAGGTTTACGATTAAGGAATGTACAAACGGGTATGGAAGATGCCGCTCCTAAAACAGGAGCTACGATATACAGCCAAAGATGCTCCAGGTGACCGCTTATTAATGCAGGCGCAATAGAACGGGCTGGGTTCATGCTTGCACCGCAAACAGGACCCGCAAACATTGCTTCTAATAAAACAGTTGAACCAATTGCAAGCCCCGCAAACATTCCCTGTTCTTTACTGCCTGTAGCTACATTAATAATTACAAGCATTAAAAAGAAGGATAAAATGAACTCTAAAATAAAAGACTGCATTTCGGTTCCTGCCGGTAATGTTGCTCCCAATGTTTCATTTGCAGGAAACAAATAATGAAGGGTTACACTTGCTAAAAATGCTCCAATTAGTTGACTTATGATGTACGGCAATACTTGTTTTGGTTCAAATCTCTTTGCAATAGTAAAAGCAATGGTGACTGCTGGGTTCATGTGTGCTCCGGAAACGTCACCCAATGAATAAATCATAGCCATTACTATTAAGCCAAATGTTATTGCAACACCTACATGAGTTACTGCACCATCAGCCTGTTGATTAATAACAATTGCACCTGTGCCACAAAACACAAGTGCAAAAGTTCCTAATAGTTCCGCTAAATATTTATTCATCGAGTGTGAAGATGTTAATTACAGCAATCCGGCCCACAACATGCTTTCTTTTCTTCTGTGGCTTTTCTGCATACACTGTTATGCTTCTAATACCTGTGCCTGATTGTTTGAATGCTTCAATTTGTTCTGCTGATAAGTAGTTGCTTAAAATATCATCAGGTATAATAATGGGTTTGTCTTTTTGAACGGTAATACCTTTAAAACCATTTGCCTCTATAAGTTCCAAATACACTTCTTTTTGAATTGCCCCGGCAACACATCCTGCATACATTTCAGCAGCTTCTTTTATTTGCGCAGGCAGCTCGCCTTCCAAAACAATATCAGAAATAGAAAAGTGTCCACCTGGCTTTAGCACTCTGTATATTTCTTTGAGAACGCCGTCTTTGTTCGGAACAAGGTTTAATACACAGTTGCTTACAATTACATCTGCCGCGGAAGAAGTAACCGGCATTTTTTCTATATCACCCTGCCTGAACTCAACGTTGTTAAACCCTCTTACTTCGTTGTTTTGCCTTGCCCTCTCAATCATTGCAGGCGTAAAGTCAATGCCGATTACCTTTCCCGTTTCTCCTGTTTCGTTTCTTGCAATAAATGCATCATTACCTGCACCACTACCCAGATCAATGACTACATCGCCTTTTTTGATGCTGGCAAACTGAGTAGGCAAGCCGCAGCCTAAACCTAAATCCGCATCAGCATTGTATCCTTCAAGCTCACTGTAATCATCGCTCATGATATTATACACTTCGTTGGAACAGCAACCTGAGCCGCAGCAGGAGCTTTCATTAGTTTCTTTGTCTTGTAAAGCAATTTCACTGTATTTCTGCCTTACCATTTCTTTTACATCTTCTTGTGTTTGCATGATATTATTTTTTTAAGTTATCGTAATATACCGATAGTTATAATTAAAAAAAAGTTAGCAACAATTGCTGCCACCTTTATATGTTTCAAACATTTGGTTTAATGCTGCCTGTGCCGCTTTCCATTCTTTAGCATCTATGCAATAGCAAACTTTTGCACCTTCAATTTCTCCTTTTATTAAACCTGCCTGTTTTAATTCTTTCAAGTGTTGTGAAACAGTGCTTTGAGAAAGTGGCAGTTCTTCTACTATGTCTCCACATTGGCAGGTTGCTTTGGTTGCCAATAGCTTTAAAATCGCAATTCTTGCGGGGTGTGCTAATGCTTTAGCATATTTAGCTAACCTGTTTTCTTTTGTGCTGAATTCGTAAGATTTAGTTGCTCCCATTATATTATCGCAATATAACGATAATATAATAAACTATCAAATTTATTTTAAAAGATTTTTAAAATACTTGAGCATACTATTTTTTATAGGATGGATTAAATATGCACGTCCCTGTCTTCTTTGCCAATAAGAATACATTTGTACATTTACTTATAACAAAAATAATTTTAAGTTAGATTAAATAATAGAAATATAAATGCTTTTTAATTCTATAAGTTTTGCCATATTTCTGCCGATTGTTTTCCTGCTGTATTGGTTTATTACAAACAAATCTTTACAACTGCAAAATGTATTACTTCTTGTTGCAAGTTATTTTTTTTATGCCTGCTGGGATTGGAGATTTTTATTTCTTCTTGTGTTCTCCACCTTGCTGGATTTTTATACAGGCATTAAAATATATGGTAGTAAAACAATGATCGCAAGAAAATTCTGGCTTTGCTTAAGTATATGTATTAACCTCGGCTTTCTTGGTTTTTTTAAATACTATAATTTTTTTATTCGTTCATTTGCTGATGCAGTTTCACATATTGGGTTTAATGTAAATGTATGGACGCTAAAAGTGATATTGCCGGTAGGAATTTCATTTTATACTTTTCACGGACTGTCTTATATAATTGATATTTATAAAAACAGGATTAAGCCGGAAAGAAATTTTATAGACTATTCTGTTTTTGTAAGCTTTTTTCCTTTACTGGTTGCCGGCCCTATTGAGCGTGCTACTCATCTTCTTCCACAAATTCAAAAGAAAAGAATCTTTGATTATATAAAAGCTGTTGATGGCTTAAGACAAATTTTATGGGGATTGTTTAAAAAGATTGTAATTGCAGATCAATGTGCAGAATATGCAAATGATATTTTTAATAATACTGCACATTATTCCGGAAGCACTTTAATTATGGGCGCATTGTTTTTTACCTTCCAGATATATGGCGATTTTTCAGGTTATTCGGATATTGCAATAGGAACAGCCAGGCTTTTTGGTATTGACTTGTTGAGAAACTTCGCTTTTCCTTATTTTTCAAGAGATATTGCAGAATTCTGGCGTCGCTGGCATATTTCCCTATCAACATGGTTCAGAGATTACCTGTATATTCCATTAGGAGGAAGTAAAGGAAGTATATGGATGAAAGTAAGAAATATTTTGATCATATTTATTGTAAGCGGCTTCTGGCATGGGGCTAACTGGACATTTATTTTTTGGGGCTTTTTAAATGCTTTATATATAATCCCTTCTGTTATTTTTAAAACCAATAGAAACAATCTTGATATGGTAGCGCAAGGTAAATACCTGCCCAGTTTAAAAGAGTTATTCTCAATGATCATCACCTTTAGCTTAACCGTTTTTGCATGGATATTTTTCAGGGCGCAAAATATTCATAGCGCATTCAGCTTTGTTTCAGGCATATTTTCAAGATCTCTTTTTACAATGCCAGCAGTGTTTCCAATATCCTTACTATTCCTGCTTTTTACATTTATGGTGATAGAATGGCTTGGCAGAGAAGGACAATATGCAATTTCTCATGTGGTATTGATACGGAACAGGTGGCTGAGGTATGCAGTTTATTATTCAATCCTGGCAGCGATATTATTATTTAGTGGTAAACAACAACCCTTTATTTACTTTCAGTTTTAATTATGAATGCATCTGTTACTACTTTTTTAAAAAAAGCCGCAGCTTTTATAGCTGTGCCTGTTGTGGGTTTTATTTGTCTTTTTATTACGCTTAATTATTTAAACAACAGGAAATTTGATCATTATAAGTTAGGCAAAAATATACATACAATTTTCATAGGAGACTCTCATGTACAACAATCAGTGAATGATAAAATAGTAAGCAATAGTATTAATATTTCGCAAAATTCAGAAGCATATTACTTTTCATATTATAAGCTATTAACATTACTTAAAAATAATCCTTCAGTAACAAAAGTATATCTGGGATTTGGCTATCATAATCTATCAGGTTGTTATGATGATTTTATTTTTGGGAAATATAGCAGAGATGTTTCTTCAAGATATTTTTTCATTTTACCTTTTTCTGAACAACTTAATTTCATTAAGTATAATGTAAGTGTATTGCCGGTATATACTAAAAATGTAATGATACCTGGTTTACACAATGCAATAGCTCAAACATACAAAAGCAGCTATTTGGGCAACTATCAAAGTAACTTTAAGAATACGAAAGCTATAGAAAGCTCAATGAATAAAAGATTGACATTCCAGTTTTATAATAATGGAAACCTGGAAAGCTTTTCAAATAACAACATATTTTATCTTATAAAAATTGCTGATCTGTGTAAAGCCAAAAATGTAAAATTGATTTTATTAAATACTCCTTTACAAACCTATTATAAAAATAATATTCCGAAGGAGTACATTAAGAAATATTCCGATATAGTCAATGCTCAGAAATTCAAGGTTATGAATCTTAATAGCCTGCAGCTTGATGATAGTTGCTTTATACCCGATGGAGATCATTTGTCAGAAAAAGGCGCTGTAATAATTTCACATTATCTTGATAGTATAGAAACTATGCACACTGAACATTAGTGTTGTAATTATTTTGGATGTATGCCTTTTTAAATCTCTCATTATATTTTTGTAACGGATTTTCTTTTGTGCCGATAATAAAGTGAACATGGCTTGTCCATGATACACCATCATACAATTCAAGGTTTTTTCGGCCTGGCAGATATTATTTATTCAATGCCGCAATGATCACTCTAAACTTTCTAATCCTGCTTCTACATTTTCTACTATCTCCAGTGCCAGTTCATCAGGATCGGGTAAGTTATCCAGATCAGCTAATGAGTTATCTTTTAGCCAGGTGATGTCTAAAGATGTTTTATCTCTTGCAATAATTTCATCGTAAGTGAATTTTCTAAAACGACCTTCAGGATTGGTTTCACTAAATGTTTGTTTTCTTTTATGCCTGTTTGATGGATTATAGGATTCAATAAAATCTTTCAGGTCATCCAGCTTTAATGGATTCTTTTTAAGTGTATGATGAATATTAGTCATGTAATCATATACCCATACTTCTTTTGTCCATGGGTCTTTGCTGCTTGGTTTGCCATCAAAGAACAGCACATTTTCCTTTACTCTATTGGCGTAAAATATTCCTGTTGGATTTGATGTACTGTTGTTGCTCATTGTTTTTATCAAGCACCAGAAGTGCGTAATCTTTATAGAAAATATTGTTGCATCTTATAAAAGCGCCGTAGGAGCGACATTAAATTTGTTCAAAAATATATTCCGTTTTAAAATCAATTTCATAGCGTCTTAAAAGTTCTACATATTCTTCTCTGAAGAATTTTGTTTTGTGATGTTCTTCCTGGTTTTTAATATAGTTGATTATTATATTCAGTTGAGAATGACCTAGTGTAAATGCACCAAAACCGGTTTGCCATTCAAATTTCCCTCCTACAAATTTCTTTTCATTTATAAATTTTGATGAGTTTGCTTTTACATCCCGGATTAAATTAGAAAGGGCACAATCCGGTTTCATGCCAATAAGAATGAATATGATCAGGCATACCGTTAATAACAATAAGCTTTTGATTTTTATTGGTAACGATGCCTGTAATATATTTATATAATTCCTCTTTCCATGTTGCGCCAATGATGTTTTGCCTGCCTTTTACAGCAAATACAACATGAAAATATAATTGTGTGTATGTGTTGGACATTTATTACAGGGCTTCTACGGAGGTAAAATTAATATCATTTATGTTCTATAAACATTTTGCTGCGCTGCAGCCAGGCACCGTAGGTGCGAAATATTTATAGTATTATTTTATTCATTTTTTATTAAAGCACCAGCAGTGCAATATGTTTATAGAAGATCATAATATATTATTTAAGCACCATTGGTGCGGCATATAATTCCGCTCCTACGGAGCTTCCTTTGTATTTTGTTTTATTAAATGCTATATACATTTTGCTGCTCTGCAGCTTTATTACACCAATCTCCCCTCAAACGCTTTCTTTAAAATACTTTGCCTTAATGCCTCTGCTTGTTGGAGGCTACCGGCGCACGGCTGGACTATTATACCTTAAAAAGACAGGAATTAAAGCTCATGAACCACCCTGCTTTTATGCCCGCAGGCGTTGTAGATGCGAGGTATAAATAAACTTTTTGTATAAAAAAAGTATAAAAAGATTTGGGAAACCAAATAGTTGCGCATATGTTTGCAACCGATTAGTTTCTTAATAAATATTTAAACAAATGAGGCGAGACATATTTCAAGCCATTGCAGACCCTACAAGGCGGGCTATTATCGCTTTAATTGTTGTACAGGCAATGACGCCAAACGCCATTGCCGAGAACTTCAACACGACACGACAGGCAGTGTCAAAACATTTACGCATTTTGACAGAATGTGAGCTTGTAAAACAAGAATACCAGGGCAGAGAAATTTACTACTCTCTTGAAATAGATAAAATGAAAGAAATAGACAAATGGTTAGCACAATACCGAAAGATTTGGGAAACACGGTTTAATCAATTGGACAAAGTATTATCAACCATGTCTGCCAAAAGGCAGGCAATAAAAAAACATAAAAAATGAACAACGATTTGCTATTTGATTTTACCGTTGACAAACCGGCAAAAACGGTATATGTAACAAGGGAATTTAATGCTGAGCTTTCGCTGGTATGGGATGCTTTCACTAAAAAAGAAATTCTTGACCAATGGTGGGCACCTAAACCCTGGACATCAAGAACAAAAAATATGGATTTTAAAGTTGGCGGACGAAGATTTTATGCTATGGTTAGCCCGGAAGGGCAAGAACATTGGAGCACCCAGAATTTTACTTCAATAAATCCAACCACCAACTTCAAATTTATTGATGCATTTACAAACAAAGATGGAGTAATCAATACTGAATTTCCGAGTGCAGAATGGGATTTGAATTTTAGTGAACAAACTAATACAACAACAGTAAAAATTACTATAAAGCATAAAACACTTGCCGGCCTGGAGCAAATTATTCAAATGGGCTTTAAAGAAGGATTTACAATGACGTTAAATGAACTGGAACTACTATTACAAAATTTAAAATCAAAAAATGAACGATAATTTACTATTCGATTTCACTGTTGACAAACCGGCTAAAACAGTATATATAACAAGAGAATTTGAGGCTGAACTTTCGTTGGTGTGGGATGCCTTTACTAAAGCAGAATTGATTGACCAATGGATTGCACCTAAACCAATGACAGCAAAAACGAAATACCAGGATTTTAAGGTTGGTGGCAAAAGATTTTTTGCAATGGTAAGCCCTGGTGGGCAAGAGCGTTGGGCAATCCAGGAATACACTTCCATTAGTCCAAAAACTAATTTTAAAATGTATAACGCTTTTGCAGACAAAGATGAAAATCCTGAACTGCCAGGCTCTGATTGGGACCATATTTTCAGCGAGCAGGCCGGAAAAACAAAAGTGAGCATTACTATTTACAACGAATCGCTCGAACGTATGGAGAAGATAATGGATGGCTTCACACAGGGAATGAAAATGTCATTGAACAACCTTGATGCATTATTGGAAACTTTATCGGAGCAACAATAAAATTATAATTGATAAAATCATATTAAAATGATTTATGTGTTCAAAACTTCTGTTAAGAACAAAAAACATATCAGGCAGCTAAGTCCGTTTTTAAACAATTTGCTACAACAGTCTAAATGGAATTTCGATCTTGAAGACTGCGATAAGATCTTGCGCATTGACAGTAAAGAAAACCTGCGTTTGAAAATAATAGACTTGCTAAATATGCAAAAATTCAACTGCGAAGAATTGGAATAAAATAATAAACAACTAAATAAATTAAAACATCTAAAAAATAAAAACTATGGCACAGATTAATCCTCACATTAACTTCAACGGTAATGCCGAAGAAGCATTTACATTTTACAAATCAGTATTTGGCGGAGAGTTTGAAAAGATCATTCGTTTTAAAGATCTCGCAGGTTCCGGAATGCCGATACAAGCAGAAGAAGAGAATAAGATCATGCATATTGCTTTGCCTATCGGTAAATACAATGTGCTGATAGCAAATGATGTCCCGTCATTTTTAGGAAAAGTAAGCGAAAATGAGAACAGAAGTAAAATAGCAATCACTGCAGAAAGCAAAGAAGAAGCAGATAAATTATTTAATGGACTTTCCGCAGGCGCACAAGTAGAAATGCCTATTGGTGATAGTCCCTGGGGTACCTATTTTGCTATGTTTAGAGACAAGTATGGCATTGAATGGACGGTGGAATTTGATTCAAAAGGATAAGCACTGCAAAGCTTCAGGCACTTTATTAAAACTGTATTAATCTTTGCTTACCTGCTTAAATAAACGGTTCTGCCAAACTCGCCACCAGGTGTTACAATAACAGGCGAATGTACAATAGCACTGTGCGCCGTGAGATTAAATATATGGCAGGTATCATACACGCCGTTAAGGATAAGGCCAAAAGAATTAATGATAAGAGTTGTATCTGTAATTATATGATATGCGGATGTATCATACGTGCTTCCTTCTTTAGTATAAAGTTTGCCATCGGTTCTAAAGTCAAAATAATCACCAGCCTGGCCGGTAATCACTACCAGATGATTAAACTGGGCTACACCCACAAAAACTGAATCGGTTATAAGGTTCCATTCACCATTTATAGAAGAAGACGTATCACTTTTTTTGTTGCAGGAAATAAAGGACGCGAGCATCAAAGCAGCAGTAACGATCTTTTTCATTGTACGTATTTAACCCGATGACATTCAGTATATCCATTTTGTTGCAGGTTAAAATGTTATTATGAACTTTATTTCAATTTGTTTATATACATCATCATTATATTTAAAAAACATTTTATATGAAACCCTTTGTGGTAATAACATACATAAAAACCGTATAATATTTATACAACAGATAATGATATACTTTTATCAGGCTACCACATTCTTTATGCTCTCCTTAATTAAATCCCACGAATTTTCGTCGCCTTTAAAAATGGCAGATGCAAAGTTTTTCATTTCGGTAAAAGAAATATGCGGAGGAAGCGGTGGTACGGAAGGATCAGTGTAAGCATTAATAACAATAGGCTTTCTGGCAGCCATTGCGTGGTCTAAAGCGGCTTCAATATTATCTGGATCATCAATTCTTATACCTTCGAGGCCTAATAATTTTGCATACTCATCGTATGGAAAATCAGGTACATCCTGCGAGCCTTCAAACTTTGCATCGCCCGACATAATCCGTTGCTCCCACGTTACCATGTTTAAATCACGATTATTTAAAACAAGAATTACAAATTGTGGATTGCTCCATTGTTTCCAATATTTTGCTACAGTTATTAACCCGTTTATTCCAAGCATCTGCATGGCGCCGTCACCAATCAGTCCAATGGGCACACGATCCGGATAAGCAAATTTTGCTGCAATAGTATACGGCATGCCAGGGCACATGGTGGCCAGGTTACCGGATAAGGATGCCTTCATTCCTTTGCGAATTTTTAAATCTCTTGCAAACCAGGTTGCCGTGGAGCCCGAGTCTGCAGTTATAATACAATTATCAGGAAGCCGTTTTGAAAGTTCCCAAAAAATTAATTGAGGGTTTATAGGATCAGCGGAAGTATGTGCACGATCATCCAATTTCTTCCACCAGTCTTTTACATTGGTCTCAATCTTTTTGCGCCAGATTCTGTCTTCTTTTCTTTTTAATAAAGGCAATAATGCACGCAACGTTTCCCTGCTGTCGCCCTGCAAGCTAACATCCATCGGATAACGGATGTTCAGCATTTTGCCATCAATATCAATCTGCACACCTTTTGCCTGGCCTTCCTTTGGCAAAAATTCCGAATAAGGAAATGATGAGCCAACCATAAATAATGTATCGCAATCTATCATCATATCCCAGCTTGGCTCTGTACCCAGCAAGCCTATAGAACCGGTTACATAAGGCAGATCATCAGGTAGAACAGCTTTGCCCAGCAAAGCCTTTGCAACGCCGCAACCCAACAGTTCTGCAACAGCCATCACCTCCTCTTCTGCGTCTTTTGCACCTGCACCAATAAGCATGGCAACTTTATTTCCCTCATTTAAAATATCAGCAGCTTTTTGCAGATCGTTTAACGCTGGAATAATAACGGGTTTGCTATAACCGAAACCAGAATGCACCGTTCCATGTTTGCGTGCAGGTTCTTCATAATTTAATTCCTGAACATCATTAGGAAAAATAATACAGGTAACTGTGCGCTCCGATTGTGCAATGCGAAATGCCCTGTCAACCAAATGCCTTGTTTGCTGCGGATCGCTGCACATGTGCACATAATCGCCTGCAACATCTTTAAATAAAGAAATTAAATCCACTTCCTGCTGGTAACTGCCGCCCAGCGCGGCTCTTGCCTGTTGGCCAACTATTGCCACCACCGGCTGGTGGTCCATTTTTGCATCATACAAGCCATTTAAAAGATGTATTGCCCCGGGCCCGGAAGTGGCCATGCATACACCCACCTCATCCGTAAACTTAGCATGAGCGCAAGCCATAAAAGCAGCCATTTCTTCATGCCTTACCTGTATAAAATCCAGTTTATCTTTCGCTCTTCCCACGGCACCGATGATACCATTAATACCATCTCCGGGATAGCCAAAAATTCTTTTCACATTCCAGGCTAACAAACGTTCTACAATAAAATCACCAACAAGTTTACTCATGATAAATTTTTTGAATGAAGAATGAGGAAGAATGATAATCCACTGATGAACTAAAATTTATCAATCGTTATGCCATTAACAATAATTGTTGTTTTTTTAAAAATGTATAATAAGTTTTAAAAAATATTTCAGTCATTTAAAATATACTTATGCTTTGCATCTCTGCAGTCATTATTTATTGCTATAATACTTAAGAAATTTTTATAATAAGTAATGCATTTATAACAAGAGGCAATTACTCTACATTCAGCATGAATAAATCATCACCAGGAGGTATTAAGATGAGTAAATAAGATGGCATAATCTTTATAATAAATTTGTTATGCTACTTACTGACACACTCGTAAATGATACAGATCTTGCTACAAAAGATGATGAAGCAATAATAGAAAGCTTCAAAACTTTTCTTGATGATAAAATGTTTCCCTGTGTGGCAGCGCGGGCCGCTCTTCATAAAGACCAAATAAATTTTTTTGTTGCAGATCACATGGCCTGCCCGAAAGATGATGCAGCCATACTTCAATTTCTATATAGTTTTATTGACGGGTTTCGCAATGCCGAAACACAATTTCATAGCGCCTGTATAATTTTTAAGGGACCTGATTCTATCTCACAGGAAATGTTCGATCAGTTGTTATGGATGCGGCTGCAGGCATTAGCCAATCTGGATAAAAAAAATTATGAGTATGATACACGGGTAGATAAAGACCCTGATTCATCAAAGTTTAGCTTTAGTATAAAACAAGAGGGTTGTTATGTGGTAGGGCTTAGCCCTGCAAGCAGCAGGACAGCACGAAAATTTTTGTATCCTGCGCTGGTATTTAATCCGCATGTTCAATTTGAACATCTGAGAGCTATTCATACTTATGATAAGATGAAAAATATAGTAAGAAAAAGAGAGTTAGAATTTTCCGGAAGTATTAACCCGACACTTGAAGATTTTGGCACATCTTCTGAAGCACGCCAATACAGTGGTTTGCCGCATGATAAAGACTGGAAATGTCCTCTTAATTTTTTATAAGCATGAATATTATTTCGCCACGTAGTGGTACAGCTTTTATTTTAAAAAAAGGTGAGCAACTTACCATTACTGATATTGAAGGCGAGCAAGTATCTGATTTTATTTGTTTTAATGAGCATGATACAAAAGAATATTTATCATCCGGCCGCACGATAGATTATGCTGATACCATTTTCCTGACTAAAGGAAATCTTTTTTATTCCAACAGAAGTAATGTTATGTTCCGAATGATAGAAGACACTGTTGGCAGGCACGATTTTTTACTTACGCCTTGCAGCGCCGATACTTTCCGGATTATTTATGGCCACACTTCTCCACACAAAGGTTGCTTTGGTAACCTGTGCGAAGCATTGCAGAAATATGGAATAGAGCCGGATAATATACCGGTTTGTTTTAATGTTTTTATGCACGTAGCTGTTGATGGTGATTCAGGAAAAATAAAAGTGCTGCCACCGAAAAGCAAAGCAGGAGATTATATTATAATAGAAGCTGCGATGGATCTTATAGTGGGCATGACAGCCTGCTCAGCAGAAATGTCGAACAATTTTTCTTTTAAGCCTATCGGGTATGATTTAAGAAAAACATGAGATTGCTGTAAGCCATTTTTAATACATAAACATTGGCACAATTTGATCTTTTTATCCTCATCTATTTTTCCCTGAGATCGTCAGAATCGTCTTCTTCGGAAACACTTTCAGTTTCGTCAAAAGCACCGCCCGAGCCATCACTTTCCTGCTCATCGTTATCCCCGCTTTCATTTAGTGATGAAGCTTCATCCCTAAATATTTTTTCTTCCGGGTTTGTTTTGTTTTTTTCTTTTGGGTTAATCATGCCTGTGGTTTAAAATGTAAGCGAAACTAATATTCAGCATCTTCTTCTTAAACGAATAAATAAAAAATACTGATAAAAATAAACCGGCAAAACACTATAAATTTTTTTTATCAATCATTCTTTACATGCGCATCCAAAGGAGGCTTTTGAATAGTGCCTGCGAGCTTATTAAATTCAGCAACATTAGCATCAAGAATATTTTTTAATTTTTGCAACTGCCGGTCTGTTTGTGTACTTAAGCTATTAAAAACTGTGTACATAGATGCAGTTGGCTTTGTATCGGAAGCCTGTACCAGGGAGTTTAAGATGGCAATTTTTTCCTCCAGCTTAAGCGGGAAACGCAGATTATCTTCATCTGCCAGAATCTTCTCATCAAATAATTCATTTTTAACAGCATCCATTGAATCAATGATGGCTTTACCTTTTTGCTTAAAAGGTTTTGCGGTAGCAGAATCGGGGATAGTAGCAATAAAAGTATTTATTTGTTCAGTTACCTGTTTAATCTGCGCGTTGCCTTTAGCTATTTCATTCAGTTTTTTACAAATGCTTGCATTAAGGTCAAACTGCTCCTTCAGATCCGCTATTGTTGCCGGATTGCGGGGATCCACAATTACATTAAATGATTGCTCTGCGATAACAGTATCATTTATTAATAGCTTTACTTTATAGGTGCCCGGAATTACTTTCGGCCCTAAAGGTGAACCCCCCAGAGTGGCGCTGGTATCAACTTTCGCATCAGGGTAACGCATATTCCATACAAATTCATTCATACCGGCTCTGGCTTTCAGCAAGCCTGAGGGGGTAACTTTTGGGTTATCATAAAACTCTTTCTTTACCGGTATCATTTTTCCTTTATTATCCTTTATGCTTGAATAGGTAATAATGCTATCTCCTGAAGCAGTATAAAATTTTAATTTTAATTCTTTATCCGGCCTGCTTTTTAAATAATAGCGAAGCACTACTCCATTAGCCGGGTTCTTTCCATCATGAATGTTTTCAATATCTTTTTCCTCCTCATTATTGCCGCCCGGGTAACGGTAAGTGTCTCGTGGCTTAAACAGCCGTGTCTTTGAGTTTGCAGATTCATCGAGCTGATACAAAACCGTAATATCATCCAAAATCCAAAACGATCTGCCGTGTGTGGCGATCACAAGATCATGTTCCCGCGGCTGTATTTGTATATCGTGCACAGGTGTATTGGGCAAATTTAATTGCAGGCTTTGCCAGTGTGCACCATCATCGAAAGAAATCATAATGCCCGTTTCCATGCCTGCATACAGCAATCCTTTATGCGTCACATCTTCTCTTATGCAACGGTTATACACTTTATTGCTGAGCCCCCCGGTAATCATGGCCCATGTTTTACCATAATCTGTTGTTTTTAAAATATAAGGTTTGTTATCATCGCTTTTATACCTTGTTGCAGATACATAGCAAACAGCCGCGTCAAAATGGGATGGCTCTACATAGCTTATCAGTGCCCAGCCGGGTAGTATTTTGGGGGTAACATTGCTCCATGTTTTACCATTATCTGTGCTTACATGAACTAATCCATCATCGCTGCCCGCCCATAAAACGCCAGCTTTTACAGGGCTTTCGGCAAAAGCAAATATGGTAGCATACGTCTCCGTGCCGGTAATGTCTAATGTAATAGGGCCGCCGGTTAACTTTAAAGTTTTGGGATCATGGCGGGTAAGGTCGGGGCTTATATCTTCCCATGTTTGTCCTCCATCCAGGCTGCGATGCACTATGTTGGAAGTAACATAAAGGCATTTAGGATTATGAGGTGAAAAAGCAATCGGGTAGGTCCAGTTGAAGCGGTATTTATATTTATCCGCACTGATGCCGAAGTTCTGTTCAGGATATACTGAAATAACACGATTTTGGTCGTTCTTTTCATTAGAAATACTCATTGAGCCATCATAGTCGCCGCCATAAGTAATATTGGGATTGGAAGGATCCGGAACTATGTAACCTGCTTCTCCGCCGGCAACAGGCTTCCAGTCTTTATTATAAATACTTGCATCAGGAGTTCTGCTTTTAATTTTAATACTGCTGTTATCCTGTTGCGGGCCATATACATTATATGGAAAATCATTATCCAGGTTAACATGATAAAATTGCGCGGTAGGCAAATGCTCCTCTGTAAAATTCTTTCCGCCGTCAAATGTTATTTCGGGGCCTCCATCGTCGCCCATGATCCAGTTATTGGGGTTCTCAGGGTTTATCCACATATCATGATTATCGCCGTGATTGTTAGAAATTGGCGACCACGAAGAGCCTCCATCTATTGACTTAAAAAATCTTACATTTAAAACATATAATGTATTATCACTTTTAGTGTCGGCAAAAATCTGGCTGAAATACCAAGGCCTTTGGGTGAGATCGTTCATAGTGCTTACGCGGCTCCAGGTATCGCCACCATCAGGCGAATAATACACGCCGTACTGCTCATTTTCAACAATAGCCCATACTTTATTATGATTAACAGGCGATACGGTGCAAATAATTTTTCCTTTTAACCCTTTAGGCAGCCCGGGGTTTTCGGAAATAAGCTTCCAGCTATCTCCCCCATCAGTTGATTTATACAAGCCGCTGCCTTTGCCTCCACTGCTTAACGAGTAAGGCGTACGCCAGGCTTTCCACATGGAAGCGTATAAAATTAAAGGATTGGCTGCATCCATTTTTATGTCTACGCAGCCGGTGGTATCATCGCCGTGTAAAACCCTATCCCATGTTTTGCCGCCATCTTTACTGCGAAATAATCCCCTTTCTTTATCAGGCGCTGGCCCCCATATTTTACCCATTGCCGCAGCAAACACAATATCCGGGTTTTGAGGATCTACCACAATAGTTCCTATAGCATTGGTTTCTGTAAGGCCCACCTGTTTCCAGGTTTTACCGGCATCTGTGCTTTTATACACGCCGTCGCCAAATGAAATGTTGCCGCGCATCTCCACTTCGCCCATGCCTGTGTATATAACATTATGATTGCTTGCGGCTACTGCAATTGCACCAACTGAGGAACTATGAAATGTAGAATCTGATATGCAATCCCATGTATTGCCACCATCAATTGTTTTCCATACGCCACCGCCGGCAGCTCCTGCATAATACGTCATAGCATCACCGGGCACACCGGCTACAGCAAGGCTTCTGCCCCCGCGGAAGGGCCCAATGTTTCTCCATTTTAACCCATTATATATGCTTGTATCGTACGCGCTGGTAAGGTGCTCAGTGTTTATTTGCTTCGGTTCCTTTTCCTGTGCATAGGTTAATGAGCAGGCATTTATAAATAAAAGAAAATATATGATCTTGATTTTCATGGCAGTTATTTTTTCAAAAAGATAAAGTGGCGGGATAATATTATTTAAAATTAAATGGAATAATAAATATATAAATTATTTCACGCATTGATGTAATGTGTGATAGCTTTTCATTTTCTGAAATACATTATCTTCATTAGCCAAACAACTTTATTTATCTTCATAATACATAATCATGAAAGAAAACAAGGAAACCTTTTTTGCTCCACAGCTTTTAATTGGTAATGATGTTAAAGACCTATCATTTTATGCAAAGGCATTCGGCGCCACAGAGAATTTGTGTTTCCGGAACGATGATGGGAGTATTCATGTGGCGGAGCTTTCAATTAACGGAGCTATATTTCATTTGCATGAAGTAACCAAGGCGTATTTTTTTACTCCTGAAAAACATAATGGCACTACAGCCATCATAGGGCTGTTTGTTCCTGATGTAGATGCGGTAACAGATAGTGCATTAAAGGCAGGAGCCACTGAAATAACTGCTGCAAAAGATTATGAATACGGTTACCGCCAGGCAGAAATTAAAGATCCGTTTGGCCATCATTGGTTAATACAAAAGAAAATCTGGCACGGCGATCAGTAATCGCTATAATTTTTTTTGTGAGTACCTGTTTTCTATTTCCCAGTTATCACCATACCTGTTAAAGCCGCAAATCATTTGCTTATCAAGATAAGGCCTGGCAACTATTTTACCATGAGAAGCTTTAAGAGTGGCATTCATCTTAGCATCGGGCTCATAATATTTTTTCCAAAAAGGGAACAGATCTTTAAAAGGGCCTGTTACGGAAATAAAAGTATATAAAACAGGATTAGCAGCGTTTGCATTGATGCCGGAAATATGCAGAAATTCAAAAATTAACTTGTGGCTGCCATCAGAGTAAACTGCTTCAATCGCATTTTCATGAACAGTATCTATGGTTATTAAATGATACTTATGCGAGGCGCCCGTAACAACAATATTTATCAATTTATTTATATCCGATGAATCTTTACTGATGAAAGTCTTTTCCATTTGTCCATAAGCAGCGGCACTAAGGGTAAGCAATAAAACAAACCATACGTTTTTCATAATGCTTAAAGATTAATTTTTGGTCAACGATTTACAGAATTCTTCATAATAATCAAAAACAGTTTTCTTATAATTTATTGCATAATCAAGTAATTGCTTTTGCCAGCCGGATGAATTTCCAAATTCTATAAGCTCATCTGCCCTGCACGAACTCTTTCTGCCAATGCCTCTTAAATGCGCCGATGCAGTAAGCACTGCCATATCTTCTATAACGCAGCATAAATTATCAAAATCATCTTCTATCATTTTAAAATTGATCCTGTCTTTAGCGGGCTGCAGCTCCTGCATTACATAATCAGCGCCTTGAAAGTGCATTTCACTAAGCTGCGCAGGTGCAACATTCTGCAATACTTTTTGTATGTAAATCACCCGCTCAGCCTGCGATTTCCATTCAGGCTGCGGGATGGTTACAAAATCATTTAACGATGAGGCAACGGTTTCTTTCATATCAATAAGCATGTGCTTACCGGCATCTTTCTTTTTTTCTATTAAAAAAACATAGCGATGTATACCTATGCTGCCTGTGCCGGCCAGCCGGAAGCGTGCATCCAGAACTTTGTAATCGTTAGGCGGCTGATTGGTTGATTCCATCCAGGTAGTAAATGCCCTGCAGAGCTCGTGTTTCAATTGCTTATCAATAATTAGCTGCTTTTTATGGTGATGGCCCAGCAGCAGCTTTCCTTTCTTAATGCAGGTACGTTTTTCAAATAATTGCTCAGGCGTGCGATCTTCAACTTTACTTAAAAACTTTTTTATTATACCCTTGGCTGTCCTGGTCTCTATATGTTTCGGATTGCCTTCTTTTATAACAGCGGCATACTTTGATAAAAATTGTGCGGCGGCTGTTTCTGCTTCTTTATCCGTAACATGCAAAGCATTAAACCCAACTAATATACTGGTAATAAACCTCGCCAGTTCCCAAGATACCGGCGCCAGAATGCCTTCATCAAAATCATTTACATCAAAATATACCAGCCTGTTATCTCCTTTATAACTGCCAAAATTTTCCAGGTGCAGGTCGCCGCATATCCATGTGGCAGGCGAAGCGGGCAGCGATGCTTTACTTAGATCTTCATAAAATAAATTATTAGTGCCTCTGAAGAAACGAAATTCATTTTCAGTTAAATATTCATATTTTCTGGCTACTTTGGATGGAGACAAACCCTCGTGATAGCTGTTTATTTTATCAAATAAAGACATGTAAAATTTGCGGCAAATATATTTTAAATAGAGTAGGAATGCAGAAGACTTTTGGCCTTGCCATCAGGATAGCATACTAATCAATGTCGCTCACTTATCTTTAGGCTCCCATAATTCTACTTTGTTTCCTTCTGCATCAAGGATATGTATAAATTTACCGTAATCAACTGTTTCCATTTTGTCTACAATGGTTACTCCATTCTTTTTTAGTTCCTCAACAAGCGCTTCCAGGTTATCAACCCTGTAGTTTATCATAAAGTCTTTTGTTGAAGGTTCAAAGTATTTTGTCGTTTCCGCAAACGGTTGCCATTGTGTTTGTGCTTTCTTTGTGCTGTCTGCACCTTCATGCCATTCAAAAGTAGCCCCGCCCCAGGGATTGGTGTTTAAACCAAGATTTTCTTTATACCATTCTGTCATTTTTTTTGGGTCTTTACATTTGAAAAAGATGCCACCAATGCCTGTTACTTTTTTCATTGTTGCCTTGTTTTTAGTTTGATTAATTGTGATTGTTTTAAATGCGAAACCTAAGCCGAAAGTTGTTGCAAGCGTTAGGGCAATTAAGGTTGTTTTTTTCATTTTATGTACCTGTTTATTGTTTATTATGTTGTGCACATCTTATTGTTTATACAAGTTCAATATCCATTCTTCGTAACAAGCCATCTTGAATAGTGTAAATGTGCTTTACAATTCCATCGAACAGTAGCTTGCCCTGTAAGTCTTTAACGATTTGGTGAACCGTTACTTCCAATGTTCCGTTATGTCTTTCATTAAGTCCGGTTGGTTCCACATGGGGATTTATCTCCGCCCATTGTCTTGTCCAATAGTTTCGTATTTCATTGTGCCCACTCACGTAGCCACCCTCAAATGCTTTAGGCCATTGAACATCGGGGTGAAAGGTGGAGAGTGCGGTATCAATGTCTCTTGCATTAAAAGCAGTATATGCACGCTTAATCAGACCTTCATATTTAGATGCCATGGTGATTATTATTTTATCAAGGTAGGGGTAATAGCCTCTTGAGCAAAACTATGTTAGAAATGTGCATAAGCAACGATCTGTTTTATTATTACTCCTCAGCAAGGTTTTATGAAACAGGAAAAGATGAGTTTGGTTTTTTAAAAAATGTATTTGAAGAGTTTTAAAGAAGTGGGTTTTGTATAAGCTGTGATATTTTATTTGGCACAGATACGCCAACGCTCTTTATCTATGCTGCATATCTACACCAGTCGGGAAAATTTATAATCTGCAATGCCGCTTATTTCTGTATGCGTTGCTGCGCCACCAAGCGTTTCAGCGTCAGTAGTTTCGCCAATGGCTGCCTTTACAAGATAAGGGCCTGCTAAAAAAATAGAGCCGTTTCCTTCTACCATTAAAGTTTCATCGCTCATTATAGGAAGGTAAGCGCCGCCTGCAACGCAAGGCCCCATTACGGCTGCAATTGAGTAATGCCCATAGCGCTCATCTTTGCATTGTTGCGAAAGATGCGTCCAAAATGTTCTTTATCAGGAAAAATCTCATCCTGCATGGGAAGAAAAACGCCTGCGCTATCCACCAGGTAAATTACCGGCAAATGATTTTCCATAGCTATCTCCTGCATACGCAGATTTTTTTTGCCCGTTATAGGAAACCATGCACCTGCTTTCACCGTTTGATCGTTAGCAACAATTACACATTGCTTACCGCTTACATAGCCAATACCAGCAACGGTGCCGCCTGCAGGGCAGCCACCATATTCTTCGTACATGCCAAAACCTGCGAAGGCGCCTATCTCTGCGAACTCTGTTTTTTTATCAACCAGGTAGGCTATTCTTTCTCTTGCAGTAAGCTTATTTTTTTCTTTTTGTTTATCCTTTGCTTTTTTTCCACCACCTTCTTCAATGGTTGCAAGTTGCGTTTTTATATGGCTCCATGCCAGCTTCATCACATCTTCATTGCGGTTGCGTTCTATATTCATAAATTATTCAATGAATGTCAAAGCTAACTTTAAATTTGAGTTGTGCGGCTGTGTAGTAGGCAAGGCCATACTACAGTATCTGCTATAAATAAAAAAGCTATCCCAATTATGAGCCAGCTTTTTTTTATATAAAATAGGTTATGCTTACTGCGGTATCACCTGCGTAGCCACTGTAGCCGGGCCATGGCCTGCTGCATTTATAGAAAACATTGATATTGAGTAAGGCGTAGCGCTTTTAAGGCTGTATAGTTCTGTTTCCTTACCTGTAAAAGCACCAATGTATATATTTTGATCGCCGATGGTAATAACGGCTGTATTCTCCGTGTAGCTTATGGTAGCCCCCGGCGGCAAAGCCGTTACCACGTGCGCTTTAGACCTCGCCACTTTCTTTTTAGAGCCTGCAATAATTGCTCCCTTAGTGCCATTTATCTTTGCTGAAAAACTGGTAGAGGCATCAGGAATTGACTGCCTTTGACGGGTACCTTTTGTAGGTATAAAACCTGCAAGGGCTACTACCTGGCTGTTGCCATTGGCAACCGTAGAAACGTAATTTGCAATAGACGTCATGTCAACATCCCACGCTTTTTTAGCTTTGTTAGCAGCTTCCCGTGCGGTACGCCCGCCATTTATGAGCCCTGTATCAGCGGCACCTAAGGCGATGTTATCATCCGTCAAGGCTTTTAGAGATACAGGAAGATCAGGAAACAGGGGATTCTCGTTGGCTGCATCGGTCTGGAGAGCCTTTAAGACATTGCCGCCAAATTTTACATTTTCAGAAAGAACTTCTTTTTTAAAATAGAGAGAACATTTAATAACTGGCATAAAAAATTAATTTATTTTGTTTACAATGCTTATATAACGACCATTTGTACTGCCTATTGCTCAACCATAAAAATATTATCTAAAAAAGAGTGATTTTTTTTCGCCTGGTAAGATGAGGAGATAATCTGTAAGATGACGAGTGAATTAATAGACATAGAAAAAAAGCAATAAAGATGAGAAGCAAATCAATAGAGATGAAAAAAAAGCAATAAAGATGAGGAGTACATCAATAGAGATGAAAAAAGAGCAATAAAAATGAGGATAAATCAATAGAGATGAAAAGAAAGCAATAAAGATGAAAGGCTAATCTAATTAGAAGAAAAATTATCTGATAAGATGAGGAGGGATGATTATTAAATGAAAAATTAAGCCGAAAGAACTAATGCTAAAGAATCGATTGTACTAACGAGAATAGAGAATGTATAACGTTAGTTAGCTGGTTATCAATGGTGAATTTTTAGATGAATATTATCTTATATCATATATTTACGTGTTAGCGGCTATTTTAAAAACATTTCACAAGTGGAAAAATTACGTACTGACATACAGGACAAATGCTTCCAAGATATTTTAGTTTATATCAGTAGAACCTTTTCCTTAATTGATTTTATCAATGAGAAAATTATTAAACTTAAGGGGAAACTATTTGGAGAATTTGAAACTGAAGAAACTTTAGAGGCTTTTTCAATAAAACTGTTATGTGATTGGGAATGGTTTATCGAAAGGACAATAATTAATTGCTTAATAAAAGATACTTCAGCTTTATCAGGACACCTAAATCTAAACTTACCTCCCACAATCCCATACGATGTTGGGTTTGCAATTTTAAATGGAACGAATTACTTTGACATTAAGAACTCAGGTAGTTTAAAAGGGGTGACAAAAAAAATATTAGTTGAAACGCTAAATCCTTTCAACTCATTTCCAAAAGATAGGTGTGATTCAATTGACGAATTTTATCTTATCAGGAATTACATAGCTCATAAAAGCGAAGCATCAAAAAGAAGCTATAAGAGACTTCTTCTTGAAAGAAAAAATATAATAGAGTTTATGGAGCCAGGAAAATACCTTTTACTTAGCACTGATAATGCGCTTCATTTTCTTGAAAATAATTTCAATTTGCATGGATGTGCCTTTTGGGTTTCAGCCCTCGATGTTTGGGAATTCCTTTATCCAGATTCACACAAGGAAATTCTGGATGTCAAAGGAGAGTTCAATCGGGAATCAATGAATAGATTAAAACAAATGGCGACTTTTAGAAAGCCTTCGCAATAAAACAGCCTCTAACATTGGTATTGCCAATAGTGGGGCTTGACATTGGAACAATCATCAGCGGTAATTCTGTTGAACTGCAGTTCAAGGCTCGACGAATAAAGCCAGCTTTAGTTCATAATATTTAACTTTATCAAAAAGCCAAGCAGCAGTTCCGGCGAACGAATATAAAATTCCCCACCATCGGCAATACCTGCTCGTTGTAGGTTACCGATAAACAATTTTCACTTGACAAATCCAAAAGACATATTAACTACTCTTCATCTAGTTCGGGCGGGACTCGCAAGTGGACTTTTAACGAAAAAAGAAGTTATTGATTGGGCAGATAAAATTATATCTAAAGACGAACAACCTGATATATTTTTTATTGACCTTGCTCTGTCAAATTCAAAAAACACAAAAGAAGTACTTTACTATTTTAGCGACTATCTAAATTTTGAGAACCCTGTAGTACAAGGCAGACCATTACTTGGACTTCTATACAAACAATATAAAAATCAACAACTAAATTTGGAGCAGATAGTAAGGATATTGTTTAGACTAAATTTTGAAGCAACTTTCACGGACAAAGAAGAAAGCTATATTTACTCGATTGACAATGACTTTGATTGCGCAAAAGATAATATTTATGGAAAAATTGAAGATGTAGAAAAGGAAACGGATAAATTTTTATCGTTTTACAAAGACTATTCAATTAATAATTTTGAACAGTGGAACGATTTAGATAAAATTGTCGAAGAAAATATTGAAAAAGATTACCAGCTTCACCGACAGCAAATTGAAATTTATGCGCAAACATTCGTGAACGAAAGTAAGCCTTGGTGGAAATTTTGGTAAAACCCTTTTCTGGCGCAGGTCTCTGACCTGTGCTTACTCGTCACTTAGCTAAATTATACATAGAAAAAGCTATTTTTATAAGATGAGCAGTAAATACAAATCTGCTGATGCAGATGTTGTTGTTTTAACCAACTTTTTTTTTTAATTAATTTGCAGGTGACAACACCTGCAAAGGCGGAGTGGATATCGCGCCTTAGGCCATACGGACCCGTTGGCATCAAAAATTGACAAACTTCATGAAATATATTAAGTTATTACTTATTCTTTTTTTCAGTATTCCTGCTAATAGTCAAAATTTAATAAAATTGTCAACCTTAATATGCGACTCCATATCGAGGAATAAAGAAGCTGATTCTGTCGAAATGACTCAGGCTTCAATATACCTTTCTTTTTTACAAAAATCCTTTGAAACTGACACAGCATTATGGAAAAAAAATAAAATTGAACAGGTTGAATTTTTAAACTCTACTAATATTCTATTAACAAGACAATTAAATAAGACATGCAGTTATTTCAAAATAAAAGAGGCACTTATTTTACCTTTTACAAGCCTCATAGATATGGACTCGGTATTTTCCCTTGAACAGAAAAAGAAAATTATTAATCTTTGTACTGATATTAAAAATAAAAACGGGGTAGAAATTTTAGTTTTTACAATCGATGATTTGTATCCATTCAATAATATTGAAGATTTTTCTGCTCACAAGCAACACGAATGGAATTATCTCTCTATATCTCCAAAAGGTCGCTTATTAATTACGTTCGATAAAAAGTCAAGAAAAGTTAGAATTTCTACAACTCAAGTTTCAGAACAATATTTTCCTGACACCAAGTGCCAAAGTATTATAGACGATACAATAATTCCAGAGTTTAAAGAAGGAAAATATTTTGACGGCATTATAGATGCACTAAATGAGATAAAAAAAATATCAAGTTGAATTAAGAACGCCGAACACTGGTATCGCCAAAAGCCGGCTGACATTACGTGAAAGCATTATGTGTTATAAAACCCATGGCTTAAATCATGGGCTTTAAGATTATGCATTAAAATATTTATAAAAAGAATTTAAAACCGATAGCAAATTCGTTAAGAATGTTGCTATTTATGTTTATTCCTCCGCTATAACTACTTGTCTTTTCAGCGGGGTAAGCGCTATCGGTGCTGGCAGAATGAGTATAAGAAAAATTAGCAATGTTGGGCATTAATAGCTCCATTTGAAAATGTTTGCAAATAGAATATGATATGCCTGGAATAAATTCGACAATGCCGCCATGTACTTTTGACTTTATGCTTCCAATACTATCATAATAAGTGTAAGAGTTTTTTAAAGCGCTATACGATGCCTGTAATTCTCCAAAAAAATAAAAGCGGTTAGAAAGCTTTTTATATTTTCTATAAAATGCGCCGATAGTATTAGTTTGTTGTTTAAAAGGTGTGGCTACATTACCATAATTATTAGTATAATAAGAACCAATAAGACCAATAGAAGTATTATTCTTTATAGCAGCACCAATTTGTATGTTACTAAAAAAAGATTTTTGCATAGAATTTGAGTGATAAACGCTAAGGCTGCCGCCCAGCAATAAGCTGCCTTTATTTATCTGCGCCTGTGTTGCAGCTGGAACAGAAAAGAAGATTACAATCGTAAGTAAAATTTTTGTTTTCATGTTATAAAAGTTTTAGAGGACAAATGAATACACTTGTTGCTTAATAATTTGCCAAAGCTTTTTGTTTAACAACAGATTATGGTAAGCAAAGATTAAATTAAATAAGTGATGCAGCGTTTAGTATATAAACAGTTCATTATGTTTTGCTGGTATTTTTCCAACTAAATAAGCAATAAAGAAAATATCTTTGAATAGATTAAATATTATGACTACTAAAGAAAATATTATTGCGAGTTTAAATTTTTATAAACCTGAATTATTGAAGTTGGGTATTCAAAACATTGGCTTGTTTGGCTCTTATGTAAGAGATGAACAAGTATCGGCAAGTGATATTGATTTATTAATAGACTTTGAGCCGGGGAAAGAAACTTTTGATAACTACATGGCTGCTTATGATATGTTTGAAAACATTTTTAAAAATGAAAAAATAGAGATAGTTACCAAAAACGGTTTGAGTAAATATATAGGCCCGGAAATTTTAAAAGAAGTAGTGTATGTCTAAAGAGCCATTGCAATACTTGAAACACATTGCCGATGAATGTTTATACATAATCTCTGCAACAGGCAATTTATCGAAAGATGAATTTTTGGATAATGAAACTTTAAAGCGCGCAATTGTAAGAAGCCTGGAAGTTATCGGGGAAGCAACCAAAAAAGTTCCTGCAGACTTTAAAGTGAAATGGAATTCCATTCAATGGAAAAACATGGCGGGAATGCGCGACAGACTCATTCATGATTATATAGGTATCAATTATTCAATTGTTTGGGACGTTGCTAAGAATAAAATTGGTGAACTTAATGAACAAATTCAAGAAGTACTAAGTGACTTATAATTACTTCGTCCTTTCATTAGATACTGCAACCCACTTGCGAAAGCTATTACCAGCAAAGCCCCAATTACATTGAGCCAGAGAAAAGAAACAATGTTTGCTTTGTAAATAATAATAACACAAAGCTCTGCAACAATAGAAGCGTAAAAGGTAGCATTGGCTTGTATATTCTTCATCCAAAAGGCAATTAAAAAAATGCCGAGTATGACTCCGTAAAACAAAGAGCCGAGGATGTTCACAGTTTCAATAAGGCTGTTACCAAGGTTGCTGGCAAACTCTGCAACAAGAATAGAAAAGATGCCCCAGAATAAGGTATATAATTTTGAAATTTTATAATCTTCTGCTTCTGAAAGGTTCTTTTTAAAAAACTTTTTATGAATGTCAACAACTGTGCACGATGCCAGCGCATTCAATGCAGCAGCGATGCTTCCCCATGCGGCAAGAAAGATCACTGCAATCAATAAACCTACCAATCCTTTAGGTAAATAATCTATCACGAACCTTAGAAAAATATAGTTGGTATCATTTACATCTTCCGAAGGCAATGCTTTTGCAATGATGTTTTTATATTGCTTTTTAATAATTGTCTTCTGTTCATTATCATTTGCAGGCACCTTTGCATAGAGTGTTTCCAGCGTTGTGAGCGAATCTTTATAAGAAGTTTGTTTAGCTCTTACGGCTTGTGTTTCATTAAAATAAACAGGTGCTTTATGAAACTGGTAGAAGGAAAATACCAGCACGCCCAGCAACAGTATCAAAAACTGCATCGGCACTTTTACTAATCCATTCATAAGCAAGCCCATTTTACTTTGCTTATTATCCTTTGCTGTAAGATAGCGCCCAACCTGGCTTTGATCAGTTCCGAAATAAGAGAGTGCAAGAAAGAACCCGCCTATCATTCCGCTCCATATATTGTATTTATCTTTCCAGTCGAAGTGGTTATTACTCATCCCGGAGGTTATGATGTTCATTTTATTTTTAGCGCCGCCAATATGCAACGCATCAGAAAAATGAACACCTGAAGGCAACAGGTGCACAACAAAATAACCTGCCAGAAACATTGCAATAAAAACAACCAGCAGTTGCAGCTTTTGCGTATGTGCAACAGCTCTTGCGCCGCCACTAACCGTATAAATAATAAGCAAGCCACCCATTATATAATTAGTGATATGAATGTTCCAACCCAGCAATGAGCTTAAAATAATAGATGGTGCATAAATACTGATGCCTGTTGAAAGCCCCCGTGATACCTGGAAAAGTAATGAGGTAAGTGTTCTTGTTTTTACATCAAAACGGGTCTCTAAAAATTCATAAGCGGTGTAAACTTTCAGCTTATTAAAAACCGGCACAAACACGATACATATAACAACCATTGCAATAGGCAAACCGAAGTAATATTGAACAAATCGCATACCGTCGGTATAAGCCTGACCAGGCGCACTTAAAAAAGTAACAGCGCTTGCCTGCGTGCCCATAATGCTGAGCAACACGAGGTACCACGGCATGTCCCGGTTGCTTAAGAAATATCCATCAAGGTCTTTGGTAGTGCGGCTTTTGTAAATACCGTAAATAATAACAGAAGCAAGTATTGCAATAAGTATCGTCCAATCAATAATGCTCATAAGCAATACTATTAATAAGCTCTTCTAAAACAAATTATAGAGTTTATCCTTTATTAAAATAAGCCGAAAGAAAACAATACAATATTATTTGTAATAAAAGAAAGATAAGAACCATAATGTACCAGCGGTTCCAATATTTTTTTTCAGTTTGCATTCTATTACACTAATTTTTACGAATTACAAGAATTACTTTTTATAGTTTTAGTATTATCTTTTAATTCGTGAATTCGTTCTATAAGATTTACATTATGCCAATAACCCCATTGTCTATTCATTCTTAGGCAGGGCAATTAAATTAGCCATTAGCCTGTAAGCTCCAGGCACGCCGGCCGGCAGTTGTCGAAAGAATACAAGACTTGCGTACACAAAATTTCCTTTGCCATACTTAGCAATAGCAAGGCTTCCGTTGCTTTGTGGCTCTCCTGTATCGCTCATGCCAAGCGGTGTTTCGAAATGAGCATCTAATTTAGAAGCCTGGTAAGTACTTCTTTCCTGCACCCATCCTTCAAAATCTTTTTCTGTTATTTTATTTGGATAATTCAATGCAGGATTATCTGGTAATAAAAAAGTAACCTTAGCATCTTCTTCCGTAATTCTTGCAGACGTATTTGTAGTGAAAGAATACGGCCCCGCTTTCAGTGTTCTGTCTCCAACCTGGTTGCCTCTTATGTATTGCGCAATAAGGTTTCCGCCATTCTGCACATAACGCATCAGCACATCATACTTATCGGTTACATATTCATTAAGGTTATAAGCTCTTACCCCTGTGATAATGGCATCGTATTGTTTCAGGTTTTCATCGGTTATATCGGCTGCCTTTAAAAAAGTTACCTCGTAGCCCATGGCCTGCAAAGCCTGTGGCACCTTATCTCCGGCACCAATGATATAGCCAATTTTTTTACCAGCCATTTTTATATCAAGCGTAACAAGATTGGCTTGCGCTTTTGGAAAATAAGTGATGGTGGGTATGTGATTGTAAGCGATCACTTTTGTATAGCTATCATATTCACCATCTTTTGTTTTTAAAGAAGTTTCTTCTGTGGTATTTCTTTCCTTTGTTGCAGCAGCAAAAACTCCGGTTTTAAAAAGCTCATGGTTCTTTGCATCGAAAGTAAATGATGGCAGATCGTTTCTCCAGTTTTTAGAATACTGTTGCAAAATAAAATAAGTGTTGTTGTTATCAAGATTAGATTTTACATGAACTGTTGCATTAACATTACTTCCGTTCAATGAAATAAAATTATCTTTTATATAGGTCATCTCAATCCTTGGTAACACTGCAATCGGTTCATACGTATCGCCTTTCACCGGATCAACATACCTGTATTGCACAGGCTTTTTTATATAAAAATCTTCGCCATCAATCGTTATTAAAAAAGTTGCTTCAAAAGATGGATCGTTCCATGCCTTGCCTATAAGTGTTTGATCTCTCACGTCGAAAGTGCCGCCAACCAGGGGATTCACCAGCCAGTAAGGTTGGGAGATCTTTTTATCATCCGGAACTGCAAGTGTTTTATTAATACTTATATTTTGGCTTGTACCCAAAGGAATATTGAAAGAAGAATCAAAAGAATCAATGTGTATCTTTTTTAAAGAGGCATTTATATCTTCTCTTTTTATAACGGTGCAATTTATTTTTAGCTCACCACCTTGCACCGCCTGTTGTTGAGAAGATGTCGCTTCGATGTATAAGCCACTGCATTCAATAACTATTTGCTGCAACTCATCTAGTTTCTTATTTCGCCAGTTGCCTGCTGGCAAAGCTTTCATAGCATCGTATAGCTTTATTAAAGATGGTACAGATAATTGGGGAGCATCTATTTTATAATTTGTAATTATAGCATTGATCATTGTTTCTATAGCTTCGCCGCCTTGTATTCTTTTCCATCCGGTTATCACGCCACTCATCAGGTCGCCGGAAGGCGCTTCTCCGCCGGTGTTTAGAAAATATTCAAACGATTCTCCGCGTCTTTTTGGCCTGCCTTCTCCCTGGCTTTTATGCATGGTTCTCGCTTCACCTCCCAGTTCTCCATAGCTTTCACCTATCAGTGGATTATAGCCGCCAATGTCGATTTTTATCTGGTCTTCGCTGGTGGTGTTATTGCCGCCAAAATTATAAGTGTTCCATAAAATTCTTTTAGCCTGCCAGGGCTTTACACCATATTTAAATTGTTCAGGGAATTTTGTAGGGTCTGCTGCTGCCGTAAAAGCTTCATCAGCAAGGATGGCAGAAGCAGCATGGTGTCCATGTCCGGCACGCTTATCGGGAGGGAAGCGCTTAATAATTATATCAGGCTGGTATTGGCGAATGATCCACACCACATCGCTTAATATTTTTTCTTTGTCCCAGATACGCAAAGATTCTTCGGCGCTTTTACTGAAGCCAAATTCATAAGCTCTTGAAAAATATTGCTCAGCGCCATCAACTTTTCTTGCCGCTAATAATTCCTCAGTTCTTATCATTCCAAGCTCTACGCCTTGTTCATCACCAATTAAATTTTGGCCGCCATCGCCGCGTGTTAAGCTTAAGTAAGCAGTTCTGTATAGTTTTTCTTTGGCAAAATATGGTAGTAAAGCATTGTTCTCATCATCGGGGTGCGCAGCTACGTACAGCACTGATGCCAGCACTTTCAGCTTTTTTATCTGTTGAAAAATATCAGAAGAAGTGTAGGTTTCAGGAGATTGGGAGAAAGAGGTAATTGAAAAGTAAAAAGTAAAAAGTAAGAAAAAGGTTTTGCGCATGTAGTAAAATTAATCATGCGAAATTAAGATAATGTGAGGTGTATGATTTTGATAGGGTAAGTATTCTCTCTATAAAAATTTTATTATTTCATAAAACTTAATTTCGTTTAAAATTTTTCTTATGAAGAAAGGCATGTTTATTATGTTCCTTTTTATTTTTTTTATAAATAAAAGATCTGCTGCGCAAAAAAATTACAACGCTTATAATTACTACACGAAAAAAGATGTTACTTGTAAAAATGGTGCAGTGGTTTCGGCTCATGCGCTCGCAAGCGAGGCAGGTGTAAGCATTTTAAAACAAGGCGGAAACGCAGTGGACGCGGCTATTGCAACGCAGCTTGCACTGGCAGTTGTGTATCCCGGCGCCGGTAATATTGGTGGCGGTGGCTTTACGGTTATTCATTTAAAAAACGGAGATAACATTTCTATTGACTTTCGGGAAGAGGCTCCTGGCGCAGCTTCCAGAGATATGTATTTGGATTCAGCAGGAAATGCGCAGATGAATTTATCTCAGAACGGGCATTTATCCGCAGGCGTTCCCGGCTCTGTGGCAGGAATATTTGCAGCCATGAAATATGCAAAGCTGCCTTTCAAAAAGTTAATAGAACCTGCGATAACACTTGCTGAAAAAGGGTTTGCCATTTCTGAAAGCGAGGCAAGAAGCTTTAACGAAACAAGAAATGATTTTATAAAATATAATACAGTGGTTCCTGTTTTCGTAAAAGAAGTTCCATGGAAAGCCGGCGATACATTAATACAAAAAGATCTTGCTCAAACATTGAAACTGATAAGAGATAAAGGTGCAAAAGGCTTTTACGAAGGTGAAACTGCAAGGCTTATCGCAGAAGAAATGAAAAAGGGAAATGGCATTATTACCGAAGCCGATCTTAAAAATTATGCAGCAAAAACAAGAGCGCCTATGGTATTTACTTATGAAGGAAATACTATTGTTACCATGCCTTTGCCCAGCAGCGGCGGCATTATTATAGAGCAATGCTTAAAGATGAGCAGTTATAAAAATATAAACAAAATGCAATTTGAAACAGCTGGATCGGTGCAACTGATGGCAGAAGTAGAAAGGCGTGCTTATGCTGACAGGGCAAAGTATATGGGCGATCCTGATTTTGTAAAAGTGCCTGTAAGAACTTTGACAAGTGATGAATACCTTAGAAAAAGAATGAGTGATTATGAGCCACGCAAAGCTGGTAACAGCAAGGATATAAAAGAGGTAATAATTGACGTAGAGCAAAAAGAAACCACTCATTTTGATGTGCTGGACAAAGAAGGCAATGCGGTATCAACAACCACAACCTTGAATGGTGGCTATGGAAGCAGAACCGTTGTTGCAGGCGCAGGTTTTTTCTTAAATAATGAAATGGACGATTTTAGCGTGAAGCCGGGTGTTGCCAATATGTACGGCGCTTTGGGCGCCGAAGCCAATGCCATTGCGCCTCACAAGAGAATGCTCAGCAGCATGACGCCCACCATTGTTCTAAAAAATAATAAGCCTTACCTTATTCTTGGAACGCCTGGCGGCACTACTATTCCTACAAGTGTATATCAAACATTGGTTGACATAATTGATTTTAAAATGACCCCTCACGATGCAGTGAACAAGCCAAAGTTTCACCAGCAGTGGCTGCCCGATGTAATTTTTACAGAGAATGCATTTAATAAAAATGTAAGAGATACATTGAAAAAAGAAGGGTATACATTTTCTATGGAAGATGGTATTGGAAGAACGGAAGTGATTATGGTAAAGCCTGATGGCTCACTGGTTGCAGTGGGCGACCACCGCGGCGATGACGCTGCTGCCGGCTATTAACAAGCATTGCATAATCTTTAACTTCATAATCATTTGAGCTAAGCAGGTGATTGGTTATTTTTGTTAATCAACTTTATTTTCCTGAAAAAATTTATAAAAATATTCCTTAGGGTACTGCTGTCTATTGTTGTGCTCCTGCTTGTGCTATGGATATTGTTACAAACAAGTTTTTTTCAAAATTTTTTAATAAAAAAAGTTACGCAAAGGTTATCGAAAGACCTGCACACAACGGTTTCCATCAGGCATGTAGATTTTGAGCTTTTTGATAAAATGCTTTTGCAAAATATTCTTGTTTTAGATCATAAACATGATACGCTTTTATATGCCGGGGCTGTAAAGGTGAACATAAATGACTGGTTCTTTTTTAAAGATCATATTGATCTTAAATATATCGGGCTTGATAATGCAGTTATCAATCTTAACCGCAAAGATTCTGTGTGGAATTATCAATTTATTGCAGATTATTTTTCAGGATCGGGCAAGAAGGACACATCATCGGGTACAACGCAGCTAAACCTTTCGGGCATTGAATTTAATCATGTAAAAATTATTCAAACAGATGCGTGGAGCGGCGAAAATATGACTGCATCCCTGAAAAAATTGAACCTTAGTGCAGAGCAATTTGACCTGAATAAAAATGTTATAAAAATTAATTTCGTTGATCTTGATGAACCTTCTTTTTCTCAATACGACTATAATGGCAACAGGCCTGAAGATAGCTCTCACAGTGCTTCTCAGGCCGAAGCTAAAGATCCTTCGGGACTTGAATGGAATACAGATGGATGGAGAATTTTTGTAAAAAAATTAAATATAACCAATGGAAGTCTCGCTATTGAAAGACAGGAAGACACGCCTGTTTATGTATCCGGCTTTAATGATGCACATATCATTTTATCGCAGCTTAATGGCAGCTTTGCTAATATTTCTTTTGTAAAAGATACATTGCTTGCACAAGCAAAGCTTGCAACAACAGACAGAAGCGGTTTTGTTATAAAAAATCTTTCTGCAGATTTTAAGTTCACTCCAAAAATGATGGAGTTTAACCATCTTGATATCATTACCAACAAAAGCCATCTTACCAATTATTATGCAATGCACTATAATAATTTTAATGATGACATGCTGGATTTCGTACACAAGGTAACGCTTGAAGGGCGCTTCGATAACAGCGAAGTAAGCAGCGATGATATTGCTTTCTTTGCGCCTGAAGTGGCTGACTGGAAAAAAGTTTTTTCTATAAAAGGAAATGCCAAAGGAACCATTGATAATTTATCAGCAAAAAAAATGATTATAAAAGCCGGCAGTGCTAATTACCTTGACGGTGATATAAGTATGCGCGGCCTGCCCGATATCAATGAAACATTTATTGACTTTAAGGCAAATGATTTTCGTACAAATTATAATGAGCTTGAAAAACTTATTCCTTCGCTGAAAAGCATAACCAGTCCCGATCTGAGGGCTTTAGGCGCTATTCAGTTTAAAGGAAATTATACCGGTTTTATTAAAGATTTCGTAACCTATGGAACGCTGAACACAGCCATTGGCACATTAAAAACTGATCTCCAGATGAAATTTCCTGAGGATGGTAAAGCCCTGTACAGCGGTACTATTTCCACTAACAATTTTCAGCTTGGCAAATTTATAAGCAACAGTAGTATTGGCAATATTGCTTTTAGCGGAAAGGTAAAGGGCAAAGGCTTTTCTGCAAGCGATGTGGACATAACAGTAGATGGAAATATTTCCAGCGTGACGTATAACGGTTATGCATACACGAAAATAATTACCCACGGAAATTTTAAGAACAGGCTTTTTTCAGGCACTGCCAGCATTAACGATCCTAATATAAAAATTGATACACTTACAGGAGCGATCAATTTAAGCAAAGCTCATCCTGCATTGAATTTGAGGGCAGATGTATCAAGGCTAAGCCTTAAAAATCTTGGCTTCACCAAAGACAGTGTTTCTTTAACAGGTTTTTTCAATCTTGATTTTACAGGAGATAATATTGATAATTTTTTAGGTTCTGCAAAATTATACAACGCCATTCTGCTGGATAAAGACCGGCATCTGTCTTTTGATTCGCTTGATCTGTATTCTTCAATAAACAATGGTAAAAAATTTTTATCTGTACAAACAAATGAGCTGGCCCTTACTTTAAATGGAAATTTTAAAATACTTGAGTTGCCTGATGCGTTTCAATTATTTCTTTATAAATATTATCCGGCTTATATAAATAAGCCCGACCGAAAAATAGAAAATCAGGATTTTAGTTTTTCTATTCAAACAAAAAATATAAGTGATTATGTATCTCTTTTTGATAGCAGAATAAGCGGGTTAAATAATTCCGTTTTTATTGGCAACCTGAATGTTGCTGAAAATACGCTGAACCTGACAGCCGATGTGCCGCATTTTTCTTATAGCAACATAAGCTTTAACACTATTCATTTTGACAGTAAAGGAACGCAGGACACGCTTAGCTTCAATGGAGATATAGATGATGTAATCATCAACAATAGCCTTCATGCCCCGGGAACCAAAATTAAGATTGTTGCACACAATGATATTTCAGATGTAAGCATTATTACTTCTGCAAATAAAACATTGACCGCTGCCGATATTTCTGCAAGAATGGAGACGAACACTAATGGATTTAAGCTTTCATTTAATCCATCATCATTTATTATAAACGATAAAAAATGGACGATTGCTAAAGGCGGAGAACTGGAACTGAACAAAAATATATTTCTTGCCAATGCCATAAAATTTAGCCAGGGCGCCCAGGAGATATATGTATCTACACAGCCTTCGGAAATCGGCTCCGGCAATGATGTGATAGTTGGTATCAGCAAGCTGAATGTTGGCGATTTTGCGCCATTGTTTGAAAAACAAGTAAAAGTTAATGGCTTAATGAGTGGCGATATTCGCATCAATGATCCATTTGGAAATCTTGATGTACAGTTTAATACAAAGACCGACCAGTTTCACTTGGAAGATGATTCTATTGGTGTGCTAAATGCAAGCGGAGAGTATGTTTCCAAAAGTGGTATCATAAAAACGCATGTTGTTTCTGATAATGCTTTGTATAATTTTCTTTCAGATTTTTCATACAACTTAAATGATTCTTCTGATAACCAGATAAAAGGTTCTGTGGTATTAAATAATTCCGGTATTCATATTTTAGAAAAGTACCTGAATGATATTTTCTACCATATCACAGGCCGCGCAACGGGCACTTTATATTTATCAGGAAGCGCTGCAGATACAAAGCTTACGGGAAAGGTATCGCTTGACAGCACAGCATTGACAGTGCTTTACACGCAATGCCGTTACCTCCTTGCAGAGAATACAGTCCTTACTTTTAACCCGGATGAAATTGATCTTGGAACTATTAAAATACACGATACGCTTGGTGGAACCGCAACGGTAATTGGCAAAATATACCATAGTTTTTTTGATAACTTTTTCTTTAATGAATTGCATGTAAAAACAGATAATAACGGTAATGCACAACCGAGATTTATGCTTTTGAATACTACAGCAAGAGATAATAAAGAATTCTACGGAACGCTTATTGGCAAAGCCGAACTATCATTAAATGGATTTGTTACAGATATGAAAATGAGCATAAGCGGTGAGCCTACGGATAGCAGCCATATTTATTTGCCTACCGGCGAAACTGCCGAAACAGAAACGCTGGATTACATTGACTTTATAAAATTCGGGCGTGAAATGAAAACTGATCTTTCTGCAAGGCAGAGCTCCAATATAAAAGTTGATATGTCTATTACGGCAAACCCTTATGCAAAAATAGATGTGATACTGGATGAAACAACAGGCGACGTTATTAAAGCACAAGGCTACGGTAATTTAAACATCTCTGCTGGCAGCATTGATCCTTTAACCATAAGAGGAAGATATAATATTCAGGAGGGTGAATACACATTTAATTTTCAAACTTTTTTAAAAACGCCTTTCAATTTACAACAAGGTTATATTGAATGGCAAGGAGATCCTTATCTTGCCAACCTCAATATTGACGCCACTTACAGAGCAACAAACGTAGACCTGAGCAGCATACCAACCAGCAGATCTTCTACTGCTAAAGGCGACGTTGACATCATTTTTAAATTAAGAGGCACCTTAAAAACTCCTGAGCCTTCTTTTGAATTTCAGTTTCCATTTGATAATCCATTAAAATCTGACCCGATCGCAACAGAATTTTTAAAGACGTATCAATCTGATCAAAACGAACTCAACAGGCAGGTAACATCCTTACTTTTGTTCAACACATTTATGAATAATCAACAGGGCTTGTTAACAAGTAATAACACTGGCAACTTTGTAACAAGAAGCGTTGGCCAGTTATTATCGGCGACGGTTTCCGCTTCATTAAATTCGTGGCTGCAAAAATTACTTAATACACATACTGTGAACCTTTATACCAACATAAATACATCTGATTTCAACTTTCAAAAAGGTATTATACAAAAGGATGTGCAGAATGTAGGAAATTTTGGCCTGAAAACTTCTTTTCTTAAAAACCGGTTGCTTGTAAACTTTGGTGGTAATATTGATTACAGGCTGGTGCAAAACAGCATAAACAGTAATTCTAATTTTCTTTTTACTCCGGATGTTTCTTTTGAATATTTGATATCGCCAGACGGAAGATTACGGGTAATAGGATTTAACAGGAGCGATGCTGATATTGGAGATTTACAAGGGCTTCGCAACAGGACAGGGGTTCAGCTATCATACCGCAAGGAGTTTAATACTTTTACTGACTTTTTTATTAATGAAAGAAAAAGAAAAGTAAAGATGATTACTGATACAACTGCAAGATAATTTCGTTTGTAGGGTAACTGATAGTTATATCTTAAACCCTTCCCGCTTTTAAAATTTCATGCCCAAGCTTATCTCTTTTTGTTGTTAAATATTTTTCATTATGCCTGTTGGGCTTTATTTCTATGGGAACTGTCTCAACTATCTCAAGCCCATACCCCAGCAGGCCTGCACGTTTTCTTGGGTTATTGCTAATGAGCTTTATTTTAGAAACGCCCAGCTCTCTTAATATTTGTGCACCTACGCCATAATCTCTTTCATCCATGCCAAAGCCAAGTTTTATATTTGCTTCAACAGTGTCAAAGCCTTCCTCCTGCAGCTTATAAGCTTTTAATTTATTCAACAGGCCAATGCCACGCCCTTCCTGGTTCATATATAATACAACACCTTTCCCTTCTGCCTCCACCATTTTCATAGCAGCGTGCAATTGCTCACCACAATCACATCTTAGTGAGCCTAAAATATCACCCGTCATACAGCTTGAGTGCACTCTTACCAGAACTGCCTCATCTTTTTTCCAGCTACCTTTTTTTAACGCCATGTGCTCTTCACCTGTATTCAATTGCTTGTAAGCTATGAGTTCAAATTCACCATATTTTGTAGGCATTTTTACCCTTACATCTTCGCGGATAAGCGTTTCCTTTTTTAGCCTGTAAGCAATAAGATCTTTTATGGAAACAACTTTAAGATCATGTTTTTTAGCAATTAATTTTAATTCGCTCAATCTTGCCATAGTGCCATCTTCATTCATTATTTCTACCAGCACTCCTGCTTCGCCATGACCTGCGAGCTTTGCCAAATCAACAGTTGCCTCCGTATGGCCCGTTCTTCTCAAAACCCCGCCATTCCTGGCTTTCAAAGGAAATATATGGCCAGGTCTTCCAAGATCCCGGGGCTTGGTTTCTGGGTCAATTAATGCATTTACAGTCTTAGCCCGGTCATGTACAGAAATACCCGTTGTGCATCCATGACCCAGCAGATCAACACTTACCGTAAAGGGTGTTTGATGCAAAGCTGTGTTTTTATTTACCATCAGATCAAGCTCAAGCTCGTCGCATCTTGCTTCGGATAAAGGTGCACAAATGAGCCCGCGGCCGTTTTTGCTCATAAAATTTATTATCTCCGGAGTTACGTTTTTGGCAGAGGTTATAAAATCTCCTTCGTTTTCCCGGTCCTCATCATCTACCACAATTACCAGCTTGCCATTTTTAATATCTTCTATGGCAGCCTCAATAGTATCTAACATATAAATAATTTATCTGCAAAGATAGTTTAATGCAAACCTTCATTACAGTTTCTATCTTAAAATTGATTGAAGAATAAGTCTCAGGATGAGAAGATGCCTTAACGGAATCAGCGTGTTTTTTTAATAAAATAATTTATTAAAACTTATGAAGCTTCTGCAAGCGGCTCAGCGCGTTTCATATCAAGCTTTCCGTTGTAATTAGCACCCAACTCTATTTCCAGCGTGTCAGTGGTTATATCGCCGTTTACATTGCCCGATTTTTTTATCTCAAGTTGCGAAGCCGTTACCTTGCCATTTACTTTACCATAAATAATAGCAGACCTGGTTGTAATGTCGCCTTCAATAAACCCTTTTTCTCCAAGCACAACACCTGCTTCTACATTTAAATTTCCAATCACGGTTCCTTCAATTCTAATAACAGAGGAGCCCTTGATCTCACCTCTGAAAATAAAGCCTTCACCAATGATGGTTGATATTTGTTGCTCATTTATTTCCTGCAATTGCTGCTTGTTTTTTTTAAACATAATCAGAGATTTAAAAACGATTGAGGGTTAATTTTTTCTCCATTACGATGTATTTCGTAATGTAAATGTGGGCCTGTAGATCGCCCTGTAGATCCTATGTTTCCTATTTGCTGGCCTATGTCTATACGCTGGCCCACGTGCACTAATATTTTTGAGAGATGTCCATATAAAGTTTCAAAGCCATTGCCATGCTTTATCATAATGCAATTTCCAAAACCTCCGCGCAATCCTGCAAATTCCACATCGCCTTTAGCCATTGCTTTTACAGGAGAGCCAACAGGGCCGCGTATATCGAGGCCTTTATGTGTTTCTATGCCTTCACCGCTGAATGGGTTTTCACGATGCCCGAATGTTGAGGTTATTGCTCCCGCAAAGGGAAAGCCCAAAGGTGTATACGAAAAATTGTAAATTATTTTATTCAAATATCCCTCATAAAAACTGGTTATTTCATCTGTTGATATGATGTCGCTGTCAGCTTCGCCTCCTTCTGCAGCTTTGAATACTGGCCTTATGCCTCTTGCTTTTAAATAATTATTAATAGTTACCAGCTCTTTATCAATAGTAGAAAATTTTTTTCTTACCGCATTGGTATCAATTTCAACAATAGTATTTTTTACTGAATACGTTTTTTGAGATAATGCTTGTGGCTGTTTTACCTGTGAAAATTTAGATAAAGCCAGGTAAGCAATAATGCTTATAAGCCCCATAAACATTAAAGAAACTGCAACAAAATATTTTTTCCAGTGAGCAACCAGCCTGGTTGAAACCTGCACCGGCTTTGAGATGCGTGCGTTTTTATCTATAAAGAGAATGGTAGTTTTTTTACTTGTGCGTTTCATAGCGATAAGGATTTTTATGTACCGGATTGTAGCTCTTCACAAAATAATATTTCACCGGCATCTTTGCAAGCAGATGGCTGGTGTAAAAGACAAACGGATAAATCGCTTTTAAATTGTATAATAAAAGCTATCTTTTATAAAGCATTTATAAAATATATCGGTTACTGTGTGGCAGTTAGCAAGCTGCAACCTCTTATATCGCTGGCGTCGCTGCGCCCAAGCACTTCAAAGGTTTCATTTTTATACAGTCTTCCTACATCATCAGTGGCTACAAATGCGCAGGAATAAAGGTTGGCAAGGTCTATAACATTTATAAGGCCAGAAGCTGCCTCATTATTTTTGGGTGAAGATGTAATGGTAAGCGGATCATTCTCTTCTCTAACCATCACTTTCATCCAGGGCGGACAATGATACATTCCATCGCCTTTAGAATAAGCCTGTGACAGCAACTCGGTCATTCCGTATTCAGAATGGATTTTTTTTACGCCAAGCTTTTTACTCAATACACCGTGAATCTCCTGCCTCGTAAGTTCTTCTTTTCTTCCCTTCATGCCGCCGGTTTCAAGTATGATCGTATTACGAAGATTCATAGTATATGCTTTTGCAAAATCGAGCAGGGCAAACGTTACACCAAGCAATAACGTTGGTTGTTTTTTTATTTCGTTATGCAAAATAGCACTGTGCAGCTTTTGATGATCATGAAGATAAAAGCCGCTAAAGCTGTTCATGCTTTCTTTTATTAAGGCATCGGCCATGGTAACTAAAGAAGAATTTTTTCTTTCAAGATAGCCGGGCAATAAGCCCAGGATGCACCATTCATCAGGCTTTCCATAAAAAAGCCTGAAGCATTTTTCAAAGCTCTTTTTATACAGTGATAATTTTTTTACAAAATGCCTGTTTGTGTTACCACCTGTCGTTCCGCTGCTTTCAAAAACAATTTCAGCATCGAACGGCGTAGTGGCAACAATATTATTTTTAAAAAATTGTATAGGTAAAAAAGGAATTTCTTCAATAGATGCAACTTTTTCTATGTTAATATTAAGCGCATCCACGTAGCTTTTATATAAGCTATTATTGTGGTACTGGAGCTTAAAAATTTCTAACGCCATTTCAGAAAAATTATAATAGCTGGCATTGAAAATTTTATCTTCCCATTTAGATATTTCTAAAATACTATTCAGCTTTTAATATTTAATTTTGTATGAATAAAATACAAAGATGCGCTACATCATTATAATTTCAATATTGCTCATCATCTTTACAACATCGTGCAGTAAGCAAAAATTTTCCAGCACGCCTTCATTAAAATTTGAATCAGTAAATACTACCTCGTTGCATCAATATGATGTTTTGCGGTTCACATTTTCTTTTACTGATGCACAGGGCGATTTTTCTGATACTACCAATATGTTTGTGCAAAAAATAGTACCGAATTGCGTAAACAGCAGCAATATACAATTCTATCCCCTGCCAGCATTTCCTCCTTCCAAAGATCAAAAGGGAACTATCACTTTTACACTGGGTTATAATGCGGGTAATTACAGGGATGTAGGGAGCCCGCAGTGCCAGGAAAATGATACGGCAGTTTTCCGGTTTGTGTTAAGAGATAATGCGAACCATGCAAGTGATACCGCCAATTCGCCGAAAATTGTTATTTACTACTAATGTGAAGTTTAAGAAAGTATCAGACTTTATTTTATTCAGCAATATTTTTATTGCTTTATGTGCAGTGGCTTTGTGTATAGAAACCAACATTTTGCTGCATCTTCCTTTAAATATCTATAGCTTTTATTGTTTTGTTTTTGGGGCAACGTTGGTGCAATATAATTTGCATTATCTTATAAAGCCTTTGTCCGCTAATGCTTCTGAAAGGCACTTATGGTCTTCCGGAAAAAAATATATTCATGAGGTGCTGGTAACTGCCGGCGTTGCTTGTATTTTTTTCAGCTTTATACATTTCAGGCTTCATCATTTTATTATCATAGGTTTTTTAGGCCTTATCGCTTTCGTCTATTCTTTTCCTGTTATCCCATTTGGTAAAAGAAAACGATTAAAAGATTTTGGCTTTGCCAAGATCATTACGCTCTCGCTGATGTGGACATTTGTAACCGTATGGTTTCCGGCTGCAAATTTTAATATAGAAAAAAACCTATTCCTTTTTGTTTTCTTTCAAAGGCTCGCCTTCATGTTGGTGCTTTGCTTGTTGTTCGATCTTAGGGACATTGATATTGACAGATCAGAAAATATAAATACCATTGTTGTATTGCTTGGAAAAAAAAAATCTTACCTGCTTACCTATTTTTTTCTTATAATTTTTATGCTAATTTCTGCAGGCCTTTTTATGTATTCTCATAATAAAAATGCGTTTACAGCCATGGCAGTCAGCGCCTGCATCACCTTTTCAATTATTTATTTAACCAAAAAAATATTCAATGATCTTTTTTACCTTTTATGTGTAGATGGCTTAATGCTGGCGCAGGCTGTGCTTGCTTACCTGTTTGTTCTAATCCTTTAAATTTACAACTAAAAAAATATTATTATTTATGGCTAAAGAAAAAAAGAAACCATCGCTGATCAATGATGCATCACTTACCTTTTTAAAAAATTATGTAAATACGCCATCGCCGGTTGGCTTTGAAAGCGGCGGCCAAAAAGTATGGCTTGCATATATAAAGAATTATGTGGATACTACTTTTACAGATGCTTATGGCACAGCAGTAGGTGTTATTAATCCTGATAAAAAATTTAAGGTAGTAATAGAAGCACATGCTGATGAGATCAGCTGGTTTGTGAATTATATATCCGCAGAGGGGTTAATCTATTTAAAGAGAAATGGCGGCGTAGATCACCAGATTGCGCCTTCGCAGCGGGTTGTTATTCATGGTAAAAAAGGAGCTATAAAAGCCGTGTTCGGATGGCCAGCTATCCACACCCGCATTGGGGGAAATGATAAAGAGCAGCAACCCAAAGTTGAGAATTTATTTCTTGATTGCGGAGCACGAAATAAAAAACAAACAGAAGATCTTGGCATTCATGTAGGCGCAGCAGTTACTTATGCAGAAGGCTTTGATGAACTCTCTTACGGCAACTTTATTGCACGTGCATTTGACAACCGCATTGGTGGTTTTATGATTGCAGAAGTGGCGCGTTTATTAAAGGAAAACAACAAAACAATTCCTTTTGCATTATATATTGTAAATGCCGTGCAGGAAGAAATTGGCCTCCGCGGTGCGGAAATGATCGCAAGGAAAATTAAGCCGGATATTGCCATCATTACCGACGTAACACACGATTCTACTACGCCGATGATAAATAAATTAATTGAGGGAGATTGCTCATGTGGCAAAGGACCTGCGCTTGTGTATGGCCCCGCAGTGCACAACAAGCTTTTAAAAGTGATAGAAGAAACCGCAGAAAAAAATAAAATTCCATTGCAGCTAAGAGCTGTGAGCCGCAGTACAGGAACCGATACAGATTCTTTTGCTTATGCAAATGATGGATGCCCGTCGGCACTCATTTCCATTCCGCTTCGTTATATGCATACCACAGTTGAAATGCTTCACAGGTCTGATGTGGAGGATACGATCAGGCTAATTTATGAAACTGTTTTAGCGCTTAGTCCAAAAACTAATTTGAGTTATTTTTGATGAAGTAAATGAAACGCATGGAAATTATAAGAGAAATTATTATTCCTGTTAATAATAAAATTGAAGTAACAGTGCCTGATGATTTTATTGGGAAGATTATTGCGCAAAATAAATGATGAAATAGATAAAAATTTCGTGTAAATGAAAAATCTTTTAATGCAGTTAAGAAAATAACTGCTCCGTTTTGTATTCCGAAAATTGCTCATAAGCAAAAGATAGAAAAAAGCTTAAAATAATTAACCCATCTATGTAATGAAAATCAGAAACAATTGGACAAAACAAGAGATTGCAGAGATATATAATAAGCCTTTGTTAGAGCTGATCTATGAAGCCGCTGCTCTTCATCATCAATATCATGCAACTGGTGAAGTGCAGGTATGTACTTTATTATCTATAAAAACAGGCGGCTGCCCGGAGGATTGTGCTTATTGCCCGCAGGCTGCGCGATACAATACTGGCGTGAATGTACAGGCGTTGATGAAAAAGGAAGAAGTGCTTACTTACGCTAAAAAAGCCAAAGATGCAGGCTCAACAAGGTTTTGCATGGGTGCTGCCTGGCGCGAGGTACGCGATAACCGCGACTTTGACCGCGTGCTTGAAATGGTACAAGGTGTAAACGAAATGGGCATGGAAGTTTGCTGCACTATGGGCATGCTTACTGAAGAGCAGGCAAAAAAATTGCACAATGCTGGCTTGTATGCTTATAATCATAATGTAGATACATCTGAAGAGCATTATACAGATATTATTACCACACGCACCTATAATGATCGCTTACAAACTTTGGGCAATGTGCGCAAAGCTGGCATAAGTGTTTGCAGCGGCGGCATTATTGGCCTCGGCGAAACACATGAAGATAGAATTGGTATGCTACATACGCTTGCAACTTTACCCGCTCATCCGGGAAGTGTGCCTATCAATGCGTTGGTTCGTGTAAAAGGCACGCCATTGCAGGATAATGCCAAAATTGATATTTGGGACATGATACGAATGATAGCAACTGCAAGAATTATTATGCCCGCGGCTATGGTGCGGCTAAGTGCAGGCCGCGCTGAGATGAGCATTGCAGAGCAGGCCTTATGTTTTTTGGCTGGTGCCAATTCTATTTTTTCAGGAGACAAATTGCTTACTACACCTAACCCGGCGTTTGATGAAGATAATGCCATGTTTCAATTGCTGGGATTAAAACCAAGAGAAGCTTTTAAGAATTCGATGATTAGCCAACCTAATAATTAATACACCATTATTGTTTTATTATTCGGTGGCATATTATCACATTAGCATGTTGGCACATTAGCACATTAGAATATGATTGATAACGAAATTTTTTTACGTGCTTTTCGTATGATGTGCTGCGCAAAAGCAATGGCGGCAACGTATGAAGCCAACAGGCAAATATGTAAATATGTTCATTCTACCTCCCGCGGCCACGAAGCTATACAACTGGCAACTGCTTTTCAGTTACTGCCATGCGATTATGTAAGCCCTTATTACCGCGATGAAAGTATGCTGCTTGGGCTCGGTTTTTCACCTTACACTTTAATGCTTCAATTGCTTGCAAAGGGTGATGATATTTTTTCGGGCGGTAAGGAATATTATGCTCATCCAAGTTATAAAGGAAATGATAAACCAACCATCATTCATCAAAGCAGCGCAACAGGTATGCAGGCTATTCCTGCAACAGGTATAGCGCAGGGTTTGCAATATTTGCAAAAGATACAATCACCACTTTTTAAAAAAGGAGCAAATGGTGAAATGCCTGTAGTGGTTTGCTCTTTTGGCGATGCCAGCTTAACAGAAGGTGAGGTAAGCGAAGCATTGCAGGTAGCTGCTTTAAAACAATTACCCATACTTTTTTTGGTTCAGGATAATGATTGGGGCATAAGTGTTGCATCTTCTGAAGCCCGCACCAGCTCTGCGTTTGAATATGCGCAAGGCTTTAACGGATTGAACAGTGTAAGCATTGAGGGAAGTGATTTTATACAAAGCTATTATGAAATGCAAAAGGTGTGTAACCACATACGGGAAAAAAGGCAGCCTTATCTTGTTCATGCAAAAGTGCCGTTGCTTGGGCACCATACAAGCGGTGTAAGAAAAGAATTTTACCGGTCAGATGAAGACCTTGCTCATCATAATAACAAAGACCCTTTTGTTATTCTAAAAAAACAATTAGAAAATAATTTTAATGAAAATGAATTAAACGGGATAGAAAGAAATATAGCCAATGAAATTACTGTTGCATTTAATAAAGCGGTAGCCGCAAAAGAACCTCATATATTACATATTGAAGACCACATATTTGCCCAAACATTTATTACAAAAGAAAAAGGCCAAAGAACTCCCGCAAATAAAGAAAAAGTATTAATGGTGGATGCGGGATTATTTGCTATTAGAGAAATTATGCAGCAATATCCTGAAGCAATTTTCTTTGGCCAGGATGTAGGACGCAGGCTGGGCGGTGTCTTCAGAGAAGCGTCAACGCTTGCCGAGCAGTTTGGCGACCATCGTGTTTTTAATACCGCCATACAGGAAGCATACATTATTGGTTCAACTGTTGGGTTATCCGCAACCGGCGTAAAGCCTATTGTTGAGATACAGTTTGGCGATTATATTTATCCTGGCATCAACCAGCTTGCTACTGAAGTAGCCAAGAGCTGTTACCTAAGCAATGGTAAATTTCCGGTGCAAACATTAATACGTATTCCTGTGGGCGCTTACAATGGCGGAGGGCCTTATCACAGCAGTTGTATTGAAACTTTATTACTTTCTATAAAAGGGATAAAAATAGCTTATCCATCCAATGCTGCAGATATGAAAGGCCTTATGAAAGCTGCTTTTCTTGACCCAAACCCGGTGGTAATGCTGGAGCATAAAGGCCTTTACTGGAGCAAGGTTGCAGGCACCGAAGATGCAAAATGTATAGAGCCCGATGCCAATTATATTTTACCGCTTGGCAAAGCAAATATTGTTTTATTAGCTAATGAAAATAAAGTTAATAACGGAGAAACGTGTTGTGTAATTACGTATGGCATGGGCGTATATTGGGCTAAAGCGGCAGCCAAAAAATTTGATGATCAGATAGAAATTGTAGACCTCAGAACTTTATTTCCTTTGGATGAAGACTTGATTTTTGCAAGTGTAAAAAAACACGGAAAATGTTTGGTACTTACAGAAGAACAGCAGAACAATTCTTTCGCAGAGGCGCTTGCTGCAAGGGTTTCAAAGGAATGCTTTCGCTTTCTTGATGCACCGGTAGAAGTAGTAGGCTCATTGAATTTACCGGCAGTTCCATTGAATAATGATCTGGAAAAAGCGATGCTGCCCAATGCTGAAAAAGTTTATAAAGCATTGCATACACTTTTAAATTATTAAGTAAAAGTTATAAAGGTCATCTCATCAAAACCAAAATATTTTTGAGGTTTTGTATTGAAATGTTTGCTTGTTAAAGCAGTCATTTCCTTTTATTTTAAAAGCGTATTTAGGTGAATAAAAAATTTAAATTACATTTATTGAACAGGAACGAGTATCTAAAACATTTAAATTGTAACATAGCTTGTAAAGAAATAAAGTGTTATTAAGGACTTATTTTTTACTAAAAGTGTACTGTTTATACGATTGTTTATGCCAAGAATATTTGTTATTGATGATGATAAAGACCTTCTGAAAGTGGTTAAATCACTATTAATGAAACGTGGCTTTGATGTGTCAACTTATACTGATTGGGAAATAGCTGCTGCCGCAATGAAAGTGAATGAGCCGCAACTGATTCTACTTGATGTTTTTCTTTCGGGTATTGACGGACTTGATGTATGTCAGAAATTTAAAGCTTCTTCTTTTACAAGGCACATTCCGATACTTCTTTTTTCAGCCTTTCCAAAGTTTGCTGATAGCGCTATTAATGATTATGGAGCAGATGGTTTTATAGAAAAGCCTTTTGAAGTGAACGATCTGATAAGTAAAGTACACGATATTTTATTAAAGAAGGATGCAGCCATTTAATTTACGTGTCATGTAATTTGGGATCTTAAAAAACTTTCAATAGTGCTGCAAGGCACCAGGAAAGGTTTGTTTAATATTGTAAGGTTAAGGCTTTGGCCTGAAATGATATAGTTGCCGCTGATGGTGTTTCCTAAAATAGTTACATCAAAACTTCCTGAATTAGCATCGCCGGTAAAGTTGCCTCTTTGCCTTTCCACTGCTTCTTTTGCTTTTAAAATAATTACTGATGGCTCAGATGAAAAAGGAATAGAAAAACTACATGTAGACATAAGGTAGATTTTTATAAATTAATTTAAGCTCATCAATATACAGACTTATCAGGATGGGCAGACCACTTTTCAAAAATTTTAATTGCATAATCTCTGCCAATATTTATCATTTCATTTTATTTTACTCATATTGTAAGATAAAGCCACAGCATCCGCTATAAAATTTTTTACTTGCCATACTTATACTTATACCTGAAACGCAAGGGAGGGAATTGAAATAATTTATTTAAGAATGGAATTAACCGGATCAAGGAAATCATTTGTTGGTTCGTGGTGCTGAAAAACGTAAGCATTTAAATCGCAATTAGAGATTATAACATTAAGAGCATCTTCAGTAAAAGCAAAGAGAAAATTATTGAATGTATAAATATCATTACTATTATTTTTTCATCTTTTGATTTACCGAAATAATTTAAGTTCATGTAAATTCAAATAAATTACAACTAACGTCTTCATTTTGTACTGTGAGCCGCAATATAATTGATGATACTAATCTGCCAATCGCTTATTATATTTTTTAAGTAACCACTCAAGCACGACTTGTTGATCTGTTATTGTTGCACGACGGATTTGTGCAAGAAGGTGAATTCGATCAGGCTTGGGCAATGCAGTATTTTGAAGACCTTCATTACAATTTGTACAAATAGCTCTTAAATTTTGCGGCGAGTCGTCGCCGCCTTTTGATTTATCTACAATATGCCCCATGGTTAACCGAACAGTTCGTGTGGGATTGTACGGGTCTGCGTCACCTGCGGCAAGTCCGCACATTTGGCAAGTATATCCATTTCTCTCTAATACCCACGCACGTGTTTCCTTTGAGATGTTGCGGGCAAACCCGGGAATACGTTTTGCAGTTTCCATCAAATATTGATTTGGCTTTAGATCAGCTCTGTCTTTATGCGTTAAGATTTGATAGCCATCCTCGTTTCGCAATTCGCGTACACGTCTTGCCCATTCGGAAGCGCCTCCACTTGCTGTTTGTATTTGCCGTGATTCAAGAATCTTTCCAATGTTTTGAAGAAAGAATTCTAAGATAAGTTTTTTTGAACCTTGTTTTTGAGCCATTGAATTACTAATTAATCTTCTGCAACGAAAGATTGAAACTGCGGTTGAATAGACAAACTTCTTGATAATGCCATCTCAGCATAAGTTGGATTCAGCTCAATAATTATTGCCTTGCGGTGAAGTTCATTAGCAACTACTCCTGTTGTTCCTGACCCACCGAAAGGATCAAGTATGATATCCTCTTCATTTGAACCGAGCAAAATACATCTGCGTGCAAGCTCACGGGGAAAAGCAGCGGGATGCCCATACTTGCCAGCTTCCTGATTTAATATCCAGTAGTTTCTAAGATTTGCTCCACTTACTTCTCTTACACTTTCAGGGTTATAATAATATGTTGGTAATTTTGCAAAAAGAAAAATTTCTTCTGTTGCGCTGGTGGGGCGGTTCTTTACGCTTTCGGGCATAGGGTTTTTCTTTACCCAAGTAATTTTAGAGCGAAGAATCCAACCATCTTCCTGAAGTGCAAATGCAACACGCCAGGGCATACCTAAAAGGTCACGATCTTTAAGTCCCCAACAATCGGGTACTTTACAGTTTCGTTTTTGGATTTGCTTTTTCGTGTTTCCAACTATTGCATTTGGACCATGTTTACCCACCCCTCCATTGCGTGCATAACCGTCTCCGATGTTAAGCCATAAAGTTCCGTCCTTACGCAAGGTGCGCTTTACTTCCTTAAAAACTTTTGCAAGGTTCTGTACATAATCAACCGGAGATGTTTCTGAACCAATCTGAGCAGAATGCTCATAATCTCTCAATCCCCAGTAAGGTGGAGAAGTAACACAGCATTGTATTGATTCACTTTGCAATTTGTGCAAGAGTTCCAAACTATCACCAACCAATATTTCTAAGTCTTTCATATTATTTTTCGTCCATGCAATTTATTCTATTTAAAATACAAATTAAGGGTTTCATTTATCCTATGTAGTCTTTATATGATTAATGAAAAATCAAATGCAGACTACATTGTTTAAATGATTGAAGGGATCCCAATCAGAAAAATGGATAAGCACTTTGCTTTCCCAAAGTTTTGATGTAGTTGTGCCTGCAAGTTACTATTAGTATAGTAAATGTCGCTATAGCAAGGACAACGTTACGCCGAAAAGGGGACGCTTGAGCATAATAAGGTTAAACTTAGTCAGGGTTCGATTGGATGAGGCAATACAGAATTGCTTGATTCATAGATTTCGAAAAAATCCTTTCTATTTATTTTAAAGTAATCAATATAAATGCCTAAAACACCCTTTAAATTACTTGCAAGTTCGCTGGGAGAAACCAATACTTTTCCGAAAGCAATTTTTTCTAATTCAATAGCCCAATGGAATAGATTTCTTGATACTTCTGATTTTGAAAAATATTCTTTCAGAATGTCAGTCTGAGAAGAATTCAAAGATTTTTTTATTACACTTGCAGATATCTTTGAATTAGATATTTTCACAGCCATTTCTATGGTTCTATTCACACCACTTCTTCCTAGATTTCCATAGTTAAACCCATCACTTAATCCTTCCTGCCTTAGAGCAGGTTCAAGGAATGCAATATCTTTTAAAATAAAATCCAACATTATTAAACTGTGAGACATTATTAAATAAACACATTTAAGTGCACTTTCCTTTTTTTGCTTATCAAAACATTTTAAAAGGAAATAACTTAACGTAAGTAATGTAGTATTATACCCACTAAAATCAAGCTCACTTAATAACCTGGATTTCGAATTTTCATAAATATTCCTCCAAGATTGATTTTGAAAAGTTTTTAAACTTTTAATTTTTGAAAAAGATTCTAAAATTTCTTCTTCAGTATTTCTATCCTTTGTGTTATAAGACAGTTTATTGATAAAATTTCCATCCAAAATAATAATATCGTGCTTTAATCCATATTCTCTAAGAGACTCCCTTTTATCAGTTGTTGCTACAATACAATTTTCAAAACGTAAAAGTTTCTGCAAACCTTTAGCCCAAATAATTCTTTCAAAAGCCTTTGGTGTTTTTTTGTTTTTTATTTCAACATTAATTCGTTCTCTTGTTAAACCTGATACTCGCCCATACAGAAACAGGTCAATATCAGTAATTTCATTGTCTTGATAATTATATTTAACTCCTCTCAAAACATAATATCCATTGTTCAGGAAGTACAACCTAAGTTTTTCTTCCATTAGTTCTCCCTTGAAAAGTGTAATTTCTTCTTCCATTAGTTCCGCATAGTTTTTAAAAGGTTACTAATATTAGTGTTTTTCGAGGTTTCCTTTTTTGCTCTTGTTTTCATTCTATTTTTTTCAGGTCCATTGTAATTAGAAGCATTAGAACTATTTATACTTCCTTCCAACGTTGATTTTTCTGCTAAGTCACCTTTTTGTAGAACGTCTAAGGCTAGTTGCCCTATATCAAACTTTAAAAGTTCCATATTATACATTCCATTGTGACTGTACTCTAATTGAATTACTCTATTCAATTCCAAAACTTGATAATCTTGTCCAATAGCAGTACATGGCCCAACCTTTTCACCTCGCAATAATTTTCGTAAAGTGTTTTGCAACATACTAAAATCTTTTGATCTGCCTCTTTCGCTCACACTTATTTTTAAACCATAAATTAGCGAGGCAAGAAATGCTTTTGCTAAGTCCAGTGCATCATCTTCAAATGGATTACCGAATTTTGAAAATGCGGATGGCTTTGTAAGAAATATTTTAGAATGAATGTTGTTACTTACTTCGTTAAAATCATACATAGCAATAGATTGAAGCTTTGATAGTAAAACATTCCCAAGAATTTTTTTTGCAGTTTCTAAAGTAACGCATCCTTGGTTGGTTAATGAATTATTAAGTTCAACAACTTTTCTCGAATCCTCTGCGCTTAACGAGCTTAATACTTTTTGTGTTTTTGCAATACTATCTTTTTTGAAAAGGTTACCATTAAAATATATTTTATTTCCTTCTAAATCTTCAAAATCAATTAGTCCAATATCTTCAGCTTGGTTAAATAAACTTTCATTTTGTTTTTTATCAAGTTTATAAGAATCAGAAATAAATTCTTTAAGACTTTTTTCGTCTTTCGGTTTATCTGAAATATTATTAGCAAGTTCTATTGAAGCTCTTTGAAAATTGTCGGCTGTAGATTTATTGAAAATATCCGAAGTATGTGATAAAACGTTAGAGGTGGTTATCCCTAATACAGAAACTTCTCCGTTGTTTGAAACATCAATCAGATGGGCATTACTTAAAGTCTTTTTTATCGCATCTAGTTCTATTTTTTTTATGTTAGTTGCTTGGGCTATAGCTATTACCTTTTTATTTTCTAAAATGCTTTCTTGATTGGATGCTGCCAAACTGGATAAAAACAATCCACATTTTCCTGCTAACTCAATATCTTCAAAATCAGTTGCACGGGTTACTTCTTGTATTTTCTTCGTGTGATGAATAATCCAAGCCCCTTCAGTTCTTTTTTCCATGATAAACAATTAAGCTAAAATTACGAAGTTATGTATTACAATATTTAGCGCTAGTAGCTCATTATGTACTTCTGGTAATGGTTGCCGGACAGTAGCGGAAAGCCCATAGCTGCGGGGCTTGTACGGATGTTTGCGGGGGAAGACTTGCAGCATATAACTGGAACTGAAGTTAAAAAATGTAAGGTCAAAGCTTCCTGTAATACAATTTACCGTATCCTTCTTCATTTCCTGCGTCGGAATTTGTTTTCTCTGCATATTTTGTTCATTTCCCTGTGTCGGAATTTGTTTTCTCTGCGTATTTAGCTCATTTCCCTGCAGCGGGATTTTCTTTTCTCTGCGTATTTCCGTCTTTTCTTTGCGGCGGAACTTTTTTTTCCATGCGCTTTTTTTATATCGTTTACTGCATGATTTGGTTTGAGCAAGCGCTTAGCAAAAAAAATATTTTATATAATGGAAAAAGGAAAGAGTGATAGTATGCTGAAATGCTCCTATATCTTGTTTTTTTCCCGGTAGTTTAGTGAGTTACCCTGCACGCCTTGTATTATTTTTTTACAATTTTCTGCGCCGCAATTGCATACAAAAACTTCCATTTCGTCATTAACAAAAGATGTATAATCAAGAGTAAGCTCTTCGTTTGCGCAGATGGGTTTTAAGGCAATTACATCCAGGCCTTCATATTTTGTATTTGGGCTGCAAGAGTGGTTTTGTGGCGCCCATTCTGCCGGCGAGTTATTCCATAAATTATAAACTTCGCTGCTTATAGGCCATGCATATTTTCTAAAGTTTTCGCGGGCTTCTTCGCTTAAGTTTTGCTCCGCATATTTCTTTGTGATGAGCCTGTGTGGCCGTTCTTCGCCTTTAAAAATCACTTCGCCCCGCGCAATATTTCTGGCTGCGTAGATGCCATAGCCAGAAACTGCTTCACACTTTATCACATATTTTTTTTGCTTTTCTTCGTGCCGGTAAATGCCCTCTTCAATGATCTTTTTTAGAAAGCCTTCTTTGCCTTCTGCATCGTTTAGTAAAATATAATCCGCAGAGCCTTCGTAGCCTTTATCATAAAAAACTGAACAGGTAAAATTTATTTCAAGAAAAAATATTTCATTCTTGTCATTCACCCTGAAATCGAGCCGAGCATAGCCTTCTCCATTAAAAGCCTTAAATATTTTTTTAGCAGCATCCTGCAATCGCTGAGCCAGTTGCGGCTCTTCGCATGGTATGTTACTTTCTTTATGCAGTTCCGATGTTTTAAGTGAGTATGTCTTAAATTTTTTTCCCTCAGGAAAAACAAACTCCAAAGGATTATATGCTGTGCAATCGTTAGTGGCTGCTTCTGCAACAACTAGCACAGTAAACTCTCTGCCGGCAATATATTGCTCTACCAATATCTCCTGGTAATCGATAAGCAATTCATCAATTTTTTTCTTTAAATTCTTTTCATTTTTAACCAGCGAATCGCCATCAATGCCAAGACTATCGCCGGCTTTGGCTGGCTTTATAAACAAAGGAAATTTTAATTTTGATAATACCTCGCTTCTTTGCTCGGCATGTTTTACCAACACGTAAGCAGGTGTTTGTACACCGCACGTGTAAGCCACATATTTCATCAATTCTTTAGAAGGATCATATAAAGATGGAGTAGGGCCGGTGTAAGGCAGGTTCAGCATTTCGAAACAGTGGATTACATCAATGGAAGGCACAGACCATTCGAGATAGCCTTCGCAAAGATTTACAAATATGTCATAATTTTTTTTTTGGAGTTCTTTCAATTTTTTATAAACAGATAGCTTGTTTAAAAAAACATGATCTACAATATGGCCGGGAAGCAAGAGCGATAAATTTCTCGGAGGATCGTAATATTTATAATCAACATCTGTAGTAGAGTAATCAGGTTGCAACACGCAAACTTTCATTATAAATAAATTTTATCTTTAAAATTATCAGAGAAATTATGAACAAACATATTACACGAATTACAAATTGTTTTAATACAAATTATTTTTTTGTTTATTCATAAAAAGTATTATTTAAAAATTTATTATTTATTAATAATTAGCGATGATACCTTTTGCATTTTCGTAAAACAATTCGTGATTTATTTATCTAAATAAAATCAAGCTGCTTTACTTTATTTTTCCTGTAAGCAAGCTTATGCGTCATGGCATTTCGTATAATGGTAGCGATCAATGAACCGAAAGTGTTACCCGACAAACGAAGTATGGCGCCGATAGAAGTGAAGTTCTCATCTTCTGACAAGCCGCACTGGGCGTTTACTTCAAGCACATATAGCTTGCCGGTGTGTACATCCATTCTTATATCTACGCGACCATACCCGCGGCCGCGTACAGATCTGTACGCATCAAAGCTTAACCTGCAAATATTTTTTATGAGAGATCTGTCTGGCGTTCTGTAAGTGTAAAAATCTTCGTTATTATTTACAGGCGTTTCATCTTCATACATCTCCCAAAGCCTGTCGAACGATAAAAATTTTTCATGTGCCGGCAGAGAGTTGTTAAATGCTCTTTCAACAGGCAGGTAAATTTTGCACTCTCTTACATTAGCAGCATGTCCTACAATTAGCGTGGTAAACTCAGGGCCATCAATAAATTTTTCTGCGAAGACCCCGCCATCAGTAAGGTTCCAGCCGTGATAGCCTTGCTGAAGCTTTTCATATTGCGTTATTAATTCCCTGGTATTTTTTACTACTGAATGAATACCTACGCCCAGGCTGCCACCGGAGATGGCCGGCTTTATAATAACAGGCTTGCCCAGCTTTTTAAAAATATTTCTTGTATCAGCAATATCGTCAGTAATAACTTCCCAGGGTGGGGTAGAAATGTTTCTTGCATCAAACACCTGCTTCATTGTTATTTTGGAAGTGGTGGTTCTGTAAAAATATTCATCAGCGCCTGTGAAGCAAAGCCCGCTTTTTTTAAGGCGGCGAATAACGCTTACACCGGGCGCATTATTTATCTCATCTCCATCGCAAAGGTTAATAATGACGGTATTCTCAGGCGATGAAGCCATGATAATATTATTAAGAACCTCTTTATAATTTTCATTGGTTACCTGTTGCCATTTCCATTGAATGTTCAGGTCTTTAAAAGCCCTTGTAAATTCGGCAATGCTTTGTGTATAATCGTAATAGCAGTTAAGATTTTCATCATTCGTTTCTACAAACGGCACAATAACCCATACAAAAAGTTCTTTATGAAATGGAAGCATAATTTTTTTCAGGCCATCAATGTGGTCATACTTTTTGCAGGTGAGGTATGTTTAATTTTTGCATAATAAAATCAGTGAACTTATAATTATGTATAATTTCTATTGATAAAAATGATGCGCCTTGTATGGTATGAAGGCAATTAACCGAACCGCAAAAGCAATTGAATGGCGAAGCCATTGCATATTCAGTAGAAGGATAAAAAAATGTAAGCTCATCACCCGCATCTATATTTTTAAGAGCGCTCAGCTGCATTTTTTTTGTATCAAAAAAAACATTGGGGTCACAGCTGTGGTTCATATATTGCAAAAAGCCCGGATGCAAAATGATGTGTATCTCATCGCTCACCTGCACGGTGTATTTATTAGGAGCAGCAAGGGTTTCAGCCGCTTCAAACGTAGCAAACGCGCTTCCCTGCGTATAAGCAACTGCCGCAAAGAGAGATTTTTCTGATGTTACATTGTTCTGGTAAAGTGTAGCAAACCCGTAATGTGAGATCCTTATTTGGTTAGGCATTAAATAAACAGGGGAACTCATTTGGAAGGGTTGGTTTGTGTTTACATTTTAATAACATAACTAAATTATTATAAAAAAGATATTGAATGCTATTATGCAGAATAAAACTTATACACAAATGTGAATAGCATTGTAAATAAGACCAGGAAATTTTTTTGCAATAAAAATTATTTATGAATGCCCGGTTTTAAAATCTGCTCCTATCCTGTTGATGCTATAAATTTCAGTAGCGTTTTCTTTGCCCCGAAGTTTTGTTTCTGCTACTTTTTTAAAAATGTATTCGGCGTTTTCTTTGATGATCTCATCATACAACTTTTTTGAAATAAGCAATTTTTCTTTATATAAATTACATAACCCTTCTATGCGCGATGCAGTGTTTAAAGTGCTTCCATGATAAGCCACTTCTTTTTTGGAATAACCAATTTCAACAACGGTTACCATGCCGATGCTCATGCCGGCTTTAAATGCCGGTATTATATTGTAATGTTGTTTATAATATTCTGCCCTCAATAAAAGTGCATCTTCAAAAGCCCAGAAAGCATCAATGCAATTGATAACAGAACTCATTTTTGAATACTTCCAGGTAAGCACCGCCTCATCGCCGACATACTGATAAATTTGTGCATCATACTTATGAACGACTTCAAGATCATAAAAACAATCTTTAATAAAATTGCTGTACGAAATGTGTCCAAGCTTTTCGGAAATAGTAGTAGAAGAGTTAAGATCAAGAAACATAAAAATTCTATATTCTTCTTTTGGAGAATAGAACTTACCCGTAATTAGCTTTAAAAAATTCTCCCTGCCAAGCAGGCCTGTTACCTCAAAAACCAGGCTGAGAGCCATGTTCACAATAAATACATACAGGTAATAAATTAATGCAAGAGGCGATTTTATAAATTGTAAAAAAGTGATTGAACTTTTATCAATCATCAGTATTGTAGTATAAAAAACAAGCGTTAGTAAAAGTATAATTATGAGCTGATCAATACATAAGCGAATGATCAGTTTCCAAAAAGGGATTTTTTTAAATAAGTATTTTTCAAAAAAATAATGTAATGAGCCGAAGACAAGCCCTGATAAAAAAGTGAAAACAATAATTATTGCAGCAATTTTAAAAAATGAAGGATGAATAATAAAATCCGCTGAAGTGCCCACCTGTCGCATGATATAGAAAAATATTAAAGCAAAGAGCCAGCCCGATGTAAAGAGCTTTACCCGATCCAGCCATTCTTTCTTTCCTGTTTCCCGGCAATTTTTGCGGAACCTGTACATGTAAAGTTTAATATTATAATTTTTTATAAATTAAAATTAAATGTATCACATTTACATTCGTGTTGCGATAATACCGGTCTTGTAAATTGTTTATTAAATAAAAAAAAATTTATGGCAGAGCAGGTAATACTTTCAATTGATATCGGAGGTTCTCATATAAAGGCTATCACTTTAAATATTAAGGGAGATTTTTTAAGCGATTACCAGAGGTTGCCCACGCCAGCGCCTTCTACGCCGGGCAAAGTGCTTGATGTAATATTGCAACTCGCTCAAAAGTTTGCAAGCTACGATGCAGTGGCGGCGGGCTTTCCCGGCTACGTAAAAAACGGAGTTATAAAAACGGCACCCAATCTTGGCACAGATCAATGGGTTGATTTTGATTTGCAAAAAAAGTTATGTGAGTTATTGAAAAAGCCTGCACTTGTAATTAACGATGCTGATCTGCAGGGCATCTCGGTGGTAACAGGCAAAGGCCTCGAAATGATGATAACGCTTGGAACAGGCTTTGGCACTGCATTGCTTGAAGATGGAGTTTTGATGCCACATCTTGAGCTGGCGCATCACCCTATTACAAAAAGTAAAACGTACGATCAATATATTGGTGAGGCTGAGCTTAAAAGAATTGGAAACAAAAAATGGAACAAGCGGATGCAAAGAGTTATTTCAATTTTAAAAACTGTTTTCAATTACGATCATTTATATATCAGCGGCGGCAATGCTTCGCTTTTAAAAATCAAGCTTGATGATAACGTTACCATTTGCGGTAACAGAGACGGGATAAAAGGAGGCGCAAAGCTTTGGGTGAGTAAGCAAAAAACACAGCAAAATACTACACAGCAAGCATAACATTTTTTACAAAAAATTATTCAATGAAAATTGGAATAGCAGCAGATCACGGAGGTTTCGAACTAAAAGAAATTATGTCTGCTTTTTTAAAAAGGCTTGGTCATAATGTTACTGATTATGGCGCTTTTGATCTTAATACAAAAGATGATTATCCGGATTTTGTAATACCACTTGCAAAGTCTGTAGCTGCAAAAGAAGTGGAAAGGGGAATTGCAATTTGTGGCAGCGGGGTAGGGGCATCTATTGCCGCTAATAAAGTTACAGGTGTAAGGGCTGCGCTTATTCATGATCATTTTTCGGCCCACCAGGGAGTGGAAGACGACGATATGAATCTGCTTTGCCTTGGCGGGCGTGTCACCGGGTTTATGGCTGCTGAAGAACTAATAGAGGCATTTTTAGGGGCGAACTTTACAGGAGAAGAAAGGCACCTAAGGCGGCTTAAAAAAGTGGCGGCTTTAGAACTGTAATGTTTTTTAAACAAGTTAAATTTTATTTCATTTTTATGGGTCAATACAAAATTTTATTTTCTGACATTGGCGGTGTGTTACTTACTAACGGCTGGGGACATGAATCACGACAAGAAGCTGCAAAGCGCTTTGGCATTGATTATGGAGAAATGGATGTATTGCATGATTTTATTTTTAACGTATGGGAAATGGGCAAAATTTCTTTGAATGTTTATTTGGATACCGTTGTATTTAATCAACCAAGAAGTTTTGCAAAAGAAGAATTTAAAGCATTTATGCTTACGCAATCAAAAGAGCTACCTGGCACGCTGCAGTGGATGCTTGACTGGAAAAACAAGCATCCAAAAATTCATACGATATCCATAAATAACGAGCCTAAAGAACTTAATGATTACCGTATAAAGAAATTTAACCTGCGCGATTTTTTTGATGCATTTGTTTCTTCCTGTGAAGTAGGTATGCGTAAGCCTGATCCTGTTATATTCAGGCTGGCATTGGGTATTGCTCAGGCTGAGCCGGCGGAATGCCTGTATTTTGATGACAGGATAATGCTGGTAGAAGCTGCAAAAAGAGAAGGCATACATGCGCACCACCATAAGGACATGGAAAGCACAAGAAAAATAATTGAGGAATTAATTCAATAAAGTTTTCAGATAATTTCGTTTACAGCATAACTGTTATGCTGTATCCTATACAAAAAATATTCTTTGTATCGTCCAGTAAGCGGCTATTAAAGCAATAAGAGCAGACATAGGATAAACCACATACTTTTTATATCCTGGCTTTTTACCCAAAGGAATTATAATAAGGAGAAACACAGCAGATATCACGGTAATTTGCCCTATCTCTACACCTACGTTAAAGGAAAATATAGAGGTAAAAAATTTATTTCTTGGCAAGCCTATTTCATTTAGGGCGCTTGCAAAGCCCATACCGTGCACCAGCCCGAACATAAACACAATTACAATGCGCCAGGCTTTTAATTTATCTAACAAAATATTTTCTATAGCTACGAACATGATGGATAAAGATATGAGCGGCTCTACAATATCAGCGGGCAATTTAATAACTCCTTTCATACTTAAGGCAAGGGTAATGGTATGGGCAACAGTAAAGGCAGTGGCCTGCCAGAGTATAGTTTTTATTTTTGTATTAAGCAGGCAAAGGCTTATCACAAATAAAATATGATCGAAGCCAAGAGGAATGATGTGCGCCACTCCCATTTTAAAATAAAACCACACCACATCATTTACGGGCGCCTTCTCAAGTGCATAATTTATTGTATGTGCTAAAGAAGAAAAAGGTAAAGCAAAAAGAATAATAAAGATGAAATAAAAAGATTTGGGTTTGCTTGCGTGCTGCATAAATTCTATAGAGTTTTCAGCACGTTTTCACTTTCAGCTTTGAGCTCGGGGTCTATGCCGGGATCATTTTTAAGCGCTTCTTGTAAGGTTGTTTTTGCAAGATCGTGTTGGTTGGCTCCGGCATAAATAAGCCCGGCGTTACAAAGCAATGTTGGGTTTTTGCTATTCGTTTTTAAGGCAACTTTTATATAGGGCAATGCCTTATTATAATCTTTCATTTTATAATAAACCCAGGCCACTGTTTGGTTCACATCAATGTTATCAGGACGGCGGTTGTATTCGGCAAGCGCATGATCCAATGCTTTATCATTTTCGCCTGCACTTAAGTAGGCATAAGCAAGTTCTCTATCTACATAATGACCTATATTTTCATCGCTTACTGCTGCGGAAGCATCATTGCTCATTTGGTTAATTACAAGAGATGATAAAGAATCAGCCTTTGTTTTATTACCTGTTATTTTATATATCTCTGCCAGGTTTTCCTTGTAAGTATAATTCATTGCAAGCGTATCGGCCTGGCTATAGAGTTGGATAGCTTTATTATAATCTTTTTTTATAAAAGCAATATGGCCTAATCCTGCAATGGCAGGTGCGAAGCCATTTCTGAAAGATAACGATTGGGCATATTCATACTGTGCACTATCAATTTTACCTGTATTTTCAAATAAATTTCCTAACTGCACCCTCACCCATTCTGTCCCATCATCGCCAGGTATGCCTGCGTCAAGCGCCAGCGTCATAGCAGCAATTGCGCCCGGGTAATCGCCATATATTTCTCTGATGTAAGATATTCTTGAATAAGAGCGCAGGTCGGGCCGCAATGATACCATTTTATCTGCAGCAGATATAGCATCTTTATAATAACCCATTTCCACATTAGCATCTACCAGCATGCCATAAATAAAAGAATTAAACGGATTAATAGCCTGCGCAGTGTTAGCAGCAGCTAGCCCATCAGCAAAGTGATGTTGAGAAAGAAGTATTAACGCTTTTAATGTTAATGCCTGAAAATTTTGAGGATCTGTGTTTAGTATATTGTTTATTTGCCTCATGGCTGCAATGTCGTAATAAGAATAATTGCCGCTTATTCTTGCTTCCTGTATAAATATAGTTGCAAGCTCCAGTTGAGATTTTGTGTCTTTTGGATTATCTGCTATGGCTAGGTATAAACTTCTAACTTTTAATTTTGTATTATTCCAATCTGCGGCTTGCGCCAGTGCACCCTTCCTGTCAAGTAAGTAATATAATTTATTTGCGTCGCTGCTATGCTTTCTTTCATATCTTAAAATTATAAATGCAGATCCCGCAAGAAACAGACACAGCAGCAGTATGTAAGCAATTTTTTTGTTCATAAAAAACCTTTTTAAAAATAGCAATGGCCTGCAAGTTACTACAGGCCATTACTAGTATATATAATTATTCTTTTATCACTTTAATGGTTTGCTTTAATCCATCATTTTTAAATATCTGGATAAAATACGTACCACTTGTCATGTTCCTCGACTGCCAGTCTAACGTATGAGTGCCGGCTGCCTGCTTCTGATCTGTAAGAACTCTTACAGCCTGCCCCATAGCATTGTATACGGCAATTTTTACATTAGCATCAGCATCAAGGTTATACCTGATAGTATTGTTACTTATCATAGGGTTTGGTGATGAGCTTGCAATAATTTCAGGAGTTGATAAACCTAAAGTGCTTGTAGGAGCGAACGTATTTGCGTAAGCTGCACCAGGCGAATTCTGTGAACCATTATCGCAAGAGCAATTATGTTTTCCTGACCATGGCACTTGCTCAAAAGGAAATAATGTTGCAAAACTTGTATCATTTTTATCAATACCTGTGTGATAGGTCAAAACATTCAGTAAGTCTGGTGTTGCAAGACTGCCTCCTGTTTTATAATCATCATAAGGCAAGCCAATAGCTGCAAGAACTACGCCGCTCACTGCCTGCAGTTCTATTCTTACTACATCATCTTCCAGTCTTCTTCCGTTAGGAAATCCATCCATGTTTGGAATATTCTGAATGTCTGAAGTTGTGTTGAACCTTGGATCTGTAAGTCCTAACACTGCTGCCTGTACTAATCCTAATGGACTAAAATCTTTACTGTCACGGGCGGTGGTTGGTGTGGCCATGTTAAGCCTTAGCATATCGCCAATTACCGGTAAAAAATTGTTTATAAAAGGCTTACCGGCGGCCAATGGATTTCCGCCTTTTCCTGTAGCTAATTGATAAGGGCGTACATTAGGAACACCTGTATTAAATATAGGCCATATATCCACAGACCTTGGTGAAGCTGCTGCTGGTAAAAGCAAACTACCAAAAGCTGATTCACTTAAAGCTGTACTATCTAATGCATGGGTTCCTTTTAATGGAAACAAACCATCCTGACCATCTCCGAAGCCAAAGGCACCAAGAGAATTTTTTTGAATGCGCAGGTTTTTCAGCGCAGGTACTGCATTACCAAACTGTGCATCATCCATGTACAATGCCAGTTCAGGATTGTAAAAATAATTTCCAAATTGTTTTATTTGCTGTGTAGCATCCTGGTATGGGCTTAATGTATTCCATAAATCTTTAACACCAATTGGATTAATTGCTTCATTATCTAATGGCATTCCGAGTCTTGATACTTGTACCCAATCTCCTGAAAATCCATCCTGGCCGTCGCCATTGGCGTTAAGCACTTTTATTTTTTGCCTGCTTGCAGAAGCCCAAACTCCAATAACATAATCAGGATCTAAAAAGCTTGTTGTTTGCCTGTCATTCTTATGATCTTTCTGTAAAGTAGTAATAGGTATTTCCAAAGCAAGACTTGATACATTCTTGCATTTCAGAAAATCATGAGGTTGTGTACCATCTGTACGCGGTGCATCTCCAAGGTCGAATATACCACCAAGGTCAACAAAGAAAGGATCGTCAACCGGGCCTGCGAAAACCCTTTCTCCGGTGCTTGCAGTTGTAATAGCTTGTCTGTACAAGTCAAAGTATCGAGGAACATTTAATCCTGCTGCAGATGTTATTGATTTTGAGCCTATGTTTGGCGGAGGAACTATACCGTTCGTTACAATTGTCTGCCATGAACCATCAGCATATCTTTCCAGCGTATAGGTATCTTTAAGATTTTGCTTACCAAGCCTGATGTTAAAAAAAGTAGTAGGATCTTCGTTTACGGTTTTAAAAGTGAAGCGATAAGTGATATCATCGCCGGTAGTTGTTGCGTTATTCTTTATATGAATCTCATAACGCACATTTTGCCCAAAATTGTAATAATTAGGCCCTGCCGCAGGGTCTTGTCCGGGAATATAATTAGCAATAATAATAATTTTAGTGCCATTATTAGGACTTTTAAAGGCATACACATCTGTGTTATCTGCCTGAGGATCATTTGCGATTAGCGGCGCCTCCCTGTGACTTGATGACATTAGTATAACTGAGGATATAGCAGCTACCGCAACCACTGCCATAATTTTCAGCTTACCACTTGTAAAGCTTTTTTTCATTTTTTAAAGTTTAAATGTTTAAATAAAAATGTGTAATAGTGTCTCATAGTAAATCGGATAGTTTAAATACTTTCTATTATCTAAAAAATTTTTAGTAACAGAAATTTTAGCTCTGTTCAAACAAGAGTCAGTTGGCGTTTCAAAAAATAAATAACATGTAAACTTTAAGGGAGAGTTATTTCAAAAGATATACGAAGAACAGGTTAACGTAGTTTTAACAAACGGGTTAACTTTAAAATTTTCATATTAATTGATTTGCTTAACAAATTTTTATGAAAATGTTTTATAAATATAGTATTTATAATTAATATTATTTTTAAAATAATAAAGTTTGAATGGAATGTGGCACGCTGGTAATTTTTGCTGCATCTCCGGATATCCATAAATTATACTCAATTTTTTGATCGGTTTGATTCATTACAATCACTGCAATTTTTCCATCTTTATTTATGAAAGCTGTTGTTTGCAATGGGCTGCGGCTTGGTGCTGCGCTTATTCTCTTTGCCCCCGGCCGGATGAATTTGGAGAAATGGCCGATGTAATAATATGCATTGGTATAAATAAGTTCGCCTGTTTTTGTAATAGCATGTACCGGCGCAAAACAAAAGTTACCAACATGATTGGGGCCGCCTGTTTCATCAAGCAGAATGTTCCAATCCGTCCAGCCTACGCTGCCGTTATTAAAATCGTGTATCATAGAGCGGCCATATCTTTCGCCTAATCTCCATTCATGCAATTGCTCAAGCTCGAAAGGATAGGCACATGCTTCGGTGAGCATTATATTTTTTGATGGAAAGCTTTCATGCACGCGCGCTACGTTATCAAACACCTGGTCGCCACCGCTCCAGTCCTCATACCAGTGAAAGCCCACGCCCCATGCGTATTTAGCAGCTTCGGGGTCTTCGAGTAGCGTGCTTGCACGTCCATAAAGCAGGTCGCGGTTATGATCCCAAACAATAATTTTTTTATCGCCCAATCCATCTTTTTGCAATGTTGGTCCAAGATAATTTTTTAAAAAATCTCTTTCTTCTTCGGCGGTATAAATGCACGATTCCCATGTTTGCTTTGCCATTGGCTCATTTTGTATAGTAAGCCCCCAAACCGGTATGCCTTCTTTTTCATAAGCCTTAATAAACTTGCCATAAAAGTGCGCCCAGCTTTGATCGTAAGCAGGTAACAATTTGCCTCCGTGCAATACATCATTATTGTCTTTCATAAAGGCCGGAGGGCTCCATGGGCTGACAAATAACGTAAGCTTACCACCCGCAGCAGCAATTGCTTTTTTTATAAAGGGAATGCGATATCGCCTATCATGATCTATATTGAACGTTTGTAAATCTTTATCACCATCTTTTACATAGCTGTAAGTATCGCTGCTGAAATCACAACTCTGTATGTTTGTTCTTGCCAGCGAATAACCTATGCCATCCTTTACGCTGTAATATGCTTTTAATAATTCATCCTGTTTATTTTTGGACAATTTGGCAAAGGTTTCTGCAGATGCATCTGTAAGCGCACCGCCAATTCCAAGTATTGTTTGAAAGGTTTTCGAAGGGTCAACAAACACGCATATTTGTGTTTCAAAAGGCTGCCCCATGTGAGTAAATGTTGCCGTATCTGTTGCAGTTATTTTATAGGCCGTGCTATCCGCTGTTGTATACACTATAACTTTTTTACCCAAAAAAGAAAAATGTTTTGTAGCTAAAGAAGATGAATTGTTTTGTGCACGAACAAACAAAGAGGATAAAAGGAAAAAGAATAAGGAAAATTTTTTCATGTATGAACTATTTATTTTACGTAAATTTTATTTTAATGAGATCTTGTTTATATTTATTTAACCCAGTTTACACTTGCTGATTTTACATCTCTTGAATTAGTTCCAATCATAATTACAAACTCGCCTGGCTCCCAGTCGTACTTCAAATCACCATTATAAAACTTAAGATCATTGGTTGTTATTTTGAAAGATACTGTTTTTGTTTCACCTGCATTCAATTCCACTTTTTGAAAATTTTTTAATTCTTTCAATGGGCGGGTAATGCTGCCCACAACATCTCTTATATATAATTGCACTACTTCTTTTCCTTTGCGCGTACCGGTGTTGGTAAGCTTTACTGATGCAGTTAAAGTCTGATCTCCGCTAAGTGAATGGCTGCTTAATTGTACATCGCCATAATTAAAGGTGGTATAGCTTAATCCATAGCCGAAAGGATAAACCGGATCATTGGAAACATCAAGATAGTTGGAGCGAAATTTTTGAAACCATCCACTGTCGGGCAAAGGGCGCCCTGTATTTTTATGATTGTAATAAAGCGGTATCTGACCTACGTTTTGAGGAAAGGTTGTGGTAAGTTTTCCGGATGGATTTACATTGCCGAACAACACATCTGCAACCGCATTGCCGGCTTCAGTTCCGCCAAACCAAACATCAAGAATGGAGGGTACATTTTCCTGTTCCCATTTTAAAGTTATAGGCCTTCCGTTAAATAAAACGAGCACAACAGGCTTCCCTGTTTTTACTAAAGCTTTCAAAAGATCTTCCTGTGCATCTGGTATATTTATATTGCTTCTGCTGGAGCTTTCGCCGCTCATTTCTGCTGATTCGCCTAACGCTGCAACAATCACATCACTTTTATTTGCAGCTTCCAAAGCTTCATCAATCATTGCCTGCGCAGTGCGGTTATCATGGGTTATCAATTTACCAAACATTCCAGCCCGCTGGTCGAACAAACTATCGGATGATAAGTTAGAACCTTTAGCATATAAAATATTTACATTGCTTCCGGCTACATTTTTTATGCCTTGCAATAAAGAGATGGCTTTTGAAAAATCAGCAGCCACGCTCCAGGTGCCGGTCATGTTTTCTTTGGCATCCGCCAGCGGCCCAATCAGTGCTATGGTTCCTGATTTTTTTAATGGCAAAATATTATTATTGTTTTTTAATAAAACGAAAGACTGTGCAGCAGTTTGCCTGGCAATGGCACGGTTAGCATTAGTAAAAATTTCTGTCTTTGCTCTTTGTTCATCACAAAATTTATAGGGATCAGAAAATAAGCCCAGCTTATACTTTGCTTCCAATATTTTTCTACAGGCAAAATCAATTTGCTGTTGTGTTACCTTGCCTTCCTGCAAAGATTTTTTTAATGTTGATAAAAATGCCTCACTTACCATATCCATGTCAAGGCCTGCCACTAAAGCCCTTGCGGCCACTGCTTGCAAATCTCCAATGCCATGAGCGATCATTTCGCTAACGCCGGTGTAATCTGAAACCACAAAGCCATTGAAGCTCCATTGCTTACGCAAAACATCAGTTAATAAGAATTTATTGGCAGTAGCCGGCACGCCATCCACCTCATTAAAGGATGTCATAACACTTGCGGCGCCTGCATCTACAGCCGCTTTATAAGGTGGAAAATACTCATTGAACATTCTAACACGACTCATGTCTGTAGTGTTATAGTCACGTCCTGCTTCTGCAGCGCCATACAACGCAAAATGTTTTACACAGGCAAGTATATTATTGTTTTTAGAAAGATCGCCCTGGTAACCTCTTACCATTGCTTTTGCAATTTCGGAACCGAGGTATGGATCTTCGCCGGAACCTTCTGAAATGCGCCCCCAGCGCGGATCACGGCATATATCTACCATTGGTGAAAATGTCCAGCATATACCATCGGCGCTTGCTTCCCGCGCTGCAACGGCGGCAGATTGTTGTATCAGATCCATATCCCAGCTGCATGATAAACCTAATGGAATAGGGAACTCGGTTTCATAGCCATGAATAACATCCATGCCAAACAGCAAGGGTATTTTTAAACGGCTTTGCTCAACGGCAACCTTTTGTACGGCACGGATTTTTTGTACTGATTTTATATTAAGCAAACCACCTACTTCTCCTGCTTGTATTTTTTTACCAATGTCGGAATTGCTTGCCTGGCCTGTAGTTATATCGCCGGCGCCCGGCAAATTTAGCTGACCAATTTTTTCGTCTATGGTCATTCTTTTCATCAACGCATCAATAAATGTATTCATCTGGTTTACATTTGTTGGTTGTGAAAATGTATGTAAGGAAATACAAAAAATAAGCAGTAAGAAAGCTGTCGCCTTTTTCATCTTTGTCAATTTTTTTTAAAATATACCTTATTCTGTTTTAATATTTTTTTTTGCAATTTGCTTTAGTCCCTCAACGTGTTTCGATGGAACCGGTTTTTTTATTTTTTACAATCCATTTTTTTTCTCCGTTAGGCAGCACTTCTTCTTTTATTAGGTAATAATTTTCATCATAACTGATCATTTTTTTGGCTTCTTTATTTTCTGTGATGCCGCGCCATTCCTGCATTACAACCGGTTCCCATTGCTTGGATGCAGCCGACTTGTAGGCCGCATCAATAATAGCATTCACAATGTATCCATCATAAAAGCTTTCATCTGGTTGCTGGTTTTTTTCTATTGCTTCAAACATATTGGTAAACATGTGGCTGTAACCAAGCTCATGCACTTCATCGCCTACAGGAAACAGCCAGCCGGATGTGCTCTCAGCTTTCTCTGCCACGTAGCTACCACTTTTGCCAGTGGTAAACATTTCAAAGCCAGTACGTAAAAAATTATTTAGCCATAAAGTTCCTTCGGTTCCCATCACTTCATCTCTTAAATCCATGCCGCCGCGAAAAGACCAGCTTACCTCAAACTGGCCAATGGCGCCGTTTTCATACTTCACCAAACCGATAGCATTATCTTCTGCATCTATCGGGTGAACTCTTGTATCTGCCCAGCACATTACTTCTGCAGGCTTTATATTTTTACCTATAAAATTTCTGCTGATCTCTATGCAATGACAACCAAGATCAACCATTGCACCACCACCTGATTTACTTTTATCCCAAAACCAATCGCTGTGCGGGCCGGGATGCGTTTCCCTGCTTTTTGCCCATATTACATCGCCAATACTACCTGCTTTTATGCTTGCTAATGATTTTAAAAATTTAGGCGTATAACAAAGATCTTCAAGGTAGCCGCCTGTAACTTTAGCTTTGTCAACTGCCTGCAGCATTTGTAAAGCTTCTTGTGCATTGCGGCCAAGCGGCTTGGTGCACAGCACATGTTTACCTGCTTTAGTGCAAGCCAGCACCGCATCAAGATGAAGATCGTTGGACAATGCGATGATCACTGCATCCACATCTTTGTGTGCGGCACATTCCTCCATGTTTGTTGTATAATTATCAATTTTATAATCTGCAGCAAATTTTTTTGCGTTAGCTTCTGTACGGCTGTACACCATTGTTATTATATCTTTTCTCCTTTGCGCCACTAATGCATCTGCATAAAAACGGGCAATAAAGCCGGAACCGAGAATCGCTACTTTCATTTTGTGTTATTTATTGATGATGTTGTTTATTTCAATTTCATTTCGTGTATAAGATAACTGTTACCCTGCACTTATTTACCCATACAACTCATAACTCTTTTTTTAAAAATAAAACATCTGCTTAATCCAAAGGCTTTTTAAAATCAAGTTTTTTAAGCCCTTGCTGCACTTCTGGACAGCTCATAAAAAGCTTCCAAAGTAAGCCGGTTCTATAGTTTTCAATCATAACCACTATCGGGCCTTCATCAATAGCAAGATATGATTTTGCATACCAGTTTTTTGTTTCATTAAATGCGTCGGCAAAGCCATATTCGCCCCATATTTTTTCACCCAGGTCAAAATAATAATGCTTTAATGCTTTCATAGAAAACTCGGGCGTGTAGGGGAACGCAGAGAGCGCTGCGGTTGGCGCAATAGTGCCTGAATCATTGGTGGGTGAATAAGCGTTATAGCCATTATAGGTATCGCATGCAGTTAACCCCCAGCAATTTTCTCCATAGCCTTTAAACTTTCCCGGGTTTGCCACACAGTAAGCATAATTGATTAAGGTATGATTGGTGTTCTGCTGCCAGTAATCTGCATATTCATCCTTTAAGCCATGCGGATCGAGGCCAAGAAAAGAATACTGTGAAAAGAAAAGCGGGCCGCCATAATCAAAGCCTAACGGCAAAATATATCCATAGAAAGATTTGCCATTTTTAAAAAAATTACTTTGCGCCCAGCCATTGTGGTACACAGAAGCGTTTACAGGGTAACGGTTACCACTTGCGGCAAGCACATACATGATCAGGCACTCATTATACCCGCGAACCGGAAAGTTCATAGCCCACCCATTATGGGGGCTCCAGTGCCAGTACAAAACATCCCGGCCATCTCTCGTAAACCAGTTCCACTCAATATCATTCCACATGGAATTTATCACGTTGCGAAGATTTCTTTCCACTTCGTTATCTGCATTAAAATATTGCCTTGCGCATAAAAGTCCCTGGAAAAGAAAAGATGTTTCTACAAGATCAGCGCCATCATCTTTGCGGCTAAAGGGAATTGTTTTACCTGTTGCTCCATTCATCCAATGAGGAAAAACGCCGTGGTAGGAGTCAGCTTTATATAAAAACTTAGCCATCTTTAATAAAAACCTGGCAGCCGTATCTCTCGCGATCCAATGCCGGTTGGCCGCAACAATAATTGACATAACGCCAAAGCCGGTGCCGCCCGTTGTTACCACTTCATTTCCATAACCATAAGCAACATTACTTCTTTCCCTGGCCATGCCGCTTACCGGATGAGCAAAGTCCCAGAAATAGGTAAAGGTTTGTTTCTGTACCAGATCAAGCAATGCAGAATCCGAAATATTTTTTTGTATAATTATTTTCTTTTCATTCTTCTTCTGAGAAAACGAACCCAAACTAAATAAGAGAAAAAGTATGCTTATCAACCATCTCATGCAAGCTGTTATTTTTTCGTATAAAAATACATTAATGTTTATGAAGTATTCATCTGTATAATGTTGTTGCATTAAATAAAATAATACAGTTTTTTCTTTAAAAACATTTTAACCGCATTAAACTTATTCAATAAAAAGCCATCCTATACGTTATAAAACAAAAATTATATTTATGAAAGCAAAAATGTTTTTAGTAGCTCTCGTAGCTTGTTTAGGATTTTCAACCGGTTCATTTGCACAGGTAAAGCATCCACGCCGTGCAGAAGTGAATGATCGCTTAAAGAACCAGGATAAAAGAATTCACAACGAAGTGAAAGAAGGTGAAATGTCAAAGGCTAAGGCTGCAGAACTTCACGCAAGAGATCACAGCATTCGTGCTACAGAAAGATATGATGCATCAAAAGATGGCGGCCATATCACTAAGGCAGAACAACGCAAATTGAACCAGAGAGAAAATAATGTAAGCAAGGCAATCGGTAAATAATTTCACTGCATTTTTTCTTAAGCGCCTTCCAGAAATGGAAGGCTTTTTTATTAAGGTAAAAAAAATTTCAGGTGACTAATGCAAGTTCTACGATGCACTTCGTAGTTGGCTGACATTTCGCAGAAGCTAATAGTTTTAATTAAATGATATAAGAATTTAAACATAGGACCTAACCGTTATGCTGTAGTTGATTTAGTTTCTATTAATAAGTTATTCATTTAATATAACTCATCTTCCTTCAACCACCCGGTTGTACACTTCCTGGTTTAGGGATCTTTCATTTTTTGCAATAATAATAGTGGCGATAGTATTGCCAATAAAATTGATTATCGCCCTTCCCTCGCTCATAAATCTGTCAACACCTATAAGTAATGCAAGGCCTTCCAGTGGTATCACTTTCAAGGCAGCAAGCGTAGATGCCAGCACAATAAAGCCGCTGCCCGTAACGCCTGCAGCACCTTTGCTGGTTAATAACAAAATGCCAATTATAATGAACTGTTGCCCGATAGAAAGATCAATATTAAATACCTGCGCCAGAAAAATAACACTCATGCTAAGGTATATGGTAGTGCCATCGAGATTGAAGCTATACCCGGCAGGAATAACAAGGCCTACCACTTCTTTTTCACATCCTGCTTTTCTCAGCTTTTCCATTATAGATGGTAGCACTGCTTCGCTGCTGCTGGAACCCAATACGATCAGTATTTCTTCTTTTATGTAACCCAGCAATTTCCATAAACTAAATTTATAGTAATAACATATAGCATTTAATATTATAAAAATAAACAGGAAGCCGGTAAGATAAAAGGTGAGCAACAACTTACCAAGCACTGCGAGAGTGGCAAAGCCAAACTTGCCGATAGTAAATGCCATACCTCCAAATGCACCGACCGGACTAAACCGCATTATGATCTTTAAAATATTGAACAGCACTTTATCTATTTTTTCAAAACTGATGTAAAGACTAGTGCCCGCATCGCCCATCCATTTCAGGCCAATGCCAAACAAGATGCTGAAAAAAAGTATTTGTAAAATATCGCCTTTCGCAAAGGCATCTATAATGTTTGCAGGTACTATGTGAGAAAAGAATTCGCCCCAGTTAAGGTCTTTTGCCTTAGCAGTATATTCGGCTACCTGCGCATCAGCGCCATGAGGAAAATTAACGCCTGCACCGGGCTTTACTATATTGGCCACCAAAATACCCAGGAGCAATGCAACAGAGGTAACTACTTCAAAATATATTATTGCTTTGCCACCTACTCTTCCCACTTTTTTCATATCACCGGCTCCGGCTATACCTGTTACGATAGTAAAAAAAATAATGGGCGCTATCACCATGCGAATCATGTTTATAAACGTTTCGCTGATAAGCTTTGCCGCAGGCGCAAACCCCGGAAAGAAGCGCCCAACAAGCACTCCAAGCAAAATGCCGATAAGCACCTGCACATAAAGACTTCTCAAAATTCTCATTAAGCTTCTTTAATACTGATAAAAAAATAAACAGGTAAATATTAAGAAAAAAGATAATGATATTTCTTTTAGAATAAAATATTTAATTATCCTATTAAATATAAAACTGCTGGTTAAAGAAAGCAGGCGCTTTAAACCAGGAAACTGAACTCTTGTAATTTTTTAATAAAATCTGGTATATTTACATGGCCGAAACATTTTTTAATCCCCATGCATAAGCTTCTTATAGTTGACGATTCTAAAGATCTTTTGGAAGCAATGGCAATGATCTTATCGCAAAAAGGCTACGAAGTAAAGACGATTTACGACTCAGTAAATATTTTTGAAGAGGTAACTGCCTATAATCCCGACCTGGTAATCATTGATGTATTCCTGGGCGGCAAAGACGGCAGGGAAATTTGTAAAGATTTGAAAAATAGTATTACAAATAGAAATTTACGCGTGATGGTTTTTTCGGCTTCTCCAAAACATTTGGAAGAATACAGTTCCTACGGCGCAGACGGATACCTTGAAAAACCTTTTGGTATAAACAATCTTACAGATAAAATAGAACACCTCTTATCCGGTACTGCACACAGTATCCCTGTTAATTCCTGAAGATCTTTTATTTTATAAAATCAAAACGATAGTTCCGCCAATAATAAGGAGTGCACCAATCGCCGTTTTTACAGTAAGTGTTTCGCCTAAAAATATAACTGATAAAATAATCGCAAGCGCAACGCTGAGCTTATCAACCGGAGCTACCTGCGATACTTTTCCAAGCTGCAATGCTTTAAAATAAAATATCCACGAGAGGCCTGTAGCAATGCCGGACAGGCAAAGAAAAATTATATTTTGCCTGGTAAGCGCATGTATGCCGGAAACGCCGCCTTTGAAAAAAGCAATGCCCCACGCAATAAAAAGAATCACAACGGTGCGCACTGCGGTAGCGAGATCGGTGTCCACGCCTTTTATTCCGACTTTTGCAAAAATAGCCGTAAGCGCTGCAAACAAAGCTGATAGTAAAGCATACATCCACCACATAACTTATAATTTTTTATTTAAAAATATTATTATTAAACTCTTTATCTAAGCTAAATGTTTAGTATAACCTGAAACAGTGTGCGTTGTTTTTGTATTCTGTAAATGCAATAATCACTAAAAATAATTTAGATATTTGTATCACACCGCGTAAAATCTAAAAATAGTCAGGTTACAATTATGGTTCATAATTTTACGTTTACAATAAAAGATATTACAAACTTCTGCTGCTTACATCACTAAAATTTTAGAATGAATTTTTTATATAAATTATTTTTTTTAATGGCTGTATTATTGGCCTTTGGAAAAATTACTGAAGCCCAAAATAATAAGCCGGCAGATACTGCGAAGTTCGTAACATCTGAAGCCGGCCCGCAATACCGCCGCTCTAAATGGCACCAGTTTTTATGGGGCAAAAACTACAGGAAGGAATGGACGACGCCAGTAAAACTACCCGTGCTTTTATTGCCTGATGCGAAAGGTGGCCTTATCCCGGAAAAAGAAGGCGGCGGCCACCAGACTACCTCATTGCATCTGAAAGACAGCGCGGGAAATAATTATAGCATTCGCTCTGTAGATAAAAGGCTTGGTAAGGTTTTACCAAAAATATTCCTGGGCACTTTTTTAGAAACAACAGTGAATGATGAAGTATCTATGTCCAACCCTTTTGGTGCGGTTACCGTTGGAAGCATGGCACAAAGCGCGGGTATTTATCACACAGATCCGCAGCTTGTGTATGTGCCACGCCAGCCAGCCCTTGATACTTTTAATAATAAATACGGTAACAAAATGTACCTCTTTGAAGAAAGAGTAAAAGGCGACTGGAGCAGCGAAGATAACCTTGGCAACTTTAAAAAATATTACAGCACTGAAGATGTTTTAAAAAAACTGCAGGAGAAATCTAAAAACCGTGTAGACGAAAAAGGTTATATAAAAGCAAGATTATTCGATATGTTTCTGGGTGACTGGGACAGGCATGAAGAACAGTGGAACTGGGGCGTAAGAGATTCCGGTGATGAGAAAATATATGTGCCCATTCCTGTTGACAGAGACCAGGTATATTTCAAGCATAACGGGCTGATACTTGATGCGGCAATTTATGCCTCGGGCATACGGTATTTCCAAAGCTTTAAAGATCATATTACCAATGTAAATGATATGGCTTATGAAGAGCGTGGCATAGACAGGGTTTTTACTACAGAGCTTACAAAGGAAGACTGGCGGAACGCTGCAAGCCAGCTGCAGCAAGCACTTACAGACGATGTGATTGAAAGCGCGGTAAAAAAATTTCCACCGGAGGTATATAATATTTCAGGAGCGCTGATCATTAAAGACCTGAAATCACGGCGTGATCTTTTGCAAAAATATGCCCTGCAGTATTATACGTTTTTATCCAAAGAAGTAGAGATAACCGGCACCGAAGAATCAGATTATTTTTCAATAAAAAGATTAAGTAACAGCGCCCTGCAGATTAATATTTATAAAATAAATAAAGAAGGTATAAAAGACAGTGATGCTTATTATTCAAGAACATTTTTTACAAAAGAAACAAAAGAAATAAGATTATTTGGCTTCGCCGGAAACGATGTATACACAGCAGATGGCGATGCAGATAAAGCCATAACCCTGCGCATTATTGGCGGGTACAATAAAGATTCAATTGATATAAAAACGCACAATGGGCATGGCGCCAGAATATTTGTTTACGATGGGCATGATGATATTATTAAAGGAAGCAATTTAAAGAAACGTCTTTCATCCGACAGTGACATACATAAATATGTATACCGCGATTATTTGTACGATCAGCGATTTAGCTATTTCAGGCCGCTGTACAGCGATGAAGACCGTATCTACGTTGGCTTTGGTTATATGTGGAAACATTTTAAATGGAGAAGGCCGCCCTTTGCTTTTAACCAGAATATAAACATACATTATTCTATTACTCAAAATGCAGTAAGCGCAGGCTATTCAGGCATTTTTCCCAACACTATTGGCAAGTGGAACTTATCGCTTATAACCAACTATGATTTTATAAGATGGGCTAATTTTTATGGGCTGGGAAATGAGACGATACTTACTACAAAAAATCTTGACTATAACAGAATGCGCTCAAGAGAATACAATGGAGCAATAAGTCTTTTCAGAAAAGCAGGTAATAATTTTTTTAGAATTGGCGGTTCGCTGCGCTCGCTTTCAATTGTAAATGATGAAACAAGATATATTGCTAAAACCATTGCTCCCATTGATCCTTCGGTGTATAACTGGAAAACTTTTGCAACGGCTTATGCCATCTACGGGTTTTCAAAACTGAATGATTCCATTACACCTACCAGCGGCATTTCGCTTTCTGCAAATGGCTCTTTTACACAAAACATAAATACCACTAATCAATCTTTTTGGGAGTATGGCGGCAACCTGCAGTTATATATTCCTTTGTTTTATAAATTTTCTCTTGCCTTATCAGGCGGAGCAGAAACTGTAAACGGCAATCCGGAATTTTATCAATACCCTGAAATAGGCGGAGGCCAGGACCTGCGCGGCTTTCAGCGGCAAAGGTTTTATGGTAAAACAGCTTTTTACAATAGCAACGAATTCCGGTTTATAAGCAATGTAAGAAGCTATGTATACAATGGCAAAGCCGGGCTTTTTGCTTTTGTGGATGATGGAAGAGTATGGATGCCGGGTGAAAATTCAAACACCTTGCACGTAGGCTACGGCGGCGGCATTATTGTAGCGCCGTTCAATTTTATTTATGCAGAAGCCACTTATGGCATTTCCAATGAAGATGCGCTGATTCAGTTCAGACTTAATGTTTCTTTGTAGAATAGCATCTGGCGCAGAGAAGTAATCTCCTTGCTTTTTTTATTATCAATTAACCATTATTTTTTGTGCTCATCTTCTTTATTAGCCATCCATCTTTTTTATTCCATTGCCAGGTGGCTGTGTAGCTTCCTTTTACATGTATGGTATCTTTGCCGGAAACTATATCAGACTGTGTATAATGCCCTTTTTGCAGAGCAATATTTTTCTGTATAGACAGGGAATCTGTTGTAGATACCTGCGATAAAACCTGGACATTTTTAAAAGAAGATAAAAATTTCCTGATAGAATCGCGGCCAATTGCTATATCGCCAAGATTGCCATCGGGCATGTACAACATTGCAATAGAATCAGCATTTAAATGCAGTATCAACTCATCATAATGATGCATTGCCGCCACCACGCCCTTTCTTGTGGGCCGGCTGCTGGTGCAGGATGTAAGGCCAATACAAGTAAATATTAAAAGAAATAAAAGCATTGGTTTAAAAAAAAAGGACATAAATAATATTTATGATTATGCAATGATACTAAGCAGAAGTATAGCTGATAAAAATAAGAAAGATAATAATTATAGGAATAAATAGGGTAAGGCTACAAGAGAATACGATACATTTTTATAATAAAACTTAATTATATTCTGGAAGAAATAATAAGCTCCGTACCCTTTGGAACGGCATTAATCCAAACAGTTTGCCAGCCGGCTTCTTTACAGCGAAGCTTTATATTCTGCAAGCCGTTGCCTTCAATATTATTATTAGCTGGTATGCCTATGCCATCATCAAGTATGCTTATTTTCCAGTCTTTATCACATGTTACTGATAGTAAAATTTTATGGCACTCGCTATGCCGCAATGCATTATTAACTGCCTCCTGCATTATTCTGAATAAGTGCAGTGCGTTTACAGGAGATAAGGTAGCGTTGCCTTTAATATCTTCATTTATCTCCATAAAAATATCAGGATAGTTAGGATTGATTTTTTGTAAAAAAACTTTAAACCTGTCAATGATAGCGATAAAGGAAATGGCTTCTTTATTTAAGGCCCAGATGGTATCTTTTAGTTCTGTAATAATGGACTCAGAATTGTTTTTGAGCTGGCTAAATACGCTTTCATCTGTTTCATTATTACGCTTTTTTATAAAAGAAATATTAGATGATATGGCTGCCGCGTAAGAGCCAAGGTTATCATGAAGGTCGCGGCTTATTCTTTCTCTTTCTTTTTGCAACTGCTGCTGAAACTCAAGCCGGGTAATCCTTTCCAGGTAGCGCCGCCTGCTATATTGCTGAACAATAAAAGCAATCATTGATATGCCAATAAACACTAACAGGCTTTTGAACCATGCTGTTTGCCACCACGCCGGAGAAACAATAATGAGAAATGATTTATTAAAAATGCTTTTGGGAGAAAAAACCGGGGAACACTTTATTTCAAAAACATACTTGCCAGGCGGCAATACATATCTGATACCTGTTGGGTGACGCGTGGTTTGCCAGTCAGCATCATAGTTTTTTAAATGATATTGATATACATATTCATCTGTGTTTAACAAGCCTAAAGCTGCCACATCAAGCTGAATGTGGTTTTGATTATAGTTTAAAAAAATGGAATCATTTCTTATGTGATCACCTGAAAAAGTATATATCAAATCGTCTGCGCTTACATGTGAAATGGTTATAACAGGCTTGTCCGTAATACGGGAAACGTCAGTACTATTAAAAGCTGTGATGCCATTCACTCCTCCGAAATAAAATTTGCCTCCCGCTGTTTCTATTGCAGATCCTGTGTTGAATTCATTTTCCTGCAGCCCCGATTCTTTGGTATAATTTATAATGTTATTGTTCAATGAAACAAAAGATAATCCCAGGTTAGTGCTTGCAAAAACACCTGCACTTTTTGCAACAGGCAGTAATGCGTAAATGCAATCATTAAGCAGGCCGGATTGTACCGTAAAGTTTTTTAGGTAACTGCCGGTGCTATTGTACACATACAAACCCTTATCTGTGCCAATCCATATATTATTTGCTGCATCTTCTGCAAAACTCCTCACCTGGTAGTTATCAGGGATCTGAATAATGCGAAGCGATTGATCAGGATTTATTTTATAAATGGTGCCTGTTACTGTTCCTATCCACAAAGTTTTATCGTGAGTAAAAATGAAGCAATCCACCTGCGGAATATTTATTTTTTCTTTGTCAATTAAAGGCGTGGCAGCAATTATCTTTTCATTTTTTATTATACAACTATACACATTAGATGATGTGGCAATAAATAGCGTGCTATCGCTGATGCGCTGTACGTTATTTATAAAATTAATACTGCCATAATCGGGCAAACCATGTGCTGAATATTGAATTTGTAAACGGGATATTTTTCTTAAAGGCAAATTAAAAACATACATTCCCCTGCCTATTGTTTCTATTAAATAATCATTGTCATTTAGCTTTTCAATGGCATTTATATCCTTCACACTGTCCGATGCAAGCGCGTTTTGCCAAAGATGGTTTCCGGAAGAATCAAAAAGCTGGAGGCCGCCATTGTAGCACCCTGCAAGCAAAATATGCTTCTGTTCATCATAATAAATACTTCTTACAAAATTGTTTTTTTCATTAGAATAAATGTAATGCTGAAAGGGGATGGTAAAATTTTGTATGCGCCTTATGTTATCATTACAAAGCAGCCAGATGCGTTTAAAGTTATCAGCATAAATTGTATTTATAAAACCAACATCGCCTACGGGATTTAAATTATAATCAGTATACTCTGTTATATAATTACAAAGCGAATCAAATTGGTACAGATGATTGTTCAGGCCTACCAGCAAATCATTTTTTTCATTGATACTGCAGGAAGAAATATTCGTGTTTTCGCCGGTAATTGCTTTTGAAGAAATGATCTTTACATCTTTTTTACCAGCAATATCAATGCTTTTTATTGTACTGCCGGAAATAGTATAAAGATGCGTATGGCTGCAGCACATAGCAACAGTGGCATCTGCTTTTATGTAGCTGATCTCATTAGTGAGCATATTAAACTGCTTTATTTCATTAGCATAATTATAAATAAAAAGCGAGTGATCATTAGCAGTGAAAGCTCCATTATTAAAAATTTGATGATGCCGGAAAATATTGTTAACCACTGAGTCATTATCAGATATATTTCTTATAAATTTTCCATTGAGGGCGTATAAAACAATGCCTTTATTATATTGCAAGCCCCATATCCCGGCATTGGTTTCCTGTAAGGGTATAAAGGATAAGCTCAGGTTATCATTTTGTACAGAGATTATTTTGGTAAAAACATTTTTATAAATATCATACTCAATAACGCCAGCCTTGCAACTGATCCAGATGCAATCATTTTTTAGCTTAAATAAATATACAGGAGCATTTATTGGTATCAGCCCGGTGCCTGCAATAGGATTGATAGTTTCTAAAGTGTAGCCGTTGTAGCGCTGCAGCCCTGTTTTGGTAGATACCCATGTATACCCAAGCGCGTCGGTAACAATGTTGGTAGTGCCGTTATTTAATAAACCCTGCTCATAATTGATTGTTTTTATCGGGCATCTTTTATAAACAGCATTTATAGTTTTTTGAGATAAAGCAACTGTGTACGCATACATTATAAGCGAAAAAGATAAAATGTATTTATGCAGCATAGTTACTTGTAATATAACTAATGCAAATTAAATTGTTCCGGTGTATTACAATGTCTTTAAACATGAACAATAAGCGATTGGAAAAAACAAGAAGTTTTAATGATTTTGCAAATCTTCATTAAAGATTTTTTAAAATAAATAAAACAGCCCGGTAACATCATGTGATCAGTAGTAGTAAATTGCAAAAAATTTAAAAATATATAGTGAGTGCTTAAGCCTAAAGCAAATAAAGAGCACATTTATTTGGTTCAATAAATAAATTCGTGATCTTTAATTTTTAAACAACAGTTTATCTTTTGGAAATTATTATACAAATAAATATATGATCCAGTTTTATAGCAAAACATACGTATTTGCAGAACCTGAGAAGCAAGAGATAATTGATAATAAAGTAAAAAACCTGCAAAAGCTTTTTGGAGACAGGCATTGCACTTGCCATCCGAATTATCAATGGGCTGCAAGCATAGAATGGACTGCTGCCAACACTTTTACTGCCGAGGAAGTAAGCACCGAAACCTTAAAGCCCTGCAGCTTTTTAAAAAATATTTTACAAAACGAGATAAGGCCTTATCTTACATAACCTCTGTAAATTTCTCTTGATAGCTTTGCTATTAAATAATGTGATTTTTATTTTACCTATATCTTTATTGTTTTCCATTTTCCTCTTCTAAATAATAATACGCTTGTAATAGTAATGCAGGTTTCTGTAATTACAATGGCAATGAACACTCCCTTTGGGCCAAAATGCAACACTACAGCCAGTAAGTAAGCAAAAGGAATCTGGAAAGCCCAGAACCAAAATAGATTGCACCACGTTACGGTTTTGGTATCACCGGCGCCATTAAAGGCATTCATCATTACCATGCCAATGCCATAAAAAATATAGCCCAAGCTTATAATGCGCAATGCCAGCACTGCTGTATCTACCACTGCAGGTTCTTTATTAATGATCTCTACAAAAAAACGTGCGAACAAAATAAACAACAATGAAACAAAAGCCATGAAGATAGCATTGTACTTTGCCGTTTTCCATACCGATTCTTCAGCCCGTGCGGGTTGTCCGGCGCCCAGGTTTTGGCCAACCAGCGTAGCTGCTGCATTGCTTAAGCCAAACGCGGGCAAAATAAAAAATACTATCCATCTTATGGCAATGGTATATCCCGCCACCGCTTCGCTGCCAAAGTCTGTCATGAACCTTGCCATAGCTATCCAGCTTGCGGAGCCTATTAAAAACTGGAGTGTGCCGGTTGATGCCACTTTTATAATATTTTTCAACACTTGCTTATCAGGTAAAAAATGATGCAGACTGATGGTGATAACACCTTTGCCTTTTATAAGATTCCAAAGCTGGTAGCAAACCCCTATACTGCGGCCCGTAGTGGTAGCAATTGCTGCGCCTTTTAAACCGAACTGGTGAATAAGAAGCGGGCATAAAATAATATTGCAAATGTTTGCAACCCACAGGCTGCGCATGGCAATAGATGCATTACCGGCTCCCCGAAAAATGCCGTTAAGTAAAAAAAGAAACATGATAACTATGTTGCCGGCAAGCATGATTCTTATGTAGGTAGCGCCTGTATATATTATTGCTTTGGTAGCTCCCATTAACCCAAGAATATCAGGTGCAAATAAAAGCCCTGCCACACTTATTAATGCAGAAATACAAAAAACAAACAGGATGGCCTGTGCTCCTGCTTTTGCAGCGCCGTCTTTATTTTTTTCTCCTATCCTTCGTGCTACCATGGCAGTAGTGGCCATGCTTATTCCAAAAGCCACGGAGTAAACAATGTTTAAAACTGACTCTGTAAGCCCTACGGTGGCAGTGGCATTGGAGCCCAGTTTGCCTACAAAGAAAATATCTACTACAGCAAACAAGCTTTCCATACACATCTCCAGGATCATTGGTATGGCAAGCAAAAAGATAGCTTTGCGAATGCTTAGCGTAGTATAATCCTGCTGCTGGTTTGATAGAGAAATTTTTATGAAGGATGCAATGCCTTTAAGGCTTTTGTTAGTGGTGGAAATATCCATTATAAATATAAATTAAATGAATTAGCAATCGGTAATAATTACCGCATGTAAGTGAAGTGAGGATAAATTAAGGCTGTATTATAAATAAGCCTTTGCTTACATTTTCATAAAAAAGATATTATTGCTCAGCGCAGTATTATTTTCAAATCTAAAGCATTTTTAGAAAATAACTTATTTATTTAGTTTGTATTATTATTGACACAATTTATAAAAGTTTGGTTCCTTCAAAATTTCAAACAATGTTTGCAAAAATTCTAAAACAATATGTGCAATAAAAAGTACCATACACTTTGAAATAAAAGATGAAAAATGTAATAACAACCATTGCTTTTATTGTTTCTAAATATATCGCTTCAGCCCAAACTAATGCGGATACAATTGTAAAAAGTAATTGGACAAACCATTTTCAGTTCACAACCATTGTAGAAGGTCATTTAGGGTTTAAAGCAGCCTATAGTGGTAGAAATAGCTTGTCGGATAGTGCTGAATCTGGTGCAACCACAGCTACTGCCACATTATTCTTAGGTTATAAATTATGGAAAAGTGCAGCCTTCTATTTTAATCCGGAGATTTCCGGTGGGCGCGGGCTAAGTTCTGCAGTAGGGGTTGCCGGTGCTTTAAATGGAGAAAGCTACCGGGTGGGGGCTAGTTCGCCTTCAGTATTTATTGCAAGGGCTTATTTGCAGCAAAATATTGCTTTGGCCAATACCACCTATGAAAATGTTGCAGATGATGTAAATCAAATAGCCGGTAAAATACCAACAAGCAGGATTACGATCATCGCCGGAAAGTTTTCTATGGGCGACTTTTATGATGATAATAAATATAGCCATGACCCGCGGAGCCAATTTCTGAACTGGTCATTGATGGGCAATGGTGCGTGGGATTACCCTGCCAATACACGGGGATATACCATGGGTTTGGTAGTGGAATTGATTAAGCCAAAATGGGCTGTAAGGCTTTCAACAGTTGCGGTGCCCCGTATTGCTAATTTTCATTTATTGGAATATCACATTAGCGAAGCACATTCTGAAACTTTAGAAATAGAAAGAAAAACTAACATCAATGAACGGAAAGGGACTATACGTTTCCTTATTTCAAATACCCATTCAAAAGCTCCATCTTATGCGGAAGGAATGAAGGCTCTGGCAACAAACAATACCTTTATTTTAGATGTCATTTCGGGCAAAATAGAAAACAATACCTATGGCGGTAAAAAGTTTGGAGCAGGATATAGCTTTGATCAGGAACTGACCAAAGACGTAGGTATTTTTAGCCGTGCAAGCTGGAACGATGGAAAGTATGCTACCTGGGCTTTTACAGAGATAGATGAAACTGTAAGCGTTGGCTTATCCGTAAAAGGAAATAAATGGAAACGGCCGGATGATGTATGGGGGATTGCCTCAGTTTTAAATGGAATATCAAAAGATCACCGTAATTTTTTAAAGGCCGGCGGCTATGGTTTTATTATTGGAGATGGCGCATTAAACTATGCCCATGAGGCAATTATCGAAACCTTTTACAATGCACATCTTTCTGCACATTTTTGGCTTACTGTAGATTATCAATTTGTAAATGATCCTGCATATAATAAAGACAGAGGCCCTGTGCATGTATTAGGTATCAGGGGGCATATAGAATTTTAGGAATAGAAATAATATAATTAAGTTCTGTTATTAAAGGGCAAAAAAAAGCCCCGGCTTTCGGCGGGGGCTGGTAATGTAGGAAGAAGTGAGTGAATTTATGCTACTTTCTTCATAATGTTTTGCATAGTGAAGCTTACCCTGGAGGCAGTGCCTGCACTTAGGGCGATGGCCTGCTCTACCGGTGCAAAGCCCGGGCAAGTAATGCTAAAGGTGTAGTCACCGGCTGCAATACGCCCGATATTGTACCGCCCTTTTGCATTGGTAGTGGCAGTATATTGCTGGTCTTTGCTGGTAATAACCACACCTGCTACCGGCATCTTATTAGTATCGTACACATAGCCGGAAAGGCTTGCTTGTTTATTGCCTTTTACTATGGCAAGCAGCCGTGCAAATATAAACTGCTCCTGCAGCTCCGGGGTGCTAATAAATATCCTTTGCCCGTCCCGCATCATGCCGATGCCGAGGGTATAAATATCAGAATCTTTGCCTGTCTTTTCTTTGCGGGCTTTGCGCTTTGCTACTACCGCAGCATGGAAGTCAGCGTTCTTTTGCGCAAAAGCAGCTGCATCGGTGGCAAACTTATCTGCAAAGTCAGCGGACATTATCTGGCGGTCCACCAGGTCTGCGCCATTACTGGCAAGGAAGTCGTTGCCCATCTTCAGCATGGAGCGCAGCGCACTCCAGTTAAATTTACCTGCTTTAAGGTAATACGCTGATCCTGCATTTTTCAGCTCAATATCGGCTACCGCCTCTGCATAGCCATTTATAATGTATGTTTTCAGCAGCTGCCAGTTGGCAAGGCATTGCATGGCTGCATCCATAAGGCTTTGGCGCTCCTTGCTGCTGTCTGCATTGCGCTGCTCATTGTTAAGCATATCCTGTGCTTTGGTTATGGCTGCAATAGCTTCGTTTATATATTTTTTTGTGTAAAAGGGGTAGGCAGCAGCAAAGGCTGATGCGTTATCCATACAGTAGCCCCATGCCAGCAGCAGCACAGCATACAGGTTATCAATAGAACAGTTAAATCCTTTTTCTTGCTTCATAGTATATTTTTTATTATGAGTTAATGCAGGTAAAACGGATGTAATAAAAATATATTGCCTAAGCAGGCTTTATGAAAAAAATACAGAAACATTTGTGTTGCAGCGAAGCCTTTAGCAGGCGATGCGAAACACATTGCTGTTGATGCGACACACTTATGTTAACAGTTTGCCACACTTAGCAAGCGATGCGACACACTTAGCAAGCGATGCGACACACTTAGCAGGTGATGGGATACACTTAGCAGGTGATGGGATACACTTAGCAGGTGATGCGACACACTTATGTTAACAGTTTGCCACGCTTAGCAAGCGATGCGACACACTTAGCAGGCGATGCGAAAGAGATTGGAAGTGAAAGGTTAAGAGTTAATTTGGTTAATAATGACTATAGATAGCGCTGTAGCAAATGAGGACAGTTGACAGAAGAACAGGTTAACAGCTGATGAAAACGAACAGTTGGGATGGCGAAGCTAAATACAAAAAGTTGTATTAACGCAATAACGGTACAAAAGGCGAAGAATAAGGTGTTGATTAATAATGCTAATTTTATTGTAAGTTGCATGGGAAGTGCGCGAATGCAGGAGTTACAGGCAACCTTTATATTCATGACGATATATGGCAGGAAACCTAAACCTCTAAGGAGAAATTGAAACATAAACAAATAAATTATAACAATACAGAATCCTCCATTTCTACGGAGAGCGGCGGAAGGCTTAGATACTACTATATAAATACATTTGTTTTCATTGCTGTTTCATTTTTACTATCAAAATTTAATCAAAACCCTGCTGTAATTAGTGTTTTCATAGGTATATTAATTTTTATTGTTTTACCAATAAATAAAATTGAGTATTTTTTTACGGAAGAAGACAAATTAATTGTGCTCTTTCAGAGAGTATTTTTCCTTCAATTTTTGAACAGAAAAAGAATATTCAAATATGATGAGATTGAAAAAATTACAGCCACTTTAAATCATGATAAGAAAACCGATATCACTGCGTTTATAATTGATCTCACTACAAGTTTTACTGCAATGTCTTTTAATATTTTGGAAGTTGAAATGAAAAACGGGAAAATAAAAAATATCAATACTAAAATTTTTAAAGAAAACCTTTTACCAATAATAAATTTTATGCAGAGTAAAGGTGTGGATATACAAATTATTTATCCGGACAATAAGGATATTTAATTAGGTACTGAAAGTTGCAGGTTCGATTTTAATTTTGAATAAATTCATGGATGAAGATGAACAAGATAACTCTTTTCAGGTTTAGATTTTCTGGTTGACAAAATAACCATTACTCTTATAGCATCCCCAGCATCCGTGGTTCGTGTCTCACGAAACACTTTTCCTTATATTTAATTTATTTCTTAGCAACGTCTCACGAAGTGGACGTTGCGTTGTGTTCTGACTCGTCCTGAAAAAAGTTGACTGATTTGGTTAATAATCCTGTTATTGGTTGATGAAGATAATACATCCTGAATACGGTTGATTAATTGAGTTGTTGCCCGTGCCCTGGCAAAAAATATTTGCGGTTGCTCCCAAAGCTATAGCAAAATATTTTTTGTGCCTGGCCCCTTAAGTTACCTGCATAGTTACCTCCTTTAGTTTTTGTGTGTAATAATAATTTTTCCATCTTCTTACCTGCGGGCCTTTTTGGTCATGCACATCATTTGGTATCTGCCAGTTGAGGCTGCTGTGCCTTCTTCTGTAATTATAAATGGTAATGCACCTGGATATGTGTATGGAGGCTGCAAGTATATCACTGTAACAACTGCTGAGGAGTTCTGTCTTCAAAATACCATTCACCCTTTCTGCTATGGCATTTTCTAACGGATCGCCGCTTTGTGTCATACTGATCATGGCATTGGATTGATTGAGTAAACTTACATACTCAGCGCTGCAATATTGTATGCCCCTGTCTGAGTGATGGATCACTATTGTTTGCGCCGGCTTTTGTGCCAGCGCCTGCTTTAAGGCAACTACTGCCGAGCTTACTTTCATATCATCACTTACATGGTAGCCTACTATCTTTCTTGAGTAGGCATCGGTTATTAAAAACAGGTAGGCAAACCGTTCTTTCAGTGGTATGTAAGTAATATCACTCACCCAAAGCTCATGCGCCTTCAGTGGTGTAAATTCCTTTACCAGGTTGGCATACCGCCTGAGGTGATGCCTGCTCATGGTGGTATAAACATTACGTTTTGTTTTTCTTATCAGCAGCTTATTTCTTTTCAGTAAATCAAAGAACTTATCTCTTCCCAAAAAGATATTATGTTGCTTTAAAAATGGTCGAAGCATGATGAATAATTTTCTTCCGCCGCACCTGGGTTGTTGTTTGCGGATGATATCTATTTGCTGCAACACCAGGCCTTCTGTGTGGTACTGATGAAAAGTTTTTTTGTTGTGTTTGTGATAAGCCTGCGGCGTGTAGCCCAACAGTATGCATAGCTGTTGTATGCTTATGGAGCCATGTGCTCCTTTAAGCTGCTTTACTGTTGGGCACCAGGCTTTTTTCTGATCTGTATATGGAGATCTTTCTCTGCTATACTGATCATCGTATCCAAGGCTTCTACCCGTAGCTTTTCCCATTCAAGCTGCTTCTCCAAAGATGCAATCTTTTGTTGCAAAGCTTCGGCTGATTGCTGCTCTTCTGTATTTAATTTGCTGTGCTTATTGCTCATGCTGTACACAGAATGCTTCTGTTGCTTTTCTGTGGGTGGCAAGTTATGTATTCCCTGGTGAATCATAACCCACTTGCAAATAGTGGTACGGCTGATGCCATACTTTAAGGCAAGCTGCCTGAACCCCCCGCCCTGGTTTAAATACTCCCGGATAATTTGTTCTTTTAAGTCCATAAAATTGGTTGTTTTTTAGTCAACCTATTTCAGGACGAGACATTCTTTCCAACAATACGCAACGTCCCGTGCCGGAGACGTTGCCCAGCATCCGTGGTTCGTGTCTCACGAAACACTTTTCCTTATATTTAATTTGTGAATACACAAATTAGAAAATCTTATACTGAACTAAGCAAAATTTATTTTTGGACTGCAACCATTCACAACTGGCTTCCTTTATTAGAATCTGATACAAATAAAAAAATAATTGTAAACTCTCTGAAAAAATTATCAGATGATAAAATAATCAGTGTATATGCTTTTGTTATAATGCCTAATCACATTCATTTAATATGGTCGCAGGATGGATTGAACGGCAAAGAAACACCTAAAGGAAGCTTATTGAAATATACAGCTCATATTTTTCTTCGTCAATTAAAAGCAATGGGTGGGTCAACATCGTATGAAGTGCATGCGCTCAATAAAAGTCACGAAATATGGCAAAGAGATTCTTTGGGGATTGAGATATATGGTAAAGAAATAGCAAAGCAAAAATTAGATTATATTCACTTTAATCCTGTAAGCGGCAAGTGGCAGTTATCAAAAAGTGACCTTGATTATTACTATTCATCAGCAAGGTTTTATGAAACCGGGAAAGACGAATTCGGCATTTTAAAAAATATATTTGGAGAGTTTTAAGAAGTGTTTCGTGAGACACGAACCACGGTGATGGTTCATGTCTCACGAAACACCGCAACCAATAGGCAGCTTAATAATTTGAGCAGTATTACTAAAATTTATTAATGACTATTTACAATGAAACACTCTCCGAAAATAATTTTAAGATATTTAATATTCGGAGTTTCAACAGTTATTTTTGGACTTATTAATATTGCTTGGCATTCTTATTCTGACTATAAGATTAGTTACTGGATTGCAAAAAAGGTTCACAAAATAAACTTGACTGATTATTGGTTGTATTATGACACAGACAAAAATTTAAGAAAAGAAAATGTTTGGCTTTTAAATTCATTTTATATTGATTTGTCTACATATTCTTCATTTATATACATAGCTTATACTGTTTTGCTAATGATTACTTCAGGGTTTATCATGACAAAAATCGTTGAAGCTAAATTGATGAGGAAAAAGGTCGGACTAAGTCTGTATTTCGCATTGATTGTTTTGTGGATAGTTAAAATTCCTATTGAGTTTAAGTTTTCAAATTACAATGCTGTTGAAAGAGGGTTATTCGCTTGGTAAGCCATCTTCCTATTTCTTAGCAACACCCTCCTTCCCTGGTGGGTGTCCAAAGTGCACCACGGCAGGTGTCTCACCTGCCGAATAAAGAAAATTCATATCTTACTCATTCATATCAACCGCTTATAAAATATTCCGGTGAGCGTAAGAGTTATCAGTCATTGCCAACTTTTGTAATTAACTTCATCAATATATTTTCAATCAGCAGCGGTTATGGCAGACGGAATACTATTTCCAGCCTGCATAAAGCCCTGAGCGTTGGCTGTAAGTCGAACGCTCACGAATTGAAGACCAAATCATTTTAGATATGAAGTGTTTATTGACTAATAAAAAAATGCTACTTGGAGTTTTCTTACTATTGTTTTTAAGTCCAATTCTTTTGAGTTATAAAAATAGTGAGTCTTTCAAGCCTACTTTAAAATTGTACTCTCATCATAGTGACAAAGACCAAATTATTGAAGTAAAGTTGACACTAGCTAATGGCTACGCAGGAGAAACTTCAATTGTTATTACAAAGGATTCAATTCACTTTAAATCCAATCCTTATAAAGCGAAGTTTGACACGATGACCTCAAAGGAATTATGGAAAGAAATTAATAATATTAGTAACATTGATGACATAAGTAAAATCCCCAATGGTAAGACAAATCAAGATGTAGATGGAACAGACACTATTTGCTATATAAGGACAACACTCAAAAAAGAATATTTATTCACGAATGGATACGGCGAAATATTTGAGAGGCAACAACCATTTGTGTCGTTGTTGATGACAAAATTATTTCAGTCGCTTTTTAAATCTATAAAATGATTAGAGTAACCTACAGCCAAAATTGGGGCTAAACACAAAAAGTTGTATTGACGCAATAACAACCTGCCTGCCGGCAGGCAGGTACAAAAGGCGAAGAGTAAAGCGTTGATTAATAATGATAAATTTATAGTAGGTTGCATTCGGGTTGCGCCAGTGCACGAGTTGTGTGTAATGCGTTTGCAGACGGTTGTAAATTCAAGAGATAATCAGTTTGACTATCTTTGTTTGATGAAACAACGCATTTATATTGACACTTCAATTGTTGGCGGTTACTTTGATGAAGAGTTCAAAGAAGCGACTATCAAACTGTTTGAGCGACTTGAAGACAACGAAATCATTTTTGTTGTTTCTGACCTGCTTGACTTAGAATTGATAAATGCACCAACTCAGGTTCGGGAGCATTTATTAAAATATTCTGCTGACAAGTTTGAACGTATTGAGCTAACAGAAGATGCAATTAAGTTAGCAGACACTTACATATCGGACAAAGTTGTTGGCAGGACAAGTTTAGAAGATTGCAGGCATATTGCTTTGGCGACCATTCATAAAGTGGATGTACTGGCAAGTTGGAATTTTAAGCACATCGTAAACCTTGACAGGATTAAGGGCTACAATTCTGTTAACCTACGACTTGGCTATTCAATGATTGAAATCAGAAGCCCAAAAGACCTTGTAAATTATGGAGACAACTAACACAACAAAAACATTTGACGCAGTGAAAATGATGCGTGACATAAGGGACAAAATAAGTGCTGAAACGCAGAACATGAGTTTTGACGAATTAAAAGCTTACATCAAAAAGCAATTGACTGAAAGCAAAACGAAACCTGTTGGACAACCCTAAAAGAAGAAGCACTACACACAACATGGGGTTTGGCGTTATTGGGGCTTGACTTTGTAACATCAGCTATGTGCAAGTATCAATGCGGCAGGTGGGGACACCTGCCGTGGGGTGCTCTGCAATGGACGAGGGACACCTGCCCACCCCTTAAGTAATTAGCTTGACTCTATAAATTTGGCAACAGTAATAACATTGAACTTTTAATTATATATTTGGCTACGGTTCCAGCAGAAGTAATTCTATTCCCCGCCTGCACAAAGCCTTAAACGTTGGGCGTAACCCAAAAACTTCCTATATGCAAAAGTTTTTATTAATTGTACTCGTAATTGCAGGAAGTATCACATCTTGTAAAAAAGAGGAAATTAAATGTAAAGGGAATTGTGTGTCTGTCAAAATTAATGGACGAGCTTATGATGCCTCGACAAACAAAGGTTTTTCTAATATTCCGATTACAGTAAGTTGGTTTGCATCTTTTACAATGGGTGGATTTGCGCCTTCACCTAAATTAATTTTTAAAGGAAAAACAAATAAAGATGGAAACTTTTCTTTTGATATCAATATAGATTCGTCCTTATTTGAAAGAAATAATTTAGGTGTAGAAGTTACTGTTCAGTCAGGCTATTTACAAAGCAATGATGGCCATTTAAAAGAAAGTTTATTTGAGTATGAGCCTACAGGGCTTCAAAACATTGACTTTGCAATGTATCCAAAAGCAAACTTAACCATTAGGCTTCACAGGGTATAAAGCGACAGCTTTGAATACTTTTCAGTTGAACATTCCTTCAGCCGCAATTCAGCCAGCACTGATTATCTTATTACTGGACCGCAGTTTGCCCGTGACACAGTTATTCAGACAGAAACATCCGCTGGTATCTATACCAAAGTAAAGTCAGACAAGACATTTGGGCTTGGCGATTTTACAGAACAGATAGACTCAACCCTTTGTACGGCAAATGGCTATAATACGATTGATATAAACTATTGAATGGGAGAGCTGCGTACAATATGTCTTTTCTCGCGCCTAGCATCCGTGGTTCGTGTCTCCCCCATTAGCGCAAGCATCAGCTTGTGCTACTTATAAGATTTAATACAATAAGGTTATATATTGTAAGTATCACGGTATGAAATATTGATTACATTAGCATAAATAATAAGGCACAAGCTGATGCTTGCGCCAACAGTGAGAACTCTTAATGGATAAAACTTAATTCATTTGACTAAATTTATTTTGTGAAAAATATTTTATTCGTTGTTGCTTTTGTTTGTGTTTTATTAAACGTTTGTTCTGAAGTAAACTCTATTTATATTGACATTAATAGACAAGCTTTAGTTTCATGTAATAAAACAGGTTTGAAAAGATTGACAATTGAAAATGATAGCACAACTATAACTTTAGAAGGGACGGAATCTATAATATATTTTAACCAAGAAAATAATATTGCAAAAGTCACATTCAACGACAAAACACTTGACGATTATAAATTAACGTTGCAAGAAAATAGTAATTACAGAGTGACTGTAGAAAATGGGTATGACAGAGGACCATTTATAGCGACATTTAAAACTAATAAAGTTGGAAAAATTATTGAAACATCAAATCCGAACTGCAATTAGTTTTAATTACAAATTGTCAAAAGGCTTTAATATAAATTGTCAAACATTCAAATATAAACTAATCCCAGGCCGTGTCCCTCCTCTAAGCCTTAAGCCAGGCAGGACACGGCTGCTAAAACTATCCAAATACTACTGTACAAATCGGTCTGATTAATTCTTCCCATACTTCAGTTTAAAAAACAAAATAATCCCGGAAAGCAGCAGTGTTACAAGGTTTGCAATAAGCACGGGCTTATCATTAACCATTATTCCGTAAGTAAGCCAAAGCGCTGTGCCGATAAAAAAAATAAGGAACATGCCAAGCGAAAGATCTTTTGCCGATTTGCTTTTCCATGTTTTTATCACCTGCGGTAAAAAGGAAATTGTGGTGCCGGTGGCTGCGAGATAACCGATATATGTTGAAAGCATTGTTGTAATTTTTAATTTTCAGCAAAAATATCTTTAATAATTTGTTCTGCCAGCGCACAAAAGCGTGTAAAGAAACACAGCCATGGAAAAAAGGAAATAAATGGAAACGGCCAGATGATGTATGGGGGATTGCCTCAGTTTTAAATGGAATATCAAAAGATCATCGTAATTTTTTAAAGTCTCACGGCTATGGTTTTATTATTGGAGATGGCGCATTAAACTATGCGCATGAGGCAATTATTGAAACCTTTTACAATGCACATCTTTCTGCTCACTTGGCTTACCATAGATTATCAATTTGTAAATAATCCTGCATATAATAAAGACAGAGGGCCTGTTCATGTATTTGGTATCAGAGGGCATATAGAATTTTAAAATAGAATTATACCAGAAAGAACTCTATTTTCTTTATTTTTTAAATACATAAATCAAACCATTTTAAAGTTGTTGCAACGGGCATTATGCTTGCATTACACCTATCCCGTGCCCTGACCAATCGGGAAACAGGATACGATCGTTATGAAGATGAAGGTGGCTGTCTGCCACTTCACTGAACACACTTCTGAAATCCGTAGTAACCCGCAGATCTCTTTGATCTTCGAGATTTTCTGGAGCAAGTTCTCCTACATTGCCATGTACTTTGCCTCCATGTATTTTGTTGCCTAAAATAAAATTGCAGGAAGCTCTGCCGTGGTCTGTTCCCCCTGTGCCATTCTGATGTACGGTGCGGCCAAATTCTGTCATCGTCATTACCACTACATCATCCTGAAAAGCCTCAAGATCGCACCAGAAAGCTGAAATACTATTGCTTAGATCAGCTGCATTATTTGCAAAAACGCCTGTAGCGGCCCCCTGGTTAAAATGCGTATCCCAGCCTCCATGCTCTGCAAAAGCTACCTCAAGACCTACATTCATTTTTATAAGCTGCGCTATTTGCTTAAGGGAATTGCCAAGAGCCGTTGAAGGATACACAACCTGGTTGGCAGGCTTATAATTTTTTATATCAGATTGTTTCAAAAGTTTCAGAGCGTCAAAACTTTCTTTGGCAGTTTGCTGAAGAAGCCCTGGTGCGGTTTCATCATATAAATCCTCAAAGCTGGTTGCTGCAGCATTCATACTATTGGGATTGCCGCGTAATTGTAAAGCAAAATCCTGCAGGTTACTTATTGCTATACATTTGTTATCGCCATAAAAAGATCTGGGTAATGCAGAAGTAAGACTTACTGCCTGGAAAGGTGTGGCTGCATCGTGGCCTGAAAGTCCCACAGCACGATTCAGCCAGCCGCTGGAAGTGCCTTTATTAAAAGGAGTGCCAGATTCCATGTAGTCCTGTGCATCGAAGTGTGATCTTGTATTATTGGGCGAGCCAATGCCATGAACAATGGCAAGCCTTCCTTCTCTGAAAAGAGGTTCAAAAGAGGTAAGCATAGGATGCAATCCAAACCTGCCATCAAGATCAATAAGAGGTGCTGCACCTGATACTGAAGCAGAAGCTGCGGTCATAAATAAATTAGGACGGGCAGCCTGCAAATACTTATCAGTGAAAGGTGTAACCGCCATTAAACCATCCATAGCCCCGCGCTGGAAAATGCATACCAGGGTTTTTGTTTTGCCGTAAGGCTTTTTTTTCTTTTCCAATAATGCTGTTTCAGCTGCAAAAGCGGGAATGCCACCGATCAGTCCTACACCAATAAGGGCAAGGCCACCACTTTTAATAAAACCTCTTCTTGATACCATGATTGAATTATTTAAATTTATCGTCTTTGAAATTCAGGAGAACCAATGAGAACGCCCACAACCTGGGATAACATAATATTACTTTGTTTCAATCTTTGTAATGCCAATGATTCTGATAATTTCCGCAAGCTATCTGCATTTTCATTCATTGCAGGGTTTTTAGCTGCAGCCGCAGATACCTTTTGTGAAAGAGCAGGATCATTAAGCAGTGGGCTCAATCTTTTTTCCATTTGCAGAGAATCGCCTAATGGCACCATTTTTTTGCCAAAAATCCTCAGTGCTGCAGCAGCGCTTTCCGGTTCATGATTATTAGAAAGCGCCAAAAGATTAAGCGAAATACCCTGAACCCTGCCACTTGCAAAAGCAAGCCCGAAATTCATGCGGTCTAATAACGAACCTGTATTAATCCAATACTGGCCTCTGTCGGGAAACCCAGTTGGAGCCTGGTAATTATACATATGCTCTCCCATTTTACTTATCCAGTTATTCAATGGTGCCGGATCATCTATATGAGCGTTCAGGCTTCTTACTGAACTTATAGCCAGTTCAAAAGGCGACTTGATTTTTTTCTTTATAGCAGAACTTGCCCAAAACTCTGGTGAGCTTACCATAGTGATAAGTAACTCTTTTATATCACCATTTTTTTTAATAAACGTCTGTGTCATTTTATTAACCAGGCTTACTGCAGGCGTATCACTGACAAATCTTATCGCAATCTCCCTGCAAATGAATGCAGCCGTAGATGGATGATGCGCCAGCATGTCAAGTAGCTGCACACCTTCTTCATAGCCACTGTCTCCAGAAAATACACGATCCAAAACAATTTTATTACCTGTATCATGTTGCCTGGGGTTAAAAAGAAAATCGCCGTTATGCACATAGCCCTTTGTGCGGCTTGAATCTTTGGTGATCTGTTCTTTGTTATTATCTCTGTTATAAAAGTGCCCTAAAGGATATACCGTCCAGCCTGTAAATACCCTGGCGGCCTGGGTTACATCGTTCTGGGTATAACCGCCATCTACTCCTAAAGTATGCAATTCCATTACTTCTCTGGCATAGTTTTCATTAAGCCCCTGCAATTGCTGTGGCTTAGCGGGGTTACCTTTCAAATGCAACTTAGACGTGTCGGCAGCAACTGAACTGCTAAAATTATCAAGGTAATATAACATGGCAGGCGATTGCGCCGTATGAAGCAGCAGATCTCCAAAATTGCCTAAAGCATTCGGGCGAATTACATCTCTTTCATAAGCGGGAATAAACTCTGCACAATCATTTTTTACTATAGCTACATTAAAATGATTGAACCAGAAACTTGTCATTACTTCCTGCAGCTGGTTTTGGCTATAGGCTGCCCGAAGTATCTTTTGACTGGTAAACTGCTTGTAAAGTTCCTGCTGCGGCCTCAGTCTCTTTGTCTTCATGTAAGCATCTAATATTTCATTATAAGCTTTCTTATTCACTTCCCGGCCCACTGAATCTTTATTAATTATACCATCCTTCACAGCCATGCGTACCTCCCGGCCGCCTGTAGGAAATATATCAACTACTTCTTCATTAGTTAGCCTGAGAGCATCATATTTATTTAAAAGTGAATCCATGTAAGGATCGGGTAATGATGCCTTTAGTTGATCCTGAAACCAATGTTCCAAACCTTCATGTACTACTGCATCTATCTGCCCGGGAGTTGCACCAAATGTAAAACGACTCAAAAGATGTGCAGCAGCAGCCCACTCAGAAAGTCCGGCTGCTTTATAAGGAAATTTTAAATGCCTTGCATGAATTTGAGGCGCGTTCAGAAAAGCAGAAAGAAACGGCTGACTTGTAAGTAAAGCAATAATAAACAGGAAAGATTTTTTGAAGGAAATCATGAATTAAAAGTAATACGGCAAATATTAAGATAAGACATGTCACCAGGCAAAAGTTTAAATAACAATAAAATTTAACAGGATAAAGTAATAACTTTCCTTTGTATTATCCGGATGTAATAAAAAAGCCACCTTAAAAAGATGGCTTAAGCCTAACTACAGTAGATGCTATTGTATTTATTTTTGTTTTTGAAACTCCTGGTATACATCCATGTCACCATTACATACTCTTACCAGCTTAATAGAGTTGTTATTTTCTATGTAAACAATGTAAGTAGGAGCGCCGAGTGATGCAGGAGTTTCTACTTCTTTTACATAGTTTATCTTATAACCAGCATAAGAGTTCTTAACTATGCTTCTAACATCTGCGTCCATCTTATCTTCTGTATAGCCCTTTAATGATCCGCTCCATTTTCCTTTTGTATCATAAAAGATCTTATTGCTAATACCGGCAGCATTAAAGGATGCGGTAAAACCATCTGCCGTTGTAGCCCAAGTTTCGTTGCTGGCATCTTTATAAGACCTTTTAAAGTTTTTTACTGCTTTTACATTGATAGTGCTTAGGTCGGCGGCTGTAGCAGTGCTTTTTGTTTCGGGAAAAACGGAGCTGTTAATTACTATAGCTTTTACATTTTCCATGGGCACGCTGTTTAAGCTTTGCGCCTGAGATTTGCCGGTTGTTATCATGAGAGATAAGATACCTGCGATTGCTAAAAGATTCTTTTTCATGTTTTTGTTTTTAATTGTTTTAAATGTTTTTAATTATGATGTAAAATTACATTCATGCAAAAGCGATAGAAAGAGTGAAAGGACGGAAATTAGCCACCGTTTAATTACAGCAGGTAAGTGGGTGAAAAACACGCTGATCGTGGTTTGTAAGCTGTGTTCATTCTCGTACGATTAATTAGTACCGTTTTTTTACGGTAGCAAATTGCGTGAAAACACCCCCGCTAAAAAACTAATTATAGAAGAATTTGCATGAAAGGATTATAAAAAAAAACTCTGATAAGATTACTAAGGGTTACAAAATCGGTACATTCGATAAACAATTATTCAAAAACTTTAAATTTTTTTTATGCCAAATGAATTCAGCTTCGACCTTAAATTTCAAAGAGAAGAACTCGAAACAATCTTAAGCAATCCTGATGTAAAATTTATTATTGCTAAAGGTACTTACACTTATAACGGAGAGGGTGAATGGGAGATGCATTCGCATACTATAGGAACTAACCATTGCGAAGAAGAAGTTAGCAAAGCTAAAGCAGGCCCCTGCCCGAGGCCTTGCTAAATGAACAGTAACAAGCTTATACATTAATAACATGTAAAACTTATAACCTGAAAGACTTACTTAAAAATTACCTTGAACCGCTTTCCTACGTGGTGTATATCATCTCGGTTTTCTTGATGGCTGGAAGAATAAAAATGAAAAAAACAGTAAGTCTTTTTTTATATTATTTTGTTGCGGCAGTAATGCTGATAATTGCGTGCTGCACAAAAAATGATCTTATTAATAAATTGCTCTACAATATTTTTTTTCTTATAACAATATGCTTTTTTTCATTTTATTTCAAATCAATTTTATTTAGTAAAATAAAAAAAGCAGTCATTAATATATTATGCAGCGTTAATGTGATTTTGTTTCTACTTTGCGACATTGTATTAAGAAAAATATATGAGGTAAATACAATTGTGTTCGCTGTCACCTTCCTAAGCATTGTTATTTATGCACTGTTATATTTTGAGCAGCTGATAAGCAATGTGACAGAACTAAACCTTTTATATCAATTTGACTTTTGGCTCGTCTCCGGTTATTTGCTTTACTTTTTGGGTGGCTTTGTTATTATCTTATTTTACAATAATGTGGAAACAGCGGATCAGAGAGGCATTGCATGGTCTTTTCAGAATGTAATTCTTTTTCTTAGTTCAGTGCTTTCTATATCAGGCAGCTTATGGATATATTACCGCAGGAAATACTATTAATTTCGGTACTCACATTCATTTTTATTATAGCTGCTTTATTGTTGATACTTGCGGCCGGTATTATCATGCTGGTGCTGGTATATCAAAAAAAACAATTGCAGTCTGTAAGAGAAAAAGAGCAGCTTAAGATTACATTTGAAAGAGAACTCCTGGGAAGTAAGCTTGAAATGCAGGAGCAAACTTTTAATACTATAAGTAAGGAGATACATGATAATGTGGGGCAAACATTAAGCCTGGCTAAGGTGCAGCTCAATATAATTGGTAAGGGTGATACGCTGAATAAAACGTTACTGGCCGATGCGAAGGATAGCGTAAGCAAAGCGTTGACTGACTTGAGGGATATTGCCAAGAGTCTAAGCTCGGAAAGGATACAGATTTCCAGCCTGCCGGAAATAACGCAGCATGAGCTGCAGCGCATCAGCCGGGCAGGGGTAATGCTTACTGACATACGTATAGAAGGCACAGAACAAAACCTGCAGGAGCAAAAGAAGCTAATCATCTTCCGCATTATACAAGAAGCATTGAACAACATTCTGAAACATTCGAACGCAACTAACATTGATATTTGTTTCTGCTATGAAGCGGAGAAATTACAAATTGATATAAAAGATAATGGCATAGGCTTCGACCAGCAACTGAAAGAAAAAAAGGATGGGCTTGGCCTGCAGAACATCCTGAACCGTGCAACATTAATAGGCGGCGAGGCGCATATAAAAAGTATTATAAACATGGGAACCACCATCACAATCATTTCACCTTATGCCTGATAAAACACTAATAGCTATTGCAGATGATCACACTATGTTCAGAAAAGGTTTGCTTACACTTATAAACCTTTTTCCAAATTACGAGGTGTTGTTTGATGCGGCTAATGGTAAAGATTTTATTGCGCAGCTAAACCCAAAGCGGTTGCCGCACATTGTGCTAATGGACATTAATATGCCTGAGATGGACGGATACGCCACGGCAGAATGGCTGCTGAATAAATACCCGGATATACGGGTGCTTGCGCTCAGTACCATGGATTCAGAAACGGCTATCATAAAAATGATAAAGAGTGGTGCAAGAGGCTATGTATTAAAAGATGCGGAACCTGATGAACTGCGCACTGCCTTCGACGAAGTGATGAGCCGGGGCTATTACTACAATGAGCTTATCACCAGTAAAGTGCTGAGAAGCGTAAGAGATATTGTAGATCACAAAAACCCGGTGGCTACTTTTATTAAACTTACTGAAAGGGAAATTGAATTTCTAAAATTTGTCTGCACAGAAATGAGCTATAAGGAAATTGCAGATAAAATGTTTGTAAGCGTTCGTACGGTTGAAGGCTACCGCGATAAGCTATGTGAGAAGCTGGATTTGAAAACCCGCACGGGCCTTGCCTTGTATGCCATCAAGAACCAGATAGTACAGCTTTCGGAATTGTAATAGGAGAGGTCGGTTGGAAATCAGGCTGGAGACATAAATAAGACCGCTATTTGTCTTACTCCCAGGCCGTGTTTTCTACTCCAAGCCTTAAGCCAGGCAGGACACGGCTGTTAAAACTATCCCAACACTACTGTACAAATCGGTCTGATTAATTCTTCCCATACTTCAGTTTAAAAAACAAAATAATCCCGGAAAGCAGCAGTGTTACAAGGTTTGCAATAAGCACGGGCTTGTCATTAACCATTATTCCGTAAGTAAGCCAAAGCGCTGTGCCGATAAAAAAAATAAGGAACATGCCAAGCGAAAGATCTTTTGCCGATTTGCTTTTCCATGTTTTTATCACCTGCGGTAAAAAGGAAACGGTGGTGCCGATGGCTGCGAGATAACCGATATATGTTGAAAGCATTGTTGTAATTTTTAATTTTCAGCAAAAATATCTTTAATAATTTGTCTCCATTATTTTATTATTATGTTTAAATGGCATGAATGTTTTTAAATAAACACTATTGAACAGCTCTTTATGGTATAAACCTCATTACAACTTTTGATTGCAAAAACCAGATAGTACATCTTTCGGAATTGTAATAAGAAGAACCGGTTTTAAAACCAGGTTGGAAACGTAAAATAAGACCGCTATTTGTTTGAAACCTTTATACCAAAGGCAATGAAAAACAAAAAGTAGCGCCTTCGTCGGTGGTGCTGTTTACCCAGATTTTCCCATTTTCACGTTTAATAATTTCTGAAGAAATAAATAAGCCAAGTCCAAGGCCTTGAAAGGTTTGATGAGTCTTGCTATTGGCCCGATAAAATTGCTCAAATACTTTATCCTTCTCATTTGCCTGGAGACCTATACCGAAATCCTGTACACAAAGAATCACATCATTATTATTAATTTCCGTAAAAACATATATGGTATTTGCATCAGGAGAGTACTTGATAGCATTTGATAAAAAATTGGTTAATACCTGGCCGATTCGTTCCCTGTCTGCAAATACCTGTGCAGGTTTAGATAATTTACAATCTATCGTGTGTTGCTGGGTAGTCAACTGCAGATCGCTGACCATCTCTGCTACAAGGTCGTTAAAATTAAAAGAGCTGCGATGATACTCAAGCTTGCCAAGGTTAAGCCTGGTAATGTTCAAGAGATCAGAGATAAGTTTGGTAAGCCGGTTTAGTTGTGTATCCATTCTTCTTACCATTTCAGCTTCCTTGGCTGCTCCCCGGTCTAAAAGCATCAGTTCTACTATTTGCATCATTGCTTTAATACTGGTTACAGGCGTTTTCAGCTCGTGACTTGCCATGGCAATAAAGTTATCTTTCTGCTGCTGCAGGCTTTTATGTTCGGTAATGTCCTGTATTACTCCTATTAAACAGTTAGCCTGTCCGGCCTCATCATATTGTACTCTTCCATTAACGCGTACCCAATGTAAGCTTTCATCTTTGTGTACCAGCCGGGCCTCATAGTGAAGTTTTCCTGTTATCAAAGATTGGTTGTGTGCTTCTGTTCTTGTTGCTCTGTCATCAGGGTGAATGTAAGAGACGAACTCTGATCTTGGAAGTTTGCAATTAGGGCTGCCCCATATTGTATTAAATCGCTCGGAAGTATCCATATCATCTGTCACGAGGCATATTTTATAAGTGCCCAGCTCCGCTGACTCAATAGCGAGGCGTGCACTTTCCTCTGCTTCCTCCACTTTTTTTCTTGAGGTTACCTGCTGTGTTACATCAATGGCTATGTGCAATATGTAGTTTACTGCATCGTTTTCGTATAAAGGAATATAGGATATGTTGTAAAAGCGATCTTCGCTTTTACCATTTATCAGCAGGGTAGCAGGTATTTCATTTCCCTGGAAAGCTTCCACATTTTTGAAAACATTATCCAGTAAATCTTTCACCTGCTGACCCGCTAACTCAGGCAATACCTGCAAAAGAGGGTTTCCAATAATGTTGTCATATCTGCCTATAAGCTGCATCATGGGTTCGTTAATGCTTTCAAAAATCATATCCGTCCCCCTGGTAAGAGCAATGGCTACCGTAGCATTTTGTACCATGCTTCTGAACCGGAACTCACTTTCTTCTGTTTTCTTTTGTGCAATCACTTTCTCTGTAACATCCGTGCCGGATGCCACCACTCCATATACTTTGCCATCCGCATCAAATACAGGCTTGTACCAAAGGTCAAAATAAAAGGTGGTGTCAATGCCGTCCTTTACTACGTACGATGGGGCGTTTTTAAATGCCTGGGGGATACCCTTAATATATACATCCTGCAATAAGGCGAGGTAAGGCTGGCTTTCCAGCTCTGGCAATACGTCTTTTAAATTTTTACCAATAACAGACTTGTCTTTCCCCCACACTTTTAGCAGCTCATCATTGATTACTTCAATCTTCATGTCCAAACCTGTGTACAGGCACATAGGTATAGGCGATTCTTCAATTAGTCGCCTGAATTTTTGTTCACTTTTTTCAATCCTTTCCTTTGCAACTACCTGGCGGGTTACATCGTAACAAAGAACCATAACACCCGCAGTGGTACCATCGTTTTCTTTATAAGGTTGATAAACAACATCCAGATATCCCTCCTTTCTATTTCCATTTACATGTACAAAGTAAGGTTGCTCATATAAAAAAAGTGGCTCACCCGTGATTCTTACTTTTTCAAGTATGGGGCTAAAGACTTCCTCCGCTTCCGGTATGATAGAAAACAAGGGCTGGTTTAATAATTCGTTTCGCGCCCTGTTTACCAATTGTGCATAGAACTCATTCACAATATCTACTCTCATTTCTTCGCCAGTTAATGCAATGATGCCGATGGTGGCATCTCTCACCAGGTTTTGAAAGCGCTGGTCTGAAACTTTGAGCGTATGTAACGACTTCACTTTTTCAGTTGTTTCACTACAGATAACAAGTACGCCTTCCACATCGCCTGTTTTACCTTTTATAGGGCTATAGCTAAAAGTCCAGTACACATCTTCCATGTGCCCGTTACGGAATATAGGTATCAGTTGATCTTCGCTCCATGTAGACAAACCATGGTAAAGAACATCGTCAATCAAGGGGTTAATTACCGGCCATATATCCGGCCACACCTCTTTGCCGCGTTTACCAATGGCTGGGTGCTTGCCATTATCGCCAAGGCTTGGGCGGTAGGCATCATTATAAAAACAAATTTGCTCGGCACCCCAAAAAATAAACATAGGAAAACGGGTGTTAAGCATTATACTTACCGTAAGCAGAAGGCTTTCCGGCCATGAGCAGGGATCTCCCAGGGATGTTTGTTCCCAATGGTAACCGCGTATGATACTGCCCATTTCTCCGCCGCCTTCCAGTAGTTTATCAGTAGTTATAGCAGTATCGGAATTGATAGAAACGATAATTTATACCGAATATATTATATTATGATGAATTAAAAATTTTTTTAAGGATGGAAACTTATTGACAAATAAATGAATTAATTTACTGAGAACATTTGGTTGCAAAGTATTTACTTTTCTTTGTGGTAGCCGTTTGTTAGAAATGGGGTTCAGTGACTATAGCTTCAAGAATCACATGAATCGTTTTGCCGCTAAGGAACTTTTTATGAAAATAATTCTATGTCCCGGCCTTTACATTTTTTACCACTTTACAAAGTAACTTTTCATTCTATTCAATTTCTTACCGGCTTACCTGTTTTCAAAACGCTTTGCAGTCTTTCTAAAGTTTTCTTTTCTCCGCAAAGGCTAAGGAACGCTTCTCTTTCAAGATTAAGCAAATATTGTTCGCTCACTAATGTGGGCTCGCTGAGATCACCGCCACACATAACATAAGCAAGTTTTTTAGCAATCTTCACATCATAATCCGATATATAATTTCCACGAAACATTCCATTTATTCCTGCATAGAGCATTCCTAACACCGATCTTCCTAACACTTTTATGTCCTTCCTTTCTACGGGTGTTACATAACCGTTACCATACAGTTCCAGCACGCTGTTCTTAGCGTCGCCAACTCTTCTCGATTGGTTCATGCTTATATCATCTATGCCTTTTCTTAAAATGCCTAACTGGTATGCTTCTGCCGCAGACGTAGAAACTTTTGCAGTACCAATAGTGAGAAATCTGCTTTGCAATGTTATTGTTTCCGGTTCATTTGCATGCATCTCATCTGCAGCTCTCAGGGTAAACTCTTTTGTGCCGCCACCTCCAGGTATCAGGCCAACGCCAAGCTCCACAAGCCCGATATAACTCTCGGCCGCAGCCTGCACTTTATCTGCGTGAAGGCTCATTTCGCAAGCGCCACCAAGCGTTAAGCCATGCGGCGCAACTACTACAGGAATGGATGAATAACGCACCCGCATCATCGTGTTTTGAAACATGCGGATGGCGAGATCAAGCTCATCATACTCCTGTTCCGCAGCGAGCATAAAAATCATTCCCACGTTAGCACCAGCGCTGAACTGCGGGCCTTCATTAGCAATTACCAACCCTTTAAATTTTTCTTCTGCTATCGCAATAGATTTGTTCATAGCTTCCAACACTTCGCTGCCAATACTTCCCATTTTTGTATTCCATTGCAAGCCAACAACGTCATGTCCGAGGTCATATAAATTACATGCGCTGTTCTTCCAAACAATCTTTTCTTTAAGATCACTAAGAATAATAAACGATGCGCTTCCCGCAATCATTTCATATTTCTTTGAAGAAACATCGTAGCATAAACGCCTGCCATTTTCTATTTTATAAAAAGTAGTATTGCCTTCGGCTAAAAAGGTATCTATCCATTCAGGAAGCTTGTTTTCATTGGCTTTCATGGCGGCCACCGTTTGTTTTACCCCAAGCAGATCCCATGTTTCAAAAGCGCCAATCTCCCATCCAAAGCCTGCTTTCATTGCATCATCAACCTGGTATAAATTATTACTGATTTCCGGAATGCGGTTGGCAATATAAGAGAATAGGCCGTAATGAAAAAGCCTGTAAAATTCTCCTGCCTTATCTTTTCCTTCTGATAAAATTTGTATCCTTTGCTTAAGGCTTTCAACAGGTTTTACAGCCTCAACTGATGCGAATTTTGATTTCTTTCGGGGCACATATTCAAACGTATTAAGATCAAGGGTAAGAATTTCCTTTTCTCCTGTATTGTTTTTTATTTTCTTAAAAAAACCTTGTCCTGTCTTGTCTCCAAGCCACTTATTATCCACTATTTTTTGCAGCCATGCAGGTATTTCAAAAGTTTGCAAAGCTTCGTCATAAGGGCAATTATCTTTTACACCGGCAGCTACTTTCACCAAAGTATCAATGCCTACAACATCAGCGGTGCGAAAAGTTGCAGACTTGGGACGGCCTATCAGCGGGCCTGTCAGCGCATCAATGTCATCAATGGTAAGCCCAAGTTTATCCATAATATGAAAGATGGACATAATGCTGAACACCCCGATTCTATTGGCGATAAAGGCCGGCGTATCCTTACAAAGCACTGTTGTTTTACCAAGATATAAATCGCCATAATGCATTAAAAAATCAACAACTTCTTTATATGTAAATGAGGTAGGAATAATTTCAAGAAGCCTTAAATATCTCGGTGGGTTAAAAAAGTGTGTTCCGCAGAAATGCTTTTTAAAATCATCGCTTCTTCCTTCAGCCATCAGGTGAATAGGAATGCCTGAAGTGTTGGAAGTAATGAGTGTTCCCGGCTTCCGGTATTTTTCTACTTCATTAAAAATTGATTGCTTTACATCAAGCCTTTCCACCACCACTTCTATCGTCCAGTCAGAAGTTGCAATGTCTTTCATGTTGTCTTCAAAGTTGCCGGTAGTAATATTTTTTATTGCATCTTTTGTAAAAACCGGCGAGGGATTAGATTGCAGCGTTGCTGCCAGCGCATCGTTCACAATCTTATTTTTTTGTTGAGGCGTTTGTTCTCCCCCTTTGGGGGAGTTAGAGGGGGCCGCAATATCAAGAAGCAACACCTGTAACCCTATGCCTGCAAAGTGGCAAGCAATGCGGCTTCCCATTACGCCGCTTCCCAACACTGCCACTTTTTTTATAGTTCTTTTTTGCATATTATAATTTAGATGCTGCTAAATTAAGTAAGTATTATTATTGATGTTAGCGCACAGAGGGTAAAGAATCGTTTTTGGTTAGAATGATTCTTTAATTTTGTTTTACGATTTTAAGGTATCTGGAAATGAACCCCGATGCTGGAGGAGACATATAAAGATTTGTAGTGCTACTTTGCAATTGCTCAGTATGTAAGCGGGGCATTGGGGTTCTATGGCAAATGTATTATAGAATAAATGTATGCAGTGGGAACCAGCTGGGAAATAAAATTTGGAAAACCAACATGTACAAAGAATGCATCATAAAGCTTAAGGCATATAAACATAATTGCTCACCGATTCAGATTCAGAGGCTGGGTCTTTATAAACCATTTGCCTTGGCAGACCGTTATTAAAATAAGTATATGATGTATTTGTTGAAGGATTTATCAACATGTTTCGGCTTAATGATAGCGGATCATCTCCATAAAAAAAATAAACATCCTTTAATACATAATAAGGATTTATTTTGCTATTATAAGTAAGGTTTTCTACAGAGCTTTGCTGCGGTGTTCCATTAAATAAATCGTAGTATGTCATCCTGCCGATATTTCCGTTATTATCAAATCCAAATACACGATAGTTAGCTACCACGGCTGTTTGAAGGTTGTGTGTAGAATCACCAACAACTTTATTATTAGCATCGTACATAAATGTTACATCGTTTATAACCAGATTAGCGAGTATTGGCGTGCCGGTTCTTTTTACTATTCTTCCCTGTGCATCGTATACAAAAGTATAAGTTGCTATGTCACCTGCAACTGAGTTGCTTTCGTTTGCGCTTGATAATTGTGATTGTGCATTGTAGTTGAATACAGTGCTATAATAGATGCCATTGGTATCCGAACTTATGATAGAAGCCAATTTGCGGTTTGCATAGTAATTAAAATTTAAAACTCCTTCGCCAGTTATACAGCCAGGACAACTATTTTTAGTTTTTATAGTACTTATATAATTGCCTTCGCTGGCAGGTTCTGCAGATTTACCGCAGGAAATAAAATTGAGAAATACAGTGCAATACAAAATGACTGCAAGAAAATTTTTCATAAATAAATGGTTAATTGATATTAGGGAATTTAAAATATTAGTACAATTGTATATGCCAATGTACAATCTTTTTTGAACATGTATGCCTGATGTATTTATGGCACTGTATTTATCCAGTAAAATTTTATTACCCTGCTTCTTCCCTGGTCTTGTCTCTACTCCAAGCCTTATGTTGAGCAAGACATGACCAGTACAATAAACTCTAAAGTTAGCAACACTTTTTTTGAATTATCATCGTGTTCCACTGCGTTATTAGTTCTGAGGGAAATATAGCTAAAGACAGCGTAGACGTTTATGAAAAAGATATTACATACTCATCTTCAATTTTGATTGATATTATAAGGTAGCATATAAAACGTAATATCATATATTTAATTTTCGTGGTTAGCCTTACCGATGGAAAAAAATTTGCTCAACGCTGATGCTGCGCGACCGACAGATGTCGCAATTTGCTCAACAGATGCGCTAACTACGTACAGATAGCATGAAGTCTCCGGCTCAGGTATTACTAACAACAGTTACAGCTTATATTAATTTAATTTTACAGCCAACATTGTTTATTATAAAGCCAGCATGTTTTTATGTAACAACCATTTTTATAAATAAAATTATCAATGAAGAAAATACAAATGGATTTATGTTACCCCGCTTCCATTATCAATCGCATTATCAGGGTTTACAAAATGCAATTTTCCATTGGCATCTTCAGCCATCAATATCATTCCATTGCTTTCAATGCCTCTCATTTTTCTGGGTGCGAGATTAGCAACAACAACGACTTGTTTATTTATAATTTCTTTAGGTGTAAAATGCAACGCAATGCCTGAAAGTATTGTTCTTTTTTCAAAACCAAGGTCTATCCCAAGCTTTAAAAGCTTATCAGCTTTTTCTACTTTTTCAGCAGAGATAATTGTTCCGACTTTTAAATCAATTTTTGCAAAATCGTCAAAGACAATTTCAGGTTTTATTTGTTTTATTGCAGTCGTATTTGCTTCAGCAACTGTTGCTGGCTCATGTTTATTATCTGTTTGCACTAATCCTTTTTTTAATTTTTCTATTTGATAATTTATTTCCTCATCCTCTATTTTTCTAAACAATAATTCAGGCGCTCTTAAGCTATATCCAACGCTTAGAAGCCTTGATTTTCCTGCATTTTCCCAATCCAGCATCTTATCTACCACCTTCATCATGTGGATCATTTTTTTTGCAGTAAAAGGTAAAAAAGGATTTATAAATACTGCAAGGTTTGCACAAAGCTGCAAACAAATATGCAGGCAGTTATCAATAATATTCTGAGACACGATTGTCAGTTGCCCATCGTCGGTTATCGCTTTCGCAACAATCCATGGCTGCTTATCCTGCATGTATTTATTGCCCTTTCTTGCAAGATCAATTACTTCAAAAAGCGCATCACGAAATTTAAACTCTTCAATCGAGGCTTCAATTTTGTATTTTGTATTTTGAATTTCTGTAAATAAAGCTTTATCCTTTTCATCTAAAATATCGTCGTGTAAGGGTGGCACTTTTCCCTTGCATAATTTATGCATCAGCACAAAAGTTCTGTTCACAAAATTTCCAAAAATGGCAACGAGTTCACTGTTGTTTCTGTCCTGAAAATCTTTCCAGGTAAAGTCGTTGTCTTTTGTTTCAGGCGCATTAGCGCATAGCACATAACGCATCACATCCTGCTGGCCAGGGAAATCTTTAAGATACTCATCAACCCATACAGCCCAGTTGCGGCTGGTGGAAACTTTTTGCCCTTCGATATTTAAAAATTCATTAGCAGGCACATTCTCAGGAAGTATAAAATCTCCATGTGCTTTCAGCATCGAAGGGAAAATAATGCAGTGAAAAACAATATTATCCTTACCGATAAAATGCACAAGTTTGGTATCTTCTTTATACCAGTAATCTTTCCAGTTTTCAAGCAATTCTTTGGTGGCAGAAATGTAACCGATTGGTGCATCGAACCACACATAAAGCACTTTACCGCCTCCGCCTTCGGGGGCCGGCGGGCTTGGAACTTTTATTCCCCAGTTACTGTCTCTTGTCATTGCTCTTGGCTGCAAACCCTTATCCAGCCAGCTTTTGCACTGGCCATATACATTATTTTTCCATTCTTTATGATCTTCCAATATCCATTGGCGCAAAAAACTTTCATAATTTTGCAAAGGAAAAAACCAGTGCGTGGTTTTCTTTTTTACCGGCACCGCATTGCTTAAAGTGCTTCGCGGGTTGATAAGCATTTCCGGGCTTAATGAGGAGCCGCAATTTTCACATTGATCTCCATACGCATTGGCATAACTGCAAACCGGGCACGTACCTGTAATATACCTGTCAGCTAAAAAAGTTTGTTTTTCTTCATCAAAAAACTGCTCTGTTTGCTTCTCTTCAAACAATCCTTTTTCATAAAGATTTAAAAAAAAATCAGATGCTGTTTTATGATGAACTTCATTAGATGTTCTTGAGAAAATATCGAAAGAAATTCCCATTTCTGCGAAGCTGTCTTTAATGATTGTATGATATTTATCAACCACTTCTTTCGGCGTAATACCTTCTTTCATAGCCCGGATCGTAATAGGAACGCCATGTTCATCGGTGCCGCTTACAAATTTTACATCCAGTTTTTTTGCTCTTAAATAACGAACATAAATATCTGCCGGTAAGTAGCAGCCTGCAAGATGGCCGATGTGATTGGGCCCATTGGCATAAGGTAAGGCTGCAGTTATTAAATATCTCTTAAACTCTTTCATATAATGCACCAGCAGCAACTTTACTGAAGGTTTGCAAAAATACCTCAAAGCGTTTCAATGCCCAAACGAACTCATGTGGGGCTTTTTATTTAAAACTTTATTTATAATTATATAAATGAAATTGGACGATAATAATTTTAAGTGTAAAATTGTTATCAATGAACAGAAAAAAATTTCTTTCATCAGTTATTCCTTTGGCAGCGGCCGGTTCGCTTAATGACGCTTCTCATTTTTCAAAGAAATTTGTAAACACATTATTTGAAAACGATGCAATGCAAGCCCCGCCTTACCTACAGCCCGGCGATGTTATTGGTATCACCTGTCCTTCGGGTTATATTACCTTAGATGATTTGCAGCCCGCAATAAATAAAATGAAAGAATGGGGCTTTCAATTGCGGATAGGGAACACAGTTAGCCTGCGTGATTTTACATTCGCCGGAAACGATGAGCAGCGTGCAAAAGATTTTCAGGCAATGATTGATGATGATAACATAAAGGCTGTGATGCTGGGTCGTGGCGGCTATGGCGCTGTGCGTATTATTGATAAAATTGATTTTAAAAAATTCAGGAAAAATCCTAAATGGATTATTGGGTTTAGCGATGCCACAGTTTTTCATTCGCACATCAACAGCAACTTTGGAATAGCAACTATTCATTCAAAAATGTGCAACAGTTTTCCTAAAGACTGGAGCGTTGCTGAGCCAAAGCAAATTGACTCCCTTAACTCGATACAAAAATGTTTGACAGGTAAAAAGATGCATTATAGTTGCGAGGTTGATGGTAATAATATAAATGGTTTTGCAGAGGGACTATTAATTGGTGGTAATTTATCTATCCTTCAAAACCTTGCGGGCACAGCATCTGAGATAAAAACAGATAACAAAATTTTATTTATAGAAGATACTGAAGAATATTTATACAGTATTGACAGGATGCTCTGGAACCTGAAGCGCAGCGGCAAACTTGATAAGCTAAAAGCCTTAATAGTAGGCGCTTTCAATAAAATAAAACCCGATGACCCGGGGGAAGACTTTGGAAAAACGATCTACGATATTGTTCTGGAAAAGGTAAAGGAATATAACTATCCGGTATGTTTCAATTTTCCCGTTGGCCATCAAAAAGAAAATTATGCTTTAAAATGTGGTGTTCCGCATCAGCTTGCAATTAACGCTAAAGAAGTTGTTCTTTTAGAAAAAGTATAGTGAGTTGCGTAATGTACATCAGAAGTAGTTTTTAAAAATAATGAAAATAATACCTCCATATTTAAAGCCGGGCGATGCCATTGGGGTATTATGCCCATCGGGTTTTATGCCTCTTGAAAAAGCTGCCAAAACTATTGAAACGCTTACTGACTGGGGCTTCCGGGTAATAACAGGGAAAACTTTAGGCAGCCAGTTTCATTATTTTGCAGGCACTGATGAAGAGCGTTTAAATGATCTGCAGCAGATGATGAACGATGATATTATTAAAGCGATCTTTTGTGCAAGAGGTGGCTACGGGCTGGGAAGAATTATTGATAGCATTAGTTTTAAAAAATTTAAAAAAAACCCGAAATGGATCATTGGCTTTAGTGATATTACTGTGTTGCAAAGCCATCTTTTTTCAAAGTATAACATCGCTTCGTTACATGCGCCAATGGCTGCTGCATTTAATGATGGTGAATTTGCTAACCAATATATTCAAAGCCTGTATGATGCAATAACAGGCCAAAAGGCTAACTACTCAGTGCAGGGACATGCGTTTAATAAAAAAGGACAGGCATCAGGCATTTTAGTGGGTGGAAATTTATCATTACTGGCGCACCTTACAGGCACATCATCTGACATAAAAACTAAGAATAAAATTTTATTTATTGAAGATGTGGGAGAATACATTTATAACATCGACAGAATGATGTACCAGCTAAAGCGCAGCGGCAAGCTTGATAAGCTGAAAGCCTTGATAGTAGGCGGTTTCACCGATCTAAAGGATACAACCGTTCCTTTTGGAAGCACCGCTGAAGAAGTTATAAAAGATGCAGTAAAAGAATATGATTATCCTGTTTGTTTTAACTTTCCTGTAAGCCATAATAAAGAAAATTATGCTTTAAAGATTGGGGTGAAATACAATATCACAATAGATAAAAGCATGGTTAAATTAAGCGAGATATAAAATGTTTCTGTTGAATAATATGCACCGTTTTCTTAAACAAAAATCTAATGCAGTTTAGCATCATACGTTTCTTAAAAAAAACTTTCATCAGGCTTAGGCTTCATGTTTTATTCAACTGGTGCACCGGTTTATGGCTGCAGCAGTTGTGGATGACAAAGCTTTCCAAATGGGTAAATGAAAACAGGAATATTGCGTTCAACGACTTCCCGTGTAAATGGAATTATAACAAACGTTTTGACTTGTATAATTATATTATTGAAAAAGAAAATTTACTCGTTCCTGTAAATTATCTTGAGTTTGGCGTTGCAGACGGGCATTCATTCAACTGGTGGATGACTGCTAACAATGAGGCTGGCAGCACGTTTCATGGCTTCGACACTTTTACAGGGCTGCCCGAAGATTTTGGTCCGTATAAAAAAGGAACCTTTGCCAACAGCCATAATATGCCCGTTGTAAAGGATCAAAGAGGGCAGTTTTATCAGGGCTTATTTCAGCAAACGCTTCCTGCCTTTTTGAAACATTTTAATAATGATAAAAAAAACATAGTGATGCTGGATGCCGACCTGTACACTGCCACTTTGTTTGTGCTTACAAGCCTGGCGCCTTTTTTAAAGAAAGATGATATTATTTTTTTTGATGAATTTGCTGTGCCCACCCATGAGTTTATGGCGTACCAGCAATTTGTAAATTCCTATTATTTTAATCTTGAATTAATTGGCGCAGCTAATAATTTTTATTTTGTTGCCTTTAAAGTAAAATGAGCGATCAATTTATCGCTCATCGTTGAAGATGCGAGTAAGTTTCACCTTGTTTATGGGGGCAACAATTAAAGGATATTTTTCCACTGTTACATTGCTCTGCTCCAGGCCAAAGCCTCTTTCTTCACTCAGGCTTATTTGTTTTATCCAGAAATATAATTTCATTATTATTTTTTCAAGAAACGGCAATTCATTATCCTGCGAAAGAAATTTTTCCATAACAATAAACTGAAAATCTCCAACAACATTATTACGCTGAAGGCTTTCATAGCGGCTGGTAATGTTTACTTCTTTATTGCTCACCATATCCAGCACCACCCTGCGAAACATCATATTTACCCTTGGCTCTATACGAAACCCAAGCCTGAACTCTACCCTGATAATTTCATTAGGAATAATAGTTTCCACACTGTACTCACAAGTATAAGGATCGTCCTGCGTGTGCACATGTACAAACCAATAAATATCTGCACGCTTTGGCTTCCTGTTGAGTATGGAATAAATTATTTTATGCTCAATTTCTTTTGGATTATTAGCGCTTGTTAAGTACACAATATGTGTAGCATATTTTGGAATGGAAAGATCGTTGCTAAGTTCCTGCACCGTGGGCAGGTATTGCTCCAGTCTTACAAACTCTATGTATCTGTTCGTTACTTTTCTTGCCCTGAACCACACATACATAACGCTGAAAAGCGCGCCGCCCATTATCAAAGTTACATAGCCACCTTGTGGAAATTTGCTGAGGTTTGCAAAAAGAAAACTTAATTCTATAATCATGTACACCGTAAGATACAGGTAGATAAAAATTTTGGGTGTTCTCCGGGAAATTAAAAAATTGGTAAATAAAATAGAGGTAGATATCATGCAAAGGGTAATGGCCAGGCCATAGGCCGCCGCCATATTAGTAGACGTTTTAAAAAATAAAGTAACGCCTGCACACCCAATGAATAGCACAGTATTAATGCCAGGAATGTATAGTTGACCTCTTGCTTCGGTTGGGTAGTTTACCTTCATTTTTGGCCAAAGGTTCAGGCGCATGCTTTCGCTTATAAGCGTGAAAGAGCCGCTGATCAAGGCCTGGCTTGCTATAATGGCTGCAACAGTTGCTATAACAATACCAATGATCTTAAAGCTTTCCGGCATGATGCCATAGAAAGGATTAAAGCCGTTATCAATCACTGCTTTTGAAAAGATCTTTCCGGTATGCTTAGATAAAAGCCATGCACCCTGTCCGAGATAATTAAGCAGCAAAGCTATTTTTACATAGATCCATGAAATGCGAATGTTGCCTCTGCCGCAATGCCCAAGATCGCTGTAGAGTGCTTCTGCACCTGTGGTACAAAGAAAAACGCCGCCTAAAAGCCAGAAGCCACCCGGGTAAAGCGTTAAAAGCCTTATAGCATAATAGGGGTTAATAGCTTTGAAAATATATAAGTCGTCGAAAATGTGAAAAGATCCTAAAACTGCCAGCATTAAAAACCAGATAAACATTATAGGGCCAAACATTTTGCCAATAGAAGCAGTGCCAAACTGCTGCGCAAAAAATAAAATGATCAATATGCCTATAACAATATAAACAATGGTAGAGGTGCCGATGTTGCTAAAGAACTGTATCTGTTTCAAGCCTTCAATAGCAGACGTTACTGATATGGGAGGCGTTATCATGCCATCAGCCAAAAGTGAAGCCCCGCCTATAATTGCGGGGAATACCAGCCACTTTCGCTGACGCCTTACCAGTGCATATAATGAAAAAATACCACCTTCACCATTGTTATCTGCCTTTAAGGTAAGTACAACATACTTGACAGTTGTTTGCAAAGTAAGCGTCCAGATGATGCACGAAAGCCCACCCAGTATAAGCTCGGGCGAAATAGGTTTATCCCTTATGATCTCATTTAAAACATAGAGTGGCGAGGTACCAATATCTCCGTAAATAATTCCTAAAGCAATGAGCAATCCTGCGCCTGTTGCCTTATTGAAATTTTTGTTCACAGATAAAATTTAGATCTAATACAAAAAAACTGCACGCTGTATGTTTTGAAAAAACAAGATGCAAATGTAGAGCGAATTGTAATATTTGCAATTAAATATTCAGGAGTGATTTAATAAAAAAAAGCTGTCATTATTATATAAATAATTGACAGCTTTTAATATAAAGTAATCAGTAATTAAAATTTAAAAGTAAGGCCACCGTGCAAAATATATTTGCCATAGCCTGCTTCTAAAAATAATCCTGCATTTTTTGATAAATAAAAATCTGCTCCAAGCCCTACCTGGTAAGCAAGCTCAGAAGGGTTGAAATTTTCATTCAATTTATTTCCCTGCGCATCAGTATAATTTTGCTGCCATGTATTTATACCAATTGCAGTTCTTAAGTAAGGTGTTACCTTATCGCTGTTCACGGGCAGGTAGCGCATAAAGTTGAGCATAAAGCTCCAGTTGTCAAGTGAGCCGGTCATTACGGTAGATGAAGGTTCATTATAATCATAATAAGGCACAGTTACTTTACCATGTGTAACCAATACACCAATGCTCATGTTACGAGAGAACCTGTAATCTATAGCCCCTGTAATAGGGCCAAGCTGGGTACTTGCGGTTCCTTTATAAAGGCCTCCAAAATCAGGCAGCTCATACTTGTCAAGATTGGGAAAGCCATAGCCAAATGAAAGATTTACCGATGGCTGAAAAGGGGGATTATTTTGCTGCCTCGGCCTGTGCCTGTACGCGTAAGGATTGCCGTATCTCGGACCCATATAAATGCCAATCTGCGCATTGGCGAAACTGATAATTGAAAACAAGCAGACGCTAAAAGCAATAAGATATTTGTTCATAAGTAATTTTTTAAGAAGGACATAAAACAAATACCAAAGTTTAAGCAACCGTTTTTTTATATGCCGTTTTATATATTTTTTAAGAAAATAAAATCCCTTTCTTTTTTGGAAAGGGATTTAAAAATTGAGGGGGTTACAAAATTTATAAAGCTATTTGCTTTTCATTCATTATTTTTCTAAGATTAATAAGGCCATAGCGCATGCGGCCCAGTGCCGTGTTGATGCTGCAATTGGTAAGCTTGGCTATATCTTTAAAGCTAAGATCTGCAAAATGCCTCATTACAATAACTTCTTTCTGGTCTTCAGGAAGCATTTCTAAAAGGCGCCTTACCCTGTCGTGGCTTTGAAACTGTACCATTTTTTCTTCTGCGCCCAATTCAGAAAAATTAAGCACATCAAAAATGTCTTTATCATCACTTGTTTTAATTGCAGGGCTGCGTTTTACTTTTCTAAAATGATCAACGCAGAGATTGTGAGCGATGCGCATTGCCCACGGTAAAAATTTTCCTTCATCGGTGTAGCGTCCGCCATTTACGGTGTCAATGATCCTGATAAAAGCATCCTGAAAAATATCTTCTGCGAGATACTTATCTTTTACCAGTAAAAAAATAGATGTGTAGATCTTGTCTTTGTAGCGACTTACCAATGTGGATAGGGCTTCTGTGTCTCCATCAACATAAAGGTGAATTAATTGTTGGTCGGTAAGGCTGGTCATGGATTTCATAATCTGATTTGGTTTTTGGTTTAGGATAATTGTGAATCCAATTAAGAAGAATAAAAATGCAAGAAATTTTGCGGAAAGTGCAGAAGGTTCTTCATCTCTTTCTGGATAATTGGTTGTCCGAAATTATATAAAAAAGAATATTATCAAAATATTTTGTTATAATTCTTCCAAAATCGGTCAAAACTACTCAGGTAATTAGTAAAACTACTAATGATTTATTTTTGCTGCTCCATGAATATATCTAAGCTTTCTTCAAAAAAATCAATAAGATCAACCCAGCCTGTTTCAAACAATATTTTTATAAAAGGTGCCAGAATTCATAACCTTAAAAATGTTGATGTAGAAATACCGCGCAATAAACTTATTGTTGTTACCGGCGTATCAGGCTCTGGCAAATCGTCGCTCACCATTGATACACTTTTTGCCGAAGGACAAAGGAGATATGCAGAAAGCCTTAGCGCTTATGCACGGCAGTTTATGGCTCGCATGAACAAGCCGGATGTTGATTTTATTAAAGGTTTATGCCCTGCTATTGCTATAGAACAAAAAGTAATTGCAAGAACACCGCGCTCTACAGTTGGCAGCATGACAGAGATCTACGATTATCTTCGTTTATTGTTTGCAAGAATAGGAAAAACCATTTCGCCGGTTAGCGGCAGAGAAGTGAAAAAAGATGATGTGCAGGATGTAATTAATGCTATTGAAAATAATAATAAAAGTGATAAAGTGTTGCTGCTAGTGGCTTTCAGGCAGCATCATAACAGAGATGTAAAAGAAGAGCTTAACATTTTAATACAAAAAGGCTTCTCAAGAATATATGCAGATAAAGAAATAATAAGAATAGAAGATATAATTGATGAAAAGAATATATCATCTTTTTTTAACCATAAAAAAACCTATGTTCTTATTGATAGGCTGGTAGTAAAAGAGTTTGATGAAGATGATAAACATCGTATGGCCGATTCAGTAAACACTGCCTTTTATGAAGGTGAAGGCGAAGTGTTTTTGGAAATAAATAATGATAAGTTTTTACATTTTTCTAATAAGTTTGAGCTTGATGGAATAAAGTTTGAAGAGCCGGTGCCGAATTTATTTTCGTTTAACAATCCTTATGGCGCATGCCCCGTTTGTGGCGGCTTTTCATTGATCCTTGGCATTGATCCTGACCTTGTAATTCCGGATAAAAGATTAAGTGTTTATGAAAATGCAGTAGCACCCTGGCGCGGCGAAAAGCTTGGGCTGTGGAAAGAAAAATTAATACAAACTGCGCGTCATTTTGACTTTCCTGTTCATAAACCTATTATTGATTTAACAACTGCACAATACGATCTTTTATGGACTGGCAACAGTTATTTTGGTGGCCTTAATGAATTTTTTAAAGAAGTAGAGCAAAACTTATATAAGGTTCAATACAGGGTTTTGTTAAGCAGGTATCGCGGTCGCACACTTTGTACAGAATGCCATGGATACAGGCTTCGCAAAGAAGCTTTGTATGTGCAAATAAATAATAAAAATGTAGGTGAGCTTTGCGAAATGCCCGTAAAAGATTTAATAAAATGGTTTGAAACTATAGATCTTTCTGACTATGAAAAAACCGTTGCCAAAAGAATTTTAATTGAAATAAATAACCGGCTGCAAACATTGCTTGATGTGGGTCTAGGCTATCTTACCATGAACAGGCTTGCTAACTCATTAAGCGGCGGCGAAAGCCAGCGCATACAGCTTACACGCAGCCTCGGCAGCAACCTTACTAACTCTTTATATATTTTGGATGAGCCATCCATTGGCCTGCATTCCAGAGACACTGAAAGGCTTATTGTAGTATTAAAAAATCTTCGTGATTTGGGTAATACGGTTGTAGTGGTAGAGCACGATGAAATGATGATGCGCGAGGCAGATCATATTATTGACATGGGGCCGCTGGCCAGCCACCTCGGTGGCAAAGTGATAGCAGAAGGAAACTATGATGAAATAATAAATAACCCTGAAAGCCTTACCGGGCAATACCTCAGCGGCAAGTTAACCATCGAGCCACCAAAGCATGTGCGCAAGTGGAACAGGAATATAACAGTAAAAGGTGCGAGGCAAAATAACCTTCAGGATGTGGATGTGGTGTTTCCTTTGAATGTGTTGTGTGCAGTAAGCGGCGTAAGCGGCAGTGGCAAAACAACCCTGGTAAAACAAATTTTATACCCTGCCATTAAAAAATTAAAAGGAGAAATAGCCGATAAAGTTGGCTTAAACAAAGGGCTTACCGGCGATGTAGATTTTATAAGCCAGGTAGAAATGATTGATCAAAATCCTATTGGCAAATCATCAAGGAGCAACCCGGTAACTTATATAAAAGCTTACGACGAAATAAGAGATCTTTTTAGCAAACAGCCCTTAAGCAAGATGCGTGGTTACCAGCCGAAGCATTTTTCTTTTAATGTAGATGGAGGCAGATGTGATGCGTGTAAAGGCGAAGGCGAGCAGGTGGTGGAAATGCAGTTCCTGGCTGATGTGCATTTGGTATGCGAAGTGTGTGGTGGCAAGCGTTTTAAACAAGAGATACTTGAAGTAACCTACCAGGAAAAAAATATATATGATGTGCTGGAGATGAGCGTGGATGAGGCAATAGATTTTTTTAATAAAGAAAAAAGTAATAAGAAATCTGAAGCCGCAGGCGCTGATGTTGCTAAGAAAATTCAGCCTTTAAGTGAAGTGGGTTTGGGCTACATAAAACTTGGGCAATCTTCTGATACACTTAGTGGTGGCGAGGCGCAGCGTGTAAAGCTTGCTTCGTTTCTGGGCAAGGGTAAAGGGCAGGGAGACATACTTTTTATTTTTGATGAGCCAACTACAGGCCTTCATTTTCATGATATAAAAAAATTGCTCGCATCTTTTAATGCCTTAATAGAGCAAGGTCATTCTATTATTGTGATCGAACATAATACCGATGTGCTCAAATCAGCAGACTGGATTATTGATCTTGGCCCCGAAGCAGGCGATGGTGGCGGAAACGTAGTGTACGCAGGTGTTCCCGCAGGATTGAAGAAAGTAAAAGAAAGCTATACAGGGAAATATCTTTGATTAACGAATTATCATATCAGCACATTATCTCATTATCTCAGCCGGTTACTATCTTTTATAAGTTTTGAATCTTTATAAATTCCTCTTGCTGCAAGAATAAAGAAGATGAAAATAAAAATATGCAAAGCAGACCAGAGTGTATAATTACCTGTTGAATATTTTGTTGTTTGTTTTATGTATAAAAAGACGATAAGGCATTCCAATATTATTGAAATGATAATAATTCGTGATTGAATACTACGGTGTTTATATAAAAAAATATTAATTAACATGCCTGTGCCCAATGCGCTGGTAAGTATGAGAATTATAAAATAATCTGTAGCGAGCAGTTTATGAAACTGGCCACCATCAAGGAGTGTACCTGCATAAAAAGGAACTTTTAATGTTATAAAAATTATTGCAGCTGCCAGTATCATCCATAAGGTTTGTATGCGTTGAATCATATTTAATAAAATTTTTCAGAATATTCCTTTGCGTTTTTTATAGCATTATTTAAGAGTAAGGATTTTTTAAATGCAAATACAAAATATCTTTTAAAGCATCCATCTCATACTCATGTGCTATTGCTCAAAATTTTCTTTTAAATAAAGTAATTCAGGTTTCACAAGCTTTGTAAATAAGGTTTTATCATATTTACAAATACATCATTGAAATCTTTTTTTACCACAAGATCTATCTTCTGCTCTTCTATTTCTTTAAAAATGCCTGTCGTTATTTTTAATTTTTCATTGAAGCCAATTTTGTCTGAAATTATTAATACGTCTATATCACCGCCTTTTGCTTTGTCATTCACTCTTGAGCCAAACAAATAAATTTTTGCATCTGTATCAAATAATAAGATGTTGTTCTTTATTGTTATTACTTCTTTTTCGGTAAGCCGCATATATAACTTGTAAGTTACTCTATCCTGCTATAAAGTTTTTATGCTCTACAACTCCGGGTATAGGGGAAACTTTTTCATCAATTTTTCCACTTCTTTTTTAACAGAAGCAATATTTTTTTCATCATCCATATTCTTAAGCACAGTATCTATCAGTTCGACCACTTTTTCCATATCATTTTCTTTTAAGCCCCTGGTGGTAATGGCTGGCACGCCTACACGAATGCCCGATGTTACAAAAGGACTTTTATCATCAAAAGGAACTGCATTTTTATTAAGCGTTATAGCCGCTTTATCTAATGTTTCCTGTGCTTTTTTGCCGGTTATATTTTTATTTCTAAGATCAATAAGCATTAAATGATTATCAGTTCCGTTGCTTATTAAATCATAATTTTTATTATTAAAAGCCTTTGCCATTGCCTGCGCATTCAGTTGTATCTGCTTTGCATATTCTGTAAATTCATCAGTTAATATTTCTCCGAAAGCAATTGCTTTTGCTGCAATTACATGTTCCAGCGGGCCGCCTTGCGTGCCAGGAAACACGGCCATATCCAACACATTGCTCATCATTTTTAAATTGCCTTTTGCATCTTTTTGCCCGAAGGGATTTTCAAAATCTTTTTTCATTAAAATAATGCCGCCACGTGGCCCGCGCAATGTTTTATGCGTGGTAGATGTTACAAAATGACAATGCTCAAAAGGAGATGTAAGCAGGCCTTTTGCAATTAACCCGGCCGGGTGCGCCATATCGCAATAAAGAAAAGCGCCCACCTCATCAGCCACCTTTCTCATGCGTGCATAATCCCAATCGCGGCTGTATGCAGAAGCGCCGCAAATGATAAGTTTGGGTTTTACTTCTCTTGATTTATTTTCCAGCATTTCATAGTCAACAAGCCCGGTATCTTTTACCACACCATAAAAATGCGCTTCATATATTTTACCTGAAAAATTTACCGGAGAGCCATGCGTTAAGTGACCGCCCATGCTAAGATCGAGCCCAAGAACTTTATCGCCAGGTTGCAGCAAAGCCAGCATCAGCGCAGCATTAGCCTGCGCACCACTGTGCGGCTGCACGTTGGCATATTCACAATTAAAAATTTCTTTAACTCTGTTAATTGCTAATTGTTCCGCCTCATCTACAAATTCGCAACCACCATAATATCTTTTGCCCGGGTAGCCTTCTGCGTATTTGTTAGTAAGCACAGTGCCCATTGCCTGCATTACCTGGAGTGATGTGAAATTTTCTGAAGCTATCAGCTCAATGCCATGCCTTTGCCTGTTAAGTTCTTTATTAATAATATCAAAAACAAGAGTGTCTCTTCGCATGTATGGGTTTTTGGCGCAAACGTACTAAAAAGATAATAAATGTTTGATGTATGAAATGTGAAGTACGATGCTTTGGCTATTCAAAAAACTTACCGAACGGTTTTAATATTTAATAAAGATTATAGTAAAAAAGCAAAGCAATTAATTAGGTAAAAGTTGGTCTTCATTTATTTTTGTACACTAATTTTGCAAGCTATATATTCACTTATGTAGTTTATCAAACATCGAACAGATTTTATTACATATTTATACATCAAACATAATTCCTACATTCACACCTTTTTTAGAGAGAGCTCTGAAAACTAATAAAGCATAATGAAGGCAATAATTCCGGTGGCAGGCGCCGGCACCAAGCTGCGCCCTCATACTTATACGCAGCCCAAGGCTTTAATTCCTTTGGCAGGCAAAACAATTCTTGGCATAAACATAGACCAGCTGCATGAGGCAGGCATAAACGAGTTTGTTTTTATTGTTGGCTACCTTGGTGAAAAAATACAGGATTTTGTAAAACAAAAGTATCCTGACCTTACTGCTCATTTTATTTTTCAAAACGAGCGCAAAGGCACAGCACACGCTATTGAGCTTGCACGCAAATTTATAGATGATGATGAAGTTTTTATTGCATTGGGCGATACTATTTGCGAGTATGATATCAATGCTGTGCTCGCTTCCCCGTGGTCTATGCTGGGAGTAAAAAAAGTAGATGACCCCTGGAATTTCGGTGTGGCCGAGCTGGATGAGCAGGGCTTTATCAAGCGCGTGATTGAAAAGCCGGCTATTCCAAAATCTAACATGGCGCTTGTTGGCTTATATAAAATAAAAGATTCGAAGATATTATTTCAATGCCTTGAAAAAATTATTATTAATAATATAAAAACCAATAACGAATTCAATCTTACAGATGCCCTGGAGTGCATGATAGAAAGCGGTGAAAAGATCAAATCTTTTAAAGTGGAAAACTGGTTCGATTGCGGTAAAAAAGAAACCTTGCTGCAGTCAAATGCAATTCTGCTGCAAAAATTTGGCGGCTCTATTGCAGAGTCTAACAAGTTTGAGAACACTATATTTATTCCGCCCGTAAGCATTGCCGAAGGTTGCGATATAAAAAATTCTATCATTGGCCCACATGTAGCCATGGGCGAAAATACCATTGTTTACTCTTCGATTGTTAAGTCATCTATCATCGGTTCTTTTTCCAAATTATACGATGTGGTTCTCGATGATTCGCTCATTGGCAGCGATACAGAAATAAAAGGTGAAACCCGGTCTCTCAATATTGGCGATAATACCGAAATAGACCTTGGCTCATAAGCTTTTTTTAAAATAGCTTATTATGTTTTCAAACCGTATTACAAAGTTGTTTAATATTTCGTACCCGATAGTGCAGGCCGGTATGGTGTGGGCCAGTGGGTGGAAGCTGGCAAGCGCAGTAAGCAATGCGGGCGGCCTGGGCATCATAGGCGCCGGCAGCATGAATGCTGCTTTGCTCGAAGAGCATATACAAAAGTGCAAAGCAGCTACCAGCAAGCCTTTTGGGGTAAATGTGCCTTTGCTTTACGATAAGGTAAAAGAACAAATAGATGTTATAATAAAAACCCACGTTTCTATTGTGTTTACTTCTGCGGGCAATCCTGCTGTTTTTACCAAACAGTTAAAGGATAATGGTATAAAAGTAATTCATGTAGTGAGCAGTAGCCGTTTTGCGAAGAAAGCCGAAGATGCAGGCTGCGATGCTGTGGTGGCGGAAGGCTTTGAAGCGGGTGGCCATAATGGAAGAGAGGAAACAACTACATTGGTTTTGCTGCCCCTGGTTTGCGATGCAGTTAAGATACCGGTTATTGCCGCCGGTGGTATTGCAACGGGCAGGCAAATGCTGGCCTGTATGGTGTTGGGCGCAGAAGCAGTTCAAATGGGCAGCCGCTTTGTAGCAAGTCTCGAAGCCTCCTCACACATAGCTTTTAAGCATGCGGTGATTGATACAAAAGAAGGCGATACTATGGTTGCTTTAAAAGAACTTACGCCGGTACGCCTTATTAAAAATGATTTTTATAAAAAAATAGTAATGGCAGAAGCCGAACATAAAGATGTGGCAAAGCTTACAGAATTACTTGGAAAAGGAAGGGCCAAACAGGGCATGTTCGAAGGTGATTTACATGAAGGAGAATTAGAGATCGGGCAGGTGAGCGCTATGTTACACGACATACCATCTGCTGCAGAAATAATAAATACTACATGGCTTGAGTTTAACGAAGCGCTCAGTAAGCCACTGAAATAAAATACTATATTTGCCCGTTTATCAATATATCGTAAACCAACCCATCCCAATGAGTTTTTCCCAAGAAAACCGTGCTGAGAAAAAGCCTTTTTTATTATTATTCCTAACTGTTTTTTTAATTTTTTTCTTAAATAGCAATGTTCATGCGCAGGTGCCATCAGACTTGCAGGATCTTCCCATTGATCCCAGCGCTTTAAAAAATGCTTCTTCCTCTCAATTGCAAAATTATTTAAAGGATTATAACAATTCTAAACAAAAAAAAGCCGGAGAAGATACACATAAAAATGCGCAGGATTTAAGAAAGAATGCTGATTTTATTTATAAAGACAGCACAGTAAAAGATTCAATTAAAAGAAAATCGTACAGCCCGGAAGACTTATATGGAGCCGATCTTTTTCAAAATGAAAATATAATTGAGCTTTCACAACTATCAACACCACCACCCGATTATCCTATCGGCGTTGGTGATAATATTATCGTTTCTCTTTGGGGCGGTGCTGATTTTGAAGAGAGTTATGAGGTGGCAAGAGACGGATCTATTTTTCCGCAAGGGCTTGGAAAAATAACTGTGCAAGGTTTAAACTTTGAAAACGTAAGGCGTATAATCGAAGATCGGTTTAAAAGAGTTATTCCGCCTTCCACAAATATTGCGGTTACGCTTGGGCAGCCCAGAAGCATACTTGTACAATCTTCAGGAGAAGTGGAGAACCCAGGCCCGAAGCCGGTTTCAGCCTTCACCAATGCTTTAAATGTAATTGCTCTTTCTGGCGGAATAACGGAATTTGGAAACCTTCGCAACATTCTTATCATGAGAGCAGGAAGAGTGATTGATTCTATTGATGTTTATAAATATTTAACCACCGGCGATTATGGCAAGCATTTATATCTTGAAAATAATGACTTTGTAATAGTGCCTTTTTATGATAAAAAAGTGTTGGCTACAGGTCAGTTCAAAAGGCCTATGTTTTATGAATTAAAAAAAGACGAAGGCGTAGATGCCTTAATAAAATATGCAGGTGGTTTTTCATCTGATGCCTATAAATCCGGCGGCGAAATTATAAGAACTGAAAATGAAAAGCAGGTAATAAAAAATGTAAATTTTAATGCGATTGGTTTAAAAACAAATGGCGCCAATATAGACGAGATGTTATATGATGGCGATGTAGTAATTGTAAACCCCGTTAACGAAGGCCTTCGTAATAAAGTAATTGTAAAAGGCGATGTTGCTTATCCCGGCCCTTATGAAATAAGAAAAGGCGACCGGCTGTTTGATATCATTAACAGGGCTGGCGGCATTACTCCAAGCTCTTATGTTGACAGGGCTTATGTGTACAAAGGTGCAGGCGATTCAACCAATTTAAAATCTGATAAGATAGACGTAAGTCTTACAGATCTTAATAAAAATATAAATAGCAGTTACAACATTCCTATCGACCCCAATGACGTTATTGAAGTGTTTAATAAGAACCAGTTTACAGACAGGGAATATGTTTCTATTGATGGCGCTATACGCAAGCCAGGCCGTTATCCGCGGTATGGAGGCATGTCTTTAAAAGATCTGTTATACTTTGCAAACGGGCTGGAGGCATCTGCAGATTTTAATAACATTGCAGTGGCAAGTATAGTAAATATTGACTCAGCGCAAAGAGGTATGAAGCCTACGCAAACTGTTATTCATACTTACTCAGTTCAAAATAATTTAGATTTGGATACTGTTACGGAAAATGTAAAGCTGAAGCCTTACGACCAGGTTTTTGTAAGAACAAATCCTACTTTTCATTTACAGGAAAATATAAAACTGGATGGCGCTGTAAAATATCCCGGAACTTACCCCAAGTTAAGCAAAGAAGAAACTATTTCATCTTTTATACAAAGGGCGGGCGGCCTTACCGAATATTCAAATGCTGAAGGCGCAATTTTATACCGGCTGCGGGATACCATCTCCAGGTCCAACCCCTTGTTAAAAAAGAACCGCACACAGTATATAACCGATTCCTCCGGCCAGATAGTTGACAGCGTTACATTTGACCCTTCAGAGCCTATAAGCATTGATTTATATAAAGCTCTTGAGCATAAAAAAAGTAAGTATGATATGACGCTGCAGGATGGAGATGTGATATTTATACCTGAAATAAATCCAATCATTTCGGTGAAAGGAGCAGTGCAGTCGGAGTTAAAAATTTATTTTGATAAAGATCATACTAAGCTGGGTTATTACATAGATAAAGCCGGCGGCTTTGGAATAAGGCCTTGGCGCAAACGGGTATACGTAACCTACGCAAACGGCCGAAGCAGGCGAACACATAATTTTGGTTTCTTTCATTTTTATCCGAGAGTGGAAGCAGGCAGCATAGTGGTAGTGCCTGTAAAGCCTGAAGGCACTAACGTTGGAGATATTATAGAGAAAGTATTTATAACCTCTGTACCTTTTGTGCTGGCCTATTTCCTTACCAGACTTTAAAATTTATTTATGACTTCGCAGGAATTAACCACAGGTATATTTCAAAAATTAAAAAATGCAAAATTCATTATAATAATAGTGGCCGTTGTATCGTGCCTGGCGCTCATTTTATATGCTAAGCAAAAGCCGGTAACCTATACTTCAAGAGCTACAGTTTTCCCTTTAACAAGTGGCAATGATAATAATGCAGCCTCATCCACTTTGAGCGCCTTATTAGGCGGCGAGGCAACAAAAAGCTTTAGCGACGATGCCTCAATAAACATAGTAGAGCTGGCGCAAAGCCGCACTACGAGAGAAGAAGTGGCGGCCATTCATGATTCTTCGATGGGTAATAAAACCATAGCACAGTTGCTGTTTGAAGATGTAAATAACCACAGGGGCTGGTTTGAAGATAAAGTAAAAGATCCCGGATCAGAATATGGTCTTATCACATGGGCAAGCGAAGTTTTAAAAACTAATTTGAATGCAAGCGTTAATAAAAATAATATGCTTATACTTACTTATACCGGCCGAAGCCCTGACCTGGTAAGGGTTATAAGCTATGGCTTTATAAATAAAATTTCTCAGTTTTATATTCAATTAAAACAAGAAAAGGCAAGAGTGGATTATCAATTTGCATCCAGCAAAGTAGATTCATTAAGAAATGTGATGAACCGGCAGGATAACCAGTTAATAGCTATTGATAAAAGAACCTTGTTCACCAATACAGATAAACTGGAATACAGAGTGCCTACTGAAAACTTGCTGGCTGATAAAGAAATGATACGCCAGCAATATGCGCAGGCTGTTGCCAACCAGCAGAACGCTGCCTATAAATTGCAGAAAGCAACTCCGCTTATTAAAACCCTTGACAAGCCTGAGCCGCCTTATGAAATAGAAAATAAATCTGCCATTTTATTTGGTATCATTGGCTTTGCAGGTGGCTTTATCATCACCTCATTATTTTTTGTAAGCGGTATTTTATTAAGATTCATCCGGCAGGAGGTTCATAAAGCCATCTTTGGAACAGGCGCTAAAGCACCATCTTCAAAAGCGGCTTCAGCATTATGATTTCCTGAAAAGCCATTTGCCCATTTCCTTAAAGGTTACTTTTTTACCATACAATAAAATACCTGTACGATAAATTTTTGCTGCAAGCATAGTGGTTAATATAAAACCTATTACAAGAGAAATCATAGAAACTGCTATTTGCCATGCAGGCACACTGCCTGATGGTATGCGCGCCATCATAACTATGGGCGATGAAAATGGTATCAGGCTGCCCCATACAGATATAGGAGCATCGGGCTTTCCGGCTGCCGTGGTCATTATTACAAAAGATAAAATAATGGGCATAGTTATGGGCAGCATTAAGGATTGTGCTTCCTGCGGATCTTCGTTCACCACGCTGCCTACTGCGGCAAATAAAGATGCATAAAACAAATAGCCGCCGATAAAATAAAACAGAAAACAGGGAATGATAAGCCCCCAGGGAGCAGAAGAAACGAATACATTTTTTGCATTTAAAAAACTCATAGCGGCGGAATTATTTGCCATAGGCGCCGCTGATACGCTGACAGATTGCGCATGTTGCAACATATCGTGAGAAAGTATACCGGATGCTATAGAGGAGAGGCCGGTAATTAATACAATCCAGATAAGAAGCTGCGTAATACCTACCGCTGCTATGCCTATTATTTTTCCAGCCATTAGTTGAAAAGGCTTTACAGAGCTGATAATTACTTCTGCAATGCGGTTCATTTTTTCTTCCATCACACCGCGCATAACTGCTGCGCCATAAATAAACAGGGTTATATAAATTAATATGCCGCTGCCAAAGCCAATGCCATAAGACAAGCCTGCGTTGGAATGCTCGGTTTTATCACCCTGCTTTATCACTGTTGAAAATTTATAGAGATCTTCTTCATTAATTCCGTTGATAGAATCAAGCACTTTTTTATTAATATTATTTTCGAGAAAAGCCTTGTTGCGAATTGCAGAGTTTATGTCATCCTTTATTTTTTCTTCAGCATCCACGCCCAGTTGCTTGTTCGATATAAGAGAAATAGAATCCCCTGGAGATGTATAACCGGCGGGTATTTCGAGCAATGCGGAGTATCCTTTTTCCTTAAAATTGGTTGCGTTTACACCTGGAGAAAAATCGTAAGTAATGGCTTTATCACTTTGCAAATTGTTTTTAAAAATTCCATTGTTGTCGTTCACAGCTATCTTTTGTATATCCACACTTTTAATGGAAAAATATACAGAGGCAGCGATAAAGCCAATGAACACCAAAGGCAATAATATGGTGGAAAGTATAAACGTTCTGTTTCTTACTCTTGTTATATATTCCCGTGTGATAACGAGCCAGATCTTATTCATGTTGATTAGTTAAATCGTTTATGAGGTAACGGTTACGAATTGCCTTGCAGCTGTGGTGTCCTCTACTTTTTTTATAAAGATATCATTGAGCGATGGCAGTATTTCATTGAAAGAAATTATGCTTGCCTTATGAGATAAAAACTGTTGCAATACATCGGCAGGTGCATAACCGCTGTTGATCTTTACGTGTAAAAAGTTTACTTTTTCTTTTATAATTGTAAACACATTGTTCTCAAACGCAGCAGGCAGTGCATTAAAGCCTACCTGGAAGATATTTTCTTTACAGTCATTTTTAATTTGTGTTACACTTCCATCCAAAACTTTTTTTCCTTTATTTACCAAAACAATTCTTTCGCAAATTTCCTCCACCTGTTCCATTCTGTGTGTACTGAAAATAACCGTCGTTCCTTGTTGAGACAATTTAAATATTTCATCTTTTATAAGGTTGCTGTTTACGGGATCGAGCCCGCTGAAAGGCTCATCCAGTATCAACAATTTGGGTTCATGAAGAACGGTTATTACAAATTGCAGCTTCTGGCTCATACCTTTGCTAAGGTCATCCACTTTTTTATTCCACCATGTTTGCATCTCAAATTTGGTAAACCATTCTTTTATTTTTCTCATGGCATCCTGCCGGCTCAGGCCTTTAAGCATAGCAAGGTATAAAGCCTGTTCACCTATTTTCATTTTTTTATATAAGCCTCTTTCCTCGGGCATGTAGCCAATCTTTGCTATATCATTTTCAGGGGTAAATTTTCTTCCTTCAAATAGAATGTTACCACTATCAGGATAAAAGATTCCGGTAATCATTCTCAGCAAAGTTGTTTTGCCTGCTCCATTAGGCCCAAGCAAACCAAATATGCCACCCTGGGGCACGGTGAAGCTTATATCATCAACGGCTTTTTGCGTTGCATAATATTTTTTTAGATTTTGGAGCTCAAGTATGTTCATAAATTAATGTGCTAAGGCTAATCTGAAAATTCGATAAGTAAAAAATGGTTTGCAAATATTCAAAGAAATGTTCAATAAAATAGTACGCCGATAAATACTATTAATTTTTATTTAATCAGCATAGCGGCTAATCGCCTCGCCACTCTTTCGCCATCCATGGCAGCACTTACTATCCCGCCCGCATAGCCTGCTCCCTCACCGCAAGGGAAAAGATTTTTTATTTGCGGATGAGACAAAAGTTCTTCATCCCTTGGAATGCGCACCGGTGAAGAGGTGCGGCTTTCTGTCGCTACTAATATGGCTTCGTTTGTAAGGTAACTGTTATGCCCTACCCGAAGTTTTTTTCCAAAGTGATCCAATGCTTTCTTTAATCGCTCAGTAATAAAATCAGGTAAAATATTTTTTATTTCTTCAGAAGCTATTCCAGGTATATAAGAACATGCAGGAAGGGTGGACGAAAGTTTGTTTGTAATAAAATCAATCATTCGCTGTGCAGGCGCTACAAAGTTGCCGCCACCAGCCTCATAAGCTTTTTGTTCTATTTCTTTTTGAAAATGCATCATCAGCAGGGGCGTATCCGCTATATATTTTTTATCTTGTTTAAGAAAATAATTAACCACTTCTTCTTTTTCTAACTGCACTACTATGCCACTGTTTGCAAAAGAATTATTTCTTTTAGAAGGGCTCCAGCCATTCACAACAAGCTGGCCCTGTTCAGTAGATGCGGGTGCAATAATACCACCGGGGCACATGCAAAATGAAAACACGCCGCGCCCATCCACCTGCTCCACAAGACTATATGCGGCCGGCGGAAGTATGCCATCTTCAAAGCCAGCATGGGTAAGCGTTACGTTGCTTTTGTATTGAAGCGCATTTATCATTTCCTGCGGATGCTCTGCCCGCACACCTAAGGCAAATGGCTTGGCAGTAATAGCAATATTTTTATTGTGAAGAAGCTCAAAGATGTCTCTTGCAGAATGCCCGGTTGCGAGGATAAACGCATCTGCGTCTACAGGGTAACCGTTACCCAACACTGCTTTTTTTATATGTTCTTTATCAATAATAAAATCTATAACTTTTGTATTAAAATGTATCTCACCACCACACGCTAAAATCTTTGTGCGCATAGCTGTTATGATCTGCGGAAGCTTGTTAGTTCCTATATGCGGATGGGCTTCGTACAAAATATTTTCTTCTGCCCCGAAGTAATGGAAAAGGTTAAGTATGCGATCTATGTTTCCGCGTTTGGAGCTTCTTGTATACAGCTTTCCATCGCTATAAGTGCCTGCACCGCCTTCGCCAAAACAGTAGTTGCATTCAGGATTTAATATGCCATTCCTGTTTAGTTTTGCCAAGTCTCTTCTGCGCTCTCTTACTTCTTTTCCTCTCTCAAGAATTACAGGTTTTACTCCAAGCTCTATTAGTTGTAAAGCAGCAAATAAGCCTGCTGGTCCGGCTCCAATGATCACTACTTTTTTTTGCGAAGCAGTTACATCTTTAAAAGTAAAGTCAGCAAAATTTCTTCGTAAAAAAGGCTCATTTATAAAAGCAAGAACCGTTAGATGTATGAATATAATTTTACTTCTTGCATCAATTGATTTTTTAAGAATGGTGAAACCGGAAATATCAATTGATTTTTTACCACATGTTTTTGCAATAAGATCTTTAATGAAATTATCATCCGAAGCTTCGTAGGGAAGCAGCCTGAGAGAGACTTTTTTTTGCATATATATAAGATCAGGTAATTATCCTGAAAGCTTTGTAATGCCCGCCGGCATTGCGTTTTATTAAAATGGAAGATCATCTATAGCATCCTGGGAAGCAGAGGTGAAAGTGTCTAAGGGTTCCAGGTGGTCATCTTTTGAAGCTGCTTCTTTACCCGCCTGTAAAATTTGCTCAATGCGCCACGCATCCAGGTTACTGAAGTAAGAGGTGCGCCCGTCTTTATCCCATTTAGTTCCTTTTATATTAAAATACACTTTTATTTCATCGCCAATAGTAATGCGATCAATAATATTAGTACGATCCTGCACGCATTGAAACTTTATGTAATTGGTAATAGTTTTACCATTTATATCTTCTGATTTTTCTACAACAAATTCCCTTACTTTAAATGTTTCTGTGCGTTGCATTGTATCAAATTTTTCCAGCAATTTTCCGGTTAATTCGTAACTCATTTTATTCAATTATTTTTTTAAAGATAAAGTCATTTGGGATAAATTCTTTTTAAGATGAAGTATAAAAAATTTATTATTAAAAATTTCTTTTCTTTTATAAGTTCTTTTATGTTTAAAAAGAAGGAGGATGCAAAAAATACTATTTACTGTAAATCAATGCACATGCGCCTTGAAATAAAACATAACAGGTTTCAAACATAAATTATGATTTTTTTTAACGCGTATACAAACATTTTTAATTAATAAATGCAAAGAATAAAAAGTTTTTTTTTTAATAATTTATCTTGATATTCGCTTCCTTACTTCGAAAATATTTAGTGAAAGAAACTTCCTAAAATTATTTCAGTAACCTCCGAAAAAAGAAAACCTAAATCATAAAACGGCTTAACGGAAAATGGATAAGGCTTGCGAAACAGTTTGGCACAATTGTCTTAATATAATAAGAGATATTGTTGAATGGCAGCATTTCAAAACATGGTTCGAGCCTATAACGCCTGTAGAACTGAAAGATAAAATTTTAACTATACAGGTTCCCAGCCAGTTTTTTTATGAGTACATTGAAGAGAATTTTGTAAACCTTCTTGCCAAAACTTTAAAAAGAGAACTTGGCAAAGAAGCAAGGCTTGAATACAGGATAATGGTAGATAGTGGAAATAATAATAACAAGCCCTTAATGATGAATGTGCCGGGGCAAGGTTATAAATCAAATTCAAATAATGAAATGGATTTTCCTTTATTAATAAATAATCCCGTTAAAAATCCTTTTGTAATACCGGGGTTAAAAAAGATTCAGATAGATTCTCAATTGAATCCTGTATATGTTTTTGAATCATTTATTGAGGGCGACTGTAATCGTGTGGCAAGGCGCGCAGGAAAAACCGTGGCCGAAAAACCAGGCACCACCTCATTCAATCCATTAGTTCTTTATGGTGGTGTAGGGCTTGGAAAAACACATCTTGCGCAAGCTATAGGAAATGCTGTAAAAAGTATGCATAGCAATAAAGTTGTTTTATATGTAAGCTCCGAAAAATTCATTAACCAGTTTGTAGATCATAGCCGCAATAATGCTATAAATGATTTTATACATTTTTATCAGCTCATTGATGTGTTGATAATAGATGATGTACAATTTTTTAACCGTGCAGAGAAATCACAGGATGCGTTCTTTGCAATTTTTAATCACTTGCATCAAAGCGGCAAGCAGCTTATACTTACATCAGATAAGCCACCAAAAGATTTGGAAGGAGTGCAGGAAAGATTGCTGAGCCGTTTTCGCTGGGGCCTTAGCGCCGATTTGCAGATACCGGATTTTGATACCAAGATAGAGATTCTTGAAAGAAAAATGAAGAATGACGGCTTTGAACTAACTAAAGATGTAGTTAAATATATAGCGTATAATGTTCAAAATAATATCCGGGAATTGGAAGGTGCGTTGATTTCCCTGTTGGCACAATCTTCGCTCAATAAGCGCGAAATTGATTTAGAATTAGCAAAGAAAGTGTTGAGAAATTTTATAAAGTCATCTTCTAAAGAAATTACTATTGATACCATACAAAAAATGGTATGTAGCTATTTCGATGTACCTTATGAAAAGCTGTTGCAAAAAACCCGTAAGCGTGAAATAGTGCAGGCAAGGCAAATATCAATGTTTCTTGCAAAAGCATTTACCAAAAATTCACTAAAAACAATTGGGGAGCATTTTGGCGGCAGAGATCACACAACGGTTATTCATAGCTGCCAGACCGTTAAGGATCTTATGGATACGGACACACTTTTTAAAGAAAGCGTTATAGAGCTGCAGCAAAAGGTACAGCTTGCTGCTATGTAATTATCCGTCTGGGGTTCCAATTATTTTTTAAATTTCCAATAGCAAATATTACTTTTGCACCCCTGATATTATAAATGGAGAGGTGCCTGAGAGGCCGAAAGGAACGGTTTGCTAAATCGTCGTACGGGTTAAACTGTACCGTGGGTTCGAATCCCACCCTCTCCGCTGGAAGTCAATATTTATATAAGCAAAACTGATGAAACGCCCGTTTAACGGGCTTTTTTATTTCCCCTCACTCCAAATTATATCAATAAATATCAAATCTCTGGTGTCAAATTCGGGTGCTCCGTTCTTTTTCAGAACTTGATCAACCGAATTTAATTGAAACCCTTTATCATCAAGAGTTTCAGGAAGCCTGGGTATGGACATCTGGCTAACAATACGATCAGTTTTTATATAAAAAAAGATACACTTATGGAGCACAAAATCAGCATCTTGTTTTACAGCAGACTTTCATCTAAATCAAAAGCGAACCTGGTTCCGATATATTTAAGAATTACCATAAACGGAAGGCGTTTAGAACAAACCACTAATCGCTTTGTTGAGCATTCACAATGGTTTTCAAATGCAGGTAAAATGAAAGGCAATCATATTGAAGCCAGGACCCTGAACAATTACCTTGATGCCTTAAGAAATAAAGTTCATGCAACTGAAAGAGAAATGATTCAGGACAAAAAGGAAATTACTTATCAATCCTTCAAAGAAAAATGGTTGGGAATTACCGAAAAACCTCATATGCTACTTGAGATTTTTAAACAACACAATGATGAAGCTTCGCAATTAATTGGAAAAGATTTTTGTGCGGCTACTATACAACGGTATAAAACATCCCTTTTACATACGCGTAGTTTCATTGAATGGAAGTATAAGGTGAAAGATGTAAATATTAACAGGCTTAATTATGAGTTTATTAGTAATTATGCTTTTTGGTTAAAAAGCGTTAGGAATTGTAATCATAACAGTACTATGAAATACCTTGCTAATTTTAAAAAGATTGTTCTTATTTGTCTCAAAAACGGATGGATTCCCAAAGATCCCTTTATAGGGTTTAAACTAACTAAACGTGAAGTTGAAAGACCTTACTTAAGTGATAACGAATTGCACGAAATAGCAGCGAAAAACTTCTCTGCCGCCCGACTGAATTATGTGAAAGACATTTTTCTTTTTAGTTGCTATACAGGCCTGGCATATATAGACGTAAAAAAATTAAAGCGATCAGAGATAAGAGTAGGAGTTGATGGAGACAAATGGATTTTTACAAAAAGACAAAAAACAGATACTGCTTCAAGAATTCCATTATTACCTGTAGCTGAAGATCTGATGAATAAGTATCAGGACCATCCACAATGCTTACTTCAAGACATGGTGCTGCCAGTACTCAGTAATCAAAAAATGAATGCATATTTAAAAGAGATTGCAGACTTATGTGGTATAAATAAACATCTGACTTTTCATGTAGCCCGGCACACCTTTGCTACAACGGTAACATTAAACAATGGGGTTCCTATTGAAACTGTTTCAAAAATGTTAGGGCATACCAATCTTCGAACTACACAGCACTATGCTAAAATTTTAGATTTGAAAGTAAGCGAAGACATGAAGATGTTGAAAAGCAAATTATTGAATAAGATATAACCCAATGACTTTATACATCCACGGCGGTTAGCTAACTTCAAAAAATATCGTCTGTTAGATTAATACAAAACAAATCCCATTAATTGATATTTATCAATATGTTTTATAGAGAATGCTGTTTATTTTTATGAAGTAAATAGCAACATCTGATGTTGTAATGGTGAAAATGAAAATTGTGCGTTATGGAAAGAACATTCAGAAAGCCTGCAGAGTACATGTATCCTCACAAGATATTCGCAAATCAACTTATTACCGTTGATGATCTGTTAGCGTTCAAGAAGCAATTGTTAGAAGAACTGCTGACAGCCTTAAAATCACAAATCAATACAGTGCCTAAGAAGTGGCTAAAGTCACATGAAGTAAGGCGGCTTCTAAAGATTTCACCAGGCACATTACAGACTTTAAAATCTTCCGGAATTATTCCCTACACAAAGATAGGAGGCGTTCATTTTTATGATTACCAGGATATAGAAAAGATACTTCAGGCCGGTAAGGTTAACAGCAATTACAAGGGCGATAGAAGTGAATAATTAGGTGAATTTATTTTCTTTTCACCCGTAAATAATTTTCAAAGTAATGAGGTGAGACCGCAAATTCACTTGCATGAAAAAGTTTATTACCTGACAAGTATGCAAGAGAATTGTCTGGTAAAGTAATAGCCGCAAAGCCACTCTCACATCTTTTTATTTGCAGCTATGTAAGACATAGAAAGTATCTCTTCAAGTGCCAAAAATTAATGGAGAAGAACATTATTTACGAACTCTATGAAAAAGATTTTTTGTGATTAAATTGAAAAATAATTCCGGAGGTTATGAATTAAGGAATGCTCTCTTCAAAGGCATCAGTTCTCCAAAAGATGTAGCGTTTTTCCAAACATCTTCAGCAAATATTGAAACAAATTTCCGCAAAAGAAGTTGCCATGTTTCAAGGATTAACCATGGTTTCTTTCTTACAAAACCATGGAACAAAAAGGCCCTTCGCTGACAAATTTTCTTCTATTAATTCTATATCAATTTTTTGAAAAGAGCCGCTCGTAAATAAAAAACATGGAGATAATTAGTTTGTATTCAGATCAGGATCAGGCAGGAAAAAGGTTTACTTAGAAAGCTTTAGAGCGGAGCAAAAATATCGATCAAAGTCACAGGTATAGAAACAGTAACACTTCAAAAATTATACAGGTGGTCATAATAGTGATTATAACAATGAGCAAAATAAGACAGCCCCTTCTCCTGAAAATAGGTGTAAGGTTTTAAGGAGCCAGCTATGTTTTGGTTATACCAAAACGCTGTCTTGCTTCATGCTGGCGCATTTGCAAGGAAAGTTTTCTCATGCTAAAGGCATTCGTAAAAAAGGTGAGAGAGAAATGGAAGAGACAAAGCAGTATAGCACAAGTAAGGGAGGCAGACCCATTAAGCTGGTGAAAAGAAAGAAACTCCTGGGGGTAAAGTGTACCATAGCCGAAGCTTTTCTTATCAGGGCAAAAGCGGAGCAAGCACAACTTTCCGTCTCAGAATACTTGCGTGAAATGGGGCTTACCGGAAAAATTGACATCCGTAAAAAAGCGCTTCCCAAAGAAGTTTTACTGGCTATAGCTACTCTGCATCATATGGCTGCAAACCTTAACCAGATTGCAAAAAAGAGAAACAGTTTTGATGAACTGAATGCGCTGGAAAGAGCGGAGTTGCAACACCTGGCAAAAGAATTTAAACAACAAGTATCCGACATTAAAATCTATTTGCAATGATTGGAAAAGTAACGAGTGGAAAATCTTTTGGCGGATGTCTGAGGTATTGCCTGCAAGACAAAGTTCCGGATAGAAATGAAGAAGAGGTTATGAAAGACAGAGCAGAAGTGTTGCTGTATAATAAATGCAGCGGAGATGCAAAAGAATTGATACAGCAATTTAATGAAGTAAGGCTTTTAAATCCAAAGCTTTCCAAACCGGTTTTGCATATCACTTTAAGCCTCGCACCTACAGAGCGGTTGAGTAAAGACAAACTCATGGAGATGTGTGAGCAATGTTCCAAAGATCTTGGTTTTCAACATAACCAGTTTATTGCTATTGCTCACAGGGATACCCATCATCAACACACACATATTGCAGCCAACAGAATCGGGTTTGATAAGCGAACGGTGAGCGACAGCAACAACTACCAAAAGATGGCTGCTTACTGCACGAAGATGGAACTAAAATATAATTTACAAAAGGTGTTAAGCCCGCGCCGGTTTTTATCTTTTTTAGTAAATGACTTAAGGTTTGGTACAAATCAACTTGGTGTCATAGAAACAACCGGATGGTCTCAAATAAAGACTTTTGATACTTAATAAAAATAAAGCTTTGGAAGAACTTTATGCTGTAAAATTAAAATTTTTAAAATGGCTTCTGATTCAATGGAGTTAAAAGACTTTATGGAAGGAAACGAATAAGGTTTAATCTATGGTTTGATAATCTTGGTAAAGCCTCGATTGCAATCTGTTCAGAAGAAAAGGGAACAATTAAATGGGAAGCGAAGAATTTAAAATAATAGATCCTACCATTGTGACACTTAACCGCTTTTATCCGCAGCATGTCTCCATTTTAAGCCATTGAGTTGCAAGATACGGCGATGAATCAAAATAAGTTCGTTAACTTACGAATGTCTGTAAAAACTCCAATAACTTAGACACGGGCGGGGAGTAAATTCAGAACTTGGAATTATTTATGTTGCCTGAACAACCACTCCATCATGTGTTCATCACTGTAAGCAGCCAGCCATGAGAAGTGACCTGTTTCGGGATAGATAGTGAGCCCGGGATGTGCACCTGCCTTCATTAAGGCTGCATTCATGTCCACTGAATATTTTGTATTCACTGCAGGATCTTCTGACCCATGAAACAACCACATGGGAATATGTGCAATAACGGGAGCCAGTGAAACATCCCCGCCACCGCAAACAGGCACCGCCGCCGCAAACATATTTGGGTAACGTTCAATAGCATCATACGTTCCGTAGCCACCCATGGATAAGCCTGTAATGTAAATCCGGTTGGTATCAATGGGCATTTTTGTAATTATTTGTTTAATGAGTGCCATCAATAATTGCAGGGGCCTGGCCGGCGTTGACTGCAGTTTCATATCTGACCTTGAAAAATTTGACCATGACTTGCCTGGAGGACATTGTGGTGCAATAACTATGGCAGGATGCTCGATCATATTTTTATCTGTTGCAAAATTTTGTACACCCCCTTTTAATTGTGCTTCATTATCATTGCCTCTTTCGCCGGAGCCATGCAGAAAAATTACCAGGGGATATTTGCGAAGTGTATCAGCATCAGGAAACAGCATACGGTAATTAAGTGTATCGCCGTGTTCTATAAATTGATTTTTGCTGAAGCGCTCTGTTTGAGCATTCGTTATAGTGGCGACGCATAACAAAAAACAAAACAATAAACTGCTTTTAATTTTCATACAGATATTTTTGATGGAAAAGTAAAACAAAAGTTATTTAATAATGGCAACTTCTTTATTTTTTTATTGATTTTTAATAATGCTTCCACAGAACATTGGATTAAGTTTTATCCCCAGCCTTGGATCCACTTTTGAGCCAGTGTGAAGAGAGGCATGAATATCATAAATTATATCCAGCCATTCGTAATTGCTTTACCAACAAGTTCAGTAGTATTGGCGAGGCTTTTTTTATGCAGCATATTTTTACGATGTGTGTCAACGGTTTGTTTGCTTATATATAAAATAGCGCCAATCTCTTTACTTGCTTTACCTTCTATCAGTAGCTTAAGAACATCTTTCTCACGAGTTGTAAATCCGTCATTGGTTTCAATAAAAATATTTTTTGAACCTACATCCACAAATGATGGTTCATTATCCATTCCTATGAAAGATAGCACAGGCCTGCCTTCCTTTTTCAGGTAAGTAATATCCGAAAATACATCTAAACTTCTTAAAAGCCTTCCAACTTCATCGTGTTCAATCACTACAGCCTGGCAAAGCAGGCGTGCATAATCACCGTTTTTTTTTCTGTAACGAAGATCATGTCTCAGTTTATATTTCATTAATTTGTCAAATGGTAATTGTGCAAAAAAAACTGCTATATTACTACCGAATGTTAAAAACCAGGAGTGGTCTTCAGGATGTAATTGCTCACTCAAAAATTGAGTATTAAGCTCTGATGGAGCATAGCCCAGTATATTTTCAACTTCATTGCTAACAAACTCCAATTCAAAACTAGGGTGGTTAAGAATAAAATAAAAGGAATCACCAAGAATAAAGAAATTCAAAAATTTTGCATATAAATCAACCTTTGATTTTAACTCACCGGGAGTTGATTCGCTACGCAACCCTTCAAATATTTTATCTAACTCATACCTTAAAAGTTCTGATCTCATTACTGTAGTTTCTTCTAAAGTTACCTACAAATCGGTATCTCCTTAATGAAAAGTTAAAATTACTTTTGAAAACTATTATCCACATATCCCATCTTAGCTACAGCTATGGTCTGACCGGCGAACGCATAACAAGCAAGTGCATTTTAGTTTCGTAGGGATTAACAATAAGTACGCAACTCAAAAAGTAGAAAATCAGAATTCCTGACCAATCAAGAGCTCCTGCAGAACATCAAGCTTGTAACCAATTTTTATAACAATTAAAATAAACAATCATGAAAATGCGATTAAAATTTGTACTCCTGTTTTTTGGAATATTTCTCAGCTTTATTGGCTGCAAAAAAAATCCACAGCATTTTTGCAATGGAGATGATACCATAATTGCAACAAGTAAAGTATTTGCTACCGGACTCAATAATCCCCGCGGATTAAAGTTTGGTCCTGACGGAAACCTTTATGTTGCAGAAGGTGGCATTGGTGGAAAAGATTCAACTATTGGACAATGCCCCCAGGTAAGTTTTCCCGTAGGCCCTGAATATGGCAGCCCGACCGGTGGACGAGTTTCAAAAATAAATCAGCAGGGAGTACGCACCACTGTTACTGACCAACTTCCTACATGCATAGCTAATATAGCATCGGGTGGGGATATTCAAGGTGTAGCAGATGTCGCATTTATCGGCAATGATTTATATGCATTACTTGCCGGTGCAGGTTGTTCTCATGGCGTTGCATCAGTGCCAAATGGAGTCGTTAAAATAAATAATAACGGAGCCTGGTCGATGGTTGCCAATTTAAGTGCATACACAATGACTCATCAGACCGCTCATCCGGAACCGCATCCCGGAGCTGAACCCGACGGTACGCCGTACAGCATGATAAATGTACATAATGATCTCTATGTTATTGAGCCTAACCATGGAGACTATATAAAAGTTACTCCCGGAGGCACTCCCAGCAGATTTGTTGATATATCTGCTACGCTCAACCATATTGTTCCTACTGTGCAGGAATTTTATCATGGTAATTTTTATTTTGGAAATTTAGATACATTCCCTGCGCCACACGGTGGTTCCGGAATTTACAAGGTTACTCCCGAAGGACAAATAACTACTGTTGCCAAAGGGTTCAACATGGTACTTGGAATTGCCTTTGACCAATCAGGAGGAATATTCATACTTGAAAGCACAACTAATAACCCGTATCCTACTCCAAACGCAGGAGATATTATAAGAATGGATCCATCCGGCGCAAGGCAGGTTATTATATCCGGACTTAATTTTCCATCAGGCATGACCTTTGGCCCTGATGGGAAACTGTATGTTTCAAATGTGGGATTTGGGCCGGATGCAATAGGTGGCGGACAGATCCTGCAAATTAGTTTCAAATGTGATGAAATAAAGGGGAATAAAGAGATGCCAAAAAGTTGACAAGTTTTTCAATTTCAAAATAAAAAGCTACGCAAAAGCGTGGCTTTTTTTGATTCTTATAAGCCCCCTGTTCGTCCGGGTATAAAGAGAGTTGCACCTCATAGTCCTCGTTTGCAACGGGGATTTGAATAGCTCATTATTTGTCACCTTGCTGGCAGAGTTCCGGCGGCAAGAACAGGGGTCTGTACTGTCTGAAGGTTTTACCGGAAGTTTATTTATATCAAAGTTTTTTACAACAGGCTTTATAGGAGTTGCAGCCGGTCAGGTAATCTTTGGAGGTGCACTCAATTTTATTGCGTAAGTGTGCGGTTGAGGAAGAACAGGTTCATCTGCAGACAAAGAAGGTAACTGTTGGTTATTATTACAACCAAATATTGCAGCAATAAATATCGATAATAAAAGATATACGCTTTTAATAACAGTTGATTTTACATTAAACCTAAGAATTATTTATTTATGTGCAGATACTTATGGCTACCTGCACATGATTTGCCTTTCAATTATGTCTGCTGTTACTTAAGGTTGCGTTCTTTGCATTCATTAATTGTTTCTTAATAATGTGTACGTTTTAGTAACCGAATTTATAAGTTCAGTACACTTAATTAATCCTACTCCTTTAGCCCAATAATAAGAGTACGCATCATATTGGCTATAAGAAGTAAGAATAACATCTGTATAGGTTTTGCCTTCAACCACCATAGAAGGGATACTTAATTCAAGTGAGTCACCTAAGGGCGGATATCTGAATAAATGACCATCGTTATTCGGTACCTGGCGAAGCATATAAATATTTACGTCGCTTAAAACAGCATTGGCTTCGCCACTCAACCAGGTAGTAATATTACCCATGGAATCAACTTTTGAAAGTTTCAATGTATAATCATCCGCAGTAGTGTTGTAGTGAAACGCAGCTTTTAGCCTTTATTGATATTTCATCAATAAACCGTCTTACATTAAGAAGTTACCACTCACAAGACTAGAATGGCGAAATTTTTTTTAAAATACACTAATTATGAAAGCAGTAGTAATCGGAGAACCCTCCGGAGTATCAATGGAGACAATTATGGCAGTTTATCCAAAACATAAAATTATAGTAGATAAATACGTTAGCAAGGGTGAGATAGTTGGCATCGGGCCTTTTGCTGACAGGGGAAATATGGCAATATTTAAAACCCGGGCTGCGGCTGAGCAATTTGTAACTGAAGACCCATTCATTCTTGAAGGTCTTGTAAAATCGTTTGTTATACGGGACTGGAATGACAGTATGCTAGCTGGATAATTTCTTTGCATTAAACAATAAGTTAAGTTTAGCCGGATAATATCATAAGTTTATGTGCTGGAGGTTATTTTCGACTACTATGTGGAAAAAACAAAATATTGTTTTGGCAACTTTATGTGGGCTCCTCGGGACGGTTGCCCTTACATTATATTTTTCAGCTCCTTTTAATTGGATGCCTTTGCCGCCACCCAATGCAACAACTAAACAAATATTTGTATTTGGACATACATATCATACTGCCATTCTTATAGACACATGGCTGCAACAATTGGGAACTATATTGTCCGTCATCTTTGCTTTGGCACTCGTGCAGTTTGCAGGTACTTCTCAAACGTTGGCTGGCAGACTGACCTTACTTACATCCACAGTTATTACATCTCTAAGTTTAGCAGAAGGTACATTTGCACTAGGCGCCCTGCAAGCGGGCAACAACGGACATATAGATGCGGCATTAACCTGTTATGAGCTTACCAATACATTTATCCATATTTTTTTATTAGCGCCTTCATTGTTTTTAGTATTAGGTTTTGCTTTAAAAAACACTACGGTTTACCTAAAATAATTACCTGGTCTGCTATTGTTTTAGGGATACTTTTTCAGTCATTAGGTGTAATAGCTTTATTTGACAACACATTTATATTGATAGTGAGTAGTGTTTTGATATTGCAAAACCTATGGACAATAATGGCAAGCATAACTCTTTTAGTAAGGCCCGGGAAATATATCAATCATGGATAAAACAGTAAAGCGACAAGTGCATTTGCAGTAGCATGGGTTATCGTTAAGACTCAACCCGTTTCCCCTGGCGGGTGTCCTCAGCCGCCATATACTCAGCCACTTTAATATTAAAACCACAGAACGTTATCTGCATGTATGCAAAAAGCAATTAGTAAACATTTTAAGCCCACTAGATGATTTATTGAAGAATGAAAAAATTGATTGGTAAAAACGATTTGCGCCGTAACAATATTTTTTACGAATCCTAACATATATATTAATCAATGTTCAAAAGTTCAACTGTAAAGAGTCACGGCCTATATATAAACCGACATACTACAAACTGTGGGCAGATAAAAACACTATTCCACGACTGACATTTTATTGTACTTGTTGCGGTATTCAATTGGAGTAAGACCAGTAATTTTTTTGAAAATAGTACGAAACGCTTTTGTATCGGTATAGCCGACATTATACATAACTTCATTGATATTTTTGCGGCTTGTTTCAAAACTTCGTTTGGCAAATTCAATTTTAACTCTGTTAATATATTCCAGCACTGAATTGTTTGTAGCGACTTTAAAACGCCTTTCAAAACTTCGCCTGCCTAACGACACTAGGTCTGCCAGTTCATCAATCGTGATTTTTTCTTCTGTATTATTTTCAATAAATTCTTGTGCTTGTTTAATCAATTCATCATTATGATTTTTTTGACCTTGAAACATTGCAAATGCTGACTGACTTTCTCTGTCAATATCAATAGCAAAATATTTTGAAGCTAATATTGCCGTTTGCCTATCGGTATATTTTTCAACCAAATGCAAAAGCAAATTCCAATATGAAGTTGCCCCACCACTTGAATAAATGCGGTGTTCTTCAGTAATAATGCTTCCGTCAATTACTTCAACATCGGGAAACATTTCACGAAACTCATTTTGAAAACCCCAATGCGTAGAACACTTCTTCCCATTGAGCAAACCTGTAGAAGCTAATAGAAATGCGCCAACGCATAGCGAAGCCACTTCTGCTCCTTTATTATATTGTTCATTTATCCAGGGCAAAAGCTTTTGATTTTTGGCAATCGCTGTTTTCATATCACCAAACAATGCAGGAATTATAACTAAATCGGTTTTCTTAACATCTTTCAAAAGTTGAGAAGTATTTACAGAAAATAAACCATCATTTAGTTTTACTTCTTTTTTTGAACCAACCAACTGAACATCAAACAATGGCTTTCTACCACTCACAGCCAAAAATTGATTGACTGCCGAAAATAAATATTGCGGGTCCACTATGGCTTGCATCACCGAACTTTCAGGAACAAGTATGCTTACTTTTTTCATTTCTTCAAAATTTGACTATAAGACAAAGATAAAATTAAGTTTGTCGTAAATCACCCTTTTATTGCCATTTTTACACATCTTATTTTTTAAAACAACCTTGCATCTTTGTATCATTAATTCAATTTAAGGAGCACTAAAAATTTAAAAAATGACACAAATTAATACCTATCTCACATTCGGTGGCAATTGCCGTGAAGCAATGATATTCTACAAAGAATGTTTAGGCGGTGAACTCAATTTTCAAACTGTTGGTGAATCACCACTGTCTGAAAAAATGCCGAAGCAAATGAAAGATTCCGTCCTTCATTCCACGCTTACAAAAGGCGCTTTAGTATTGATGGGTTCAGACATAGTCAGTGAAAAAGGTTTGGTAAAAGGAAACAGCGTTTCACTTTCACTCAATTGCAGCAGCGAAGAAGAAATAAAAAACTTTTACGCTAAACTTTCAGAAGGTGGCAGTGCCGACCATCCATTAGAAGATTCTTTTTGGGGAGCACTGTTTGGCGACCTTACCGACAAATTTGGCAATCACTGGTTACTCAACTTCGATAAAAACCAAAACCAATAAAATCAATTAACTAATAATTAAAAATAAATGAAAAGGACAAAAATTATCTACTGGGTTTCTACAAGTATTATCGCATTATTTAACATTGTAGGAATATTTTTCATAAATAGCTCACAAGCAATCGAAGGCACAAAACATTTGGGCTTACCAATTTGGTTTCATTCAGAAATAACTATTGGGAAATTTATTGGAGGACTAATTTTAATACTACCTTTTATCCCAAAACGATTAAAAGAGTGGGCTTATGTAGCACTCGGTATTGACGTGCTATCTGCTGTCATCGCTCTAGTATCTGTTGATGGGTTTGCGCCAGTGTCTTTTTCTCCATTAATAGTTTTTGCTATTTTATTGGCATCTTATATTTTTTACCACAAATTAAACACTACAAGTTATAACTCAAAATCTTAATCTTATGTCATTTCAAGCATACATAGATAATATAAAAGTTAAAACAGGTAAATCCCCGGAAGAGTTTAAAAAGCTTGCCGAGAAAAAAGGATTCATGAAAGAAGGGGAAATCACCCAAGGTGTAAAGGCAGGAGAGATTGTTGCCTGGTTAAAGAAGGACTTCGGCCTTGGGCATGGTCATGCGATGGCTATCTATGCTGTATTTAAAGGAATGAAAAATTCTCTTTAGGTCAATGTCATTTACAAATCAATTATTGCTTTACAAGTCAATTTTTAAAATAAATTTTAATAACAAACAAAAACAAACAACATGGCAAAAGTATCAATCTATCTAAACTTCCAGGGCAAAACAGAGGAAGCGTTTACCTTTTACAAATCAGTTTTTAAAACTGACTTTTCTGCTCAAATCATGAAAATGGGCGATATGCCTGCACCAGAAGGTATGCCACCACTTTCAGACGAAGACAAAAACAAAGTGATGCATATAGCATTACCTACCTTAAATGGTGTAGAAATTATGGGTACGGACAATTTAGAAAGTATGGGACATCATACAAAAATCGGAAACAACACTACAATTAGTCTTGAACCCGACACGAGAGAAGAAGCAGAAAGATTATTTAAACTCTTATCGGAGGGCTCTACTGAATTAGCACCATTAGCAGAACAATTTTGGGGAGCACTTTGGGGTTGCTGTTTGGATAAGTATGGCATTCGTTGGATGTTGAATTTTCCTTTGAAAAAGTAAAACAACGAATCACTAACTTTGGTTTTTCAATAGTGGGGCAGACGGAAGTACAATCAACATTTGTACTTCCTTTTGCTTTTGTTTTATATTCCACAAAAATTTTTAATTGGCTTCAATTGTGCGTAGATGATATTTTAATCCCTGACATCGCAAAGTCTCAGATGTTAGCTGTAAGTTGACACCGACACTGCATTCAAAGAAAATGATAATAATTCAACCTACATTACACTTTAATTAGGCACATTATTGACAAAGGATTTGCACGCAATGGAAACGAACTTGCCATTATTGGACAGGGACCAACAAGCCGTAATTCAAGGCTTGTAAAACTTTCAGGAATACCATGGCCTAGTTTTACACCGTAACGAATCAAGGTTTCGGTAATACATCGATTTTCATTAGCCCCGACATATTGTTATGTAAAGTCCAATAAAGGCGAATGGTGGGGAATTATGCTTTGTGTTATCTTGGTGATGCAGCTTTACTAGGTGATGCAGCTTTACTAAATGACAAATGTAAAAATAACGACCTCAATTCGAGCAGAGACCACGCAAGTTGAAATCAACATTATTGACGGAGAAATTCAAGAGAAAAACTATTTGATTTATTTTCCGATTCCAATGACTAACGCTTGGCGATAATGTAATTTATACTTGTAGCAATATGTTAGTTTTTGAATTATAAGCAGGTTGACGCTTGGGTAAAGAAGCGCAAGCCGATATATAAAAGGAAATGGGAATACATAATTTACGCCATAGTTTTACTACTCACCTGTTAGATAATGGCACACTTAGACCATATATAAAAGATTTATTGGGGTTTTTGATATAAGAACTACAGAGTAGTACCTTCATGCGATTAACGAAAAACTGGTACATATTGTTAGCCCTCTGGATGATTTTTAAACAAAGAAAATATAGAATTGTAAATGCTGGATTGTACTAATAACAATACAAAACGTATTATGTTAGTTGTGTAATTATCAATGATAAAATTTTTAGTGGAGCTTAAAGTATTATATCATAAATTTACGTGTTGTATGTCAAGTCTTATTTCGAACATTGCGTGCCTCTCTTTGCTTTTGACTGAAATATTGTTAAACAGACTATTGCGTTCCAAAAGCACTGACAAACAAAACGAAGACAAAAATTCTATTTCAATTATTTGGGTGACAATAATAATTGCTGTATCACTTGCAGTTTTAATCTCTAAGACAGTTAATTTTCCTATTTATTTAAACTCATCGGTTCAATATGTTGGAGTGATAATTATTTTTATTGGTATAATCCTTAGACTATTCGCAGTTGTTACATTGGGACAATTCTTTACGGTTGACGTAACTATCAGACAAAACCATAAATTAAAAAAAGACGGGCTTTACAAATACCTTCGACATCCATCTTATTTTGCTTCGTTAGTTTCATTTATCGGTATGGGTTGGACATTCAATAATTGGCTGTCACTGTTGTTGCTTGTAGTTGCAATTTTAATCGTGTTCATTAACCGTATAAAAATTGAGGAAAAGCTATTGATACAACATTTTGGTTCAGAGTATACAGAATATAAAAAACACACTAGTGGACTTATTCCTTTTATTTATTAAGGGTAGACAAAAGCGAACTCACAACATTTCATCCTATTTAAAGAGCTTCTAAAAGAGATTAATATTAATAAAGTTACTAATCCCAGGCCGCGCCTCTTGTTCCGCCCTTGAAGCAAAGCAGGGCACGGCCGGCCAACATAAAAAGAGTCGCCTATCTTAGAGCATGCCAGTCAAACGTTAAACAAAGTGGTAAGAAAGCATTTAGTTTTATAATTTACGCAGCCGTGTTCCACAAGGCTATCGGCAGAGCAGAGAAACGGGAAGGGAATAATTCAATTTGTTAAGACTAACGGCATATATTTATGTGTTAGGCGGTCATGCTACGGGTGGTTGCAAATTCTAACAAGGAAAGACTACAGAATGTTAAACAAAACCTTCACACCTTTTCCAGTTTTGACTACAGAAAGGCTTAGTCTCAGACAAATGGAAATAAATGACGAACAAGAAATTTTCAAGTTGCGTTCTGATAGTGAAATAAATAAATATCTTGATAGACAAATGGCCAATAATATTGATGATGCCAGGAATTTTATTAATAAGGTTAATGAGAATATTAATAAAAACGACTCTTTATATTGGGCAATAACTTTTAAGGACAAAAACATATTAGTTGGGACAATTTGCCTTTTCAGTTTTTCAAATGAAAAGAACAATTGTGAAATCGGGTATGAGCTTTTAGCAAATTTTCAGGGACAAGGAATAATGCAGGAGGCAGTAGAGAAGGTTATTGATTATGCATTCAATACAATTGAAGTTAAAAAAATTGATGCCTTCTTTCACAGAGATAACCTGAGCTCTATAAAATTGTTGAAGAAATTCTCGTTTGTTGATTCAAATGAACCTGATAAGACAGACCCTAATTTAATATACTATCATTTGGCAAATTGACTTGACAATTGAATTGACAATCTTAATCTTAATCCCAGACCATTATCTCTTGTTCACGCCTTGAAGCAAAGCAGGACAAGGCTGGGCAACACAAAACAAAGAGTAAATGAATATTTAGGAACAAATCAAAGAGTATCTTTCTACTCAACCTGAACCAAAACGTGCTGACATTGAAGCGTTGCACAAACGCATACTTCAGGTATTGCGAAAATGTAAATTATGGTTCTTAGACGGCAAAGACGATAAAGGTGAAATTGTTACTAATCCTAACATAAACTGTGTAAAAGGGTTCTTAGTGCTTGCTGCCTTGTATAAGGAAAAAGAAGTGCCTCATCCCAAATCTTGGTTTACATTCGTCTTCTTCTTATCCACTTCGCAAACACCTGGATCGTTGTCTGCAACGGTATTGCGATACACTATCAATATGAAAATGATGAAAGAAATAATAATATCGCTTATTTGCATTATCATTTTTAATCTTGCCAAAGCACAAACCATTGACACTTTAATAGATGTTGGTGGACATAAATTACATTTCAATATTATTAAGGGCAAAGGAACACCTATACTTTTCGAGTCTGGTAATGGCGATGATGGAAGTGTTTGGCAACCAATATTGGACAATATTTATAAAGCCACCAATGCTACATTAATCACTTACGACAGAGCCGGATTAGGTAAAAGTGAAATTGACACTAACAAAATCAGCTTTTTGAATGAAATAAAAGATTTGGAATTGGCTTTAAAAAAATTAGGGTATTCAAAGAAACTATTTATCGTTTGTCATTCCTTCGGAGGGTATTATGCATCCTTGTTTACTTACCGAAACTTTAAAGAAGTAAAAGGTGTTGTTTGCATAGATATTGCAACGCCTTGTTTTTTCACAAAAGAATGGTCAGATAATTTTGTCAAGTCAATTAAAACAGAAGATTGGGAAATGATAAAAAAATACAAATTAGGTTTGTATTATGTGCTATCTAATCTAACTACAATTTCAGTTTATATGACAGACAAATTTTTGACTTCTAAAACACCAACTACAATGATAAGTGCAGAAAATACCCAGGCAATGATAAAAGAAAATGAAAAAGAAAAGTGGATCAATTGCAGTAAGTCATTTGGGACAATGCCAAACCATAAATATGTTGTTGCAAAAAATGCAGACCATAAAGTTTGGGACAAAAACCCTAAGGTAGTTGTTGAAGAGGTAGTAAGCTTATATAAACAAGTTGAGACTGAATGAAGTCCAGAAAACCCAGCATGCACCTTTTCTGGCGCAGGTCTCCAGACTTGTTGCCGGGGCGTTACTTGTAGTATTATTAAAAAAGTAACGATCAATCACATGTTAGAGACCTGCGTAAGATATGAGGTTAAATTATTTATTTTAGCCTTTTATATGTTTGAGTTGTAGTAAAGTAATGCAACGAGTCGTATAAATAATGTGGAGAAGAAAGAAAAAGTTTTTAACAGGACCTATATTGACCAGAGTACAATTTTTCTAGACTTAAAATGAAACATTTCATGACAATGCAAATACGGAATACACACATTTATTCACTAAAAATTTTTACATTTGAACAGTTGAATCACAAAGAAACGTTTACTTTTGTTGTGATTTCAAGATATTTGATTTAATTTATAAGGTGTCAAATTGGGGTGCATTTGTCTTTACCACAATATAAATAATTGATTAACAAGTAATATGAGGGTTAGTTCTTTTCCCACCCTCTCCGCTGGAAAGTGAAATAAGTTCGGGGCGTAGCGTAGCCCGGTTATCGCGCCACATTTGGGATGTGGAGGTCGCAAGTTCGAATCTTGCCGCCCCGACAAAGTTGATTTCTTTCAAAATCGAAAGCTCGTAAAACTCAAGGTTTACGGGCTTTTTTGTTTTTTAGCCCACCAATTAACACCAAAAAATATCAAATCTGTTGCGACCAATTCGGTTACACTTACAGATTTATATTTTGTGTAACCGAATTTCTTTGTAAGAACTTGAAAATGAACTAAGAAAATTTTAAAACACATGCTTTTTTTTATGATTTTATCCCTATTTAATAGCGTATTGGGAGACATATTCGGTTACAGCATTATAAGCATATCAAACGTATAAAAACTTATAAAATGACAAACGCAAGCAAATCAACATTTACTATTGTGTTCCATTTGAGGAACTTAAGTAAACAGGAAAATAAAAAATTACCTGTCTATGCAAGAATAACAATCAATGGTAAACGAATAGAGTTGTCGTCCAAACAGATGATAAATTCAGAAGATTGGAATGAAAAACGTGGTATGGCCAAACCACTTAATGAAAAAAACATCAAATTAAATATTTACCTGGAGCAATTACGAAATTCCTTTATAGCATATTATAGAGAAATGTATTTGCATAATAAGGAGATAACTACAGAAACTTTTAAGAGAGCTTACTATGGAGAAAAAGATGATGAATACACTTTAGGTAAATTAATGACCTATCATAATATTGATATGAAAGAAGCCCTTTCGTGGGGCACAATGAAAAATTATTATACCACACAAAAATACCTGGAGAAATTTTTAAAAGAAAGAAAGCATAAGGCAGACATTATCTTACCTGAAATCAATTATAAGTTCGTGACTGATTTTGAATATTATTTAAAGACATATAAGCCTCTTGATCATCAAAAGAAGCTTGGTAATAACGGTACAATGAAGCACATGGAACGTTTCAGAAAAATGATCAATGTAGCACTTAAGAATGAGTGGATGGAAAAGGATCCTTTCAAAAGCTATAAATTAAAATTCACCCGGTTCGAAAGAGGATATCTCACCCCTGAAGAATTAGAAACAATGGAATCAAAAGAGTTTACCATTGAGCGATTACAGGAAGTGAAGGACCTTTTTATTTTTAGTTGTTATAGCGGGCTTGCTTATATAGATGTTGTTACCCTGACATCGGCTAATGTTATGAAAGGTATAGATAATACCCTTTGGCTTATCACCCAAAGATCAAAAACAGGGACACCGGTAAAGGTTCCTTTATTACCAAAAGCCATAGAAATAATTGATAAGTATAATGACGATATAAAATGTAAAGCAGAAGGAAGCCTTCTTCCAAAAATGTCAAATCAAAGGCTTAACGGCTATCTGAAAGAAATTGCAGATATATGCGGAATAAAAAAGAATCTCACTTTCCATCTTGCACGACACACCTTTGCCACAACAGTTACCTTAAGTAACGGGGTACCCATAGAATCAGTAAGCAAGATGTTGGGGCATACAAAAATCAGTACAACACAGGTGTATGCAAAAGTGGTAGAAAGAAAACTAAGTGACGACATGATGCTGCTTAAAGAAAAGTTAGCTGCTAGAGGAATTAAATCAAAACAAATGGAATTCCATTAATCGAATTGAAGGGAATTTATCATCTAATTTTTCTACCTCGACTTAGACGTTTGGTTTGCTTAAGTTCGAAATTATCGTCGGGTTTAAAAATTCTCTTATCATCAAGGTTAGCTTGCTTTAATCGATTTACAACGTTTACCCATAAGATATTTTTTTTGATAAGATTGATTTTCTGATTTGATCTAACATCATTGTGACATAGTAACGCCTTCCTTGCTGTAATTGCACTTACATTTGGGTATTTATGTTCGTAAGCTAAAAGTAATTCTGATAGAGATTTTTGCTCAAGCATAACATATACGTCTATAAAATCCTTTAGCCGCGATCCATCCTGAACAATTGCATTTAATTTCATTGCAGCAATATCTTGTATTGACGCCATGCGGATACTGTCAACTTCAATTGAAGGTTGTATCCATGGATAACAATGTGCAATACAATCCACCTTAACATCTTCTATAAAGCAATTAATCGTGTTATTTTCAGTTTCGAGATTATCTACCTGATACTTTGAAGATAGTACTGAGGCCAGTTTTTGTGCATCAGATTCAGAATCAGTAAAAAGATCAATGTCCAGTGAAATTCTATGGCCAATAATCAAGGCAAGAGCTGTTCCGCCAAAGAGTTTAAAGGCTTTTAAGTCATCATCTGCCATCAGCCGATAAATTAAATTCAAAGTTGTGCCCTCGACTGTTTCCTTATGTAGCATTTTAATTCTTGAGGTTTTAATTTAAAAGAAGCGCATACTTTTTTAGTGGCCCGGTCTGTTAAATATATAGTATCATTCTTTAGTGTATTCTTTACTTTGCTTTCTCCATAAAATCGTAACATCTCATCCCATTCTTCTGAAGATCCTCTTTCTACAACCCGTTCAATAATTGTCGCGGAATCTTTTTGCCAGTTTATTTCATCAAACCTGAACTCCCAAAACAGGCGTTTAGGTAAATTTGGCTTTCCAGTTTCAGAAGTTTTTTTAATTACCATTTTCGTTTTATTTATTTGTCCCTCTCATAAAGAGTTTCTTTATCCTTGTAATTCTGTAATAAATCACCAGGTTATATCACTACAATATTTAAGTTGAATTTGCTTCAAATGGTTGCTAAAAGATTGGGTTTATCTACAATATCATATACATACTTTTACTCTATAAATTTCTGGTATTTTAACTCCCCAAATTTACATCAATAGTCAACGATAAAGACAGTCAAAGTCAGTATGGTTTATAATAGAATTTAAAAGCGGTTTTTCCAACAACGCTAACATGTATAAGTGAAAGGCATATTAATGAAAAAAATTATTGCAGATATCAATACCAACCAAATCCCATTAATTGATATTTATCAATTCGTTTTATAAAAAGTGCTGTTTATTTTTATAAAGTAAATAGCAACATCTGATGTTGTAATGGTGAAAATGAAAATAGTGCGTTATGGAAAGAACATTCAGAAAACCTGCAGAGGACCTGTATCCTCATAAGATCTTCGCAAACCAACTTATTACCGTTGATGATCTGTTAGCATTCAAAAAACAATTGTTAGAAGAACTGCTGACAGCCTTAAAATCACAAATCAATACAGTGCAAAAGAAGTGGCTAAAGTCGCATGAAGTAAGGCGGCTTCTAAAGATTTCACCAGGCACATTACAAACTCTAAAATCTTCCGGTATTATTCCTTATACAAAGATGGGAGGCGTTCATTTTTATGATTACCAGGATATAGAAAAGATACTTCAGGCCGGTAAGGTTAACAGTAATTACAAGGGTGATTGAAGCGAATAGTTTACATCAAATTTATTTTTCTTTTCATCAGCAAAAAAATTTTCAAAGTAATGAGGTGAGACGGCCAATTCACTTGCATGAAAAAGTTTATTACCTGATAAGTATGCAAGAGAATTGTCTGGTAAAACAATAGCAGCAAAGCTACTCTCACATTTTTTTCTTTGCAGCTGTGTAAGGCATAGAAAAGTTTCTTTACACTTGCCAAGAATTATTGTCAAGATGAGTGAAAGTTCTTTGTAAAATATTACAGTGTTTTCTTGAAAGATTTTTTCAACTTCTTACTTGCATAACTCCTAACAAAAAATGTTGCACTGCCAAAAGTTCTTCAACTTAATTCTATATCATTTTTTGAAAAGAGCCGCTCGTAAATAAAAAACATGAGATAATTAATTTGTATTTAGATCAGGATCACACAGGAAAAAATGTTACTCAGAAAGCTTTAGAGTGGAACTAATGCATTGACTAAAGTCACAGCTATACAAACAGTAACACTTTAAAATTATACAGTTGGTCATAATAGTGATCATAACAACGAGCAAAAACAAGACAGCCCCTTCTCCGGAAATAGGTGTAAGGTTTTAAGGAGCCAGCTATGTTTTGGTTATACCAAAACGCTGTCTTGCTTCATGCTGGCGCATTTGCAAGGAAAGTTTTCTCATGCTAAAGGCATTCGTAAAACAGGTGAGAGAGAAATGGAAGAGACAAAGCAACATAGCACAAGTAAGGGAGGCAGACCCATTAAGCTGGTGAAAAGAAAAAAACTCCTTGGGGTAAAATGTACCATAGCCGAAGCTTTTCTTATCAGGGCAAAAGCGGAGCAAGCACAACTTTCCGTCTCAGAATACTTGCGTGAAATGGGGCTTACCGGAAAAATTGACATCCGTAAAAAAGCGCTTCCCAAAGAAGTTTTAGTGGCGATAGCTACGCTGCATCATATGGCTGCAAACCTTAACCAGATTGCAAAAAAGCGAAACAGTTTTGATGAACTGAATGCGCTTGAAAGAGCGGAGTTGCAACACCTGGCAAAAGAATTTAAACAGCAAGCGGCCGACATTAAAATCTATTTGCAATGATTGGAAAAGTAACGAGTGGAAAATCTTTTGGCGGATGCCTGAGGTATTGCCTGCAAGACAAAGTTGCGGATAGAAATGAAGAAGAGGTTATGAAAGACAGAGCAGAAGTGTTGCTGTATAATAAATGCAGCGGAGATGAAAAAGAATTGATCCAGCAATTTAATGAAGTACGGCTTTTAAATCCAAAGCTTTCAAAGCCGGTTTTGCATATTACTTTAAGCCTTGCAACCGGAGAGCGGTTGAGTAAAGACAAACTCATGGAGATGTGTGAGCAATGCTCCAAAGATCTTGGTTTTCAACATAACCAGTTTATTGCTATTGCTCACAGGGATACCCATCATCAGCACATACATATTGTAGCCAACAGAATCGGGTTTGATAAGCGAACGGTGAGCGACAGCAACAACTACCAAAAGATGGCTGCTTACTGCAGAAAGATGGAACTAAAATATAACCTGCAACAGGTGTTAAGTCCCCGCCGGTTTTTATCCCAAGAAATGCGGCAGCTGCCAAGATATGATGGAAGAAAAGAAGTTATGAAAGATGATGTAAGGCAATGCCTCTTAGCATCAAAAAGCTATAGTGAATTTGAAGAAAAAATGAAGCAAAGAGGTTACCAGGTAGTAAAGGGAAGGGGAATTGCCTTTATAGATAGCAAGGGAGTATATGCAAAAGGAAGCGAGCTGGGATATTCTTTGCAAAAAATAGAAAAGATTGTAGAACTATCAATGCAACAAAAACAAGCGCTTCTTGTAAGGCAGGATCAAAATAATCTACTTGCAAAAACATCAATGAAGACCGGGCACGCACCGGCAAAAGTGTTATCAGAAGATATACCTAAAGACGGCTACCAGGCGATGAACACGCAACCAAATAAAATCCTTGAAGACTTACTTAGGCCAAATAGTTATAACCAGAATGTTCCCTTTCAATTACTTAAGAAAAGCAAAAAACGAAAGCGTTCACAACATTTATAAAAGTCAAATAATATATTATGGAAAAGGAAATAATTGAAACCGTACTGACGGAGATATTAGAGGAATTAAAACAGTTAAAAAAGCTCTCTATTGAGAGCACAAATGCTATAAAAGAAAGCTCCGAAAGGCTATCAAGTATCGAGAAGAAGCTTGAAAACAGCCAGGCAATAAAGCCAGAAGTTAGCACTCAGCCTTTAGAGAGACTTATCTTCTCAGGTCTTCAAAGAATCAACGAAACCCTTGAGCAGAAACCAGCACCGGTAAAGCGTGAGTTCCGAATACTTCTTTTTCCTCCGTATAATGAAAAAGAATTTTATCGTATTGTATTTGGAAGAATAATTGGCTGGCTCGTATTGCTTGTTATAGCAAAATACTTGTATGTACTTGGAATGACATGGATGGAAAGGCACTGAAACTATCATGAAAAAACAACTCCTTTAGCAAGTCATTATAAGTTGCGGTTGAAAAATTAATTTCAACGCAGCTAGTTAGGACAAGCCGGACAATACTTCAATTCTCCGAAAAAAAGGCTAACCAGGAATTGAAAAGTAGTGCGGTAAATGAGGCACATTATTTAAATGTTAGATTGTTTACATTTGATTGGTATGATTGAGAGACTACTGGCCAAACAATCATTCAATGAATTCCAGGGAAGAAGCTTACAAACCCATAGCGGAACTTACAGAAAGATTTAATGAATAAATTGCTTTATAAAAAATGCGAATATAACGAAACGCTTGTTCGGCGGTATTTTATTGATCCTTTCTTTAAAGCATTAGGATGAAATGTTGATGAGCAGTCATCTGCATGAAATTGTTTCAACTTCTAATGGTTCATTAAGCAATATTATCAGACATTTTAAGAAATTTACGGCAAGGAAACTACTATTGGCTATAGATTCTGATAAAGAAAGAAGGAAAGAGTGGATACTCAAAATTTACTTATTCTGGAAAGCGTAATAGCAACAATACAACCTGGCAATTCTGGCAGAAGGACTATCGTATAGTCAATTGCCAAACGAAACGATGTGAAAACAAATGGTTGATTATATTCATGCAAATCCTTAAATAGAGGGTATTGTATTAAAAGCTAAGGATTATGTATATACCAGTGCCGAATATTATTATAATAGAAAAAGTTTGGTATCATTACGTAAAATATAAGTTGTAAACTTAAAAATAAATACGTCGAAGTTGCAAACTTCGCCGAATGGGGGACCGGTCAGAGAGCGAGGACGTTAAGGTTTTTGACTTCTCAACCCTTTTAGGTCAGGGCATTACATAAATAATTTAAAGCAATCCTGGCCAGACATTTTTTAAGAACAGCTATATTAGCTTGTAAATTATATAAAACATAAAAATGAAAAAAATTTTAATTGCTATTTTCCTCTTTGTGCAAACAGCATTATTTGCGCAAACTGTATGGAAAAATGATAAGATGCATTCCAAGCTAACCTTTACGGTTACACATCTTATGGTGTCTGATGTAGATGGCTTATTCAAAAATTTTGATGTTACCATTCTGGCATCCAAGTCTGATTTTAGTGATGCTGTTTTCACTTTAACTGCTGCTGTTTCATCCATTAATACAGAAGTAGATATGCGTGACAATGATTTGAAAAGCGCAGGATGGTTTGACGCTGCAACTTATCCTACTATTACATTCAAGAGTACATCAATAATTGCTGAAGGCAATAATAAGTATAAATTGACAGGCAATTTGATTATGCATGGTGTTTCAAAAGCGATAACATTGGATTTATTGTATCGCGGAACAGTTCAAAACCCAATGAGTAAAAAAGAAGATGCAGGCTTTAAATTGACAGGAACAATAAAGCGTTCTGATTTTAATATTGGTGCTAAATATCCTTCTGCGATGGTAAGTGATGAAGTGGATATAAAAGCCGATGGAGAATTTGCAAAAGCTCAATAATAATTTATTAGTGCCCAGGAACAGAATTACTCCTATCCCTTCCTGGCACAGGTTTGTAGCGCTTACTATTATAATAAAAAAAGCCTGACATCATTAAGTAATTGTAAACTAAAAATAAGTACGTAGAAGTTGCAAACTTCGCCGAGCATTCGCTGTCTAGGTTACGGGGCTGTGTAAGGCGAAAATGTTTATTAGGGTGCGCCATACACAATATCAGCATCGCCATTATCTATTTTGTTGCAGTATACACCTATAGTCCAATATTACCGCCATGGCTTTGGCTAGGAGGCGGCCCTCCGGCAGATTTAACAGCAGCACGTCTTTTAGGAAGTATTAACAAAATCGTCTTTCTTTACAGCCTGTGTGCCATTATTGCTACAAAACATAAACGAATTGCTATAACAGTCTGTAATCTGTTCTACGTTCGATGAACTATAGTAATTGGGTCTCAAACACTTCATCTAAGTGCCATAAAACATTCTTGACGTCTTTTGCCAATAAACTTGGTTTCTTCATAATCTTTACATCTAAGAATTCATACAACCTTAACCACATGGTAACTTTTTATTAATATGAATGAAGGTGCTTTGCTATCAAAATTATTTTATGAGTAAAGAAAAGTACCTCAATCAAATACGATTACAATCTTTTTGTATTCCTTTATTGTTTGTTTTTTGTTGCCTGTCGTGCAGAAAACATGAACCAAGTCCTAATTCTATGGGGATCCATAAGGTAAAGCATGTGGTAGTAATTTATCTTGAAAATCACAGCTTTGATAATCTTTATGGTGAATTTCCTAATGCTAATGGCTTAGCTGATGCTACTCCATCTCACATTATACAAGTAGATTCTGCCGGAAATGCCTACAGTACCTTGCCCCCAATTCCAGGAACTTCTTTGTTTCCCAGCAATCTGCCCAACAAATATTTTGATATAGACCAATATGTATCTAATAATTTAATGACACCTGATGTTTTGCACCGGTTTTATCAGGAACAGCTACAGATAGATGGCGGCAAAATGGATAAGTATGCTCTCTATAATTCATCTAAAGGATTGGCAATGGGCTATTATAAAACCAGCCTCCTCCCGCTTTTAGCTATGGCGAAAAAATATACTCTTTGCGATAACTTTTTTCATAGTGCCTTTGGCGGCTCATTTCTTAATCATATTTGGTTTATAGCAGCTGCCAGCCCTGTGTTTTCCAATGCGCCTGCCAGTATAGTTGCTCAATTTGATTCAAGCGGTAACTTACTGAAAGACGGAGCCGTTACCCCAGATGGATATGTCGTAAATACAAGCTTTTCAGTAAACACACCTCATCCTGCAACAGCTATACCTTCAACGCTTGTTCCCAATCAAACGCTGCCAACCATAGGAGACAGGCTTAGTGATAAGCAAGTAAGCTGGGCATGGTACTCTGGTGGATGGGATAGTGCTCTGGCAGGAACTCCTAATCCAACTTTTCAATTTCATCATCAGCCTTTTGTTTATTTTGCTAAGTATGCCGATGGAACCCAGGCTAAGAAAGATCATTTAAAGGACGAAAAAGAATTTATAGCAGCAGCACAAAATGGTACATTGCCTAGCGTATCATTTGTAAAGCCTATAGGTCTTGACAACGAGCATCCAGGATATTCTGATGTGCAGGATGGAGAGAACCATGCTATACAATTAATAAATGACGTGTTGAATGGACCTAACGGTAAAGATGCCGTTATATTTATCACCTATGATGAGAACGGTGGATTTTGGGATCACGTATCACCTCCTGTGATTGATAAAAGATGGGGACCTGGCACACGTGTACCCGGCATTATTATATCACCTTTCTCAAAGTCAGCATTTGTTGATCATACACAATATGAAACTGTAAGTATACTCTCTTTTATAGAGAAGCGATGGGACTTACAGCCGCTCACAAGCCGTGATAAAAATGCAAATGCTTTCGATAATGCATTTGATTTCTCAAAAGAGGCCGATGGTTTTAATAACCATAAGTAAGCCTTAATAAATTTAACTATAAACAGAAGTAACTATAAAAGGTTACTTTTTTTTATTCATTTCTTAGTATTAAGCACATTCACAAGATTATTTAATTTAAGCTCCCACAAATGAAGTTAAAGTCGGATATAAAAACAAAAAGAACTACAGTAAAACAAAAAACTACTGCTACTACTGTTAAAACAAAAAAGAAAACATCTATACCCATACAGCATGTAGTAATAATATTTAAAGAGAATCATGGTTTTGATAATTATTTTGGAACCTTTCCCGATGCCAATGGAGTTGCGGATTTACCACATTTGCCTGATCCTCCGCTAAATGATCCCCTGCACACCCATGAAGCCTGGTTAAACAGAGATACAGGTGAAGTAAAAGGCCAATATTACGAGTCAGACATTCCTAATTATTTTGCGTTAGCTAAGCAGTTTACTTTATGCGATAACTATTTTACTGATGTTGCCGGGCCTTCTACTCCCAATCATTTAATGCTTATTGCCGCAGATTCACCAGTGATAAATAATCCGCATAAAAGTGATGCAAAACAATCTCAGCCGCCTTTTAATATTCCTTCATTGCCGGAGAATCTCCAAAAAGCAGGGTTCACATGGAAAAACTATGGGGGATTTGTTTTTGACTACATAACTAACCTGCAGGCGAGTCCTAACAATGTACTTGCGGGTCAATTTGCTAAAGATGTTGCTGCCGGAAAACTACCCAATGTATCATGGGTTTATGGCCCAAAAAATCTTAGTGAGCATCCTACAGAAAATGTATTGGATGGTGATGCGTGGACTGCTTTACAAATCAAATCAATTATAGATGGAGGCCTCTGGAATTCCACTGCAATATTCATTACCTGGGATGATTGGGGCGGGTGGTATGATCATGTAACTCCTCCGAACATTGAAAAATGGAAGGACGGCACACAGTTTCGATATGGCAACAGGGTTGGTTGTATAGTTGTTGGCGCTTATGCAAAGAATAAATATATTTCTAAAGTTTTACACTCACATATTAGCATTGCTAAGTTTAGTGAAACGGTTTTTGGTCTTGCTCCTATAAACTCACGGGACGCAAATGCTGATGATATGATGGACTGTTTTGATTTTTTACAACCTCCAAGCCCTGCTCCAAAGTTGTGATTAAAAGAATGTTTTTAGATAAAGCCACAATAATTTTTTTAAATAGCCAAAAAAAGAAAGACTAACCAGGCAATCACTTATAAAAAATCTTCCTGCTTTAAAAGATACTCATACTTATTATTTTATGAGTCAATTACAATTCTGACTTATAATTCATTTTGCATTTTTTTATTGTTATAAGGAAATGGTTTGCCTGAATGCTAATTTAGAGTCTATAAGTAATTCAAAAATTTTAGCTGTGATAGTTCCTGTACATATTCCTAAAAAAGCGCCCACAATTATATCAGATGGAAATTGCTTGCCCACATAAATCTGCGCATAACAAATCACTGCAGCCCATAGCCAAAGCCACTTCCATTTTTTCCCCGTTAGTTTTAATATTGACCAAAACCAGAAGGCTGCCAAACCGAAGTGGTTAGAAGCATGATTGGAAGGAAAGGAATATGCGCCACCACAGGCAGCCACATGCCTTACGAGCGCGCTGATGCTTGCATCATAACATGGCGTTATCCTTGCAAATGCGTTTTTCAAAAGATAACTACAGCTATCTGTTATAGCAACCGTAGCCAGCGAACTCCAGACAAAGAGCCAAGGCTTTTTTCCTACTTTGAAAAATATAAACCATGAAATAAAAATGTAAAGAGGAATCCATGTAAAAGGGTCTCTTATAACAATCATAACAGGGTCAAGAAATTGAGAAGTAGAATCATGATTAATTAAAAGGAAAACAAACTTATCAAGTCCTTTAAGAAATTCGAAAGGGGTCATAGTTTCTTTTTTAATAAAATTATGATAGCTGAATTACTTAAACGTTACGCAAACATTATATAAATATAAAGGGTGCATTTTTCAATAAACTTTACTATCGTTTTATGATTATAAGAAAGCTTAACATTGAACTACTAAATCCTATTTTATGTTTGTGTATTTTTTATTAAAAACATTTGTAATGAAAAGAACAACTCAATCAAAAAAGGATGTTCAGGAATTCATAAAGAAAGAATTGATATTGATCCTTATTAAGCTCAATCCTAAAATGGGTAAAAAGGAATTTAAAAGAAATCTTAAAAAGGCAGGCAAGGTATTATATAGGATTGCCAGGAAAAGTAAAGTTTCAAAAGACCCGATAGAAATAACAAGTAAGCTTAATTAAATTACCAACTGTAACTCTTATAGGTTTGTAAAACACATGTGTCCGTTATAAAAACTGACCATGTCTGTTATTGTTCAGAAAGTTTATATACTAATACTGAAAAGGTATCGGGAACTATGTTCTTTGTGCCAGGTTGAAATTGGGGTGCGCTGAAATAAATTTTTTTGGTAGCAGGATCGAATGCCATAGTTTTTGCACGGTAAGAGGTCTGCAATGTTTGAACCACATTATAACTATCGGCCGAATTTTGTTTTATAATCGTAGCAGTACCATCGGCATTAGAAACTGTCACCAGTTTATTGGCGGCATCATAAACTACAGCATCTACTCCGGCGCCGATAGGAACGGTGGTCACTATTTTTCCATTATTTATATCTACTACACTCATTCCCTTGTTTTCACGACAAACAGTAAATGCACGCTGGTTAATTTTATCTAATGCAATACCGGTGGGGCGGCCACAAGGTGATAAAAGATAATTTCTTATGACCTTCATTTGCCTTGTATCAATCACATTTAGGCTACCTTTATCTTCAAGATTATTATAGACAAGGCCATTTCCATCTGAAACAGCAAATTCCGGTGCACCTCCTAAATCAATTGTGCCCGTTTCCTTTAATGTATTTACATCGATGATGCAGGCACTGTTTGCATCACCACAAAAAACCAAAACCTTTTTTGAAAACGAATCATAGATTATTCCATCAGCGTCTTCTTTACTTACAGGTATCGTTTCAATTGTTTTCAAGGTCGTTAAATCAAAAGCAATAACAGCCTTACCTTTCCCGTCGCTTATAAATCCTCTATTTACAGAGTTTACGATTGCTATTCCGTGAACTCCTTTCATATTATCTATACTACCTACAGGAGATTCATTTACCAGATCAATTACGTTCACCGAAGTGCCATGTGATACATATAGCTTTCGATTAATAGTGTCTATCGATAAATAATCATAGCTACTATTGCCCGGCAGAGGGATTTTTTTTTCAAAAATATATTTTGGCTTAGTCTGCCCATGTACGTTGCCGGCAATTATCAGCGTACAAACAATTACATATAAAAATGAAACGGATTTCATGAGAAGTTTTTTTTGCAAATTATGAAATTGAAAACGAGTTAAAGAAATGCAGCATTAACTAATTGTAAAAACATTCTGAACGAAAGTTGTAGTTGCAATTTGTTGTTACCAAATCATTACTGATTTATTAAGTTTCGGTTATAATAATAACAACAAATTGTTAACGCTATTTCTCCAGAACAATAAACACCACATTTGCCAAAAATTAAGTATTGTTATGAAGGTGATATCATTTTTTATCTCAGTAATATTAGTTTTTGTAAATAGTATTGTCTTTTCTCAAACCATCATAAAAGGTACTATTTACAATAAGGAAACGAAGGCCAAATTAAGAGGTGCATCAGTGACTTTAGATAATGGAGTTATTATTTCACATGCTATTTCTGATGAAGATGGAGAATTTAAATTTAAAGATGTCGTTTCGGGTGATTACACCCTATCGGTAAATTTTATTGGATTTAAACGTTATTTCCAAAAAATAAAAGTTTACGGTGAAAAACAAGAATCCAAAATTTATCTTTTGGAGGATATGGAGATATTAAATAATGTCCATGTATTTACAAAGATAAATGCAGAAGAAGAGTCTTCCTCACGAAATTTTGAAAAAAATGCCAATAACATTACTAATGTCATCTCAGCTAAAGCGATGGAAAGGTCTCCGGACATCAATGCAGCAAATGTACTTCAAAGGATGAGTGGCGTCACTCTTCAAAAAAACAGTGGTGGTGATGAAGCATATGCAATCTTAAGAGGGCTGGAACCACGGTATAATAATACGCTTATAAATGGAGTAAAGATTGCCAGCCCGGACGAAAAGTCCAGATTTGTTTCTCTTAACGTAGTACCATCTGACCTGCTGCAGAAGATAGAAGTGAGCAAATCTTTATTACCTGAAATGGAAGGAGACGCTATTGGCGGCACAGTAAACCTTGTGATGAAAGATGCTCCTGATTCAGTCCTTTTTAAACTATTGACATCTGTAGGATATAGTAATATTTTTTTTAATACGCCTTTTACCTATTTTTCAAAGAAAGATATTCAACAAAGAAGCCTGTTTGACAGGAAAGGTGCCAGTTATGTGGCTCAGTCTGGAGATTTCAGCAGGTCAAATCTTGATTTTAAAACGGAGACTCCCTTACCTACAGGGGTAGTCGAAATAACTTACGGTAAAAGATTTTTGAAAAACAAATTAGGCTTTCTCATAGCTAATGACTTTCAAAATCAATATTATGGTGACCGATCTTTGTTGAACCAGGCAGTGCCTGATATTTATCAGAATAAGCCAAGTATTTCAGACATCGCCAACCGCAGTATATCCACACAACAGTTAAGCAATGGTTTTACAATGCACCTGGATTACAACTTTAATGAGAGAAACAAAATCACATTAACAAATGTTTTTTTATACAGCTATCTCGCTCAGGCAAGAACTATTGTGGATACGGCAGTTAAAGGGGGGAACGGGGGTAGAACTGTACCTGGAACAGGCCCCATTAGCAACGATTATCTTTCTATAACAGATCATCAGACGATTGAAAATTTAAAAATAGAGGGTAAGCACATTTTATCTTCTCATCTTTTATTTGATTGGGCAGGAGTATTGTCGGACGCCGCTAAAAGAGCGCCTGACAGGGCTGACCTCAATATCAACACTAAAATAGATACGACACATACTACAAGTGATGCAAATGGTCCCTATAAGTTTAACCAAACACCTTATTATTTTGACGACATATCGAGGATTTGGCAGCATAATAATGATAAGGATTACAATGCGCTCGCGAATCTCACTTATCGTACATCGTTGCAAAATATTGCGCTTGAAATTAAGGGCGGAGGATTATACCGGCATAAAACACGATATAATTTGCAAGACGAGTATGACCTGAAGCCTACTACAAATGCCAATGGAGTAAAACAACAATTTGATAATATTTATTCTGCTCAGTGGATAGTGTACGACACAAAAGGAACTCAGGAATACGATATAAATAATTATAAGCTGTTTGAAAATATAACGGCAGGTTATGGGCAAATTAAATTCACCACTAAATCCTTTGATTTATTTGGGGGTGCAAGAATTGAGAAGACACAACAGGGGTACACTTTAAACACCTTTTATTCTACCGGAATAAACGCTGTTACTAAAAATTATACAGATTTATTACCAAGTGTGATGTTTAAATACAAGTTGAACAGAAAAACAAATATTCGTCTCTCTTACTTTAAATCTATATCAAGGCCAAATTACTATGAATTGGTTCCTGCAACGCTTTTAAGTAGCAGCACTCCGACAGCTGAGACGGGAAATCCTAATCTTAAACATTCTATAGCGGACAATTTTGATATCCGGTACGAATTATTTCCTAAGGGTGAGGAACAAATATTTTTAGGAGCTTTTTATAAAAAAATTCAAGACCCCATAGAATATGCATACCAAGGAATTGAAACATATACTCCTCAAAATTTGGGTACAGCAACCTTATATGGTGCCGAGGCAGTATTTACAAAATATTTTGGGAACCTAGGAATTACGGGCAATTACACTTATATATATTCCGAAATCTCATCTCCAAAATTTTATACAGATATAGTTGCTCAAACTACTGACCCTAACAAACTTCAAAAAAGACCCTTGCAAGGACAAACGAACAATTCAATCAATCTTTCACTGCTTTATAAGAGTGAAAATAAAAAAATATTTGCTCAACTGGCTTACGAATATGTCGGTAAAACATTAGCAAGCGTTTACCCCGTTTATGGATACGATTATTATCAAACGCCTCAGTCATTCTTGGCTTTATCAGCTGAAAAGCAATTACATAGCAGGCATTTTATAGCATTTGGCAAATTCAATAATCTTCTGAACACAGCAACAATTAATAAAATAAATAATCTTCTCGTATTGAAGGATACTTATAAAGCCAGTTTCAGTTTAGGAATCCGGTACTCTAATTAAATCATAACTAAAAAATAAAACATGAAAAAGACCATTTCTATTTTCCCAGCCACTTTACTTGCACTATTCTTTTTTTCCTGTACAAAAAAAGATACCACTACTATTATTACCCCTACAGTCCCGCCTTCTAATCCTATAGCTCCCGGCAGTATAGGTGGTTTTGTAAAGGGAACCCTGACTACCGGAAATACGTATACGATAACTTCCGATCTTACGATTAAACTTGGCGATACACTTGCATCCCAGCAGGGTGTTACAGTTATAGTAAAAAACAATGCACAGATAAACGTAAATGGTGTACTGTTAATTGTAGGTACGAAAAGCCAGCCCGTATCATTTAATTCTGATACCCAATTACCAGGTACGTGGGGAGGTTTCCAATGCGATAGTGCTCAGGCCGTAACAATTAAATGGGCTCATATTGATAATACCGGTGGACCCGATCCTTCAGGTTCTCCAAGAAAATCTGTATACGTTGCTGCACCCATAAATGTTGACATTGAAGATTCGTGGTTTACAAACGGACAAGATGATTTATTGCGGATGCAGGCTGGAGCAAAGATTAATATTTTAAGAAACACCATACTTTCCTCTGGAAGCACAGACGGCGAAGCGATAAATTTGAAAACCGGAGTTACTGGAGATGTCGCTTATAATGTAGTTTATAGCCAGGCCGGTACAGGGGTGAAATTAGAGACAAATGCTTTAATGCCTTTCCCCCAAACTGTGGTAAATGTATACAACAACACATTAGTATCAAACGGCTGGAGAAGGGGTGCTGCGGAACCAGGAAGAGGTGTTTCTGTGGGCTTGAACGCCATAGGGAATATTTATAACAATATTATAGTAAATGACTATCAGGGTATTGAAATATTTACAGATGCAGATACAGTGAATACCAAATATGGAAACAATCTGTTTTATGCCTCAGTGGATAGCTATACAGATACAACAGCCCATCCAAATGTTTCTATTTCAATTAGAAGTAACTTTTATCCGAATGACGGGGTTGGAAAACCACAACCAACAGATCTGATTTCAACAGGTATTACCGATAAAAATCCGTTGTTTGTTACTTTTGATGGAACAGTCGCTGCCCCTAATGGCGCACCAACATCTAACAATTTTCATTTGCAGAGCGGATCGCCAGCTTTAGGAAAAGGCAATACAACTTATAGCAGTGATCTCGGGGCATATACCTCTGATCCCACTAAAAGTAATCAACATTAATTTCGCAGAAATTCTTTATGAAGCAACTACTTTTTTACGGTTTCATTTTTTGCACTATTTTATGTGAGGCACAAAATAAAAATTATTCGAAGGAGCAGGAAACGGGTTATAGAGGTACAATTATTCAAGGCTTAAAGTCTGTTAAGGGATTGAATTTTTGCGTAATTGGTGACTGGGGAAGATATGGTGATTATTTTCAAAAAGCTGTTGCAGATAAATTAAGTTCCGCTGTTACCGGAGTTAGAGCTTCGTTTATAGTCTCTACTGGAGATAATATTTATCCAAACGGGGTCATAAGCGCATATGACCCCGCCTGGAAATATGCTTTTGAAGATGTATACCATGATTATCCAACGCATATTAATTGGTATGTTGTTCTTGGGAATCATGATTACAGAACCAATCCTGATGCCGAGGTTGCCTATAGCAAAATCAGTGGAAGGTGGCATATGCCGTCACGCTATTATAGTATTAAGGTGCCGCTTAAAGGTGATACGTCCAAAAGCGCAGAATTTTTCTTTATTGACACAACTCCTTTTCAAAAAGATTATTACTCAGAAGAAGGCTACGCCTCAAATGTTGCAGGAAATGATACTGCAGCCCAAAAAAAATGGCTGATTGACGGCCTAAAAAATAGTAAAGCTATCTGGAAATTTGTAGTGGGACATCACCCCTTATATTCAGCAGGAAAAAGAAAAGGCAAGACAGGTGATATGATTGATGCTTTTAGAGAGCTCTTTGAAAAATATAAAGTTGATGCCTATTTCTGCGGGCATGAACATCAACTGGAAGTTGATCAGGAAGATGGTTATCATTTTTGGGAATTCATTTCGGGAGCTGGTTCTGAATCAACACCCGTAACTAATGCCCCTTTTGCAAAATTCGCTGTACAAGACCATGGATTTCTTACAGCCAGCATCACAGCCTCTGCAATGCTTATTCAATATATAAATGCAGATGGTAAAATCTTATATACTACCACTGTAAACAAAAAATAATTGTAAGTGAGTTTTTCTCAGCTGCGTATCTCCATGGGGGGCGTTGCTTTGTTATTTTATCCTTCACCGCTGTTTATAAACTGATTGTGCGCCTCGTCGTTTGCCACAATTATTTCCAACGCTTTAGGTAAGATTTCAGCGTTAACATCCTTCAATTTGCCTAAATACTCACCATCTACCTGAAAATGCACTTGTCTGTTACTATGAATATGTAATGACTTGGTTTGAAATACCTCAGTTTTATCTAGATCGTATGGAAGGTGAGATATCATCATTTTAAAAATTTCTTTTACAGATATGTTTTTAACAACGATCACTTCAAACACTTCATCATCCAACTTTCCCTGTGGATTAATAAGCGCTCCAGTACCGTATTTAGTGGCATTTGCTATTACGATCATAGCTGCCCTTTTATTCAGTATGTCCGTATCTATTTGGATTTCTACCTCCATCACCGGATGCCTCCATAGGGCCTTCCATGTAGCAGCAAGGTATCCGGACATACCTCTTTTCTTTGCAGTCTCAAATTTTTTTACCACGAACGCATTAAAACCGATATCACTGAGGTGAATACATAATTCATCATTTATTTTTATAAGATGAATGGCCTTTGCAATTCCAGTTGTTATAAGGTTCAAAGCTTTATCAATATCAGTTGGAATGTTAAGCTCTTTGGCTAAACCATTAGCTGACCCTCCGGGCAGTATAGCCAACGAAATGCCTGTATCTAATAGGCCCTGTGCTGCAAGTTTTACAGTGCCATCACCACCAACAGCAATCACACGATCGGGTTTAAAGTTTAATATTTCCTGTTTTATCTTCTCGGGCTCGCACGGCGATGGTAACTCAAAAAGTTTAATCGTGTGACTCGTAGCATTAAAATATTTATTAATCACATGAGGCCAGTTTGTTTTATTATTTCCTGAGCCTGGGTTAATTATAAAAAGTAATTTTAGATCGTGCTTGTCAATCATCCAATAATATGTTTTCTTAAAAATTAAAGGTAAAGTCGTATAGTTATAAAATGTCAGCTGTCAAATTATATAATGGTTATGGTTATAGGCAAGACATAATTATTTACGGACATGTGTTCAAAAAAAAACTAACCGTACGTCAAAATTATAGCAACAATATACTATTGAATATTTTTCACCTGCTTAAGTTGTTTTTCCAGCAACCGGCAGCACGGGTTAAAGTGCAATTGAAGTGGTTAAGCCAAGTGGTATATGGTATGACCGAAGATGATGGCTTTTTCAAATTTGAGTGGCGATCTGAGGAAGAGGTGCAGCCTGGATGGCACCCGGTTGCAGTTGATCATATTAATGAAAAAGGCTCTGTTATTGCTTCTGGTATTGGAGAAGTGTTTATACCGTTCACTACCCAATATGGTTTTATTTCTGATATTGATGATACCATTTTAATCTCCCATTCCGCCACGATCAGAAAGCGGTTATGGCTCTTATTCACACGAAATTCAAGAACACGCAAGGCATTTGAAAATGGAGTTGACTTTTACAAATCGTTGGCCAGCGCCCACACTACACCAAACGTGCTCAATCCATTTTTTTATGTATCCAGCAGCGAATGGAATCTTTATGATTACTTAATTGAATTCTTTACTTACAATGGTTTACCAAAAGGTATTTTTTTGCTTAACGAGCTCAAGCAATGGTTTGCACTCCTTCAAACAGGTAAAACAAAACATAATGGAAAACTGCTAAGAATTTTAAGAGTTTTGAAAGTATTTCCTCATCTGAAATTTATATTGTTAGGGGATAATTCGCAGATGGATCCCGAAATTTATGCATCCATCATCAAAAAATATCCTGGAAAAATTGTAGCAGTTTACATTAGGAATATTAAACCGAAAAATGAAATGCTTACAAAGCATTTACTTGAACAAATGGAACATGAAGATGTAGTTACTTGTTTATTTGTTAACAATAGCGACGCAATTAGTCACGCTAAAAAAATAGGATTGATTGAAAGATAATACCAGCCTTAGTATTGAAGTGATGTAACTCTATGTAAAGGTTTAATAAATTGCGTCAGTTAATATATATAAAAATGTATTTTATAAAAGGGAAAAAAACAATGGAAGAACACTCTAACGCTGCGCTATCTATCCTAATTCAAACTTAAAAAAGTATGGTGAACCGTTCAGCTTGGGGTAAGAAAGGGGCAGTGAGAAGTATATTGGAAATGCTCTAAGTACTATGCGGTTTTACCATCTTATTCCGTCCTCCGTTCTTTCAAATATTTATTTCTTTCTTCTTTAGTAAGTTTAATAAAATGTAAACATAGGAGTGGGTTTGGCAAAATACGGGGTGACGTGCTACCAATGAATTTAAGTAATTCTGTTGAGCTATAGTTCCTGAGTAGCCTAACTTTGGTGATCTAAATTTCCTAACTTCAACTTAAATTATAAATGAACTGATGCTCCCGCTTATGAAATACGATTCCCCGTACTTGGCAAAGCCGATCTTTCGTGCAAGTAATTTCTACACAACCTAATAATCGTAGTTTGACAAAAGCTTTTATAAACAATGACGAAAGTTATGACCTTAGAAATTGAAGAGTTTAAAGTGATTGGAATTTCAGTTAGCACAATAAATAAAAATAGACAATCCCAAAACGACATTGGCAATCTTTGGGATAAGTTCATGGGACAGAATCTTATTGAACAAATCCCCAACAAGCTGACACATGAAATTTATTGTATTTATACCGATTATGAAAATGATTTTAATGGGCGATACACGACAATCATTGGTTGTAAAGTAAATTCATTTGAAAATATTCCAAACGGATTAATTGCCTTGACAATTCCTACTACAAAATATCAAGTCTATAAATCAATTGGCAAACTTCCAGAATGTGTTGTAATGACTTGGAATAATATTTGGCAATCAAACATAGACAGAAAATATATTGCTGACTTTGACGTATATGGACAAAAAGCACAAAACCCAGAACATGCAGAAGTGGATACATATGTTTCAATGAAGTAAGCCGTTAGGCTTTACCTGCAGGCAACAATCGGTGACTGATTCAGAACTAATAGTAAAGTATACAATGGCAGATAAGACCCAATTTAATTGCAATAATTTCAGCAGGGAAATATAAATGTATTTGGTGTAAGGGCATTTAGAGTTGAATAGTTCCTGCTAAATCAATTGACATCATTTTAAGATCTTCTCAAGTACCTGTGTGATTTTTAATTGAAGGGGGAAGGTTTTTATCTGTTTGAAATTATTTTATCATCCTCAAGCCAAAATAGAAAAGTACTTTTAGATTTATCATTATCATCTTTCTTCTCGAACGAAATTTTACTGCCATTAAGATAAGACAAGAATTGTTTTAAAATATTTTCAACTTCAGTTTTTTCATTGCCCAATTCCACCGCTCTCTCTTCGTGTTTTTTTATTTGCGTAAAGGAACGGAACAAATCTTCACTTTCTTTAGGCTTATAGGGAATTGCTGCGTTATCATTTAAGTGTTGCTTAAACTTATCTTGTGCTTTTTGCTGCAGAAGAGGTAATTCCTTTTCTTCGTCCAACAAGCTAATATAATCATCAAGTACGTCTTCAAGATGTCTGAGTTTTTTAGGTATCATTGGTTAAATTATTGAATAGATTGTATAAGCAAATTTCTATCCTTTATGGTTATTTCAATATTAAGTTAATGTAAATTTCTCCGCCGTCAACAACGCTGTAAGCAAAGAATTTTATTGACCATCCGATCCTTTAACCCACTTATTTGTTTGTAGATGCCTGGTATATCTAACCTAACCATTTTACCTCCGTTCATTAAATCTTGCTTGTCTTTTTTAATATTCGGGTAGTTGGAAGCAGTCTATGCATTAATCCCTTTTTTTTATAACTAATATGAAACTTCTATATTATTCAAAATGATTAAAACCGGTCTTCAGGTTGTATTAGTGTATCTTATTCAAAGCACACAAGAAAGATATCTCATCAAAGTCAGAGTTTGATTTTTTTTAAAAAAGTTACAATTAATTAATAATTTGATTTTATTAAGGTTACGCTACAATTGTTTCTTTGTAAAACCTTAAGCATGAAATATACTATTGTATTACTTTATTTATTTTTATTCTTTCCGGGCAGCGCCCAAAACTTACCAAAAACAAAGAACTTATTTATTGTTACTATAGATGGAATAAGATGGCAGGAAGTTTTCAAAGGCGGCGACCCGAATATTATTAACAATAAAAAGTACACTTCTGATATTGATCTGGCCAAATTAATGTACCTGGATTCTTCTGCTGATTTAAACAGAAAAAAACTGCTGCCCTTTTTTTGGAATGTGCTTGAGCGACAAGGACAACTTTACGGTAACAGGCTATACAGAAACAAAGTAAATGTATCAAACCCTTATAAATTTTCATACCCCGGTTATAATGAAATACTCACGGGTTATCCTGACATGTATGTTAATTCAAACAACAAAATAAATAACTTAAATACCAACGTTCTTGATTATCTCAACTCTTTTAATGAATTTAGAAATAAGATTGCTGTTTTTGCCTCATGGAATATCTTTTCCTATATCCTTAATAAGGACAGAAGCGATCTATCCATAAATAGCGGGTACGATTCTGTTGAAGAAAACGACGATTTTAACCTGCACATTTTTAATAAGGTTCAGAACCTGGTTAGTGACAAGAAGGACACAAGATTGGATATTCTTACGTTTGTTGCCGCAAGTGAATATATAAAACTTAATAATCCTAAAATTGTATACATAGGTTTTGGTGAATGCGATGAAGATGCGCATCATGGAGATTATGATAAATACCTGCAGCATCTTAATGATGCTGACAGAATGATTCAGGAGCTTTGGTATTTCATACAGTCAACCCCTGAATATAAAGATAAAACCACGCTTATTATTACAACAGACCATGGCCGGGGCAAAAAAAATAATAAATGGACAGATCATGATGCTTTCATCAAAGGTTCAGGCGATGCATGGCTGGCGATAATTGGCCCCGACACAAAGCAGCTTGGTGAAATTCAAATGCCTCAGCAATTATATCAAAAACAAATTGCTTCAACAATTGCTGCATTTCTCGGATATAATTTTACGGCCAATCATCCTGTTGCCAGTTCTATAGATTTCAAAAAAGTATATAAATAATAATTTAGTTGCTGTTGATAATCTGCTAATGAAGAGACAAAAACGTAGAATCTGCAATGTTTGGCCAACCAGAACAATTTCATCCCAGGTAACTTGTAACAATTGCTCAAAAAAACAGGCATTGATTAGTGATTACTGATATATAACGCTTATGTGAATCTATAGTGAATACAGAGAAAAAACCAATGCACCGGCACATTATAACTGGATAAAAGCTTATTAATTCTCCATTATCAAATTGTAAATTCCTGCAGCTTCTTTGTTTTATCAGAAGAGCTTGTTTTAAATTTCCTTTTGTTTAATCTGATTAGTTACACAAATAATAAGGATCAATGAAAAACCTTTATAGAAAATTACCTTTGGTTTTTATACTGTTGGCTACATTTTGTTGCCAGGGTCAGAAAGATTACACAATACTTTCAGTGCCTGCAATAAAAGAATACACACATATAAATTGTAAAGGCAAAAGTGTACTTGCAAGCGGCAGGTATATTACTCCGGCCGGTCAAACCGTACAAATTACACATGATCCATTTGGTATGGCCATCTCTCCGGATGGTACAAAAACAATTACTATTCATAATGGCGTCTTTACTATCATTAATAATGCAACGCTTGCCAGCACACGTGTTCCCAGCTATGATGGCAGTATAGTGTCACCTTTTTCCAATGGATCTTTTTTAGGAGTTGCTTTTTCAACTGATTCAAAAACGGTGTACCTGAGTGGCGGAGATAATGGGGCTGTAATTGTTTATGATATAGAAACAATGAATCGCCTTGATTCTATCTCGTTAAATGGAATAATAGATTCTGTAAATTACCAGGATAGTTTTACGTCTGATCTTTTATTAAACGAAAATAATCATGAATTACTTGTATTAGATCGCGGCAATTTCAGGATGGTACGGATAGATCTTCCTTCAAGAAAAATAACTGCTTCAATAAAAACCGGGCGCCAGCCTTTTGGACTTTCTATAAGTCCGGATAAAAAAACGGCGTTTGTTGCAAATGTTGGAATGTATGACTATCCTTTGCTGCCGGACATTACTCCTCAAAACTATGATAGTATGTTATTGCCATTTCACCCTTATGGCAATGACACAAAAGAATCTATCAACGGCTATATGTTGAACGGAAGAAAAATACCAGGCGTGGGAAGTCCGCTGGCAAAGGAAGCAATGAGTGTTTACATTATTGATCTGAATAATAATACTGTTACCGATCGGATTAAAACAGGCTACCAGGTCGGGCAAATGGTAGAAGGCGCTGAAGTGGTGGGCGGGGCAAGCCCAAACTCGCTGGTAGTTGGAAGTAAATATGCTTACGTAACAAATGCAACCAACGACAACATATCTGTAGTTGATTACAGGGAGCACAAAATTATCGGGCAGATTACTATTACCACGGATAAGCGCATTGACCGCTATCGTGGATTATTACCTTTTGGTATATCATTAAGTAAAGATGAAAAAACGTTATACGTAGCCTTGCTTGGGTTCAATGCAATTGCAGTTATTGATGTTGATACCAAAATAACAAGGGGACTAATACCAACCGGGTGGGGACCAACCCGGGTGATGCCTTCCCTCGATGGTAAATACTTATACGCCATCAGCTGCCGGGGTTATGGCGCAGGGCCAAATGGAGGCAAGGGCTTTGTTGCACCCGTTCAGGGAACGTACATCGGTGATATTCAGCTGGCAACTTTTCAAAAAATACCCATGCCTGACGACCAACAGCTTGCCGATTACACCAGTCAAACGCTTGCAAATACATTTATGAACTTGAATGTACACGATGATGGTAAAAATCCCTTGCCACCTTTACAACATGTAAGAAAAAGTCCGATCAGGTATATTGTTTATATCACCAAAGAAAACAGGACTTATGATGAAGTACTGGGACAATTAAAAAGTGGCCTCGGCGATTCTACGCTGGCAAGATTCGGTATTAATGTAAACATCATTCCAAAAAATGCTACAGATAAAACGCTATACCATGTGAATGTGGCACCTAATCACTTAAAGATAGCACAGCAGTTCGCCTTCGATGATAATTATTATTGCGATAGCGATGCCTCTATTCATGGACACCACTGGATGCTGGGCGTAATACCCAATGAATGGGTGGAAGCTAATTCCAGTGTTGACAAAACAGCTATGTTGTTTTCAAAAGCATCTGGCAGAAGGTTTCCAGGCTCTACCGGCAGCATGGATCCTGAAGACTACGCTGAAAGAGGCGGACTTTGGGAAGCTATGCAAAGGAGCCATATATCATTTTATAACTTTGGCGAAGCCAATGAAACTGCACATAACAGGGAAGAATGGGCGGACACTGCAACCGGGTCAGGGCACAGCGTGATGGTTCCTATGCAAAAAGCATTGTTTCCTCGCACGAGCCATGATTATGCCGGTTTTAATACTAATATACCTGACCAGTTCCGAATGATGCAATTTGAGCGCGAGTTCACCAGGATGTGGCTTACCGGGAAACAAAAGATGCCGCAACTCATAACCATGCAGGTGCCCAACGACCATACTGCATCACCGAGACCCGAATACGGATATCCATATTACCACTCTTATGTTTCAGATAATGATCTGGCTATTGGAAGAATATTGCATTTTCTCTCAAGAACTCCTTACTGGAAAAATATGCTTGTTATTATTACAGAAGATGACCCTCAGGGAGGCGTAGATCATATTGATGCGCACAGGAGCATATTGATGCTGCAAGGGCCGTATGTAAAACATGGATATACCTCTCACACGCACGCTAATTTTGGTTCTATACTTAAAATAATATATACCATTTTAGATGTGCCCTATGTAAATCAATACGACGCAACAGCCTCTTTGTTGCAGGACATGTTTACAGATAAACCGGATTACAAGCCATACTCCCTGGTATTTCCATCCAGGGAAGTATTTGATCCGCAGATAGCGATGAAACGCTACCATCGCAAAATTGACTGGCGCAAAATCCTCAAAGGTCCTGAAATGGACGACGAAGATGAAATGAGAAAAGAACATTATGAGCAGCAGAAAATAATAAAAAAAGAAAAAGACTGATATGTTTAAAACCTGTTCCATTAGCTAACCTCTAATTGTAATCGTGTTCTAAAGACCACTTTAAATGGATTGTTTTATAGTTTTGTACTATAATGAAGCACCTATTTTCAATATATCTTCGATACATCTTCGATATGTATTCTATTATAGATCGAGCAAGTGATGCAATATTATTTTTTGATTACGTTAATAAGATACTTGAATCACCTTCTGGACATATAACTATTTATAAAAAAACCTATGGCCCAAATACTTATTGGAATTAACGGTATGTTTATCGGCCAAATAGGTAATGTAACAGGTTACGTAAGAAATGGCAAAAACCTCATACGGGCAACGCATCAAAAAACTAAATATAAAAAATCAGCAGCCAGAAAAATCCAGCACGATAAACTAAAAGTTTGTTCGGAATTTATTAAACCTTCACCGGCACTGGATTTCTTAATCGCACTTTCCTTATTGCGGACGCAAAGGGCACCGGCTACAACAGGGCTATGAGTGCCCTGATGAACAAAGCTGTAATCATGGAGCCATTTGTTTCACTGAGCTACCCATTAGTATTGGTATCAAAAGGCATATTGCCACCGGCTGTTAATGCAGCAGTTGTTAAGAATGAAGATGGCAATTTAAAGTTCTCCTGGAAGGATAATACTGGTGTGGGAACAGCAAAAGCCGATGATAAGGTGATAATGGTTGCGTATTTTCCATCTGTGGGAATCAGCGTTGCCGGGATAAGCGAATCCCAAAGAAAAGATGAACAAGCAGTGCTGCGGATAGCTACGATGCATGGTTACGCAGCAGAAACGTGGATCGGTTTTGTAAACAACGATGAAAGCAACGCTGCGGACAGTGTTTATATTGCGCCTGTTCAGCTATAATGAACCTTTGAATGTATTTGGAGAAAGTCTTAATAAACAATAATGAGATAGTTATATAAGAACATCTCAGAGAGAAACACCTCTCTTAACAATTGGATAACCTTTTGTTCATCCCGCCTTCACATAGTCTTAACATTGGGGAGATAGTTTTGCGGCTCAATCAAAAATCTAATTGTTTATGATGCATTTCAACCTACCCAAGGTAAGAATAGCTATTCTTGCCGCACTATTTTGCATTATTTCACCTTTTGTTTACTCACAAAACACTACAGTAGAAGGAAAGGTGATTGACGCTGCTAACAAAACTCCTTTAGGAGGTGTCAGCGTGTCCGTAAAAAATTCCAGCCAGGGAACTTCAACGGATGCCAATGGAAACTTTTCCATTGAAGCTGCTAAAAGCAGCCGGCTGCTTATTTCATTCGTGGGATATGCGCCGATAGAAATATCTGCCGCACAAAAAAATTCTACCATCCAGCTAACATCTTCTACCCAGCAGCTGAATGAAGTGGTGGTAACTGCAACAGGTATCAAAAAAGAATCGAGGCGCCTGGGGTATGCGTTGCAAACTGTAGACGCTGCGCAATTTACCAAAGCAAGGGAAGCTGATCCTATAAATTCTTTAAAGGGTAATGTTGCCGGGCTCACAGTAAACATCACTCCCGAGATCGGCCATGCGCCTTCAGTGCTTATGCGGGGCGAATCAGGTGTTCTGTATGTTGTGGACGGCGTACCTATAAGCTCTGATACATATAATATAAATGCTGATGACATTGAATCTTTTTCAATATTAAAAGGGCCAAGCGCCGCTGCACTGTATGGGTTTCAGGGGCAAAATGGTGCTATTATTATTAATACAAAAAAGGGAACAAAAGATAAGAGAGGGCTGCAGGTAACTTTTAATAACAGCACACAGTTTAACAGTGGTTTTATTGCCCTTCCTAAGTATAACGATACGTATGGCCCTGGTGACAACGGCAAGTACGCATTTGGTGGAGGTGGCTCCAGCACGGCATCTTACTTTGGTAATGGCGCTATTGGAGTAGGTGTAAATGATTATGATTATGATGTATGGGGGCCGCAGTTCAAGGGGCAGCTGCTGCCACAGTTCGACGGTGCCTACGATCCCAATCAAACCTATACCACCACGTTTGCTGACGGTACTACCTATACTGGCCATGTGCAACCAACACCGTGGATAGCACGCGGGAAAGATAATCTGAAAAAGTTTTTACAAACAGGTTTATTGCAAACAAACAGCATATCCGTAAGCTCATCCACAGAAAAAACAGATTTCAGGCTTTCATTGGGAAATACTTACCAACGTGGTATTGTTCCCAACACAATGCTTAATAATGGAAACTTTACTGCAAGCCTTACTGAAAGGTTCAACAATAAGCTGAGCGCCACTGCTTACTTTAATTACAGCCGTCAATCTACGCCTAACATACCAGATGTAAACTATGGCCCTAACAGCATTATCTACAATATTATTATTTGGGGTGGTGCCGACTGGAGCGTTAATCAACCCAACATCCGCAATTACTGGCAGCCAGGTAAAGTGGGCATTGAGCAAAACTATGCGGAATATTATCGGTATAATAATCCCTGGTTTATGTCGTATGAGTGGCTAAGAGGTCATGTTCAAAATAACGAATATGGATACCTCTCATTGAACTATAAGCTAAATGATAATATTGATTTTCAGTTCCGGCCCAGCATGACAGCTTACGATCTGTTTAATTCTGAAAAGCTACCTTATTCTGCGGGTGTCTATGGCAGACCACTCAGGCAGGGCGACTACCGGGTGGACAGGAGATCTTTATTTGAATCAAATGAAGAATTTCAGGCGAGGTATCACCGCAATAATATTTTAGGATTTTTAGATGTATCTGCACTCGGCGGCGCTAATGCAAGAAACTTTAGCTTCAATTCAAATTTTGAATCTACCAACTACCTGAATGTTCCCGGCATTTATTCTTTCTCTAATTCTCAGGGCAGCCTAACCGGCAGTAGCTTTAACTCAAATCTTCTTGTGCTGAGCGCTTACTATTCTGTTGATGCAGGATACAAATCTTACCTTACTGCAAACGTAACGGGAAGGGTGGATAAGTCATCATCATTACCATCCAACACTAACAGCTATTATTATCCCTCGTTCAACCTCGCAACAGTTGTTTCAGAATACGCCCACTTACCCACAGTCATCTCTTTTTTTAAACTGAGGGGTTCGTATGCTGAAAGTAAAGCAGGCGGCACTACCCCATTTTTTTCGCCCGATGTGAGTTCAACACCTGCAGGTTATGGATACACTTATTATTCGCCTTATGGTGGCCCTACGTACCAGTTCAAGCAAACTTATTCACAGAATCCAACTTACAGTGGTCAAACCAGTGCCAAATACAGCGATCAGTTGATTAATCCAACTATTATTACTAATGACAGAAAGGCTTATGAATTGGGTGCTGATATACGTTTTTTTAAGAATAGGCTTGCATTTGACATTACCCGTTACTATTACAGAAATGAAGGAATTGTAGGTTTGGGTATTTCCCCTTCTACAGGTTACTCCTCTTACCTTACCAATGGAAATGTATATTCAAATAACGGTTGGGAAGTGGTGTTTAACGCAAAAGCAATTACCAATCCGAAAGGGTTAAACTGGAATATTACAGTTAATTACGCCACTTTCTTAAGAAAATGGATCAATTATTCTAACCCCGATAACTATGAGTACAATGGCAAGCGTATTGATCTTGTATATGGAGATGCTTTTGTAAGAACGCCCGACGGTAAAATGGTTATTGACAAATCAAGTGGTTTGTATTACCGATATTCCGACCTGGGGGTTTCAGCAAAAAAAGTGTATGGACATGCTGATCCTGACTTTCAATGGGGTGTTATAAACAACTTAACTTACAGGAACTTTGCGTTGCACTTCCAGTTCGACGGTGCAGTCGGTGGCGTATTAGAAGATTATGTAAGAAAGAAAACACTACAGGGTGGGCGTCATATAGAAAGCGCAACAGGTGCATTTGGTATTGCACGCCCATCTGATGAAGCAAACGTAGCAGCTTATACCGGCGATGGCGTAAACTTAACAGGCCCGAATGGAATTATACTGGATCCTATTACAGGCGCTATCACCAACTACAAAGAGCTTACGGCTACCCAAAATACTACTAAAAGTCAGGTGCAGCCCTTTGTAACCCGGATGGCTTCTATACCTGATCTCGACATTATAAAGAAGACTTACGGCAAGCTAAGAGAAGTAACCATTAGTTATACCTTACCTCAAAGTATATTTGGTAACCGCTCATTTATAAGAGATGCAAGCGTATCATTAGTAGGACGTAATCTTCTATATTTTTTTCCTAACAGATATAAAGATGTAGACGTGGACCAATACACACAGGATTCCGGATCGGGGCTGCAAACACCTACCGTGCGCAATTATGGTTTTAACCTTACCCTAAATTTTTAAACACAATAAAGAAAGCATTATGAAATATCTAAAACATATTATTACGTTTTGCGCAGGGGCTGTGCTTATGCTATCCTGTAAAAAGCAAATAGAAGAAAAACAAGTAAATCCTAATGACCCCGAAACGGTACCTGCGCAGCTAATATTGGGTACTGTTCTCACAGATATATCTGGTACGGGCAGTGCAGGCAGGCTTGGTGGTATTAACTCTTGGGATAATGTACACGCGTGGAACCAGTATCATTGCCAGAACTATGACTACTATGGAAATAATATTTACTCATGGACTGGTGATAATGCTTCTTTTGATCCATACCTGGTAATGAAGAACGTAGACAAAATGGATAGTGAATATACTTCCCGAGTTAATGAGCCTCTAAATCCATACGAGGTAATAGGTAGATTTGTCAAAGCTTATTATTTTTATAACCTTACCATGTTATTTGGAGACGTTCCTTTGAAAGATGCACTTAAAGGACTTAATAATTTTACGCCTTCATATACAGATCAGAAAGATGTATTTAATTATGTACTAAATGAATTGGATACAGCCAATACTGAAATGGCTATATTAGTAACGAAGGGCCATTATTCTCTTTCAACATCACAAGATATTTATTACAACGGCGACCTCTCTAAATGGCAAAAGGCTGTAAACGCTTTTAAGTTAAGGGTATTAATAGAACTAAGCTCCAAAGCTACCGATGCTTCGTTAAATATTCCCGCACAGTTTGCAGCCATTGTAAATAATCCCGCAAAGTATCCTTTATTCACCAGCCAGGGAGACGATTTGGAGTTTACCTATAACCCCGGAGGCACCAACACGTATAGCACCTATCCATTTAATCCAAGTAACTTTGGATCTATTGCGCAACGCTACAATATGGCAGCAACTTATGTAAGCACTCTAACCAATTTAATGGATCCCAGGGTGTTTATTACCTGCGAACCTGCTGCAGCTTTATGGGGCAACGACCCTAATCCATGCCAGTATAAATTCTTTGTAGGAGCCAGCACCGGCGAACCTTTATCTACTATGTATCCTAATGCAAGCGCAGGCAAATATTCTTTTATAAACCGAAAAAGATATTATTCTAATTTCACAGGAGAGCCGGACGTATTGGTTGGTTATAAAGAAATGCTTTTTAATATAGCCGAAGGCATTGAGCGTGGCTGGGTAACAGGCAATGCGGAAACGTTTTATAAAAACGGCATTACCGAATCTATGAACTTTTATGGCATCAACACAAGTGGTAAAACTTTTACAGCTTACTTTTTACCAGCCGGCGATAACTCCGTTACTCAGGTTCAGGCTTATCCCTTCAGCTTTGATTTTACAAGTTATTATGCAAACCCGGAGGTGCAACTTTCCGGTACGGCCGCTACAGCAATCAATCAGATTGTGCTGCAGAAATATATAGCTATATTTGAAAATTCTGGGTATGAAGCCTATTATAATTGGCGCAGAACCGGTGTGCCTCCCTTTCAATCAGGCACAGGTGTAGGTAATAATGGTGTAATTCCCAAAAGATGGGCTTACCCGGTTTCAGAACAATTACAAAATACTAAAAACTGGAAAGCTGCATTAAGTGCTCAAGGCTTTTCTGCTGATGATCTTAACCAGGTAATGTGGCTATTGAAATAGTTTATTTATAAGTCTCTCGTTTCAGTTTCAAAGTAAAGGCGGAGGATGTTTTCCGCCTTTTTTTATACACTTAGAAAACAGGTAACCTTAATGCGGAAACCCTGATTGTAAGCTTATACAACTGATAACATTACTGCTAATGGTTTAATCAAAAAAGCATTTCTATCCGGAGCTTTCCATTCAGCCAGATCATTTTTAAAATTATTAATTAGAATCTTAGTTTATTGCCGTAACAATTCTATAACCTTTTCTTCATAAAGGGAATCCTTTTTTTTACAGCAGTATCAATAATTTTGCGGCAGGTATTTGTAATATATAAAAGATGAAAGAAGAAGCAGAAGCTATACAAATTGCTGATGAAATAATAAGCCTTTATAAAAATTATGGTAACCAGGATTATATAGGCGAACCTGTATCTCAAATTGAACACATGTGCCAATGCGCTCAACTCGCGGAAAAAGGAAAGTTTGATAACGAAGTGATACTTGCTGCATTTTTTCATGATATTGGCCATTTATGCGAGCACATTATGGATGTGGATTACATGGATGACTATGGAATTCTCGATCATGAAAAAATAGGAGCGGATTTTTTAGCAGCAAAAGGATTTTCAAGAAAAATTACAAAGCTTATAGAATCGCATGTGGCAGCAAAGCGATACCTCACTTATAAAAACCCTGCTTACTATGCAAAGCTTTCTGAAGCAAGCAAAAGCACTTTAAATTTTCAGGGAGGCAGAATGGCTGAAGTGGAAGCAAAAGCGTTTGAGAAAGACAAATTGTTTCCCTTATATATAACATTACGCGGCTGGGATGAGCAGGCTAAAGACGAACATATTCCACTACCAGACCTTACTATTTACAGAAACATGATCATAGATCATTTAACCAAAAAACAATTGTAATGAGCATAGAACTGGTGGTGTTCGATATAGCGGGTACAACGGTGGCAGATAGAGGAAATATTAATGAGGTGTTCAGGAAAGCCTTTACTAATGCAGGCGTTACTGATGTAGCTGTAGCAGATGTGGATGCTGTAATGGGGTATAGAAAAAAAGAGGCCATAAAAATAATTATTGAAAGCTATAAGCCGGATTGCGCAAAAGACGAAAGCTTTATTGATGGTATTCATGAAGATTTTAGTACCCAGATGGCTCTTTATTATGAAACATGCGATGAGCTTATTCCTTTACCCTTTGCTGAAAAAGTATTTAAAGAATTACACAACAACAAAATAAAAGTTGCATTGAATACGGGCTTCACGCGGTATATTACCACTCCCATATTAAACCGGCTTGGATGGAACCATGCAAACTTTATAGATGAAGTTATTTGCAGCGACGAAGTTTTACAAGGGCGTCCATATGCATATATGATAGAACATCTCATGCGTGCACTCCATGTAAACTACGCAGAAAATGTGGCAAAGGTTGGAGATACCCGGGTGGATATTGAAGAAGGAAGAAATGCAGGTTGTGGATTAGTGATCGGAGTAACTACCGGCGCTTATACAAAAGAAGAATTGCTCAAATATCATCCGGATTATGTTATAGACTCACTGGAACTTTTGCCCTCATTAATACTTTGACGTGCAAACAAATTCCTTATCTTTTTATAATAAACACCGCAATACCAGGATTGCTATTTTCGCATCCATCGTTACCTTTCTTACCTATGCCTCGGTATATGCTTTTCGCAAACCTTTTACTGTAGGAAGCTTCAGCAAGGCACCTTCTATTTTTGGAATTCCCTATAAAAATGCACTGATCATAGTGCAGGTTATTGGTTACACTTTTAGCAAATTTTATGGAATAAAATTTATTTCGGAACTGAAACATTTTGGGAGAGGAAAGCTGATTCTTTTACTGGTAGGCATTTCATGGCTATCATTATTTTTTTTTGCAATAGTACCTGCACCATTCAATATTATATTTTTATTTACCAATGGTTTTCCTTTGGGTATTATCTGGGGCATCGTTTTTTCTTTTGTTGAGGGAAGGAGAGCAACTGACTTTATAGGCGCCTCGCTTGCTGTAAGCTTTATATTTTCATCTGGATTTGTAAAATCTGTCGGTGAATATTTGCATGTTCACTTTTCTGTCAGTGACTGGTGGATTGGTTTTGATACAGGTCTTGTATTTTTTATACCATTATTAATTTTCATTTTCTTAATGGAAAAAATTCCACCTCCGTCAGAAGAAGATATACAAAACAGGGCCATTCGTTTGCCCATGAATAAAGCAGAAAGAAAAATTTTCTTCAACAAATTTAAGTACGGATTTATTCTTCTGATAGTACTGTATGTTTTCTTAACAGTATTTCGGGATATACGTGATAATTTTGCTGCAGACATCTGGAGAGAACTGGGCTTTGGCAATGAGCCATCCGTTTTTACTACAACCGAAATACCGATCACCATCATTGTTTTAGTAATGATTGGCAGCATGATACTGATACGTAATAACAGAAGAGCCCTTATTATTACTCATTTAATTATTATTGCTGGCTTTTCTGTAGCGGGCATCAGCTCCTGGTTATTTGTGCATCATCATTTATCCCCATTTATGTGGATGACGTTGGTAGGGCTCGGACTTTATATGGGGTACATCCCTTTCAATTGTATTTTATTTGAAAGGCTGATTGCTACTTTTAAACAAGGTGGAAATTATGGTTTTCTTATGTATATGTCAGACTCATTTGGTTACCTTGGAAGTGTGGTGGTAATTATCAGTAAATCTATTTTCAGCAAACAACTTGCATGGGCCGCGGTATATTCCAATGGAGTTATTTATCTATCAATTATTGGAGCGGTCGGAAGTTTTATGGCATTATATTATTTTAATAAAAAATATGCAAGAGATCGTGTAGCACTATCACAAGTCAGCTTGCCAAACTATAAAGAAGAAACCTTATCTCTTATAACCGGTGAAAGCTTATGAGCAAATCAGCAATCGTAATAGGCGCAGGCATTGTGGGGCTGGCAACTGCCAGGGCTCTTGCAATAAAAGGGTATGAGGTTATTGTTATTGAAAGATCCGGAAAAGCTGTTGGCGCATCTGTGAGAAATTTTGGAATGATATGGCCCATTGGGCAAACCACCGGAAAGATGTACGAGCGGTCAATAAGAAGCAGAAATATATGGAAAACGATCGCAGAAGAAGCAGGCTTTTGGTTCGATGAATGCGGTAGCCTTCATCTTGCGTATTTTAATGATGAGTGGACGGTGCTGCAAGAACTTAATGAAGCGTTCAATGCAAACCAAAGATCAGTTACACTGATAAATCCATCAGAAATTAAAGACAGGTTTAGTTGTGTAAATCTTTCAGGATTGAAGGGAGGATTATATAGCAGCACAGAAATGATCATAGATCCCAGAGAAGCTATAGCTGCGCTACCAACCTATTTACAGGCTAAATATAAAATCACATTTATCTGGGATAAAAATGTAACGGCTGTGGAAAAGCGCCAGGTGAGGTATGGCAATGAAACTATAGATGCGGATATTGTTTGCATTTGCTCGGGCGCTGATTTTGAAACTTTGTATCCTGAAAAGTTTGCTGCAGTGCAGCTTACAAAATGCAAACTGCAAATGATGCGGTTCATTAATATGAGTAATTCATTTAGGATCGGAACGTCTTTGTGTAGCGGTTTATCATTGGTTCATTATGAAAGCTTTAAGCTCGCACCATCCTTAGGTTTGTTGAAAAAGCGATATGAACATGAAATGAGTGAATATCTTAAAAAGGGTATTCACGTTATGGTTTGTCAAAATGGAAACGGCGAATTTATTGTGGGTGATTCTCATGAATATGGATCAACGTTCGAGCCTTTTGATGATGCGTACATAAATGAACAAATTACATCTTACCTGAAGACATTTATGCTTACTGATAACTGGAAACTTATCCAGTCATGGCATGGTATTTATCCTAAAATGACCAACACAGAAACCGATATATTTTTTGAGACTGATGAAAATGTTTATATCATCAACGGGCTTGGCGGCGCCGGCATGACACTCTCTTTTGGTTTCGCTGAAGAAATAGTTGCTACACTTTGATTTCTTAATATTAGTTTAATACGGGCTTAATGTTTTGTTTATATGCGAATTATAATTTTATGTAACTAATTCCATGCTTCATCCGTTAAATTCCAATCATGAAATCAATTTCCTATTTCTTTCAAAAGATTATTGTAAACATTTTTCTGCATCGGCTATCCGCATTTTATTCTCCTTTCCGTTTTTTTAAAGTGCAGCTATAAATGCATCCAAAAAAAAGGAAGGTAGAAATTGTAGTAATCAGTGATGTGCATTTGGGCACTTATGGCTGTCATGCAAGGCAGCTATTAACTTACCTTAAAAGTATCAAGCCTAAAACCGTTATTCTTAATGGCGATATCATTGATATATGGCAATTCAGCAAAAGATACTGGCCTAAAAGCCACATGAAAATCATACGGTATATTATGAACTGGATGACAAAAGGTGTAAAGATCTTTTACATACCTGGCAATCATGATGAAATGCTCCGAAAGTTTGCCGGCTTTAAGATAGGTTCTTTGCGTATCGTAAATAAAGTGGTGCTTCCGCTTGATAATAATACAACTGCCTGGTTCTTTCATGGCGATGTGTTTGACGTAACTATGCAACATTCCAAATGGCTTGCAAAGCTGGGCGCTATTGGTTATGATACATTAATACTGATTAATACTTTTGCCAATTTTATTTCAGAAAAAGTTTTTAAGAAAGGGAAATTGTCTCTTTCAAAAAAAATAAAGAACAGTGTCAAAAGCGCTGTGAAATTTATTAACAGCTTTGAAAACACTGCAGCAGATATTGGCATTTCGAATAAATATAATTACGTGGTGTGTGGCCATATTCATCACCCTGAAATGAAGCAAATAACTAATCCCAACGGATCTATCATGTACCTCAATTCCGGTGATTGGATTGAAAATCTTACTGCGCTTGAGTTTAACAACGGTGGATGGACAATTTATAAATACAATGAAGCCGATGCAACAAATAATATAAACGATGACGAAGAGGAATATGAACCAGGTAATAAAGAACTGTTCAGCAGTATGCTCCGAGAATTTAATATCATGCAACAGTAATGAAAATTTTATATGCAATACAAGGCACTGGCAACGGCCACATCAGCAGGGCTAGGGATATTATTCCTTTGCTTCAAATAAAAGGAAAAGTGGATGTACTTGTAAGCGGCACTGAAGCTGATGTTGACCTTGGCTTTCCTGTTACCTATAAGTTGAAAGGCATGAGTTTCGTTTTTGGAAAGAAAGGTGGCATTGATATGATCTCAACATATAAGAAAGCAAAGCTTAAAAGATTCTATAAAGAAGTAAAACAACTTCCTGTAGAAAAATATGATATTGTTATTAATGATTTTGAACCAGTAAGTGCGTGGGCATGCCGTTTTGCTCGTAAACCCTGTATTGGACTTAGCCACCAGGCTGCCGTATTAAATAATAAATGTCCCCAACCAGATAAAAAAGATATAGTAGGAAAATCTATCCTTAAAAACTATGCGCCGGTAACTGATAAATTCGGATTTCATTTTAATGCGTACGATAAAAACATATTTACGCCGGTTATCAGAGATGAGATAAGAAACGCAGCTTGCTTTAAGCTGCCACATTATAGCGTTTATTTACCCGCTTATGATGATAGCAGGATCGTTAAAACTTTAAGAGAAATAAAAGATGTACAATGGGAAATATTTTCAAAGCATACTAATAAAAGTTATTCAGAAAAAAATATTTACATCAGGCCAATTAGCAATCAGGCATTCATTAAAAGCTTGGTTACCTGCACAGGAGTATTGTGCGGTGCAGGCTTCGAGACGCCTGCGGAAGCACTGTTTCTTCAAAAGAAATTAATGGTAATACCCATGAAGGGACAATATGAACAGCAATGCAATGCAGCAGCTCTTGCAAAAATTGGAGTACCTGTTTTAAAGAAATTGAAACTATCGAAGATTGCGAGAATAATTGATTGGATAAAAGACGATAACGTCGTTGCTGTAAATTATCCAGATATTACAAGCAATATCATTGACGATGTTTTTAATAAACATACATCCACGGCAAAAGATGTAGCTGCTGTGGATGCTCAATTTATCAGCATAAGTAACTCCTTAATTGACAAAGAAATACATAGAATAAGCCTTGGAAATAGTCTCCATCAAATCACAGGATAATAGTACGTTGCTGCGAAGAGAAGATTTTGGCAAAGGTTTTATCTGGGGTGTTTCAACCGCTGCTTACCAAATAGAAGGTAATTGTGACGACTGCACGAAAGGCACTTCTATATGGGATGTATTTGTAAAGAAAAAACGTAAAATTTTTCAAAATCATACAGGAGATGTTGCCTGCGATTTTTATAACCGCTATGCAGAAGATATCAGCTTAATGGCTGATCTTAATATAAAAAATTATCGCTTTTCAATTGCCTGGAGCAGAATTTTTCCTTCCGGCATCGGCGCTGTAAATCAAGCCGGCATTGATTTTTACAATCGTGTTATCAATTTTTGCCTACGGCTAAATATTACGCCTTGGATTACCCTGTATCATTGGGATCTTCCTTACGAGTTGCAAAAAAAAGGTGGGTGGGTGAATAGAAATATCGTTGATTGGTTTTCAGAATTCGTTTCGTGTTGCATCCACAACTTTGGCGACAGGGTTACTAACTGGATGGTATTAAATGAACCGATGGTTTTTACTGGAGCCGGGTATTTTATTGGTGTACATGCACCCGGAAAGAAAGGGATCAATAATTTCTTAGCCGCAGTCCATCATGCAGCACTTTGCCAAGCCAAGGGCGGAGCTATTATAAAATCATTGCAACCGCATAGTAATGTAGGTACTACATTTTCATGTTCTCATATTGAGCCGCACCGTAATATCGAAAAAGATATAATCGCTGCTAAAAAAATGGATGCCTTATTGAATCGGCTCTTTATAGAGCCTTTGCTCGGAATGGGTTATCCAACTAATGATTTTAAAATGCTTCACCGAATTGAAAAGTTTATAAAGCATAATGATGAAAGAGACCTGGCTTTTAATATGAATTTTATCGGGGTACAGAATTACACAAGAGAGATTGTGTCTCATACCTTTCTTACGCCTTACATAAACGCAAAAATCATAAAAGCAGATAAAAGAAATGTGGAGTCTACATTGATGAACTGGGAAGTGTATCCCGAATCTATTTACTATGTTTTAAAGAAATTTGCAACATACAAAAATATACCATCATTGATGGTGACAGAAAATGGTGCTGCATTTACTGATGTAGTAAAAGATGGTAAAGTACATGACCCTAAAAGATTAAATTATTTAAACGATCATATAATGCAGGTAATGCGTGCGAAGCAGGAAGGAGTTAACGTTACTGGCTATTTTGTATGGACATTCCTTGATAATTTTGAATGGGCACAAGGTTATCACCCCCGCTTTGGAATAATCTATGTTGACTTTGAAACACAGAAGCGAATTGTAAAATCTTCAGGGTATTGGTATCAAAAGTTTTTAAGTATTAAATAAATGTTTAAAAGAAAAAATTATGGGCAAATGTTAAATAGAACTTTGCTTGCTTTTTTTCAGACAAAATAAGTATGGTTTTTTGGAGAAGTTTAAAGATATTTGCACTCAGAAATTGTTTACTTTTCATATAGTTACCAATTCGGTTACACGAACAACAGAAGATATATAATTTATTGGCTAACAATATTTTACGAGTTTTATAATCATCTTGCCGCCCCGACCAAGATGATTTCTTTCAAAATCGAAAGCTCGTAAAACTCAATGTTTACGGGCTTTTTTATTTTTGGCCTGCCAATTAATATCTACCTGAGATAACTTAGATCATCATAAAAGTTTAATTGTTACCGGCGGCTATAAGTGAATACCTTTTCAATATTTAAAAAGAAATTTTATTTTTTTAAACTAATTTGCAACTCACTTTGTATAAGATTATTACCCTAAAAGTGAAACTTAACATCAGTTTAATTTCTTATTATTGTTTTACTATAGCAGTTTTGTTGTTGTTAGCAAGGCCGGTAATTGTTTTTAGCTCCACCACTTTACGATCGTCTTTAACTGCACCTAAGTCGAAGGAGTTTGCTTTCCATAATATTGTAAAAAAAAGAAAAATAACCTTTCGCATTCGCAATATCATTTCTAAAGAAAACGAGCCTGTTTCAACAGAAAACGTAAGCCATATATTTTTTTTACTTGCCAGTAAAAAGTGGCTAACCAGCTTATTTATCTTGTTTTCATTATTGTTATCTTCCATTGTCAGATTGGTAAAAAAGCGAACTACTTTTTTCAACATCATAGCTGCCCGCCGGCATTATTTAGCGCTTTCAGTTATTCGTATTTGATTAAAGGCTTTTGCATCGTTGCAACAGTTTTAATTAATCAAATATATTTTTATGAAAGTAATTGCAGGCATTATTGTTTTATTTATATCAATAAAAACAGCAGCACAGCAAAACATTATTAGTGTTCCTTATTTGTTGCAAAAAGTATTGAATGATTATCCGGCTATTAAAGCAAAAGAAGCATCTGTAAAAGCGGCTGCTTATCACCTTAGCGCAGTCAAAAAAAATTACTTACCCGATCTGATAATTGCTGATCAATACCAGTACTCTACCAATAATGGCCTCGAAGGTTCTTATTTTTCTAATGGAGGCACTGCTATTTCTACATCAGGTGGTGTGCGCAACAAAGATATTTATACACCCGTTTTTGGAAGCTTTACTACGTTAATGATTGACTGGCAGGCGTTCAATTTTGGTAAGGTGAAACAATCGGTGCGTTATGCAAGTTCGCAGGTGGACGTGGCCAAAGCAGATTATAATAATGAAGTCTTTCAGCTACAGATACGTGCAGTGGATGCATATCTTTTATTGGTTTTAAGCCAGAAACTGGTTTCTGTACAACAAGCCAATTTGGAAAGGTCAGAAACTTTTCAAACCTATGTGCGAAGCCATGCACTTTCAGGATTATTGCCCGGCGTTGATTCATCTGCGGCAAATGCAGAAGTGGCCAGAGCGAAACTATCTTTATTGCAAAGTGAACAACAGGTTGAGCAACAGAAAATACAATTATCCCTGCTTAGCAATATTGCGGTTGATAGCCTGAATGTAGATACAACCACTTATCTCAATACCGTTCCACAGCCTGTTTCAGCTGATACCTTAGTGAATAACCATCCTGTTATTCAACTATACAACCAGCTTTTGCAAAATGAAATAGAACGTTCGCTTATTATTAAAAAATCTGCGTTGCCCACCATTCATCTTTTGGGTATCGGCTGGGCAAGAGGTTCCGGTATCAACCGCATCTCCAAAGATTATAGTGATAATCCAGGCGATGGTATTCCGTATCAGACGTATAATTATATGAGCGCAGTTTCAGTAAACTGGAATTTAATTTCTTTATTTAAAGCTAAAGATGAATACAGGGCTGCGCAACAGGATGTTGAAAATTACCAGTACCAGTTAAATGAGCAAACGCTTACCCTGCGAAAGCAAATAGAAGATGCTAACCTGCAATATCAATATGCGCTGCAGCAAATTCAATTAGCGCCTGTTCAATATAAAGCGGCTTTGGATGCTTATAATTTATCTAATGCGCGCTACCAGGCGGGGCTGGCGCCATTAACCGAATTGATTCAGGCATTTACAGTTTTAAACAGGGCATCAGTTGATGTTACAGTTGCCAATAATAATTTATGGCGAACGCTGTTACAAAAAGCAGCTTCTTCAGGAGTAATAAATGATTTTATAAACCAGGTACCCAGATAATCATCTTCTCAACTTATTTATATGAATTTAGTTAAATCAGCACTTCAAAGGCCTGTAACAGTAATTGTACTGGTTTGCAGCTTCCTTTTATTTGCTTTAATTTCTATAAAAAGCATACCCATAGATATATTTCCCAAGCTTAATCTTCCTACTATTTATGTGATAGAATCTTACGGTGGCATGTCGCCCCAGCAAATGGAGGGTTTTTTTGCTACGCGTATGCAAGATCAGTTTCTGTATGTAAATGGTGTAAAGAATATTGAAAGTAAAAATATTACCGGCCTTACTTTATTGAAGCTTAGTTTTTACGAAGGCACAGATATGGCGGAAGCATCTGCGCAGGTAGCCTTGCAGGTAAACAGAGCAATGAAATTTTTTCCACCTGGCGCTTTACCGCCCCAGGTAATACGTTTCGATGCATCTTCTTTACCTGTAGGGGAACTGGTATTTTCCAGTAAAACAAAATCTTTAAAAGAAATATATGATATGGCTGCAACCCGCATCAGGCCTATGTTTGGCACGGTTCCAGGCTTATCGGCACCGCCTCCTTTTGGAGCCAATTCCAGGTCGGTGGTGGTTACTATTGACCCCGATAAGCTGCGCAGTTTCGATATTTCTGCAGATGAAATAGTGGAGAAGATAGCCAAGGCAAATGTGATGTCTCCTTCAGGCGATCTCAGGTCGGGCAATACTATGTATGTAACCACCATCAATACGCTCGAAAAAACGGTGAATGAGTTTTCTGACATTCCGCTTAAGACAAAGGATGGTGCCACAGTGTTTGTGAGCGATGTGGCTAAAGTAACTGACGCAGCAGACATAACCGTTGATTATGCATTAATAAACGGAAAGCGGTCGGTTTATATTCCTGTAATAAAAACTGCTGATGCATCCACCTGGGATGTGGTACAAAAGCTAAAGGCCACCTTACCGGAAATGCAGAGTTTATTACCGGATGATATTAAGCTTACTTATGCTTTTGACCAATCGGTATTTGTTATCAACGCAGTTAAAAGTCTTATTACAGAAGGCGCTCTGGGCGCGGTTTTGACCGGATTGATGGTGCTTCTTTTTTTAAGAGACTGGCGAAGCAGCGTTATTGTAATCATCACTATTCCGATATCTATTTTATCAACAGTTCTTTTATTGAAGATGGCAGGGCAAACTATTAATCTTATGACCTTAAGCGGCCTTGCATTAGCCATAGGTATATTGGTAGACCAGGCAACGGTGACCATAGAAAACATTCATCAACACCTGGAGATGGGTAAACCTATGAGAGCGGCTGTTTTAGATGCCTGCCAGGAAATTTCTTTTCCTTTGCTGCTTATCCTGCTATGTATTCTTGCGGTATTTGCCCCGTCTTTTTTAATGACAGGTGTTCCCAAGGCTATGTTTTTGCCTTTGTCTCTCTCCATTGGCTTTGCCATGGTCATTTCTTATTTGCTGGCGCAAAGTCTTGTTCCTATTTTATCTAACTGGTTGCTAAAGGAAGAGAAGTATGTGTATAGGCACGGCCAGTACCATGCACATGCAGGCGAAAGATTAGATAGTGATGAGAGAGTCCAGATAGCTAAGCATGAAAACGAGGATAATTTGCATCCAAAAGAAAACGATTTTTTTGAAAAAATTAAAAGCCGGTTTACAAAAACATTATATAAAATGATACCGCGCACAAAGCCAATAGTTATAATATATCTCATAGTAATTATAGCATTAGTTGCTGTTTGTATGAGCCAGATAGGAAGAGATATGATGCCAAGAACCAACACAGGTCAGTTTCAAATACGGCTAAAGGAACCTGATGGAACAAGGCTGGAGAAAACAGAGATGGCATTGAAAGAAGTTTTAAGTATTATAGACAGCACAGTTAAAAATCACGTAGCCATTACATCTGCTTAAGTGGGTTTAGTACCCAGCAGCTATGGAACCAGCAACCTGTATGTATTTAACACCGGCACTCATGAAGCAGTATTACAGGTTAATCTTGATGAAAATTATAAAGTGAATATGGATGAGTTAAAAGATGTTTTACGTAAAAATATACATTATAAACTGCCGGAAGCAAAAATCGTTTTTGAGCCTATTGATCTTACAGATAAGATCATGAGCCAGGGCGCAACAACACCCATAGAAGTAAGGGTTGCCGGCAAAGATGTAGACCAGATACATAAGTATGCTGATACCTTAGTAAATAATTTGAGTAAAGTTTCTTACCTGAGAGATGTTCAGATACAACAGCCACTGGCATTTCCAACTATTGCCATTACCATTGACAGATTTAAAGCTTCGCAATTTGGCTTAAGCGTGGAGGAAATAGCCAGGTCGGTTACGGCCAGCACCTCTTCAAGCAGGTTTACAGAAAAGAACCAGTGGCTCGATGAAAAATCAGCATACACTTACCAGGTGCAGGTTGAAATACCAGAATACGCCATGAGCACCATGGATGAATTAAAAGAAATTCCTTTAATTAAAGGACAAAACCGGCCGATATTATCTGATGTAGCTGACTTTAAAATTGTAAATGCACCAGGAGAATATGACAGAAGCGGGCCGAGAAGATTTCTTACTGTAAATGCAAACCTTTCTAACAAAGATTTGGGCAGCGCCACTACAGAAGTTCAAAAAATAATTAAGGAAATGGGCCAGCCAGCGAAAGGAGTTATTATTTCTCTAAAAGGTATGTCCGATCTGCTTACTGAGACTTTGAGCAGCCTTCAAACAGGATTACTGTTTGCGGTAGTAGTAATATTATTGTTGCTTACCGCCAGCTATGAATCCTTTAAATTGGGGTTAGTGGTTTTAGTAACTATACCTGCGGTTATACTCGGATCTTTAACTCTTTTGTTATGCACAGGCTCTACGCTTAACCTTCAATCTTATATGGGTATGATCATGTCTATCGGTGTATCAGTGGCCAATGCTATTTTAATTGTAACGAATGCAGAAAAATTAAGACTGGAATATAAAGATTCAAAAAGATCTGCGGTGGTGGCAGCAGGCATAAGGCTTCGCCCCATATTAATGACCAGTCTTGCCATGATAGCAGGTATGATACCCATGGCTTCAGGTTTGGGCGAAGCCGGCGAACAGACTGCGCCATTGGGCCGTGCAGTTATAGGTGGTTTAATAGCATCAACCTTTGCAGCGCTTTTTATATTGCCACTCGCTTTTGCGTGGGTGCAAAATAAATCATCTTTTCAAAGTCCTTCTTTATTACCTAAATTAAAATCAATGAAACCTTTGTCAACCCTTGTTCCATTAAATATTATAATTATAACCTTTGCGCTTTTTTTAGCATCCTGCTCTGCTAAACAAAAACCTGTTGATCTTACTGGAAATATAAATAATACGAAGGATTCATCAGCTGCAAATAAGATAGAACTGGCAACAGTGGTACAAAAAAATATATCATCATCCGTTCAGCTTCCCGGCGAATTATCTGCCTTTGAATCAGTGGATATATTTCCCAAGGTTAGTGGTTATATAAAAAATGTATTTGTCGACAGAGGCAGCATAGTTAAAAAGGGGCAATTATTAATGACATTGGATGCCCCGGAAATAAACCAGCAAGTGCAAACTGCTCAATCAAACCTTAGTAAGGCAAATGAAATGTATATGCTAAGTAAAGACAGGTACGAAAGGTTGCTGCAAACCAGTAAAACCCCTGGGACGGTATCTCCGTTTGATCTTGAAAGTGCAAAAGCCGCTATGGCTTCCGGTGAAGCTAATGTTCAGGCTGAAAGATCTACTGTAAGCGGGCTGGGGGAAATGCAGGATTATTTGCAAATAAGAGCCCCGTTCAGTGGCATCATCACCGAACGGAACATTCATCCTGGTGCTTTAATTGGCCCATTTACAAAAAACGATGATAAACCGATGTTGTCTCTTCAACAAGTTGATAAACTGCGTTTGGTGGTTAATATACCAGAAGTAATTGTTCCATCAATAAGTAAAAATGATAAAGTAGCGTTTAAATTAAATGCATATCCTGATAAAATATTTTCCGCTGCTGTAAGCAGGAGTTCCGGTGTTATCAATGAGAATGTGCGATCTGAGGCTGTAGAGTTTGATGTTCCTTCATATAACGGAGAAATAAAACCTGGCATGTATGCTGAAGTTACTATTCCGGTTAACTCTTCCGGCGCAGGCTATGTAGTGCCTTCTTCTGCAATTGTTCATTCATCAAGAGGTGTGTATATAATTGCTTTGGATAATGAAAACAAAACAAAATTTATAAACATTCAGGAAGGGATCAATACAAAAGATAGCACAGAAATCTTTGGCAGCCTGCACGAAAAGATAGCAATTATAAAGCATCCTTCTAATGAAACTGAAGAAGGAGTAGCCATAAAAAATTAGAAATTGGATATAGCGTACACTAATACTAATTCGTTAAATAATTAGGTTTATATAATTTGCCTTATGATATTTGAACGATTGTAAATTTTATTGAGTTAGGATTAATGGTAGCGCATTGCAGAGAATTGTTTCTTACTTGTTACCTTGCTTACTTTCATAAAAGGATCACCTGTTCCGGTATAATAGGTTTTTGCAGAAAACGGAAGAACAAATTGAGGTGTTTCTGAAACAGTGATAAGCACTATATTATTGTTTGTGGCAATTTTAAACGAGGACATAGTATCGCTGCCTTCCTGTGGGGTATAAACAATTACAGAATCATAATTTCCTACGTTTAATGAGTAAGCTGATGTTCTTCCTGTTTCATCTGGTATTAATAATATAAATGCAGGATTATTATTCAAAGTATATTCATCAACAACCGGGTCATTGTTTAAAGTTTGGGTGTAAACATACTGCCCTATCAGGTTATTTACCTGGTATAAATAATCTGCAGCCGGCTTACGCTTGCCCAGGCTATCTATTAGCCCCATTGACGCATATTGAACTGAGCTATTTGAATTGGCATCATAAAGCTGGTAAAAGAAAACCTTTTCTATTCCTTCTCTCATATACATAAGTGAAGTTCGCAAGATCCAGTCGGCCTGGGTTTCAGCAACTGTTTTATTTCCAATTGGTATTGCTTTCTGCGGGCTTCCCTGGTTTTGATCAAAGCCAGCCTCGGTAACCCATACGGGCATGTCATAAGCATAAGTATGTGCAAGCTTTACAAAAGCCGCCGCCGTTGCACCAGCATCAGATTTTTCCGGTGCCATACCACTTGTAGCATCATTACTTTCTGAAGATGAACCATTGTTAGAATAATGATGATAATTTATAACATCCCAGCAAAAGTTTATTTTACCATCACTTTTATATCCGCGGTTTTGCCGGCACCATTCTATCATTCCTCTTATGTAAGATGGATTGCGGGAAGCAATACCACCCATTACCACTTTCATTGTTGAGTCTGCATTTTTAACTCCCACACCTGTGCCCATAGTGTTTTTATTACCATCGTAAAAGGCCGATAAGCAGGCGGCAAATTCGTAAGGTGTCAGGTAGCCTTTTCTATCTTTCCACCATTTATCGGCCTCATTGGTACATTCAATGTATTGCAATGTTCCCAGGCCGATTTTTACTGCATTTACAGGATCGCTTGTCCAGCGCGGAGTGGTATTAATATGGATTAAACTGCTGTCAATATTTGTATTGTTACCATATCGCGCAGCCATTTGAAATGCGGCTCTTGCTTTTTCAATATATGAGTCAGGATCACTATAACTGTTACCATATTTTACCGGGCTGTTATCATTTGATTGTTGATTGGAAGGATAGGTATTTTCCATCCAGGTAGGAATATTTTGCATACAAACTAACATATCAATACTATCTTTTTTACAACTATCATAAATGATATCATAATTCCAGCCACCGCTTCGGGTAGGGTTAAAGGTAAAAGATCCTTCTGCCTGCTCTATCTGTTGCCAGTCCTGGTACTGCCTGAATCCTGTGAAACTCTTAATAGCATTGAATTTTACCGGATCAATGATAGAAGAATTTCCTGAGGTATTTACAAAATTCCATTCAAAGCCATTGATGCCAAAAGCATTTCGGAGTTTGGTTTGTTTTATAGCTTTTACTGTATCAATAAAAGGAGCGGTGTAACTGCCATAGAATTGCAGCTCAGTAGGTAAATCACTATTGGTACAATTTAAAACTATATATTTTATATCAGTTATCGCCGAATCGAGATTAAAGCGATTGCTTGCAGTTATTGACCTGTTGGGATAAGGGCCTACCCAAGCCTGGTAAGTGCTGCCAGTGAAAGTGGCGATAGTATCCCGTTTTCCATTGCTTTTGATAACTGATATAGTAGCAGGATCATTGGCAAATGTTCCGTACATATCATAGAGTTTTATTTGCTTCAGCACAATATTTTCTCCGGAATCAACAGGATAATATGAATCATAATTGGGTATAAATGAACTGTAACCCGTATTTACACTTATATTAGTAACGCTGTCGAACAAGGCACCCAGCCCATTTGAAAGATTATTAAGCGTGTACCATCGTTTAGGATCAATGGGTATGGGAACTACCGAATCTGCAGCGTTAGTTTGGGTGGCGCCTGTAACAACAGAATCAGGTAAGCCTGTTCCATATATCTGTACTTTTTGCGGAATATTGTTTCCGTATTTACGAATAATTATTGCATCAGCCAGTATTGAATCCGGCGCTGCAAGATCAACAAAAACTTCATATTGAAGACCCTGAAATAAGCCGAGAAAAATTTTCTGTGTATCTTTTAAAGCATATATGTAAGCAGGATTTGTAGTAAACACACCCGTATAATCATAGAAGGATAATTTGGATAATTGCACCCTGTAAGGCAATGATAATTTAACATCCACATATTGATTATTTATGCTGCCCCAAACACTTTGCACCAGGCTGGTAAGGCTATCATTCAGCCAGGGCGTATAGTTCATGCCAGTGTTTATTGAGCTTGAAATAGAAGCTATCGGTATCCGGTGAGGTGTTTGCGGCAATGCTGTAACTGATGCAAGCATCAATAAAACAGGTACAATTTTCTTCATGAAATAGTTGTTCAAAACAAAGTCAGGGTTGAAAAAGAGCTTACGCATTCTTTTGTAGAGTCATCCAATTCTATTCAAATATCCGGTTTCTAATTTACATAATTCAATTCACTTTCGAAAGTTTCTCGGGCATAAGTAAAAACTGCCGGGTGATAAAAGTTATTTATAATAAATAATATGGATGACCGTTTACTGTGAAAACTATTATTGCTTATACATTTTAAGATTTTAAATTTTTTTTAAATCAATTCCCTACATGAAAATAAGGTTATTAGCATTTCTGCTTCTTCTTGAAATTACTGGTTGTAAAAAAACCGATACTGCTTCAAATACCGCTTTGACGGGGAATGCCGATGTAAATGCGCTTATAAATTTAAAAGTGCCCAATGGTTTTAATTACAAACTTGATGAGGACGTTCAAATAGATATAACCATTTTAGCCCCGGACAATACTTCTATTAATTTTATACCTGTATATATATTGGATAAGCCTGCCGATGAAGGTGGCAAAATCTTATTCACCAGCCTGACTGATGCCAATGGAAAAATATCAGCCGCGATAAAATTGCCATCCTATCTTAATGAGGTAGTGGTGGATCCCAATTATGTGGGCGTAATAAGAAATGCAATTATACCTATAAATAACAACAGCCTGTCATGTACGCTGGGCGGTAGCTCCGGCTATTCTGGCGATATTCTCCCCGACGCCTTTGTAGGTAATAATTTAGCTACTTTAAGAACCAGTCAAACTCTTTCCACGCCTTACAGTTTTATGGGAACTTATGATAACCATGGCAAGCCCAATTATTTGGTTTCACCCAATGATGTTATAAGCCGTCAGCTGTTATCTTTTATAAATGCTTCTTTACCGGAAGGGAAAGCTGTTGGCACATACCATCCTGCTTATCTTTCATCAACAGCAGAAACAAATGTAAATATTACAACAAGTGCGGATGTATATTTCACTTTTGTATCAGAAGGCGCCGCCTATAAAAATACCATTGCCTACTTTACTTATCCAACGGGCAATCCGCCGCAAAGTGCATCGGCAATAGATTCGCTGCATATTATTTTACCTAATGCAAGCCTTAAGGGAAGCGGAGGCTCGCTGCAGGCAGGTAACAAAATAAGGCTTGGGACATTTAATGCCGGCACTTCCATAGGATTTGCATTAATAGCTAACGCATGGAACGGCTCAGGCGTAGGAAATGGTTATTATACACTTTATTCTGTTGATAAACTTAATCCTGAAAGCCAGGCCAGCCTTCAAAGACATGCAGTTTTATTATATAACAACAATGAAAATTTATTTCTGGTAGGCATGGAAGATGTAAGAAGAGACGAGGGAAGCGATAACGATTTTAATGATGTTACCTTTTATATAACCAGCACGCCAAATACTGCTATTTCAAATACGAATGTTAATCCTATTGATCAGCCGGTAGATTCGGATGGCGATGGCGTAAGTGATATTTATGATAAGTTTCCACACGACCCTACGCGGGCTTACATAAATGAATATCCTGCCCCGAACACCTATGGCACCTTGGCTTTTGAAGATAGCTGGCCCTACATCGGAGATTATGATATGAATGATTTAGTGGTTGGTTATCACTATACATTAATAAATGATGCGCTAAACCGCACGGTTGAGCTGGATGCAAATTATGTCTTAAAAGCAGCAGGCTCTTATTTCCATAATGGCTTTGGTGTTGAGTTTCCTTTTCCGGCAAGCATTGTGCAATCAGTTTCAGGAACAGCTGTACAAAATAATCAGGTCGTAAAATTTGCCGCCAATGGTTGCGAAGCCGGGCAAATAAAAGCTGTAATAATTCCTTTTGATGATGCCTTTAGTGTGATGAATACAACCGGCGGCTTCAATACTTATACAGCAGCACCTTTTTTTACTCCTGACACTATACGAATGAGTATGAAATTCAATGCGCCAATTACTGCTGCTTTGATGGGTAGCTCACCCTTTAATCCTTTTATTATAATTAATAAAACACGGGGCAGAGAAGCCCATCTTCCTGGCAACACACCTACACAGTTAATAAATACGAAACTATTTCAAACCGGCCAGGATAATACCAATGCAGCTAACAATACTTATTATAAAACAACTTCAAACTTACCATGGGCGCTTTCATTTACTAATAATTTTTATTATCCGCAGGAAGGAAAGGCCATAAACATTTGCTATACAGAATTTGCCAGCTGGGCACAGTCAGGCGGCACAACTTTTACCAATTGGTATACCGACAGCAGCTACATAGTGCCAGGCAATATCTATTAATAAAAAGTAAAACATTAAAAAATATTAGTATCAAAGGCACATTGAATATGTCATTAATCTTTCATTAATGGCAACTAATATATATCTGCAATAATATTATACTACTTGTGCCGTTACATATTTAATTAAAAAATTCAAACAACTATTTAATTAATATTTAATAAATATTTTTTCACTTTCCTGCACTTCCACTCCATGTTAAACTCTACCTCGCAATTAACCATGCTGGCTATTGATGATGAAAGATCAATACAGCTCATTTTACAAAATTATTTTAATGCAGACTTTTCAGTAATAACGAAAAGCAATGGTAAAGAAGCTTTAACCTGGATGCAGGAAGGTAACCTTCCTGATATTATAATAGCAGATATAAATATGCCTGAAATGGATGGTTATACGTTTATCAGCCAGGTAAGGTCCAGTGGTTTTTTAAAAAGCATTCCACTGGTTATGCTATCAGGAAGTGATAGCACAGAAAATAAAATAAAATGCCTTGAATCTGGCGCAGATGATTTTATAGTAAAGCCATTTAACCCCAAAGAGCTAAGTGCAAGAATCAATGGCATTCTCAGGCGCGCAGGCAAGCTGAAAAATAAAACTTAATATAAAAAACTAAGCAGATGGAAAAAATTGCAGTAATAACCTGCGAAGAATTAATTGCAAATGAAATACAACATGCATTACAGGATTTATATGAAGTACATGTTTACAAAAATGGTCTCGCGCTGCACAAAGCGCTGGACGGCTCATTAAATATTAAGGCAATTATTTCCGATGACGGATTATTAGGCGCAAACGGATTGTCTTTATGCAAAACTTTAAATGAATATAGCTATGGTAAAATACCATTTATAGTTTTAGTAAACTTTATTGATAATGAACAAATGCAGCTTGCCATAAAAGAAAATATAGCAGAAGTATTTGCTAAACCGCTTAATACGGATGCACTGTGCGTGCGTGTACCTTTTTTAATAGAAAATTTTAATAAAAAAAATATTGAGAAAAACGAAGAGCAGCCTGCAACTTACAAGCTTCCTGTTATTAAAAGAATTTTCGATATCACTTTTTCAGGGTTAGCACTTTTGCTGCTTAGCCCGGTATTTTTCACCATAGCCATTTTAATAAGAATAGAATCCAAAGGCCCCGTATTTTATTATTCATTAAGAGTTGGCTCCGGTTATAAAATTTTTAAATTTTATAAGTTCCGGTCAATGTTTACCGGTGCGGATGCAAGGCTTAAAGACCTTTCGCATTTGAATCAATATAATGATGCAAAAAAAATTGCATTAGCTTCTGATGATACTGTAAAAGATCTGTGTGATTACTGCTGCCAATCAGGAACACAGTGCTTAAATCCTTTATATGCCGATAATAAAATTATATGCGAAACATTATACAGAGCGCAAAAAGGCGCTGATACAAAATCGGCTTTTATTAAAATTAAAAACGATCCGCGGGTTACAAAAGTGGGCAACTTTATCAGAAACACAAGTATTGATGAGCTGCCACAATTATGGAATGTTTTCATAGGCGATATGTCAATAGTTGGCAACCGCCCGTTGCCTTTGTATGAAGCTGAAAAAATTACAATAGATAAGTATTCACCAAGGTTTGGAGCGCCAGCCGGTATCACAGGTTTGTGGCAGGTAGAAAAAAGAGGCAAAGGTGATATGTCTGAAGAAGAAAGACTAAAGTTAGATAACTGTTATGCACAAACGCACAGTTTCAGTAATGATATTAAGCTGATATTAAAAACTATTCCTGCATTGTTTCAATCCGAAAACGTATAAAATGCAGCAGAGCTATTGTTATAAAACAGCATTATTATTAGTGATACTGTGCTCCTTTAAAATTTCTTTAAAAGCTCAGTCGCCGTCACCAGATTCTTTATTAACAAAGGCTTTAATAACTGATGAATTGCTTCCCATATTAATAGATTCTGCTGTAAAATTTTCACCGGAAGTAAACAGAGTGGATCATACATTGGACTACGTAAAAGTTGAGCAAAAAATAAATAAAAACTCCATTTATAATTCTCTTTCCTTTTTATCTTCTTATGATTATGGCACCAATTTTTCCGCAATTACCAAGGCTCCCGGCGTAGTAGGCGATAACCTTACCAAGGCACAAACAGGTTATTATAATGTAGGCATTGGCCTTCAGTTGCCATTATCTTATTTGCTCAATCGCAAAAATATTTCTCATGCCGATGAATCTTTGATCAAAGCAAATCAATCAGAAAAAGAAAAGGCAGCGCTTTTTGTAAAGCAGGAAGTTATCAGGTTATACCAGGATTTTAAACTGGCGCACACGCTCACTATTATAGCCAGTAAAAATAAGCAAGCTGCACAGATCAATTATGATCTGGCAGAAAAAAATTTTGTACAAGGTCAGACAGAAATCTCCGAAATAACACGCATACAGGACATACTTAACAAGGCAACTATAGAATTTGAAACTTATGTGAATAATTTTCAAACCAACTTTCTGCAACTGGAAGCCTACTGCGGCATTAATCTATCCTTATTAATTAAGAAAGTGAAATGAGCCTTTTACATTTTTTTAAAATATTACTTAAAAATCTTAAATGGCTTGTGCTGGTGCCTTTGGTGCTGGCGCTTTCGGTTTATTATTTTACTAAAAATGAAAAGAAAGTTTTTTCCTCTGAATCGGTCGTGTACACAGGCATTGCCTCTGGCTACAGCCTGAACGGCGATACAAAGGCAGACTATTTTGCCACAAGCAATGCCTTTGATAATTTACTTACTTTAATATTATCAAGAGAAACCAAACAGCAGGTTGCCATTGATCTGTTATCAGAACAATTGTTTCTTACAAAAGATGATCCTGCTCTTTTATCATGGGCATCTTTTGATCAACTCAATAAATTAGTACCGGAAAGTGTAAGGGCAAAATTAGTGAAGCCCACGCTGCAGGAAACTATTGCTGCTATAAAAGATTATATGCAATCCAGTGATGATAATCTTGTGTACAAAATAATCAATTCAGATAACCCTTTCTATTCAGTAAATGCACTGCAAAATATTAAAGCGGTAAGAGTAAGCTCCAGCGATCTGATAAAAATATCTTACGAGACCAATGATGCTGCCATTTGCAAAAACACTCTTGATCTTTTGATACAAACTTTCATGGAAAAACACAGGATGCTAAAAGAAGGGCAGACCGAATCAGTAATAACTTATTTTGAAAAAGAAACACATAATGCTTACAAAAGATTAGATTCTATAGAAGATATTTTTCTTGATTTCAATAGAAGAAATGACATAATAAATTATTACGAACAAACCAAAGCTGTGGCAGGTGAAAAAGAAAATTTGTATGCGCAAAACCATAACCTGGAAATGGATAAAATGGCTAACAGCAGTTCTCTCACCCAGGTTAATGACAACATAAAAGGCCGCATTTACCAGATATTATATGGCACTGATATTATTAAAGACAGAGAAAAATTATCGGATGTATATGGTAAAATAGCGCTTAACGATGTGATAGATAAAAATGAAGATCAATCGCAAAGTAAACAGGTTGACAGTTTAAAATCTATTTCGGCAGCTATAGAAAATAACCTGCACGAAACCTTAACCAAGCTGTACACTGAAAGCAATACGCCTAATGGCATCCCCACCAAACAAGTGCTGGACGAATGGCTTAAAACCTCATTAAATTTTGAGCAAAGCAAAGCAAGGCTAACAGTGATGGATAAACGAAAAAAAGAGTTTGCAGAAGAATACAAAAAGTTTGCTCCGCTGGGTGCTATGCTTAAAAAAATAGAAAGGCAAATAACTGTTGCAGAGCAGGAATATCTTGAGCTGCTTCATGGTTTAAGCCTTGCAAAGCTTGCGCAGCAAAACAATGAGCTCACCTCAAAGCTTACCATTGTAGATCCGCCTTATTTGCCACTAAAGCCCAATGCATCTAAAAGAACTATGCAAATTATTATTGGCCTGGTTGCAGGATTGATTTTGGTGCTCGCATTTATTTTAGCCAACTCTCTTATTAATAAAACTGTTCAGCAGCCGGAAAAAGCTGTCAGGCTTTTGAATATACCATTGCTGGGTATTTATCCCTTGCTGAATAGCGATACAGAGTTTTTAAAGAAAGCCAATTTAAGGTTGTTGCAGCAGTTGCTGTCTAAAGTTAATACCAAAGAAAAGCCAATCGTTATAGGCATGATAAGCGCCCAGAAGGGTGAAGGCAAATCAACCATAATAAATATGTGGTATAATGAATTAACCAGGCTTAATTACAAGGCTGTAAAATATAACTGGGATAAAGAAAATCTTATTCAATATCCTGCAGATACAAATTTTGTGCTGCTTGAATTTCCTGAGCTTGATAAAATGATAATTGTTCCGGGAATGCTGCCGGAGTTGCATCATGTGTTTCTTATTTGCAGGGCAAATCGTATCTGGAGCAAGATAGATAAAGAGCTATTGAGTATGTTTTCTAAAAACGTAGAAGCTGCACCCCTGGCCATTCTTAACGGTGTTGATACTGATTTTGCAGAAGAATATATTGGTGAAATTCAAAAGAAAAGAAATTTTATAAGATCGTTTATAAATCGCAATGCCAGGTTTCAATTTGGTAATAAAAAACAATTTGCAAAGCGGGCAGTATAAAAAAATGATAACCAATAAAAGACAAATCAATATCCAGGTGTTGGCTTTTTCAAGCCAGTTGATCCCTGCTGTTGTTGGCATTCTTTCATTCATGATATTGGTGCGCGCAACTGCGCCTGTTACATTAGGCCAGTATGTTATTTATATGGCTGCCGTGGTGTTATTCGAAATGATAAAATCAGGCGGCCTGCAATCTGCGCTTGTGATGCGTATTTCAGGAACTAACAAAGATGAGCAATCAAAAATAAATGGAAGCGCTTACTGGCTTGGCGCCATCATTTCTTTATCGCTGTCAGTAATTTTAGCAAGCGTTTATTTTTCCGGAATATTTGCAAAGTCGCCAGGAGTACAGGTTTTCTGCGGCTGGTATTCATTGTTAGGCATCATCACGTTGCCCTTGCACATAGCTGAAGCCACTGCCGTTGCCCGGCAGGATCTGAAATTTATTTTATGGTTCCGGCTGCTCCAAAGTACCAATGCGTTGCTCGTTGCTTTATACGCTTTTTTTAAAGGCGGTGATCTAAAAAGTTATGCGACGGTTCATTTATTATTCACTGCTTTTTTATTATTGATTGTGTTGATAGCACGCAAAACAAATCCTTTAGAAATAAGATGTAAAACCATCAAAGAAGTAAAAGCGCTGTTTGGCCTTATCAAATATACTTTGGCAACATTAGCCACAACTAACCTTCTTAAAAGTGCAGATACTTTTTTAATAGGCAGTTTTATGGGGCCGTTATATGTTGCCAAGTATGCAATACCATTAAAGCTTACAGAGCTTTTTGAAATACCATTGAGAAGCCTGAGCACAACAGCTTTTCCTCAATTGGCCGCAAAGCATAATGAAAAAATTCCCGGTGCTTTCAAAAAAACTTTTGTTGAATACTTGTCGTGGGCTTACATGCTTTACATACCTGCCTTATGTATAGCTTTTATTTTGGCGCCAAATATTGTTGAGTGTATAGGTGGCCATGAATATGCTGATACAACAATAATCTTCCGGGTATTTATTATGTATGGCTTGCTGCTGCCTACAGACAGGCTTACCGGAATTAGCTTGGATGCTTTACAAATGCCTTCCCAAAATTTTAAGAAAGTTTTTATAATGGCTTCAGTAAATATTATTGGCGATGCAGTGGCCATCATGTTCACTCATCAGTTGGTATGGGTTGCATTTGTTTCAGTTTTAAATGCCGCAACAGGTGCATTGCTGGGCTGGTATATGCTTAATCGTTCAGGCGTATTACATCCAGGCAAAGCCTTTCAGGATGTGTATCTGTATAGTTTTTCTTTTGTAAAAAAAGGATACCATCGCATCAAAACATTTTCATTTTCCTGATGATGGAACACAATTTATTTTATAATTCATATCGTAATGAACTAAACAAAAAATGGTTGCTGCCCTGTTTGTCAATGGCCGCTTTTTTTGGGTGGCTCATTGCAGGAAAAGGCATTGCGATTGGAGATATGTTGTTGGTGCTTCCATTCGTTATTGGTTTTTTAGTGTTGGTATTTTTAAAGCCGCGAACAGGTCTTATCTTCTTTTTAATTTACTGTTTCATAATGCCTGACCTGGGAAAGCATATAGACGGCTTTCAGTTTGGCCTGGGCCAGGATGCGTTATTATTATTAACATGGCTTGGCGTTATCTTTCACAGAAGCTATCGTTTTCATTTCAGGCATTTAAATAACGATCTCGTTTGGCTATCGGTGGTATGGTTTGTAATAACTGTATTGGAAATTGCAAATCCCGAAAGGCCAAGCCTTATCGGTTGGTTTTATGAAATGCGTTCTTCCACCTTATATTGGGTGCTCACCATACCACTTACTTTTTTATTATTTAATAAAAGATCTGATATAAATCTTTTTTTAAATATCATAATTATACTTTCTTTTCTCGGCGCTCTTTATGGCATAAAGCAATTATACATCGGCGTTGATGCTGCTGAAAACAGGTGGCTGGAAGCGGGCGCTAAAAAAACCCATTTTATTTTTGGTAAGCTTAGGGTATTTTCTTTTTATGCAGAAGCAGCGCAGTTCGGCGCATCGCAGGCGCAGATTGCTATTATGTGCATTATTTTAGCAACAGGCCCTTATCGTGTTTCAAAAAAAATATGGTATACGATTGCAGGATTAGTTATTTTTTACGGAATGCTTATCTCCGGAACAAGAGGTGCATTGTTTGGCCTGGTGGGCGGCGCTTTTATCTTTTTAATATTAAGCAAGAAAGTAAAAATTCTTTTTATTGGCGGCCTTATCGGATTAGCATTTTTAGGCATGCTGAAATTTACAAGCATTGGAAGCGGTAGTGAGCAAATAGTAAGATTAAGAACCTCGTTAGATCCGAACGATGCTTCGCTGCAGGTACGCTTGAATAACCAGCTTATTTTAAAAGATTATTTAAGCAACAAACCCTTTGGAACCGGCGTTGGCACCATAGGTATGTGGGGCGTTAAGTACAATGCAGACAAGTTTATTTCTACCATACCGCCGGACAGTTTATTTGTAAAAGTATGGGCGATGTATGGAGTTGTCGGTTTCATTATTTGGTTTGGAATGATGATGTATATAACAGGTAAGTGCATTGGAATTATTTGGAATACCCGGGATCCTGTTTTAAAAAATCAACTATCAGCTTTATGCGGCGGAGCCTTCGGCATTTTATTGTGCAGCTATGGAAATGAAGTTTTAAATGCAATGCCCTCATCAGCTATTGTGTATGTAAGCTGGGTATTAATATGGCTAAGCCCCAGGTGGGACAAGGCTTTACCCAAACCAACAGCAATATGAGCCAGCCATTAGTATCCATCATAACCGTTAACTACGACCAGCCGGAAGTAACAGCTGCCATGCTAAAATCCCTTACCACTCTTGATTATTTTAATTATGAAATTATTGTAGTTGATAATGCATCGCCTAATAAATCATCTGCTTATTTAAAAAATGATTTTCCTTTTATTAAACACATAAGCTGCCCGGTAAACCTGGGTTTTGCGGGCGGAAATAATGTGGGTTTATCTTATGCAAAAGGTGAGTATATATTTTTTATAAATAATGATACAGAAGTAACGGCTACCTTACTTACAGAGCTTGTAAATTATTTAAAAGATCATGCTGAAACCGGTATAGTATGCCCTAAAATAAAATATTATTATAAGCCTGATACTATACAATATGCCGGTGCCATTGGCCTGCATCCCTTAACCAGCCGTAGTTTCGACATTGGTTATCTTAAAAAGGATGATGGTGAATATGATACTAATTATAAAACAGATCTCCCCAACGGCGCAGCCATGATGATACCTATGAGGTTAATAAAAAAGGTGGGAAAAATGAGCGAGCTGTTTTTTTTGTATTATGAAGAACTGGATTGGGCGGCAAGGTTTCGTAAAGAAGGTTATACCATTGATTATGTTGGCTCCGCAGAAATTTTTCATAAAGAATCTGTATCAACAGGCAAGAATTCTTCATTTAAAACGTTCTATTTATATAGAAACAGGTTTTTATTTATCAGGAGAAATTATACAGGTGTCAGATGGCTGGTTGCCAGCTCTTTTTTTGTACTGATATCATCACCTGTAAATATTTTAAAGCATATTTCTAAAAAAGAATCAGCGCATGTTAAAGCAATTGTAAAGGCGCTGCAATGGAATTTTTTTCAAAAGGCATTGAAAGAGCCTTCAGTAAATTCTTCCTCTTTAAGCAAAGAATTAATTGTTCAATAATCTTATATGATTCATTCAGTTGGTTTGGTAATTCAATATGTTATTTTAATGTACTTATGTGTACAGGTATTGTATCTTTTTTTCTTTTCGGTAACAGGTACGTTTGGCAAAAAGAAAAGTTATCCTAAGGCAAAAAATATAAACAGGATAAGAATTTTTATACCGGGCTACAAAGAAGATAAGGTAATTATAGCAACAGCAAAAAATGCGGTTGAGCATGACTATCCAAAAAAATTTTATGATGTGGTTGTAATAGCCGATTCTTTTAATGAGGCTACCTTAAACAGCTTGCGCAAGATGCCGCTTAAAGTGGTAGAGGTAAATTTTAATAAAAGCACAAAAGGCAAAGCGCTGCAAAAAGCTATAGAAGCAACAGAACATGATCCTGTAGATATTATTGTGGTTTTGGATGCTGATAATAATATGAGCCCCGGCTTCCTGCATGCAGTTAATAATGCTTTTGAAGCAGGCTGCGAAATTGTGCAGGGGCATAGAACTGCAAAAAATCCGCAAACCGCATTTGCTTTTTTAGATGCGTGTACAGAAGAGATTAATAACCATATTTTTCGCAGAGGCCATGTGGCCGCGGGTTTACCATCTGCTTTAATAGGAAGCGGTATGGCTTTTAAAGCTTCATTATTTACATCGCTTTTGCAAAACATCGGTGATACTTCCGGAGAAGATAAAGAGCTGGAATTTAGAATTACGCGCCAGAGAAAACAAATTGCATTTATGGATGGCTGTTATGTGTATGACGAAAAAGTTTCTGATGCAAAAGTATTTACCAAACAAAGAAGCAGATGGCTTGCAACACAGTTGGAATATTTTCAAAAATATTTTGTTGAAGGATGGCTGCAGTTATTCAAAGGAAATATTGCTTTTTTTAATAAAGTTTTTCAAACTTATTTGCTGCCAAGAGTGATGCTGATAACGGTTGTAAGCATGTGGCTGCTATGGGTAATTTTATTTTCTGCTCAATTTCTTGTTGTAAGTATTATTTTATTTTTCTTATTAAGCACTGCTTTATTAGCTGGCATTCCGCGCAGCTGGTATAGTGTGCAACTACTGCGTGCATTGGTGCAGATACCCGGGGCTTTAATTTCTATGATAAGAGCTTCCTTTCAAATAGGGCAGGCGCGTAAAAAGTTTATTCACACTCCTCACGGCGAAGCAGTACAAAATATATAAGTATGCCGTGGAATATTATTTTAATACCTGCATTGATTTGCCTTATATGGGGAGTTAAGCAAGGGTTAAAGGTTAAAAAAAAGCCTTATGCGCGCAGGTCATGAACCGTACATAATTATCGCTCAGCAGCAATGGGCTCTTGACCTTGGGAGCAATGCCCGTAACCTTGCTATGGAAATAAGTAAGGACAGGCCAGTGCTTTATGTAAATCCTGCAATGGATATAAAATCTGTTTGTAAACAAATAAGAACGAAGCATGGAAAACAACGCCTGTGGCTGGCTTTGGGCTTAAAAAAGAATATTTTAAAAGCTTCAGAAAACTTATGGGTGCACACACCCTCTACTTTATTTTATTCTATAAACTGGATCAAAAATGTTTCAGCATATAATTTTTTTAATAAAAGAAATGCCAAAGGCTTTTTTAAAAGTTTGCGAAAAGCCATTACCACTTTAGGATGGAAAAAAGAAACCTGTATTGTACTTAACGACAGCCAAATGTTCACAGGCTTTTTTGTGAAAAAACATCTTAAACCTTTACTTAGTTTTTATTACATAAGAGATAATTTAATTGAGCATCCTTATTTTAAATATCATGGGAGCAGGATGGAATCATTAACCATAAGCCGCGCTGATGCTGTATTTGCTAACTCTGCTTATCTCGCTGCGTACGCGAAACAATATAACAATCTAAGTATAGATATTGGCCAGGGTTGCGAGTTAGACTTCTATGATGCAATAAGACAAAATGAATTGCCTGATGATTTAGAAAAAATTCCTAATCCGCGAATTGGCTATACAGGTTTTTTAACCGGCGAGAGGCTCGATATACATTTATTAGAACAATTGGCATTGCATAAAAAGGAATGGAACTGGGTTTTTATCGGCCCGGAAGAGATCATGTTTAAGCAAAGCAAACTGCATGAAATGGCTAATGTATATTTCTTAGGCGCTAAAAAACCAGCATTGCTTCCGGCATACATTCAGCATCTTGATGTGTGTTTAAATCCGCAATTGCTTAATTCATTAACCGTGGGCAATTATCCCAGAAAAATAGATGAATACCTCGCGATGGGGCAGCCGGTGGTGGCTACCAAAACTCCCGCCATGCAAATGTTTGAACCGTATGTACAATTATCAAATGGAATTGAAGAATACAAAACTGCAATAGAAAGAGCGCTCATGCCGCAAGGTGCAAAGAGAATTATTTCAGCAATAAATTTTGCCAAAAGCCATACCTGGAAGGTATGTGTAGAAAAAATTTATTCGGTTCAAAATAAATTATTAAATGCTTAGTTATACAAAACAATTATACCAGCCTGCTGGCATTGTAGCAGCGAAATCTTATCCTGGCTTAAACGGCGCTAAAGGCCTGCTTATATTGATGGTTGTTTTTACGCATTGCCTGCCTCCATCCATGATCTTATATTTTCTTTATTTTTTTCACATGCCACTGTTTATGGCGATAAGCGGCTTTTTATTAAAGGACTCTGCTTTTCAATATGGATACCGCTCCTACATGAAAAGAATGTGCAACCGTCTTGTGATTCCGTGGCTTATTGCTTCAGTAATTTTTCTTCCTTTTAAATTAAGCGCACCGGAGGCACAATTACATTTTACAGATATTATTTATCCGTATTACCATCTTTGGTATATACCTTCTTACCTTATAGGAGCCACTGTTTGTTACATTATCATTAAACATAAAATTCCGGTATTGCCGGTTCTGTGTGTATTTGCAATTATAACAATGCTATGGTACAACATTTACAGAGATACGCCCATTGCTGTAACCAAGCTGCCGCTTTACTGGCTTGGAGATAAGCGCCTGTTTGCGTATTTGTTTTTTTTTATAACCGCTTTTAGCTTAAGAAATAATCTTATAAAAATATACCTCACACCTTTTGTGTTGCTCATTATAAAAGCAATTGCTTTTATTTCAATTACATTTTTTTTATTTAAAAATTTTTCAAGCTTATACATTGTATGGCCTTACATGTTGTTCAATACATTACTGGTCATTTTTGTATTAGTTTTTATTGCTCCGCAAAAAATTTTACAAAACAAATTTCTTCTTCTGGCAAATGAACAATCCTTAGGTATATACCTGTATCATCCTTTAATTCTTACTACCATTTATATTTTATTAAACGACAGAATGCAGAAACACATAACAAACGTTGAAGCATTTGGAATATTTGCCATTGCAATATCGTTAACCATAGCATTGGTATTATTATTAAAAAAATGGTGGCTTACTGATAAATACATGCTTGGAAATATAAAAAGATAATGCATGGAAAATAAAACAATTTATATTGAAGCGCAGCGGTTGTTCAGAAAGCAAAAGCATGGTATGGATATAGTTGCTCTTGAGCTGTTGCTACGGTTAAAAAAAGCAAGTCTCAAATATTCTATATCGGTTGTTACAAAGCAAGATGAAGATGTATGCCTTGAAAGCGCTAACGGGTTTGCATTACAAATTTTGAAATCATCTTTCTATCCTTTTTGGGAGCAATGGACGCTGCCAAAATTTGCAGCAAAACAACCTAAAAATTTATTGCATTGTACCGGTAATACTGCACCGCTTTGGGGCAAAAATTCATTGGTAATTACATTGCACGATCTTATTTTTCTGGAAGAAAATTATTTATTTAAAAAAGCTGGCGGAAGCTTGTATCAAAGATTGGGAAACGCTTACAGGCGCTTCGTAGTTCCTGGCGTGGTTAAAAGAGCAAAGCATATAATAACCGTTTCTGAATTTCAAAGAAACTTAATAATGAGAAGGCTGCAGGTGCCACCAGAAAAAATATCAGTTGTTTACAACGGTACAGCAGAAAAATTTTTCCTGCCTGCTACAACTTTAGAAATTGAGAATGCTTGTAGAAAATATAATATTGATAGCTCGCCTTACATATTTTTCTTTGCTAATACCGAGCCGCGGAAAAATACTGAAGCTGCTTTAAAAGCATTCGCAATCTTTTGCAGAGAAAATCCTCAATATGATCATAAGCTGGTAATAAAAGGCTTGACACAAAAGCAGCTTAATAAAAAAATCATTTTTTGCAAAGCAGAGGCTGTATCTAACCGCATACAAAGAATTAGTTATATTACTTCTGACGACTTGCCCATGTTGTACCAGGGCGCTGATGTACTTTGGTTTCCATCATTTACTGAAGGCTTTGGTTTACCTATAATTGAAGCAATGGCGGGAGGCACACCTGTTATTACTTCCAATACAAGCGTGATGCCTGAAATAGCTGCTGATGCTGCATTGTACATAGATCCGTATAAGCCAGATGAATTAGCAAACCAAACGAAAAAGTTACTTACAGATGATGAGCTTCGCAATTTTTTAATTAAAAGAGGAAGGCTAAGAGCAGCAAAATTTACCTGGAAAAATTCGTTGCATCAGCTTGAAAAAGTGTATGATAAATTATTAGACTAAACTGTACGCTTCTTTTTTTATTCTCTCCCATTCTTTGGATAATGGATTATATTGTTTCACCATTTTTGCCGGGTTTCCTGCAACCACCGAATAAGGCTGCACGTTTTTTGTAACAACCGATCCGCCAGCAACTACGCTATGTTCGCCAATGGTAACGCCTGCTGTAATTACAACGTTTGCGCCAATCCAGCAATCATCTTCAACAGTGATCTGTGCAGTGGTTTCGCCTTGTAAATAAATAGGCAAATGCACATTAGTGTATTTATGATTTAATCCGCTCATAACAATATTTTGAGCAAGAATTACATTGTCTCCAATTTTTACCGGTCCAATTATAACATTACCCATTCCTATCCGGGAGTTGTTGCCAATTTGCACAGCGCCTACACCATTATTTATAGTTGCAAAATCTTCAACAGTGCTGTAGTTGCCAATTGCAAATGATTGAAAAGGCAACACGTCTATTCTTGTTCTTCTGCATATTTTGCTGCCTTTGCCTTTGGTATGATAAAAAGGATTTATGATAAGTTTTACCCACAAGCGCGGCCTTGCCTGATATCTTGGAATAAGACACCAGTAAATAAATTTTTTTATTGGCGCATTTGATTTTATCATTTCTTTCAGCATCATTATTATTTTTTTAGAAGGTGCTTTTTTATTCTCATATTGAAAGCTTTTTTTATGCCGCCATCCAGCTGAATGCGGCGGTCGCTTGTCCATACTTTTGCGGCATTATTATGTACTGCTTTTATTTTACCGCCGGCTTGTTGCAGCCTTAATGCCATCATTCCATCTTCAGTAGCATTCTCTTCTAAAACGCCGGCAGCTCCCCTGAACATTCTCTGCGTCTCAATGTGGTAGCCGTTTACATCAATTCCTTTCTGCCGGATAAAGCCACAATTGAAGCCCAGAACATTTAAAAAAGGTTGTGTTTTTTCTTTCTTCTTTATAATGATGGAACTCATCATTTCGTAGCAGCCGTATTGCCAACGCGGCGTGTTGCTACCTGGCAAAAATGAATAAGTGCCATGTACGCAAAACACTTTTTGTCTTTTACCATTAATCATTGCTTTTGTCATTGCATCTATCCAGCCGGGGTGATAAAGCGTATCGCTGTCACCAGTTAAAATATATTTTCCTTTAGCATTTAATAAGCCGTTAGAGCGGGCATAGCCTATTCCTTGTTTTGTTTCCATCAATGTTTTCACTCCGAGTGTTCTCAACAAAGCGGCAGTTCCATCAGTGGAGTTATTATCAACAATAATTAATTCGGTTTCATATTCTGTAACAGACCCGGCAAGAGAATGCAATGTGGGCAAAATTCCTTCTTCTTCATTCCACGCAGGAATAACCACACTTACAAGCGGACTTGCTGAATGAAACCTGGCAAGTTTTTCTTTTAAAATTGCAATCTCTTCAATTGTGTAATCACTTAGATGTAGCGGCTTTTGTGAAATTTTTGTAACCCATCTGGGCACATTTAAATTAATCATAGACAAACATTCATTAAAGATTTGTTGTGGATACCCTGCTTTATATAGAACTACTTTTTTATATAAAAATTGTGGCGAAATCTTTATATGTATAAAGTAGATAATTGCATATTCAGTAGCAATTTATTATTTGCAAACACGTTATTAATGCGTGAGTACGAACAAATAATTAGTAAGCTATGCGTTGGCCAGAAATAATGTTTTGGATTTCTTTTGCTATTGTATTCTATGCCTTTTTAGGCTATGGCATTATTCTATACATAATGGTAAAAGTGAAAAGGCTTGTAGTGCCTTCAAAAAAAATTACCTCTTTTTTTGAGCCAGATATCACCTTGGTAATACCCTGTTTTAACGAAGCTGATATTCTTATCAATAAAATTAATAATTGCAAAAAAATAGATTATCCATTAAAAAAGCTATCTGTTGTTTTTATAACTGATGGCTCTACAGATAACAGCAAAGAGATATTACAAAATTATCCTGAAATAAAAATGCTTCACGAAAGCAGGCGTGCGGGAAAAGCTGCTGCGGAAAACAGGGCAATGAAATTTATAACAACTCCTTTTGTGATTTTTTCTGATGCTAATACCATGTTGAATGCACAGGCAGTAAAAAATATTGTAAGGCATTTTGATGATGCTAAAGTTGGGTGCGTTTCTGGCGAAAAGCGCATCATTACTGATGTTGCGGATACTGCAAGCGCTTCTGCGGAAGGCATTTACTGGAAGTATGAATCATTATTAAAACGATTAGATTCGGAACTCAACAGCGCTGTAGGAGCCGCCGGTGAGCTCGTTGCTTTTAGAACAAGTCTTTATGAAAATTTGCCAGAAGATACTTTGTTAGATGATTTTATGCAGTCTATGCAAATAGCTGCTGATGGTTATAAAATTGTTTATGAGCCGAATGCTTATGCAATGGAAACAGCATCTGTAAATGTAAAAGAAGAATTAAAAAGAAAAGTGCGTATTTGCGCAGGAGGCTGGCAATCTATCTATCGCCTTTCAGGCAAACTTACTTTTATAAAAACACCTTTACTGTTTTTTCAATACATATCTCACCGCGTGCTCAGGTGGACTGTTACACCATTTTTATTAATAGCAATGTTTCTTTTAAACCTAATGATGGTGTTGAAAGGAAATGTTTTTTTTAACCTGGTGATGATAACTCAACTATTATTTTATGCAGCCGCTTTCATTGGTTTTATTTTAGAAAATAAGAAGATAAGATTTAAGCCGGTGTTCGTTCCTTATTACTTTTTAATAATGAACTACGCAGTGTTGGCTGGCTTAAAAAAATATTTGTCGGGTCAGCAAAAATCAACGTGGGAAAAATCTCAAAGAAAAGAAATCGCATTGAGCTGAGTAACGTAAAAAATATTTTCTTGTATCGTATACATTAAATCTTCTTTAAAAAAAACAATAACCAATAGCCTATGGATTATAATTCTATAAAAATTGATCTTACTTATTTTTATTCGCTTACTAATGCTAACAAAGCTTTTGAGCGTAAGCTCTTAACTGGCACAGTTGCGGATGTGGATGACCTGGTAACTAATCTAAAAAATGCATGGGCTTTACAAGATGGCGCCGGAGTAAGAAAAAATGCACATTCACTGATCTCTCTTTCGGCCATAGTTGGCCTGCCAATGATGGAGGCCTGGAGCAGAAAGATTGATCATATTTTTTTTGATGATCAATTTCATTCTGAATATGAGGCGCTGGTAAATAATATCATTTCATGCTGGTCGCATGGGTTTCAGCAACTTAAAGAAGTGATGGTAATAATGCTTGTAGAAGCTTAGTAATAAAAAAAATAATTTACTCGAATCCTTTAAATAACTATGAAAAAATTTAAATATTTTTTTATTATTAAATACACCTTATCAGGTTTGTTTATAGGCTTTCTCTTGATATTAGCAAGCGCTACATACAATTATTACCGGGGCTTTCATGGCTCTTTTCTTCATATTTTCCGGTATTCTCCGGATTTTGTAATTATTCTTTTTTCGCCTGTTTTGTTAAGCTTCTTCTTGGGCTTCATCGGCTTTAGAAGAGAACAATTAGTTCATTTTAATAAAAAGATTATAGAATCTTTATTTAAGGAACAAACAAGGCATTCTGATACTGACAGGCAGCTAAAGCTGTTAGCTAAAGTAGTGGCGCAGGTAAATGAAGGAATTATAATTTCTGATCGTAACGGAAATATTGAATGGGTAAATGACGGGTTCACAAAAATAAATGGATATAAAATAGATGACATAAAAGGTAAACGCCTGAACGAAATTTTGTATGGATCGCTTACCGATAAAAGTGTATCGGGGAAAATGACCGAAAGATTAGCCAATGGAAAAGCAGCAATAGGGGAGTTGTTGACTTATCATAAAGATGGAAGTATATTATGGTCGTCCATAAGCATCAAGCCCATATTTGATGCAGAAGGCGCTCTTGGAAACTTTACAGCAATTCAAAATAACATTACAAAAAGAAGAGAAAAAGAAATTGCCATAGAAAAACTATATAAAGAAGTGGGTGATTATAAATTTGCTTTGGATCAATCTGCTATTGTTATAAAATTTAATAATGAGGGAAAAATTATTCATGTAAATAATAAATTCTGCGAAATAAATGAACTCTCAAGAGAAGAATTAATGGGAAAAGATTACCGCTCAGTAAATATAAGCTTAAGAAGTAAAGCGATTATAAAACCCATTTGGGAAAGGTTAAATGCAGGTAAACCCTGGAATGGCGAACTGATAAACAGAAATAAAAACGGAAAAACATACTGGGCTAACACCACTATTGTTCCATTGCTTGATGAAGATGGAAAGCCTCGTGAGTTTTTATCTATTCAGCAAAACATTACTAAAAGAAAGGAATTGGAAAACCAGTTAATTTCTAATAAAAATAAATTACAGGAAGCTATGAAAATCGCCAGGCTTGGCAGCTGGGAAATGGATAATAATGGCGTACTTAATATTTCAGATGAATTAAAATTTCTTTACAACATTCCTTTGCATGAAACAGTTCATTTAAATCAGCTATTTAATAATATACACCCGGATGATGTGGAGACAATGACAGAAAAAATGGCTTTGGCTAAAAACAATTTAAAAACAATAGAAATTGAATACAGGTATTTAATAAATGGAGAAGTGCATTATATGATATCCACTAACACTCCAAAGCTAAATAATGCTGGTGAATGTATCGGCTCTTTTGGAACGGTACAGGATATAACAGCAGCCAAAACATCTGCATTGGCTTTGAAAAAAAGTGAAGAAGAAAAAGCCATTGTTTTTAATAATACACAAACTATAATATGTGTACATGATTTAAGCGGCAAAATAATGGACATAAATGCGGCTGCAGAAAAGATGAGCGGCTTCAATAAAACAGAAATTATAGGTAAAAATTTAAAATCTATTTTATTTGCGGAACACTATAAAAAGTTTGATGAGTATTTACAATTAATTTCAGATAACAACACAGCAAATGGCACCATACAGGTTATTACAAAATCAGGTGCTAAAAGGGTTTGGCTGTATCATAACGTTGTATATGCCAACAATGGCAATGCACCTTATGTAATTGCGAGCGCAATAGATATATCAGAATCCGTACAGGCTAATAAAGAAATTGAAAGGCAGCAACATTTCATCAGGCAAATAATTGATAATAGTCCTAACGTAATTTTTGTATTAGATGAAGACAAAAAAATAATACTCGCTAATAAAAATTTTGCCAAATATTATCCGCATAATGAAAACACTACTCCATCGGTTTCCAGTTTAACAATAGATTCAAATGATACTTTTCTGGGAGATGTTGATAATATTTTTGAAATGGAAGACGGGGAAATGATAAGGTGGGAAGGCAGTAAAATTAATCCTGCAAACGGTATTATTTCATGGTTTACCATTATCAACAAATGCTTTAAAGAAAAAAATGGTAAGAAGTATGTTTTGGTGTATGGAATGGATATTACCGGAAGACATAAAATAGAAACAGAATTAATTGCTGCTAATGAATTAGTGGAGCATTCTCTTAAAGTGAAAGAACAATTTATTTCTAACATGAGTCATGAAATAAGAACGCCCCTTAATGCAGTAATAGGTTTCAACGATTTGCTGGGTGAAACAATAATGAACAAGGAGCAGGCAACTTATGTAGAAATTGTAAAAACAGCTTCATCAAATTTATTATCGCTCATAAATAATATACTGGATCTTTCTAAAATTGAATCAGGCAATTTGCTTTTGGAAAATGTTCCAATAAACATCAAAAATATTATTACAGACGCTGTAAAAATATTTGAGCCTAAGGCGAGGCTAAAAGATTTAAAAATACAACTGCATATTGATGAAAACATTCCTGAAAAAGTAATGGGCGATCAGCTACGGTTAAACCAGATTATGTACAATTTAATAGGCAATGCAATTAAATTTACAGATGAAGGATATATAGAAGTAAGCTGTAAAAAGGGCGCCGGTTCTAATGCTTCAAAACAATATATACATTTTTCTATTGAAGATACCGGAATCGGAGTTGCGCCTGATAAACAAATGGAAATTTTTGAACGTTTCACACAAGCTAAGCCAGACACACAAAGGCTTTATGGAGGAACAGGCCTTGGCTTAAACATTACAAAAAATATTATGGATTTATATGGCGGCACGCTTACAATGGAAAGTGTTCCTGGCAGAGGAACAACTTTTAATTTTACCATTCCTTTTAATCATTATATAAATTCAATAGATATAGCTGCTGAAAAAGCTTTTCATTTTGATGATATTATATCTGCTGCTACCAATAAACCGGTGCATATTTTATTGGCAGAAGATAATTCTATTAATGCCATGTTAGCCACTCAGGTTTTAACTAACAAAGGTTTTACAATAGTGCATGTTTCCAACGGAGCATTAGCGGTAGAGGCAGTTCAAAAAGAAAGATTTGATGTTGTTTTAATGGATATTCAAATGCCAGTGATGAATGGTATAGCAGCTTCTAAGGCTATACGTGAATTATCAACAATACCTATAATAGCAATGACCGCACATTCGCTGCAAAGTGAAATGGAAAATTGTTATGAAGCTGGTATGAACGGTTATGTATCCAAACCTTTTAAGCCTAATGATTTATTCACAACTATTTTTCAGGTGGTACATAAACCAGAGGTAAAAATACGCGAAGAAATAATTTAGTTAATCTGTACCCGGGATGGGAGTTGAACCCACACGACCATTGCTGATCACAGGATTTTAAGTCCTGCGTGTCTACCAGTTCCACCACCCGGGTAAAACACTTTATTCTAAAAAAAATCCCGAGCATGTCGGGATCTTTTGGAGCGGAAAACCGGGCTCGAACCGGCCACCCCGACCTTGGCAAGGTCGTGCTCTACCAAATGAGCTACTTCCGCTTAAAAGAACTAAATTTTTAGGACAGCAAAAGTAATGATTGAAGCTATGCGTACAAAATTTATTTGTACTGTGGGTTATACAGCGTATTACCCGGAACTTCCACATCAGGCTTGCCTTTGTAACGGTGTTTATACATGGTATAACAACCGCCAAGTATAAGTGCAACAACGATTATAAGCTGACAGTAAAACAGAAACCTTGAAGATGAAACCCAGTTGTGAGCTATATCCTTATCAGTATTTTCAATTACTTCTTCATGTTGCATATTTCTAATTTTGCAAGGCAAAAATAATTATTTGCTTTTACAAATCATTTTTTGGTTTCAACAATTTCAGAAAATGTTTTTTTCTTATTTATAAAATATTGCCAGGTCACGCTTGCATTATACACTCCACGAAAGCTTTTCATTTTTAGTTTGAAATGATTCTTTTGTTTCTTCTTCAAAAAAATCCATTGCACATATTGAAGATGTGCAGAAGCGATAGAAATAAATGTGCTGAAATCAGCATGAATTAAATACCGGTAAGCAGCTATCGCATCCAGAAAAATTCTTAAAGGTATCTTCCATATTAATTCTTTAAAGGGCAAATTTTTACTCATCATTACAAGGTTATTCCTAAAGTTTAGTAAAACTTTTTTCCTGCTGCCCATAGCTAATGTGCCTCCGCCAACATGGTACACAACAGATTCCGGAACTGCGTATACAGCATAACCGTTACGTTGTATTCGCCAGCACAGATCTATTTCTTCCTGGTGTGCAAAAAAATATTCATCAAACCCATTCATTTCATGAAATACGCCTGCTCTTATAAACAATGCAGCGCCTGTAGCCCAGAAAATTTGTATCGTATCATCATATTGGCCTGTATCTTCTTCACACGTTTCAAAAACTCTTCCGCGGGTAAAAGGATAGCCCAGCTTATCAATAAAACCGCCGCTTGCCCCGGCGTATTCAAATAAGTTTTTATTAGTATAAGATAAAATTTTAGGCTGGCACGCAGCTATATTTTTATCTGTTTCCATAAGTGAAATGACAGGTTCTATCCATGCAGGCGTTACTTCCACATCGCTGTTTAGTAAAATGTAATAATCTGATGAAACCTGCTTCAGCGCTGTGTTGTAGCCCTTTGCAAATCCTTCATTATTATCATTAACTATTATGTTTATTACAGGGTAATGTTGCTTTAAAAAAACAATGGAATCATCAGTGGAACCGTTGTCGGAAACATACACTTTTAAATTATCATAACTGGATGCTACTACAGATGGAAGAAATTTTTCAAGAAAAGATTTTCCATTCCAGTTGAGTATTACAACCGCTACCGTTGGTAATGATGCCAATCTGAATTATTTATACAAACATAAAATTTTTACATTTTAGTTCAGATAATTATCATTTAGATTTGAAAATATTCATAGTATGGGCGCACAATTTTTTAACCTGAGAACCTGGCTTGCTTTAATTGCTGTTGCTATCGTAACAGGTATTATTTTTTATTCAAACTTTTTAGCAAAAAAAATATCTTTTGAAGAAAGGCAAAAAGTAAATGTATGGGTGCAGGCGCTGAAGACACGCGCTGAAACTACTGAAAAGCCTGCATTAGACCTTACCAACATCATTACCTCCGAAAACACGGATATTCCAATTATTGAAACCGACGAAAAAGACAAGCCATCCGGGGTAAGCCTCAATCTTGATTCTGAGCTTGTAAAAAAAGATAAAAGTTATTTAACTAAAAAATTAGTTGAATTTAAAAAGCAGCACGAGCCAATCACTATAGAATTAAGTAAGGAGCCGTTAATAATAAATAAATATTATTATGGCGATTCGGATGTTTTAAAAAGAATCAGGTATTTCCCGATCGTACAACTCATTATTGTTGCCTTGTTTATTATCATTACTTTATATTCAATAAGTACCAGGAACCGCTCCACGCAAAACCAGGTGTGGGCGGGCATGGCAAAGGAAACAGCCCATCAGTTAGGCACGCCCATTTCATCGCTGCAGGGTTGGGTAGAAATGCTAAAAGAAAATGAAGCCAGCAATTCTATCTCTGCAGAAATGCAAAAAGATTTGAACCGTTTAAAACTTATAAGCGACCGGTTTGGAAAAATAGGAAGCGCGCCAAAGCTTGAAGAGCATAACGTAACAGAGCAGGTGGAAAAAATGGTGGCTTATATAAAAAGAAGAGCGACTGATAAAGTGAGCTTTGTAGTGGAAGCACCGCAGGAACCAATGATCACAAACATTTCAGGTCCTTTGTTCGATTGGGTTATTGAAAATTTATTGAAAAATGCTTTGGACGCAATGGAAGGCAAAGGCATCATAAATATAAAAATAAAACAACAGGCGGCCCACATAATTATTGATGTAAAAGATAATGGCAGAGGCATCAGCAAGCAAAATATGCCGAAGGTTTTCAAGCCAGGTTTTACCACAAAAAAGCGCGGCTGGGGGCTGGGGCTTTCGCTTTCAAAAAGAATTATTGAGCAATATCATAAAGGGCAGTTATATGTAAAAGCCTCAGAGCTCAATAAGGGCAGCACTTTCAGAATAGTATTGAATGTATAAATTAAATTGAAGTGTTTTATTAAATTTGTTATTCTAATTTTTGAAAAAAGATATTTATGTTTTAATGATTAATGTTAAGAATTGAAAGTATTTATAACTTATGCGGCGATGGCGAAACTGGTAGACGCACTACTTTGAGGTGGTAGCGCCCGAAAGGGTGTGGGAGTTCGAATCTCCTTTGCCGCACATAAATCCTTCATTACACACGTGGTGAAGGATTTTTATTTAGGGTAATTTTCCATTCTTAAAATGATATATTATTTCATATATTAGAATTACATTCTATATTTAGAATTAATTGCAATGGTTATTATTTCAAAAGCAATATTGAAGGATTATTCAAAAGAACATCCGGATGTTGAAGTAGCCTTACAGAAATGGTATGAGGAAACTAAGGTAGCTAAATGGAAAAATTTTAATGAGTTAAAAGTTCTTTTAATACGGTTGATTCTGTCGGAAATGATAGATATGTATTTGATATAAAAGGTAATCATTACCGCCTGATTGCTTTGATAATTTTTAAAGTAAGAACAGTTTTTATTTTATTTATTGGCACGCACAAAGAATATGATAAAATAAATGCGGCGAAAGTGAATTTTAAAAACAAGTAGTTATGAAATATGCAATCAAATCAAAAAGAGCCTATCACGAAACAATGGTGGAGGTATATAATCTTTTGAATAAAGGACAGGCTAATTTAACTTCATCTCAACTAAAAAAACTTGCATCAATGGCTGCGGCTGCAGAAAAATATGAGGATGAAGTATTGGGTTTAAAACCAGCAAAAAACCCTGCAACAATTGTTGAATTAGTAGAATTGAAATTGTTTGAAAATAAAATGACCCAGGCCAGGCTTGCTGAGGAGCTTGGATTGGGAAAATCAAAAGTATGCGAAATACTTTCGGGCAAGCGAAAAGCTGATGTGCCTTTTTTAAAAGGCTTGCACAGAGTATTTAAAATAGACGCAGACTTTTTACTTGAAAATGCCTGAAACGTGTATCAATGCTGTATTCATTTAATATGATGTCTTATAACTATAATTTTTAAAATCTTTATACATAGATGCCTTCAATCACATGCCCCAATTGTAAACATCAGTTCAACTCTGAAGAAGCAATTTCAAAACATCTTGAAAAAGAATATGAAGAAAAATTTAATAATGACAGGCAAAAATTATTAAAGCAATTTTCTCAGCAACAAAAAAATCTGGAAGAACAACAAAAAGATTTTGAAAAAAAGAAAGAGCAGGCCAATGAATTATTTGCAGAAAGAATGCAAAGGGAAAAAGCGAAAATGGAAACGGAGATGCAGGAAAAGCTTACCAGATCCATCAGCAATGATTTTGAAAATAAAATAAAAATTCTTCAGCAGGAGAAAAATGATAATGAAGAAAAATTAAAGTCTGCCAGGCAGATGGAGCTTGAATTTTTAAAGAAAGTGCAGGAGCTAAAAAACAAGGAAGAAGATATGGAAATTGCTTTGCAAAAAAGATTGTCGGAAGAAAGAACTGCATTAAGCGAGCAAATAAGAAAGCAGGAGATAGAAAGAAATATAATAAAAGAAACCGAACAAAGCCTGAAATATAAAGAACTGGAGAAGCAGCTGGAAGATCAAAAGAAATTAGTAGATGAAATGAAACGAAAGGCAGATCAGGGTTCTATGCAGTTGCAGGGCGAAGTACAGGAGCTTGCCCTGGAAGATTTGCTAAGAAGCGCTTTTCCTTTCGATATTATTAAAGAAGTGTCTAAAGGCAGGCGTGGCGCGGATTGCATACAAACTGTTCGTAATAATTTAGGACAGGAATGCGGCCATATAATTTTTGAAAGTAAGCGAACACAAAATTTTTCAGCGGATTGGATTGAAAAATTGAAAACGGATATGCGAACAGAGAAGGCAGAAATTGCAGTAATTGTGACTTCTAAAATGCCAAAAGATATGGATTGCTTCGGTCTTAAAGATGGTGTGTGGATATGTTGCTTCGATGAAGTGAAGGCGCTCGCAGGTGTTTTAAGAGAAGGAGTGATACGGGTGTACAATTCCGCTAAAAGCCACGAGAATAAAGGAGATAAGATCAATATGCTGTATTCTTATTTAACCAGTAATGAGTTTACGGAAAAATGGAAAGCGATGCGCGAAGGATTTTTATCTATTGCCCAGTCTATCCAAAAAGAAAGAGATGTTATGGAAAAGTTATGGTCTGCAAGAAAGAAGCAACTGGAAAAAATTTTATACAATTCCAATGATATAAAAGGATCAATAGAGGGCATAGCCGGGCAAGATACCATTCATCTTAGCTTGCTGGATGAACAAAATCTTTTAGACTAAAAATTAATAGTTATAAGATTGATGCAATGTTCACTTATAAAATTATACAAGCCTTGTAAAACGGAAAATTATTTTATATCTATTTTATTAAAAAAATTGTTTTAGCTAAGCTGTAACCCATGCCAGACAAAGATTTTTAAATGTTTTAAAATGTATCAGCAATTCTTTTGAAGCATCTTTTATAAACATACATTCAATAGTTCCTGCATCATTTTCTAAAAAGAAAATATTTTTTATAATAATATGCTTTTTAAAATCAACTTCTGCTTTGCCATACCATTTATAGGCAGCTTCTTTGCAACTCCATAAAAGAGTTAGTATATCATTTGATTGCCCATTGCCCATTGCCCATTGCTCATTAACCAATGCAAGCTCTTCATCACTCAAAAATTTATGCTTTACTTTTTCAACTTTTGCCTTTATCAGCTCTGCATCTATTCCGGCGCTTTCGTTTTTACTTATGATTGCTGCGGCAAAATTACCGCAATGCGATATGGAGAAATGATACGATCCATCAGCAAGCAAGGGCTTGTTAGATTCGGCAATTTCAATTAAATGCACAGGAAATTCAGGATGTAATACTTGCAGCAAATAGCGGGCTGCAAGGTGCTGGAGCCTTTTATGAGGGTGATTGATTTGTTTTTTTAAATGAACCTTTTGAAGAAAGAAATTTTCATCTTCTTCTATGTGCCACACAGCAACCGATACATTTTCGTTGATATTATGTTGATAAAACAAAGACATGGCGGGATTGAAAAAACAAATACAAAAATTGAAAAAATTACTTTTACAAATAAACGAATAAACAACTATCAATGATCTTGAGCGACACGCGAATACTGGAGGAGATTGAAAAAGGAACTATAAAAGTAGAGCCATACAACAGGCAATGTCTTGGCAGTAATTCTTATGATGTTCATTTGGGAAAATGGCTGGCAACTTATAAGGAACACATTCTTGATGCAAAGAAGCATAACCTTATTGATAATTTTGAAATACCTGAAGATGGCTTCGTTTTGTATCCGCACATTTTTTATCTCGGCGTTACAGAAGAATATACAGAAACACATGCACACGTTCCTTTCCTGGAAGGAAAATCTTCTACAGGCCGCTTGGGTATTGACATTCATGCAACGGCAGGCAAAGGTGATGTGGGCTTTTGCGGCAACTGGACATTAGAGATTTCTGTAAAGCAGCCAGTAAAAATTTATAAGGGAATGCCTATCGGTCAGTTAATTTATTTTACTGTAGATGGAGAAATTGAAATAAAATATAATGAAAAAAAGGATGCGAAATATAGCGGTCAGATCAACAAACCTGTTGAAAGTATGATGTGGAAAAATACGTTTTAAGTTAAAGTAATCACGGTTATCTCCGGAAGAATACCAACCCTGCCGGGATAACCAATAAAACCGTAACCGGGATTAACATAGAGCTTTTGTTTGCCTTCTTCGTACAAGCCATCCCATTCTTTATAAACGTATTGAACAGGGCTCCATTTAAAACCAGGGATCTCTATGCCAAACTGCATTCCGTGCGTATGACCGCTCAGTGTAAGGTCCACATCGTTGTACTGCGGCCGCACCTGCGCATCCCAATGGCTCGGGTCGTGGCTTATTAATATTTTAAACGGATATTTTTCACTGCCTGCATAAGCCCTGGCCATGTTGCCATACTTTGGAAAGCGTGCTTTGGCGCTCCAATTTTGAATACCAATCAATGCAATCTGCTCGCCATTTTTTTCTATAGGCACATGCTCATCCATTAATACTTTCCATCCAAGATCAGTTTCCAGCTTTATCAAATCTTCTATATTTTTTATTTGCAAAGGAGTAAGTAAATGTTTGCCTGCAATCCTTTCCTTTTCACGAAACGCATCATCCCTGTCGGCCCAGCTCACATAATCTCCATAGTCATGATTGCCCAGCGTAGAATACACGCCCAGCGGGGCTTTTATTCGATTAAATACATCAGTGTAATCTGCCATTTCGGTAACCAGATCATTTACAAGATCGCCGCTGAAAATTATAAGATCAGCGTTTTGTGCTAAAATTTTTTCTATTCCGCGCGTTACCGCTTCTTTGTTGGTAAAGCTTCCGGAATGTACATCGCTAAAGTGAACAATCTTTAATCCTTTAAATGATGCAGGAAGGTTATCGAAGGCTAAGGAAATATTTTTAACCTTATAATTATACTTGTTGCTAAAGCCATAAATAAGGCTTCCAAATAAAGTGCCTCCTGCGGCAAGCCCAAGCCAGCTAAGGAATGCAGAACGGCTAATACCTTCATCTCCCATCTGCTCGCCTTCTGTATTTTTGAAAAAAAGCTTACCTGTTATCCATTGTATCAATCGCCTTACATCATCTATCAATAAAAAAACAACGGCAATAAGCTTTGCCATAAACAGCCCTACAACAGTGGCAAATAAATAAGTTCTTACTTTCTTGGGCAAAAATGCCGGGCCGGTAAAAACAAAAATGAGAAAACCAATAACGGTAAGAATTGATATGCCCCAATATACAGAATAGATAATTGCCCTTGCTTTCGGGGAAGCCGAATTGCTTACAAATTTTATGCCCTGAAAAACATAAAAGTCAAGCAGAAGCATCAGCATCACAAAAATCAAAGCACCTAACGGAGTACGCATAAACGAAATTTTTCAGATTTAATATTTTATAAATTCATCCAGTTGTTCATTAATCACTTTTAAAGTTTCATCATTCAGCCTGCCCTTATCATCCATCACTTTGTCAATTAAAGAAACAGGAAGCTTGTTGTAATGCACATTCATTTTAAGATAATGCAGCGCTGCCGCAAGATGGTCAATGCCTCGTAAATTACCAGCCCTGCCTGTTGAAATGCCCGTCAGTAAAGCCTTTTTATGGTACCAAACTTTGGCAATATCTGTATTGTCTATCATTGCTTTCAGCACGCCGGGAAATGTACCGTTGTATTCAGGCAAAATAAAAATAAATTTTTTCGCAGGTATCAGAAAGTCATTTTCCATCTGTAAAAACGCAGCGTTTCTGTTAAGCACATCTCTGTTCTTTAAAGATAAAATTGTAGCATCCACATCTTTTTCAAACAAAAGCCTTTTATATTCTTCAGCCACTTTCTCCGTGTGGCTGCCAATACGGTTTGTACCGCTAATTATTGTGTACATCGTACAAAATTACTTTATACATTTTTCTTAAAATCTTTTTTAAAATGTTTACAACTGGTTGATATAAACTTTTCTTTTATAAAGTGAACGGCTACTATTATTAAGCCTAATATTTACTTTTGCTAACTAAGTTTTTAATATTTTTTATTATTAATTAACCAATGCTTTTATTACATCAGTTAAGGCTTATAAAAGTTTATGTTACTTTAGCTGCCTTTTTATAAAAATTAAGAATATTATAAAAAGAAATATTCAGCAAAAAATATATGGGTAAAATAATCGGGATAGCAAACCAGAAGGGAGGAGTTGGAAAAACAACTACAGCTATTAACCTGGCTGCAAGCCTTGGTGTGCTTGAGTTAAAGACATTGCTGGTAGATGCCGATCCGCAGGCAAACAGCACTACAGGCGTTGGCTTTGACCTGCACAATGTAACCAAAGGCTTGTATGATTGCATGGTAAATGATACGCCTGCAAAGGATGTTGTTTTAAAAACAGAGATACCGCATCTTGGCCTGATACCGTCGCACATTGACCTCGTGGGCGCTGAAATAGAAATGATTAACTATCCTGACAGGGAAAGTGTTTTAAAAAAGATTTTAAAAGGAATAAAAGATGAATATGATTTTATTATCATTGATTGCTCACCATCTTTGGGATTGATTACTGTAAATGCTTTAACCGCAGCAGACAGTGTGCTGGTGCCGGTGCAGGCGGAGTTTTTTGCATTGGAAGGGCTGGGTAAATTATTAAATACGATAAAAATCGTACAAAACAGGCTTAATACATCTTTGGAGATAGAAGGCTTGCTGATGACCATGTACGACGGCCGCTTGCGGCTTTGCAACCAGGTGGTAAACGAGGTGCGGCGCCACTTTGAAGACCTCGTGTTTACAAGCGTTATCCATAGAAACACAAAGCTTAGCGAAGCCCCAAGCTTTGGCAAGCCAGCCATACTTTACGATGCTGAGAGTAAGGGTGCAATAAATTATCTGAACCTTGCTAAAGAAATCCTTCAAAGAAATAACATGACTAAAATTTCAAACAGGCAAAGGATATTAGAACATCCATAAGCAGTGGAAATTTTTGCAAAAAAAAAATTATGAGTACGCCTAATAAAAAAGATGCTTTAGGAAAAGGGATCAGATCGCTGTTGCAAAATATAGATGCTGATCTTTCTGCAACAGGCGTTACCTTAAAAAATGAAAGCGCTGAACGCTACAGCCCTGTAAATACGCGCATTCCATTGGATATGATTGAGCCCAACCCTGAACAGCCGCGGCGGGATTTTAATGAAGCCGCTCTTAGCGAGTTGGCGGCATCAGTAAAAGCTCATGATATAATTCAGCCAATTACTGTTGCCCAATTAAGCAATGGAAAGTACAGGATCATTGCTGGTGAAAGGAGGTTCAGAGCTGCTAAAATAGCCGGCCTTGCAGATGTTCCTGTATATATAAGAGACGTAAAAGATTCAAAATTGCTGGAGCTTGCCTTGCTCGAAAACCTGCAGCGTGAAGATCTGAATGCCATGGAAATTGCATTGAGCTATAAAGAGCTCATAGATGAAATGAGCTATACGCAGGAGCAGCTTGCAGAGCGCATGGGTAAAGAGCGAAGCACAATAACTAATTACCTGCGTCTGCTGAAACTACCGCCGGATATACAATCTGCAGTGCGAAAAAGTATCATAAGCATGGGCCATGCAAGGTCGCTGATAAGCGTTGACCATGTGGATAAGCAATTGTTTGTTTATAATGAAATAAAAAATAAAGAATTATCTGTAAGGCAAACAGAAGACCTCGTAAGAAAGATGTACATAACTGGTAAGGATGCTGTTAATAATTCGGTAAAAGCCATGCTGCCACCATCTTTAAAAAAAATTGAAGATAATTTAGCATCGCATTTCAGCACAAAGGTAACACTGGTACAAAAACAAAAAGGAAAGGGCAGCATTACCCTTGAATATTTTTCTAAAGAAGAGTTGAATGCAATTTTAGAGAAGCTGCAAGTTCCGGTAGATTAAGTTCATGGTAAGAATATCTTTAATTTTTACAAGCCTTTTTTTTCTTTGCACACTGCACACTATACATTTATTTGCGCAGCATAAACATCAGGATACCTTGCTGTTGAAAGGCAATGCCAGGGCGGATACCAGTGGCAAAAGCCTTTTAGCTCTTGACACCGCAACCACAAAAAAACATGATCCTAAAATTGCTACTTTCCGCTCGGCGGTTATACCCGGCTGGGGGCAGGCTTACAACAGAAAGTACTGGAAAATTCCAATTATTTACGGCGCTTTAGGAACTACCACATGGATTTTTTTTTATAACTTAAAAAATTATAAACTATTAAGACGAGCGGTTGTTCTTAAATCTGATACCTCTGTTGCCAATGATACCTTAATTGCTCCAATCTTCAGAGCGTACGGATTGCCGGATTTGCGCACTTTTAGAGGCCAGGTAAGGCAGGATATTGATTATTCTGTTTTATTTTTTCTTATTTTTTGGGGAGTAAATGTGGTGGATGCCACTGTGGATGCACATTTGAAGGCATTCGATGTTTCACCGGATATCTCCATGAAACTCAAGCCGGCGTTATCTGGCAGCACTCCTGGCGTAGCGCTGGTGTTTTTTTTACATGATAACCATCATAAAGCTGCATTACCTGTTTTTTAAATTTATATAAAATATAATGAAAATTGCTTTAATAGGCTATGGTAAAATGGGTAAAGCTATTGAAGAGATTGCTTTGCAAAAACAACATGAAATTATTTTAAAAATAAACGATCAAAATCTTGAGCAGCTTACACAAGAAAATCTGAGAAAGGCTGATGTAGCCATAGAATTTACAGGGGCGCAAAGTGCTATACAAAATATTTTATTATGCTTTGAAAGCGGTGTGCCTGTTGTATGCGGCAGCACGGGCTGGCTCCAGGAAATGAATGCAGTTGAGCAAAAATGCAAAGAGCTTACTGCCACTTTTTTATATGCAAGCAACTTTAGTATTGGAGTCAATATTTTTTTTGAACTAAACAAAAAACTTGCATCGCTTATGAGGGGGCAAAAGGAATATGAGGTAAGTATAGAAGAAATTCATCATACAGAAAAAAAGGACGCACCCAGCGGAACATCCATTACGCTTGCAGAAGAAATTATAAAAGCATCTGATATAAAAAATAAATGGGTAAACAGATTTGCTGCCGGGCCTGGCGAGCTTTCTATTTTAAGTAAAAGAATTGATCCCGCTGCAGGAACTCATTTGGTGAAATACACTTCCGGTGTAGATGATATACAGATCATTCATACAGCACATAACAGGAAAGGCTTTGCTGCAGGAGCTTTGCTGGCAGCAGAATTTATTTATAATAAAAAGGGAATTTTTAGTATGAAAGATGTATTGGATTTTTAAAGCTTTTGAAAAATAAAAAAGGCCTCATATAGAAGCCTTTTTTTATCGAAAAATATTTTATTTAAAAGTTGTAGGCAAGGCGCAGGTTCAGGCTTCCCAGGGTAGAACTGCTTCCCAAAGCAGAACTTTTTTTACTAAATGCAAGATATTTTAAAGCAATATCAAAATTCTCGCTTAAATAATAGCCAACACTTGCAGCGTATCCAAATGCGCCACCACCACCTTTTTCAAAGCCGTAGCCAAGCTGTGCATGGCCATATAACTTATCAGCAAATGGAAACTTTACACCAGCAAGAACCGGGATCAAATAAGTGCTGCCACCGCCGTAGCTGGATTTAAACGAATAATTTTCGTAGCCACCGCTTAAGGTTATTTTTAAGCTTTGCGCCAAACTGAAATCTCCCTGAATATCGCCGCCTGCTGCAAACGAAACACCGCTGGTGGTAGGCAAGCCAACATTACCTGCGATGCTTACAGTTGATCTTTTCGATTGTGCGTTTACTGACAAAGCAGATATCGCAAAAATTGTAATCGCTAAAAATACACGTTTCATGGTTTTCTTTTTTAATAACGGTTTAATAAATGATGTTATAAATAAGTTTTCGTTTGCAAAGGTGTATGAATAATTTTGAATTTGCAATACTATAAACTTAGTATTTATATTTCACGATGACCCATATTAGCCAGCATGTCATCAGTCATTTTCTTTAAAGTGTAGGCTGGCTGCCACTTCCAATTGGCTTTGGCAACGCTGTCGTCAATGCTTTGTGGCCAGCTTTCGGCTATCTGTTGCCGGTAGTCGGGCTTATAAATTATTTTAAAATCAGGCAACCGTTTTTTTATTTCTGCACTTATTTCCTTTGGAGAAAAACTCATGCCTGATATGTTGTAAGACGTTCGAACTGTAATATTAGCAGCATCGGCTTCCATCAATTCGATAGTTGCGCGGATGGCATCAGGCATGTACATCATAGGCAAATACGTATCTTCTTTCAGGTAACAGATATATTTTTTTCCAGCTATGGCAGCATTAAAAATTTCAATTGCATAATCAGTTGTGCCGCCGCCGGGCTCGCTTTTATAACTTATTAAGCCGGGGTACCTGAGGCTTCGAACGTCAATGCCATAGCGCCTGTTATAATAGTTGCACCAAAATTCTCCCGCATATTTACTGATGCCATATACTGTTATGGGTTCAATGATTGTTTGTTGCGGGCATTTCTTTTTTGGTGAGGTAGGGCCAAAAACAGCGATGCTGCTTGGCCAATAAACCTTATGAATATTTTCATCTCTTGCAATTTCAAGTACGTTCAAAAGGCTTTGCATATTCAGGCTCCACGCGAGGTTAGGATTTTTTTCGCCGGTGGCAGATAAAATGGCTGCAAGCAAATATATCTGCGAAATATTTTGTCTTATAATTTGTACGTGAAGCATTTCTTTATTCATTACATCAAGACTTACATAAGGGCCTGTTCCCTTAAGCAATTCATTTTCTTCGCGCAGGTCGGATGCTATCACATTGGCGCCGCCATATATCCGTCTTAGCTCTAACGTAAGTTCTACGCCTATTTGTCCACATGCACCAATCACCAATATTTTTTCTTTAGCCATATTTATTTTTATCAATCATCAAAAGTAAAACATACAAAGACCGGTATAAAATTTTTATAGATAATCAATTTTTTGCGTACTACTTTCCTGATTTCTGTTGATAGCCTTTATTCCATAAAAGAATAACTTTTTATAAAATTCTAATGCAGATATAAAATAGAATTAGAATAATTTTTTTTAAAAAGCTATAAATGATTATACAAAGCATGGTTCAGTTTTTGTAATTTATCTTATAAAAAACTTATGTCAAACAATAACGAAAATATGGATCAAAGTGCTGAAAGACCTGTAAATACTACATCTCAAGGCAATGATGCAAAAAGCTCCAACACGGTAAAAGATCCTGACGAATGGACAACCGGGGAGGAGCCGATGACAGGGGCGCAACATTCTTATTTAAAAACTCTTTCTGATGAAGCTGGCGAACCGCTGGAAGAAAATCTCACCAAAGCGCAGGCATCTAAAAAAATAAATGAGCTGCAGCAAAAAACCGGACGAGGTATAAATAATAACTAAGCTTAATTATTTTATGATCTTATGGCGCTGCAACGGCGCCATTTTTTTTACCTGTTATATTTATTCTATAATTTACGTAAAGTAAATATTAACTGTTGTTTAAAAAATATCTTAAGCCATTTTTATCGCTCCTTTTTATTTTTTTATACAATATTTTATGTTGTCAAACTCATGTTATTGATAGTTTAAAGATTCAAATAAATAATGTGCACAGTGATAGTGAAAAGCTCAATCTGATACTTGAGCTTTGTGAGCAAAGACATTCTCTTTCATCTGATACATTATTTCATTATGCAAGCCTTGCAGAACACTTAAGTAAGTCGCTTAAAAGCAATCACAGCTTTATTCTTTCTCAGTATTATTACATGTACTATCTTATAAAAAAAGGTAGTGTTGACTCAGCATTAGCAATGTGCGACCGATATATTGTAATGCTTGGTAGTAATAAAAATGAAGAAAAAACATATCTCCATTTGCTCGGCACAAAAGCCGGTCTTTTAATAAAATTAAACCGGTATAAAGAAAGTTTTTCAACTTATTACAAGTTGCTCAATGAATCAGAAAAGGTTAATGACACGCTTAATGAATTAAGTGCCTATAATGGTCTTGGGTGGGTGAATATGGAAATGGATAACAATAATGAGGCGCTTAAGTTTTTTTATATAGCTGTGCAAAATCCTGCTGTAAATGATACAGAAAGCTATGGAATGTATTACAGTTTTATTTTTTCCAATATGGCTTCTGTATATAATTCAATTAAAAAAAACGATTCGGCCGAATATTATATAAATAAAGCAATAATCCTTTCTGAAAGATTTGAGAATCTTACTTCGCTTGCCAATGCGCTGGCAATAAAAGCAGATATCATGAGCGATACCAGGCGCAATAAAGATGCGGAAAATTTATTGCTGCGCGTGATAGATATCCGTAAACTGATAGGTGATCCTTATTTTATAGTGAGTGATATAAGCCAGCTTGCTATTTATTATTATCACAACGGCCAGCCGCAAAAGGGCATCGCTACTGCATTACAGGGCATAAACATGGCTATAAAAAATAATCTTTCATCCAAGCTGCCACTTTTGTATGATGCTCTGGCGCAAAGTTATAAAGCTGCAGGCGATTATAAAATGTATAGTGAAACGCTTCACAAAATTATTAGCCTGAAAGATTCTTTGTATGAAAAGAATTCGGCTGAAGCGCTGGCCGAGGTGCAGGGGAAATATGAAGTTCAAAAGAAAGAGAACACAATTGCGCAGCAAAAGTTAAACATAATAAAAAGCAATAATTTATTTTATGGTGCGCTAAGTCTTCTGGGTTTCATCATGGTGTTAATCGCTGTTTTATTTTTTAGCTACCGCAAAAGGCAATTGTTAAAAGCACGGCTTATACAGGAAGAAGAAAAAAGACAATCGGAAATTGCTGTAAATAATGCGGCTGAGAAGGAGCGTAAAAGAATTGCTGCAGACTTACACGATAATATGGGTGCCTATGCCACAGCCATTATTGCCAATGTAGATGATATGATGGTAAATAAAAATGTGGTAAATGAGCCGGCTTTTGCAACGCTGAAAGCCAATGCCGGCGAGCTTATGAGCAACTTGCGGGATACAATTTGGGCATCAAATAAAGAACGCATAAGCCTCATCAATATCAGTGACCGGTTTAAAAATTATATACAAAAAATAGTAAAGGCTTATCCTCAGATCAACATTGAGATCACAGAAGCGATTAGCTGCAATCCTTTTTTTTCTCCTGTTCAGGCGCTTAACATATTCAGGATTTTGCAGGAAGCATGCACCAACGCTTTAAAGCATAGCAACGCAAACAATATTTATATTCATTTTAAAAGTGATGAACATTTTTGTATAAATATATCAGACAAAGGCACGGGAATTATTGATGAAAATTATATGGGCAATGGCAACGGAATAAATAACATGAGGTTACGCGCTCAGGAAGCTGGCCTGCATTTTTCAATACAACAAAATGAACCAGGTGTTACGGTTATGATCACATCCGGCGAGATACTACATATTTAGTATTCATATTATAAATAATATTTTTTTCTTTTACAAAAATTCCGATGAAATGCCTACAAACATTGCGTTAGCAGATGACAAAGCGATAAACAGAAACACCTTTCATCAAAAAATAAATTCGTTTGATGATCTCAATCTTGTGTTTATGGCTGTAAACGGACACGATTGCATTGAGCAGCTCAAAGGCTTGCCTATGCACAAGCAACCAGAAATTATTTTTGTTGATCTTGAAATGCCGGAACTCAATGGGATACAAACCATCCAGATAGCAAAGCCTTTATACCCGCATATTCACTTTATTATTTTAACCGTATTTGATGATGATGAAAAACTTTTTGAAGCTATACAATCCGGCGCCAGTGGCTATCTTCTAAAAGACGAAAATGCCATAGAGCTTCATAATGCCATAACAAACTGTAAAGAGCAAGGCGGCGCACCCATGAGCCCCGCTATTGCCCGTAAGGCTTTCGATCTGCTAAGTAAAACTCCATTTCCTGCTGCTTCCGGCACTGAAAAAAATAACCAGCTGAGTTCTCTGTTATCCGACAGGGAAAAGGAAATTCTTAAACATATTATTCACGGCCTTGATGCGAAAAGAATTGCTGAAATACTTTCTATAAGTACGCTTACTGTGCGCAAACATATTTCTAACGTTTATGAAAAGTTGCAGGTAAATTCTAAAGCACAGGTGATGACGTTAGCGCATCAATATAAATGGTTTGATTAGTCCGGTCAGTTTTAATTCTTTTATTGGCATTAGGCCAATGGCATTTCTTTTGTTTGTACACAACATATTATTTATGAATTTGTCTTTCCTCATAGCTAAATCTTTTTTATATCATTAATATAACTGCATATTTCTATATATAAAAAATTAGAGGGTATCAGGAGAAACAGAAATCATAAATTATGTGGATATTATTTCGCACCCAAAAAAATCAAAAAAAAATTATGAAAAGGAAATTGTTTACAACTCTATTAGTAATGATGGCATTTCTTTCTATGCCTGCATTTTCTCAAATTCAAAAAGGAAACATATTAGCAGGTGGTGATATTGCAAATTTCAACATCGGATTGAAAAAAGGATCAGCTTTTACTATGACCATTGATCCAAAGCTTGCTTTTTTTATTAGAAACAATGTTGCTGTTGGCCCTTATTTAGATTTAGCACTTACATCCTTATCTGGTGAAACAGGAGTTAACTATGGTGTTGGTGCTTTAGCCCGGTATTATTTTAACGACAAAAATAATTTGACTCCTTTAAGACACTCTCGTTTTTTTCTTGAAGGTAATGTCGGAATTAACGGTTACAATGTTAGTCATGGCAGCAGCACCAATGGCCTGGGATTAGGAATTGGGCCAGGATATGCCTATTTCATAACGCCAAACATTGGGCTTGAAACTTTGCTGAAATACACTGGTGTAGTAGGTTTTGGCAATGCTACTACTCAGAGTAATCTTAATTTAAATGTTGGCTTCCAGATTTATCTTCCATCAAAGAGGCTCAGATCGAATATAAGCAGCGATGTAAAATAATTTTATAGCAAAAATGGAGATTTATAAAGCATATAAGAAATTATATGCTTTTTTATTTCGTTTATAAGGCACTGTTATTTTATTACTTCCTGCAACATTCATTAATGCAAAGCCTCACAATAATATTTCCCCACCAGCTTTTTCAAAATCACCCGGCCTTAGCTGAAGGCAGGCCAGTGTTGCTTGTAGAAGAATGGCTTTTTTTCAATCAATACAATTTTCATAAGCAAAAATTAATTTTGCATCGGGCATCCATGCAGTTTTATAAAGAATGGTTATTAAATAAAAAGTACGAGGTACTGTATGTCAACGCTGAGGCTGAATATTCTGATGTAAGAAGGCTTACTACATTTTTAGCTAAGGAAAAATTTTCAGAGATACACTTTTCAGATGTTTGTGATGATTGGCTTATGCGAAGGCTTACATCATCAGCTAAAAAAGATAATATTGATTTGGTGCAATACAGCACACCATATTTTCTTAACGATATGGATGATATGAATGAATATTTTGATGTTAAGCAAAAATATTTTCAAACTGATTTTTATATAGAACAGCGTAAGCAAAGGAATATTTTAATAAAAGATAAAAAGCCGGAAGGCGGCCACTGGAGCTATGATGCAGAGAACAGGAAGAAGTTTCCCAAAGGCGAAAGTGTGCATGCTTATAATTTACCAAAGGATAATATATTCATAAAAGAAGCAAAAGAATATGTTGAGAAAAATTTTGATAAAAACTATGGAAATATTGAATCTCCTTTTAGAAACGGATTGTTTAAAGAAGGCAACTACCCCTGCACATTTGAGGAGGCAGAGAGATGGCTCCAGGATTTTTTTCAATACCGGTTTAATAAATTTGGAGTATATGAAGATGCAATGGTGAAGGATGAAAACATTTTATATCACAGTATGCTTTCGCCTTTGCTTAACATAGGATTACTCACTCCGGAGTATGTAGTAAACGAAGCGCTAAAAGCGGGGGAAAAATATAATATTCCTCTAAATTCTATAGAAGGATTTGTTCGCCAGATTATTGGCTGGCGGGAGTTTATACACATTGTTTACAGACGGGAAGGACGCAGGCAGAGAACAAAAAACCACTGGGGATTTACAAGAAAAATTCCATCCCAATTTTGGAAAGGCACCACAGGTATTGAGCCGGTAGATGCGGTAATTAAAAAAGTATTACAAAGCGGCTACACGCATCATATCGAGCGCCTGATGATAATGGGCAATTTCATGTTGCTTTGCGAATTTAATCCGGATGAAGTTTATAAATGGTTTATGGAGCTTTTTGTAGATGCGTATGACTGGGTAATGGTTCCTAATGTTTATGGCCTTACACAATTTGCTGATGGTGGCCTGATGGCAACAAAACCCTACATAAGCAGCAGCAATTATCTTATGAAGATGGGTGATTTTAAGAAAGGCAAATGGCAGCAAATATGGGATGGATTATTCTGGCGGTTTATGCATGTTCACAGAAGCTTTGTTATTAAAAATGCAAGGCTTGGTATGCTGCTTAAAACTTTCGATAAAATGGATGAAGCCAAAAAGCAAGAACATTTAATGATTGCAAATAATTTTTTGCAGGTGCTGGATAACGGTTAGCTTGTATTCGATGGTTTTGATTTTTGTTATACACTGACATTAGAAATCTTATATACTTTCTATTTAATAAAAAGAGCCGGCAAATTGCCGGCTCTGATGACTATACCAGGTGAATATTATTTAGGAAGTAAAACGCTGTTAACTACATGTATCACACCATTGCTCTGATATACATCAGCAATTGTAACAGTAGCCATGCCGCCATTTTCGTCTGTTATCATAATTTTTTTACCCTGTTTAGTTGCATATAAATTTTCTCCATTTACAGTTTTCAAAGTTGCTTTGCCATTGCTATTTTTTATCATTTGCATTAGCTCTGTTGAACTAATTCTGCCTGGTACAACATGATAAGTTAATATAGATGTTAGCTTGGCTTTATTTTCTGGCTTAACTAATGTTTCTACAGTACCTTTTGGAAGCTTATCAAAAGCTTCATTGGTAGGAGCAAACACTGTAAAAGGGCCTGCGCTTTCAAGAGTTTCAACAAGGCCTGCAGCTTTTACAGCAGCAACCAAAGTTGTATGATCTTTTGAGTTAACGGCATTCTCAACTATATTTTTAGAAGGATACATTGCTGCGCCACCTACCATTACAGTCTTTTCCATTTGCGCAAAAGTTGCAGAAGAAATACATGCTGAAAGGAGCACTAAACTTAATAATTTAATTTTTTTCATTTGTTTGATTTTTATTGTTTGGTTAATGTACGCTGAATGAAAAAGCTTGGATTTTATTTAAAAAAAAGAATATAAGGTAACAGTTACTCTTTAAACGAAATGTAACCTAACAAATCAACAGATGCTAAAACATATTAAGTAAAGGATGATATAAACTAACACGTCAGCACTTTAACTTTGAGCAAAAACAGATGCAAGATTTTTTAAAAGTTCTTTTTAAAGAACAACAATATGAAGCAAACAATTTCTTTTTGATTGCAGGGCCTTGTGTGGTTGAGAGTGAGCAACTGGTAATGGAAGTGGCCGAAAGAGTACAAGCTATTTGTATAAGATTAGGCATACCCTATATTTTTAAATCATCTTACAGAAAAGCAAACCGCACAAGCGCAGAATCATTTACAGGAGTGGGTGATTTAGAAGCCTTGCATATTTTAAAAAAAGTTAAGGATAAATTTTCTTTGCCTGTTGTAAGCGACATACATGCTCATGAGGAAGCGGCTATGGCTGCAGTTTTTGTAGATGTGTTGCAAATACCCGCATTCTTATGCAGGCAAACTGACTTGCTGCAAGCAGCGGCTGAAACGGGTAAGATTGTTAATGTAAAGAAAGGACAGTTTGTTAATGGTGAATCAATGAAGTTTGCTCTAGAAAAAATTAAAAAGGCAGCCTCTCAAAAAAATATGGAGGCCAGAGTAATGCTTACAGAAAGGGGCAATTCATTTGGCTATACTGATCTTGTGGTTGATTACAGAAACATTAGTGTTATGAAAAAATATAATGTGCCGGTCATAATGGATTGCACACATAGTTTGCAGCAGCCAAACCAGGGAAGTGGTGTTACAGGAGGCAATCCGGCCATGATTGAAACTATTGCCAAAGCTGCCATAGCAACGGGTGCAGACGGGCTGTTCATTGAAACCCATCCTGATCCTTCGTGTGCTTTAAGCGATGGAGCGAATATGCTTAAACTTGACCTGCTTGAAAACATTCTTATAAAGCTTATTAAAATAAGAAAAGCAGTTGTAGAAAATTAATCAATGTGGTAAACAGGTAACCGCTCCACTTTTACTTTTGTGATGCCTCTTCCATAAAAACCAAGCTCTTTAGCAGCAGTGGATGAAAGATCAACAAGCCTTTTATTCTTATAATAGAGCCTGTCATTTACTCTCACAATAACACACTTATTATTTCTGAGGTTGGTAACTTTTATCCATGTATTTAAACGGAAAACATTGCAGGCAGCAGTAAACTTTTCTGATGAAAAAATTTCATCGTTAGCCGTTCTTCTGCCATTAAATTTTTTAGCATAATAGCTTGCAACACCATATATAATATAGTTATTAGCGGTAAAGCTTATTGTATGGGTAAGATGTTTTGTATGAGTTTTAACTTGTGCAAATACAATACTGCAAAGGATTAGAGCAATTAATAAAAAGAATGATCTTTTCATAAATAGCAGTTTGTATTGGTAAAAGAATTTATAAAATAACAGAAGCCTCTACAATTGTTTATTGGCAAAATATTTTTGCGCCAGCATTTTATCTTCATTATAAATATCATCATAAAAAGCAAGCTTGCCTTTTTTTGCATCGCATGTGAAATAAACGATGTAAAGGGGCAATTTATTTTTTACATACATTCTTTTCTTCACTTTGTTAGCAAGCCATGTATTGATAGAATCAATGTTATACGAAAGCTTTTGATCGTTGGTATTATTAAGGCTGTCATTAGTTGCAATGTAATAAGCAAGCTCTTGCCATTTTTGAACACGTACACATCCGTGGCTTAATGCTCTTGCTGTATTTTTAAAAAGATACCGCTGATTGGTATCGTGTAGATACACACTGTATTGGTTGTTGAAATTAAATTTGAAGATGCCCAGCGCGTTGTCATCTCCGCTGCCTTGTATCACTTTATATGGAATGCCTTGTGAATATTTTGCCCATTTTATACTGAAAGGATTTACATCGTTTCCTTTTTCATCGGTGAGCATAAAACCTTTTTTGGCAAGGTATCCCGGGTCTTTTTTTAGGCCAGGCAAGATCTCTTTTTTTATGATGCTTTCAGGAATAGTCCATTGCGGAAAAGTTATCATATCAGTAATGTGAGAAGTAAGCGCCGGCGTTCTCGTATCCGGCTTACCAATAACAACTTTTGAAAGAATAGTAAGCGTATCAGTATCCCATACTTCAAGATAAAAGGAAGGAAGATTAACCCATATATACCGCACCGGCATTGAATCCTGAAACTTTTTATAGCGATCCAGTGTAATTGCAAGCCGCTTAAACTTTTCTTCATCTGTATTGTTTAATGTATTAATAAGCTTTGCGCTTATTTTTCCATCTTTTTTCAATCCTGCCTTTGCCTGGTATTTTTTTATTTCATTATTCAGCGTTATTGAATCCGGAACAGTGTTATCATAATTTAATTTAAAAGATTGCATTAATCTTTTCTGCAATGTTTTAACGAGGTTCATAGAATCTTTCTGTGGATAATCAATGTATTGATAAACTTCAGTATCCATGCTGTCGACAAAATTTTTGGTGAGATCTTTTATTAAATGATACCGGTTTATCAGTGGCTCCATTGAATTAAAAATATCATACAGCGAATTTTTTTGGAATGCATCAGTAATGTTTTTTATAAAAAACGAATCAACATAATTTGGTTTCTGTGTTATTGAAACGCTGTCTGGCAGCAGCCTTCCTTCTTTTATATCTTTAGCCAATTTCATAAAAGCATCACTAAGCATAAGGTCTGCTTTTGTCCATGTTATCGCATCGGTTCTTGTTACAGGATCGGTCGTTAATTTTTTATGAAGAATATTCAGATCTTTCCAGTGGTAATCAGATGGGTAAAGGCCGTAATATTTTGAGCTTACAATGAAAGCCAGCATAGAATCTGCCAGCGGCAGCCATCTCTCTTTTTTACTCCATACATTTTTATAATCATTTTTTTCGTAAAAAGAATTTACAATATCAGGAAGCGAAAGGCGTATAGAATCATTGATCTTTCCATTGTTATCACTTGCGTAAGTGAGCACTTCTTTTATGTTATTCGCCACCTGATCGTCCATTTCTTCAGGTTTTTTTACGATCTCTTTTTTTACAGCGCCATGTTCTTTCTTCTTGTGTTTGCATTGGGTAAAGCAACTCACAATAATTATTAGCAGCACACACTTTACATTTGCTGTAACAAATCTTTTCCAGTTCATTATAAAAATCATTAAGGTATAAAAGAAATAAAAAATGACAGATAAAACAAGAAACCCTTGAAGTGGTTTCAAATATCTTCAATTATTTTTTCTGCTAAATATAAATAATGTTCATTCACAAATTAATAGCCTGAACAAATGCGTTTGTTCGTAGTAAAAAATGCAAATATATTACAAGTGAAGTTGCAGCCGGTTCGCAAATAAAAGGCAGCATTATTAAAGTATAAAAACTAATGGTTGTTAGTTTTTAAAGCAGCAATTCATGTGGAAAATTTATAAAAAAGGATTTAAAGCATATCTGCAACTGGAAAAATCTTTATCAGAAAATTCTGTGGAAGCTTACCTGCGCGATATAGACAAGCTAACGCAGTTTTTATCTATAAATGATTCTGATAAAAATCCCTCGCAGATCGTGTTACATGATCTGGAGAACTTTGTGCATTGGATAAGCTCGTTCGGCATGAGCGCCGCTTCGCAATCAAGGATTGTTTCAGGGCTCCGAAGCTTTTATAAATATTGTATCCAGGAGCAAATTTCTAAAACAGATCCTACTTCTTTATTAGAAACACCAAAGCTTGCCAAACATCTTCCCGATATATTGAGCTTTACAGAAATAGAAGCTATCAGCAATGCTGTAGATGTAAGCACGCAGGAAGGAGCAAGAAATAAGGCCATCATTGAAACCCTTTACAGTTGCGGGCTTCGTGTTACAGAGCTCATAAATCTTAGGCTTTCCTGCCTGTATTTTGATGTGGGTTATATAAGAATTATTGGTAAGGGTGATAAAGAAAGGTTAGTTCCGGTGGGAAGTTTTGCGATAAAATACCTAAAAATTTATATACAGGAAGTTCGCAAAAACATACATATTATTTCCGGAAATGAAAACTTTGTTTTCCTTAATAAGAGAGGTAGCAGGCTTTCCCGGGTAATGATATTTTTGATTATAAAAGATGCTGCAAAAAAAGCAGGCATTACAAAAAATATTTCTCCGCATACTTTTCGCCATTCGTTTGCAACACACCTGGTAGAAGGCGGGGCAGATCTGAGGGCTGTGCAGGAAATGCTGGGGCATGAAAGTATAACTACCACAGAAATTTATACCCACCTGAACAGGGAATATCTGAGAGAAACTTTGCAGCAGTTTCATCCTGCTTTTAAGTAAAATTTTTTGAAAAAAATTAAAGGTGTTATTTACCCTCTACCAAAATTTTATGCGGCTGGTAAGCGGCCGTGGCATTGGCTTCGCTTACTTTCTTCACTCTTCTGCGATAATTTTTAAACATGCTCATCCACTTAAGTTTCAGCACGCCAAAGATGCCTTCTTTTACAATTCCTTTGTTCATTTTGGATACGCCAAATTTTCTGTCAATAAAAGTAATAGGCACTTCCGAAATGTTGAAACCAAGCTTCCAGGCAGCAAATTTCATTTCTATCTGAAAGGCATAACCAACAAAGCTTATTTGGTTTAAATTGATTGCTTCGAGCGCTTCCCTTCTGTAGCAAACAAACCCTGATGTAGGATCTTTTACAGGAATAAATGTAATAAGATGGGTGTATAAAGAAGCACCTTTTGAAATACCAATTCTTAGCATGGGCCAGTTTTTTACCTTTCCACCCTTTACATATCTTGATCCAATAGCAACGTCGGCGCCCTCAGTTTTGCAGGCATTGTATAGCCTGTTAAGATCAGAAGGGTTATGAGAAAAATCACAATCCATTTCAAAAATATATTTATAACCTTTATCAAGTGCCCACTTAAAGCCCAATATGTATGCGGTTCCCAGGCCAAGCTTGCCTTGTCTCTCCACTAAAAATAATTTATCCTGATAGGTTGCAAAAAGATTTTTAACAATTTGCGCAGTGCCATCCGGAGAGCCATCATCTATTATAAGCACATGGAAATTTTGATGCAGGCCGAACACTGTCTGCAGAATTGCCGCTACATTTTCTTTCTCATTGTAGGTGGGTATAATAACAAGCTTTTCCAAAAAGGCCTTTTTTTTATTAAGGAATAAATTTACAATTAATCTTCTAAGTTTTTTCTTAAAATATGTAAGCGGTTATTTTTTCAATAGTGTGCGGTTTAATATTTCTGTTAGTTTTTGCTTGGTATGTAAAGAAAAATCTCCTTTCATCATCCAGTCATAATATTGAGGTTCTGCTTTCAAAACCTCAACAACGGCGCGGCCTTTATGCTTGCCAAAGTTAAACACTTCCACATTGTCCGATAAAACAAAGCGCCTCGCAAAGTCCACAAATTTTTCTTCCCCTGTAAATTGAAGTATCGTGTCTAAAGTATTTCCTAAATGCTCGTACTTCAATAGTTGCGCTTCCAATACTTCCCAGGTTGCAGTGGCATCTGCTTCGGCGGAATGTGCTTCGTGCAATTCTTTCTCACAGTAAAACTTGTAAGCTGCGCCCAGCGTGCGTTTCTCCATCATGTGAAATATTTGTTGTACATCCAGCATACGGCGGTTATGCATGTCTATTTCTATACCGGCTCTTAAAAACTCTTCCATTAATAGCGGAATATCGAAGCGATTAGAGTTATAGCCCGAAAGATCGGCATCATCAATGAATTGTTTTAGCTCATTGGCTACCTGTTTAAATGTGGGCAAATCTTTTACATGTTCATCTGTAATGCCGTGTATATCGCTGCTTGCCTTCGGTATCGGCATTTGCGGATTGATTTTCTTTTGCTTTACCAGCTTGTTGCCATCAGTTGCAACTTTTATGATAGCAATTTCTACAATTCTGTCTGTAGAAAGGTTCATGCCGGTTGTTTCAAGATCAATAAAAACAATGGGTTTTTTTAAATGTAAAGGCATTCGTTAAGCAAATATTTGTGTTATTTAAATTTTTGTTTCGGTTATTGCGTCTAAAATATCCAATCCTTCATAGTTTCCGCTGCTCATAAAAAGAAAGGTAGCGTTTTCTGTTTCAAACTTTTCAAGCGCTTTTTCCAGTTCATTTTTATTGTTTATCACTAAAAGATTAGTTTTATTAAATCCTTTTATTATTACCTGCTCATTCAATGGCGGCAGGCGTTTTAGCTCAAGTGCATGGCTGCTGTAAAATACAATTGCCTCATCTGCCTCCTCCATTGCCCCTGCATATTCTGCCATAAAATTTTCATTAAGGCTGCTAAAAGTATGCAACTCAAGAATGGCAATAAGTTTTCTTAACGGAAACTGGTGTTTCACCGCATGTATGCTTGCCATTACCTTGCTTGGCGCATGTGCAAAATCACGGTAAATATTGCAATTTTTCTCCTGGTATATTACTTCCAGGCGTTTTGCTGCACCTCCAAAGTTGCTTATTGCTTTTGCAAATGTTTTATCATCTACCCCAAGTTCTTTGCAAACAAAGCTGGCAGCCTGCAAGTTCAAAAGATTGTGATTGCCAAACACTTTCAGCGCTGCTTTTTCATTACCTGTTGTTGCGGTTGTAATGCCATCTTCAATGGTGTACTGTGGCAGGCTATAAGGTATATATTTTATATCATCTCTTTTATTTTTATGTATTAATTCTTTTAAAACATCATCAGTTTCATTGTAAATGAGCACACCATTTTTTTCTATTTTATTTATAAAAATAATAAACTGTTCCAGGTAAAAATTGAACGTAGGAAATACATTGATGTGATCCCATGCAATGCCGGTAAGCACTGCAATGTGAGGAAATAAAAAATGAAACTTGGGACGCTTTTCAATTGCGCTTGCCGGGTATTCGTCTGCTTCGCAAATAATAACCGGAGCATCAGTAATTTTTACACTTTGCTCAAAGCCTTGTAAGCTGGCGCCCACGAGATAATCAAAATCAATATTTGCAAATAGCAGCACATGCATGATCATTGCTGTGGTGCTCGTTTTGCCATGACTGCCACCAACCGCTATTCTTTTTTTATGTTCACTTTCTTTATAAATATATTCAGGAAATGAATAGATGGAAAGCTGCAGCTCCCGTGCCCTTTGTATTTCAGGGTTATCATCTTTTGCGTGCATGCCCAATATCACCGCATCTATATCCTTCGTGATCTTTTCAGGAAACCATCCTAATTCTTCCGGCAATAAATTTTCTTTTTTAAGGTTAGATGATGACGGCTCAAATATCTCATCATCGCTGCCGGTAACGGTGTACCCTTTATGAAGCAATGCAATGGCAAGCTGATGCATTACGCTGCCACCTATCGCTATAAAATGGATGTGCATGGATTAGTATAACTATTAAAGAGAAATATTAACAATACATCGAAACATAATTCGTTTTTAATACATGTTTAAAGAAGTATGTTTTAATTTTGCAAAGGATGCAAAATAAAGTATAAACGCAAAAAATCATTATGAAAAAAATAATTATGGTGGTAGCAGTTGCCTGCTCGGTTATCACAATGTTTGCATCATGCAGCAGCTCCCGCAAAACGGGCTGCCCAATGACACAGAACATTATTCACTGATAAAAATATATATGCTTCCTATCAACTGGATACCGTTGCTAAACGAGCAGCAACTTGAAGAACTAAAAAGAAATTCAGCAAAAATTCCCCAGGTAATTTTTAAGCACAGCAGCCGGTGCAGCATAAGCAGCATGGCCAGAAGCCGCCTTGAAAGAAGCCCATCGCCCGATGGTGTTGATTTTTATTTTCTTGATATCATTAACCACAGAAGTATTTCTAATAAAATAGCTGCCGATTTCCGGGTGCACCACGAATCTCCGCAAATATTAATTATAAATGATGGCAATTGTGTGTACAATGAAAGCCACTCTGGTATTGATATGCAGGATATTATCGCTAACACGCTTTGATTAGCCGCAAGAAGAAGTATCTTAAATTAAGCCACTCTTTTATTAAATTATAGTCAACTCTTTCTTTGCTTTGCCGTATATTATAATGCTTACCTAAATTGCGTGGTAAATACGAATGTGAAAACAACTATCTTCTTTATATTTCTGCTATCATCCTTGTTGCCTGCTTTGCTTTTTGCTCAAAAGAACTGCGCTATAAAAGGAAGGATAAAAGCCCACAACAACGCGGCTGAATTGATAACTGTTGAATTGAAAAAGCAAAAGAAAAAAACAACTACAGATATTGAAGGCAATTTTAAGCTGATGAACCTGCAGCCTATAGAAGATACATTGATCATTACCTCAGGTGAAGATCAAATAAGAACATTGCCGGTTCATCCGGCCCCGAAGCAAACCCAAGACCTTGGGGATATTGATCTTGATTTAAATATAACCCGGTTGCAGGAAATAGAGGTAAGAGGGCGGCTGACACATTCTTATAAAAGTGATTATTCTTTCTTTGGAACTAAAACGCAAACCTCTTTATTAAATATTCCTCAATCCGTTTCATCCATCACTAAAGAACTTATAAAAGACAGGATGAATTTTACCTTGAAAGATGCGGTGGACGAAGCTTCGGGAGTTACTGATTATTCTGGTTATGATGAATACACTATCAGGGGCTTTAAGGCAGAAAATGCAAGGCTTATAAATGGGCTGCGCGGTTATAATACAACTTATACCAGTACCATGCTGGTAAACATAGAAAGAATAGAAGTGCTGAAAGGCCCGGCGGCAACGCTTTACGGCAATTGCGATCCCGGCGGCACAATAAACCTTGTAACAAAGAAACCCTTATCTGAGCAAGGAGGCGAGATCAACTTTAGTGGCGGCTCCTGGAATCATTACCGCTCAAGCGGCGATATTACAGGACCTTTAAATAAAAGCAAAACTTTATTATACAGGCTTAATGCAGGATATGATAACACAAAATCATTTCGCAATCAATACTTTTCAAAATCGTACGAGCTGGCTCCTTCAATATCTTTTATCCCAAATGAAAAAATACAAGTGAATGCTGACTTTTCATTGTCGCACATAAACACTTTGCTCGATGGCGGCCAGCCTGGTTTTCAAAATGATTACACATTAAAATCAACACCGGTCAGCCTCATAGCATCTCAGCCAGGCGATTACCTGCACGAAACAGATTACGCAACAACCATTTCTTTTTCTTACAAAATAAATGACCACCTTACTTTTAACAGCGGCTATCTTAATTATGCAACGCAGCAGCGTGTTGCAGCGCATGGCATACAAAGCTACCTAACGCCCGATTCTGTTAACCTTTATTTTAGCAAATGGAATTATCGCAGTACAACTAACACTTTTACTAATTATTTCACATTTCATTTCAATACAGGAAAATTCAGCCACCAATTGCTGGCAGGCTACGATTTTATAAGCAGTGCGGTTAATCTTGATCAAAAATATTTTGAAGATGTAAATAATTTTCCAGCAGGAAGTGGTACTGCAGGTACATTTAGCCTGAAGCGGCCTGTGTATGTAAATACATCATCAAAAAATTATTCATTATCCACTTATCAATCCGATGCAACAAATGTGGACGCAACCATTTATACCACACAGGGCATTTACCTGCAGGAGCAGGTAACGCGTAACAAATGGACATTACTATTGGGTGTAAGAGAAGAGATGTATAAAATTGGCGGTGATGATGACCTCGTTGATACCAGCGGTGATGATGATGGAATAAACGTTTTTCTTCCAAGGGTGGGGTTAGTCTACAATTACACGCCCGATATAAGTTTGTATGCAACCTATAATAAAGGCTTTGATCCCTTTGAAGCATCTGCCAGCACAGAGGTTTTTAATGCACCTTTCAAGCCCATTACCAGTGAGCTTTTTGAGACCGGATTAAAAGCAAATCTTTTCAATAACAAGCTTTTTGCTACGCTTTCTTTATACCAGTTAACACTGCATAATGTTGCTGTAAATGCAAATGTTATTTCTAATCCTAACTTATATATACAACAGGGAAAAGACAGGAGCACGGGAATAGAAATGGAGATAAATGGTAATATATTTTCCAATGTAAGCGTTTCAATTTCTTATGCTTATTGCGTTGCAAAGATTTTGGAAAGTAAAATTTCTTCGCAAGTGGGCGAGCCGGTAGAAAATGCGCCGCGCAACGCGAGCAGCAGCTGGGTAAAATATTCTTTTAAAAGTGGCTTGCTCAAAGGCTTTGGAATTGCTGCGGGACATTCGCAGGCCAGTGTGAGAAACACATTGCAGCAAGGTTTGAAACTTCCCGGATATTGGGTGTTTAACGCAGGGTTGCGGTATGCTTACAAGCATTACGGATTAGCATGCAATGTTAATAACGTTTTTAATAAAACTTATTGGGTGGGCGCTTACAACAATGTAAACAAATGGCCTGGAGCACCGGTAAATTTCATGCTATCGGCAAGCTATACTTTTTAATATTTTATTAATGAAGATTTTTTATACAGTCATTGCTGCCGCAATGTTATTCCCTTTAACTATTAATGCTCAAAAAAAATCGGGTAAAAAATTTTCTTTAAAAAAAAACACCCTCCAGGATGCCAAAGGCTTTACGATCATGCCTTATAACAGGTTGATACAATCTGCGGGAAAGGTGGTTACTTATAGTGATTCATCTTTGGAAAATCATGCCCTGGATGTCTGCATTTTACCAGATAAAAAAAATATAGCGATTGAAGACAGGTATGGCATCGCAGTAGTAAATAGTATTACTAATAAAATCATCTCGCGCTGGAGTTTTACTCACAATAAAGATTGGTCAAATCTTATAAGCACTTATTCAGGCATTACTTCTTTTACCTGGAAAAATAAAATGTTCATTGCCTGGGGAGCATCAGGCTTCAACCACAAAGCTGCCATAATGATTGCCTGTTGGGATGGTAAGAAGATTACAAATATTAGTGGCATTTTTATAGACAGAACTTTGCCTGCCGATGCAGCTATACCCAACCAGGTTATTGCAAACACGGAGAACGGAACCTTGTATTTATACGCTGTTCTTAATGGTAACGATCAGTTGGCAAAAATAAATTTTGATACAAAAAATATAGTGTATGCTGTGCCCACAGGCGTGGCGCCTTACGGGGTTTGTATTATAAAAAGCAAAGCTTATGTTACTAACTGGGCTGGGCCGGTGGTTACAGATACCATGCGTGAACATGCAGGCACGCCGTGGGGAAGCGCTTACGTAAGCACGGTAACCGGAGCAACTACACAGGGCAGTTTATCAATTATAAACATACAGGATGGAACCTTGCAAAATGAGTTGCTGCTTGGCCTTCATCCCAATGCTATTATAAAAAGCAATGATGAAAAATTTATTTATGTAGCTAATGCCAACAGCGATTATGTAAGCGTAATAGACGTGGTAAAAGAAAAAGTGATTGACTCTATACCAACGGGAATTTTTGGCAATAAAAATTATTATGGCAGCAGCCCCAATGCACTAATGCTGGACAACACGAGCCACACTTTATATGTGGCTAATGGAATGGATAACGCTCTTGCTGTTATCCAGTTTACAACTGCATCAACAGCGGCGAAGCGCAGTATAAAAATAAAAGGATACATTCCTACGGAAGCGTATCCATCAGGCATGGTAATGATCAATAAACGCTTATATGTTACCAACCTGGAAGCAAAAGGCTCCAGAGTTTCTTCCGCAGTAAACGATATAAAAAATGCAGCCGCATCAAAATTTTACGCATATACTATTCATAAAGAACTTGCATCTTTCAGTGTTATAAATGTTCCCGCTAAAAATGAATTAAGCAATTATACAACTAAAGTAAAAGAGCTTAATTTTTTACAGCGGCTGAATGCAAATAACCAGCCGCCAGGAAAAGATGTGCCACCAAAGCCAATACCAGAGCGGATGGGCGAGCCTTCCTTGTTTAAGCATGTGGTTTATATTATTAAAGAAAATAAAACATACGACCAGGTATTTGGAGATATTGCCGGAGCAAGAGGCGATAAAGATCTGTGCACATACGGAGCGAACGTAACTCCAAATCAACACCGGCTCGCCCAGGATTTTGTTTTGCTGGATAACTATTATGTGTCAGGTAAATCATCTGCAGAAGGACATCAATGGACAGACGCTGCAATGGTTTCTGACTATGTAGAAAGAAGCGTGCGTGCCTGGTTCAGAAGCTATCCGCACCGGCAGGAAGATGCATTGGTGTACAATAAAAATGGATTCATTTGGAACGATGCAATGGATCATGGAAAAAAGGTACGCATTTATGGCGAAGCCTGCCTTACTCATTATGACGGTAAAATGCAATGGGCTGATATTTATAGTAAATATGTAAATCATGAGCCAATAGCGGTTCATAACACCACTACCATTGCGCGGATACGGCCGGTAATTTCTGCAACTTATCCCGATTGCGATAACTTCAATTTCACTGATCAGCTTCGTGCCGATGAATTTATAAATGAATGGAATAAATATGAAGCTCAGCAAGGAGATCAGCTTCCTGATCTGCTGATTTTATCTTTACCTGATGATCATACCGCAGGTATTTCACAAAATTTTCCGACACCTGAAGCAATGATTGCCGATAATGATTTGGCTTTAGGCCGGATCGTTGAAACCATTGCCCACAGCCGCTTTTGGAGCTCAACCGTTGTGTTTCTAACCGAAGACGATTCGCAATCCGGGTGGGATCATATATCATCTTACAGAACTATTTGCCAGGTAATAAGCCCTTATTCTAAATTGAACAAAATAATTCATACTGATTATAACCAGACATCAATGGTGAGAACCATAGAACAAATTTTAGGCATACCTCCAATGAACGTAATTGATGCAACAGCGCAGCCAATGTTTGACTGTTTCGGCCAGTCTGAACAATCTTCATTGTATAAAGTTATACCTAATAATATTCCGCTCAACAGCATGAACAAGCCTCTTACACAGTTAAGCGGCAAAGCAAAATATTATGCAAGATTATCAGCTGAAAAAGCTTTTAAAGAACTTGATAGTGGCAATGATGATTTGATGAATACAATATTGTGGTTTGCTGCAAAGGGCAACCAAAAATATCCAGGAATAAAATAACTTTATTAAAAGATAAACTATAGAAACATGAAAAAATTTATTGCTTTATTTATAATTGTTTTTATTACAATAAAAGTAAATGCACAGCTTGCTAATACTTCATGGAAGGGCGAGCTAAACGTATTTTAAAATTTCCTGTAGTTAAATATTGTATGGCGATTAATGAAAGATTTTACAAACAATGTAAGAAGGCGCTTAATTTTTATTATAATGTATAACTAACAATATAGTTAATACAAAGATCAGCATCGCGCTAATGATCGTTATGGCAATTTTTCTTGCTCTTTTTTGAAACACTTGTTCTTTTTCTATATTCAAATAAAACGTATCGTTTCGTGCGGCTATAATTACGCCTTGCCTTTGCATACGGTGAAATAATATACCCCGTTTTATACCATAGTTTTCAGGAACGATAGCCCTTTCGGCTGTTACTGCGTTTTGATTATTAAACTTTCTGATCATTTGATTTCTAACCACTGCCAAAATGGGGACTGTAATTACGGGATTGGTCATTATATGTAAATTGTTTAAACCGGTTTACCTGCTTTTACCAAATGCTTTATTATTAATATCTGGCCTAAATGATAATAAGCATGTTCAGCAATGCCTTGCATATTTTTATAATAACTCGATTTTCCCTTCGGCGTAATATCCATAAGTTTTTCTTCAGGAAAATTTTTTACAGCATTGCTCAACTTTATAAAGGATTGGTGTGTTGATTCTATCAATTGTTTCCACGCCTCTTCATTTTGCAACTCAGGAGCATCAAAGCCGTTAGCAGGGCCTATTTCCGGCGCTTCGCCGTTTATTCTTTTCATCATTATTTCATTCCAGTATTGCAAATGATGGGTAAGCGATGCAATAGTATTGGGTGAGCCGTTTGTTTGTTGCATAGCTTCCTGAAAGGTTACATCCTGCAACGTTTCTGCAATGGAGACACTTGTCCAGTTGTTGCCTTCGTACGCTTGCATGATGCCCTCTGCAATAAGATGGGTATTGTTCATTTATTTATAAATAAATGAAAAAACCTGCCATGAATAAGGAGGTTAATTTTAATTTTAATCAGGATATTTTCCCGGATTTCTAAGCTTGCTGTGAAAGCGGCTGTAGCTAAAATAAATAATGAAACCTATCAGCAGCCATCCAATCAGTCTTGCCCAGTTTGTCCAGCCTAACCCGAACACCATTGCACCACAAACAACAATCGCCAGTATAGAAACAAGGCCTACAGCGGGCACCCTGAATTCTCTTTTGATCTCCGGATGCTTTCTCCTCATGATCCATACGCCTGCCGATACCAGCATAAACGCAAACAAAGTTCCTATGGAAGTCATATCGCCCACAATATCTTCCGGTATAAACAAGGCAAATGCGCCTACCAGCAAAAGAAATATGAGGTTGGATTTATAGGGTGTTTTAAACTTCGGATGCACATCAGAGAAAACTTTGGGCACCAGGCCATCTTTACTCATTGAATAAAAAACCCTTGACTGGCCCATAAGCATGACCAAAATAACAGATGAAAAACCTGCAAGAATAGCAATAGTAACAAGGTTGGCGAGCCATTTGTAGGCAGGCACCCATACGCCGCCAATCATAGAGCCGCTCATGTGTTCGATAGCGTAAACCACTGATGCTTCTTTGCCTTGCGTTCTGAAATCGTGAACGGAAGCTATGCCGGTGAGAACGTAAGAAAAAAGTATATAAAGAATGGTGCACACAACCAACGATCCTAAAATGCCAATGGGCATATCTCTTTTAGGATTTTTAGTTTCCTGCGCCGCAGTGGATACTGCATCAAAACCTATAAAAGCAAAGAACACCGTTCCCGCTGCGCCCAATATTCCCATAATGCCTCCAAAGTGGTGTTTGAGACCTTCAGGGTCAACATAAGTGGTAGGCTCAGGAATAAATGGTGTATGATTTACAGGATTAATATATTGCCAGCCAAATGCAATTACAACAATTACTATAGCCACTTTTAAAATAACAATAATAGCGTTTACCACGGCCGATTCCTGCATACCTCTTATTAATAATAAAGTAAGAAGAAGCACTATAAAAAAAGCAGGCATGTTCATATATCCATGCGTTATAATATTTCCCGATGCATCGCGCAAATTTTCGAAAGGGGAGTGACACCACTTCCACGGCACATGCATTCCAAAAATTTGTAAAAGCTTATTAAAATACTGGCTCCAGCTTATGGCCACCGTTGCTGCGCCCACCGCATACTCAAGCACCAGATCCCACCCAATGATCCAGGCTACAAATTCGCCCATAGTGGTATAAGAATACGTGTAGGCGCTGCCAGCCACAGGTATCATAGAAGCAAATTCCGCATAGCACAAGCCTGCAAATGCACAGCCGATAGAAGCAACAATAAAAGCGATAGTTACAGAAGGTCCGGCACTTTGTGCGGCTGCATTGGCGGTTCTTACAAACAAACCTGCACCTATAATTGCACCGATGCCTAATGCAACTAAATTGCCCGGGCCCAATGTACGCTTCAGCGTATTGCTTGAATCACTTGCTTCCGCCAATAAAGTTTGCAGGGGCTTTACTTTAAATAAACTCATAGTATATATTTACAGGTTTGCTTTGTATCAATTATGGAAAAGTAAGGAAATAATCTTTTATAATAAAAAACACTTATAATTTACAGGCACAAGCTTACCTGTCTTTTAAACATTATATTGCAAAGCTATTATGACTTCTGCAAAAGCTGCTTCATCACATAACAATAAGCTTACTGTTTACATACTTATAGCAATGCTTGCGGGCGTTTTGGCTGGCTATATTGTTCATGTAAATGCAAGCGCCGGGGCTATTACAACCTTTTCGGCTGACGCAAATTTACTAACCACTATTTTTTTAAGGCTTGTGCAAATGATCATTGCGCCACTTGTATTTTCAACACTTGTTGTGGGCATTGCAAAGCTGGGCGATCTGAAGACAGTTGGAAGGGTGGGCGGTAAAGCTCTTCTGTGGTTTGTATCTGCTTCATTAATCAGCCTTTTTACAGGTTTATTATTGGTAAATTATTTTAAGCCGGGCGCTGCCATTAATCTTTCAGGCTCTGATGTGGTTGCAGCCAAAGACATCATGACTAACACCCAACAGTTTTCTTTGAAGAACTTTGTAGAGCATGTAGTTCCAAAAAGTATTTTTGAGTCTTTGTCGGCAAATGAAATATTGCAAATTGTAATTTTTAGTGTGTTTTTTGGTATAGCAGCCACGGCCATTGGCGAAGCTGCGAAGCCCGTTATCAAAGCGCTTGAAAGCCTTTCGCACGTAATATTAAAAATGGTTGGTTATGTTATGAAGTTTGCACCGCTCGGCGTTTTCGGCGCGTTAGCAGCAGTTATTGCCACAAAGGGTTTGGAGATATTTAGCTTTTATAGTAACTACCTGCTGTATTTTATTATCGGCATTTTTATTTTATGGATCATTCTTATATCTATTGGTTTTTTAATATTAAAAAATAAAATACCACATCTTTTAAAACGAATTGCGCAGCCGTTGCTTATAGCTTTCAGCACCACCAGCAGTGAAGCGGTTTTTCCCAAGCTTACAGAAGAGCTTAAAAGATTTGGTTGTCCCGAAAAAATAGTAGCGTTTACTTTGCCGCTTGGTTACAGTTTTAATCTTGATGGCAGCATGATGTACATGACCTTTGCGAGCATTGCCATAGCGCAAGCCTACAGAATACACATGGATGTAGGCACGCAAATAACCATGCTTTTGGTGCTGATGCTTACCAGCAAAGGAATTGCAGGTGTGCCGCGTGCATCTCTTGTTGTAGTTTTAGCCACGTGCAGCATGTTCAATATTCCGCCGGAAGGAATAGCTTTGATACTTCCGATTGATCATTTTTGTGATATGTTCAGAACAATGACCAATGTTCTTGGTAATGCTTTAGCCACCTCTGCTGTAAGCAAGTGGGAAGGCGAGCTGGTTGTTTAATTAAATAAATTAGTAAAGTGGAACTATTACATATATTAGGTATAAATTTTAAAGATCTTCTGAACCCTCAGTTTTACATTGAGCATGGAGGGTTGTGGATGATATTGTTTATTGTGTTTGCAGAAACGGGTTTGTTTGCAGGCTTCTTCTTGCCTGGCGATGCCTTGCTTTTTGTAACCGGTATTTTTAGCGATAAAATTGTAGGCGCTGCCTTGTTTCAAACCAACAACCAATGGATAGACCTTATTGCTTTATGGATATTGATTTCGATAGCTGGCATAATTGGAAACCTTATTGGCTATTGGTTTGGCAGAAAAAGCGGGCCTTTTCTTTTTGAAAGAAAAGATACTTTTTTCTTTAAGAAAAAATACCTGGCGCAGGCTCATGAGTTTTACGAAAAAAACGGTGGCGGCGCAATTGTGCTTGCCAGGTTTGTGCCTTTTGTGCGCACCTTCGCTCCTATAATTGCCGGTATTGTTTTAATGGATCTTAAAAAATTTATTTATTTTAATATTTTGGGATGTGTGCTTTGGGTGGGCAGCATGTTGTTTGCAGGTCATTTTTTATGGTCGCTTATTCTTCATGAGTTTCATTTCGATCTTAAAGAACATCTTGAAATAATAGTGATAGGAATAGTTGCAGTAACAACTATTCCGGTGCTCTTTAAATTATTTATTTCTAAGAAGAAAAAATAAGGTATAACGATTGCATATTTTTGATCTGAGATAAATGAATAACAAACAAACTAATGTTTTTTCCATCACCGTTATTGTGGCAGCGCTTGGCTATTTTGTTGATATTTACGACCTGCTTCTTTTTAATATTGTGCGCATACCCAGCCTCAAATCTCTTGGCCTTAGCCAGGCAGATGTAGATAAACAAGGAGAGTTTATTATTGGCATTCAAATGATAGGCTTACTTATCGGCGGCATCATCTGGGGCATAACCGGCGATAAAAAAGGAAGGCTTAGTGTGCTGTTTGGCTCCATAATTTTATATTCACTTGCCAACATTGCGAACGGCTTCGTACATACAGTTTCCCAATATGCTATTGCCAGGTTCATTGCCGGTATTGGCCTTGCCGGTGAGCTTGGCGCAGGCATCACATTAGTATCAGAGTTATTAAGAAAAGAGCAACGCGGCATTGGCACTTCATTGGTTGCCGGCCTTGGCTTAACAGGCGCTGTGGTAGCATTTTTTATTTCTCAAAAATTTAATTGGCGCACTTGCTATTTCATTGGCGGCTCACTTGGCTTTTTATTATTATTTCTGCGCATCAGCATCTTCGAATCAGGTATGTATCAATCGCTTGAAAAAAATATTTTTAAAGGAAATATTTTATTGTTCTTCAATAATGGCAGGCGTTTCAGAAAATATGTATTCAGTATTCTGCTTGGCTTACCTACGTGGTATGTAATAGGAATTCTCATTGCATTTTCTAATAAGTTTGCAAAAGATTTTGGCATAGCGGAAGACGTCAATCCTGGTAAAGCAACCATGTATGCATACATAGCCATATCCATCGGCGATGTGCTGGCAGGCCTGCTAAGCCAGCTGTTGAAAAGCAGGAAAAAAACCTTATATATTTATTATACACTTATAATAATAACAGGCGCGTTATATTTTACCCAATCAAAAAACAGCCCGGCGCATTCAATGTACTGGATTGCAGCAGGGCTTGGCTTTGCAACTGGCTATTGGGCCATCTTTGTAACAATGGGCGCAGAGCAATTCGGAACCAACTTGCGTGCCACAGCAGCCACAACCATTCCAAATATGGTGCGTGGCGCATTGCCTTTAATGCTGCTATTGTTTAATAGGTTACAGCATTACTTTTCTTATTTATCAAGCGGGTTAATTACAGGTTGTATTGTAATAACTATCGCTATTATTGCAACAATTTTTACAGAAGAAACGTTTCACAAAGAGCTTAACTATATTGAAGCTTAGAGCGATTGCTTATATATTTTTTACAGATATTTCATAATGAAAATTCTTATAATCAGGTTTTCTTCCATTGGCGATATTGTACTAACCACGCCGGTTGTACGCTGCCTGCGAAAGAAATATCCTGATGCTAAATTATATTTTCTAACCAAGGCAAAACATGCAGGCATTGTAGAATCGAACCCTAACCTTGATAAGGTTATTGAGCTTGATGATGATTTTGCAGATACTATAAATATTCTGAAAGATGAGCGGTTCGATTATGTAATTGACTTACAAAATAATTTAAGAACGTACAGGATCAGGCAGGCTTTGAAAGGAATTCCATTCTGTTCATTTAATAAATTGAACAGGCAAAAATGGATATACACAACTTTCAAAATAAACATGATGCCTGATAAACATGTTGTTGACAGGTATATGGAAGCTGCGCATGATTTGCAGGTAACTAACGATGGGCTGGGCCTTGATTTTTTTATACCTGAAAAGGATAAAATAAAAGAAAGTGACATTCCTTTTTCTCACTCGCAGGGGTTTGTAGCAGTTGTTACGGGTGCTGCGCACGTTACAAAAAAGCTTCCGGTAAGTAAACTAATCAGTTTATGTTTATCTATAGAGTACCCTATAATTTTATTGGGGTCAAAAGAAGATTATACAAACGGAGTGAGGATTGCTGATGCTGACAAGATAAAAATTTATAACGCCTGCGGCAAATTTTCACTAAATGAATCTGCTGATATTTTACGCAAAGCAAAGCTTGTGATAAGCCACGATACAGGACTGATGCACATTGCAGCCGCTTTTAAGAAAACTGTTTTTTCTGTTTGGGGCAACACAGTTCCCTCTTTTGGTATGTATCCTTATTGTACATCCTATAAAATTTTCCAGGTAAATAAATTACGGTGCAGGCCGTGCAGCAAAATAGGTTTTGAGAAATGTCCGAGAGGTCATTTTAAATGTATGCGCAATCAAAACATTCCTTTGCTTGCAGAAGAGGTTCATGCTTTTTTGAAAGCATAATCTTAACTTTTTATTTGAGTGGCTTGCATCAATTTTGTAAGATATGATGCTTTATAAAAGAATTTATTTGCCTGCATTTTTGCTTTTGTTTTCCTGTAAAATATTTTCTCAACAAATCGTTGTTCATGCTTTTATTGAAAACAAAAAAGCTTCATTAAAGAGTGATACAATTTATTATGATTTTGATAAGAAGCTTTCGTGGAGCGACTTCCAGGGCAAGCCTGATGAGAACAATCCAGCTGGCGCTATAACTGCTTCGGGTTTTGCGTTTGATTCTCAAATGAATTTCGATGGCAAGGTTATTAATTTAACCATAGGCATTTTTACTTTTTTTACAAAAAGTGATTCATGGAAAAAGCCACAGATTAATTCCGAATATCATCTGGAGCATGAGCAGCATCATTTTGATATAACAAGATTGAGCACTCAAAATTTTTTAGATGATGTAAACAAAGCGCATTTTACAAAAGAAAATTATAGCACACTGCTTACTTCTATTTTTGATAAATGCTATAAAGAAAATAATGAGCTGCAAGAGCAATATGACCTTGAAACCCACCACAGCCTTGATGTACAGAAGCAAATGGAGTGGAACAAAAAGATTTCAGAGGAAATACAAAAGCTATGATTTTTACAGAAGTGTTTATAAGTTTTTAAAGCTTAGCCTTAAAAACTACTAAACCTCTAAACCCGCTGAACTACTAAACCTCAAGCCTCCTAAACCTGTCTCCGCTATTCCTTTAAGCTTACCATTAGCACAGGTATTTTTAATGAATGGCGCACTGTATTTACTGTCTCTCCATAAATAATATCTTTAAGGCCAGAGTGGCCGTGGGCGCCCACTACAAGCATTTCTGCCTCACATTCTTTTACAAGCCTTACAATTTCTTTAGCCCTGTTCTTATAGCCTAAAGCGCTTGTTGCCTCATAGCCGTTACCCCGCAGCTGCTGAACATAAGTGTCGAGCTGTGCCTGGTCTCTTCTTGTTTCATAATCATCACTTTGATTGCCCCAGAGCTTTGCCGAAGCGCTTTCCACCACATGCAGTAAAATATATTTTGTTTTTTTATTTCCCTGGCCTAACGCATAGCTCACAAGCTTTTTGTCATTATTTGAAAAATCGAGAGCGATAGCTATTCTCTGGTATGTGGGAATATTAATAACCATTTGCTTCATTTCAGGATGGATGGTGATAGATGCATTTTCCTTTCTTTTCGCAATAAATGGCTCTATAATAATGTATAAAAGTAATGCGGTAAAGAGAAACCCTGAAAGGATTATGGCAACCTTAGGTAAAAGTGAATTTCCTTCAAATACTGGCGCAGACTGGCTTATAAGCATTTTAAAATTTAAATAAATAAGAACTGCTGCTACCAGCCAGGCGAAAAATTTAGTAAGATTATTTATGGTAAATGATCCCATTTTACTTTTATCACTAACAAAATGTATCAGTGGAATTATAGCAAAGCCGAGCTGTACGCTTAAGATAACCTGGCTTAAAATCAACAGCCAATCTACTTCGTTATCTCCATAAATTATGATCACAATCAAAGCCGGAATGATGGCAAGCAACCGGGTTATAAGTCTTCTTAGCCAGGGGTTAATGCGAAGGCTTAAGTAGCCTTCCATTACAATTTGCCCTGCCAGAGTGCCCGTCAATGTTGAGCTCTGGCCTGCAGCTATAAGCGCCACTGCAAATAAAGTAGGGGCTGCTTTTCCTAAAAATGTGGGTAGTAATTTATGCGCCTCACGAAGCTCTGCCACTTGTGAGTTCCCTGATTTAAAGAATACTGCTGCAGCCACAATAAGTATTGCGGCGTTTACAAAAAATGCAATGTTCAGAGCAATGGCACTGTCTATCCGGTTAAATTTTATTGCCTGAAGTATGCCTTTTGGCGTGCGGTCAATTTTTCTCGTTTGCACTAATGCTGAATGTAAATAAAGATTGTGCGGCATTACCGTTGCGCCAATAATTGCTATGGCAATATACAATGCTTCATTGTTTTTTATTATAGGAATGAAACCCCTGAAAATCTCTGGCGGCGAAGGTTTCGCCATTATCATCTGTACTACAAAAGCGGTAGCAATAATAGCAACAAGCGTTATAATAAATGCTTCCATTTTACGCATGCCCAATCTTTGCAAATACAACAGTAAAAAAGTATCGAGCACTGTAAAGCTCACGCCCCATATTAAAGGCAGGCCTGTGAGTAGTTGTATGCCTATGGCCATGCCCAGCACTTCAGCCAGGTCGCACGCAGCGATGGCTATCTCCGCTAAAATATATAAGGTGAGATTAATTATTTTGGGATATGCCTCCCTGTTAGCTTGGGCAAGATCGCGGCCTCTTACAATGCCAAGCCTTGCTGAAAGGCCTTGTAGCAACAGCGCCATCAGGTTACTCATGAACAAAACCCATATTAATGAATAGCCAAACTTGCTTCCTCCCTGCAGATCGGTGGCCCAGTTACCGGGGTCCATATAGCCGACGCTTATAAGATAGGCAGGTCCTAAAAAAGAAAAGATTTTTTTCCATCCGGTCTTTGCAGTGTCAATGCTGCCGTGTACTTCGCTTAAAGAAACTTCGCTTATATGTTTCTCAGTTATCATATACAAAAATATTTTCTGCAGCCAATCCGCTAATCATGCATTCAGGCTGTCTTGTAATTTTTATTTGCAGCGATCCGTCAAAATCAAAGGCTTTGATCACCTTTACAGATGCCCCTATTTTTATTCCATAGTGGTTCATCATCTCCATCATTGTTGGCGTCTGGTTGCTTACAGAGCTTACTATTGCTGTGTGCCTAAGCTTTACATTTTTTAAGCAAACCTGCTGCAGCACAGGCATTACGCCATTTGTATCAGGTATCGGATCGCCGTGTGGATCGGTTTTCGGATATCCAAGATAGTTGTCGAGCCTGTCAATAAGATCTGCGCTGCTTACATGTTCCAGCTCTTCAGCAATGTCGTGCACTTTATCCCAATCTATCCCAAGCTTTGATACCAAAAAAAACTCCCACAATCTGTGTCGCCTTATAATTTTTAAGGCCTGCCCTATGCCATTGGTATTAAGTTTAAATCCATAATATCTTTTGTATTCAAGTAATTTTTTTTGCTGAAGTTTTTTAAGCATGTCAGTAATGGATGCCGCGCTGGTATTAAGTTTTAAGGCAAGAGAATTGGTGTTTACCTTTTGTGTTTTTATTTGAAGGTTATAAATACTTTTTATATAATTTTCTTCGCTCTTAGATAATTTCATATTGCTTAAAAATAAATTTAGACAAATCTAAATTTTTTATTTAATAATTGAAACTCCTTCTTATGAAATAATCTTTAGCCTTGCCTTTTATTTAAATAAAACATTTGAAACTCTTTTGCGTTAATGTGAATGATAAAACAGGCTACCGGTAATTAAGAAATGCACTAATACTTCAGTTAATCGTTATTAGATTTTCAATTTATATTGCGCCTTCAAAAATTTTTATAAAACCTATGAGCTTCGAAAATTATAATGTTCCTTATGAAGTGGATGAACGGTATTCAAAAAAAGTTGCCTATTTCTCAATGGAATTTGCTATTCACCAGCCCTTGAAAATATATAGTGGCGGCCTTGGCTTTTTATCAGGCTCGCATTTAAGAAGCGCATATGAACTGCGCCAAAACCTGATAGGCATTGGTATTTTATGGAAAGAAGGGTATTATGACCAGGCAAGAAATGAAGACCAGAGCCTTCATGTGATGTGGCTGAATAAAGCCTATAATTTTTTAGAAGATACAGGTATTCAGTTTGAAATTGATATTCACGATCATCCTGTGTGGGTAAAAGTTTGGTATCTTAATCCCGCTACATTTAATACTGCTCCTCTTTTTTTGTTAAGTACAAACGTTCCGGAAAATGATTACATCTCACAAACTATTACCAATCGCTTATACGACGGCAACCTGGCAACAAAAATTGCCCAGTTTATATTGCTTGGTGTAGGCGGCGCAAAGCTGGTGGATGTGCTGAATTTTAACCCGGAAATATATCACCTTAATGAAGCGCATGGCGTGAGCGCTGCATTTTATTTATATAAAAAATTTGGTAATAAAGAAGAGGTAACTAAAAGATTAGTTTTTACAACGCATACCCCTGAAGAAGCCGGTAATGAAAAGCATGATATTTTTCTTTGTGAAAAAATGAGTTACTTCTGCGGTATGCCGCTGGATAAAGTGCGTGAGCTAACCGGTACCACTGATAATCTTTTTAATCATTCACTTGCGGCCTTGCGATTCGCTCATCTGGCAAATGGTGTATCCCAGCTTCATGGAGAAGTAAGCCGGCAAATGTGGGGCAAGTATGATAACATCTGCGAAATAAAATCTATTACCAATGCGCAAAACTGGAAATATTGGGCGGATAAGCAGTTGTACCGCGCAAAAGAAGAATATAATGATGGCTGGTTTGAAGACAGAAAAAGGTATTTAAAAAAGCGGGCTTTTGAAATAGTTGCAGATCAAACCGGTAAGATAATGAAACCGGATGTGCTTACTATTGTATGGGCAAGAAGGTTTGCAGGGTATAAGCGTGCAGAGCTGCTAACCCGCGACCACACAAGGTTTGAGGCATTGCTGCATAACCCGAAATATCCGGTGCAGTTCATCTGGGCAGGCAAGCCATACCCGCTTGATCAGCCAGCTATAAACGATTTCAATTATCTGGTAACACTTAGCCGGCAATATAGCAATGTAGCCGTATGCATAGGGTACGAACTTACGCTGAGCAAGCGTTTGAAGCAAGCCGCTGATGTATGGCTTAATAACCCGCGTGTGCCAAGAGAAGCCAGTGGCACCAGCGGCATGACAGCAGCCATGAACGGCGCCGTAAATCTTAGCACCAACGATGGGTGGATTTGTGAATTTATAAATAATGGTAACAATGGCTTTGTAGTGCCTCCTGCAGATTATATGAACATGCACGTGCAGGAGCAGGATGAGTATGATCTTAATAAACTCTATGAAATATTGGAAAATGAAATTTTGCCTATCTATTATGATAAGCGTGATACCTGGAGGCAAATAGTAAAGAATGGTATGCGGGATGTGCAGGTGCAGTTCGATAGTAACAGGATGGCTAATGAATATTATGAGATCATGTATAAATAACACATTAATTTTATTGATAAATAAGCCAGGTAGTTGAATAATTACCTGGCTTTTATTTTTAAAAAACTGCCTGTTAATTATGTGAAGATTCTACTGCATTTTTAAAAATGAAGAATAACTTGTTCAATAAAAGTTAAGGATAATTGCATTAATCTTTATTATATTATTTAGCGTATATGTATTAATAAAAAATACGTTTTTGGATGAAAAAGTTACTCTATGTTGCAGTCATTTATATTGCATCGGTATCATGCGTTAAAAGAAATATCAATACCGTAATGAACCCTGGAATGCCCATGGATTCTACATCTCAGGATGATACAGCTAAATCTTATTTAGCTTTGGGTGATTCATATACCATCGGCGAATCAGTAGCGGAACAAGATCGCTATCCAGTGCAAACGGTAAATCTTTTGCGTCTTCAGCATATAGATATAACCGATCCTGATATCATCGCAACAACAGGATGGACAACTACCGATCTTATTAGTGCGCTTGACATTGCGAAGCCAAAAAACAACTATTCTGTTGTATCACTTCTCATTGGTGTAAACAATCAATATCAGCATAAAAGTATGGATGAATATAAAACTGAATTTGCTGAATTATTGCAAAGATCAATTGCTTATGCAGCCGGTAAAAAAGAACATGTGTTTGTAATATCCATACCCGATTACAGTGTTACACCCTTCGCCGCAAACCTTAATACAGCGCAGATCTCGAAAGAAATTAATGCATTTAATAATGCTAATGAAACCATTTCATTAGCTGCAGGCGTTCATTATCTTGACATCACTCCTATTTCAAGAGAAGCCAAAACAAATGCTTCATTTATTGCCGGTGATGGACTTCATCCTTCCGGCAATCAGTATAAGCAGTGGAGCATTTTATTAGCGCCTGTGATGCAGGCAGAGTTGCAATAGTATCTGCTATATTTGTTTGCATTATGTGGCTGAAGGCAATCTCATTATACAAAAATGCTTATGAAGGTTTATCCGCAGGAACATTGTGGCTTTCGCTTGTAATGCTTGTAAACCGCAGTGGCACTATGGTGGTGCCTTTCATGACTATGTACCTTACGCAACATTACGGCGTATCCATCGGTAGGGCAGGCCTTGTGATGAGCATCTTTGGCCTGGGTGCAATTATCGGTGCATTGCTGGGCGGTAAAATGGTTGACCGCGTTGGCTATTATTCTGTGCAGTTGTTTGCATTAATATGTGGCGGCACAATGTTTATTATATTGGGGCAAATACATAATTATACTGGCATTTGTATCGGTGTTTTTATTCTTGCTGTTCTCAATGAATCGTTCAGGCCTGCCAACACAGTGGCTATTGCTCATTACAGTAAGGTGGAAAACAGGACGAGGTCTTATTCGCTCAACCGGCTCGCTATTAACCTGGGATGGGCTGTAGGCGGGGCTTTGGGAGGCATCATTGCAAGCGTCAATTACAATTTATTATTTTGGGTAGATGGCATTACCAATTTGCTTGGAGCGGTGTTGCTTTACTTCACGTTATCCCCTACACGAAATACTGCAACGGAAGTAAAGAGTAAAGATAAAGCTGTTATAAAAAATTCGGCTTATAAAGATCATAGCTATCTTGGCTTTATCGTTCTTGTATTTTTCTTCGCGCTTTGTTTCTTTCAATTGTTTACAACTATCCCTGTTTTTTTTAAAGAAAATTTTCATTTAAGCATTTTATTTATAGGGATGATAATGGCGCTTAACGGACTTATCATTGCATTTTTTGAAATGATTACCATCTTTGCCCTGGAAGGAAGAAGGCCTTCCCTTTACTATATATCAGGCGGCGTATTACTGGTTTCACTGGCATTTTTATCATTAAATATTCCACAGGTAAATTATGGCATTCTTGCATTGCTTGCCATGATAATTTTAACCTTTGGCGAAATGCTCGCTATGCCTTTTATGAATGCTTATTGGATTGGAAGAACATTAGCTGATAACCGCGGCCAGTATGCGGCTTTATATAGTGTGGCATGGGCTTTCGCCCAAACTGTTGGGCCTTATACCGGCTCGCTCGTTGCACAACATTTTGGGTATAAAATGCTTTGGCTTATAGTAAGCGCTATCTGTTTTTTATTAGCTGTTTTTTACCGCAGGTTAAATAAAAATTCCGCGTTATCTGTTTAAATAATCCTGGTAGGAACTCTGCATATATGCCTTACCGTTATTGATCATTGCTGAATCAATATTTCCTTTTTTGTAAATGATCTTTCTTGAAACGTTATCTATTGTTACAATGCCTTGGGGCGTTACAAAGCCGAAGCCATTATTGAAGCAATAAAATGCAAATTGTTTTGCAGAAGAATCCAGCAGGTCTTTGCTCCATTTAAAATTATCAGTATTAAGATTAAGCTGGTCTAAAACTGTTTTTATAATGTCTGTTTGGGAGCCGATAGTAGTAACAATACCTTTTCTGTTTAGAGCTCCGCCGGCAAAAATTACTGGTATATGAAATTTAGATGGGCGATCGTTTGCATCATGCCCGGGTAAAGGATGGCCATGATCTGCAACGAAAACCACAAGTGTGTTATTCCACAACGAATCTTTTCGTAGTTTGTTCATAAAAACGCCAATGCAGCTATCAGTATAAGCGGCTGCATTTTCAAACATGGTGGTTTCATCGCTTCCTTTATATTTATGAAAAGGCACATCATAAGGCTCGTGGCTGCTAAGCGTGAAGAGAGTTGCAAAAAAGGGTTGTTGCATTTTTTTTATATCATTAAAAAATTCATTTAAAACATATTCATCATGCACGCCCCAGGAAGTGGTTCTTTCAGAAACAGGAAAAGAATATTTGCCCGTTAATTTATTGAAGCCAATGTTGCGCAGGTACGATTTTATATTCGCAAACTCAAGCTCACCGCCATAAGTATAACTTGTAAAATACCCAGCCTTCTGAAGCGATTGCGTTACAGATGGAAGCTTCTGCGTTTTGGTTGGCGTTTTAATTATAGATGTTATAGCCTGATTAGGATAGCCGCTCAGCACAGCCACCTGGCCTTTTTCACTTCTGTCGCCGGCTGCATAAATGTTGGTAAATAATATTCCGCTGGCAGCAATACTATCAAGGTTGGGTGTTATATTTTTTTCTCCACCCAGGCTGCCAATAAGCTTTGCTGTAAAGCTTTCCATTATAATAAAAATGATGTTAGGCTTTTTAGTATTTATTATAAAGGGGATTTTTTTTGATGGTGAGTTATATAATTGCGATACCAGGTTCTGCGCTTTTTCATCTGGAAAGTAGTTGAATGGATTGTTGTTATTGTTTCTGTTAAGTAGCGAGAACATTACATTCCATGGAAGATTGATGGCTGCATGATCCGCAAATAAATTTTGAGAAAAATAAGCATCGCTTTGGTTCAGAGGAATTTTTTGAATACCTCCGCGTATAGGAATAAACAGGATGATAACAAGAAACAGCGAAATAAAAATTTTTGATGCAGATGTTCTTATCAAGCTAACCATTACATACTTTTCAATTAGTTGTTTAAACAACCAAATAAATAAAATTGAAATAAATAAGAAAAGAATAAGTAAGAGAAATACAGGAGCTGTGGAAACGGTTGTTGCCATTTCTTTAGGTGTCTTGAAATACTGCAGTGGCGTAGCATCCATCCGGTAGCCCCAGGCATTGTATAACTCAAGATCCGCCACTGTTATAAATGAAATAAGAATGATAACAACATTGGTATAAACACGCAGTATCTTTCTTATTTTAAATTTTATAAATATATTTTGTAAAACCAAAAGAATAAAAGGAAAGATGCAGATATAGGCTGTAAATGATGCATCCATTCTAAAGCCATAAAAAAATATTTTAAAGATTTCGTTTGTAGAAATACCGTTAGTAAGCCTGTAATGGTAAAGGAGAAACAGGATTTTGCAGAAAATAAAATGAACGATCCAGAAAATAAAATAAGTAAAGTAAACCAGGTATTTTTTCACATAGCAAAAATAATATGATTGCAGAAACTGCTATGTTTTATGTATCGGAAACAACTGTAAGGTTAAACTATAATTCAAAAAAATGCCCGGGACTGGATTCGAACCAGCACATCCTTGCGAACGCTGCGACCTGAACACAGTGCGTCTACCAATTTCGCCACCCGGGCAAGTCAATTGAAGATGTGAAAATAAAACAATTTAAAAATGCCATGAAAAAACAATTTAGAGCATTAGCAACAAGCTTCTTCAAATTTCAAATTAAGCCATTATAAAAGCCATTATAAAATTTTCATACACTTACATTAAAATCTCTCAGCGCATCATTAAGACTTGTTTTTTTATCAGTGCTTTCTTTACGCTTGCCTATTATCAAAGCGCAGCTTACATTATATTCCCCTGCAGGAAATTTTTTTAAATAGCTTCCCGGTATCACCACGCTTCTTGGTGGCACTATGCCTTTGTATTCTACAGGTTGTTCATTGCTCACATCAATAATTTTTGTTGATTGCGTTAATACAACATTAGCACCAAGCACTGCTTCTTTTTCTACTCTCACACCTTCTACCACAATACTTCTGCTGCCTATAAAACAGCCATCTTCAATGATTACAGGGCTTGCCTGCAAAGGTTCCAAAACACCGCCAATGCCAACACCACCGCTAAGATGCACCTGCTTTCCTATCTGCGCACAGCTTCCTACCGTTGCCCATGTGTCCACCATCGTGCCTTCATCCACATAAGCGCCAATGTTTACATAGCTTGGCATAAGCACCACATTCTTTGCAAGATAAGCGCCATAGCGGGCTACAGCATGAGGCACCGCACGAACGCCTAATTCTTTATAATTACTTTTTAATTTCATTTTATCATAAAACTCAAAAGGAGGTAACGAGTATGTTTCCATTTGCTGAATGCCAAAATATAAAATTATGGCCTGTTTTATCCATTCATTTACTATCCAATCGTTGCCAATAAGAGCAGCCACCCGAAGAACGCCTGTATCCAATTTTTGAATCACATTTTTTACAGCGGCTGTATATTTTTCCTCTTGAAGCAGCTCACGATTTTGCCACGCAGCCTTTATAAGTTGTTCATCAGTCATGTAACTTTTTTTATTTTTTGCAAACATAATTAATGAGATGCAAAGTTTCCGGATGATTCATAGCTTCTGATTTTTTGCAGATAATTATTTGTGATTACTAATATTTTTTTTAAAATATAACTTTATTACAGTTGCATCTATTTTATTTTTGTTCACTTAATTTTTTATAAATGTTTGCAGATAAAATTATTGTTATTACCGGTGGAAGCGATGGGATTGGTAAAGCAATAGCAGAAAATTTTCTGTTGAAAGGCGCTACTGTAGCCACTTGCGGGCGCAACCAAGAAAAGCTGAATAAACTCGTTGCCAATAATAATGGTAAGCCGTTGTTCGCAATGATTGCTGATGTAAGTAAAGAGGATGACTGCAAAAATTTTATAAATGCTGTGATAGAAAAATATGGTGGTATAGATGTGCTTATAAATAATGCAGGCATTTCTATGAGGGCATTGTTTAAAGATACTGACCTGCAAACTTTGAGAAATGTTATGGATATAAATTTCTGGGGAACGGTGTGCTGTACAAAATTTGCATTGTCCTCATTGATTCAAAGAAAGGGCACTATAGTCGGGTTGTCATCCGTTGCCGGCTATCGCGGCTTGCCCGGAAGAAGCGGTTACAGCGCAAGTAAATTTGCTGTAAATGGATGGCTGGAAGCATTGCGCACAGAGCTGCTTCATACGGGCGTAAATGTAATGTGGGTGTGCCCGGGCTTCACAGCATCCAATATAAGAAATGTTGCATTAAATAAAGATGTAAAGCCGCAAGGTGAATCGCCCCTGGATGAAAATAAACTGATGACGGCTGAAGAATGCGCTGGTCATATTATTAAAGCCATAGAAAAAAGGAAACGCACGCTGGTACTTACTTTCAATGGAAAAGAAACTGTTTACCTCAATAGATTTTTTCCTTCTCTTGCTGATAAGCTGGTAAGAAATTTTTTTTATAAAAATGATGAATTGGTTAAATAAATTGAGGGCATCATTCCTTGCTTTTTTATTACCTTTTGATCTGTAACGTTGTAATTTTTTTTGAATGCCTTTGATCACACTCACATCGGATATCGGACGCCAGGATTTTTTAACAGGTGCAGTGAAAGGCCAGTTGCTGCAGGTGAATAATAATTTTAATATTGTAGATATATCTCACGAGCTGTCACCTTTCAATTATCCGCAGGCAGCTTACGTATGCCGTAATGCAATAAAAAATTTTCCGCCAAATACTTTTCATATTGTTCTTGTTGACATATTTGATCAAAAGCCTGATCACTTATTAATTATTCAGCATAATGATCAATATATCGCCTGTGCTGATAATGGCCTTATTACGATGATACTTGAAGAGGCGCCTGCAAAAATTGTTGCGCTCCCTTTAATGGCATCTGAACGAAAAACAACTTTGTATTGTGTATCTGCTTTTGCGAAAGCATATCAGGAAATTTTGAAGGGGAAAACATTGGAACAAATAGGTGATGATTCGGTTTCCATACAGATAAAAAATCCGCTAAGGCCCTTGCTGGGGCCAAATTACATTGAAGGCCAGATTATATTTATTGACAATTTTGAAAATGTAATTATAAACATAACCAAAGAAGAATTTGAAGAGCAGCGAAAGGGCAGGAGCTTTAAGATCATTTTTAAAAGAGATGAAATAATTGATAAGATAAGTGAAAGCTATGCAGATGTGCATGAAAGCGAAAAGCTGGCTTTGTTTAACTCTGCTAATTACCTTGAAATAGCCGTAAACAAAGGAAATGCGGCCGGCTTATTTGGCCTGGAAGGCTACTCTGAAAAGTTAAATACCCAAAGCCAGTATATGCAAAACCGGCTTTTGTATCAAACCATAAAAGTATATTTTGAATAAATAAAATGAGCATAGCGGTTATAAAAAACTAATGATCGTTAGTTTTATTTATTAATAGAAGAAAAATAAAATGCCGGCATTGCTACCGGCATTATTGTTTGTAGTTATTTAAAACGTATGATTATTTACTCTGTGCAAGCTCTTCCTGCCCTATCATTTTATCAACCACTTTCATAGTTTGATCAATGTAAATATCATCACTCACTCTTTTTATGAATTGCTTGTTCTTTGCAATTTTATCTGTATCATTTACCATAGATAAAGAATCAGCCGCAATACTTTTTACAGTAAGGTCAACAGGAAGCTTGGTAAGATCTTCCAGCTTTTTTGATGTTGTTTTTATCTCACTGATTTTTGCACGGTACTGCTGAATATTTAATGGTGTTTCTTCATCACCATATTTATCAAGAAGGCTTACATCATCTCTGATGCCTTTAAATGTTGGGCTTTGGCTCAGATCGGTGTTCTCTTTGCTTACAACAGAATTAAAGCTGTAGCCGGGGTTCCAGATAGTATAATCTACTTTAGGTATCTCATCCCAGGGTAAAGCATCAGGATTATCTTTCTCACGAAACTTAACGTTTTCTAATCTATCAGGTATCACGATATCAGGTACCACGCCGCGAAGCTGGGTAGCGCCGCCATTTATACGATAAAACTTTCTGAAGGTAAGCTTAAGATCGCCCAGACCTTCCTTAGGGGCGTTGTTGAAAATGCTTAAACCGTTTTCTGATTGGGGATCCAGGGAGATGCTTCTTTGCACAGTTCCTTTTCCATAAGTAGATGAACTGCCTATGATAATACCGCGGTGGTAATCTTGTATGGCTGCTGCAAAAATTTCTGATGCAGAAGCGCTAAGCTCATCCACCATCACTGCAAGAGGCCCTGTGTATAAAACTCCTTTATCTCTGTCATTTAAAATATTCGCTTTTTCATCTCTGCCCTTCACCTGGCAAACCGGTCCATCTTTAATGAACAGGCCAACCATATCTACCACATCATTTAATGAGCCACCGCCATTGCCACGTAAGTCCATCACAATGCCATCAACGTTTTCAGCTTTTAATTTTATTATTTCCTGCGCTACATCTGTTGCAGATCTTCTTGCAGAAGGATCATCAAAGTTTGCATAAAACTCAGGCAAATAAATATACCCTATTTTATGAGCGCCTTCATTTACTATTACGCTTTTTGCAAACGTATCATCAAGAGAAATTTTATCTCTTAATAAAGTAACCACTTTTATGCTGCCATCAGCTTTCTTAAGTGTAAGCCGTACTTCGGAGCCTTTCTGCTCGCCTCTTATAAGTTTTACTGCGTCTGTAACCGCATAGCCGGTAACATCTACCGGAGTCGCAGAGCCTTGTCCGACCTTTATAATTTCATCTTCAGGCTTTACATCGCCGCTTTTCCATGCAGGGCCGCCGGAGACAAGAGTAGATATTTTTATTTTTCCATCATCTTCTTTTAATTGAGCGCCTATACCATAAAAGGTTCCGCTCAGCAGTTCATCAAAACTGCGCTTATCAACAGGCGCAAAATAAGTGGTATGCGGGTCCATGCTGCCGGTAATAGCATTTACAAAATCGCTGAACATATCGTCAGGCGTATTATGAGTTCTCAGTGTTTGAAAATAGCGATCCATCTGCTTGCTCACCACTTCACGTGCCTGCCTCTCCAGCGTAGAATCAGGTTTGTAAACAGAATCCTTTTTATTTTTTTGCTTTTCTCTTTCATCCTGTGCATCCACAAAGCGGCTAAGCACCAGGTACTTCAGGCGCTTTCTTGCATAATCATATCTTTCTGCATCCGAAACAGGAAATTTTCTTTTTTCACCATCCAGTTGTAATGATTCTTCGTTTGAAAAATCGAATGGCTTGCTTAAAATTTCTTTATACATTTTTGCAATTTCATCTACCCTTGTAAGGTATACTTTGCTTATTGCATAATAAGATTGCAAAGGTGCGCCATGAATTTCGTCATCAATTCTATCTTCATACTTTTTAAAATTGTCTATATCTTTTTGGTAAAAAATATATTTATCAGGGTCAAGTGCATCTTCATATTTATTCAAAACTTCTTTGGAAAATTTATCATCAATTTTTTTGGGGCTGTAATGGCCTTGTTCCAGCACGATACCCACATTCATCAGGATCTTTTCATATTTTGTTTTAGGATTATCTTTCAGCTTATCTCCCCTGCCCATTACGCCAAAAGCCAGGAACAAGCCACCACAAATAAGTACAAGAAGTACGGGTAAAAACTTTTTGCTCATAATAAATTTCATTATAGGATTCATAAGTAAAAGTAAAAGAAATAGTTTTTTCTTTAAAAGTTACGTTGTTTAATTAACAAACGTTTTGTATAAAAGTATGGACGGTATTTTTTAAAAAATATTGCGCAGAAAGTTTTTATTATTTACAAAAAAATACCCGGAAATTATCCGGGAATGCTTTCGGGGTGGATGATGGGGCTCGAACCCACGACCCTCAGAATCACAATCTGATGCTCTAACCAACTGAGCTACAACCACCGTAAATGAAGGGCACAAAACTAAATAAAATTAAAGCCTGCACAAAATGAATTTGTATGGTATTGGTTGCGCTAATGATTACAAGTTATAAAGCAATGGAAACAATTTGTAAATAAACTTATTTATTCAATTTTACTTATTCAGTTACCGCTTATCATGTTTTTATAAAGCCGGCAAAGGTTTTGGATTCATCTTAGCGTCTTATAAAAAAAATTAATCGTACCTGAGCAAAGAAATACTATGAAAAAAATTTATTTACCTCTTATTTATTTACCTGTCATTTTACTTTTTATCTTATCAAATGCTTATGCCCAATATCCCGGTGGCGGAGGCAACCGCGGCGCCGGAGCAGCGAACATGAACATGGGTCATATTTATGGAAGAGTGCTGGATAATAGCGGAAAGCCAATAGAATCAGCATCTGTGCAGCTTACGCAAAATAAGATGGACACTGCCACGCATAAACGCAGGGATTTTGTAGTGGCTGCTTTGCTTACAGACAGGAAAGGACAATTTAGTATAGAAAGCCTGCCGTTGCTGGCCACTTATCAATTGGATATTTCTTTTGTGGGCTACAACCCTTATGACCAAAAGGTAGCTTTTAATTTAAAAATGAACGGTGGCGACATGAGCCAAATGCTAAATGCCGTTGATAAAGATCTGGGTAATATAAAACTCACTGCAAATGCGGAGCAATTGCAGGGCGTGGTGGTAACGGCAACCAAGCCAATGTTGCAAATGAATATTGACAGAAAAGTTTTTAATGTTGATAAAAGCCTTACCAGCGTTGGCGGCACAGCCATTGATATTATGAAAAATGTTCCTTCGGTAAACGTGGATATAGATGGTAATGTAACGCTGCGCAATAAAACACCACAAATATTTATAGATGGAAGGCCAACTACGTTAACGCTCGATCAGATACCCGCGGATGAAATAGAAAGCGTGGAGATCATTACTAATCCATCAGCTAAGTTTGATGCATCCGGCGGTGGCGCAGGCATATTGAATCTTGTATTAAAGAAAAACAGGAAGCCGGGCTACAACGGAAACATAAGAGCCAACCTCGATTCCAGGCTGCGCTTTGGGCTGGGTGCTGACCTTAACGTGAGGCAGGGTAAAATGAACTTTTTTGGTAACATAAATTATAACCAAAGGAAAACTATAAGCACACAAAGCACTGTGCGCAATGACTATATAGACAGCATACACGCTATGTTATCGCAGCATGATAAGCCAACCAACATTGGGAGCTTCGCTTTTGCACGTGCAGGCTTTGATTATTTTCCTGATAACAGGAACACGTTTACACTGGCGGGGGTTATAGTACAGGGACGTTTTAACAGCACCGATCATCTTGATATAAACAGGGATAGTAATTATGTTACATCTTCTTCGCAGGAAACGGGTAATACTAATTCAAACAGCCACTTTCAATTTAATAATTATGGAGGCGTGCTGAGCTATAAACATAATTTTGCGAAGCCTAATAAAAATATTACTGCTGATGCAAACTATAATTATAGTGACAACTCTAACCATAGCTCATTCAACACCCAATATTTTGATCTTGATAACACACCCAAAACACCTTTGTACCAGCAAATGATCACTGGCGGCGGCACTACAAAATATTTTACCGGGCAAACAGATTACAGTAATCCTATAAATGATAAGATGAAGCTGGAAGCCGGTCTCAGAGCGGCTATTAGAGACTATAGCAGCCACAATGAAAATTATTTCTATGACCAGTCTGCTGGAAAATATTTATCTGTGCCGGGGCTTGACAGCAAATACCAGTTTGAAGACCAGGTGTATGCAGCCTACACCACCTTTTCTCAAAAGATAGGCAACTTCACTTACCAGGCCGGTGGCAGGCTGGAAAGCTCAAAGTATAGAGGAACTCTTATAGATTCTAATGAAACTTTTAAGACTTCTTATCCTTTAAGTTTTTTCCCCAGTTTATTTCTTACACAAAAACTTAATGATAAGCAAGACTTGCAGCTGAACTATTCAAGAAAGATAAACAGGCCGAATTTTTTTCAGCTAATACCTTATTATAATTATACAGATTCACTCAACATAAGCCGTGGTAATCCAGATCTGAAGCCGGAGTTCACCAACCTGGTTGAATTGAATTATGATATTAATTTCAAGAAAGGGAATAATCTTATTGCAACTATTTATTACAGGCATACCACCGATCTTATCACCAATTACCAGTACCGTATAGCTAATCCGGATATAAATAAAAATGATTCTATTTTTATCACTTCATTTGCCAATGCAAACAGCTCAACAGCTTATGGTTTTGAAGTAACTTCACTGGATAATATAACCCCCTGGTGGACACTTACAGCCAATGTAAATATTTACAATTCCCAGCTTAATGGAAGCAACTTACAAAGCAGCCTTACCAACCAGCAGGTGAGCTGGTTTGGAAAATTAAATAATACATTTAAGCTGCCTTCTAACTTTTCCATACAGCTTACCGGCGACTATACCAGCAAAACTATTTTGCCTCCAAACCGCAGTGGTGGCGGGGGCGGCAACTTCTTTGGCGGTGGTAATTTAGCATTAGCCAATGGTTATACTGAACCGATTTACGGAGTGGACATAGCAATAAAAAAAGATTTTTTGAAAGATAAAGCGGCATCTCTTTCATTAAGTATGAATGATATTTTCAGAACACGTATTTATAAAGTTCATTCCGAATCTGATATATCACCAACAGTGTACTCTACACAATTTAATGAGCGCTTAAGAGATCCGCAAATGGTAAGGTTGAACTTTAGCTATCGCTTTGGAAAGATGGATGTTTCATTGTTTAAAAGAAAAAATATAAAAGGCGAGCAGGAAGGCATACAAAATGGTATGCAGGGTGCCGCACAATAGTCGCAACATTCTCTAAAGAAAGCTATATAAAAATTTATTCAGAAATTTTTAAGTTGTAGATTTATTTTTTATAACTAAAAATATAATTATGAAAAAAATCTTTAGCCGGCAGTTCTGCATATTTGCAGTTTCATTCATCACTTTAATTCTGATGAAAGCATTTGCGTTTGCCCAGGACAGTGCTGCAACCAGCAGCAGCAGTACTACAAACACTTCAAACTCAAATGGAGTTACCATTCAACCCTGGATGTATGCCGTGGGCGCAGCCATTGTTTTAATAATTATTATTGCCTTAATACGCGGCAACAAAGGCGGCGGTAGTGGTGGCGCTCATACTGATCAGGTGACTTATACAAAAACCACCAGCTCGGGAGATAACGTATAAACGTATAAAGAACATTTACAATACTTAAAGAGACCGGTTATAGCCGGTCTTTTTTATTTAGCAAAAGCCTTTATTTATATATAAAACTATTCCAATTATCTTTGCGCGCTTTTATAAAAATAAAATACAGTTATGCCCTTACGTGCCGGAATTGTAGGCCTGCCTAATGTAGGAAAATCAACGTTGTTCAATGCAGTTAGCAACAGTGCTAAAGCGCAGGCAAGCAACTATCGCTTTTGCACTATAGAGCCAAATACCGGTTTGGTAAATGTGCCGGATGAAAGGCTTCAAAAGCTTGCTGAGCTTGTAAAGCCCGATCGTATAGTGCCTACACAAATCGAGATTGTGGATATAGCGGGCCTTGTAAAAGGTGCCAGCAAAGGAGAAGGATTAGGCAATAAGTTTTTAGCCAACATTCGCGAAGTGGATGCCATTATTCATGTGGTAAGATGCTTTGAAGACGAAAATATTTTAAGAGATGAAGGCCCCATAAATCCTATAAGTGATAAAGAAATTATTGAAACTGAACTTCAGCTTAAAGACTTGGAAAGTGTTGAAAAAAAACTGTCCCGTACAGAAAAAATGATAAAGACCGGCGATGCAAAAGTGAAGCATGAATATGAAGTTTTATTAAAATGTAAACAGCATCTTGATAAGGGAAATAATATTTTATCGCTTAATCTATCTAAGGAAGACAGAGCGGCAATTGCGGATAGCTTTTTATTGACCGATAAGCCGGTTTTATTTGTTGCCAATGTGGATGAAGCAAGCATGCATACCGGTAATAAATATTCTGAAATGCTGGTAAAAACTGCAGAGGCCGAAGGCGCACAAGTGATTGTGATGACCAATGCCATCGAGGCTCAAATAGCGGAGTTCGACAACCCTGAAGACAAGCAAATGTTCATGGACGAGTTCAAAATGGAAGAGCCTGCATTGGATCGTTTGATACATTCGGCTTACAAGCTTTTAGATCTTTCCACTTATTTTACCGCCGGCGTGCAGGAAGTGCGTGCGTGGACGATTCACCAGGGCTGGAAAGCGCCCCAGGCTGCAAGCGTTATCCACACTGACTTTGAGAAGGGCTTTATAAAAGCTGAAGTAATTTCTTATAATGATTATATACATTACGGCTCCGAAGCGGCCGCACGGGAAAACGGCAAGTTAAGAATAGAAGGCAAAGAATACATGGTTCACGATGGCGACGTAATGCACTTTAGGTTTAATGTATAGATGAATATAAAATTTGTTATCATCTTTATTAATAGAACTATAAATTCAACCTGCTATATTATTAAGGATATTAATAAAATTTGCTTCAAATAAAGGAAGACTAAAAAAACTATTAAACTTTTTCAAGCCAATAGTTCCCATTTCTTGTCTTAAAGTTTCATTTTCTATTAAACACCGCAGCTTAAGGGCAAGATCTGCGGGATCTTGTTTATTAACTAAAAAACCATTTTCATTTTCTGCAATCATATCCGGAATTCCGCCTTCCCTGGTGGAAATTATTGGAACATTAGCACCATAAACAGGAGGCGGAAGATTTAATATATATAAAACTTTCTTTTTCAAAATTTCGGATAGCAACAAATATAAACTCTTGGCTTAAAAAAATTTGTAAAAAATGTGAACAGCGAATAAGGCTGCTGGAATTATTTTATCGCTTATAAATTAAATTGAAAAAATATTTGCGTAGTTAAATAACTACATATATATTTGTAGTCAAATAGCTACACAATGAATTTAAGACGAGACGTATTTCAGGCAATAGCCGACCCCACAAGAAGAGCTATACTTTTATTGGTTGCTTCACAATCTTTAACAGCGGGCGCAATAGCGGGAAACTTTGACACAGCACGGCCAACCGTTTCAAAGCACTTGCAAATTCTTACCGAATGCGAATTGCTTCAGCAGGCTCAAAACGGCAGAGAAATCTACTATCACCTCAATGCAAAAAAAATGAAAGAAGTATCAGATTTTATTGAACCATTTCGCAAAATGTGGGATGACAGGTTTAATAAATTAGAAACCGTAATGAAAAAATATAAATCAAAAAAATAAAATTGTATGGAACAAAAAACAAAAATTAATGCCGAAGATGGTAAGCAGGAATTAACGATAACAAGAGAATTTGATTTGCCGTTGGAACTGCTTTTTAAAGCGTATGCAGAGCCCGAAATTGTTGAGCAATGGATGGGGACAAAAGTGCTGAAACTTGAAAGTAAAAAACAAGGCAGTTATCAATTTGAAACAACTGATGCTAAAGGAAACAAAGTTTTTAGTTCAAATGGTGTAATTCATGAGTTTACTCCTAACCGGAAGATCATACGAACATTTGAAATGGAGAACACACCGTATGGTGTTCAGCTTGAGGTGTACGAATTTGAAAAAAATACTGACCATACCAGCAAACTCGTTATGCACGTAATATATGAATCTGTTGCGCAAAGAGATGAAGTGCTGAAGCTGCCTTTTGCACAGGGCATAAACTGGGCACATAACCGCTTGCAGGAAATAGCAGGCAAATTAAAATAACAAACAATGTCAAAGACAAAAAAAATTATCTATTGGATTGCTACCGTCTGGCTTGCATTAGGAATGTTATCAACCGGAATTGGAGAGTTATTTAAAATGAAAACGGGAACTGCAGGAGCAGACTGGATTGCACATTTGGGCTATCCAGGCTATTTTTTAACGATAATTGGTGCATGGAAAATTTTAGGAGTTGTAGCAGTGCTGGTTCCTAAATTTACTTTATTAAAAGAATGGGCTTATGCCGGATTTTTCTTCGCTATGTCTGGTGCAGTATTTTCGCATATAGCATCACATGATTATTTGAATGAAATGTTTCCTTCGTTGTTACTTTTGATCCTGACTGTTGTATCCTGGTATTTCAGGCCAGCGAATAGAAAGATTCTTGTGTCAACAAAGAATTGAAGCGGGCTTTATAGCTTTATTGTTCCCTATATTGTACAAATCGCAAAAAGGTTTTTTGATAAAAAAAAATATTATGACACAAAATACAATGAATCCTAAAGCTGATTGGTTTTTTAATAAGCCCACGCAATGGCAAGAAGAATACCAGCATCTGAGAACGATTATACTTGACTGCGGGCTTACAGAGGAATTGAAATGGGGTTGCCCCTGTTATACATTTCAGGGCAGCAACATTGTTTTGATACACGGGTTTAAAGAATACTGCGCACTTTTATTTATGAAAGGCGCCTTGCTTAAAGATACGCAGGCAATATTAATACAGCAGACAGAGCATGTGCAGGCGGCACGTCAAATCCGGTTTATCAACGTAAGTGAGATAGTTGAAAAGAAAGCCATACTTAAAGCCTATATTTTTGAAGCCATTGAAGTGGAAAAAGCAGGCTTGAAAGTAAATCTAAAAAAGCATGAAGACTTCATCATTCCTGAAGAATTTAAAAAGAAGCTATCTGCCAAAGGATCACATGCCTTAAAAACTGCTTTTGAAGCATTGACACCAGGGCGCCAGAGAGGATACATTCTTTATTTTTCTGCGCCTAAGCAATCTAAAACCAGGGATGCACGGATTGAAAAAAGCATTCCACAAATTCTAAATGGAAAGGGATTAAATGATTAGAATCACTAATGGTGAAGGCAACTGATCCACACATATAAGTAATGAAGAAATTAAGCCGCAAAACATTTTTACGTTTTCCATCTCGTCCGAAATTGGCATCAATATGAAAAATAAGTTCGCAGCTACCATTGAAATTATTGGCATTAATCCTTTTGTTTTTTTACCCAAAAATATACTGGATAACATATTTTTAGAAGCAGGGAAACACAAAGGAAAGATACCGGTAAAAATAAAAATTGAAGGGCAGGAATTTGTTCAAACATTAATAAAATACAGTGGGCATTGGCGGCTTTATTTAAATACGCCAATGCGAAAAGTTGCAAAAAAAGACGTGGGCAACATTATAGAGATAGAAATAGCTTTCGACAAAATAGAACGAAAGATACAAATGCACCCTAAATTTTGCATTGCATTAAACAATAACCCGCAAGCAAGGCAAGTGTTTGAAACGCTGCGGCCATCGCTTCAGAAAGAGATTGTACGGTACCTGTCGTTTTTGAAAAGAGAAGAAACGATTGATAAAAACATAACCAAAGCAATTAATTTTTTATTGGGGAAAGGAAACTTCATTGGCAGAGATACACTGTAAATAATCAGGTTACCATTTCAATCAACTCATAAAAGGCTTCAGAACTTTTGAATGGTAACAAACATTGCCTTTAAAAGATGTTACTCTCATAAACATTAACCATTATATTTTATAGGTTGTGGAGTAGATTACCCTGTTTTATTGTTGGTTTAAATATAATATATGCTAAGTAATTTTTTCTATATAAAAACAGGCATTTACAGAAAAGAATTTTTGGCAAGATTATTATAAAGAGTTAGCAAAATTAAAAACTTTTATACAAATGAAAACACATCTCTTTAAGCCAATATTGATGGCTTTGCTAACCGGGGCTACAGCGCCTTTGCTGGCCCAGGATTCTACCGGAACTATGACGTCTCAAACTATGGTAACAAATAGTTCATCCATGGACATGACTTCTAAGACAGACCGCTTCTCGAAAAAGAATTTTCGTACCTGGTCCATTGGTGCACACGCAGGTATTTTAACCCCTTATACCATTTTTCGCGGCAAAACAAACGACTTTAATCAATCTAATGTAAGCCTTGGCTATGGTGGCTTTATAAGGAAGCAAATATCACCTGCCTTTGGCCTGCAGGGAGATTTTCTTGCCGGTGATGTAGATGGTGCAAGGGCAAATATTCTTTCAGGTAGCTCTGACTATGAGGGTTCAAAGTTTAAAGCACGCATAAAATGGTCTGCTGCGTTAACCGCAAACTTTACAATTACCAGTTTTAATGTAAACAGGATAAATACCTTCTTTGCTCCTTATGTAAAAGCAGGCGCCGAATACATGCAGTCTAACGCTACACTAACTAACTTAGGGCCGGGTACTGATTACAACAATAGCTGGTTTATACCTGTAGGTGCAGGTTTTAAAATTGGCGTTTCCAAGGGCATCAACCTTGATCTTGGCTATGATGTGAACTTTGTAAAATCTGCCACTTTCGATGGAGTGAATACTGGCAGGTACGATAATTTTTCCTATTCGCATTTCGGTGTTGAATTCGCCCTGGGCAATAAATCTAACCCGCAGCTGGCGAGGTATAGCGCCATTGCTGCCTTGCGAAAAGCAAATGCTGAAGAGAGCGCTGAGCAAAGAGCTGCCTTATTAAAAGCAGAACAGGATGCACAAAGCATGAGAGAGCAGTATGCCAGAGACCAGGCACAACTCGCTAAAGACCTTGGAGATGACGACCATGATGGCGTTGCCAATAAATTTGATAAATGCCCCGGAACGCCTGCTGACAGCACAGTGGATGGTTCAGGTTGTCCTTTTGTTGTAAAGCCGCAGGTGATAAAAGAAACTAATGTGATTGTAACAGAAGAAGACCGCAGGGTAGTAAACCAGGCTATCAGAGACCTTGAATTTGATCTTGGTAAATCAACCATTAAGCCATCATCGGACAGTAGCCTGAACAGAGTGGCTAATTTACTTATACAAAAGAACTTTAGTTTAAAACTTGCTGGTCATACAGATAATATTGGTTCTTCACAATCCAACCTCAGGTTGAGTAAAGACAGAGCAGAGGCTGTAAAAGCTTACCTGGTTTCACAGGGTGCAAACCCTTCTCGCATTGAGGCTACAGGTTATGGCGCAGGCCAGCCAATCGCCTCTAATAAAACTGCTGCCGGCCGTCAAAAGAACCGCAGAGTTGAATTTACGCTGTATTAATGAATTATTATAAGAATAGAGCCTCGCCCATCCCGGCGGGGCTTTTTCGTTTTTAGCACAATAAACAAGTTATAGATATTATAAATATTTTATAGATGAATGTGCAGCATCAATTGGTTTTAAAAATATATGTAATGGTTTTGCGTTTATCTTTAAGCGTGAAATCCCTGTTGCCTTACATTTTTAATGAATTCCTATGAGTGAAATCAAAGAGTTTTTTAGTGGACTTTTTAATCCGGATAGCTGGCCTGCAAGATGGCACTGCGGCAACTGGAGCAGCTTTCATGGCTGGCTCTACATTGTTTCCAGCATTGCAATAGCAGCCGCTTATTTTTCTATACCACTCATATTGTATGTTCTTATCAGGCGGTCAGCCAGCAAGCTGCCTTTTCAAAGGATCTTTTGGCTGTTTATCTTATTCATTTTTGCCTGCGGCTTTACTCATATAATGGATGCTGTTATGTTTTGGTTTCCGGTATACCGTGTTTCTGCCATTGTGCTTTTCATAACCGCTCTTGCGTCGCTGGCGGCGCTGGTCGGGTTGCTAAAAATAGTTCCCCAGGCACTAACTTTAAAATCTCCGGCCGCGCTTCAAAAAATAATAAATGAAAGAACAGAAGAACTGGAGAAATCTAATGCTTACCTGTATAAAGCAAATGAAGGGCTCCAAAAAGCTAATAATGAAAGCCAGTTGCTGATAAAGCAAAAAGATGATTTCCTTAGCATAGCCAGCCACGAGCTTAGAACGCCCATAACCTCGCTGAAAGTGCTTTCCCAAATGCTTCATGAAAAATTTACCAATGAGAACCACGATATAAGTGTAATAGGTAAAATGAATGCACAAATAGAAAAACTTACTTTACTTGTTAATGATGTATTGCAAACCACCAACTTGCAAAGCAGCGGCCTGGAGTATAAAATGCAACATTTTAAGCTGAACGAATTAATAGTAGCAGAATGTGATGAAGTTCAAAAAGTAACCACAAGCCATCAGTTAGTTATAAAGCAAAATGATCCTGCGCAGGTATGTGCGGATAAAGGAAGGATAGCACAAGTGCTGATAAACTTATTTACTAATGCCATAAAGTACTCACCAAAAGGCGGCGAAATAGAGATAAGCAGTAAGGTGGAAAATAATACGATAACCTGCACCGTTCGTGATTTTGGCATTGGTATTCCAGAGGAGCAACTGAGCAGAATATTTGAGCGCTTTTACCGCGTATCCGGCCAAAACAGAGAGACTTACCCGGGCCTCGGGCTTGGTTTATATATAGCTAAAGATATTATAACAGGGCACAAAGGCACCATAGGCGTAAACAGCACCAACGGCATGGAATCTTCGTTTTATTTTTCATTGCCATTGGCTTAAGCATATATTCTTTTTTTCTAAAATTGTTAATTAAATAATTTTTTGTTTTTATAAAAACTATATGCCTGTGCACAGTCAGTTGATAAGATAAATGCTTGCATAAAAATGCTATAAAAATATATAGTACTTGTATTATACTAAGGGTAAGAAGCTTATCGTTAAAAGTTAGTATTACTTACGTTAACCAGGGTTAATGTAATGCTTTACATTTTTTAACTATAAAACTTTAATTTTTTTATGAAATTCTTCCTTACAGGCTTTTCCCTTATTTTATTTTCAATTGTTCTAAAAGCCCAAACCCTCCCTCCGGCTTTTGTTACCTGCCCTTCCACAGGCTTTCAGGTAGTCAATAATCCCAGTGACTTTCAGACTGTAAACCTGGCAACGGGCGCGACAACAACTGTAGCCACATTTCCTATTTATGTAAATGCCATTGGCTATAATCCAAATGATAACAGGATCTATGGCATACGGCAAGGAACTCCGTTAGCGCTTGTAGTTATCGGGTCAGATTACACGTATGATACTATACCTACTTCAGGAGCAGCCCTTTTAGGCTCAGTAGTGGGAGATGTAAGCCCATCGGGCATCTTATGGTGTTTTGGCGGAACTAAGATTTATACAGTTGATTGCAACCCATCAGATGGAGCAAATTTTGGCAAGGTTACTATTATTGGTAATAAGCCCGCTGTAGCTGTATTAGACTGGTCGTTTCCCGCAAATGATACTACAAAAATATATTCAGTGGCAAGCGATGGCAGCCTTGTATATGTTAGCACTAGCAACTTAAGTGTGCATACGGTAATGGCCGCTGCAACCGTACCTGCTGGAAGTTACGGGGCTACTTACTTCGATAATAGTGGTAACTTTTATGCAAAATCAAATACCAGTGGTATTATATATAAATTTATTAACGCTACCACTTCAACTCCAACCGTTATTACATTTTCAACTTCTTCCACCTCGGGACAGAATGATGGAGCCCGCTGCCCGAACGCTCCTGCGCCTGTGATAGCTGATTATGGAGATGCCCCTGATAGCTACGGAACTTATGCATCTTCAGGAGGGCCTTTTCATTTACTGCCCTCGCCCAATCCGGATCTTGCGCAAATATATCTTGGCTCAGCAGTTACCATTGATCAGGATGGAAACCCTTCTGCAGCTGCAAACCTTGATAGTGATGATGGGGTAAGTTCTTTCAGCGCGATATATGGAGGCACATCGCCATCTTCTATATCATCTTACTCCGTGGTTGTAAAAGTGCACAATGCTACCGCAAGCGCAGCAAACGTAGGCGCATGGATTGACTGGAATAATAATGGAACGTTTGACAGCAGTGAAAGAGTAGCTGCCCGCGTGCCTGCAAACTTTACAGGTTCAGATACATTAAGGTGGAGCAATATTACTTTAACAGGCCCTAATGGCACTGCAGGCACTTATGCCCGGGTTCGGATATCAACAGATACAATGACAAGCCCATTGGGCATGGCATCGAACGGAGAAGTGGAAGATTACTACATAGCTTTTTCTTCTGTGCTTCCTGTTTCTATATCGGGCTTTTCAGCAGCCAGGGTCAATACAGCGGCTCACCTCAGTTGGGTAACTTATCTGGAACAAAATAATAAAGGTTTTGCAATTGAGCGCAGTTCAGACGGAACGCTATTTCATCAAATAGATTTTGTAGCATCTCAGGCTGCAGGCGGAACTTCTTCTTATAAAATACAATACAATTATTATGATACCAGGCCAGTTACCGGTATTAATTATTACCGGCTGAAACAAATAAATTCTACCGGCGAAGTAGTGGTTAGCCAGGTGGCTAAAGTCATTTGGAGCAATAGTGATAATGCAGTTACTATTTATCCAAATCCTGCAAAAGACAGGCTAAGCATTGACGGGCTTAAAGGAAATGAAACACTTCTTTTATACAATGCAACAGGTCAGCTTATTAAAAGGGAAAAAGCAGGCGGAGTTTTATCTGTATTAGATATCAGCCATCTTACTTTAGGTGTGTACCGCCTTACCATTACAGATGAAAGTGGAAAAATAATAACAAAGAAAATAGTGAAACAATAATGAGATTATCATCTCCACAGATCATGTGGAACTAAGATAAAATTTTTTTAATTTGATCATGTTTTGTAATGAAGAGGCTGCACGAAAGTGCGGTCTTTTTCATTTAGAATTAAATTAATGATTTAGGTTAAATGATTTTCTTATACATTTTTCATGAGATATTTATTTATAATTTCTATTCAACACTTAATTTTTCGTAGACAAACACACCCATTCAAGTACATTCCTGTAAGGTATAATTACGGTAAAAAATATTGTTTTTACTATAAAAAAAATTATTATTCAGTATAAATACGCTTGGCTTTTCTTTTGTGATCTAAGAACTTCATCATCTTAAATAAATTATTTATATGAAAAAAATTCTATTTTTTATTGCAATTGTTGTTACGATAGTTTTAAGCCCGGGCATAATTTTCAGCCAGGCTCCTGTTAACCTGGGAAGAGCTATTAATTACGTTTTGTACACAGGCAATGGTGCGTTTATCAGCACCTCTTCTTCTGCTATCATCATTGGTAATGTGGGTAATGGCGCTGGTACTGTATCAGCTTTTCCACCGGGTTTTTTGGCTGGTAATAAACATTTTGCCGATTCCACAACAGGCATGGTAACTGCTGATGTAACGGCTGCTTATAACGATCTTTCGGGCAGAACATGTGGTAATAGCCATGGTGGCACATTTGGTAATAATGAAACACTTATTCCCGGAATATATTGTTCCGCAGCTGCTACTACGTTAACCGGCAATCTTACGCTGGATGCGGGAGGCAATGCTAATGCAATCTTTATTATTAAAGTAACTGGCAGCTTTACGGCTGCATCAGGCTCGCAAATTATATTGCTAAACAATGCTACAGCCTGTAATGTTTACTGGCAGGTTAATGGAGATGTTGTTTTGAATAATGCAGTTTTCAAAGGCAATTTACTGGCAGACAGCAGCATTAGCCTTGAGGCCGGTACTATACTCAGCGGCAGAGCCCTTACTACGAGCGGCTCAATTACTTTTGATGCTATAACTGCTTCTGTTTGCGATGCCGCAGCACTGCCACTTAAGCTTGTAAGTTTTGATGCAGTGAAAACAGCAGATAACAATGTAAGCATTAGCTGGATCACTGGCTCAGAAATAAATGTAGACCACTATGATATAGAAGCATCGGTTAATGGAACTGCTTTTTATACAGTTGGGTCTGTAGCATCTAAAAATAACAGCTATGCTACCAAATACACGATAGAGGATATCAGGTTCAACAAAACAGGGCTTCGTTTTTACCGTTTGAAAATGGTTGATAAAGATGGAGTGTTTACCTATTCTGGCGTAAGAAGTATTAAATTTTCTGACCTGGCAAATGGGTTGATAAACGTGTATCCTAACCCTGCAACCAACACCATAAACATAACCATAAATGCAGCAACACAGCAGAATTTAGTTATGACTATTAGAAATATGGTAGGACAAGTTATAAGAGAGAGAAAACAAGACGCTGCTATAGGTATTAATAATTTTACTGAAGATATACAAACACTTTCTAAAGGTGCTTATGTATTAAGCGTGAGAAATATTGCTACCGGTGAAGAGAGTCATCAAAATTTTCAAAAGTTGTAAGGGAATCAGCGAGCGGGTTGGTTTTTTCAAAGAGCCGGTTGTAAAACCGGCCTTTTTATTTATGTGCCTTCAATGCATTTGTTTTAAGCAAAAATTAATTGTAATTACAATGATAGCAAATGGAAGTAACCGAAGGCTCAGAATAAAAAAGCTTCAGGCATAAAAACTATATGTATCCTGAAAAATAATTTTATGAAAATGGCTTGGTAGCTCAGAAACTACCATACTTCATAAGCAAGGAGTTCATTTTCCATTTTTATGCGCTGCCCTTCCCGAATAACATATACAACGGCAGCGGCTGTGATAGCAGTTATTGCAAAAAAATAAAATCCACTTTTTGCTCTCTTCTTGTCTTTAATATCATTAATATGTCTCATACAATTTTATTCAAAATGAACAGGTTTGTAAATTAATTAAATTGTGTGATTGAGGAAAACAAATTAAGTGAAATAATTATTATTGTTTTAAAATATTCACAGGCAAAATTATTTCCCAGCGGTTGCTGCCTGTTCCTCCAAAAAGATCTTTATCAATAAGCCTGGAATAGCGTATGCCAAAAGATATAGCTGCCTCATTCCACCATTTGGTATCAAAATATATTTCGGCGCCAGTGGAGCGGAATGAGGCTGCGAAAGGATTTGCTGCGGCAGAGAAATCTTTTGCATACGTGTTATCATAAAATAAATTACCGCGTATACGCAAAAAATATACAACGTCTGCAAAGCCTGCATCTGGATAAACAAGGGGCAAATTATAATCAACTCCCCATTTGTACATTTTGTATAAATTAACTGCGCTATATCCTCTTGAAAAAGGAAAATTACTTGAAAAATCTACCTGTGCAGATGTATCTCTGTGTAAATAGGCGCCATTAAGAACAAGGCTGTGGTTAATAAAAAACCCTGGCAAATAGATATGCCCATTTACTACATATTGAAAACCTTTATAATGGGTTAGCGCAGTTTTATAACTCACGCTTAAAGTTTGTGCAAGCTTCGGAAATATTTGCTGTACCGCACTTTGAACCTGATGAGTGAAAGTTAAAAAATTACTTATATAACTGTAAGAAATTTTGCCAAGAGAATCTTTATAAGCGCCTCTGAAATTACTTTGATTATATATGTATTGAGATCCAAAATCCAGGTAAGTGAATGATTTGTTTTTGCTAAGGTTTAATGGAATATCAAAGCCTGCGAAGGGTTCCAGCTCATTGAAGGCAACTATATTGTTGTGGTAAAGCCCGCGCCTGTCAAAGGTATAATTGATACCTGCTGTTAAAAAAGGAAATAATTGTGAATAAGTTCCGCTGAAGCCCGCGGTTTTATATCTTTCTGACCTGTTATAGATAAACGATACCTGCGACTGCAGCGTGTTTAATATGTTTTCACCTAACAAATCAAGGCTATAATCAGGATCGCTAATTGTGGGCTGCAGGCTGTGAAAGTTAAGAAGCTTGCCACCTTGCGAATATTTTTTTATTGAAAAGGTGTCATCCGGTACGCCATACAATAAATTAGCATTTGTTTTTTGCAGCGCTGTAATGCCAAAAGCAGAAGTGGTTTTATCCAAATCATCTGGCTTCATTTCCTGAAATTGTATGGCATGTTTTGAAACCTGCTGTAATTTGTAGCCATCAGCTGTGAAAGTGCTCCACACTGCATTTGACGCATTTACAGATGGCTGATATTTTCCAACTCCATGTTGTTCATATTTTAATATCCATAATTTTTTATCTGAAAATGTGTAAGCAAATAATTCATCATTTTTGTGGTAGGAGTAAGAAAAATAAATAGTGTCATTTGCTATAAATGGAAAACCAATAACGTTGTATGAAAATGGAGTGAGATAATTTATTTTACCATCATTTATATTTATCAAAGCAAGCGACATCTTTCCCTCAGCATTTCTTACCGCAGAAATGATTTGTGTATCGGTATAAAATTTTGGATAGGTATAAAAAAGATGATCATAATCCGGAATAACTTTTATAAGTTTTCCGGTGAAAGCATTTAAAAGATGTAAAGAATATTTTAAATCAGGAGTTTCATTTACAGCAATTACTTCTTTGCCATCTGCACTTATATCCGGCGAAAAATATTTGGTATGGCTGGTAAGTGTTTGCTGCTTTCCTGTGTTTACGTTTAAGATTTTTACATCGCTGTAATCTTTGTAGCCCCACCTTTCATCAGGCCTGTAAGCAGCATAAATAACTTTTCCATTTCTATAGCTGAAATGATTATCAAGTGAATAATCTTTTACACGTATTTTATGTTCTTTATTGCCTGTGCGAATAACAAATTCGGGTATTTGAGAGAAACTGCTTTTCACAAAAAGTATTGAATCTGCGCCTGCATAAACAGGATATTGTTCATCAACATATTCCTTGTGCCTGCCTTTATTTTGTGGGAGCACATTTTCAAGATTAAATTGCTTTTTAAAAAAATTCAGCGCATCATTTCTAAAGTGTACATAATCTATACCTGCATATTTTTTTATTGCTTTTTGAAATGGATAAAATAAGCCTTTAAAAGCAGCAGCATCGTGTGTTACATGCTCCCAAAACTGATCGCCGTATTTCTCTCTTCCATAAGCCACCAGCATAAAGCCAAGCTTATAATGATCGGGAGTAAAATCTTTGTACGAACCATTTCGTAGCTTCATCCAGCTATACGATTTTCCATCTTTCCAAAGCGCCCGATACCCGTTATAAAAGAAGGGCAGGCTTCCACGTCCTTGCTTGCTCACATTGGTTTCATTATACACTGCATCACCTTCAAAAAACCAATTGGGTATGGCAGAATTGTTGGCAAGCGATTGCGCATTTTCTCCAAAAATATCATGTAGTGTTTTTGATACGCCAACATTAAAATTGTTGTACTGCTGCACATGCCTGAACTCATGAATGGCAAGCTGGTCGGGCCAGGGAAGACTTCCTAACTCAAAACTATTTTGATCAGGAGTAAGATAAAATTCGCTGCGAAACGGTGCCAGGCCTACATAAGCATTTGAGATGGTTGTTTGATTTTGTAAAACCAGGTCAATCTTTTTTTGCCTGCTGCCTATGGTTGCCTGCATGGGTGTATTCATGTAGGTGATGATGTTGGTGATACGCTGTGCCGTTGAATCCAGCCCTTTTGGAAATATAACTCTTGATGCAGAAGTGTTGATCTGCTGCCATTTCAAAGAAGGCGGATTGCCGCCAAAAACCTGTGCAAAGCCTTTGCAGCAAAGCATTACAGCATAAATGCATAAAACGTATCCTTTTATTTGTTGCATGGTATCAGTGGAACTATATAATTTTTTATTCGGATTTATAACATTAATGTATTACAAGTTCTCTAATATTTTTTACCTAAAATAATAATGTGGTATTTGTTACGTTCTATTAAAGTAAACCCTAACAACGATACTGCAAAAGCGTACTGCCGGATGCAATATTCCAAACACAAACACATGATGAAAAATTATTTTTTCATTCTATCTTTTCTTATTATAAGCTCATCCTGTAAAAAGGATGCGCTTACCGCGGCTAATCCTCTTTTAGCACAATATTTTGAAGCAAATATCATTAACAGAAATTTTACTGTAACGCTTGCCAGCCGCAACGATTCTGACTTTACAAGTAGTTACAATGGGTATGTTTTTGTTTTATTAAAAGCTGATGATCTGCATGGAGCTTTAACAGCAACAAACAATGGAACTACGTACACCGGCTCGTGGAGCAGCAATGCTGATTACAGCAAGCTGGTAATTATGCTTCCTTCGGTTCCGCCGGCATTTGTATTTCTTACCAGGGATTGGAAATTTACCAGTAAGAACATACCCACGATGGAGCTTGCGCCGTGGGGCTCAACAGAAAATTCGGTATTACACATGACGCGGCAATAGCGTTGCATTGCTGTGTTTTTATTATTAAAAAAAAGGCCATATAAATGGCCGGAATTAAAATCGGTATCCGCCTTGAAAAATCTTATCCATAAGATTTCACCATGTTTGTATTCATATAAAAAAGCATGTATTGTTTTCCTGCTATTATTATGCACTTCTTTTTATGCCGATTCTCAGGTACATGCGAATTTCAAGATCTCTGCACAAAGTGGCTGTGCGCCGCTGCTGGTAAGCTTTACGGATGTTTCTACCGGCAGCCCTATTTATTGGAAATGGGATCTTGGCAATGGTACAATATCTTATCTGCAAAATCCTTCTGCCACTTATTTTACTCCCGGTGTTTATAATGTAAAGCTGGTTATAAAAAATGATGAAAGCTTTATGGATTCTGTTACAAAAACGGGAGTTATTACAGTGTACGCATCACCATCCGTTAAGTTCTCAGCAAATGTTACTGCAGGCTGCTTTCCTTTACCAGTGCAGTTTTCAGATTCAAGCATTGCAAACAGTGGAACTATTACCGCTAAAATATGGGACTTTGGAGATGGCAATTTTTCGAACAATTCAAACCCTCTGCACATTTATAACAGCTCAGGCAATTTTAATGTATCGCTTCGGGTAACTAACAATTATGGATGCGTGAGCTCCGCAACTTATCCGTTGTATATAAAAATAGCAACAGGTGTTCATGCAGATTTTTCTAACACTAATTCATCAACATGTAACCAGCCGGCAGTTATAAATTTTACAAATAATTCAGTAGGCACAGGAGCGCTTTCTTATTTATGGAAGTTTGGCGATGGCAGTACATCTGCAATTACAAATCCATCGCATACTTTTAATGTGGGCACCTATACAGTTTCCCTTATTGTACGAAATTCCAATGGCTGTGCAGATACTTTGACAAAGCCTGGTATAATTACACTCGATAGTGTGAAGGCAAATTTTATATTGCCTTCAATGGCTTGCCAGCAAAGCGTTACAGGCTTTATTAATACGAGTACACCTGCACCTTCGCAGGCCCTGTGGTACTTCGGCGACAGTACAGTAAGCGATTCGGTTAATGCATCTCATGTTTTTCAAAATGCAGGTTTTTATAATGTGAAACTTATCTCAGGCTTCGGCGCCTGTAAAGATTCTGTTATAAAAAAAATTCAGATAATTGCAAAGCCGGCCAGCGATTTTTCTGCTTTGCAAACCACATCGTGTCGTGCACCTTTTACAGTAAATTTTATAAATACTTCAGGTGGCTCAATCTATTTATGGGATTTTGGTGATGGCTCAAATTCTAATTTGCAAAGCCCGTCGCACACTTACACAAAGGAAGGCTTGTATTCGGTAAAGCTTACGGTTACTAATACGTATGGTTGTAATAATTATACGTATAAAAGTAATTTTATAAAAATACAAACGCCTGTTGTTGCTATAAATGATCTTCCGCAAAAAGGATGTGCCCCGCTTACCCATGCTTTTACTGCCACTGTAAGCTCCGTTGATTCTATAACCCAATACCACTGGGACTTTGGCGATGGTTCTTCTTCAAATATAATTTCTCCAACCCATACATTTATTAATCCGGGTGCTTATACAATAAAGCTAACAATTACTTCAGCTTCAGGCTGTACAGATACAGCAAGTGTTGTCAATGGAATTTTAGTTGGCATAAAACTTATGGTAAATTTTACTGCAGATCCTAAAAATGTATGTGCAGAGATGAATGTAAACTTTACTGATCTTACTTCAGGCAATCCCAACGAATGGCATTGGGCATTTGGCGATGGCGGCACATCATCTGGTAAAAACCCAATACATAATTATGGAGATACCGGATATTTTTCTGTCACTTTAATTGCCTTGAATAATGGATGCGCAGATACATTAGTTATTCCAAAATTGGTTCACATAAAACCACCCATAGCAAATTTTACATCGTTAAATAATTGTGCACAGCCCGGCCATACTATATTTACTGATGCATCTATCGGCGCTGATACCTGGCACTGGGATTTTGGAGACAAAGCAATTTCTTCTCTTGAAAATCCTCTTCATGATTATGCAGTTTCAGGTGTGTACACAGTATCGCTTACAGTTACCAATAAAGAAACAGGTTGTTCGAGCACTCATTTTGATACCATAAATGTTTTTATAGAAAAAGCAGATTTTGCAACAAGTGTTAATTCAGTTTGTAAAAATGTACCGGTTACTTTCAAAGCCATTAATAGCATTCCTTCCAACATCAGCTCATACACATGGCGCTTTGGAGATGGCATTAATAACACAAATATTATTGATACAACAAGTCATGCGTATGCCCTTGCAGGAAACTATACGGTTACTTTAATATTAAATATAAAGAATGGTTGTACAGATTCTATAGTAAAGCCTTTGAATATAAAAGTGAACGGCCCAACAGCAGTGTTTAATGCAGTTGTTCCGGGCGCTTGCCAAAATATTGTAGTTGCTTTTAATGACAGCTCTTATGATTCAAACAGCGCAATAAAAATATGGCAATGGAACTGGGGTGATGGCACTTCGCAAACTATAAATGCACCACCGTACAATCATGCTTATGGTGCCGCAGGAAACTATTCTGTATCGCTGAAAGTGAGTGATGGTAATGGTTGTACGGATAGTGTCATTCATCAAAATACAATTATTATATCAAAACCTGTTGCTTCATTTATAGCTGATACGCTTTCCTGCACCGCAGGGGTTATTGCCTTTACAAATACATCTTCAGGTCCATCGCTCAGGTATGTATGGAGCTTCGGAGATGGCACTACCTCCAATCAGACGAATCCTTCTCATACGTATACAACGGAAGGCTTATACTCTGTAAGCCTTGCCATTATTGACTTATATGGCTGCACTGATTTTATTTCAAAAAATGATTATATAAGAATTGCCAACCCCAAAGCTGATTTTACTGTAAGTGATACGGTGGGTACATGCCCGCCATTAGTTGTAAATTTCACTAACCTCTCAAAAAATTATTCATTCTTCGCCTGGGACTTTGGCGATGGTTCAAGTTCTTCCACCGGCAGCCCTTCGCATTTTTATTCAACGCCTGGTGTATTCTTTGCAATTTTAACCGTAAGAAGCGCATCAGGATGTGTAGATAGAAAAAGTGTTCAGATAAAAGTGAAAGGCCCTGTAGGATCTTTTACCTACACTAACTTAGCTGGCTGTAATCCTTTGCTGACAAGCTTTACAGCCACTACGGGAAAAAACATTTCCTTTATTTGGGATTTTAATGATGGCACCACTATCGCTACACCGGATTCGATCATAACACATAAATACATAACTGCTGATTTTTATTTGCCTAAATTGATATTAGTGGATACAGCGGGCTGCAGGGTTCCCATTGTGGGAACAGACTCAGTAAAAGTATATGGAGTTACTGCTTCATTTAAAACAAGCAACACTACTTTTTGCGATTCAGCGCATGTAGGTTTTACTAACACCAGCACCAGCAATGATGTTATTACAAGTTATTACTGGGGCTTTGGAGATCATTCTAATTCTGTTCTTAACAATCCTGTTCATAATTATACGGTGCCAGGCATTTATAATTCAAGTCTTATAATTATTACCCAACATGGCTGCATTGATTCAATCACAAAGCCATCATCTGTAAAAATTGTAAAAAGTCCTGATATTTCTGTAAATGGAAATGATGGAGCTTGCACACCGGCCATGCTTACTTTTAATGGCGTTATAAATGTGGCGGACACTTCAGCCTTTACATGGAGCTGGAACTTTAGTAATGGCAATATAAACACAACACAAAATCCACCGGCACAAACTTTTTTAAATCCCGGGTTTTATACCATACGCGCAGTTGCTACCAATAGCAGCGGATGCAGCGATACGGCTTATAAGCAAGCGCAGGCATATCCTTCCCCTGCATTGAATCTTACACCTGATACTGTTTTATGCAAAGGATCATCCGTTACACTTCAGGCGCATGATGCAGCCTCATATTCATGGATGCCATCGCAATATTTATCCTGCCAAAGCTGTGCTGCGCCTGTATCACAGCCTGATTCATCTGTGCAGTATTATGTTACCGGCATCAGTAGCAAAGGATGCAGTGCAACTGATTCTGTATTTATAGAAGTAAAACAACCAAACAAAGTAAAAGCCAATAATGCAGATACTATTTGCGCTGGCTCATCGGTGCAGCTGTTTGCCACGGGCGCAGAAGTTTACAGTTGGTCGCCCGCCAACAGTTTAAATAATGCCAACATTGCAACGCCTGTTGCTGCACCATCTTCTACTACTTTTTATACTGTTACAGGAAGCGATACAAAAAAATGTTTTACGTCAACAGCGAAAGTTCCCGTTATGGTCTATCCGGTGCCAACTGTAAATGCAGGCGCTGATAAAACGATTAATGTTGGGCAATCATTACAGATTGTTCCAAAGCTATCAGATGATATCACACATTTTATATGGACACCTTCCAGCGGCATTGTTGCAAGAGACAGCGCATCTATAACAGTAAAGCCTGATCAGTCAATAGAATATACCATACAAGTGAGTAACGACGGGCATTGCAGCGCACTCGACCGTATTACAGTGTATGTAATGTGCGATAACAGCAATGTATTTATGCCTAATACTTTTTCGCCCAATGGGGATGGCGTAAACGATATTTTTTACCCAAGAGGCAGTGGTGTTTTTAATGTAAAAAGCCTGCACATTTTTAATCGCTGGGGCCAGGTCGTTTTTGAAAGAGCCAACTTCAGTGCAAACGATGCATCCTTTGGCTGGGATGGTACTTTTAATGGTAAAAAGCTGGAGCCTGATGTATTTGTTTATACCCTTGAAGTGCTTTGTGCAAACAATCAGTCATTAGTTTTCAAAGGCAATGTTGCCTTAATAAAATAAGTAGTATGGTATAATGTGTTATAACAATATTCATCGAAATTCATTATGAAAAACAATTTTTTAAAACCCTTTTTATTTCTCTTATTTATTTTTTTTAGTATAAAAAAAATAAAAGCGCAGGATATACATTTTTCTCAATTTTATGAAACGCCATTGTTACGAAACCCTGCATTGGCGGGCATCTTCAGTGGGGATCTTCGCATCCAGGCTGTTTACCGCAACCAATGGAATGCAGTGACCGTACCTTACCAAACAACATCTTTAAACATAGAGGATAAATTAGTGATAGGTCATAGTGATGATTTTTTAACCCTTGGCGGAGAGATATTGTATGATAAATCCGGCACCGTGGCATTAACCGCTACGCATGTATTGCCTGTTTTAAATTACCATAAATCGTTAAGTGCCGAAAGAAATATGTATCTCTCTGCAGGGTTTTCTGCCGGCATTGTACAGCGCAAGCTTGACCGCTCAAAGATCACTACTAACAGCCAATACAATGGCAGCGCTTATGACCCTTCATTGCCTGATGGAGAAAATTTTTCCAACACAAATCTTTTATATTTTGATGGCAGCGCCGGGCTTAGCTTTAATACGCAGCTTGGCGATAATGCAGATAACAATATTTTTTTTGGGGTGTCTTACCAGCATTTTAACCAGTCTGCAAAAGTGTCTTTTTATGATGCTTCTGATGTAAAAATCATCCCAAGAATTGTGGTGTCTGCAGGCCTGAAGATGAGTGTGAATGATGAATCTTATATCACCTTTCATTCAGATTATTCAAAACAAGGTGGCAGCACAGAAGTGATTGGCGGAATGCTGTACAGCAAGAGGCTCGATGATGTGGATGATCCTAAATATATTATATCCGGCGGTGGTTTCATCAGGTGGAAAGATGCACTGATACCGGTGATAAAAATGGAGGCAAGGCCGCTTACTTTTGCATTTAGCTACGATGTAAATGTATCCGAATTAAAAACGGCAAGCCAGGGAAGAGGTGGCTTTGAATTTTCTTTGTGTTATCAAAAATATCTGGATAAAAACAGCAGTTCACGCGACGCGGTTCGCTGCCCGAGATTTTAATTTTTATAGTAAAAAAATAGAAGGCATTTTATTTCTCTCTTAGCTGCGGATGTATATTTACAGAAAGAATTGAAATGCAAATAAGTGAAGTAGTAAGTTGCCTGGAAGCCATTGCCCCATTGGCTTTGCAGGAAAGCTATGATAATGCCGGCCTTGTAGTTGGCAACGCTTCCAATGAATGTACCGGCATTCTTGTATCGCTCGATGTAACTGAAGAAGTGATTACAGAAGCAGTGCAAAAGAAATGTAATCTTTTAGTTACCCATCATCCCATAATATTTAAAGGAATAAAAAAGCTTAACGGAAAAAATTATGTGGAGCGCTGTGTAATTGCTGCCCTAAAAAATGATATTGCGTTATATGCCATTCACACCAACCTCGATAATGTTCTTAATGGTGTAAATAAAATGATTGCTGATAAATTAGGTCTTAGAAATTGTAAAGTGCTTTTGCCGAAAGAAGGCACCTTAATGAAGCTGGTAACCTTTGCACCTGATAATAAAGCCGAAGAAATAAAAAATGCATTGTTTTATGCAGGCGCCGGAAGCATAGGAAATTATAGTGAATGCAGCTTCGTTTTAAAAGGACAGGGATCATTTAAAGCTGGAGAAAATGCAACGCCTTATATAGGAAAAATTGGTGAAAGACATTTGGAAAACGAAACAAGAATTGAAGTAATTTTTCCGGCTTACGACGAAATGAAAATTATATACGCTTTAAAGCAAGCGCATCCTTACGAAGAAGTTTCGTATGATGCCTATCAGTTATGTAACACACGAAATGATATTGGAAGCGGCATTATTGGAGATGTGGAAGATGAAAATACAGAAAAGGAATTTTTAAGTAAAATAAAAAAGCAGTTTAATCTTAAAATGATCAGGCATACTTCTCTGCTTAATAAAAAGATAAGTAAGGTTGCTGTTTGCGGGGGTGCCGGAAGCTTTTTAATCGGCGCTGCAAAAGTAGCAGGGGCGGGCATCTATATCACATCTGATATAAAGTACCATGAATTTTTTGATGTGGATAAGTCTATCGTACTTGTAGATATTGGCCATTACGAAAGCGAGCAATTCACTGTAGATTTGCTTACTGATCTTTTACGTAATAAATTTAGTAACTTCGCCGTCCAAAAAACGGAAATTTCAACCAATCCTGTCAATTATTTTCTTTAAGATTGAAAGATTTCTGAGTAAATTTTAAAAATCATTTATATATATGGCACAAGTGAAAGATTATTCAGTTGAAGAAAAGTTATCATCTGTTATAAAGCTGCAAAAGATAGATAGTAAGCTGGATGGAATCCAGATTTTAAAAGGCGAATTACCTATTGAGGTAAGCGATCTTGAAGATGAAATTGCCGGGCTCAATGCAAGGCAAACAAGAATTGAGGAAGAAATGAATGGAATACAGCAGTTTATTGAAGATAAAAAAACAGCTATAAAAGATTCGCAGGAGCTGGTAAAAAAGTATGAAAAGCAAAGTGACAATGTAAAGAACAACCGCGAGTTTGAAGCCATAAACAAAGAGATGGAAATGCAAACCCTGGAGATAAAACTGGCAGAAAAACATATAAAAGATGCCACTGAAGATATTGGTGAAAAGGGCAAGCAGCTTGATCTTGCCAAGAAAGCAGTGGCTGCAAAGGAAACCAATCTGAAAGCGAAGAAAGGTGAGCTTGAAAAAATAATTGGTGAAACAGACAAGGAAGAAAAAAATTACATAAAGCAGGCTGACGCAGCAAGGGAACACGTAGATGAGAGATTGCTGGTAAGCTACGACAGAATTCGTAAGAACTATCGCAATGGCTTAGCCGTTGTGCCGGTTGAAAGAGATTCCTGTGGTGGTTGTTTCAATGCCATTCCTCCTCAAAAGCAGAGCGATATAAAGCAGCGTAAAAAAATTATTGTGTGTGAAAACTGCGGAAGAATACTGGTTGATAACGATTTGAATGATGTAGTTGAAATAAAATAAAATTTGAATTTATAAGTTTTTATAGGGCGCTTTTTAAGCGCCTTTTTTTATTGGAATAAACCAACTTATATATTAAAAAAAATATTATAACATAAGTTTAATTCATTTTATAAAAATTCTGTCATAAAAATAAATTCATAACAATTTGATAATATTTTTTTTGTTGTGAATTAAAAAAATACATACTTTGCACTTCAAATAAATTTAACATTCCAACTAATTCCTTGATTATGAGAAAAAAACTTCTGCTAAGCGGGTTGTTTACAATTTTTTGTTTTCTTCAAATGATGGCTCAAAGATCGGTTACCGGAAAAGTAACTGATGCTTCTGGTAAGGGCTTATCAAATGCATCCGTTACTGTTAGGGGCACTAATACAGGTACCAACACAGACGACAACGGAAATTTTACCATACTACTTCCTAAAGGAAGAAATACACTTACTGTAAGCTCAATTGGCTTCGATGCTCAGGAAGTGAAAGTTTCAGGAGACAATGCGAACATCGCCCTCACCGCTCGCACGACCACTTTGAATGATGTGGTGGTTACAGGATACGGTACGCAAAGGAAAAAGGATATCTCCGGCTCTGTGGCCATTGTAGATGTAACCGATGCAAAAAAGATTCCCGTTACCAGTTCAGAGCAATTGTTGCAAGGCCAGGCCTCGGGAGTTACTGTAATTAATTCCGGCGCACCTGGTGCGGCAAGTACAGTATTTATAAGAGGTATTTCAAACTTTGGACATACACAACCACTCTATGTGGTAGATGGAGTGCAAGTAGGTGATATGTCAACGGTTAATCCAAACGATATTGCGAGCATCAGCGTATTAAAAGATGCAGGTGCTGCTGCTATTTATGGCATTTCCGGGGGAAACGGTGTGGTGGTCGTTACCACTAAAAAAGGAAGATCAGGTAAAGCAGTTATAAGTTATGATGCCTATTTTGGAACCCAAAGACCATTATCAGGCAATGTTTGGCATTTGATGAATCCAGAGCAGCAATCTGTTTTGGCATTTCGGGCTAATGATGCGGCTACCGAGGCGTTGTATCCGGGTGGCCCTGGCGTAATTCCAACTTATGGCTATCATGGTTCAGGAGCATTTGGAAGTTTCGGCTCTTCTGGTGTTACCAGCAATGATTCTATTCTGAAAGCTTACCATTTTGATGCTGCTAATCCTCAAAACGATTTCCTAGTACAGAAGTTTGCTACCGGCTCAGGTACTGACTGGTTTCATTCAGTTTTTAAACCCGCATTTGAGCAATCCCAAACGCTTACAGCAAGCGGTGGCGGAGATAAAAGTACGTATTTATTTTCAGTATATTATCTCAACCAACAAGGCACCTTACTTAATAACTATGAAAAGAGGTATTCGGCCAGGTTGAACACAACTTTTAACGTGAAAGATCATATACGTCTTGGTGAAAGTGGTTTTGTCACATATAGAGAAAATAACGGTGGATATAACGGTACACAACAAAATGAAGGAGGCTCTATAGCCTATACCTTTCGTGAAATGCCGATAATACCGGTGTACGATGTTGCGGGGCATTACGGAGGAGGCTTTGATGGACCAACCGGCGAGCCTTTGGGTAACGGCAGCAATCCATATTCAATATTGGCTCGGCAGTCAACCAACAATGCTCATTTTGTAACTATACAGGGAAATATATTTGCGGAAGTTGACATTCTGAAACACTTTACGCTGCATACTAGTATAGGTGGCAATCTATATAATCAATATTATTGGAATATTGGCTATAACCAATACGAAAATTACGAACAGCATACCAGCCCTAATAATGCTTTGGAAGATGATCAAATGAGCACGAACTACAATTGGACCAACACTATAACCTATAAACAAACATTTGGTAAACACAACATAAGCGTGTTTGGAGGATATGAATTGAAAGCATATTCAGGAAGAGAAGTGCAAGCTAGCGCACAAAGCTTTTTCTCGCTTGACCCTAATTATGTTCAACTTCAATCTGGAACCCCTGTTAATGCTCCTCTTAGCTACGTATATCAGCCAACTTCAACAGAATCCGTTTTTGGGCGCTTAGATTACATCTATAACGATAAGTACATACTAGGCGCAACAGTACGCCGTGATGGATACTCTATATTTGCTCAAAACAAACAATTTGGTACTTTTCCATCTGTATCGCTGGGATGGCGCATATCCCAGGAAGAGTTTCTTAAAGGTATTTCATGGTTGAATGATCTGAAATTAAGAGGTAGTTACGGAGAGGCTGGTAATAATGGAAACATAAACGGCAATAATGCTTATTCAACTTTTACTTCTGGTACCGGATCTTCATCTTACGGTATCGGGGGGGGTGTTAGTAGCATAACACAAGGTTTTTATCAAAATCAACTTGGCAATCCCAATGTAACATGGGAAACAGATAAAATTACTAATTTTGGCCTTGATGCTACTTTATTTAATCATTTTGATATTACTGCTGAATGGTATAAGAAGGCGATCAGTGGGTTATTATTTACTTTACCATTGACTAATTTAATTTCTACGCCAGGTGGAGCGCACCCCCCAGTCGTAAATGTAGGAGATGTTCAAAATACTGGCGTTGATGTGTCAGCTACTTACCACGATAGAGTTGGTAAAGATTTTACTTTTAGTGTCGGTGTAAATTTTACTACTTATAAGAGTGAAATTACTAAGATACCTTCACCTGGCTATTTTGACTTTGGATTTTCCCGTGATAATGATATTGTAAGGAACGAAGTTGGACATCCTATTGGAGCGTTCTTTGGTTACCAGACTGACGGCATTTACCAGTCAGATACACTTGCTAAAAGCGGTGCAACTTATGCCGGAGCCAAGGCAGGATCTTTTATTTATAAAGACGTGAATAAAGATGGAAAAATTGATGCCAGCGACCGCACGTGGCTTGGTAATCCAAACCCTGATTTTACATATGGCATCAACATGAGCGCCGCTTATAAAGGCTTTGACTTTACATTAGTATTATATGGTTCACAAGGTAATAAAGATTTTAATTACGTAAAGTATTGGACAGACTTTTATAGCACTTTCCAGGGAGGTAAAAATCTTGATCTATACAATAAGGCGGCTATCGTAGTAAACGGTACCGTAACGAACCCGGGGGCCACTCTTCCGGCGGCATCTTTTTCACAGGCTTTAGGATCTAGTACGGTTAGCTCATTTTATGTAGAAAATGGTTCTTTTCTCAAATGTCGTGTTGCTCAGTTAGGGTATACGTTCAGGCCGCAAATGTTGCAAAAGGTAGGAATTGATAAGCTTCATTTATATATCCAGGGTACTAATCTTTTCACTATTACAAAATACAGTGGATTAGACCCGGAAATTGTGCCATCTCTTAACGTTAACGGTTCCACCACCAACCAAAGTGCCGCTTTTGGTATTGACTATGGTGCGTATCCAAATAACCAGAAACAATATATTGTGGGTATCAACTTAACATTTTAACAAACGAAAAAAATATGAAAAAAAATCAGTTAAAATATATAGCTATAGGCTGCTTGCTACTTGCAGCTACGCTCATATACTCTTGTAAAAAATTTTTAACTAAAGAACCTTCTGGTTCTTTATTACCCAGTGTTCTTGCTAGTAAAGCTGGGGTAGATGGCTTATTAATAGGAGCTTATTCCATGCTTGACGGATATAGCAACAGTGGGGGTACATCTTGGGAATCCGGTATTGATAACTGGTCATACGGTGGTATTGCATCTGATGATGCTTACAAAGGATCGAATACAACTGACCAGCCTACTGCTGCACCAATCGAAAATCATTCCTTAGATGCTTCGAATGAATACATTGCTGAAAAATGGGCTGCCTTTTATAATGCTGTTCAGCGTGCAAATGATGTTATCAGGGAGCTTCCTTTAGTTAAAGATGGCTCAGTATCACCTGATTATGCCGCTGAGGTTACTGCTGAAGCCCGATTTTTACGTGGTGTTTTTCACCTTGAACTTTCTAAAGTATTTAGAAATGTGCCGTACGTTAGTGATTCCATTACTTATGCTGCAGGTAATTATAATGTGGGTAATCCTGGGCCTATATGGGATAAAATTGAAAATGATTTTATTGCAGCTATGGCTGGCCTTCCAAAAACTCAGGCACAGCTTGGACGGGCAAACTATTATGCAGCCGAGGCATTACTGGCTAAAGCGTATATGTTCGATCACAAATATTCCTCTGCTTTGCCCTTATTAACAGATTTGATAATGAATGGCACAACTTCTGGTGGTGCAAAATATGCTTTGGGTGCATTTGAAGACAATTTCAATCCCACCAAGAGAAATAACCCCGAAGCTGTATTCCAGGTGCAGATGACTGCTAACGATGGTTCGGGAGGACAGAACGGCGATGAAGGTGAGGTGCTAAATTTTCCAGCTGCATCTGCCCCGGGTCAGGTTACAGGTTGTTGTGGTTTTTATCAGCCTTCTTACACCCTTGCAAATGCATATAAAGTGGATGCAAATGGATTGCCGATGTTTCAGATTGATCAGGCAACAGGATTTCCAACATATAATGATATTAATCTTCCTAACGACCATGGCTTAAAACCAACAGATCCTTTCACTCCCCCTGCAAACGCATTAGATCCACGGATTGACTGGACTTTGGGACGCAGAGGTATCCCTTACTTAGATTGGGGAATATGTGGTGGAGAATCTTGGTCTCGTGGTGATGTGGTTCCTTATAACCCTATTAAAAATTCATACTATCAAACAGAATATGGTTCTGCTGTAGACAATGGTCAAGGCTGGGCGCAAAACCAGGATGTTGCTAATAACTTTAACCTTGTTCGTTTTGCAGACGTAATACTTTGGCGTGCTGAGTGTGAAGTGGAAGCAGGCACCCTTGATGCTGCCCAGTCTGATGTGAATATGGTAAGAGCTCGTATGGCCAACCATCCTGAGTATTGGGTACATACTTTCGTTGATAATACTACACCTTCAAAAGGTTTTACTACCACTCCTGCTGCAAATTATCAAATCGGTTTATATGGTACTGTTCCTTCAACTGGTTTTACTGTAAATGGTCAGGAATATGCAAGAGAAGCTGTCTATATGGAAAGACAGTTAGAATTAGCTATGGAAGGCCATCGTTTCTTTGATCTACAACGTTATGATGGAATATATGGAGGTCCAGAACCAAAAGGTTACATGGCTGGGGTGTTAAATGCTCATATAAAAGCTGACACAAGAATATCAAATCCGGTTTTAAACGGGCATACATTTACTCCAAACAAAAATGAGTTGTATCCAATACCTCAAGGTCAAATTGATATTGAAGGTGGGCCATTGAAACAAAACCCTGGATATTAATTAAATTTTAATTTTATAATCTTAGAGAGGTAGGTTTCTACCTCTCTTTTTATTTCATAACTTTATGAATCGTCCAGGATGAGATCATTTGTAAGCGTAAAAATAATTTTTTTTATAAGTATCATCTTGCTTAGTCTGGGTTGTAAGATGTCCACTAAAACCCTGTTCAAACAAGTATCTTCTTCTTATTCTGGTGTCCGTTTTAATAATAAGATCACAGAAAACGATTCCTTAAATCCTATAAATGTTACCAATATTTATAATGGTGGTGGAGTCGGAGTTGGAGACTTTAATAATGATGGCTTGCAGGATCTTTATTTCACTGGTAATACGGTTTCCAATAAGCTTTACATCAATAAAGGAAAAATGAAGTTTGAAGATGTAACTGAGGAGGCGAACGTTAGTGGAGAAGGGAGATGGTGCCGTGGCGTTTCTGTTGTAGATATCAATAATGATGGATGGCTGGATATATATGTTTGTGTTTCCATGGCAAAAGAACCTGAAAAAAGACAAAATCTTCTATATATTAATCAGGGGGTTGATAAAAATGGCGTTCCCGTTTTTAAGGAAATGGCTAAAGAATATGGACTTAACGATACGACTTATTCTACCATGGCAGCATTCTTTGATTATGATAATGATGGTGATCTGGATATGTATCTGGTAGTAAACCAGATTTTGGATTCTAATAATCCATCCGTTTTTCGTCCAAAAATTATTAATGGCAACTTTCCGAGCACCGGCCGGCTTTACAGAAACGATTGGGATAGCTCCCTCAAGCATCCGGTCTTTCATGATGTGTCAAAACAGGCCGGTGTAACCATTGAAGGATATGGCCACAGTGTAAATATTGCCGACTTCAACAACGATGGCTGGAAGGATATCTTTGTAACTAACGATTTTCTTTCAAATGATATTTTATATATAAATAACCATGATGGCACCTTCACCGATAAAGCAAGCTCATATTTTAAGCATACATCTGCTAATGGAATGGGTCAGGATGTAATTGATATAAATAATGATGGGCTTGCAGATGTGATAGAGCTTGACATGAACCCTGAAGACAATTATAGAAAGAAGATGATGATGGGGGGCAATAGTTATCAGGCATATCTAAATAATGACTTGTACAATTATCAATATCAATATGTACGAAACTCGCTTCAACTAAACCAGGGAAGGTGTGTTAAACAAAATGATTCCATAGGCGATCCCATATTTAGTGACATAGGTTTTCTGGCAGGGATTTCACAGACAGACTGGAGCTGGTGTCCGCTGGTTACTGATTTTGATAATGATGGTTTTAGAGATATTATAATAACTAACGGGTTTCCCAAAGATATAACAGATCATGACTTCGTGAGTTTCAGAATGGGATCTGCTTCTGTTGCAAGCATGGCATTCACTTTGGCACAAATACCATCAGTTAAACTTCACAATTATGCTTTTCGTAATAATGGCAATCTCACCTTTAACAACGTAACAAACGACTGGGGGTTTCAAACGCCTACGTTTTCAAATGGCGCTGTGTATGCAGACCTTGATAATGATGGGGATATGGATGTAATAATAAATAACATTAATGATGAAGCATCTGTTTATGAAAATACATCAATGGATGATGTAAAAAAACATCCCAATTATCTGTCTGTACAATTACATGGCGACACACTAAATAAAAACGGCCTCGGCGCTATTATAGAATTGCATTATGATAAAGGAAAGCAGCAGGTTTATGAGCAAAGCCCTTACAGAGGTTATCTCTCCACAATGCCTTTAGAACCTCATTTTGGTTTAGGAAATATTTCAAATGTTGATTCTGTAATAATAAAATGGCCTGATGGTAAAGAACAACTTTTGCATAATGTTGCAGCCAATCAAATTTTGAAAGTAAATATCAAAGATGCACAAGTTCCTTATTCGCTTACAAAAAATGTAATAGATACTGCTGCGCTTTTCAGAGAAGTGACAGATTCTTTAAACATGCATTACATGCATAAGTATAAAGATTTTATTGATTTTAACCTGCAGCGCACACTGCCTCATAAATTTTCTGAATACGGCCCCGCTCTTGCTGTTGGAGATGTTGATGGAAATGGCCTTGATGATGTTATTGTTGGCGGCTCTTATTCTTACAGTGCTCAGATTTTTTTACAGCAGCCAAATGGAAAATTTATACAAAAAAGCTTATTGCCACCAAAAGATACGCTTAATAAGAACAGGGAAGATGAAGGATTATTATTGTTTGATGCAGATGGAGATGGCGACCTGGACCTATATGTTGCAAGCGGAGGCTACAATTCTGTGCACAACACAAATGCTTATCAGGATAAGCTATATATAAATGATGGAAAAGGAAACTTTACAGAAGATACAGCTGCCTTGCCAAAAAATTTCACCAGTAAATTTTGCGTAAGGGCTATAGATTATGATAAAGATGGTGATCTTGATTTGTTTGTATCTGGCCGGGTAGATCCTGCTAATTATCCGAAAGCCGTATCAAGCTTTATTTTCAGGAATGATACAAAAAACGGGCATGTAAAATTTACTGATGTTACAGATTCAGTTGCACCCGCTTTAAAAAACATAGGCCTTGTATGCGATGCTATATTCACTGACTTTGACAACGATGGCTGGGACGATCTTATACTGGCAGGCGAATGGATGCCGGTTACTTTTTTAAAGAACGATAAAGGTATTTTTAAAAACGTAACAGCAAGTACCGGGATAAGTAATAAAACAGGCTGGTGGAATACGATAGCCGCCGGCGATTTCGATAATGATGGCGACATAGATTACATCGTTGGCAACCTTGGCAGAAATTCATTTTACCAGGCAAGCGATCAATATCCTGTAGGCATTGTTGCAAAAGATTTTGATAAAAATGGCACTTATGATGCCTTTCCATGGACATACCTTCCTGCTTCGCAAACAGATACACAGAAAGAAAGATTTCCTGCACAATCAAGGGACGATGTGATGAAGCAAATGGTGGGCTTAAGAAAAAGATATGAAGATTATAAATCATTTGCCAATGCAACTATGGATTCAATTTTCCCGGAAAAAGACCTTGCAGGCGCACAGCAGCTTCAGGCAAATTTTTTGTCTTCTGCTTATTTAAGAAATGATGGCAATGGAAAATTTACTTTGATGCCGTTGCCGATGCAGGCGCAGTTCTCTATGCTTAACGGCCTTTCAGTAAACGATTATGATGACGATGGTAATTTAGATGTTATCATGAACGGAAATGATTTTGGAACTGAAACCACTTTAGGCCGTTACGATGCTTTAAATGGCCTTATGCTGCATGGAGATGGTAAGGGCAATTTTACCCCATTATCTATTATGCAAAGCGGTATTTATGTGCCTGGTAATGGAAAAGCAATGGTTTCTTTGAAAAGCAGTAAAGGCAAATGCCTGCTAACCGCCAGCCAAAATAAAGGGCCTTTAAAAGTTTTTGAATTAAAGGCCGGAAGAAAATTTTTTCCATTGCAAACTTTTGATGAAAGCGCTGTAATAACTTACAAAAATGGTAAGAAACAAAAAAGAGAAATAGAGTATGGATCATCATTCCTTTCTCAATCAGGAAGATACTTGTTGCTTACCGGCAATGAAGCTTCTATAGAAATAAAAAATAATAAAGGCCAGGTGCGCACTGTAAGTATGCAATAAGTTATTTATTATTTTTCCTGATAATTTTGCTTGCCAAATATTTTTTAGTTGCATCAGGATAAATAGTGATATAATGCGTGCGAAGTAGCGCCGCAGCCGTTTTTGTACTATCAGTAATGTTCATCACTATTAATTTTGATTCTTCGGCGGGCATGTGACAGTCAATACAATTTGAGCTGATAAAGGCGGAATTTACAGACTTAATTTTACAAAACGTTCCATGTTCCTGATTATGGCAAGACATGCATCTTTGAGAAAATAATGTAAGGTTTCCTCTTTCATTATCATGAGGGCTATGGCAGCTAAGACAAGTGAGGCTGGCCGTTGCAGTAAAACATTTACTTTTTGAAAGAAGTCCGAATTGATTTCCATGAACATCAATATTTGCATTGTTTTTAGAGGTATTAGTAGCAAAGTAATTTTCGAGTTTATCGCCAGAAGTAAATGAAAAAGAAGGTTTAATGCTGTGCATCCTTCCTCCATGACATAACCTGCATAAACTTAAGCTTTCCTGCCTTGAAAAAGTACCAGGATTAACAATATATCTCGCAGTTTTATCTTTCGGATGTTCCGTTTGATAATCCACGTGCTCCTTTCCAGGTCCATGGCATTTTTCGCAACTAATTCCATATATAATCTGATTCCGGGCAAATTCTGGTTGTGCGCCTGAAGTTGGTGCAATATTATTTGCGAATGTGCTATGGCATTCCAGGCATCTCGCATCAATTACACGATTTGTGATAATGCTGTTATTTGCTCCGGGGGCATTTACCCATTCATTTACAGATGATAAATAAGAAACAGGTAGTTGAAACAGGCTATTATTTCTCCAGGTTAAATAAGTCTGCCCTCTTATACCAGAACCCACAACAACGTCAAACCGACCAATTATACTTTTAGTTCCATATTCATGCTCTATTTCATAAAGACCGCTATCGCTTTTCTCCATGGATATAAAAACTTTAGGATTGTACCAGTAAATATTACTGTCTTTCTTAAAGCTGCCTTTTATATTTTTCTCTATTCCAGGCGTTGAAGTTAAAAAGTGCCCTGTATGTATAAAACTTTGGTGTATATCTTTATGACAGGAAGCACAAGAAGCTGAGCCGGCATATTGCATGTATTTACTGTGCGCAGCATCAGTAGCGTTATCATTTTCTTTATTTATACATTTGATAAGAAAAAGAAAGCATACGGCTATAATAAATATTACAACAGATGATGTGCTGAATTTCATTTATGATATTAAAATATAAAAAGCTTCTTATTTTAAAGTGATTTCAAAGGGTTAGTTTTATTGCTAACAATCGAATATGTAAAAATGGTTTTTAAAAATATTTCTTTTTTATGAGGATTATATCTTAGTGTCCAAAGTTTTTTGTATTTAAGAAAATTTGTATGTTTTGATGAGGCATAATATGCTTATCTGCAGTGTAATCAATTTAGTTTTCCGTAGCTTTATGAATGAAAATAAATCATATTTTTAGAGCCGCAGGTTGCGAACCGAAACAATGAGAATACATACATGTTACAGCAGGCGGATTTTAGTTTTTTTCGTTGCCTTATATCTTATTCAATTCAACAAGTTAACGGCACAAGCTACTTATCAATTACCGCCAAACCAGCCTGAACAGGATGCCTGCAATGCGTTACCATTATGTGGCGGCATATTTTACACGCCTTACAGTTATACTGGCACCGGTCATGTATTAGATCTGGATGAAACGCCGTGCTTTAGCCAACCAGGTGGAGGTGAAAAAAATTCAGTGTGGCTAAAGCTACATGTAGCCAGCGCAGGTAATATAGTGTTTAAGATTACACCTGTAGATCCTCAGGATGATTATAATTTTGCCGTCGTAAATATAATAGGTATAAGTTGCAGCCAGCTGGCATCGGCCAATGTAGTCAGATGTAATTATAATAATAATATACCTGGCAGTAATCCTGGAGGTGTAATAGGACTCAGCGATACATCAAGAATTCCTTATGTTATGAACGGCACTTTTGGTGAGTCGTTCAACCAGCCTGTTTTCGCTAATACCGATGATGTATATCTTATAATGATAAATAATTTAGGGAACTATGTGAGTGGCGCTCCCGGCAAGGGATTCACAATTGATTTTACGGGCTCTACTTCTTTCTACAACATACCGGCACCGCAACTAAGCAATGTGGATGTACCTTGTAATAATGCTACCAGTATTGTGGTAAAAACAACCACTAACATTTTGTGCAGTTCTATTGCATCCGATGGCAGCGATTTTATAACAAGCCCATCTGCAAAGATAATCGGCGCCTCAGGTATAAACTGTACTGCTGCCGGCGGCTATACAAACACAATGGTTATTAATTTTTCATCCGCATTGCCGCCCGGTGATTATATACTTAGCCCAAAAAAGGGCAGTGATAATAATATGCTTACCGGATTTTGTAATAATGAGTTATTATCTTCTGGCGTTCCATTTAAAGTAAGAATAAACAGCAAGGCGGCCGTAGATAATGAAAGTACCTGTTTTCAACAACTGCCCTACACATGGAATGGCATGAAAATAAATACGGGAGGCGATAGTGTAGCAACTTACACCACTAAATCTGCAGATGGATGCGATTCTACTGCAATACTAAATCTAAATGTTTTGCAGGCTCCTGCCCAGGTAAGCCTTTCACAAACCATTTGTGATGGTGATTTTTATACTTTGCCCTGGGATTCAACTGTAACTACGGCGGGCACTTATGTGCATCACTTTACAAATGTTAATGGCTGCGATAGCATTGTAGAAAGCATTATCATTTATGTTTTTACACCTGCTGGTGGTAATACGCAGGCAAGGGACAGCACTATTCAAACAGGGTTTTGCGTAAATGGATCGGTATTGTTACGCCCCCAGGACACTTTTGTAAGTTATCAGTGGAACAATGGAGATACTACCAGCTCATTAATGGTAAATATAGCCGGTGCGTATAGCCTCATTGCGATAGACAAATTCGGCTGCGCTACCATAGATACCTTCGTGGTTGCCCGTTATCAATATCCTGTTACTGAATTTAAGAGTATTGAAAATTTATGTGTTGGTAATACTATTACGTTAGATGCTGGCGTTAGTACCACTTATTATTTATGGAACGATGGAAGTAATACTGAGACACTCACTACAAATAAACCAGGTAAATTTTGGGTTACATTAACCACTACTCATAATTGTACAGCCACAGATACGGTTAACGTGGTTGCTGTACCAAGCCCATCCGATTTTTTAATTTCCAGCGTATCGAAATGCCCTTTTAATCAGGTAACAATAACACCACTAAATAACTTCAGCACTTATACATGGAATAACGGAAGCAACGAAAAAAGTATCCAAGTGTCGGCAAGCGGTATATACCGTCTTAATGTAACAGATTTTAATGGCTGTGCAGGAAATGATTCAATTATAGTTATTGATTCTTTATGCCCTGAATATTTTTATCTTCCCACTGCTTTTACTCCAAACTATGATCATTTGAACGATATATTCAAGCCTACTTTTAAAGGTTCCATATCGGGTTATCACTTATCCATTTATGATCAATGGGGCAAATTAATTTTTTCGACCAAAGATCCTCTAAACGGCTGGGACGGCACTATAAGCGGGTACTTTCAACCATTGGGTGTTTACGTTTGGACTTGTTCGTACAGTTTAGATGGCCATCCGTTGCATAATGAAAGAGGTACAGTTACTTTGATACGGTAACAATTGCAAATAAAAAACATGAACAAGGTCAAAACTTACATCCTGATAGTTTTCTTTATAACTCTATACGTAAATTTTTCGCCTTGCCAAACCTATGCACAGGCATTACCATCATTTACGATGCAGCTTACAAATGGCAAAACGGTAGCGGCAAAAGATATGCTTACCGGCAAGCCATTACTCCTTATTTATTTTTCGCCCGATTGTGAACATTGTCAAAAGCTCATTACCCAAATACTTTCTAAAAAAAATCAATTTAAAAAAGTAAATATTTTATTAATAACTTTTTTCCCTTTAAAAGATGCTATTACTTTTGAAAATAATTACAGGATAAAAACATACCCAAACATCACTGTTGCCACAGAAACACAACCGCTTTACTTAAGAAAATATTATAGTTTGCAACACACACCCTTTACTGCTTTATTCAATGATAAGGGAAAGCTTATTATTTTTTATAAAGATGAAACACCTGTAAATGAACTTACCAGGCTTATTGCAAAAAGATAAGATACATTTACCTCCTATTCCTAATAGCCTACAGCGCTGCATTTCAACATTTATACAGAGTACATAAATCATGAATTACTCTTGCTAAAAGAGGAAATATTTACACAAATAATTTAATAAACACATAAGTGTTGTGTAATTATTTATGGCAATCTGTTTGACAATATTTACCTAAAATATTTTTATAAAAATAATTATATGAATAACGAGAAAAAAACTAAATCAGAAGGTAAGGCTTCAAAAGAAGATACTGATACAAAAGTGAAGCAAAAACAAGCCGGCGATAAGGATAATAAAAACGAAACGAAAAGTGGCGTATCGCGCCACCCCACAAAAGAAACTAATGAAGAAGGTTAAAAAATATATTATATAAAAATGTCAATATGAGTAAACCCATTATGTCGAGCAACATTTCATCGGAAGATAAAACAGATGCACCTATGCTGGATGACCCAACAACAAAATATCCCAAGCCTCCTTTTAATGAGCAGTTTCAACCATGGCCAGGATTGGCGAGTAAAATGGATCCCCGCCCGGACCACGGAGAAAAAAGCTATAAAGGCTCAGGCAGGCTTGCCGGAAGAAAAGCACTTATAACAGGTGGTGATTCCGGTATGGGAAGAGCCGCCGCTATAGCCTATGCACGTGAAGGCGCTGATGTTGCCATAAATTATTATCCTACGGAAGAACCCGACGCTCAGGAAGTAATTGCACTTATAAAAGCCGCCGGGCGAAAGGCTGTAGCTATTCCGGGCGACCTGCGTGAGGAAGCTTTTTGTAAAAGGCTTGTAGAGGAAGCTGTTGATAAACTTGGCGGATTAGATATAATAGTAAGCAATGCAGGCAGGCAACAGAGTCACCCCTCCATTTCGGATATCAGCACAGAACAGTTTGATTGGACAATGAAGACGAATATATATGCTCCTTTCTGGATTATAAAAGCGGCGTTGCCACATTTGCCACCAGGCTCCGCTATTATAGGAACCACATCTGAGCAGGCGTATGACCCATCAGCAGATTTGTATGATTATGCGCAAACAAAAGCTGCAACCATGAACTATGTAAAATCTCTGGCAAAGCAGCTTGCCCCTAAAGGAATCAGGGTAAACGGAGTGGCGCCCGGGCCGATATGGACAGCTTTGCAAATTAGCGGAGGAGCTACCCAGGATAAAGTAAAAACCTTTGGAGGCGATACACCAATTGCGAGGCCAGGGCAGCCAGCAGAACTTGCATCAATATATGTACAGCTGGCTGCTAGCGATGCCAGCTACGCAACGGGAAACATTTATGGTTCGGGTGGTGGAAAAGGACAGCCTTAATGTTATGAATTTAAATAATTAATTTCATTTTTACAAAGCAATATTGCCAATACGCAGTATTGCTTTTTGTTTTAAGAGAATTACCAGTGTAAGCATATTAATTTTTATATAGCCAAACATTACTGCATTTTATAACTATCATTCCGTTCTCAAACTTTTCACAGGATTGGCAAGAGCAGCTTTGATTGCCTGAAAACTTACCGTGATTAACGCAAGCGCAACCGCAATTATTCCTGCCAGTAAAAACATCCACCATTGTATGTGTATGCGATAAGCAAAATTTTGCAACCATTTATTTAGCGCCCACCATGCAATGGGTGTTGCTATAACAATTGCAATAGTTACCAGTATCACGTATTCTTTAGACATCAATTGAACAATGCCTGCTATGGAAGCACCTAACACTTTTCGTATGCCTATTTCTTTCGTACGCTGAAATGCAGTAAGCACAGCCAAACCAAACAAGCCTAAACAACTAATGAAAATAGAGATGGCTGTAGCAAGATTAATAAGCGTTGCAAGATGTTGTTCCTGCTCATAAAATTGTGCAATTACTTCATCATAAAATTTATAAGAAAAACTTTCGGGCGGATAAAACTGATACCATTTCTTCCCAACTGCTTTTAAAGCTTGCTGCCATTGAGTAGGATCGTTGGAGAGCTTGATATTAAACGTTGTGAGATTGTCTTTTTCGCTTTCAAATGCCATTGGGTCAATAGCTTTATAAAAATCCTGCGTATGAAAGTCTTTCACTACACCTACAATTGGAAACTTGCCATCGCTTTGACCAATGAATTTACCAATCGCATCCTGCGGTGATGTAAAACCAAATGCACGCACGGCTGCTTCATTAATTACAAATTCGTTAGTTGTATCCGAAGCACGAAGATTTCTTCCTGCAAGCAATTTCATTCCATATAAGTTGAGATAAGCCGTATCAACATTTTTCCTAAATACTTGCCTTTTTATTGGCGGCTTACCTTCTGCTATATATTCGTATTGTCCCGAAGAATAGTTGCTTGACATAGGCTCATTGCCCAAAGAAATATTTTGTATTCCAGGTATGGTTTTCAGTTCTGTAAATAAAGTGAATTGTTTGTTTTCGTACTTTTTATCACCGCTATACTTCCACGGAATATCAACTATCACAACTGCATCTTTATTGAAACCCATATTGGTTGTAAGTACATAATGTAATTGCTTACCTACAATTAACGCACTGCTTATAAATACCAGGGCAATTGTAAATTGAAAAACAATAAGTGCTTTTTGCAGACTAAATCCTTTGCTTTTTTGTTTGAATGAAACGTTTTTAAAAATATTTACAGCCTTCACTTTTGTTATTAGCCAGGCAGGATAAAGTCCGGCTAATATGGTAACAATGATACATAATACAATGATAAAAATGACGAGTTGCAATACATCGGGGAAAGCTGTTATGCCTGTTGGAATAATGTCTTTCAACAACCAAAACCCCAACTGGCTTAAGAAGTATGAAAATATGCCGGCGCAAAAAGTTGTGATTATTGTTTCAGATAAAAACTGGCTGATGAGCTGTGCACGGCTGCCGCCTAACGTTTTGCGCACACCAATTTCCTTAGCTCTTTGCGGAATGCTGGCAACACTCATATTAATGTAGTTGATGCAGGCTAATATCAACAAAAACAAAGCGATACCTGCTAAGCCATACAACACTGGTTTGCTTGCTTTACGAACATTGTATTCATTTATATAAGTTGAGAAATGAGATTCACCCAAGGGAAGCAGTTCATACCATCTTTTATATTTTACGGGATCATTTTGCTGCTTATCAAACTCGTTTCTTTTTGATGCCGATAGTTTATCAATTTGCTCTAATAATTTTTTGCTATCTGTACCTTTTTTTAATTGCAGGTACAACTGGTCTGAGCCATTAGTATTTGTCCATGCAGCTAAACTGTACGCTTTGGATGGCAGCGAACAAAACTCCTGTGCAGTAAATTCAGAAGGCTTTTTAAAATCGGCAACAATACCTGTAACCGTTCTTTGTACCGTATCCTGAAAGCTGTAATAAGTAATTGTTTTGTTGAGAATGTCTTCAGGTTTTTTACCCGGAAAGTATTGCTGCGCCCTGCTTTCAGTAAGTACTACACTTTTCGGCGCAAGTAATGATGTTGATTGATCGCCTGCTAACCAGCGATAAGGCAACATGGTAAAATACGCAGAGTCTGTTGCTACTATATCGGTCTGGTCATCTACCACCAATGGCTTGCCTGATGTGTTGTTTACTTCTACGCTGTTTATAAATTGACCAAATACAGGCACAACATAATCCAAACCCGGAATCTGCTGGCGCAATCCCTGGTACAATGGCTTAGATACACCGCCATTGTAAGATTGTTGTTCATCAAAAACAAACCCTGATACAAGGCGATATATATTTTCTTTATGGGGAAGATTTCTGTCGTAGCTAAATTCATAATCAACAATGCGGTAGATAACCCAACATGCACTGATGCCAATAGCCAACCCCAAAACATTTAATACCGTAAACAAGCGATGCCGCCATAGATACCGCAGTGTGGTAGTGAGATATTTTATTGCCATAATTGTTGAATTCAGATGTATGATTTACTTTTCGAAATTTTCAAATTGCTAAAATTTCAATTAAATTACTCCGTCCGTAAACTCTTTACAGGATTAGCAAGGGCAGCCCTTATTGCCTGAAAGCTCACCGTAATCAATGTTATAACAAGCGCACCCACAGCTGAGGCAATAAATATCCAGAAAGATATTTCAGTTCTATAATCGTACTGCTGTAGCCATTGATGTAAATAATACCAGGCAAGCGGGATAGCAATGAAACAGGAAATGATAACGAGGAGCGCAAATTCTTTTGATAATATTTGCCAAAGATTATATACTGATGCACCCAGGATTTTGCGCACGCCTATTTCCTTTCTGCGTTGTTCGGCAACAAATGATGCAAGCCCGAATAAACCAAGGCATGAAATGAAAATAGCGAGTATAGTAAAAAAAGTGGCAAGGTTGCCTACACGTTGCTCATCAGCAAACTTTTTTGCATACTCTTCATCATTAAAAGTATAATCGAATGGCGCCGAGGGATTATATTTTTTAAATACAGTTTCTATTTTACTTAATGCATCCTTTACAGGAATGCCAGCTTTAATAGCAACTGTAACTATGCTTACATTTTCCTGGTTATACATAAAAATAGTTGGCTGAACAGGCTGGTAAGGCGATTGCATTATCATATCTTTTACAACACCTATAACCGTAAAGTTTTTATTATTAAGCTGTATGTTTTGCCCCACAATATCCTGCTTCATCCCAACCTGCTTAACGGCAGATTCATTAAGGATCATTGCCGAACTATCTGTTGCAAATGCTTTTGAAAAATCTCTGCCTTCTTTTATTTTCCAGTCAATTGTTTTACTAAAATCTGTCGTTACCCAAATGGTTCCAAAACCAGGGATAGTGTTAGGGTCTTTCCCCTGCCAGTTAAAACCAATCTGGCTTGAATAAAGCGCTGTAGTTGGGCTTGAAGATTCTGCCATATTATTTACAACACCTGTTTGGAGTAAATCATTTCGTATAGCATCGTAATGCCCATACAGGTCAGGCGTTGACATGTTTATACTAATTAACCCTTCACTATTATAGTTTGCCGGCCTGTTTTTAGCAAACTGAATTTGTTTGAAAACGATGATAGTGCCGATGATCAAGGCAATAGAAAAAGTAAATTGAATAACCACTAACACTTTACGTGGCAACGATGCAAACCTGCCTGCACGAAATGTACCTTTTAATACTTTGATGGGCTCAAATTTAGAAAGATAAAATGCAGGATAGCTGCCCGAAATAATGCCTGTAATAAAAGTGAAAGCTAATGTAAGTAACCAGAATACCGGATTGCTCAAGGGCAGTTCAATGTCTTTATGAGCCAATTTATTAAACAACGGCATTAATAATACAACAAGTAATATTGAAAATAAAAATGAGATAAAAGCAATTAAAACTGACTCACTTAAAAACTGTCCGATTAATTGCGAGCGAACCGAGCCAACTGTTTTGCGTATGCCAACTTCTTTTGCACGTTTCTCACTGCGCGCAGTGGAAAGGTTCATAAAGTTGATACAGGCAAGTAACAAAACGAATACACCGATTATAGAAAAAAGCCAGACAAATTGTATGCCGCCACCAGTTGCCTTTCCGATTTTAAAATCACTATACAATCGCCACTTATCCATTGGCTGCAGTACGAGTTCTTCTTTGCCATCTGTTGCTGCATTTTTATGTACCATTCCGGCGTTCTTTGCTTTAGCAGAAACTTTATCAACGTCTGCATTTTTATTCAGCTCGGCATAAGCCTGAAAAGAATGATTGTTCCACTGTGTTTGTGCATCTTTTAACCAGTTTTCTGTAGTAAGATATTTTTTCCATGGCAGCAGTAATTTCATGTCGTATAAAGTAGTGTTATGCGGAAGGTCTTCATACACACCGGCTACTTTAAAATCATTTTTATTATCAACCTTTACCGTTTTATTGATGGCGCTGGCATTGCCAAATAATGCTTTTGCAATTGATGCACTTAATAAAACAGAGGAGGGATCGTTCAAAGCATTTAAATTTCCTTCAATCATTTTTAATGAAAACATGGTTGGAAAATCCGATTCAACCCACAGGCCGGTGCCGGTGATTTTCTTTTCGCCAACGCCAAGCACATGACTGAAATTCCATGATGCCAGCGAAACCTTTTTAAAGTCGCCCGCATACTTTGTTCTCAACTCATTTCCTATCGGTATGGCAATGGCAGTGGCAGTTTGTTTTTCATTCTTATCATCAATAAACGTGGTCATCACCTGTACAAGTTGTTTGTGGTTGGTATGATAATTATCAAACGATACCTCATCCCATATCCACAATGCAATGAGCATCGCAACGGCCATACCTGCTGCCAGCCCAAGTATATTAATGGTAGAATACACTTTGTTTTTAATAAGATTTCTCCAGGCAATTTTGAAATAGTTTTTTAGCATAAAAGCATATATAATTTACAAGTGTAAATTATGTCAATGCCAATGCCGCTATTTTATTGTAATGATTATCAGTTTAATAATGCCGCAGGAACACAGGGAGACTGTACGTTTTTGATACAAATGATGTTCGTTTTTATGCAATAACGATTGTAAAGTAAGAGAGAAATTATAAGATGTTTTACATAAAACTAAAAGCTATTTAGAGCAGCTTTAATTTTTGCTGAAAGTGTAAAATCGTTTAGAAATATTTTGTTAGTTAAGCAATGCTACAGCTTCATGGTATTCTTCTTGTATCGAAAATTGTAATATCAGCTCGCATCCATTACCAGGAGAAGAATTAATGGAGATATTTCCATTTAGCAATTCTGTACGGCTTTTAATGTTTTGCAGACCTACGCCGTTTCGTTTTTCGAAAATATTAAATCCTTTTCCATCATCTTTAATAGTAACTATCAGCGTTTGCTGTTGCTGCTCAATTTTAATTAGCACGCTGGATGCATTGGCATGTTTGAAAATATTATTCAACTGCTCCTGTACAATTCTATAAATAGTTAATTTTAATTTTTCGCTTACCATCTCTTCATCACTTAAATTCCATTCAACAAAAAATTTTAGTGGTTGAACCTGTTGTACATTTTTTATAAGGCTTTGCAATGTTTCTTTAAGGCTTTTGTTTCCCAGCGATGGCGGCAATAAAGATTTGGATAATTTTCTTATTTCGCTTATTGCTTCCATAATAAATTTCTTACTGTTGGCAATCATCTCCATCTGGCGCTCATCTTTTCGCAAAGCACAATCAAGGTATAAAGATGATGTGGCAAGTATTTGGTTTATGTTATCATGCAGCTCCTCGCCCAGTTGGGTGCGTTCCTGCTCCTGCGCTGTTATAACAGCATCAGTTATTTCATAATGTCTGCGCATCTGCTGATCTGCCAGCATGTTTTCGAGGTGTAACTTTTCTGTAACGTTGTTGGCAATGGTTACCACCAGCGATTTTTTGCCATACATAATTTTTTTTGCAAGTATATCCATGTACATTATTTCTCCGTTCTTGTTCACGTGTCTCCACCTTCCGGCAACTCTGCCGTCCTTTGCGTGAAGCGCTTCCAGTGCTGTTAAAAATTGTTCACAATCATCAAGCGGGCGCAAGTGAAGTAAGGTTTTTTGCTGAAACTCTTCTTTTGTATAACCATATAATTTTACCGCTGTTTCATTAGCTTCAAGTATATTAAAATCATCTATGTCCCAAATTAAAATAGCAGCAGGATTACTGTCAAAAAGATACCTGTATTTTACTTCTGACATTTTAATAGACTGTTCGGCTTCTTTATACTTTGTAATGTCTCTTATGGATACGGCAAGCGCATAAATTTTTTCCTCTTCATCTGGCACACCAAACAATTGTATATCGTACCATTTTAGGAAGCCATCCAGCGCCCGGTAGCTTTTTTCATAGCTTCTATTGCCACACTGCAACACTTCTTCCATAATCTTTTTATATGCCGCTTTCTTTTCAGGTATTATGTAATCCAGCACATCGTCTCCAAGCGTTAATATTTTATTAAAAGGATTAAGGGCAAATTTTCTTGCCTGCTCATTATAAGAGATCAGCCTGAAGTCAGTATCAACCAGCAGGTAGGCCATGTCAGTGTTATTAAACACCGATCTGAGGTTGGCTTCTGATCTTTTCAGCGATTCTTCTGTGCGCTTGTTTTCCGTGATGTCTCTGCATAAGCCGTCAATACGTGTCAGTTCATTTTTATGGTTTACAAGGGCAACCAGCCTGCTTCTTATCCACCGGGTGGTGGCATCTTTATGGATGATGCGGTATTCAACAGAAACTATTTTATTAGTAAGTAAAGCAGTTGTATTCTCTTTTATAAGGTGTTTGTCAGCAGGTAAAATTATTCTTTTCCATAGTTGAGGATCGTCCATAAATTCGGAAGCTGTATATCCAAATAGTTTTTCACTGGAGGCTGAAACTTTTGTAAGGGCGCCTGTTTTAATATCCATTGAAAACAACGTTTCATCTATAGTATTAGGTAACCACGCAGGCTCATTTAAATTATTAATACCCTTTGATTTTGCAGCTTTAAAACAATAATATAAGGCATTAAAATACTGTATCACAGAGGAAGGAATCTTGCTGATGAAACCCTGGAAATACCTGTTATCTTTTGCTGATCTCATTAATTGCTTATCCGGTATAATTAAACTTTTGAATTGCTTCTTTTAAATGAAACGGATTTATAGCAATAAATAGTATGTTGAATGATAGCAAATGATTCAATATGATTTTATCGTGCTTCTTTGCAAACTTTTTTACTTAAAAAATTTATACCGTTTTATGCTGAGCTAAGGATGGATATAATTTGAAAGTAAAAAATGCAAGAAATACCATAATTCTTCAAATTGTGTTTTAGCTTTATCAGGAATTTGCAGCGAACAATAAGTATAAGCTGCATACTAAAACTAAGTTGTATATGAGAAAGCTATTTTACATAGGCCTTGCAGGGTTATTCTTATTTGAAATACTGAATGTTTATTTTATTATGCCCATGCCCGGCAGTCAAAGAATGAACAGTATTGAAGTAGCTTATTTTTTATATAAATGGCGCTGGGTATTCAGGATAGCCTTTGTCTCCACGCTGCTATATGGATTTTTTTCATCTTCATATAAGCGTTTATGGGTGCCTTTAGTAGCAGCAACCATTGTAACGGCAGCTATATATTTTCTTAACTTTCAAATGGCTGCAGACCACATGTTTTATCAGCCTGAAAAATTATTAATGGCTCGCTCCACGGCCAATAAGGTAGATAGCCAGCGGTTAGTGATTGGTGTAATGATAAACGGTAATGCAAAAGCGTATCCCGTGCAGTACCTTGGCTTTCATCACCAGGTGCAGGATACCGATGGCGGCAAGCCTCTTATTATTACCTACTGTACCGTATGCAGAACCGGAAGAGTTTTTGAGCCAATGGTAAAAGGTAAGTATGAAAAATTCCGGCTGGTAGGCATGGATCATTTTAATGCTATGTTTGAAGATGCATCTACCGGAAGCTGGTGGCGGCAGGCCACAGGCGTTGCCATTGCGGGCAAGCTGAAAGGAGAGCGATTGCCTGAAGTTATGAGCTCGCAAACTTCCTTACATGAGTGGCTGCACTTGTACCCTCAATCGCTGGTAATGCAGGCTGATCCTGCGTTTACGGCTTCTTACGACACTACATTTAAATATGAAAACGGAACCAGTAAAAGTAAGCTCACAGGAACAGATAGCCTTTCATGGAAAGACAAATCGTGGGTAGTGGGTGTAAAGTATGGAACCCATACCAAAGCTTATGACTGGAATATGCTTAAGAAAGAAAGGATTATTCATGATACTTTTGGCCTGCAGCCGGTGGCTCTTGTGCTTGCGGCTGATAATAAAAGTTTTTTTGCATACAAGGTGCCCTACAATAATTCTGTTTTAGTTCTTAGTAACGATACGTTGCTTCTTGGCAGCAATACATACCGGCTCGATGGCAGCGGTATTAATACATCGTCAGTGCTTGGCAGGTTGCCTGCCTCACAAGAGTTTTGGCATAGCTGGAGAACTTTTAACGAAGGCACAGCAAAATATTAAGAAGTATAATTAAAAAATTAATCCTGGAAATAAAACTATGAATAAAAGAACTGCCATAATAAAAGCAGGATTACTTGTGGGAACTTTAGATATTGTCGCAGCGTTCATATATGTTTTTGCCAGGAGCGGTAACTTTGTTCCTTTAAGCATTTTGAAATTTGTAGCCAGTGGTATATTCGGCAAAAGCGCTTCCACGGGCGGGAATAGCATGGTAATAGCCGGCATGGTGATACATTATTTTATTGCTTTTGCGTTCACCGTGTTTTTCTTTTGGCTATTTCCAAGGGTACAAGCTGCTGCTAAAAACAAGATCATTACAGGTATTATTTATGGGCTATTTATATGGTCGCTAATGAACCTTGTATTTCTTCCGCTATCGAATGTACCGGCGCGAACATTTAGTATGATTAATGCTGTTATTAATATTTTCATCTTAATTATTTGCATCGGAATTCCGCTTTCATTTATGGCAAGCTCATTTTATAAGAAGCTTTCTAGTAAGTTATATAGCAAAAGTTAATTGACACTTGCTTCACATATAATTTACAATAAAACTATGGATAAACAACAGAAAAGGAAGCAGCCTGAGCGGCCATCCTGTTTCAATAGATTTTATTATCGGAGGATGATTGCTATGCATTATACATTGAAAGAGACAAATTATTAATGTGAAAAATTATTATGATCAGATTTTAGAATTGAATTAATTTACATAAAAAAGTTTTATGAAATATATATTTTTCTATATAGCAGCCTCATTTATAATTTTGGCGGGCTGCACCCCAAGATATGCAGCAACTGCACCGCCGCCGCAGCAGCAGGAGGAAACAGAAACTGCTCCCGAACCGGTAACGTACCAGGAATTTTATGATGACCTAAGCCCTTATGGAAGATGGATAAACTATCCAAATGATGGTTATGTATGGTCGCCAAACGTGGATGCTGACTTTAAGCCATATACCACCAACGGACATTGGGTTTACTCCAACGAAGGCTGGACATGGGTTTCTGATTATCAGTGGGGCTGGGCGCCGTTTCATTATGGTAATTGGTTTTACGATGATTCATACGGCTGGCTATGGTTGCCAGGCACTCAATGGGCGCCGGCCTGGGTTACCTGGGGTCAATCGGGTAGTTATTATGGATGGGCGCCTATACCGCCTCATGTAGATATAAGGAGTGGATGGATGCCTTCAGAGCGCCAATGGACTTTTGTTCCACAGGAACATATCACCCATACGCAGATAAGTAATTACGTTGTAGATAAATCCACCAATGTGAATATTGTAAAAAATGTTACCATCATTAATAATATTCATAATAATACAACTAATAATGTAACCAATAATGTAAACACAAATACGGTCAATAATAGAAATACCACTAATAATAATATAACAAATACGAACGAAACTAATAATAACACAGTAAACAACAGAAACTCTAATACCAATGTGACTAATAATACTGTTGTTAAAACTCCTTACGCTCCTAACAATTCAGCATCTCCTGCTAACAATGATAACAGGATATTAAATAATATGAAGCTGGCTAATGTAAAAAACACTCATAATACTACCGTAGTTAATCGTGGGCCCCAGCTAAGCCAGGTTACACAAGTAGTGAGCGCACCTGTTACCAAAGTAAACATAAAAGAAGCTAACGCTCCAATGAAACCTACTATTGCCTCTAATAACAGGCTTATAATGTACAGGCCGGTGGTAAAATCTTTTCAACAGCAGCCGAATGAAATGAGGCCGGTTCCTAAAACGGTAGAACCCTTTGCACCATCTAATCAGCAGCAAAGAAACAGGAAGTAAAACTTAGTGGAAATTATATAGTATTATTATAAGATTTTGAACTGTTTAAAATAAGCTATCATTTCTGTAAAAGTGCAAGTTCATTGCATACTATAGTAGTTATATTTTTATAAATTTTCATTGAATTATTATTCATTTACTTTATTTAATTTTGGTATTATCATTGTAAGTAATAGAATAGTTACTATCAATTTATCAAAAACCTTAACACTTAAGTTGTATGCATCAAAAATTATACACATCTCATAAGCTGGTTAACTTAAAAAAATATTCAACTCTTAATGAAGACATCTTTCCTTTTACAGAGGAGCCATCAACTGAAAGATTTTCCGGGGAAAAAAAGGAACAGAAAAATATAGATATGGACGGAGACGCTCTTTTTTGTTTATTTACAGCTAATATAATTAACGAACAAATTGTTTTTACCAGGTAGTTAATTACCAATTCTGAAAAATTAAACCATAGCTTTCTTCTGTAATAATATCTTTCCACTGGTGTATTAAATGCTTATAAGCAGTACCAACGGAAGTAATTTTCCTGTCAAGGTCATACAAGCCTAATTCATTTACATTTCCGGCGTCATTTCTTAACGCAGAATCCCAATCTACCTGATGTGTAAGGCTATACCATGTAAACCCAACCACAGGTATTCCATCATATTTTAAGCGATGAACATTAGCCCATTGCTTCAGAAGCCATTCTTTACTGCCGGGCATTCTTATATTTGTTTCCGTATGCATAACGGGTAATTTATAACGACGGTAATACTGGCTGGTAATTACATAATAACCAAATATTTCGCCAGCAGCCTGGGTGTGTCCATCAGCATGTACAATGTGTTCATTGGTTACATAATAATCATTGCCCATAATGCACCTGCCTTTTACCTGGTTTTCGGTAAACCACCGGTATTCTTTTGGGGTCATGCCGTTATCAAGCAAATATTCATACATAGTAACATTTAAAGGATAGCCATAAGTTAGATCAAGCGAAAGAAATCTTTTCTGGTTTAAGAACCTGGCCAGTGGAGATGCATCAGGATCTATTGCATGGAAATATTCAGCGGATTCGCTTTGAATAAAAGTAGCTTCCGGCTGTATCTCCAGGATGGCGTGCATAGCCATTACATTAGCTTTGCAGAGATGTTTCAATGCGGTAACAAAAGCTGTGTCTGATTGCAGCCTTTCATTCCACCAGCCATACTGCGCAGAGAACATGGCAGCAATAAATATTTCATTTATGGGAGTATATAACTGCAGCTCAGGAAAGCGCCTGGCGAAAGCTTTTGCATACTCTGCGAAGTAGTAAGGAAAATCAGGATTTTGAAAATTTCCCATCCAGTCCGGCACTCCGAAATGACAAAGATCTACTATCGGATTAATATGTAATTCTCTTAACCTGTTGAAAGTTTCATCTGTAAAGCTCCAGTCGTACTTGCCCGGGGCGGTGTGCGTGTTATAATAAGGCGGCCCATATCTTAAGAACTCAATATCTAATTCTTTTACTAAATTAAAATCCTTTTTCCAATGTTTATAATGATTGGCCTTTTCCATTTCATCAACCCTCTTTATAGTTCCATCGGGCAGCATGATCGTAGGGTAGCTGTTCTCAATACCGGTTGAAAACATAAACTTAGTTCCTGGCATACACAGAATATTTTAGCGATAACGCTTTCATTAAATGATATAGTATCTGGTAAACTGAATGACTTATTAAATTATCAGATAATATCTTTTCACTGCGTGATACTTATTCCACCTAAAGTTATAAGGGTGTATTATTAATTTAAAGAAGTTGTACAGCTTATTATTAAAAATAACTGCTAATCATTTGCCTTTTTTCGCAGAAGATTTCTTTGCAGATTTTTTGGCTGTAGATTTTTTGGGAACCTTTGCTCCTTCTTTTCTTGCTTCAGAAAGCCCAATGGCTATTGCCTGTTTACGGCTGGTAACTTTTTTACCGCTTTTGCCGCTTTTGAGTTCACCATGTTTTTGTTCGTGCATGGCTTCTGCTACCTTGTCTCCGGCTTTCTTTGAATATTTTGCCATAAAATAAATTTAATGATTAGTAATAAATAGTTCGCTCAAAGATTATCATCTTGACAGTTTGTATCGCAATCATTTATCGGTTTGCTGTTTTTTTATAAGTTGTAGGGTGGTACCAGCACCTTTGTAACCAAGCGGCTCAAATTTTTTACCTGCAATAGCATTATAGGTTATAAAAAATTTGGTAAACTCATCCAGCAAATAATCGTCAGGTTTTTTTATCTCAGCATATCTTGCCGATACCAAAGCTGCAGCAATGATCCTGTCATTGCGCACTTTTTTTCCATCTCTTTCTGTTTGCTCTGCCTCTATTACCCCTATAATTTTACATTCAATAAGGCAGCCGGGATAAGTAGTTTCATCCAGCAGCACCAGCACATCCAGCGGGTCACCATCGTCTCCCTTAGTGTGGGGCAAAAAGCCAAAGTGAGCAGGAAACACCATACCCTGCGGTAATATTTTACTTAGCCTAAATAGTTGGGTCTCCTCATCATAATTATATTTATTAGCGCTGCCTTTTGGGGTTTCAATAATTACATTAACACTATCAGTATCTGAATTAAAAACAGGTGGAAATTTCATTCAGGTGCTATAACAAATTACATACCCGACTGAAATAGCGCTTAACCGAATGATATTTTAATTACTTTTATTTACCAGTTTTACATAATTGCTTTAACCCCAATATGAGCCACAGCCAATCCTCATCATTTTATTTATGGATAAATAAATTATTTGAATGCTTTATAGTGTATATTTTTTTAAGAGATCTTGCCTACTCTTACCTGCCTTTAGATCCTTACATTTTTGATAGCGTTGCTCTTTATTTCGGAACACTTTTTACCGGATGGAATTTGTTGCTGGCAATTATTACTATAGCATTTACTGTATGGTGGCAAAGAGAAGAAAACAAGCAACGCATATCATCCCAAACGCTGCACGAATGGCTGCGAGCCATCATGTGTTATTATTCATCTTTTCTTATACTTCAGTATGGTTTGCAAAAGATATATAATAACCAGTTTCATCATAATTTTTACAGGGATGATACACTCGCCCGTGATCTTACAGGCTTTTCAGTGGCCTGGAATTTTTTTTCATACTCTTCTTTTTACACCATTATTGTTGGCATACTACAGGTAGCAGGCGGTGTATTACTTTTATTTAAAAGAACAAGGCTTATGGCAGCCGTGATATTGCTGCCGGTAATGATCAATATCTTTTTTATTAATCAGTTTTATGGTGTATCCGCAGATGCGTATGTGAATTGTCTTTTCATACTTACTACATCTGTTTACCTGCTTTGGCTTCAAAGAGAAAAAATTTTGGCTATCATTTTTAATAAAAATACTTTCTTGTCATCAAAAAAAATGATTTATATAAAAGCTGTTTTAAGAATAGCAATATTGGTATTTGCTTTTATGGCCAATTATCCATACCGGCAGGAGAGGGAAGGAGAATATTATATTGGTAAATGGAAAGTAACGCAATTAATAAAAAACGGCAGTCCCGTGGATTTACAGAGATGGCAAAGTGATTCCTCAGCATGGAACAATGTTTATGTTGAGACCAATGGCAAAATTGCGTTTTCGGCGAATCCTTTTTATTACGACTATTCTAACCATAGAACAATAAACTATCATTTCGAACCGGGGAACGGCGGCCTCACACTTATAAAGCACAGAGGCAATGCGCGGCCTGAATTTATAAAAATAAACATAAAGCATTACACTGCCGATAGCATGCAATGGGATATGACATTACAAGAAAACAGGCTGCAAATGCGTTTAGTAAAAGACAGTTCTAAAAAAATAATAGAAGATAAAGACTTGAGATGATGAATAATCTTATTTTCAGAAGGCATAAGAATTTTAAATGTTCTCAATTATTTCTTAAAATGAAATTTGCTGTAACTTTTTAAAACAATAGAAGTCTTAACGCTTATAAATTTGATTTATGAAAAAAGTAATAAAATATTTAATTGCATTTTTACTGATAACAACTACATTAACAAAAGCTAATGCCCAGGTAAGTATATCTGTACACATAGGGCCCCCGGCACTTCCGGTATATGAGCAGCCTTACTGCCCCGGCGATGGATTTATGTGGGTACCCGGTTATTGGGCTTATGGCGATTACGGCTATTTCTGGGTGCCCGGCACATGGATCCTTGCCCCACAAAGTGGCTATTACTGGACTCCCGGATATTGGGCTTTTAATGGTGGCTATTATGGATGGCATTCAGGCTATTGGGGCCAGCACGTAGGCTATTATGGAGGCATTAACTACGGATTTGGATATGGCGGCAGAGGCTATTACGGTGGCGAATGGAGCGGTAATTCTTTTAGATATAATACCGCTGTTACTCGTGTAAATACAACTGTGGTGCATAATGTTTATGTAAACAATACAGTGGTTAATAACACTACAATTGTCAATAATAACAGGTCAAGCTATAATGGACAAGGCGGTGTGAATGCCAGCCCAACCCGCCAGGAACAAGCCTTTGCGGGTGAAAGACATGTTCAGCCCACGCAGGTGCAAATGGCGCATGAGGCTTCAGAAAGAACAAATAAAAACCAGTTTGCTTCCGTGAATCACGGACATCCGGGAGAGCTTGCTGTAGCACAACCCAGGATAGTAAAATCTTTAAATGCAAATGTGAATGCTTCTGCATCACACACGAATACTAATGCTGCGCCCGCTGCAAATAATACCCGCCAACATGCGGATGTTTCTAATGTACATCAGCAAGGCCAGGTTAATAACCAGAGAGAAATTAGAAATCAGCAGATAAATGCGAACATGCAAAGGCAACATGATCAGGCAAACCAAAGAGTAAATACAAATCAATCAACAAATGCAAATATGCGCCAGCCCCGTGCCGCACAACATGAAATGAGACAGCCACAAATGGCGCCTCATCAGCAAGAACATGTAAACGGAGGAAATGGAAAAGGCAGAGAAAAAGAAAGGTGATCAGTTAACTTCATTTATGCAGGTTTATCTGCCCTATTTGTATACCATGTAAAGGTATTATATAAAAGCCGGCAGATATACCATTGCTTACGAGCGAAGTTTTTTGTTTGGATGATGCGCAGGGCTCCATTAGCGGATAAAAATATTCCATATACATTTTTTTTACCTTGTTTACAGGGCCATTAATTACGATCTCATTTACGCCCACATATTTTTTTTTCCCTTTTGGCTTTTGTTTTCCAGTCATGAAAAAAAACTCGCAATCGCACGATTGATTTACAAATTCATAATCAGCTTTATGGTGTTTTTCAATTGATCTTTCCAGCGGCACTCCCAAATATTTTTCTACCACCTTTTGCAAGGCTAAAGTGCTGTCAACAGGGCCGCCAATCCATGTTGCGCATTGACTGAAAGAGGCAAAAGGCATTAATAAAAAAATAATGATTAATTTATTTTTCATAAAAAAATATATGCTAATAACTGAAAAAAATGGCTTGCAAAAGTTTTAATTGGAGTATAAAGAACGCTTATATAAAACAACTGCAATTAAAACTACGGAGATAATTTTGAGAAATAAATAATTTAATTAAATGGTATCCTCAGATAAATGGTGATATTAATTTTTATTTTTAAAATCACCTCTTTTCCAGGCTTTAATAAATTCTGCCCATGCAAGTGGATTGAAGATATTTTGCGGCGGTAGCTGGCCCTGAGAATAATAATGCTGGGCATTTTGTTTTAAATAATAATTGGTTGCTTCCCTGCCGTCTTTAGGATAGGCAGCCATTAAAGCCCGAAGATTTTTTTCAGATAAATTTTGTCTTGCTATTTCCTGGTTATCATCAGGCACTTTTGTATTTACAAAGTCACGTTCAAACTCTTCACGGCTTGGCCGCCTCTTAATTATGGTCGCAGGCAAGTACACCGTATCTTCAACCATAAGTTGTATAATGCTTTGCTGGTTTCCATCGAGCGTTTTCGGAATATCAACTTTTTTAGGTTTGTAGCCAACGCTCGTAAATTCTATTTCATCTCCCTTTAATACAACAATAGAAAACACACCCTGCTCACTTGTAATAGTTCCCTGGTTGCGGCCTTTTACCACAATACTCACTGATGGCAAGGCTTTCAGGCTATCTGCCGACATTACAACGCCGTATAATTGCACTACAGAATCTTTATACTTTTCAAACTGGGCTTTAACAATCGTTGGTGTAATAAAAAAAATAAACAGTAAGTATAGTAAAACTCTTTTCATGAATTAATTATCTGATAAACGAACTTATGTATTGGTTCGTTTGTAAAATAAACAAAGTAAAGTTATCAATCTTTAAATTTGCAGATCATTACCCTTTTTAACAAAAAATTGAAATGATGAGTGAAGATGAAATTCTGGAAGCGCTGAAAACTGTGCAGGAGCCTGACCTTAAAAATGACCTGGTCTCTTTAAAGATGATTGAACAGCTTGTCTTGAATGGCAATAATGTTTCGTTCACTGTAGTGCTTACCACGCCTGCTTGTCCTCTGAAAGATAAAATTAAAAACGATTGCATAGCAGCCATTTCTTTAATAAATAAAGAAGCAATTATTAAGATAAATTTTACAAGCAGAACAACAAGTTTAAGAAGCGATAAAAAAGATATACTAAAGAATGTAAAGAACATTATTGCGGTTGTAAGCGGCAAAGGTGGTGTGGGCAAAAGCACTGTGGCCGCCAATCTTGCACTTGCTATTGCAGAAAGCGGGGCAAAAGTAGGGCTGATGGATGCAGACATTTATGGGCCAAGCGTTCACATAATGTTTGGCATCCGTGGCGAAAGGCCTATGATGAAAAATGTGAATGGCAAAGGAATGATAGTGCCTATAGAAAGGTATGGTATTAAGCTTATGAGCATCGGCTCACTGGTTGATGAAAAACAGGCTGTAGTTTGGCGGGGGCCGATGGTTAGCAGCGCTATCCGCCAGTTCGTTTCTGATGTTGATTGGGGCGATCTTGATTATCTTATCATTGACATGCCTCCAGGCACAGGCGATATACATTTAACTATTGTTCAAACCGTGCCTGTTACAGGCGTTATTGTAGTAACCACACCACAGTTGATCGCACTTGCTGATGCAAAAAAAGGCATTGCCATGTTTAACCAGGCAGGCCTGAAAGTGCCTGTAATAGGGCTTGTAGAGAACATGAGCTATTTTACTCCAGCAGAATTACCTGCTAACAAATATTATATTTTTGGCAAGGCCGGTGGTCAGCAGCTTGCCAGTGAATTTGACATTCCTTTTCTTGGAGAAATACCGCTTGTGCAATCAATAAGAGAAGGCGGTGACATTGGCATTCCTGTTATGATGAGCGACGATGAAATTTCTAAAAAAGCATTCATTGAATTTAGTGATAATGCCATCAGGGGCATATCAATGCGAAACGCTCAATTGCCAGCAGATGAAGTTACCGAAGCGCTCGAAACAGCATGATCATTTGTATAATAATTTATAAGGTTGCCGGTATAATTTTCTTTTTTTGTATGCAAAAAATTTTTCATCTCTGGAGCATTCATTCCATTTTCAATTATCATATCTTCATTAGTTATTACTCTCGCCTCATCCCATAAGCCCGCATCAATAAAGGATTGCAGCGTTTGGAGTCCGCCTTCCACTATTATACTTTGCATGTTCGTTTCAAAAAGCGATTGAAGCATTTCACCCATAAAATCATCTTTATTTATTTTAATAAAAACAACAGTATCTTCTATGCTGCTTTTAATTAAGTTATAAATAATCGTTTTTGCATCTTTGTTAAAAACATGCAGGTCTCGTGATAAATGCAGATGTTTATCAATAACAATTCTTACTGGATTTTTGCCTGTCCATAATCTTGTCGTTAATAAAGCATTATCTTTTAAGGCAGTATTTGTTCCAATTAAAATAGCAGCTTCTTCGCTTCGCCATTTATGTACGATACGGTTCGTATATTCATTGGTTATAAAAATTCTTTTACCATCTTTTGAACCGATTTTATTGTTTATTGATTGTGCCCATTTTAAAATTATATATGGTCTAAATAGTTTATGAAAAGTAAAAAATCGTTTATTAATTTCTTTACATTCTTTTTCTAAAACGCCTGTAACTACCGCTACGCCTGCATTTTGCAGCTTTTCTATTCCTTTGCCAGCAACTTCTTTATAAATATCAGGGCAACCGATAACTACTTTTTTAATTTTACTTTCTATAATAAGATTTGTGCAAGGTGGCGTTTTACCGTAGTGCGAGCAAGGCTCCAGAGAAACATACAAAATGCTTTGCGGTATTAAATGTTTATGTGCATTCTTCACATTATTGATGCAATTAACTTCTGCATGTGGCTTACCATATTCTTTATGATAGCCTTCACCAATAATCGTATTTTCATATACCAGCACAGCGCCAACCATGGGATTAGGCGCCACGTTCCCCAAACCAGGTACCGCAAGGTGCAGGCATCTTTTCATGTATTGCTCATCTATAGTTTGTGCCTGCATCTTCGCAAAATAATTAAGTTTGCTTTAATGACCATGCAGGAATTATATACTGATTTTTTAAGGCAGCTTCAATCTGTTTATGATTTGCGTGAAGCAGATAATATTGCAGATTGGGTATTTGAAAAAATAACCGGTTTGAAGCGATGGGAAAGAAAAGAGCACAACGATATTTTGAAAGAACAAATTCGAAATCGTTTAAACGCTTGCCTGCAGCAGCTTCTGCAGCATAAGCCAGTGCAATATGTTTTGAACGAAGCATGGTTTTATAAAATGAAATTTTATGTAAATGAGCATGTTCTTGTTCCACGCCCCGAAACTGAAGAACTGGTAAGCTGGATCATTAACGATATAAAAGCTGCCGATAAAAAAGCTTCATTAGACATCTTGGACATTGGCACCGGAAGCGGTTGTATAGCCATCTCTTTAAAAAAAAATATTGAAAATAGTAACGTAGATGCTTTAGATGTAAGCCACGAGGCATTAACTATTGCTAAAAAAAATGCAGATGATTTACAGGTAAATATTAATTTTTTACAAGCAGATTTTTTAACTATGAATTTTTCGTCTATAGCTAACCGTTATGAGGTATGCGTAAGCAATCCACCTTATATTCCTGTTGGTGAGAAAGAAAATCTTTCAAAAAATGTTACAGCATTTGAGCCATCCATTGCTTTATTTGTTGATGATAATGATCCATTTATTTTTTATAAAAAGATTGCTGCTTTTGCATCATCACATTTAAAAAAAGATGGAAAGATATATGTGGAAATTCATGAAAATTATTCAAAGGAAACAGTGGCTATTTTTCATGAATATAGTTTTACAACAAAAATAAAAAAAGATATTTACGGCAAAGAAAGAATGATAAAAGCGTACAGGTAATTTCTATTATTTGGCATTACTAACGCTCGCAGATGTAGTGGCACCAAGCTTTTTGGCCACTTGCATAATATGTACAATATCTCTCCACTCCACCACAGAGTCTGCATTAATAACTACTGCTGGTTTAGTGCTATCGCCAATGTGCAACTGCCTTTGTAAAGCAGGCTCTAATGAATCGAATAAAACTTTTCGCTGGCCAACATATACATCTCTATGCTTATTAATACTTACAATAACACTTTGCTTTGCCTTTGTTTCGCTGGTAGCCTTTGGATTGCTCATCTTTATCACATTGGGGTTAGCAAGTGTGGAAATAATTAGAAAGAAAAACATAAGAATAAAAAGGATGTCATTGAGCGGGCCTGTATCCAGCCCAGTATCTTCAGCCTTAAATTTTTTTCTTATACTCATAATAATTATCTCGTAGGTTCCTGTAATATATCGGTAAACTCAGCGCTTGCAATTTCCATTTTATTCTCAATGCGGTTAATTTGCGCAGCAAGATAGCTGTGGCCAAGGTAAGCAAGTATACCAATGATAAGCCCTGTAGCCGATGTGATCATTTTTATATAGATGCCATCAGCAATGGTGTTCGGCGTGTATTCACTGCTGGCAGCAATACCTTTGAAAAGCGCCAGCATACCAATGATGGTTCCCAAAAAACCAAACAAAGGAGCGATGCGCGCAATAATAGAAATGATGGAAAGATTTTTTTCGAGCTTATACAACTCAAGCACACCAACGTTTTCCATACTTTTTTCTATAGCATCCATTGGCTTGCCAATGCGCTGAATGCCTTTATCTATTATTCTTGCAACAGGGTTATCATTGTTTTTAGAAAAGCTTCTTGCAGCACTCATGTTGCCGGTAATAATGTGATCGCGTATGATGCGCATAAAATTATCATCAATTTTATATGCTTTTTTTATGGCAATTAATCTTTCAAAAAAGAAATAAACAACCAGCACGAAAAGCAGCGCGAGTGGTATCATAATGATACCGCCCTTTGCCAGTGTATCCCAAAGGCTTTGCGTTTTAGGAGCAGATTGACTTACGGCGCTTGTATCAAGCTGCAAAAAAAATAGATCCATTTATTGTGGTTTGGTAACAAATGTAAAAAGTAATTCTATAAACAGTAAGGAGAATAAAATGTAAGAACAAACTTTAACTTAAATGTTAAACAGGTATGGATTCTTCAGATTAAAAACTGATTTATATATTGCAACGGATGATAAACCGGTAACTTAGATTTTTTAAAATCGAAAAAATTTTTAGTAATTATGAAATCTACATTTGCATCTTCTGCTGAATAATATTGTAATGCATCTTCCAGGTCTGTAAAGTCAGATTTTTTTACCTTGCTCATAATAATTTCATCTTCTCTTGTAAAGAAAAATTCAGAAAAAAATTTTTTCATTTTTTGATTTAATGACTGCTTGTTTTTTATTCTTTTATTTAAAAAATAATAGGTAATAGCAAACGTTGTCGGCGAACAATATAGCCTGGCTTTATTTTTACGGAGTCGGTTAAAAAGAAAGGCTGTTTGTATGTATAGATCATTATCAGCATTAATCAAATCAATTAGAATGTTTGCATCAAAAAATACCTTTTGCATTTTAATAAAGAGATTTTAAGTCTTCATTTTTCCCTGTGCTTACCATGCCTCCAAATTCTTTTACAAAAGAATCCAGCTTTTCTTTGCTCATTTGTTTATGTATACGCTGCAGAAGATCTAAATATTCATCAACCATTTTCGACATGCTTTTACCCTTTCGCTTTGCATCTTGTTTGGCAAAATGTATATTATTCTTTTTTAGAAGAAGTGTAACTTTTTGATTCATAAAAAACTTTGGTCGTACAAATATATAAATTTGTACGAATGATTTTTTATAAAATTATTATAAAATAAGGTTTGATCTTATCAGCTTTTTTCTTCCCATATCATGGCAAGATGCACAATGGTTTCAGCGGCTTTAGCCATATCTTTTACACCTACCCATTCCAGCTTGCTATGAATACATTGCATTCCGGTAAATATATTCGGGCAGGGCAACCCCATAAAACTAAGTCTGCTTCCATCTGTACCGCCGCGTATGCTTTCATTGATAACATCAAGCCCGGCGCGGTTTATAGCCTCTGCTGCGAAAGCTGATACCTGCGGATTTTCATCCAGCACCTGTTTCATATTTCTGTATTGTTCTGTAACTATAAAATCTATGGTAGCTCCGAGGTAATGACTTACTATTTCTTCAGCAATGCCCTTTAATTTTTGTTCATATATTATTAAATTTTCATCATTAAAATCTCTTATAATAAATTCAAGGGTTGCTTTTTCGGCTATGCCTTCTAACCTTACCGGATGTATAAAACCTTCTCTTTTTTCTGTTGCTTCCGGTGCCCATTCTGTTGTGGGTAGTGCATGTAAAATTTCGCCGGCAATCTTCAATGCATTCACCAGTTTATTTTTTGCATAACCGGGATGAGCAATTACGCCATGTATAATTATTGTTGCACCATCTGCGCTGAAAGTTTCATCTTCAAGACTGCCTGCTTCGCCGCCATCGAGGGTATATCCAAAGTGTGCACCCAGCTTTTTCATATCGAGTTTTGCAGTTCCTTTGCCAATTTCTTCGTCAGGAGTAAACAGAATTTTTATAGTTCCATGAGTTATTTCTTTATGATTCATAAAATATTCAACTGCCTGCATTATAGCCGCCACGCCACTTTTATCATCTGCGCCTAACAATGTTTTTCCGCTTGCAGTAATTACATCTTCCCCAATATGTTTTTTTAAATAAGGATGCGCCGCAGATGATAAAATTTTTGTAACATCGTCGGGCAACACAATATCCTCACCGTCATAATTTTTATGAAGAATGGGCTTTACATTAAAGCCGCTACAGTCGGGCGCAGTATCCACATGGCTGCAAAAGCATATCACAGGCACATTTTCTTTTTTTGAATTGGAAGGGATCGTTGCATAAACATATCCATATTCATCTGCATGTACATCAGTTATTCCCATTTGCAATAACTCATTTGCTAACATATTGCTTAAGTTCTTTTGCTTCTCTGTTGATGGATGAGCGTTGCTTTGCGGATCGCTCTGCGTATCAGTTTGCACATAGCGCATGAACCGCTCTGCAATGGAATCTTTATTGATTTCTATCATTATTTAATCATTAATTATTTCTAAAAATATATGCTGCTTACTGTAACAAATTGATATTGCTTACACTTTTATTTTATAAGTTTTTCCAGCACAAAATATACAATTGGGCAAAAGGTAGAATTCTTTAAAGTAATGTGCGGCCTTTTAAAAAAAACATCTTCATCCGTGTAAGGAAACCGGTGGCAATCAGAAGGCCTGTCTTCATAAATGGAACAATAATTATCTGACCTAAGAAAAGGACATGGCGTTTGTTTTACCACATAATCTCCATCTCCGTCAAGGGTAAGATAGGTTTCAATAAAAACACCTTCCTTCATGTTCAAAACTTTGGAAATTCTTCTTATATCAGGCGTCTTAAAACGGGGCGAATAGCTTTTGCAACAACGGGCGCATTGCAGGCAATCTATCTTTTCAAAAGCTTGCTCATGCAGTGCAGGCAAAGCTTCCAGCATTTCATTCTTATTAGATTTTTGTAAAAAATTCTTATATACTTTTTGCTTTTGCAGTGATTTTTGTTCCCAATTATCAGGAAGATCTTCTTTCATTTTGCAAAGATAAATTGTTGTACAGCTTGTGGTTTACCTTAACAAAATTCTGCTTTTTGCATCGTAACTTTGCGCCTTCAAAAATATATAAGTAAATACTTCTGTATTTATTTCAAAAAAAAATTTGCAAATGGATCTTTTCGAAAAACAATCAACTGAATTTACATCGAGACATATAGGGCCAGGTGAAACAGAAACAAAAGAAATGTTGAAAGAGATTGGCGTTGATAGCATTGAGGAACTTATTAATAAAACGGTTCCTGCCGGCATACGGCTTACCACAAAAATTAATGTGCCTGAAGCTATAAGCGAGCAGGTATATCTTGATGAATTAAAAGCTGTAGCAGAAAAAAATAAGGTTTATAAATCTTACATTGGCCAGGGATATTATGAAACTATTACTCCTGCCGTTATCCTAAGAAATCTTTTTCAAAACCCGGGATGGTACACTCAGTACACGCCTTACCAGGCTGAGATTGCGCAGGGGAGATTAGAAAGTTTATTGAATTTTCAAACTGTGGTAAGCGACCTTACCGCATTGCCCATTGCCAATGCCAGTCTGCTCGATGAAGGCACTGCAGCGGCGGAAGCCATGGCGATGATCTTTAACCAAAAAAATAAAGATCATGACCATATAATTGCACCTAAATTTTTTGTGGATGAAAAAATATTTACTCAAACGAAAAATATTTTACTTACCAGAGCTAAGCCTGCAGGTATAGAAATAGTTTTCGGGAAATATGATGAAGCAGGTATAGATGATAACTTTTTTGGAGCAATAGTTCAATACCCTAACAGCGAAGGAAGTATTGAAAATTATAAAAATTTTATAGACGATGCTCACAGCAAAAATGTGCTGGTGATAATGGCCACCGATCTTTTAGCGCTTACGTTATTAACACCTCCCGGCGAGCTTGGTGCCGATGTAGCTGTAGGCTCTTCGCAAAGATTTGGTGTGCCTATGGGATTTGGCGGCCCCCATGCGGCTTTCTTTGCAACAAAAGAAGAATTTAAAAGAAGCATACCAGGCAGAATAATAGGAGTGAGTGTGGATGCGCAAGGACAGCGTTGCCTGCGTATGGCTTTGCAAACAAGAGAGCAGCACATCCGCAGGGAAAAAGCTACGTCAAACATCTGCACTGCACAGGCTTTGCTGGCAAATATGGCGGCTATGTATGCAGTGTATCACGGCGCTGAAGGCCTTACCGATATTGCGAAACGCATCTCTATACTTGCTAAAACATTAGCTGCTGAATTGCAGGAAGCAGGCTTTGAGTTAAAAAATAAATATTATTTTGACACATTGACTTTTAAAGTAAATGATGTAAATAAAATAAAAGACATTTCGGATAAACATCAAATAAACTTCTTTTATACTAATGATCTGGTTACTATTTCACTTGGAGAAACTACCACGAAAGATGATATACTCACTATCATACATATATTTAATTCTTCAAAAGATGTAGATACAGCTAATGCAGTTTTTGATAATGAAGCTGCGCTTGACAACATTCCTACAGCACTTACAAGAACATCAGAATTTTTAACGCATCCTGTTTTCAACAGCCACCGCAGCGAAACGGAAATGATGCGGTATTTAAAAACACTGGAGAACAAAGATCTTTCATTAACCACGTCAATGATTGCTCTGGGCTCATGCACCATGAAGCTGAATGCTGCAGCAGAGTTGATACCTGTAAGCTGGCCGCAGTTTAGCAACATGCATCCCTTTGCACCTTCTTCCCAAACAAAAGGCTACCAGCAAATAATTAATGAGCTTGAGAAATTATTATGTGCCATTACAGGTTTCAGCGCCTGCAGCCTGCAGCCTAATAGTGGCGCCCAGGGCGAGTTTGCGGGCTTGCTGTCTATTCATGCTTACCATGAAAGCAGGAATGAAACGCATAGAAATGTGATACTGATTCCAATTTCGGCACATGGCACCAATCCTGCATCTGCGGTAATGGCGGGCTTCAAAGTAGTGGTTACCAAATGTGATGAAGAAGGAAATATTGATATAGATGATTTAAAGCTTTATGCTGAAAAATATAAGGATTCGTTAGCGGGCCTCATGGTTACGTATCCTTCTACTCATGGCGTATTTGAAGAAGGCATAAAAGAAATATGTAATGTTATCCATAACCACGGCGGACTTGTTTACATGGATGGCGCCAACATGAATGCACAAGTGGGGCTTACATCGCCGGGAAACATTGGAGCTGATGTTTGCCATCTTAATCTTCATAAAACTTTTGCAATACCACATGGCGGCGGCGGCCCGGGCATGGGGCCTATTTGCGTAAACGAAAAACTCGCATCTTTTTTACCCGGCAGAAATAACGGTGAGGGCGCTGTAAGTGCTGCTGCGTATGGCTCCGCAAGTATTTTGCTTATCAGTTATGCTTATATAAAATTGCTTGGCGCATCAGGAATAAAAAAGGCAACTGAATATGCTATTTTGAATGCGAACTACATGAAAGCAAGGCTTAAAAAATTTTATAAAATATTATATACCGGTAAAAGTGGTACCTGCGCTCACGAGTTTATTGTGGACCTGCGGCCGTTTAAAAACAGCGCCGGCATAGAAGCCGAAGATGTTGCTAAAAGGCTTATAGATTATGGCTTTCATGCGCCCACATTGAGTTTTCCTGTAGCCGGAACCATAATGATAGAGCCTACCGAAAGCGAAAACAAAGCTGAGCTTGACAGGTTTTGCGATGCCCTCATAAATATTTATAAAGAAATGAAAGAGATAGAAAATGGTGATGCAGATAAGAAAAATAATGTATTAAAAAATTCACCACATACACTTGCAACAATTACTGCAGATGAGTGGACAAACGGGTATAGTCGCAGCAAAGCCGCATTCCCGCTGGATTATTTGAAACAAAATAAGTTTTGGGCAAGTGTAAGCAGGGTTAACAATACTTATGGCGATAGAAATTTAATTTGTACCTGTGAGCCGGTGGAAAGTTATATGGAAGCATAACAGAGGTAAAAGCAATTTTTATACGGAAGTTATGCTTAACGAAGTACTTTTAAGTTTTTAGTAAATTTATATTTATAAATTTAGTTATATATGAACAACATTTTTTTATACAGCAAACTTTCTAATCTTCCTGATAATATGAAAATTGAAGTAGAAAATTTTATAGATTTTTTACTGAATAAAAATAATAAGCCTACAAAAAATAAACCCAAATTTGGAAGTGCAAAAGGCATGTTTAAAATGAATAAAAACTTTGATGAACCTATTGAAGATTTCAAAGATTATCAGTAATAATGAATTATCTTTTAGATACACACGCCTTAATATGGTTTCTTAATGGTGATAAAGAACTTTCTGCTAAAGCACGCAAAGCAATAGAATCTTCCGGCGTAACCAATTTCGTTAGCCTTGCCAGTTTATGGGAAATCGCGATAAAAATAAGTCTTGACAGGCTTAATTTAAATGTGCCTTTCGAAAACATTGGTGATGAAATTGAAAATAATAATTTTCAAATCTTACCTATTATCTTTCAAGACATGCTTATTCTTTCTTCATTACCCTTTCATCATAAAGATCCGTTTGATAGATTATTGATTGCTCAGGCCATAAATAATAAATTCACTTTAATTTCAAAAGATGTACATCTTACTAAGTATAAGATAAAAATTCTTTGGTAATTAATCAGCTAACTTACAATTATACTTACTTTACAAGTGTTTTCGATAATTCCCATTTCGCAAGCTTAATCTTGATTTTTTTATGTATGATGTTATAATCATCGGCGGCGGCGCAGCAGGGCTCATGGCTGCAAAATTTTTATCGGAGCATCAGAAATCAGTTTTGCTGCTGGAAGCCAAACCGGGGTTGGGCGGCCGTATTCATTGTATTGATTCTTTTTCATTCGATGCACAGGCAGGCGCTGAATTTATTCATGGTGACCTGAAAACAACTCTTCATTTACTAAAGGAAGCAGGCTTAAAAAAGCAAAAGCTCAAAGGAAAATTTTGCAGGGTAAAAAATGATAAATGGACAATGGATGATGAGCAGGTGCCACACTGGAATGAGCTTATAAAAAGCTTGTACGATTGTGAGGAAGATACGAACGTAGATACATTTTTACGCACCCATTTATTACATAAAAAGTATAACGATTCAAAAGAACAATTTAAAAAGTATGTGGAAGGCTACGACACTGCAGATACCAAAAAAGCAAACGTTTTTGCAATAAGAAAAGAAATGAAAAATGAAGATGAAAACCAATACTGGCCGGTGCCTGGCTATCATGCAATGATTGGTTACTTAGAAAAAAAATGTAGAGAAAACAATGTGATCATAAAAACTAATGAACCTGTAAAAAAAGTAAATTATGGTACATCAGTAGAAGTAATAACCACTTTAAAAAGATATACCTGCAAAAAAATAATCATTGCTGTTCCGTTAGGCGTTTTGCAATGCAATAAAAGCCATGCAAACTTCATTGAGTTTCCTGCAGCTTTAAAAAAGTATATAAGTGCAGCAAAGAAAATAGGAAATGGTAATGTAATTAAATTCCTTCTTGAATTTGATACAAGCTTTTGGCTTGATGAAAAGTTTTTAAAGCAAAAGAATATTTCTCCTCCATCCTACATTTTCACTGATGCTAAAATTCCTACGTGGTGGACGCAATATCCATCACGAAAGCCACTGTTGACGGGATGGATAGGCGGACCACCATCTTATAAAATAAAAAACTATTCAGAAAATAAACTTAAACAATTAGCAGTAGAGTCGTTGGCATCTGTATTTGCATTGCCTTATGAAAAAATAAACAAAAACCTAAAGACTTTTAGAGCGATTAACTGGATCAAAGAATCACACATTCTTGGCGCTTATTCCTATGCTACCGTACAAACAAATAAAGCAAGATCTTTATTGCAGCAACCAGTAAACGATACATTTTATTTTGCCGGAGAATATGTTGTTGCCAATTCTACAGCTACAGTAGATGCTGCTCTGAAAAGCGGCGCTGATGCAGCTTTCAAAGCATTGTAATTTATAATTATTTATTCTGCATGAAATATTTGCTCATCAGTAAGCAGTGGAAGATTTTTAAAACGCAATATAACATTGGCCACGGTTGCCACATCTTTTCCGCAATAAGCTGATATGCGCTTCAAATCTTTTTCATTCCAGAAAACTTGACCAACTCTGCTTCCGTCAATATCGTTTTTCGGCGAAGGCACACCAAGGGAAGCAGCCAGCAATTTTAAAGAAGTATAATGTTTATAATCGCCAAAGCGCCATAAATGTAAGGTATCAAGCACGGGCGTTTCCCAGGGCTTCATGTTCTGAAAGTCAATGCTGTCGTGTATTTCAAGATTATTAACTAATAAGCGCCTGCATAAAAACGGGATATCAAACTCTTTTATGTTGTGCCCGGTAAAAATCCATTTTTGATTTTTAATGTGCATGTGCTGTAGGGTTTTTACAAACTCATCCAGAACTTCTTTTTCATCTTCAGAACAAAAAGATTTTATTCGTAAAGTCCATGCATTATTATCTTTTTTAAAATAACCAATGCTTATGCAAACTACTTTCGCAAACTCAGCAAGTATTGCTGCCCGCATAGGATAATACTCTTCTGCCGTAGTATTGGGCGGAAGATTCTTCAGAATTTTTTCTGACCATAAATCTTTCCACTCATCAGTTAATAAATGAAAATGCTGCGCTTCGGATACAGTTTCTATATCAATAAAAAATAAATTTTCAAGACTAATTTGTTGCATAAGTTTCCCAAAATTTCAAGATACAAAAAAGCCCGCTGATTAAGCGGGCATTAAAAATTTATCTACTGATATGCAAGGTGAGGTGATAAAATGTACTGATTACAAATACTTTTTTTGTTTTTTATTCACTATTAAATAAGTGGCTGCAGCAATAGCTGTAAGGCCAAGCAAACCAAGTAGAATCTTTTTTTTGTTATAATTCGGAGCTGGCACATAAATAAAACCCGAAGCATCAGCAACTGCGGGATCGTTAGTGTACCGGCCATCTTCGGGTATTGATGCTGCCGTAAAGTTGTTGTATAAATAGTGTAAGTCTTTTCTCAGTTCTTCACCACGCATGGGTTTCCCATGGCCGGTTGCTGCAATCTCAGGCTCCAGATTCATTAATTTTCTTACTGAATCCTTTGACTGCTGCCAGTCATAAGTAAAATATTTTGGCGGCCCCAATAATATTTTTGTTTGCAACATAATAGATATGGCAGATTGCTGATTAGTAGTTATAAAAGCATCTCCGGCAATTAAAACCTTGTCGCTTTCGCGATAAAGGCTTATGTGGCCTGGCGCATGGCCTGGTGTATGAAAGTATTTCCATTGCGGCAAGCATGGAAGGCTGCCATCGCTATCTAATACTTTCACTCTGCCCCCAAGATCAATGGGATCTCTTGGAAAAATGACAGATAACAATGGCATTATGCCCCCGCCTACAGTAGGGTCTGGAGGAGGGTAAGATGATTTACCAGTTAAATAAGGCAACTCCAGAAAGTGAGAATATACAGGCACATCCCAGTATTCGGCTAATTTTTTTAGAGACCCTATGTGGTCAAAGTGTGCATGGGTAAGTATAATACACGATGGCCTTGCACCTTCTCCAAAAATATCAGTTGCCATTTTTTTTATTTTTGGAGCGGAGGTTTTAATGCCTGTATCTACCAATACCCAGGTGCTGTCGATGGGGTTGGCTATCATATAAAAGTTTACGAAAATAGCTTTCATGCCCCATACACCATCAGCCACTTCAAAGTATTGATGCGCTTTGTTTTTTACTGTATTACTTGTATTCATATAATTTTATTTATAAGCAATGCTTTTAGCAGCATCAATATCATGCCACACATACAATAAATAAAATTTTTTATAAAGATCAATTTACTTCCAACTCATCTTTTGATGGCAGCCTGGGGAAAGCTGCATGTGGCTCCGATTGATACCAATATACTACAGATGATATATCATCCTGCAGGGGAAGATACCGTCCGTCTTCATGCCAGCCGAGGTCTTGCAGGGTAACTTTTAAATTGCTTTCAAATCGTATAGGATCTGTAATGTGCCAGCGGTATAAGCCAAAACGCTGTTCAATATTATAATGGCCATCTCCGCGAATAACTTGTGGTAAACCGCTATATGGTGTGCAGAACTCAGTATAGGCGCTGATTTCAGCACCATCCTCCTTTTTCTTTTTTGTGTCAAAATCATAAGAGCCGCAAAAATAATCTTCTGTGCCGGTGCCGCAAATAGTAGGGTATTCTGTATCTCCATCCATATAAAATTTTATTTCGCCCTCGCCCCACCAGCCATTATGATGAGAGCCGTAAGCAAGATAGGTACCTACATACTGGCCTTTGCCCCTTATATTATCAACGAGTACATAATTTTGTTTAAAAGGCAAACCATTTACCCGTCTAAACTGGGCATGAAAGTATGCGGCATCCGCAGGTACTTCTGTTTCAATATAATCAAGCTGGTAAAATAAAACCATATCTTCATCAGCTATGTTTTCCATGGTTATTTTACATTTTTTATGAAACGGCATTGACCAGTAACAATTAAAAGCACTTCCGGGGTTTACAGTAACTGCCAATGATTGCAAAGGTGCATACTGCCTCCAGCCCATGCAAAAGAAATCGCCTACCGGCACTTCAACTGAAGGTGAAGTTTCATCGTCCCAATAAATGCGTAAAATTTCATTGCGCCAATTTCCTGTAGGTGTCATCCAGATATGTTTTATGCAGCCAGAACCATCTATTTGTGCCAGTGTAAAAATTGTTTTCGATTTTATAACCACGCTTGGGCTAAGTTTCCATCCTTTTCCTAATTCTCTTGCGGGCCCGCTGCCAGTGCCGGTTGTGGCTTTACCGCCTTCGCCTTTTGCACCTGTGAAATTTTCGGGGCTAATAGAGCGGGATCTTGCATTGGATAAGCGATACAAATTATCCATGTTTACATCAATGCCATTGAAAGTATTGTTTTGCTGCGCAAAAATTTTTATTGAAATAAAAAATGCCAGGCAAATGAGGAGTGGTTTTTTCATAAAAAAAATTAAAAGTTGTAAAACATAGCTAAGTTGATATTGCTTTTGTGAAGATAGATTATCTGTTATGCTGTAAACGAAAATACTACTCCATTGATTTACTGTTTCCATCGCAATTTTTGTTATTGCTTCCTTCAACATTGGCATATTTTATTACAAGCAATTCCAGGAATCAGATAATTTTTATAACTAAAGTAAGGAATAAGTGTTTATGAGTTATTCTTTCTTATTTGAAATTGAATATGCTTTTTCATACAATTGAAATCCTAAATTTCGCAGCGCTTCTTAGCTAACAGTTTCTATTTTATTACCTTCGCTGTTCTGTCATTTTGACCAGCAGAAAGTTCTGCATCAAATTTGACTACATTAACTTTTTTCAATAATATTTTACAAGATATGCCTGGGTTTCTTTCAAAATTATTTGGCGGCAGCAAGAGCGAAAAAGATGTAAAACTCATAACGCCTTATGTAGGAAAAATAAATGCTTTTTTTGAGCAATATAAATCGTTATCAAATGATGAGCTGCGATATAAAACCATAGAATTTAAAGAGCGTATAAAACAATACCTTACCGAAACGGACAGCCAGATAAAAGCGAAGAAAGATGAGGCTGAACAGCTTGATTCTATTGATATTTCAGGCCGTGACTTTATTTATCAGCAAGTAGATGCCATGAGTAAAGACCGCGATAAAAAGATAGAAGAAATACTGCTTGAAATTTTGCCTGAAGCATTTGCTGTGGTTAAAGAAACCGCACGCCGATTTAAGGAAAATACAGAGCTGGTATCCACAGCAACAGAGCTTGATAAAAGTTTCAGTATTACAAAAAAATATATAACAATTACTGGTGATCAGTCAGTTTATAAAAATTCGTGGCTGGCAGGCGGAACAGAGATAACCTGGAACATGCTTCATTATGATGTGCAGCTCATCGGCGGCATCGTATTGCACCAGGGCAAGATAGCAGAGATGGCAACCGGGGAAGGTAAAACGCTTGTATCTACATTGCCTGCCTACCTCAATGCGCTTGCAGGAAATGGCGTACATATAGTAACGGTGAACGATTATCTCGCAAAGCGGGATAGTGAATGGAACGGCCCTTTGTTTGAATGGCTGGGGCTCACGGTTGATTGCATTGACAAGCATGAGCCCAACAGCGATATGCGCCGCAAGGCTTACGCCAGCGATATTATTTATGGCACCAATAATGAATTTGGCTTCGATTATTTGCGTGATAACATGGTGCATTCGCCCGATGAAATGGTGCAGGGCAAGCATCATTTTGCAATGGTGGATGAGGTGGATAGTGTATTAATTGATGATGCCAGAACGCCCTTAATTATTTCAGGGCCTGTGCCTCGCGGAGATCAGCAGGAGTTTGACCAGATGAAGCCCCGTGTAGAAAAGATAGTAGAAGCACAGAAAAAAATAACTAATAGTTTTTTAATTGAAGCAAAGAAAAAAATTGCAGAAGGAAACGATGATCCAAAAGATGGTGGTCTTGCCCTTTTCCGCGCCCATCGCGGGTTACCAAAGAACGGGGCGCTTATAAAATACCTGAGCGAGCCGGGTATGAGGGTGAAACTTCAGAAAACAGAAAACTATTATTTGGCAGATCAGCAGAAGAATATGCCACTGGTTGATAAAGAATTATATTTTCATATTGATGAAAAAAATAACCAGGTAGAACTTACTGATAAAGGAATAACACTGATAACAAAATCAGGAGAAGACCCTGAATTTTTTGTGATGCCGGACATTGGTGTAAAGCTTTCTGAAATAGAAAAAAGTAATGCATCTGCTGAAGAAAAATTACAGCAAAAAGAAGTTTTATTAAATGAATATTCTGTTAAAGCAGACAGAATTCATACGGTACAGCAATTGCTAAAAGCATATACTTTATTTGAAAATGATGTGGAATATGTGGTTATAGAAGGACAGGTAAAAATTGTAGATGAGCAAACGGGCCGCATTATGGAAGGCAGAAGGTATAGCGATGGATTGCACCAGGCAATAGAAGCTAAAGAAAACGTGAAGATTGAAAGCGCTACGCAAACCTACGCCACCATTACCTTACAGAACTATTTTAGAATGTATCATAAGCTCGCCGGCATGACGGGTACTGCGGAAACTGAAGCTGCAGAGTTCTGGAGTATTTATAAGCTGGATGTGGTTTCTATTCCAACCAATGTGCCTGTAATAAGAAGCGATACACAAGACCTTGTTTATAAAACAAAAAGAGAAAAGTTAAAAGCAGTCATAGAAGAAGTGGAAAAGATGCGTGCGGCAGGAAGGCCAATACTGGTGGGCACTACATCAGTTGAAGTAAGTGAGTTACTCAGCAGAATGATGAAGCAAAAAGGCGTGCAACATAATGTGCTTAATGCAAAACAACATGCAAAAGAAGCGCAGGTAGTTGCTGAAGCAGGTTTAGCAGGCGCCGTAACTATTGCAACCAATATGGCTGGCCGCGGTACAGATATCAAGCTTGGGCCAGGCGTAAAAGAAGCTGGTGGCCTGGCCATTCTTGGAACTGAAAGGCATGAGAGCCGCCGGGTAGACAGGCAGTTGCGTGGCCGTTCCGGAAGGCAGGGAGACCCAGGTACTTCGCAATTTTTTGTAACCCTCGAAGATGATCTCATGCGTATGTTTGGCAGTGAAAGGATTGCTGCTTTAATGGATAGAATGGGCTACAAAGAGGGCGAGGTAATTCAGCACAGCATGATCTCAAAAAGCATTGAGCGCGCCCAAAAGAAAGTGGAGGAAAATAATTTTGGTATAAGAAAAAGACTGCTGGAATATGATGATGTAATGAATAAGCAGCGTACGGTTATTTATGGAAGGCGCAACCATGCTCTGTTTGGCGACAGGCTTGCGCTTGATCTTGATAATGCGTTTTACTCCGTTGCTGAAGGCTTGATCAATACATTTAAAGAAATAAATAATTATGAAGACTTTAAGCTGGAAGTGATCAGGAGCTTCGCAATTGATACATCTGTTACTTCAGAAGAGCTCGAAAAAGATGACGTAAATTCTCTTACCCATCATTTATACCAGGAAGCGAAAGAACATTACAATGCAAAGAACAAGGCGATGAATGAACACACATTGCCTGTAATGAAAAACATAAGAAAAGAACAAGGCGCTCATATTGAAAATGTAGCGGTGCCTTTTACCGATGGGAAAAAGGCAATGCAGGCTGTTGCCAACCTCGATAAAACCATTGCAACTGATGGCGCAGAGCTTACTAATGCCCTGGAACGCAATATCACGCTGGCTTTGATAGATGATGCCTGGAAAGAGCACCTGCGTTCAATGGATGATCTCAGGCATAGCATACAATCTACTTCGCATCTTGAGCAAAAAGACCCGCTGGTTATTTATAAAATTGAAGCTTTCAATGCTTTCAGAATAATGAATGAACAGGTAAATAAAGATATTACCAGCTTTTTATGTTATGCTTCCATACCTGTGGAGCAAAACCAGAATGGAAAGATTCATGAAGAAAGAAAAAGAAAAACTGATATGAGCAAAATGCGCCAGCGCAAAGAAGAATTTGCAGGCGCAGGTGTAGGCCCTGATTATATTCCACAGGAAAATGATTATATAGATCCATCAGAAAATGTAAAAGCTGAGCCGGTGAAAGTAGCGCCAAAAATTGGCCGCAATGATCCATGTCCATGCGGAAGCGGCAAAAAGTTTAAGCAATGCCATGGCAGGGAAGCTTGATAAGTGTCGATTGTTGCACAGCGATCATTTTAAATATTAATTGCTTAAATAAATTAGGTAGTGTCACTACAGTTTGCAACTATATTTTAGTTGCATTTTTTATATCTTTACAATAAGTAAATGTCTAAAAAAGAAAAATTAGTTCATAAACTTCTGTCCAGGCCAAACGATTTTAGTTACAATGAATTAAAATCTTTATTAAATAGTTTAGGATATTCTGAATCTAATAAAGGAAAAACGTCAGGGTCAAGAGTTGCCTTTGTTAATTATAAAAGCTCTCATATCATTCGATTGCATAAGCCTCATCCTAAAAATATTTTGAAGACATACCAGGTTGACCTGGTTATTGAAGAATTGAAAAAAGAGAAATTAATATGAAGAAAGATTATTTGGAATATAAGGGATTTCATGGAACGGTTCACTTCAGCAATGAGGATGCTGTTTTCTTTGGAAAGATAGCAGGCATCAATGATTTAGTAACTTTTGAAGGAGCATCAGTAAAAGAATTGAATACAGCTTTTGCCGAGGCCGTTGAAGATTATATTTCAATTTGTGAAAAGAAAAATATTCCTGTTTTAAAATCTTTGAAGGGTTCTTTTAATGTAAGAATATCTCCCAACTTACACCAAAAAGCAGTTTTAACTTCTTCAAAACAAGGAATATCTTTAAATCAATTTGTGCAACAAGCGATTGAATCGTCTTTAAAAAAGATTCCGGCATCTTTAAAAAAGAAAGCAGTTTAAATAAACCAATTACAACAGTTTCCATTGATCTGTAAACACTCAAATGTGGATATAGCGCACTACATTGATCACACTATTTTAAGGCCTGCAACTACATTAGCTGAAATTGAAAAATTATGTAATGAGGCAAAAGAATATGGTTTTGCTGCGGTTTGTGTACCGCCTTTGTTTTCAAAAAAAGCAAAGGAACTTGTTAATGAGTCTGATGTGAAAGTGGCTACAGTAGTGAGTTTTCCATTTGGCTATTGTGCCATTGAAGCAAAAGTTGCCGAGATAATTTTGGCAATGGTAGATGGCGCTGATGAACTGGATATGGTTGTAAATATTTGTGCAATAAAAAACAACGACTGGAATTTTATTGCCAATGAAATCAATACCATTTTACCAATTATTAAGGCAAGGAATAAAGTTTTAAAAGTGATAATTGAAAGCGGTATCTTAACTGATGATGAAATCATAAAATGCTGTGATATTTATGGAGCCGCAGGAGTTGATTACATAAAAACATCAACAGGCTATGCAGAAAAAGGTGCATCGGTTCATGCCGTGAAACTCATTAGAAAACATTTGTCGGATAACATAAAGATCAAAGCCAGTGGCGGTATAAAAACATACCAGTGTGCAAAAGAACTTATTGAAGCTGGTGCTGACAGACTTGGCTGCAGCAGCGGTGTTCAAATAGTAAAGGAACAATTATTACTTAATTAAATGCGTAGTTTATCATGTGTTTTTTGCTTATGTTTTATATAAAATATTTTAATAATGATTAATAAAAAAAATATAGCCCTTTTTATTTTTACCCTTATTTTTTTTAATACCTGTTTATTTGCACAGACAGCAGATACAGTTGCCAGCAATAAAATTATTATCCACGAAGATTATCGTATGGATATTCTGGCCCGAAAAGAATCTGATTTAAACACAGCCATACTTAAAGCGCAATCGAGGGTGGGCAAGGGTTACAGGCTCATGGTATTAAACTCAAGCGACCGGGGATACGCTATGAAAGTAAGAGCAGAACTTTTGCAAAATTATCCTGAGCAAAAAATATATATGGGCTTTGCCAATCCATACATAAAAATAAAATTTGGAAATTTTAAAACGCAGGAAGATGCCGAGCCCTATCGTAAAGCCATCAGCAAAATGCTTAACGGCGCTTCCATTTATATTCTTTCAGAAACAATAGAAGTAAAGCCAGACAAGGATTTTAATCCTGATGATATGCAACAATAATTACCTGTTTTATCATAATGCTACGTTCCAATTACTTAAACTATTTTATTTTTAAGAAATAAAATAGCATTTGCTTTCTTATAAATTATGACACTCTTACAAAAAATACAACAACTTGCCACAGCATATTCCAGCGAATTTATAGAAATACGTCATCACCTGCATGCCCACCCTGAGTTGAGTTTCAGGGAGTTTGAAACATCCGCATTTATACAAAAGAAATTGCAAAATTGGGGCATTGAGTTTACCGTTATGGCAACTACCGGCGTTGTGGGCATTATAAAAGGAATAGATGCTGATACAAAAGTTATTGCTTTACGTGCAGATATGGATGCTTTGCCTATCAGCGAGCTAAATGATGTTGAATATCGTTCTTTGAATGATGGGGTAATGCATGCGTGCGGCCATGATGTACATACAACGTGCCTTCTGGGCGCAGCAAAAATTTTAAATGAATTAAAGGAAGAGTGGACAGGAACTGTAAAGTTGATCTTTCAGCCGGGAGAAGAGAAAAACCCTGGCGGAGCAAGCATTTTAATAAAAGAAGGCGTATTAAAAGATCCTGCGCCGCAAGCCATTTATGCACTGCATGTAAACCCGTCTTTACCAGTGGGTAAGCTTAGTTTTCGCAGTGGCATGGTAATGGCGAGCGCCGATGAAATTTATATAACTATTACCGGCAAAGGCGGCCATGCTGCAGCGCCGCATTTAGCCGCAGATATTATTCTTACTGCCTCGCAGCTTGTAGTGAATTTGCAGCAGATTGTAAGCAGAATGAACAATCCTTTTAACCCAACAGTGCTGTCCATAACATCTATACAAGGCGGTAATACCACTAATGTAATTCCTTTAGAAGTGAAGCTGATAGGTACTTTCAGGGCGATGGATGAAGTGTGGAGATTTAAAGCGCATGACCTTATACGAAACATTGCGCAGCAAACTGCAGCCATTTCAGGTGCGCAAATAAATGTGCATATAGATGTTGGCTATCCGTTTCTTTTAAACAATGAATCCTTAACGTTATCTGCTATTCGAAAAACTAAAGAATATGCAGGCGATACTAATGTAGAAGAAACTGAAATGCGCATGGGCGCTGAAGATTTTGCATTTTATTCTCATCTCATACCTGCGTGCTTTTTCAGGCTGGGGGTGGCAAACAAAGAAAAAAATATTACCTCCGGTGTGCATACGCCTACATTTAATATAGATGAATCTGCCATTGAAAAAGGCATGGGTATTATGGCATGGATGGCCGCTTCTGCTACCTTATAATTAATTACATTGATTATCTTTACTAATACAAAAATGAATAGTATCATTTATTGATACACCTCAATTTTTAATATGCATAAAAATCTCAGAAAGCAAGAGGCGCTTGATTACCATTCAAAGGGACGGCCGGGAAAGATTGAAGTTGTTCCTACAAAAGCTACAAAAACACAAAGAGATCTTTCACTTGCATATTCGCCCGGTGTCGCTATTCCCTGCCTGGAAATAAAAGATAATACGGAAAGTGTTTATAAATATACAGCCAAAGGAAATATTGTGGGCGTTATCAGCAATGGCACAGCTGTATTGGGTTTGGGCGATATTGGCCCTGAAGCAAGCAAGCCGGTAATGGAAGGCAAAGGTGTTTTGTTTAAAATATTTGCAGATATAGATGTTTTCGATATTGAGATAAATGAAAAAGACCCCGAAAAATTTGTGGAAATAGTGGCGGCGTTAGAGCCAACTTTCGGCGGAATAAACCTGGAAGATATAAAAGCGCCTGAATGCTTTTATATAGAAAAAAAGCTGAAGGAGCGACTTAAAATTCCTGTGATGCATGATGATCAGCACGGCACGGCTATCATAAGTTCTGCGGCTTTGCTGAATGCTTTGGAAATACAAAAAAAGAAAATTGATAAGGTAAAATTTGTAGTAAGTGGCGCAGGAGCCGCGGCTATGGCTTGCGTACAGCTTTATGAAGCGCTTGGTGCAAAGCCGGAAAATTTTATAATGTTTGACAAGATCGGAGTGATGCACCAGCGTAGAGAAGACCTGGATGAAATTAAAAGAAGATTTGCCCAAATAAAAAATGCAGAGCTTACACTTGCGCAGGCAATGAAAGATGCTGATGTATTTATTGGTTTAAGTGTGGGTAATGTGGTAACGCCCGAAATGGTAAAGAGCATGGCTAAAAACCCAATTGTGTTTGCCATGGCTAACCCTGATCCGGAGATAAGTTATGATAAAGCAATTGGAGCTAGAAAAGATGTAATAATGGCGACCGGGAGAAGCGATTATCCTAACCAGGTGAATAATGTTTTAGGCTTTCCCTACATCTTTCGCGGTGCGCTGGATGTAAGAGCCACACAAATTAATGAAGCCATGAAGCTCGCTGCTGTAAAAGCTTTGGCTGACCTTACAAAAACTGTAGTGCCTGATATGGTTATTCTTGCTTACAATGAAAAAAGCATTGTTTTTGGCCCTACCTATATCATACCAAAACCTTTGGATAACCGGCTGCTTTCTACAGTGGCGCCAGCGGTTGCCAGAGCTGCTATGGAAAGCGGTGTGGCCCGCGAGCCAATTACAGATTGGGATGGATATATTAATAAATTAAATGAAAGGCTTGGCATAGATAATCAGTTGTTAAGAATTATCGGCAGCAAAGCAAGAAAAAATCCCAAGCGCGTTGTTTTTGCGGAAGCAGAAAATCAAAAAATATTAAAGACCGCACAGCTTATACAGGATGAGGGTTTTGCGTATCCTATATTGCTTGGTGACCCAAAAAATATAGCACAGATAGCTTTGGAAAATGGTATTGACCTTACAGGAATGCCAATAATAGATCCTAAAAGTGATGAATCTGAAGAAAAAAGAATATTATATGGCGAGCTGTTTTTTGAAAAGCGACAACGCAAAGGATTTAATTATTATGAATCAAAAAAAATAATGAAAGACCGGCTGTACTTTGGCTGCATGATGGTGGAAACAGGCGAAGCAGATGCAATGATATCAGGGCTTTCCAAAAATTATCCGGATACCATACGTCCGGCTCTGCAAATAATCGGGTTGGAAAATGGCTCTAACAAAGTTGCCGGCATGTATATCATTATGACTAAGAAAGGGCCTATTTTTCTTGCAGATACCACAGTAAATTTTAATCCTACAGCAGAAGAGCTTGCCGACATAGCATTGATGGTTGCCAAGGAAGTTAGAAATTTTGGAATGACGCCTGTTATCGCTATGGTTAGCTATTCTAACTTTGGAAGCAGCAACTCGCCGGAAGCCAGGCTGGTAGCCGATGCACGGGAAATTGTAAAGCAAAAAGATCCATCGCTTACTGTTGATGGGGAAATACAGGCTAACGTTGCTTTTAACAAAGAAGTTATTAGAGATAATTATCCATTTAGCGAGCTGGTGAACAAAGATGTGAATGTGCTCATCTTCCCAAATTTGGCCACAGGAAACGTAGCTTATAATCTTTTACAGGAAGTAGCGGGCTTTGATGCAATCGGTCCCATACTTTTAGGACTTAGCAAACCTGTTCATATATTACAGTTGGGCAGTTCGGTACGCAGCATTTTCAATATGGTGTTGATAGCCGTGGTAGACGCACAAATGAAATGCTCTAATAAAACAATAACAGAAGAACAAACTGCAGGCAGGTGGAAGCGTTTTAGAAAAACTGCTGTGGAGACATCCTGATTGTATTTATATTTAAGCAAATTTTTAATGAAATTATTTTCAACAATAGGCGCATATATTATAATGATTAAAGGCATGTTTACCAAGCCTGAAAATCTTAAAATGTATTGGAAAGAACTAATGCATCAGTCGGTGGAAATAGGTATGGGTTCTTTGGGTATTGTTGCCATCATCTCTGTGTTTATGGGGGCAGTAAGCGCTGTTCAGACTGCTTACCAGCTTACAAGTCCTATCATTCCTAAAGAAACTATAGCACAGATTGTGCGCGATACAGTTATCCTGGAGTTCGCTCCCACATTGGTTTGTATCGTTCTTGCAGGAGTTGTAGGCAGTAAAATTGCAGGCGAATTGGGCAACATGCGTGTGAGCGAGCAGATAGATGCGTTGGAAATTATGGGCATTAATACAAAATCATATTTGGTAGCTCCCAAAATACTTGGAGCGCTCATTACTATTCCTTTGCTGGTAATACTTGCAATGGCTCTGGGCATTTATGGTGGCAGGCTTGCAGGCAGCCTTGGTGGCATCATTTCTACTGATACTTATGATAAAGGATTGCTTGACAGCTTTACCGCAAAAAACATTTGGTTTGGCATAGTGAAAGGCTACACATTTGCTTTTATTATAAGCAGTGTATCTTCATTTTATGGCTATAATGTAAAAGGCGGCGCATTAGAAATAGGACAGGCAAGCACTACAGCGGTTATTACCAGTTGCATACTTATTTTATTTGCTGATTATGTACTGGCATTTTTTTTATTGTAATATTTTTCATAAAATTTTTCAGGGGAAAACAGGTAAATTAAAATAAGCTCAGTAAGTTTTATTAAAAAATTATTGACGCAACCCAGCTATGATAGAAATAAAGAATGTAAGAAAAAGCTTTGATGGCAAAGAGATACTTAAAGATGTAAGTGCTGTAATGGAAACGGGTAAAACCAATCTTATTATTGGCACCAGCGGAAGCGGAAAAACTGTTTTACAAAAATGTATGGTAGGTCTGCTGGAACTGGATGAAGGCGAAATTATTTTTGATAATAAAAGCCTTACTAAAATGCATGAAGAAGAGCGTAAAGAATTGCGCCAGCAAATTGGTATGCTTTTTCAGGGCTCTGCGCTGTTTGATAGTATGACCGTTGAGCAAAATGTAAAATTTCCGCTCGATATGTTTACTGATTGGGATACTAAAAAAAAGCTGGAAAGAGTAAACGATGTGCTGGATCGCGTTAATTTAAAAGATACCAATAAAAAATTTCCTTCTGAAATAAGCGGCGGCATGAAGAAGCGTGTAGGCATAGCAAGGGCTATAGCTTTAAAGCCAAAATATCTTTTTTGTGATGAGCCCAATTCGGGGCTTGACCCGCAAACGTCTATGCTTATTGACTTGCTGATTCATGATATTACCAAAGAAAACAACATGACCACTGTGATAAATACACATGACATGAACAGCGTTATGGAAATTGGTGAAAATATTTTGTACTTAAATTTTGGCAAAAAAGAATGGGAAGGAAATAACAAAGAAATCATTTTTAATAAAAGTGAAAAACTCAATGAATTCATCTTTGCTTCTGAATTTTTGAGGGATGCCAAAGATATGCGTATGCTGGAAGAAAAAGGCATCATAAATAATAACAGAAATATGGATGAAATTATGAGAGACGGTGGCGCAAACCTCCTTTCAAAAAAAAATAAACAGCGGGATAATTAGTTTAGAAAATAGTAGTGAATTATTTCATCACCTGAAACTTTCCGGATTCAATAATGTTTCCTTTAGCATCGCGAACCTGGAAGATATAAACGCCGCGATAAAAATCAGTAAGAGGCACAGTCATTTTTTGATCGGTCGCTTTTAGCTCTATCACTTTTTTACCAATAAAATTATATATAAGAAGTGTGTTGGCTTTATTATAATCTTTCTTAAACTCAAAATTGATGAAACTCGCAGCAGGATTGGGATAAAACTTTACACCCACAGCCTCATCATCATTTATAAATGACGACTTTACCTGGGCGTTGCTGCTAAAATGTAAACCGGCAAGAAGTATAAATATGTAAAAAATTTTTTTCAAATTAGTACGGACATATTTTGGACTAAAAATACACAATTAATATGAGTATTAAAATAGGCTGTTAATTTTTTAAGCTTTTTTTGATACTTCTTTTTTGAAAACGGATATTAGACTTATAAATTGTACTGAAGTAAAATTACTTTATAATTTTTAGTAATATAAAACCTACGCTATCATTAAATTGTTTGACTCTCTTTAGTGAAGAAGTGTTTTCTTTATCTGGTATCACTGAGTGCTCTTTACAGTTTTCTTTCCGTCATCTTTATATTCTTCATTATGCTGTTTTTCTGCTTCCTGTATACTTTTATCTTCATGCTCAACTTCTACTGTTTTGGCTATAACTGCATAATCACTCGGCATAATGTGACCGCCATATTTTAATGCATAAGCTTTTGTAAACTCTGCGCCAAAGTATAAAATAACTGAGGAATAGTACACCCATACCAGCAATACCACCAGGGAGCCTGCGGTGCCATAGCTGCTGCTCACTTTTGTTTTAGTAATATAAAAAGATATAGCAAACTTACCCAGCATAAAAAGCACCGCTGTTGCAATAGCGCCGGCCACTACATCTCTCCATTTTATTTTTGCATCGGGCAGTACCTTAAATATTACACCGAACAAAACACTTATTACCACAAAGTTGATAACAAGATCCAGCACATAAAAAACTATAACAGTTACCTGGTGAAAATGACTTTGCAGCCTGGTGCTTAATGCTTCTATAACACCTGAAACCGCCAAAGAAACAAGCAGCAGAAAGCCAAGGCTGCCTATAACTCCGAAAGATAAAAGCCTTGTTTTAATAAAAAGCCAGATGGCAGATTTTGGTTTGGTTTTTAATTCCCATATCATATTGATAGAATCCTGCATCTCGCTAAACATGCTGGTGGCGCCAATTACAAGCGTGATGATGCCCATAGTAATAGCAATGGTGCCTTTACCACTTACAGCCGCATTTTTAATTATATCCTGAAGCTGAACGGCCGCGTCGTGGCCAACAAATCCTTGTATTTGCCCCATAATATTTCCTTCTACGGCTTGTTTTCCAAAAAAGAAGCTGCATAAATAAACTATTACAATAAGTAAAGGGCCAACAGAAAAAACTGTATAATACGCAAGAGCTGCACTCAGCTTCAGTATCCTGTCGTTAGAGAAACCAGAAAATGAATTTTTTAATACTTCCCAGATTCCTTTAAAAGTTATTTTCATTGAATTGTTTTTTAGCATTTATACAAGAAAGCAGCCAGATTTTAAAGAGAAAATATTAAACACATTCAGCCTATGATAATTTATTTAAAATTTCCGCGAGTATAATAATTCAACACATAATTTATACAATAAATTTATATTAATACTTATCTTGTCCATTCTTTTTAACTAAAATAAATTCATGAAAAAGATTGCTTATGTTCTTCTCTGCTGTGCATCTATATTGTGCCTTGTACAGTGTAATTCAACAACTAATTCATCTGCAAACACAACCGATTCAACAGCCACAAACTCATCAATGAAAAGTAATGATACCAATAATGTAACGGCCAATTGGAAGCTTGGAGTTCAAATGTGGACATTCAGAATGTTCACCTTTGCTGAGGCTTTGGATAAAGTGGATAGCGCCGGAATAAAATATATCGAAGCCTTTTGGGGACAGCCGCTGGGTGCCGGTTTGAAAGATAGCTTTGGCATAAGAATGTCTGCTGATAGCAAATTGAAGCTAAAACAATTATTACAATCCAAAGGCATTAGCATCATGGCGATGGGCGTTATTGTTCCCCGCGATAAAAATGAATGGAAGCAGGCCTTTGATCTTGCAAAGGAATTTGGACTTAGCTATATAACAGCGGAGCCTATCAAAACACAATGGAATATGGTGGATAGCATGGCAGGCGCTTATGGCATTAAAGTAGCCATACACGATCATCCTAAACCAAATATGTATTGGAGTCCCGATTCAGTGTTGGCGGCTATTCAGGGGCATCCCAATATAGGGTCATGTGCAGATGTAGGCCATTGGGCACGCAACGGAGTGAACCCTGTTGACGCTCTTAAAAAACTTGCAGGCCATGTGTTTGGCGTACATTTAAAAGATATAAAGAAATTTGATGATGTACAATCTGAAGACACCGTAGTAAGTAAGGGCGTTATTAACTTTTCTGCAATATTTCAGGAGCTGAAAGATCAGCATTTCAACGGTATGCTATCCATAGAGCACGAATCCAACTGGTATCACAGCGTTCCGGATGTTATTGAGACAAAAAAATATTACGATGAGCAAATTGCAAAGCTGAAGTAAGCCTAAATTCTATTATGGAAGCTGAATGGAAATTGTGATCTTTTTTATTTATAAAAACGTATGCAGGATAACTGTTAGCCTGTAGATGAAAATGAATTTGAGATAAAATTTTATTTCACAGGAATTTTAAAAGTATTACTATCAGTAAGGATACAAATGTAAGGTAACGGTTATGTAACACACGAAAAAGCTTAGCATGGCAATAAATAAAAAAGACTGCCGTCTTAACCGGCAGTCTTTAACAGGTTTAATTAAAAAGTATTACGAGTTTATAACTGAGCTACTACTATGTTAGAAGTAACCTTTGTTTCTGAACTTATCCTGTACACTTTAGTTTGGTGAGTTGCAGCAGAAGTAACTTCTACTTTTACGCCAAAGTCAGCAGAGTTAAGTTCGGCATCATCAACATCAAATTGATAATTTCTTGAAACATTTGCGCCTTTCACCTTCTCTGAATATAGTATGTTGTTATTTGCATCTTTAATGGAAATAAAATAAATACCGGCAGTACCATTATTAAGATCCAGCTGAAACACCGGGCGGTTTTGCACCTTGCCAACGAATGTAAGCTTTGCAGGATTTGAAGGCCCGTTTCCTGCGGTAGCTGTGTTAACTAAACCCATTACACAAAGGATAAATAAACCCATTGTGATTGTTCGTGTTTTTGCGATTACTGTTTTCATAACTTTTAATTTTTTTAGTATGATTAAATTTGTTTTTGTCTTCATAACCAGCAATCATGACACAAAATTATACTGAGACCTATTGATATACAAACTAACTTATTGGCTGTTTCTTCATCTTAAAATAAATTGTAGCGCCTGTAAACCACTGAATTCAAAGGGTTTCAGCAAGATGTATGCGTGATGCCCAAACTTATTTATATTTATTTTTATAACTAAAATAATGTGTACTTAATGCACATTTATTCAATTTCCAAGTGAAAAGTTTATGAGATATTTTTTATGATTGCTCTTATAAATTAATATTTGTAATAAGAGAACTGTATAATTTTAACCCACAAAAATTGCGGATGAAAAAATTATGTATTGTTTTATTAATTACGTGGTGTAACACATTAATGCTTTTTGCGCAGCAAAAGATAACATCTGGAAACCCTGTATTTAGCGGCTGGTATGCTGACCCGGAAGCTGCAATATTTAATAATGAATATTGGATTTATCCTACTTATTCTGCACCTTATGATAAGCAGGTTTACTTTGATGCTTTTTCTTCGCCTGATCTTATACATTGGACAAAGCATCATGATATTACAGATACTTCAAAAATAAAATGGGCGCACAGAGCTATGTGGGCGCCTGCTATTACAAAAAAAAATGGTAAGTATTATTTCTTTTTTGGTGCCAATGATATACAAAATAATGGGCAATCCGGCGGAATAGGTGTAGCTGTTTCAGATAGGCCCGGTGGCCCTTTTACCGATTATCTTAATAAGCCATTGATCAATAATTTTTATAATGGTGCACAGCCAATAGACCAGTTTGTTTTTAAAGATGGTAACAAATATTATCTTATTTATGGCGGCTGGAGGCATTGCAACATTGGTTTGCTTAATGATGATTTTACGGGTTTTACACCTTTTAGTGATACGGCAATTTTCAAAGAAATAACTCCTGAAAAATATGTGGAAGGGCCATTAATGTTTAAAAGAAAAAATAAATATTATCTTATGTGGTCGGAGGGCGACTGGGGAGGCCCTGATTACAGCGTGGCTTACGCAATTGGTAATTCTGCATTCGGCCCTTTCAAAAGGATCGGCAAGATCTTGCAGCAAGATACAGCGATAGCTACAGGCGCCGGGCATAACTCTGTTATGAATGTGCCCGGTACCGATGAGTGGTATATAGTGTATCACTGCAGGCCTTTGGGCGAAACAGATGGAAACTCAAGAGTGGTTTGCATAGATAAAATGTATTTCGATACAAATGGTTTTATAAAACCGGTTGTAATAACAAAGCTGGGAGTTACTAAGCGCTCAATAAATGAGTAACAATAATTATTTATTGCCTGGCGCTACATACAATAATAATAAAATGATAAGGTGAAAAGTATTTTGGCCATATCCGGTAGCATAAGAAAAAATTCTTCCAATGAGTTTATTTTACAAGCTATAAAAGAAAGATATAGTGAAAAGTTTTCTGTCCATTTTTTTGATGGGTTGGATTCGCTTCCACATTTCAACCCTGACCCTGATATTGATCCCATACCTGCACCTGTAGCAGCTTTCAGGGAAGCAGTGGTAAGCGCTGATGGCATTATTATTTGTTCGCCGGAATACGTTTTTAGTTTGCCTGCAGTTTTAAAAAATGCATTAGAATGGTGCGTGGCCACTACCATATTCACCCGCAAGCCTGTTGTTGGTTTTATAGCTTCCGGGCTTGGAGAAAAAGCCTGCAATCAGCTTACATTAATTTTGGAAACTTTACAATGTAAGATGGATGGTAATTCCATAATTGTATTACAAGGCGCAAGAGGTAAAATAAATAATTACGGAAAGATAACCGATGATAAAATGCTGAAAGAGATTGATAAAGTAATTGAAACTTTTATTTTATTACTTGATCAAAAATCAGCAATAAGTTATAATCAGGATAACTCCTGAAGGTGAAGGAATGAGTAAGGATCAATAGAAAAATAATTTTCCTTTTCTTCTGGCGCCTCGCCAAGCTCAAGCTCTATAAAAGAATTACCTTGCTTAATATCCCAGAGATACATTCTGTTTTTTGCGGTCAGTTTTGTAAAAACTTCCGGTAGCATTTGTTCCAGCATTCCATTATAGCATGCTTCTTCCAGCTGTTCCTTTTCTGTAAGATTGTTTTTTTTATCGCTATCCTTGTAGCTCCATTCTTTTGAAGAAAATGATGTGCCGGTAAGAAGCAAAATTTCCTGATGTGTAGAATTTGTTTTCATGTGATTTTTAATTTAAATTCTTGCTTATAAGACACATAAAAGATTTGTAAGTTACATGTGTGTTTATGCTTTTTAATAACATACATTTTATTTAATATAGTATGCAAGGGGCTAAATTTATTTTTTAACATTTATCATTTTAATTAATAATAAGTAAAATAAGATCTATGAACGATCAAAGTAATAATGAAGATCATTTAAAGCCTTTAATAAAAAATGTAACCGATCTTATCACCAAAGGAAATGCTCATGCCTCTCTTGATGATGCATTAAAAGATATACCTTTTAAGTTGTTGGGCACTAAGCCAAATGCTTTACCATACAGCATTTGGCAGCTTGCTGAACACATGCGCATAGCGCAATGGGATATACTGGAATTTTCAAGAAACCCGAAGCATGTATCACCCAAATGGCCTGATGAATACTGGCCAAAGGAAGCAGCGCCGGATAATGAAGCGGCCTGGGAGGATTGTATAAAAAAAATAAAAGAAGACCAGAATGCATTTATTGATTTACTGAAAGATGCTGATGACATCTACAAACCTTTTGAGCATGGCAATGGGCAATCACTGCTCAGGGAAGCGCTGTTAATAGCAGACCATAATGCTTATCATACGGCAGAAATTATTATATTACGAAGACTATTAGGCGCCTGGAAAAAATAGTATTTCCAGGATTTTTATATCAAATTCTATAACAAGACTTATTAATATAATGATACGTATTGGTGAATATAACGTAATGAAAGTGATGAAAGAAAAACCAATGGGTTTTTTTCTTGATGATGGGGAAAATGGTATTTTATTACCTAAACGCTTTGTGCCGCAAAGCTTGAAAATTGGCGACGAGATAAAAGTTTTTTTATATTACGATGGGGAAGATAGGCCAATTGCGACCACACAGCAACCATTGGGAGTGCTTGGCGATATTGTAATGCTTAAAGTGGTAAGCACCAACGCACACGGCGCTTTTCTTGACCTCGGGCTTATGAAAGATATTTTTGTGCCACGCAGCAAACAAAAAAGTTTTATGAGGCCAGGTGGACAATACATTGTAAAGATCCTGAAAGATGAACAAACAGGACGCTTGTATGCTACAGAAAAAATTGAGACTTTTTTAAACAACGGAGATATTTTGGTAAAAGAAATGGACATTGTTGACTTGCTCGTACACAGAAAAACAGATCTTGGTTATGCAGTCATCATCAACAATAAACATGAAGGTTTGCTTCATTTTAATGAAGTGTATCGCACAATTGCAATTGGCGACCGCTTTAAGGGCTTTATCAAAAAAATTACAAAGGTTGAAAATAAGGAAAACTCTTTGCCGGCAACTTATCTTATAGATGTAGCGGCTGGCACACCCGGCTACACCAGGGTAGATGATGAAAGCCTGAAAATATTGAGCTTATTGAAAAATAACGATGGGTATCTTCCTTATAACGATGCTTCTGCACCGGAAGAAATCTACTCATTTTTTGCTATGAGCAAAAAAACTTTCAAGATGACAACAGGAAAATTATTTAAAGAAAAAAAAATAATTTTTACACAAACCGGTATTAAATTATTGCAATAAAGATGTGGTTATTTCATTCCTCTTGTGTCAATACTGCCTTTGAAACCCATGTCAAAGTTTCTGTTGGCTGCTTTTAAAGATGCATCCTGTGTATAAGGTTCTTCATTTATAAGGCGTGCAAAGCTACCGGTGGTTATGTATTTAATTGATTTGGCAAGACAGCTTTCAGATGTGTCGCCCCAGTTTTTATCAAGTCCATCAGGCGTTATTGCGGGTTGTTCAGGAGTAAAGCCATTAAAATATCCGCCGTAATTAGCACTGTTAAATGATCTGAAAGAAACAGGAAATACATACCAGTTTCCCGCAGAAAGCGGAAAGAATCCGACGGGCTTGCCACCTGTGTTATCGGGGCCTACAAGCGTTACTGTCATTTCAGGCCTTAAATTATTTATAAGTAATTCGCTTGCTGATAAAGTAAAATCAGTAACAATAAATAAAATGTGATTAGGGTTTAATGGCCCAGTTTTATTAAAATATAATGTGGTATTATAATCCTGGTGCTTATCATTAAAAGTTTCTTTCATCATAAGGGTTCCATTAGCTGACGTGGGTGCAAGATAATCTGCAAGCTTTGCCTGTGCAGATACATAGCCACCGCCATTATATCTCAGGTCAACAATAATATCGGTAACATTTTTTGCTGAAAAATTATTCATAGCTGCCTGGTAAGCAGTATACATTTGAGTAGTATCTCCTAAGAAAGAATTCACAACAAGATAGCCTATAACTTTTGAGCCAATGGTATAAGTTGTATCGAGATAAACAGGCTGCTGCGTATAAGTGCTGGCATTTAATGTCATATCAACGGTTGTGCCATCCGGCTTTACAAAAGTGAATGTAGAACTGGCGCTGTAAAAGATCGCATTAATAATATAGTCTGAATTATTTAGGGTAATGTTACTATTGCCATTTATTTTAGTAATGCGCCATCCACGCTGTATGCCTGCACTTCCGGCAGGAGAAAGCCTTTCAACCAACCGCACTCTTAAATCGCCATCAGCTTTAAAAAGCACGGTCATTCCGAAATCGCCGCTGGTTGCTATATTATTTACGTAGCCCACACCTTCGGTTAACTCGTTCCAATCTGCTTTTAAAATTCCGTAACTCCATTTATCAACAGGTGACGTATAACCGGGCTCATTGCTGTAAGCTCTTATTGCAACCATCTCTGTTGAAGGGTCGGTATAGCTCTGCGCATTGAATGTGGAAGGTATCTGGTTATACCATATATAAAAATCCCTTGCATCTATCAACGCTGAATCCCTTGCCACCACTGCTTCCTGGGAAGAATCTAACGGAGTGGCAGGGGTGCTGTCTTTACTTTTTTTGCAGGATAAAAATGACGATAAGAACAGTAAGAAGGCAGATATAATAAAAAGATTCTTTGATTTCATAAGTTAAAAATTACATATCAATAAACATAAACTATTTACGAAAAAATCATTCGAATGTCTTTTACAAATATGTGGTTAATGGTTTTTAATTTTATTATAAGATACACATACCAATGTTAAGGTTGGTTTAAATTTCTTTATGATAAAAAAACAAAGTGCAGGTTTAATAGTTTACAAAAAAGTACAAAAGACCTTGGAGATATTTCTGATACACCCTGGCGGCCCGTTTTTTAAAAATAAAGATGATGGCGTGTGGTCAATTCCTAAAGGTGAATTTACAAATGATGAAGAACCATTAAAGGCCGCCATCCGTGAGTTTACAGAAGAAACCGGCATTTCTATACACGGGGATTTTATAGAGATGCAGCCTGTTGTAATAAAATCGGGAAAAAAGATATTTGCCTGGGCAATTGAAAAAGATATAGATGCAAAAAAAATTGTATCCAATTATTTTGAGATTCAATGGCCGCCCAGGTCAGGGAAGATGCAAAGATTTCCCGAGGCAGATAAAGCGCAATGGTTTTCTCTTTCAATTGCAAAAGAAAAAATTAACGCGGGGCAGGTACCGTTATTGATTGAATTGGAAAATAAAATTTTAGTTTAACTGCAATTTAGGCAAGCGAAAATTCTGGCTGTCGTACACAAAAAGTTCATCAATATCGTAAGTCCAAAACCTGTGCAGTGTGGACTTTGCAAGAATTTTATCCACAGCTTTTTTGGATGCAGCATTAATGATGATCCACGATCGGTGCGTTTCCATACTTACTGCGTAGCTTTCTATAACATTGGTATTTATAAGCAGGTTTATATAGGTTCTATGTGCCGGAATGTAGTCCATAAAGTTATCCGGCAAATCAAATTTTATATTTACAACAAATGTTTTCATTATAATTTCCAGTCAATAATATTATTGCACCATTCACTTTTATAAGGTGCAAAAATTTTTATATAATTATCAGTGTAGCCTTCCATCATTCCATTTTTATTTGGATTTTCAAACAGCACTTTCCTGGTCTCGCCCTCGTGGTTTAAGCAAAAGCCGTTCATTTTTTTATAAGATAAATTACGTAAAATTTTAGTGCGCTGATTGCGAACATCCACAGGCACCGCAGGGGTTATGTTTATTGCGTGTGTATTATCCCTTTCAGAGTAAGTAAAAACATGCAAGTAAGAAACATCAAGGCTTTCAAGAAATTGAACTGTATCAATAAAATCATCATTTGTTTCTGCGGGGAAGCCTGTTATTACATCAACACCAATACAGCAATGAGGCATTAATTTTTTTATATATAAAACCTTTTCTGCATATAATTCTTTTTTATAACGGCGGCGCATGCCCGCCAGTATTTTATTGCTTCCGCTTTGTAAGGGTATATGAAAATGTGGCATTATCTTTTTACTCGCAGCAACCAACTCTATTATTTTTTCAGATAAAAGATTAGGCTCTATGGATGAAATGCGATAACGATCTGCTCCATCAAAATTTTCTATAGCACATAACAAGTCATAAAAATTATCTGATGTTTCATTGCCGTTCGCATCTTTACCAAAGTCGCCAAGATTGATACCTGTAAGCACAATCTCTTTGGCACCTTCTTCTTTTATTTTTTTTATATCAAGTAAAACATTTTTTATGCTGTTGCTCCTGCTTTTGCCGCGTGCCATGGGTATGGTGCAAAATGAACAACTGTAATTACAGCCATCCTGAACTTTTAGAAAGGTTCTTGTTCTTTTATGTATGGAAAAAGATGAATGAAAGCCATTTATTTCTGTTGCATCGCAACTGCAAATTTTAGCGCTGTCATTTTTTGTAAGTTCAGTAAGGTGCTGTATAATATTAAATTTTTCTGCAGCTCCCAGCACAAGATCCACACCATCTATCGAAGCAATTTCTTTAGGCTTTAACTGCGCATAACAACCTGTAATTACTACCATTGCCTTAGGAGCATTTCTCTGAATTTTTCTTACTAAATAACGGCATTCTTTATCTGCATTATCAGTTACAGAACAAGTATTTATCACATACACATCTGCTTGTTCAGTAAAATCTTTTTTTACAAATCCATCATTTGTCAAAATCCTTTCTATTGCTGATGTTTCAGCATAGTTAAGCTTGCAGCCAAGTGTGTGTAGTGCAACTGATCTTGTGATGGACATAAGCTGCAAAATTATACAATAATGTTTTTAAAAATTATCTTGCAGGCTATCATTGCATTTTATAAAACTATGAAGCAACTTGCAAATTGTGTTATTATTATTTTCACATTTTTACAACTACATTTTTTAAATGGTTGTATAAATAATAACAGCGATGCCCAGGCATTATATAGAAACACAAGCCATATTATTTTAACTAAACATGCCAGGTGCAGGATGGATTGCAGACATATAAATGAAGATGAATTAAAAGAAATAATACGAACCGGCGCTGTGAATGATGCGAAGAGCCGTGTGGGCAGCAAAGGCGATCAAACGTATGCATTAGAAGGATACGATAATGAACACCAGCATTTGCGGGTAGTGGTTGCCCCTGAAAGTGACGGGTTGGTGGTTATAACCTGCATTGATCTTGAAAATAACTGGCCTTGTAATTGTTACTGATCCCGAAACAGATAATTTACAATTTCTATTTAATTTGCACATAAGATGAAGCCTGTTATGAAGATCAAATCTTTTTTGGCAAAACCTTTTGCAACCTACATTCACAAGCAAATACGCAAGTCTGCGCTTACAGCAATTGAAGACCAGGAAAAAATATTTCAATCATTAATAAAATCTGCAGCAAAAACGGAATTCGGCAAAGAGCATCATTTTACTACAATAAAAAATTATGATGACTTTATAAAAAATGTACCTGTAAGAGAGTATGAAGATTTTGAAAAATATATTGATAAAGTAAAGCAGGGTAAGCATAATATCTTATGGAAAGGATTACCTATTTATTTTGCAAAAACAAGTGGTACCACAAGTGGTATAAAATATATACCGATTACAAAAGATTCAATTCCTAATCATATAAACACTGCACGCAATGCTTTGCTTTGTTATATGTATGAAAGCGGCAATGCTCAATTTGCCAATGGAAAAATGATTTTTCTTAGCGGCTCTCCTGAGCTGGAAAGGGTAGGCGGCGTGCCTACCGGAAGATTAAGCGGCATCGTTAATCATCATATACCTACTTATTTGCGCTCCAATCAGCTTCCGTCTTTTGAAACCAATTGTATAGATGACTGGGAAGAAAAGCTACATAAAATTGTAGAAGAAACAGTAAATGAAAACATGACGCTGATAAGTGGTATACCGCCGTGGATGCAGATGTATTTTGATGCTTTGGTTAAAAAGACTGGTAAAAAAATTAAAGATATTTTTCCTGAGTTTAGTGTAATGGTACAGGGCGGTGTAAATTTTGCGCCTTACAAAACAAAACTTTTTGAAACAATAGGAAAGAAGATTGATACCATAGAATTGTACCCTGCAAGCGAAGGGTTTTTTGCTTTTCAGGATGGTATAAAAAAAGATGGGATGCTGCTGAACACTGACAGCGGAATCTTTTTTGAATTTATCCCTGCATCTGAAATTTATGATAAGAACCCGTCAAGAATTACTTTGAAAGATGTAAAGCTGAATGAAAACTATGTGCTGATAGTGAGCAGTAATGCGGGTTTGTGGGCATACAATATGGGCGATGTTATAAAATTTATTTTTTTAAATCCATACCGTATTTGCGTAACCGGAAGGGTGAAGCATTATATTTCTGCATTCGGCGAGCACGTAATTGGTGAAGAAGTGGAAAGCGCTTTAATGAAAGCTGCCGCAGAGGAAAATATAAAGATTACAGAGTTTACGGTTGCGCCTAAAATATCTGATGATACAAATAAAAGTTACCACGAATGGTTTATCGAATTTGAAAATATGCCGGTCAATCTTAAAAAGTTTGCATTAAAAGTGGATGATAATTTAAGAAGAAAAAATATTTATTATGATGATCTTATCAAAGGCAGCATTTTACATGTTTTAAAGATTACCCCTGTTCAAAAAAATGGATTTATAAATTATATGAAAGAGATAGGTAAGCTTGGCGGCCAAAACAAAGTGCCCAGATTAAGCAACGATCGCCTGATTGCAGATAAGCTTGAAAGCTGGATAAAAAAACCGCTTGCAGAAACAATAACAAATTCCTGAGAACGTTTTAAATATCGCATTGCAAAAAAATATACATTTGCATTCTTCTAATTAATTAAATGAAATAAGAAGTGAAAGGTTTTTATCAAATAGATTTTTTTGTTGCAGAAAATACAATTGCTGTGCAAATCATGCCTCTTCGCTGTTTCCGACCTGGATGCTGATAGGCCGAGCATTTTACATTTGCCCCTATCAGTGAAAAAATCCCCCATTCACCAGATCATTCATTTAAAATAAAAAGCAAAGTGGAACAATCAAATATAATTGTTCGTATTGCCACCGTCTCCGATCTTATTTATGCAACAACCATCACCGATGAGATGGAAGCTTCTGCGCAGGCACGGGGCACTGGTATTGCAAAGCGATCAGCAGAATATATTCAGCAAAAAATACAGGAAGGTAAAGCCGTAATTGCCTTAACGGAAGACGGCACCTGGGTTGGCTTTTGTTACATTGAAGCGTGGGGCCATGAAAGCTTTGTTGCCAACAGTGGCCTTATTGTAGCGCCAGCTTTCAGAAAAACCGGCGTAGCAAAAAACATTAAGCATAAAATTTTTGACCTGTCAAGAGAAAAATATCCTCATGCAAAAATCTTTGGATTAACAACAGGTCTTGCCGTGATGAAGATCAATAGCGACCTGGGTTACGAGCCAGTCACTTATTCGGAGCTTACCAACGATGATAACTTTTGGGCAGGTTGTAAAAGCTGTGTGAACTATGATATTTTAATGAGCAAAGAAAGAAAAAACTGTATGTGTACTGCCATGTTGTACGATCCCGCAGACCATTATGAGCCTGAGGAAACGGCTGCAGAATTTCAAAAAAACTCAAAGCAGTATGAAAGATTTATGCGGATAAAACACAGCAGGCTTATCAGGTATTTAAAAAAGAAAAAGACAGGCACAGCAAAATTTATTTTACATCTTTTCTTTAATCTTTAAAAAAATATTTAATGAGCAAAAAAGTTGTGATTGGTTTTAGCGGCGGCCTTGATACATCTTTTTGCGTAAAGTATTTTACCGGCGAACTGAAATATGAAGTGCATAGTATTATTGTAAATACAGGTGGCTTTACACAAAAGGAACTAGATGATATTGCCTCACATGCAAAAGCGCTGGGCGTAACTACGCATACAACCATTGATGCTATAAAAACCTATTACAATTCGATCATTAAATATCTCATTTTTGGTAATGTTTTAAAGAACAACACTTATCCCTTAAGTGTAAGCGCAGAGCGGCTTTCGCAGGCTTTGCAAATAGCTGGGCATGTAAAGAAATTGAATGCTGATGCAGTAGCGCATGGCAGCACCGGCGCAGGTAATGACCAGGTAAGGTTCGATATGATCTTTCATGTAATGATACCTGGCGTTGAAATAATTACACCCATTCGTGATATGCAATTATCAAGGGAGCAGGAGATTGATTATTTAAAATCAAAGGGTATAAAAATGAATTTTGAGAAGTCTGCCTATTCAATAAACAAAGGCCTTTGGGGAACGAGTGTTGGTGGTAAGGAAACACTATTGTCGAACGGAATGCTGCCAGAAGAAGCATGGCCCACACAACTCACTGCAAAAAAGCCGCAAGAAGTAAAACTTCATTTTAGTAAAGGCGAGTTGTTTGAAGTGAATGATAAGAAATTTGCGGAGCCTTTTGAAGCCATACAATATTTGCAAACGCTTGCCGGGCCTTACGCTATAGGCAGAGATATACATGTAGGCGATACGATTATTGGGATTAAAGGCAGGGTTGGGTTTGAGGCTGCTGCGCCCGTTATTATCATTAAGGCACATCATGCGCTGGAAAAGCATGTGCTTACGAAATGGCAATTGAATTTAAAAAATCAGCTTTCTGAATTTTATGGAAACTGGCTGCATGAAGGACAAATTTTAGATCCCGTAATGAGAGATATAGAAGCGTTCCTGCAATCATCACAAAGCCAGGTAACCGGCGATGTATTTTTGCAGCTGTTACCTTACCGTTACCTCGTAACCGGAATTAGCTCACCTTATGATTTAATGAGCAGCAAATTTGGTAAATATGGCGAAATGAATACAGGCTGGAGTGGTGATGACGTGAGGGGCTTCAGCAAAATATTTGGTAATCAGACAGCAATTTATCATGCTGTAAAACATATGGCTGATGAATAATAAAATACGTGTGGGCATTATTGGTGGCGCAGGATATACTGGTGGAGAACTGATCAGGTTATTAATGAATCATCCATTATCAGAATTAATTTTTGTTCACAGCAAAAGCAACGCCGGCAAGCATTTACACACAGTGCACCAGGATTTGACAGGTGAAACTGACCTTACTTTTTCCAGGCAAACTAATGATAATGTTGATGTTCTTTTTTTATGTGTGGGCCATGGAGAAGCAAGCAAGTTTTTAAAAGAAAATATCATTCCAAAAGAAATAAGAGTTATATCGCTCGCCCAGGATTTCAGATTGAAAGAAGGATCAATTTTTAATGAAAGAGAATTTGTTTATGGCTTGCCTGAATTGAATCGTGAAAAAATAAAACATGCAGAAAGCGTTGCTAACCCCGGCTGTTTCGCTACTGCTATTGAGCTTGGCTTATTGCCTTTGGCAAAAAATAATTTATTAAGCGATGTGTACACAACAGGCATCACGGGCTCAACAGGCGCAGGGCAAACACTTTCAGCCGCTGTTCATTTTTCATGGCGGCAAAATAACATACAGGCTTACAAAAGCCTTACTCATCAACATTTGGGAGAGATAAGCGAATCTTTACATTCTATATCAGCTAAGGAAATTGCTGTTCACTTCGTGCCGTGGCGCGGGGATTTTACAAGAGGTATTTTTATCACATCGCAATTAAAATGCGATGAGAGTTTGGATAACATTTATTCAATGTTTAAGAAATATTATTCTTCACACCCATTTGTGAAAATTAGCGCTGACCCCATATTTTTAAAACAAGTGGTAAATACTAATAATTGTTTTATTCATATTGAAAAAGAAAAAGACAACATTGTTATTCATTCTGAAATAGATAACCTGCTGAAAGGCGCCAGTGGCCAGGCTTTACAGAATATGAACTTAATGTTTGGCCTTGATGAAAAGATGAGCTTAAAATTAAAAGCAAATTATTTTTAATGACTCTATTTGACGTTTATCCGCTTAATGATATAAATATTGTAAAGGCGCGCGGCTCCTATGTTTGGGACGATAAAGGCAATAAATATATTGACATGTATGGAGGCCATGCGGTAATCAGTATCGGGCATACACATCCGCATTGGGTTGCGAGAATTGAAGAACAACTTGAGCAGATTGCTTTTTATTCTAACTCAATAAAGATTCCTTTGCAACAACAGCTTGCTGATAAATTAGGAAAGGTTTCAGGTAAAAAGGATTACCAGTTATTTCTTTGTAATTCCGGTGCAGAGGCAAATGAAAATGCGTTGAAGCTTGCATCATTTTATAATAAAAGAAAAAATATTATTTCATTTTCCAAAGCTTTCCACGGGCGCACATCTCTTGCTGTGGCTGCGACAGATAATCCATCTATCATTGCTCCTGTAAATGAAACTGATAATGTTATTTTTCTGCCTTTTAATGATGAGAATGTTTTGCAAAATTACTTTGATAAAAACGGTGAAATTGTTTGTGCGGTAATCATTGAAGGCATACAAGGCGTGGGTGGAATTAATATTGCTGCTGTTTCATTTTTGCAATTGATAAGAAAGTTATGCACTCAATATAATGCAGTGTTTATCGCAGATTCCGTACAATGTGGCTATGGAAGAACCGGTAAATTTTACTCGCATGATTATGCAAATATTGATGCGGATATTTATACAATGGCTAAAGGAATGGGCAATGGTTTTCCTGTTGCAGGCATTTCAATTGCACCGCATATTCATTCAAAACATTTCATGCTGGGCACCACTTTCGGTGGTAATCATTTAGCGTGTGCTGCTGCACTGGCCGTGTTGGAAGTGATAGAGCAGGAAGATCTGTTAAATAATGCAAAGACTATCGGAGAATATCTGGTAAAAGAAATAGCGAAGATTTCTTCATTAAAATATGTTCGGGGAAGAGGTCTGATGATTGGCTTTGATGTGCCTGAAGAGTTGAAGGAGCTTAAAAAAAACTTATTGATAAAGCATAATATTTTTACGGGAGAAGCAAAGCCAAATGTGATAAGATTGTTGCCTGCATTGAGTTTGACAAAAGAAGATGCTGATGATTTTTTAAAAGCTTTGAAGAGCGAAGTGACAGCGCTTTCAAATAACTATGCTGATATACCTGCATTAAATAGTTTTTTATAAATATACCTTTATCGCTTAATTGCAAAAAAAATTGAGAAACTTTCTTTCAGTAAAAGATGCAGGAAATATTGATGATCTAATAAGCGCTGCAATTAAATATAGAAACAATCCTCTTAAAGATGTAACGCTTGGTAAAGGGAAAAGAATTGGCTTAATATTTTTAAATCCAAGCCTTCGTACGCGTTTAAGTACACAGGTTGCTGCGCAAAATTTAGGCATGGAAGCTATTGTTTTCAATGCTTCGCAAGATGGATGGTCACTCGAATTTGAAGATGGCGCTGTTATGAATGGATCATCAGTGGAGCATATAAAAGATGCTGCACCCATCCTGGGAAATTATTTTGATGTATTAGGGTTACGCACTTTTCCTTCATTAAAAAACAGAGAAGAAGATTATAATGAGCAGGTGATGAACCAGTTTGTAAAGTATTCAGGAAAGCCGGTCATAAGCCTTGAAAGCGCTACAGTTCATCCCTTGCAAAGCTTAACTGATCTTATAACTATTAATGATAATATTTCTTCTTATAAACAAAAACCCAAAGTAGTTTTAACATGGGCTCCGCATGTAAAGCCTTTGCCACAATGCGTTTCTAACAGCTTCTGTGAATGGATAAACGCTTCAAATAAATTTGATTTTGTTATCGCCCATCCACAAGGATTAGAGTTAGATAAAAGATTTACACAAGCAGCAGCAGTTATAAACGATCAGGATGATGCACTAAAAGACGCCGATTTCGTGTATGTAAAAAACTGGAGCAGTTATAAAGATTATGGCATTATAAAAGCAGATGCCAATGACTGGATGCTTACCAGGCAAAAGCTCTCAGTAACTAACAATGCCAGGATCATGCATTGCCTGCCTGTTCGCAGAAATGTGGAAATAAGTGATGAAGTATTAGACAGTGAAAACTCTCTTATAACGGAACAGGCATCTAACCGTGTATGGGCCGCACAAGCTGTGCTGGCGCAGGTTTTAAAAAATAAAACATGAGCATCGCCATATCTGCAAATACAAAAGAATCACTGTTTATAATAAAAATTGGCGGCAATGTTATAGATAATAAAAAAAGCCTTCTATCTTTTTTATCTGATTTTTCTTTTATAAAAAATAAAAAAATTTTAGTGCATGGTGGTGGCAAAATTGCAACAGCTATTGGCGACAAGCTTGGTATAAAATCAAATTATATAGATGGCAGAAGAATAACAGATGACGCCACCATTGACCTTGTTACAATGGTTTACGGCGGCCTTGTAAATAAAACAATTGTAGCTGCTTTACAATCTTTAAAATGTAATGCTATCGGGCTTTGCGGCGCAGATGCAAATGTGTTAGCCGCCCATAAACGTCAGATTAAAAGAATTGATTATGGATGGGTTGGTGACACTTCTGCTGATGAAACAGATGCAACCATGTTGCAATTATTTTTAGACAATAATCTTGTTCCGGTAATGGCTCCGTTAACGCACGATGGGGAGGGGAATATTTTAAATACCAATGCAGATACCATCACTTCTGTCATAGCCGTTGCTTTATCAAAATTGTACGCTGTAAACCTTATCTATTGCTTTGAAAAAGATGGCGTGCTTGCTGACATAAATGACGAAAGCAGCGTCATTGCTCAACTGCGGCCTGATAGCTACGAACACTTAAAACAGGAACAAAAATTATATGCGGGCATTTTGCCAAAAATTGATAACGCATTTACTGCAATGAATAAAGGAGTAAGCAAGGTGATCATTGGTAACTCAATTAATTTAAAAGATTTAATACAAGGTAAAAGCGGAACAACAATAATTGCATGAAGGAAAAAATATCTGATATTCATTTGGATGACTTACTTGCAAGTGCATTGGCCTTGCTAAAGGAACTTGTTTCTATTCCTTCGTTTAGTAAAGAAGAAGATAGAACTGCGGATATCATTGAAAATTATTTACAAAAAAAAAATATAAATACCCATCGTTATTTGCATAACATCTGGGCAGTGAATAAACAATATGATGAAAGAAAAATAACCATTCTTTTAAATTCACATCATGATACTGTTAAGCCCAATGCAGGTTACACTCTTGATCCGTACGAAGCAACCTGCGAGAATGGAAAATTTTTTGGATTGGGTAGTAACGATGCCGGTGGTTCATTAGTGGCATTGATACACACTTTCCTTCATTTTTATGATGATGAAACTTTGCCTTTCAATTTATTGCTTGCCGCTACTGCAGAAGAAGAAATTTCAGGTAATGATGGTGTGGAAGCATTGCTACCCAGGCTTCCGGAAATTGCTTGTGGAATTGTAGGTGAACCTACGCTAATGCAAATGGCTGTTGCAGAGAAGGGCTTGCTGGTGCTGGATTGTAAGGCTACCGGTATTGCAGGACATGCAGCGCGCAACGAAGGCGTGAATGCTATTTATAAGGCAATGAAAGATATAGAATGGCTCAGCAATTTTCAATTTGAACGTTCATCGCCGTTCCTGGGGCAGGTTCATATTTCTGTTACATCTATTGCTTCGCAAAATAAAGCGCATAATGTAGTGCCGGATGAATGCAGTTTCACTGTTGATATAAGAATGAATGAATGCTATTCTTTTGAGCAGGTAATAGATACCATACAAAAAAATATACACAGCAAAATTTTACCAAGAAGTACAAGATTAAAAGCATCTTTTATTAAGGAAGATCATCCGCTTGTAATGGCCGGAAGCCTTATGGGGCTTGCATCTTATGGCTCGCCAACTTGTTCCGACAGAGCTTTGATGAAATTTCCAACGTTAAAATTAGGGCCTGGAGATTCTGCCCGAAGCCACACCGCTAATGAATATATTTTCATAAGTGAAATAAAAGATGGTATAGAAAAATACATTCAGTTGGTGCAAAATTTTACTCAAATTATAAATAAGATTAAAAATAAATAAGCATGAGTTATTTGCACGAAGACATTAAGTGATCCATGAATAATTATTCAGCAAATGTGATACACCTTGTATAATATTTTATAATTCGTGATTATTAATTCGTGTATAAAAATTCGTATAAAAAAAATATATGAAACTCTGGCAAAAAAATGCAACATCAAAAGCAGAAGTGGAAACCTTTACCGTCGGTAAAGATCGTGAGCTTGATATTCATCTTGCACCCTTTGATGTAATGGGCTCTCTGGCGCATATTCAAATGTTGCAAACCATTGACCTGCTTACGTTACAGGAGTTGCATGATTTAGAAAAGGGATTAAAAGAGATTTATAAAGAAATACAAAAAGGAAATTTTAGGCTTTATGATGATGTGGAAGATGTACACTCACAGATAGAAATATTGCTCACAAAAAAATATGGCGATACAGGAAAAAAAATTCACAGCGCCCGGTCGCGAAATGACCAGGTATTGGTTGATCTAAAGCTATACATGCGCAGTGAAATTGAAACCCTTGTAAATAATGTTAAGAATTTTTTTGATCTTTTGATCAGGCAAAGCGAACAATATAAAGATTACTTGTTGCCAGGTTATACTCATTTGCAACTTGCAATGCCATCATCTTTCGGTCTTTGGTTTGGGGCTTACGCGGAGAGCCTCACTGATGATTTGATAACGCTTCATGCGGCATGGCAGGTTGTAAATAAAAATCCTTTGGGTTCAGCCGCAGGCTATGGCTCTTCTTTTCCAATTAATAGAAAGTTAACCACTGATTTATTAGGCTTTGATGATCTGAATTATAATGTTGTGTATGCACAAATGAGCCGCGGTAAAACTGAAAGAATCGTTGCTCAGGCAATGGCAAATATTGCTGCAACCGTTGCCCGGCTTAGCATGGATGCCTGTTTGTATCTCAACCAAAACTTTGGCTTCATCTCTTTTCCTGATGAGCTTACAACAGGCAGCAGTATAATGCCTCACAAAAAAAATCCTGATGTTTTTGAACTGATAAGAGCGCATTGTAATCGTATACAGGCTCTACCAAATGAGATATTGATGATAGCAGCTAATCTGCCTTCGGGTTATCACCGGGATTTTCAATTAATAAAAGAGCATCTTATTCCTGCTTTTAAAAACCTTAATGAATGCCTTACAATGGCAACAATGATGATACAAAACATTGAAATAAAGAAAGACATTTTGCAAGATGAAAAATATAAATATCTTTTTAGTGTAGAAGAAATGAATAAGCTTGTTTTAAAAGGCATGCCACTTCGTGATGCTTATAAAAAAGTAGGCGGCGATATAGAAAAAAATCTTTATAAATATGATACAGACGTTCATCATACGCACAAAGGCTCTATTGGCAACCTTCAAAATGCATCCATAAAAAAAATGATGGAGGCAATTATATCCCGCTTCAACTTTAAGAAGGTAAATGATGCTTTACAAAAATTATTAAAGTAATTTGCCGATCCCGTTTTAATAATGTGATGAAAAATTATGTCTGCAATAAATAAAAAAAGGATTGCAATTTTTGGTTCTACAGGTTCCATTGGCCGCCAGGCTTTGGAAGTGATCCATGCAAATCCTGATCTGTTTGAAGCGGAGATTCTTACGGCACAAACAAATGAAAAACTCCTGATAGAACAGGCCTTGAAATACCAGCCAAATGCAGTGGTGATAGGCGATGAAAGGAAATATGAAGATGTAAAAAATGCGTTGTCTTCACACAATATCAAAGTGTTTGCAGGCGCTGATGCGCTGGAAGAAGTTGCAGATTTTGACACGTATGATATGATGATTGCAGCCATTGTAGGGTTTGCCGGCCTGATGCCTACATTAAAAGCAATAGAAAAAGGAAAGGCAATAGCTTTAGCGAATAAAGAAACCCTGGTAGTTGCAGGCGATATCGTAATGCAAAAAGCCATTGAAAAAAGAGTTCCTGTCATTCCGGTTGATAGCGAGCATTCAGCGATATTTCAATGCCTTGTTGGTGAAGTAAGAAATAAAATTGAGAAGGTTATTTTAACGGCAAGCGGAGGGCCGTTTCTTGGTAAAAAGCCTAACTTTTTAGTGAATGTAAAAAAGCATCATGCTTTGCAACATCCAAACTGGAGCATGGGCGCAAAAATTACTATAGACTCTGCAACCCTTATGAATAAAGGGCTTGAGATGATTGAAGCCAAATGGCTTTTTAATCTTTCGCCTGAGCAAATACAGGTAATTATTCATCCGCAAAGTATTATCCACAGCATGGTAATGTTTCAGGATGGAAGTATAAAAGCCCAGATGGGGCTGCCTGACATGAAGCTCCCGATACAGTATGCGCTCGCTTTTCCCCAACGCATAACGAATGAAAATGAAAGAGCAGATTTTAAAAAAATAAATAACCTCACTTTTGAAGAGCCTGACATAAAAACTTTCAGAAACCTGGTGCTTGCAAAAATTGCGCTGGAAAAAGGAGGCAACCTTCCGTGTGTATTAAATGCTGCTAATGAAATAGCAGTGTGGTCGTTTTTAAACAATCGCATAGGTTTTTTGGATATAACCGCCGTAGTTGAAAAAACAATGGAAAAAATAAATTTTATAGAAAAGCCAAATCTTACAGATTATTTTGAAAGCGATGGTGAGGCGCGTAATTTTGCCGCTTCATTAATTAATTTATAACAGCCCCGTCCTCATAGGAGAGAAGACAAAAATAATTTCAACTTAAACATTGTACATCTCAAATTTTACCTCACACATTTTATGTCGCTATTAGCAATCAACTGGCCGCAGGTGGGCTTACAGGCCGGCTATCTCATTTTTTCATTATCCATTTTAGTTATTCTTCATGAGTTTGGCCATTATATTACGGCCAAATGGTTCAAATGCCGTGTTGAAAAGTTTTATTTATTTTTTGATCCCTGGTTTTCTTTATTAAAGAAAAAAATTGGTGAGACAGAATATGGCATTGGCTGGCTGCCGCTTGGCGGCTATGTTAAAATTTCGGGTATGGTAGATGAAAGCATGGATAAAGAACAACTTAAACAGCCGCCGCAGCCCTGGGAATTTCGCAGCAAGCCGGCCTGGCAAAGGCTTATAATAATGCTGGGCGGAGTAACTATGAATGTGTTGCTTGCATTTTTTATTTATGCAATGATCCTTTTTAAATGGGGCGATACAAAGATTCCTATGGCAAGTGTGAAAGATGGTGTATGGCTTACCGATAGCCTGATGTATGAAATTGGCTTACAAAATGGAGATAAAATTCAATCTGTAAATGGTGAGCCGGTTGCTTATTTCGATGATCTGCCTGCAAAAATTCTTTTAGGAAAACAAATATCTTTTTTAAGAGATGGTAAGGAGCATACCATCGTGTTGCCACAAAATATGATTGAGCGGCTTGTCGAAAGTAAAAACAAAAGGGCAAGATTATTAATGCCCCGTACTCCTTTGCTGATAGGCACTTTTAATGCTAAAGACACCAGCAATGCCTTTAAGGCAGGCCTTAAAGGTTATGATAAAATAATAAAGGCTGATTCAGTCAACGTTCAGTTTTTTGATGAGTTATCATCTTATCTGCAAACGAAAAAAAATGACAGTGTTTCTATTTCTTTTTTAAGAAATAATGAGCCAATGCAAACAAAAGTTTTGGTTGATAAAGATGGAAAGATTGGATTGCCTGGTTTAACTGAAGATGAATATGATAGCCTTGGAATATTTAAAGAAGAATCAAAAAAGTATAGCTTTCTTTCTTCATTTCCTGCAGGAGTAGCCATGACTTTTAAGCAACTTGATTTTTATATTCAGCAGTTTAAAATGATACTAAACCCTAAAACTGGCGCCTATAAAGGGCTTGGCGGTTTTAAGACTATGGCTTCCATTTTTCCTAACACTGGATGGGAGTGGGAAGCCTTCTGGAAAATAACTGCTTTCTTTTCTATCATCCTTGCCTTTATGAACCTGCTGCCAATACCTGCTTTAGATGGAGGCCATGTTTTATTTACTTTAATAGAAATGGTAACCGGCCGAAGGCCAAGCGATAAATTTTTGGAATACGCGCAAATTGCAGGCATGGCTGTGCTATTAGCTTTAATGCTTTTTGCAAATGGCAACGATTGGTTTGGATGGGGACGGGGGAAGTAATTAATAATTGATAATTGAAAATGGATAATTGATAATTAATTAAGCAACATATTTTTCCCAATTACCTTAGTTTACTGGTTTTAATAATAGCGGTTAATAATTTTAATAGTTCAGTTGTGTCTGTTTGAATTGACAGGAAGCTTTTCTCATCTATATAATTTGATTTATAAAGTAATTCAATCCAATATCCGGCTTCATTTGCTTCCTTCAATGCTATTGAAAGTTTATGAATAAAATCTGCTTTACTTTCTGCATGTTCGCTTTCTCTTATTAAAGCACCTACAGCAGTTCCTGAACGAAGTAATTGCTTCGATAACACAAATTCTTTTTTCTGTTCAATTAAATATTGATAAAGCTTTACTATTCTTAAAGCAAATTCAAAAGACTTTACTTTTATTACATTCTCTTTCATTATCAATCATCCATTATCAATTATTAATTATCAAAGTTCTATTCCAATTTTTTTCATTAGTATAGAGGCGTTCAAACTGTTGCACACGCCGGGTTTCAGCTTATAATCAAAATATAATTCATCATTGCTAACCTGCACATCAAAATGATAATTAATTATATTTTCAGGAAATTCATTTTTAAGTTTTGCCAGCTCAAGATCGTGCGTAGCAAGTATGGCAGCAGCGCGATGTTTAATTAGTTGCTTCACTAATGCAACGGAACCTGTATGCCTGTCAAGCGAATTTGTGCCTCTTAATATTTCATCAAGTAGTATAAAAACTTTTTCACCTGCATTTACTTTTTCAATAATCGTTTTTAATTTCTTTAATTCAGCATAAAAAGTTGATGTGCTTTCTGCAAGATTATCTGTTATGCGCATGCTGCTTATAATATGGCTATGCGATATTTTAAAATAATTTGCGCACACAACCGATCCTGCCATAGCCAATACCGCGTTTACCCCAACGCTTCTTAAATAAGTGCTTTTGCCTGCCATGTTGGAGCCTGTTACCAGCATTACTTCTTCATCATTATTTATAGTAATAAAGTTATTTACCCTTTTATTTTTTTGTATTAAAGGATGCCCCAATTCGGTGGCATGTATAATAAAATAATCATCCGTTAGGATCGGAAAAGCCCATGCAGGCTCATTATAATGCAGCACAGCAAAGCTGCTCAATGCTTCAAAATGGCCTAATGCTCCGAACCATATTTGTATATTTTTATGCTGCTGAGATTTCCATTTTTCAAGATCAAGCACCTGCTGCAAATTCCATAACAATAAAACATTTAGCGGAGCAGAAATAACCAGGTTATATCTCAGGTCCAGCTTATCAAGCAGCTTATGAAGCCTCATAATATCGCTCGATGCACTTTTATGCTGATGTAAAAAAACTGCCTGCAATGCCTTTAATAATGAAGAGGTAAAAATGTTTTTCTCAATATGGTTGATGCTTGCAGAAAGTATCTCAAGCTCTTCGGCCATCTTCGATAATTGTTCATGAATAGGTGCCACATATTTATTTAGCTGGTAAGCAATGGCAGCAAAGATGAAAAGAAAAAGATAAAATACTGTGGTGGATACGGCATCAAAAATGTACAAAGAAACGATGGTAAGTATAATGGCCGGAAGCAAATACCGAAGCCACTTCCAGGGCTTAAACTGTGAGAAGACCGGCGGTTCGCTTATCCATTTTTCAAGTCTTTTTTTTGTAGAAAAAGTTATTTGTTTTTCTTTGCCAATAGCCTGCAGGTCTTGCATCCATTCAATATTTTTTGACAACTCTTTCACTGCAGTTTGCCTCTCACCTATCAAATTTATTTCAGCAGGAGAGAGTAAATAATCAGCAAGCTGCCAGCTTCCTATTTCCGACGCACCCCGGTTAATATATTGAAATAAAGAGGCTCTTCCAAACACATCCAGGTCGTTTGCATAAGGGTGATCTTCTTTCGCATACTCATTTCCCGCTAAAAAATCATAATAATTTCCATCTAAAAATTTTAGTTCATTTTTATTGATGATGATAAGATTATTTACACGATCAATGGCAGATTTATTTTTCAGATCAGCAAATAATAATCTTATGAAAATGACGGCCAGGGCTACACTCACCACAATCACATATAAAATTCCTAAAGACCATAAAACATAAAACGCAGCAATAATAGCTGCAATGGCACTAAACCTCAGCCATCCGAATACAGATTTTTTTTGCAGAAGTTTTTTTAAATCTTTTTGTAATTCTTCAATTCTTTTTTTATAAAAAATAATTGGCTCCATCTTTTTTTAAATAATTAAAAGTTGGCAAAAATAACCGATATACTATTCTTAACGGATATAGGAAGAGTGGTAAGCAGTTATCAATTGTATTTAAAAGATGTAATCACTAACTTTGCAGGGGCAATTATTAATTGTTCATTTTCAATTTTTAATTGAACGCGGGGCTGACCGGTTTTGACAGCATAGTTCTTTGTAAGTATAAGCATGTAGTGCGTTGCGTAATTAGCACTTAAATATGAATACGAAAACTTTAAATGGCAATACTTCGTATGCCATGGCTGCTTAATTATTAATTAGGTAACCATTAGGGCCGTTGTTGCTGGCCAGACCCGTTGCCACGCGCTTCCGCCGACTCAAAAATAAAACGGGTTGCTGCAATTGAAGGCTGTGCCGATTGCTTAAGACTATACAGCTAAGGAACTAGTTGGTGTGTTCTGCTCCTGCTTTTTCCCGACAAATAATGCAGAAATAAACATGTAGAAGGCTTACGGCGAGTATGTTTGGACCAGGGTTCGACTCCCTGCAGCTCCACTTTTAATCAATATTTATTTAAAGAAGCCCGCTGAACGCCCTGTTTACGGGCTTTTTTATTTTTTGCCGTTCTAAAATATATCAATAGAAAAAGACTGTGTGTTTATTTAGGACTTCGTATCGCTATTTCGATAGAACCGTTTGCAGTTGATTTTCATTACTCAACGGCTCGCAACTTCATTAACATTATTCAAAAAAATCTTATCTTTTAAATAGTGGTTTGCAGTATCGCCTATATTAATTTCCAGATAATAAATTCTTTTTGTTTTGCGATTGATCAGTGATTGTTGATGGAACCTCTTTGCAATTTATTACCTGTTTAATTATATCCCACACATTCGTAGGTCAAAATCTGCAGATCGTATGATAATAGCTGTATTTGATAGCAGAATTGTTTTACATTTTTATTTGGATGAATTTTGAATAATGAAAAGGGTTTTGTTGCATGGCTTATTCTGGTTTTGTTATTTTCTGCTATACTTGTGGATGGCTTTTTTATGGGATAGGGCAACCTTTCCGCATTGGCCTTTATCACGTTTATTACCAGTGTCGGGGACAGCTTCTTTATTTGATCTTATACCTCAAATTATATTTTCGTATTACCTTATATACGGCACTAATAATATAATAAAAAGAAAGGGTTCTTTAATAAAAAATGTACTTGAAATATCAGTCGCATATTTTTTATGCATTCTTATGACCAGATGCCTGACAAATTATATTGAAATTCCATACTTGTACAAAAGCACGAATGGTACCGCATCGCTCTTTGAAATAAGCAGGGTCTTTCTTGCTATGCTTTACATTGGTTTTGCTTCAGGGCTTATGTTCTCAATAAGATCGGTGCTTAGCCAGTTAGATGCAAAAGAAAGAGAAAAAACTCTTATAAAAGAGAAGCTGGAAACAGAATTAAAATTTTTGCGCAATCAAACAAATCCGCATTTCTTAATAAATACGCTTAACAATATTTATGCCTTGGCAAGAAAAAAATCTGATGATACAGCAGAAGTAGTCATGCGCTTATCTGAATTGTTGCGCTTTATGTTATATGAATCAAACAACAATCTTATAAAGCTTACAGATGAAATTAAATTTTTAGAAGATTATCTTGAACTGGAAACTTTAAGATATACTGAAAGATTAACGATAAGCTTTCATAAAGAGGTTGATAATAATGCTTACCAAATAACACCGTTGCTTTTATTGCCATTTTTAGAAAATGCCTTTAAGCATGGCATCAGCGAAACAAGATTTGAATCATTTATCAATATTGATATTATTGCTAAGAATGGCTGGCTCAAATTTGAAATTGAAAATACAAATAATGAATGCGTATCTCAAAAATCCATCAATAAAATTGGCCTTGATAATATAAAGCGAACACTTGAATTAACTTATAAAGAATATAACCTTGATGTGCGAAACCTTACTGATACGTTTAAAGTAAATCTTTCTATAAACATAAATAGCTATGTTAAAATATAATTGCATTATAGTAGAAGATGAACCGCTGGCTGCCGAAGTGCTTACCGATTATATTCAGCAGGTACCGTTTCTGCAGTTAAAACAAATTTGCACCGACGCCATTTTCGCAATGGAAACATTAAAATCGGATGAGATTGATTTGATGTTTCTCGATATACATCTTCCTAAATTAAAAGGCCTTGATTTTCTCGAATCACTTAAAAACGCTCCGCATGTAATTATTACTTCCGCCTATAAAGAGTATGCATTGGAAGGTTATGAATTGAACGTAATAGATTATTTATTAAAACCTATACGCTTTAATCGTTTTTTAAAAGCGGTTAATAAACTTAACCAGCATAAAGAACAAAGCATTCATCAGCAAACAGCTATTATAAATGCAGAAAAAAAATCTTTCTTTTTTAATGTAGGAAAGAAGCGTATAAAAATTTACCTCGATGAAATTTTATACATAGAAAGCCTTCGTGAATATGTAAGAATAACTACAAAAGATAAAAGCATACTTACAAAATTTCAGCTTAACGAAATTGAAGAACTGCTTTCAAAGAATAATTTTCTGCGTATTCACCGTTCCTTTATTGCAGCCAAAGATAAAATTGCTGCCTTCACTGCAACTGATGTAGAAATCAATAATAAATCTATCCCTATCGGCAGAAGTTATAAAGAACTTGTGCTTTCTGTTTTACAAAGTGAGTATTGAATTTTTGAGGCTGCATCCAATTTATTTTCATAGCGAAAATTGTTTTTAAGTATTAAGCCAAAGGCCAAGGGTTCTATACTTGCTCATATTTATCTATTTGTTTACACCTGCAAATTGCAACGTACATATAACACTCACCGCTACATAAATGCATTAAATAGTATATAATAACTCTTTAATACGCTACATAACTGCATTGATTGAATACAGCTGAAGTACATGCAGCACTCCACTACTTTTAACTATCTCACTGAATAAGCAACACGAATATGTAATAAGCTTTTCAACCAATTAGTCTAATGTATTATGAAACATTATTTGAATTTCAAACTGCTAATGTTAATTGATGCAAAGGCATCATCTCAGTTTAAATATGGATAAGTCATGTACAAGTGCTAAAGCTGAACTTTTCTTTTTGCTACATATTTAAGTAAAAAAGCAAAACAGCGTGCTGCACATTCTTATATGTTTTTATAAAAAAAATTAATACCTATAAAAAAAATTTTTAAAGAGATGAAAAAAATTATATTCTCATTTTTCGCACTGATGATAAATGCTTCAATAATAGCACAGGTACGAACAATAACCGGCAAAGTTGTGGATGAAAAAGGAGATGCCGTTCCCTTTGCTTCGGTAAAAGTGAAGAATTCAAAAGTGGGAACCGCCGCAGATGCAAATGGTTATTTTAATTTACGTGCTAACGCCAGAACTACTTTAGATATTAGTTCGTCAGGCTATTCAAAAAATGAGGCTACTGTAGGTCAGGATAATAACCTTACTATAACTATCAGAAAAGTTAGTAATGAGCTAACAGCAGTTGTTGTTACTACTGCTTTAGGCCAAACTCAAAATAAATCAAAGATCGGATATTCAGCTTCCACTTTTAGTACTGATGCAATAAACAGAGATGCACCGGTTAGTTTATTAGACGGGCTTTCGGGCAAAGTTGCAGGTGCCGACATTTCTCAGATCGGCGGGCCCGGAGCTTCTACAAAAGTTGTTTTAAGAGGTTATGGAAATATTGCCGGAGCTAATAATCAACCATTATATGTTGTTGATGGGGTGCCCTTGAGCAATGCCCAATTTGAAAGTGCGAATGGTAACACAGATTTTGGAGATGGGCTCGGAGGTGTAAACCCAAATGATGTGCAAAGTATCACTATATTAAAAGGCACAGCGGCATCCTCACTTTACGGCGGCGCAGCAAAAAACGGAGCCGTAATGATCACTACTAAAAAGGGAAGGGCCGGCAAGCTTAAAATTGAATTTAATTCATCTGCCAATTTTAGCCAGGTGGGTAAATTGCCGGAATACCAAAGTGAATTCGGTTCTGGCTGGGGCGGTCTCGCAGTTCCGGATGAAAACGGAAGCTGGGGACCAAGGTTAGATGGTAAGGAAAGACTTTGGGGATCAGTGGTTAACAATTCTCAGCTCGAAAAGCCATTTTCATTTATCCATAATAATCTTCGTGATTTTTATACCATTGGAACAGAATATAATAATACGCTGGCTCTATCTGGCGGAGGTGATATAACGCAATTTTATTTTTCTTATGGTAATGTTTCCAGTGACGGAGTGGTGCCCACCCGTTCCGACTACCTTCTTCGCAATACTTTTGCCTTAAGAACCAATAGTAATTTTGGTAAGTTTACTATAAACACGTCTTTTAATTATGTAAATCAAGGAGTAAATGTTCCCAACACCGGACAAAATAATAGTACAGGCGGAGGGGTTTTTCAATCTGTGCTGCAAATACCAGTAGATGTGCCAATCAAAGATTTTGCAAATTATAAAAATCAATTTTTTAATATAAATAATTACTTTACTCCTTATGCAGAAAATCCTTATTACGGATTAAATGAAAATGGAGATAAGCAAAATCAGGATAGGTTTTTTGGCAATGTTGATTTGAGTTACAATTTTACAAGTCACCTTAGCGGGCAGGTAAGAATTGGGGGAGACTTTACAGATGCAAGAACGCTCAGCTGGACGAATACCGCCGCTGCTGACGCCGGCACCTGGAACGCAGGAGCTAACCCTGAAGGCTCCAATAAAACGCCCGACGTAGGCTCTGTTACGCAGGCATCTGATTATTTTGGAATTATAAATGGCGATGCAATTATAAAATATAATAACGACATAAATAAAGATTTGAATGTAACAGCCTTAGCAGGTGTAAATTATTATCAAACCTCTCAAAGAAGTGAATCTGCAGGTATTACTAATTTAGTGGTCCCCGGTTTCTATAATCTTTCCAATACCTCCCTGCCGCCCCTTGTTACAGATAATTTATTTAACAGAAAAAGAATTGGAGCTTATGGGCAAGTAACTTTGGGCTATAAAGAGCAATTGTATGTAACAGGCAATGTAAGAAACGACTGGTCATCAACTTTACCTATTGAGAACAATTCTATTTTCTACCCGGGAGCTAATGTATCATGGCTGCCTTTACAAACATTTAATTCTCATAGCTCTTCCATCTCTTATTGGCAAATCAGAGGAGCGTATGGAAAAACAGGCTCGGATCCTGAACCTTACCAGGTAGCGCCAAGATTGGGCTCTGGTAACACTAATTTACTTGTTGGATCCCTTACGTTTCCTTTCAATGGAGTGAGTGGTTTTGGGATAAACAACACAATCGGTAATCCGCAGTTAAAACCAATTTTTACCACTGAAACTGAATTAGGTACAGAGATCAAATTTTTTCATAACCGCATAGATCTTGACGCAGCAGTTTATGATAAAAAAACTGTAGGACAAATTTTTCCGGTTGAAATTGCGCCCTCTACAGGTTATAGCAATCTTGTAGAAAACATAGGCACAGTGAGAAACAAAGGCATTGAAATAACCTTTGGCGCCATACCCGTTCAAAGTAAAGATTTCACCTGGTCAATCAATTATACATTTACTAAAAACTGGAACAATGTTGAGCAGTTAACCGGCTCGCAAGACCCATTATTATCTTCCGAATACAATGCAGAACTGCGCGCGGTTGTAGGTAAAACGGTAGCATCCATTTATGAAATAGTTCCTCAATTATCTCCAGGCGGCCAAATTGTGGTAAATCCGCAAACAGGATTGCCCATTGCAAATCAAACTCCTTTAGATGCTAATGGATTGACGAAAGGATATTTTGGCACAGCCTTGTATAATTATACAATGGGATTGGTTAACACGTTTAAGTATAAAAATTTCTCCTTAAACTTTTCCCTTGATCTTCGGGAAGGCGGATTGATGTATAGCGAAACTGCTGATTTAGTTTTATTTGATGGTAACGGAGCGGCCACCACTTATAACGACCGCAAACCCTTCATTATCCCTAATTCGGTAAATGCAGTTACCGGGCCGAATGGTAAAGCTAACTATGTTCCAAACACCTCCTATATAGGACAAGGGAATATTACGCCGGGAGGAAGTCTTAACGAAACGGATAACACCTATCAGTATTATTATCCTTCGCAAGACCCCGGTGCAGCGGATGCAATGAGAATAATAAGCAGGTCGTTCTTAAAATTGCGCGACATAACTTTATCCTATAGCCTGCCTCACAAAATAGCTTCTAAGATTGGAGCTTTGAATGCAACTGTATCAATTTATGGACGAAACTTCCTTCTGTGGACACCATCGAATAATATTTATGTGGATCCTGAAGCTACTAATCTGGGAAATGATCTTACAGGCGAATTAGGTGAATTTAATAGCACTCCTTTATCACACCAGCTTGGCGCAGCACTTAAAATTATTTTTTAATTATTAAAACTTCTGAAATGAAAATTATTAAAAAAGTAATGTTTGTATATTTTAGTTGCCTGATAATACTTTACATCGGTGCGGGATGTAAAAAGACATTAGATATTAATCAGAATCCGAATTATCCAACATTAGAGCAGGGCACACCAAAGCTGGTTCTTCCACCGGCAGTATTAGCTACAACAGGAATAGTTGGAGATGATTTAGCTATTGTAGGAGGGATGCTTTCGCAATACTTTACCCAGGCTTCATTGTCTCAACAATACACAGATGTTGATTCTTATAATTTACAGTCTATAGATAATTTTGTACAGCATGTATGGGATGTTTTATTTACAAATGGATTAAAAAATTATCAGTATGTGATAGACCAGGCACAAGTAAAACAAGATTGGAATTATTATTTAATGGGCACTGTAATGAAAGCTTATACCACGGAAGTTCTGGTAGACCTATACGATAAAATTCCCTATTCGCAGGCATTGCAGGGCGCTAATAATCTAAATCCAAAATTTAACGATGGGTTTACTGTGTATAAAGATCTATTAAACTCCATTGATACAGCTTTAAGCAAAGATTTTACTGCCAGCACTAACACCGCAGCTGGAGCATCGGATCTTGTTTTTGGTGGGAATATGACCAAATGGACAAGCTTTGCAAATACTTTAAAACTAAAGATGTATTTAAGAATGGTTAATGCAGCCCCTCAGGATGCAATGACAGGAATAACAGCTTTATATGCTAACAACCCCACCTTTTTAACGGTGGACGCTTCCGTTACTGATTTTACAAACGCCCCAGGCCTGGATAATCCCTTTTGGGAGCAAAATCAAAGAGAGAATAATACTACTTCCAATCTGAGAGCGAGTACTACTTTTGTATCGTGGCTGGAGGCTAACAATGACCCACGCATTATCAATTATTTTGGCTCTGCCACACCTGCATCTGTAAACCAGGGAGATTATGCAAATGCAAATCCTGTAACAGCATCAGCACCTACGTTTATACAAAGCCCTACAGATCCTGTTGAATTTATTTCTTTACCGGAATCTTACTTTTTACAGGCAGAAGCTGATTTAAGATACTTTGGCGGAAACAATGCACAAAACTTATATAATCAAGGGGTAAAGGCTGCTTTTGCCCAGCTTGGATTAGATGGATCTTCGTTTGTAGCTACGGGTGGTGCGTATGCTTACCCAACTACAGGTACTGCAACGCAACAACTTCAAGCCATTATTACTCAAAAGTGGGCTTCCTGCGCTTATGGTTGTCATGGTATAGAAGCCTGGTTTGAAAAAAACCGCACAGGCTATCCATTAACAAGCCCTGTGTATTCTACTGATCCCAGCTATATTCCCGGTCAATTAGTAGTTGTTAAAAATTCTGTTTTGCCTCCGGGAGAAATGCCTAAAAGATTCGTTTTCCCTTACAGCGAAACTTCTAAAAATACCAATGCCCCTGCACCTGTAGCTATTACAACAAAAGTTTGGTGGGGTTTATAAAATCAAGAAACCTAAAAACAAAACAATGAAAGTAAGTATAATTTTATTTTTCTTAGTTGCTCTTGTCGCATCTACATCGTGCAATAAAAATAATGATTTTAATTATCCAAAAGGGAAAGTTGGTATTTCTACAATTGTGTATTTTCCTTCCATTTCTGCTAATGGAAACCGCCTCTCGATTATTTATGCCGGACATGGTTTCACAGATATGGGAGCTACCGCCACGTTGGGCACCGACTCTGCAACTTATACAACTTCAGGCACTGTTAATACAACAATGCCGGGATTGTACAATATAACTTATACCGCATCAAATCCTCAGGGAAACATGGTGTCTGATTTTCGTACGGTTGTTGTTATCGGCGCAGATGTTGCTGCCAACAATTTTTCAGGAACTTACGTAAGAACTTCCAACGGGCAAACAAGCACATGGACACTTGACCCCGATTATCCCTATGGTGTTTATAATGTTGTCAATGCCGGCGGAGCCTCGGTTGGGGCGGGCGATTCAGTAATTGCTGTAAATTATACTGGTACCCAGATTTCTATTCCCCAACAAATTTCACCCACCTACGGAGGAATGGTAAGTTCTTCCAATGAAACTTATACCATTGGAACTCCAAACACCTACTCCTGGATATTTCATGCCGGTGGCTATGGAACGTCTTTAAGAACCTTTACAAAACAATAAATAATTATTATGAAAAAAATATTAGCAGCTATTATAATCATTTCCTTTTGTGCTGCAGCCTGCACAAAAAAAACTTATGATCCCGGTGCTACTGCTACAGTTAAAATGGCAAATGGCTGGTGGGTTAATATTAGCTTAAACGGTAATAGTCTAACTTCTACTCCTACCTTTTTAACCACATATAATACAGCAGCAAACACTGTTGATTCTATGTGGGTTGATGATTTACATAACGGATACAATTTTAAATGCACAGCCGCAGTTAATTACAGCAACCTTACTTTTAGCACTACCGGGTCTGCCAATCAGTATGATACAAACAGGGTCATAATTACAAATGGAAAAGTTTTGCTTAATGCAGGCCATTCAAGAAGCGGTAACCCTACTGACAGCATTTATATGAGTGCAAACTTTTCAGATGATCCAACTGATATTTATATTATTGCAGGAACTGCAAGAACTGGTTTTGCTGCTGATGATTATTGATAATTAATCAATCAAATAAAAAAGTAAGCGGATTATAGAAAATTATTACAAGATGAATTTAGTTATAGGCAATGCTAAAAAAATATCGTTAACTTTTATGATATAAACCTTATAAAATATTTTCAAAGCATAAATATCTTTTTCAAATAGATCTATCCATAAATGTATAATAAAATGAGATTTTTAATAAAATTTAAGCGGTCTTTATTATACCTATTACTTCTTATTTCATTTCAAAGTTTCAGTCAAAAATCAACTGATTGGCAACTTGAGAAAATGCCGGTAGATTTAGAAAAAGATTACGCCTTAAGTGCACTTCCATTACGTTTACGTACTGATGCTACTGTTTATTTATTAGATCCTCAAAAGGGATATTATATTGCCAAAAAAGGCTCTAATGGCTTCATCTGTTTTGTTGCCAGAACAGAATGGGAGTGGGGTGAATTCAGAAAAGATATTGCTACTGCTATTAGTTATGATGCTGAAGGAGCCAAGGCAATTTTTTCGGTGTATCAGGATGTCGCAGCCATGAGGGCTTCGGGAAATTATTCCGCTTTGCAAATTAAAGATATCGTACTCGACAGAATCAGAAAAGGAATTTATAAAGCCCCATCAACGCCGGGCATTTCTTACATGCTGGCTCCTGTTATGCGTAGCTATCCCGGCAAACCGGATAACACCAACATTAGAACTATGAGTATGCCGCATTTTATGTTCTATGCACCTTATTTAACCAATGCTGACATTGGCGGTTCAAATGATTGGCCGCTATTGATTAATGCGGGCGCAATGTGGCTGGGCGAAAGAAAGGGACCATTTGGTTATATAATTGTACCTGCTGGCGAGGCAGAAGCGGCAAAAATATTAAATGAAAACAAAGAACTGCTAAAACGGCTTAGCACCTATAAAACGTATTTTACAATAAAATCTGCTTAAGTATACTTTAGCTAATACAAGAAAGTGAAAAGGATAGTCATTTACATATAAGTTTGTAATGAGTACTTGCCCATAAAATGAATCATAGTTACCACTTATTAATGTTTATTTTGCATGCTTGGAAAAAATAAACAATAATTGTAACCAATGACTATACACCTATCCAATGTATCAAAACTCTTGCATTGCTATTTAATGAAATTCGTCTTTATTATTCTTGTGGGACTTGCATGTCCATTTTCGGTATTATTTGCACAAAATGCCAACTACAATTCACAAGATTCTTCAGGCATCCAGGCATCAACAAATATGCGCCAGACACACAGAGCAGGTTATCCTAAAGTAGTTGGTTATCTAAGCTTTATTTTGCCTGTTGTAACCATTTCAAATACTACTACTACAAATTTTAAAGGAAGTACCAGTATTGGTTTTCCTACAGGGGTGAATGTGCTATATAGTGATAGATTCGGATTCAGTTACGAATTTACGCCTACGCTTAAGTTTACCAAAGGTGCCAGCAAAACAAATGATATTTTATTTGACCCGGGTCCCATGTTCCGGTTTGAGCATGGGTTCACCATTATTACGAGACTGGCTTTCAGCACCAGCGGTCGTTATGGATTTACACCAGTATTTAATAAAGTTTACCTGCGCACAAAAGATGTGAATTATTTCGTTGCACTATCGCTACCCACAAGGTTTGGTAATAGTGAGGACGCATCCGTTGGGTTGAATGCTCAATTCGGGTTTATCTTTAATTAAGCTACTTATAAAGATCATATAGGGTAACCAGTTTTCTGCAATTGTCCACTACTTGCTGCTAATTGATACCTTGTGATAGATTAGATATGTAAACGTTATATTCACGTGAGAACTTTCTACAACGAAGTGATTTAAATTTGCTTAATGTTATATAATAATGAGTATAAAAAGGAATTGATCTTTTGTTTTATTAAGTAGTTACTTTCATTGTCAAAATATCCAGATCCGAAGATAGCAACCGGTAATATTTTATATCTCATATATTCTCATTATTATTTATGCCGAGGATTATCTCTAATAATTAAAAAAAAATCATAAGATGTCAGCAAAAAAAACATATATAACCATTTTCGTTATTGCAGCTGTGGCAATAATATTTTCAGCCTATGCTTTTACTTCAAGCAATAAAAAGCATAAGCAAGCCAATAACAAAAGCGGCTTTGCAGTGGTGGAATTATTCACTTCAGAAGGGTGCTCGAGTTGTCCACCTGCAGATAGAGCAGTAGCAACACTATTACAAAAAAATACAGACAACGTGTATATTCTTGCTTATCACGTAGATTATTGGAACCGGCTGGGCTGGAAGGATGCGTTTAGCAAAGCTGAGTTCTCTGCAAGGCAACAGCAATATGGATCTCACTTTTCATCTGAAAGTATTTATACGCCGCAAGTGATTGTGAACGGAATTACCCAATTTGTTGGTTCTGATGAAGAAAAACTAAACCATGCTGTATTGGCTAACCTGCAAAGTGGCCAGGGCTCCGATCTTACTATTTCTGCAAAAAAAAATATTAATTCCATTGCTGTGTCTTATCATATTAATGAGAAGGAGCCGGTATTGCTTAACGTTGCTTTAGTTCAACCAGAAGCAAGCACTGCAGTAAAAGGCGGAGAGAATGGCGGAAGGACCTTACACCATGTGAACATTGTAAGAGAATTGAAAACTATTGATGCCACAGGTGAAGGAACTGTAACTATAGTTATCCCGTCAGAGTTATCTGCGTTACCTTTGAAACTTATTGCTTTTACACAAGAAAAGAATAATTTTAAGATTCTCGGTGCAGATAAAAAAGAGAGTTTATGAAGGCAATAAAAGAAAAACATCCGTTGGTAATGCGGTGGACGCATTGGGTGAATTTTCCTATATTGATGATTATGATATGGTCGGGAATGCTCATCTATTGGGCAGATGATGAATATTCCATTTCTATTTTCGGGCACAAGCTTTTCCATTTTTTCCCTGACGGCTTTTATAAATTTTTAGGCATTCCATCCCGCCTTGCAGAAGGCATGGCTTTCCACTTCTTTTTTATGTGGTTCTTTTTTATAAACGGGTTCTTATACGTTTTATATACTTTTATTTCCGGGGAATGGAGGCAACTTCTTCCAAACAGGCATTCCTTTAAGCAAGCATGGCTGGTTCTGCTTCATGACCTTCATATAAAAAAAGGATTGCCACTGCAAGATAAATATAATGCTGCCCAGCGTATAGCTTACACCAGTATTATTATAATGGGATTGGGTTCTATAATTACCGGGCTGGCTATTTATAAGCCTGTCCAGTTTTATTATTTTACGTGGCTTTGCGGAGGGTATCATTTTGCCCGTATATTACATTTTGCGCTTACTTTGGGATATGTATTTTTTTTTATAATTCATGTAGTGCAGGTTATTATTGCCGGCTGGAATAATTTCCGGTCAGTGATATCAGGCTATGAGGTTATTGATAAAAATGTAAAACCCTTAATTAAAATTGATACAAATGAAGAAGCGGTTTAAAAAAGATGACGGTATAAAAATAGTGCCTGACAAAAGTTTGAACCGGCGCAACTTCATTTCGTTCAGTGTCTTTACAGGCTTATATCTTGCAGGATATGGTACCTGGAGATTACTATATAAATCACCTGATGAAAAACCGGGTATTACGGCAGGCGCCCACAAATTACTCCGTAAAGCGCTTAACCAAAATGAATTGATTTTTCAGGAAGACTTTAGCGATAATCACCTTGTGAAAACATACCCTAAATCTATGGCCGCCAAAGAAGTGAGGCTAAACTCAAATATTGGAAATGCCGATTCTAATTTCGATGTTTCAAAATGGATACTGACCGTTAATAAAAAGAATGGAACTTCGCTCCAGGTAACTATGGATCAAATAAAAAGCCTTCCAAAAACAGAACTTGTTTATGATTTTAAATGTGTGGAAGGGTGGGACCAGATTCAATATTGGGGAGGCGTAAGCTTTAGGGATTTTATTAAAAATTTTCAACTGCAGGATCAAACACAATATAAGTATGTAGGCATGGCCACGCCAGCAGAAGCCAGCTACTATATAGGCCTGGACATGAAGAGCGCCATGCATCCTCAAACGCTTTTGGCTTATGAGATGAATGAGAAACCACTTACTATACAACATGGCTTTCCCCTACGTCTTATTATACCAGTAAAATATGGTATCAAGAACCTCAAGCGTATTGGCACCATCAGCTTCAGTAATGAGCGCCCGCCCGATTATTGGGCGGAGCAGGGATATGATTATTACTCAGGGTTGTAAGCACTGAAATTAATAATTGTCCAGGTTTCAATTGAATTTTAATTGATGACTGGTGCCAAATACAAAGTGGCAAATTCTCAATTGAATGCAATAAAAGTTAAGCATTCTTAAAATTAAGCAGCACAACGGATTCTCATTAGATAACTTCCTTTTCTGTCTTTGAAGAAGGATTTAAATATTATAGTTTCCCATACTTTTTTTTAAGTCCTTTAATAACTTCCGTTCTTTTACAATGAGATTTTATAATTATAACAATTATATTCTACTCTGCATGTTTTGTATGGTTCCTTACATCAAACGCATGAAGTGCAGCCGGAAAGATGGCGTCCAGAGTTTCTGTTGCGCCTCTTACTGAACCTGGTAATGTAAGCACTAAAGTATTTTTTATAAAGCCAGCAATGCCTCTTGATAAAAAAGCATAAGGCATACGTTGTTGCCCATAACTTCTGGCTGTCTCCATAATACCGGGAATTTCTTTTTCAATCAAAGGCCTTATAGCGTCGGGTGTATTATCCCTTGCAGACAAGCCTGTGCCACCTGTAAAGATGACTAAATCAAAATCTTGTTCAATATAGTTTTTTACGGTTGATTGAATCAGGTCAATATCATCGGCAATAATTGTATAATCACTTGCTTGAATAGTAAATTGCTCCAGCATCTTTATTATTGCCTTGCCGGAACTGTCTTGGTTCTCTCCTTTTGAAATTCTATCGGAACACACAACCACCGCTGCTTTCAGCGCCTTCTTAGTAATCTTTATATCTGATTTACCGCCGCTCTTACTTTCTAATTGTATGTTTGAAATTTGTATTGATTTATCAATTGGCTTAAGCATGTCATAAATTACAAGTGCAACAACAGATGCGCCGTGCATCGCCTCCACCTCAACACCGGTTTTATAAATTGTATGTACTTCAACACTGATAAAAATTTTTAACCCATCAATCAAATAACTTATTGCAGCAAACTCAACAGGCAAGGGATGGCAGTCAGGAATTACATCACTTGTTTTCTTAATTGCCAGCAACCCGGCAGCTCTTGAAAACTCAAACACATCACCTTTTGGCACGGCTTTGTTTTTTATTGCAAGTATGGTTTCATGTGCTGAAACACTTACAACAGCCGTTGCAATTGCCTTGCGTAATGTATTTTGTTTATGTGTGATGTTTACCATTTATTTATTTTTTTTCCAATGATATGTTGCATCTTCAAAGATCTCTTTTCCCCACACCGGCAACTCTGCTTTAATTCTTTCCACTACTTCATTACCTGCATCAATTGCACTTCTTCGATGTTGTGATGAGGTAAATATAAACAAGCTTATTTCACCAGCATTCACGCTGCCCATACTATGATATATATGCATGCATGCAAGCTGGTATTTTGCAAATATATTTTCACGTATCTCATGCATTTTTTCTAATGCCATTTCTTTATAAGCTGTGTATTCAATAGCAATAATTTCTTTTCCTTCTATCACATCTGCACGCACCTGGCCTAAAAAAATGTTATGCGCGCCAATGTTCGTTTTTGAACTGTGTTTTGCGATACTCTCAGCAATAAACGATGGCTTGATTGCACCATCAACAAACATATTTTTTAATTTCCTTTCATTCACGGTTTACTTGTTTCTGTTTTAAATAAATGTGTATGTTTCCAGTGAACGATACCTTTTTTTAAACTATATATTTTCTTTAATTTAAATATCTCTCTTAATATTTTAGCAGCTTCTAAGCTTCTTTTACCGGATTGACAAAACACGACAACTTTATGACCACTAATCATTGTTTGCCGGGTTCGTAATTCAGTTAAGGGAATTTTTAAATGCCTGAACTCATCAACAAATGGCTGTTCATCTTTTTCCCGCACATCAATAATGGTTGTATTATTATCAGCAATCAGGTCATTAAATGCAGTGGTATCAATCTCTAACTCATTGTTTATTGAAGTTGAACAAAGCCAGTCATAATCCATATTTAAAAACATGGCCTCATCTTTTGGAATCAACTGTTGCCCTTCTTTATTTATAGATAAATTTAATTCATACACGGAATTATTGAGAGCGTTATACGTAAGCAATTTATTTATTAAAGGCTCACCCATCCCGGTAATTAGTTTAATCGTTTCATTTGCCTGCATGGTTCCGATAATACCTGGTAAAACGCCCAGCACACCAGCTTCTGCACAATTCAGCACTTCATCATCTTTAGGAAGAGAGGGAAATAAATCACGATAATTGATGGCTCTTTCGGTTGCAGTATTCTTTACATTGAAAACAGCAATCTGTCCTTCAAATTTAAAAATTGCTGCATAAATCAAAGGCTTGCTTAGCAGCACACAAGCATCATTGATCATATATCGTGATGAAAAATTATCTGTGCCATCAACAACAAGATCATATCCGGAAATAATGGTTAATGCGTTAGTGTTGGCAAGCCTGGTATTGTAATAAACAATAGTTATTTCATCGTTAAGCTGTTTCAGTTTATCAGCCGCCACCTGCGCTTTTGGTAAACCAATGTCATTCATGTTATATAAAACCTGGCGGTGAAGATTAGTTAGCGAAACGATGTCATCATCAACAATTCCAATAGTGCCAACACCTGAAGCAGCAAGATATTGAAGAACAGGGCAACCCAGGCCGCCTGCGCCAACCACCAATACTTTTGCAAGAAATAATTTTTCCTGAGCAGCAACTCCAAATTCTTTCAATATTATTTGTCGCCTGTATCTTTCATATCGTAAAGCAGCATTCATTATCCTCCTGAAAATGGTGGTAGCAAAGCTACTTCTGTACCTGGTTGCAAAGCCTCATTTGTTTGAATTATTTTTTTATTTAAAGCAACTGTATATTTCATATCACTCAAAGCCGGATGCATTTTTTGCATCTCTGTTATCAATGTATTTACATCAGTGGCATCAGCAATCTTCATGGTATTATTTCCAACCACGTCAATAAGGCTTCCAAATAATTTTACATTAATTTCCATTAAACTTTATTTTGGCAAAACATGTACTTCAACCATTTCACGTTCTTTATATTGTATTCTGTCTTCATCTAGTTTTATTAAACAATTTGCTTTCGCAAATGAACTTAAACGATACGATTCCTGTGCATCGAGCGAAATAACCATATCATCTTTACACAATCCTTTTAAAAAATAGGTGAGCCCTGTAAGCTTCTTATAACTCATTGACAAAGGCAATTGTATTTTTTTTATCAAACATTTTTTATTGGTCATAATTTCTAATGCAAGGGTAACATATTCATAAAAGCAAGTGAGCACTGATGAAGGATTGCCTGGCAAACCAAAAACAATCTTGTTGTTCTTCTTTCCAACGTATAAAGGCTTTCCAGGACGTTGTTTCACTTTATGAAATAACTGCTTAACGTCGCAATTCTTGGCTGCCTGCAACACGAAATCATAATCACCCGCACTTACGCCGCCGCAAATTAAAATTATATCGCTATGATGTAAAGCAGTATGTAATGTAGATATTAATCTTTCTAAATTATCATCAACATACAAAACATTCACATCATCAAAATGCAATTGATGCAATGCAGCTTTAAGTGTAAAAGAATTGGATTCATAAACCTGGCCGTATTGCAATTTTTTACCAGGTTGCTGCAGTTCATTTCCCGTAATTATAATGCTGATAGATGGCTTTTGATAAACACTTACTTCTGTAATACCAAGCCCCGTTAAAAAGCCAATGGCACCCGCAGATAAATATTCATCCTTCTGCAAAGCTGATGTTCCTTGCTTTATGTCTTTTCCCTTTGCCCGAAAGTTTACACCTTGTTGTAATTGTTCATCAATAATAATAAGCTCATGATTTTGTATTAAAGTTTTTTCCTGCATTACAACTGTATCTGCGTTTGCAGGCACAGCCGCGCCTGTAAATATGCGCATTGCATGCTTTGGTAATAGCGATGCAGTTTTATTATCGCCGGCTGCAATCTCTCCATTTATAGATAATTTTTCATGCACATCTTTAAAAGAAATGGCATAGCCATCAACAGAAGATTGATTGAAAGGCGGAAAATCTATAGGGGAAAAAACATCCTCTGCCAGCACATAATCAACAGCTTTATCAAGTGAGAGATCTATTGAAGGCAATACCTCCACATTTTCTTTAATTATTTTTTTTGCTTCGTCTACTGAGATCATTATCCTCCGATTGTAATCATACTTCTGTTTTCAATTGTATTTGCATCCACCTTGTCAACATCTGCATTAAACTGGCCACCTAATTCTTTTGCTTTCATTTGTATATTTTGGAGAATAAGGCTGGCGACATCTTCACCATTTCTTAAAGCACTCAATAAATCTGTTTCATCTTTTGAAAACAAGCAATTCTTCATCTTGCCATCCGCCGTTAGCCGCATACGGTTGCAACCGCTGCAAAATGGCGAACTCATGGTACTGATAACCGCAAACGAACCAACATGGCCCGGAATCATAAAATGTTTTGCAGTATCGCTTTTATTATTTTGTAATGGAAGAAAAGAATACTTTGTATTGATAACAGATAAAATTTCCTGCAATGAAAAAACTTTATTGCTCGTCCATCTGTTGCCACTGAAAGGCATAAATTCTATAAACCGTACTTCAACGGGATAGTGCATTGTCCACTCAATAAAATCAATTATCTCATTTTCATTAAAGCCTTTCATCACCACCATATTTATCTTTACCTTAAATTGATGATGAAGCAACAACTCAATGTTACTTCGCACGCGATGAAACAAATCACGCCTTGTTATTAATAAAAATTTTTCGGGCTGTAATGTATCAAGACTTACGTTAATTGATTTAATATTCGCTTCTTTCAGCACATCAATAAAATCATGCAAACGTGTTGCGTTAGTAGTAAGTGTTAGCTCAACAGGCAGCTGCGATAAACTTAGAATAATTTTTGATGCATCTTTTCTAACCAATGGCTCACCACCGGTTAATCGTACTTTAGTAACACCTTGTTCAACAAAAATTTTTGCCAGGGTTTCAATTTCATTTACCTGCATTAAATGCGATGATGGTGTAAAATCATAGTCTTCTTCGGGCATGCAATAAAAGCAACGCAGGTTGCAATTATCGGTTAATGAAATGCGCAGGTAGTTGTGAACACGCTTAAAATTATCAATGATCATTCTTTAAAGTTTTACCCTTTACAATTTACGCAATAAACCAACAGCATCTTTAAAGGAAATGCTTACCACATCACCTTTTTGCAAAGATTTAGTATCAGCATTATTCACTTGTATTTTTATAATTCCCTTATTCAAAAGTAAAGTAACAATGCATTTGCCATTGTTAATTTCTGCTGATAAAAATGTGCCATTTAAAACAGATGGTTCTGTATTTTGATCACAAAAAATTTCGATAGAAGGAGCAAATTTTTTTACAGTTCCGTTTTCTATATAAATACTTTTTGATGTAAGCTTTACTATTTCACTTACATCATGACTGACCAATATAGCACTCACTTTATATAACGCCTGTACTGCTTGCAATGTTCGCTGCAGGCTTTCCCGCATTTCGCTATCAATGGCTGCAAGCGGCTCATCCAGCAGAAGCAACTGCGGTTTTCTTACAAGAGCACGCGCAAGTGCTACACGCTGTTGCTGACCACCGGAAAGCGTTTGAATTTTTTTATCTTTTAATCCCGTGAGCGATGTTAGCTCAAGTAAATTGTCTACTATTTTCTTATCATTATTTTTTGGCAATGCAAAAGAAATATTTTCTGCCACATTCATGTTGGGGAAAAGTGCATAGTCCTGAAACACAAAGCCGGCAAGCCTTTGCTGAGGTGGCTTGTTTATTTTTTCGGTCTTGCTATACCATATAGAGTCATTAACTTTTATGTATCCGGAGTCTGGTTTCATAAAGCCTGCAAGCATCCTGAGAAGTGATGTTTTACCTGCACCCGATGCGCCATACAAACTTATAAATTCACCGTCTTCTATGCTGCATGTTACATTAAGCATCATCAATCCATTTGCAGCATGTAACTTTTTTTGAAGGGAAAAATCGATCATATAAATTTTGACTGCAGCTTGCGTTGCGACATATATAACAATAGTAAAATAATAAATGAAGTACCTAAAAGGATGAATGCATAAACATTAGCATGGGCATAATTAAAGGCTTCTACTTCATCATAAATAGCAACAGATGCAGTCCGCGTTTTACCGGGAATATTTCCGCCGATCATAAGCACAATGCCAAACTCTCCCATAGTATGGGCAAAAGTTAAAATAACTCCTGTAAGCAAAGATGGCTTGCAATTAGGCAGCAACACTTTAAAGAAAGCTTGCCATTTTGTTTTGCCAAGAGAATAAGCCGCTTCTTCTAAACTGGCTGAAAGTGAAGCCAGGCCTGATTGTACAGGATGTATCATAAAAGGTAAGCTGTAAATAACAGAACCTGCCAGTAATCCGGCAAAGGAAAAAACTATGCGCACATCAAAATGTTTTTCCAAAAAAATACCTGCTGTACTGGCCGGGCTAAAAACAAGCAGTAAATAAAAACCAATAACTGTTGGTGGTAAAACCAATGGTAGGCTTACGACCACTTCTACAATTATTTTTAAAAAATTTTTATTATGAGAAAGCCATGCAGTTATCGGCAGGGAGATGATAAATAAAATAATAGTTGTAAAAAAAGCCAGTTGCAGAGATAACCATATAGGATAAAGCTCTATCATTTATAAAGCAATATAACCATACTTTTTATAAATATCTTTAGCCTTTGCTGAGTACAAAAAATAAAAAAACTTTTTTGCAGCTGTATTCTTTGAGCCATAGCTTAAAAGAACCGCTGATTGAAATATAGCAGGATAATCCTGCTTAGGTAACTCAATCCATTTGCCCTTGCCTTTCATTTCGTTTGATACCACAATTGCTTTAGCAGTAAAGCCTGCATCAGCTGATTGTGTAGCAATGAGCTGGCTTGTCTGCGTTATACTTTCGCCTGTTACAAGTTTTGCTGACACTGATTTATAGAGCTTATATTTTTTTAATAATGATACGGCAGCAGCACCGTAAGGAGCCGTTTCCGGATTAGCAATAGCAATACTCTTTATGTTGTTTGCCAGTAAAAATTTACAAGTCACGCCAGGTATTATATCATTTCTTACCGTCCAGATCACGAGTAGGCCACGTGCATATATTTTTGGTCTTTCGGCCGCAAGCTGCTTATCAAAAATTTTTTGAGGGTAACTGGTATCAGCAGAAATAAATATATCAAAAGGCGCTCTGCCGGTTATTATTTGTTGTGTTAAGTTGCCTGATGCACCTACAACAACATCTATTTCTGCATTACTTATTTTTTTAAATTCTGACTTTAATGCTTCGATTGTGTATTGCATATTTGCGGCAACAGCAACGGTTATTTTTGCCTGGGCAGAAGTAGGAAAGCCGTTTAAAATATTAATGAAAAATATAATAACACAGACAATTTTTCTGTTCATACTTTATTCATGATTAATTAAATTTTTATAATCTTCTTGCGTATCAATATCAATATGCCCGGGAAAAAATGATATTGTTGCCAGATCATTCTCATACAACTTTAAAAGTTTTTTTGCTCCATCTTCACCCTGCAAATGTAACAACTCAATAAAATATTTTTTGTTGAATAAAACGGGCGTGCCTGTTACATTTCCATAAGTGCATGCAATAATGCCTGCTTGTGTATTTTCTTTTTTATTAATTAATTGTTTGAATATTTCTGCTGATATAAATGGCTGATCACATACTGAAATTATAATATTGTTTATGGTATTATTTATAGCCATCATCGCCTTAATGCCAGCAGCTATGCCAGATGCCATCCCGGTTTGCCAATTTTCATTATAAACAATACACACTTCCTGTTGTAATAAAGCCTGCTCAACTATTTCAGCATGTGAACCTGTAACTATCACAACATGCTTAGGTGATGCCAGAAACGCTTCATGTGCAACATGCGCTACTAAAGTTTTATTATTATAAACTAATAATTGTTTAGGTATGCCCAGTCTTGACGAGCTACCTGCTGCAAGAACTATGATGCCGGTACAACTCATACGTTTAGTATTGCATGCATACTATGAATTGCATCTGTTTTATTTTTTAATGAACCTGCGCTTCGTTGTCTTAAAATGGTTTGTATCTCAGCAATAATTGATACAGCTATTTCTTCTGCGGTTTCTGCACCAATATCTAAACCAACAGGCCCATAAATTTTATTGAGTTGTTCATCGCTTATATCAATTCCCTTTTGGCTCAGTTCATCAAACATGCGATGAAGTTTTTTCTTCGGGCCTAACACGCCAACATAAGCACAATTTAAAACAAGTAATTGCTCGAGCACAGCAATATCATAATTGTAATTGTGGGTCATTAAAATAAAAGCTGTTTGTTCATCAATATAAACTTTGGATACTACATCTTTTGACTTCGAAACAATTACTTTATTTGCTTTTATAAAGCGTTGCTGTGTTGCATGTGTTGCTCTTCCATCAATTACAACAATACGCCAGCCTAACAAATGAGCCATTTCCGTTACAGGCTGAACATCATTACCAGCGCCAATAATCACAAGCTGCATGGCTGGCGCAATAAACTGAAAGAGTACGGAACAGGAACCTTTATAATGTTTTACAACAGAAGATTTATTTGAAAGCACATTGCTGCATTCTGTAAGTAAAGGCCTTAATTCATCATTTATAAAAATGCTTTTGTTTTTACTCATATAACAACCGGTTCCTTTTTGAAACACATGGCTTGTAAGATTAAAGAGGGTTGCCAGCACTGCATCCTGCCTGTTTTCAACAATGTATTTTAATAAATTAATTGGATTGTTTGCTGTATCACTTATTATTGGCTCAAATAAAATATAAACAATCCCATTGCATCCAAGCTGCACACCAAATTTTAAATCGTCTTCGTCTGTTGTATCGTACACAACCAGTTTATTTTGCTGTTGTATAATTGCAAACTGTGCTTTGCACAAGGCATCACCTTCCAAACACCCGCCACTAATGGCGCCTGTAATTTCTCCATCTTCAGTTACTAACATTCTCGCACCCGGACGGCGATAGGATGAGCCTTCCACATGCACTACTGTTGCAAGTGCTGTTCGTTTGTTTTGCGCTACAGCTTTGTCGTAAGCAAGAATTATATCATTAAGCTCTTTCATTATGCCTGCAACTTTAATAATTTATCTGCATTACCATGTGCAATTTTTTCTTTGTCTTTTTCAGATATTTTCATTTCATCTAAAAACTTCTTTCCGGCTTTATTTGGGCTATAAGGATAATCAACGGAAAACATTATTCTATCTACACCGAAAGTATCAATAGCAAGTTGCAATGGCGGTTGTGTAAACAGACCACTTGTTGTAATCCAAACGTTACTTTTTAGCACTTTACTCACGCCACGCTTCAGTCCGGCATCTTTATAAATGTTATCAATTCGGGCCATCATCATTGGCAGCATTTCTCCCATGTGACCAATAATAATTTTTAAGTTAGGATGTTTATCAAATGTACCTGCCAAGATCATTCGTAAAATATGAATAGCTGTTTCTGAATGCCAGCCCCAGCCAGCAATTGATAAAGTAAAGCCTAATGCGTTTGGAAGATTATTATAATAGACATCATTCACTTGCTTAATCGGCAGGTTCGGATGAATGTAAATCGGCACGTCTAATTGTTCTGCTTTAGATAAAATTGATTCAAACTGTGCATCATCTAAAAACTTATCATTAGTTGTTCCGTTAATCATCGTACCGCAAAAGCCTTGTATTTTTATCGTACGTTCTAATTCTTCTGCAGCAGCTTCCGGCACTTGCATTGGCAACACTGCAAATGCTGCAAAACGGTCTGGGTGTGCAGTAATAATTTTTGCGATTGCATTATTATAATCTCTTGCATAAGTAATCGCTTCATCAGGCTCAAGTATATCACCGCCGGGCGCAGTTACAGATAATACCTGCATGTTAATATCACTCGCATCCATATCCGCAATTCTTTCTTTGCCTGTTTCTTCTAACTGATGCTGCACCCGTTTCATTGGCGATGCTTCAGCATCAGGATCAGGCCAGCCTCTTTTTATCCTTGCTTCTTTGCTAATACGGATATCGAATTGAGGTAAGCTGATGTGCTCTTCTAAGGCTACTATGCGCATAATTTGTTTAAGTAGATCAATATAAAATGATTGACATGCAAATTGCAAGTCTTAGGCTACATTATTATCTTATCGGGTGTAGCGGGCAAATTTCTTATGCGCTTGCCAGTAGCATTATAAATGGCATTCGCTATGGCAGCAGTGATGCCGGTGATACCAATTTCACCAGCGCCTCTTGCACCGACAGGGCTTATATACTCATCTTTAACATCAGTAAAAATTACATCGAATGTTGGCATGTCAGCATGAACCGGAACAAGATAATCGGCCAAATCTTTTGTAACAATGCGACCGGTATTTTCATCGTACACACTGCCTTCCATAAGTGCCATACCGATGCCGAAAATAGCGCCACCCATGATCTGGCTCTTCGCCGTTTTTTCATTCAAAATTTTTCCAACATCCATTGCGCATGCAACTTTATCAACCTTTACCATTCCTGTCATGGGATCAATTAGCACTTTTACAAAATGCGCTCCAAAGGAATGAAAAGCAATTTTGCTTCTGTCAACATCCTGATCTTCTTTTACAAAAAGATTATCTTTGCTTTCATCTTTTGAACCACCTTGCTCACCGCCACTTTTTTGTCCGCCTTGTTGCCCGCCGCTTTGTGAACCGCCTTGTTTTGCTGTTGGATTTGGTTCAGATTTTTGTGTTTCTTTTGTTGATACATTGGTTGTAATTTCTGTTTCAACCAAAGGCAATTTTGCTCTTGTTAATATCTGCGTGTACGTTTCACCTTTAGATTGATCGCTTTGTAAAAACAATCTTCCATTATCTATTCTTATGGCATTCTCTGCCTGATTAAATAAAGGAGATTTTTTATCAGTGATCGCTATATTTATTACTTTGCTCAGCACAGTTAACGCAGCAGCACGAACTGCGGGACCAGTTGTTGCCATTGTTTGCGAGCCGCCTGAGTTTGGGCCTTGCGGATAAATAGTATCACCTAATTTAAATTCAACTTTATCAATCGGTAAACCCAATTCATCCGCCATTATCTGCGCCATTACTGTATAGGTGCCGGTGCCGATATCTTGTGTGCAGCATGCCGCAACTGCGTTACCTTCCTTATATAATTTTAACCGCACAGTTGCCTTACTTCTATTGGCAGGATAAGTTGCTGTTGCCATTCCATATCCAACTAAATATTTTCCTTCTTTTATTGAAGCAGGCTTTGCATGGCGATTCGTCCAGCCGATGGATTGCGCTCCTTTCTCATAACATTCTTTCAAATTTTTTGATGAGAACTCATGGCCATCTTCCAGATTTTTTTCTGCATAATTTATTAAGCGAAATTGAACCGGATCAATGTTTAATTTTTCAGCAAGCTCATCCATTGCTACTTCAAACGCAAATGTTCCAACTGCTTCGCCCGGCGCTCTTGTAGGGCAAGGTGTTCCTTTGTTTAACCGAACAAGGTTTTGCGTAATATCAAGATTCGGTGTGGCATACAACATCTTTGTAGCAACGCCGGCAGGCTCAACAAATTCATCTACAAAAGATGTTTCTGAAGTAGTTTCATGTTTCACCGATGTAAGTTTGCCCGTTGCATCAGTGCCTATATTAATTTTTTGTATAGTAAAAGATCGCCTGCCTGCGCAGGTAAACATTTGTTCTGTTCTTTGCAACACAATTTTTACAGGACGATTTACAAATTTTGCCGCCATTGGCGCAAGTATGGAGTTTGCCCACATAAAACCTTTGGAGCCAAAGCCTCCGCCTATGAATGGCGATATTAATCTTACTTTATTTTGTTCAATACCCAGCATAGTTGCAATGGCAGAACGGTTGCCATACACAGATTGTGTAGCATCGTAAACGGTTAAGTTATCGCCCTCCCAAACAGCTGTAGTTGCATGCGGCTCCATGGGATTGTGATGATAAACGGGAGTGAAATAGGTTTGCTCCATTTTTATGGAAGCGTTGTTCATGCCTTCATCTGCATCACCACGTTTAACCTGCACCTGCGAGCCACCGAGACCTTGCCCCGGCTGATAGATTTTTGCTTCAGGCTGATTGATATCAAACACAGGCTTCTCTTCATTATAACTTATTTTAATTAACGACGCAGCATGGTTAGCAATCTCAAAAGTTTCAGCAATAACAACTGCCACATGCTGGCCATTATAAAATATCCTTTCGCTTTGCAAAGGCAACAAATCTTTTTCTGCAAACTTTCCACTTCCCGGATCGCCACCGCCTGAAAGAGTATGCAATTGTGGAGCATTTTTATAAGTCATTACTCCCAACACACCTTTTAATTTTTCGGCAATGCTTGTATCTATATTATTTATATGACCTTTTGTAATGCTGCTTTGCACCGTTATACCATGAGCTATATTTTTTATATTCCATTCAGCGGCATAGGTAGCAGCGCCTGTTACCTTTAGTTTACCATCTTTTCTGTCAATCGGTTTGCCAATTATGCTATCCATTATTACCTCCTATAGTTTGTAATGCGCTGATGATTGTTTGTGTCGCAAGCTGTTGTTTAAATGCATTATACTTATACGTTCTGGCATTTTTTAATGCAATATCTGCGGCAGCTTTATAACTATCTGTGGTTGCTTTTTTTCCAGAAAGATATTGCTCTGCTTCTTTTGCACGCCATGGTTTTGTGCCAACACCACCTAAAGCAATGCGGGCATTATTAATAGTGCCATTATTAACATCCAGCGCAACTGCTGCAGATGTTAAAGCAAATTCGTACGAAGCTCTGTCCCGCACTTTTAAATAAGTTGAATTAGAAGCAAAGGGTAATGAAACAATTTCAATTGATGTAATTAATTCATCTTTCTGCAATACGTTTTCTTTATCCGGAGTATCACCCGGCAGCAAATGGAAATCTAAAAAATTTATAGAACGCTCTCCATTGGCACCTTCAACATGAATAATTGCATCAAGGGCAGCCAAAGCAACGCACATATCTGAAGGGTGTGTGGCAATACATTTATCACTCGTACCTAAGATAGCATGTATACGATTATAACCATTAATAGCAGAACATCCGGAACCTGGTTCACGTTTATTGCAAGGCGTTGCTGTATCATAAAAATAATAACAACGCGTTCTTTGTAAAATATTCCCAGCCGTTGTTGCCATGTTTCTTAATTGCGCAGAAGCGCCTGCCAGCAAAGCTTTTGAAAGCATTGGATATTTGTTCATTATCCTTACATCATAAGCCAAATCACTGTTGCGAACTAATGCGCCAATGCGGATATTTCCGTTGGCCAATGTTTCAATTTTTTTTAAATCAAGAGAGGTAATATCAATAAGCTGCTGTGGCTTTTCAATGTTCATCTTCATTAGATCAACAAGGTTTGTTCCGCCACCTATGAACTTTGCATTACCATTTAACCCACTTGCATTAATGGCTTCCTTATTATTTTTTGCTTTAATGTACGTGAATGGAAACATAGAATAATTTTATTGGAACTAAGCGTTTTTTTGCACTTCTTTTATTGCATCAAGAATATTCTGGTAAGCACCGCAACGGCAAATATTGCCGCTCATTAATTCACGGATGTCATCATCAGTTTTTGCATGACCTTCTTTGATTAAACCAACTGCAGAACAAATTTGTCCAGGGGTACAGTAACCACATTGAAAAGCATCATGTTTTAAAAATGCTTCCTGCATCGGATGAAGGTTATCTTCTGTTCCCAAACCTTCGATGGTTGTAACTCTTGCACCATCGCACATAACAGCAAGATGTAAGCACGAATTGATTCTTCTTCCATCAATTAATACAGTGCAGGCACCACATTGTCCCCGGTCGCATCCCTTCTTGGTGCCGGTAAGTTTTAAATTTTCACGCAGCGCATCCAACAAGGTTACTCTTGTATCTACTTCCAGGTAAATTCTTTTATCATTTATAAATATACTTACCGGTAAATGTTCATCTTCAGGAGTAAGCTTATTAACGGGCAAGCCTAACGCATCTGCTGATGAAAGTAAGGCTGCTCCTGCACTTAAAGCGGAGACTTGTGTGAGAAATTCTCTGCGGGTTGAAAAAGTTGGAATCTTCTCCGATTCTTCTATAATGTTTTCATTGTCAGCCAAAGGGAAAATTATTTGAGAAGGTAAATTTGTATAGTTTTTATATGGCTCAAACTATTTGCCAAAAATTTAATAGGTATAAAGCGAATGCGTTTATATATTTTACAATATAAATGAGGATAAATTTTCATGAAATATAATGAACAGTAGAGATAGCTATCGTTCTGTTACTGTAATTACATCGCTGGTCTTTTTCTTTTTTTCAGATCAAGGTAATCGAGAAAGTAAATAAATTTAATGGAAAAATTATTGTTTTGAGGTGAGTTTATGGTACTATTAAAATTGCTGAAATATCCGTGGCTTACAAATTCATCAGAGGTGGTGGTATTATTTTTCCAGACGACATTTATGAAGCTGCCTAACAAAAATTGCCACGTAAATTCTGCATCTACCGTAAAAGTATTATAATTCTGGTCTGCATTTCCTGCATAAGTGGTGTTTTCGGCCAGCTTGCCATTATCAAGTAAAGTAAAGTATTGGTTGTAATTTACCTGGCTCCAGTAATGCCGTATCAGCGTAGTTATTATCATCTTATCATTGAAGCTATACTTAAGATTAAGATCATTTTCCACCGTTTGTATATTTCGCTTTCCAAAAATAATATTGCTTCCGTCGAGGGCTGCAAAGCCCACATTATTTGTTTGCGGCTCAAGGTCTGTTATCCCGGTTACCGAAAATTTCCTGCTGAAGCGGTAGGTCTGTTTCAGATTAAATAAATATCGCTTGCTTTTATAAAAATTTCGTGCAACATAGAGTACTTCTCCATATACAGAATATTTTTTGTTTGTGTTAGTTTGAACCCAGTCATCAGTAAACCAGTCTGCCCAGCTCCTGAAGACACGCCCTGGAACCCTGGCTTCATAAAAATTATTATTGGTTGGTTCGTAAGCAATTATTGATCCTGCCTGCCAAAGATTTTTAAGCTGCCCGTTTGCATTGATGTTGATATTTGCATTCTGGTAAGTGAGCGGTTTTTCAAGTTGCGTATAAAGAGCATTAAAATTAAGAAAGATGTTGTTATACCATTTTGTAGGCTTTACCCAGTGGTATCCCATATACAACTGGTGATTAAGAAAGTTATTATTGGTTAAATAGCCAAGGTCATTGCTATTGAATTTATCATCAGTAAGATCCTGCTCTATGTTGAAATTAAAACGGCCGCTGGTCTTGCCAAAATATACTGTGTGGCTATACCCGTTAGATGTTTCACCTTTGGCAGGGTAGCCGCTAAGACTGCTGGTGGCTACTTTTCCACCCGCATTCCATGTATTTGTTTTATCATTAAAGTCAAATAAGGCTGCAGAAACATTCGCATTGTAATCCGTTCCTTTTCGAAGCACATTAGTATTTATCAAGGTAATGCTTGAATTATGTTTCAGCGATTGGTTCAGCACCATGATGTTATAATTGGTAAGTGGGCTCGTTTCAATTTTTCGCTGATGGTTTTCATCATCTTCCACCACGGCATATTCAGGCTCCGTTATAGCATTAAAAAAGCCTATCCCCAGCCCGTTTTGCAATCTTCCTGATATCTTGGTCGCATTTATCAGTTTGGCTTCTACCGGGTTGTTTACAATGTGTTCATTTGCGGCAAGCGAATTTTGAACATCGTAATAATGCAACGGTACGCCGCCCACCCTGCGGGAATAGAAAAAATTTCCCTTGGTAAACAGTTCTGTGCCTTCTGTAAAAAAGGAGCGATTCTCATTATATTTTACTTCAAATGGAGTGAGGTTAAGTACTGTGTGATCACTTTGCACCTGTCCAAAATCCGGTATCAATGTCATATCCAACGTAAGCGCCTGGCTGATGCCATACTTCACATCCATACCTCCGGACACCGATGTAGACCAGTTTTTTTGTGTGGGAACATTATACGGATAATGATTGGCATACAAAGAAAGATAGGGTGAAAACTGAAGCCTGAGCGGGGGGTGAATGTTTTCTAATCCTGTCCAAAAGCCTTCCTGGGTAAGAAAGCCGTTAACGTTTACATCAATAGGGTTCCAGGTATTTTGTTGCTGCGTTTTCATTCGCCGCCTTGTTATATTAAGCCCCCAGTCCTGTACAGGTTTTTTGCTAAAGCGGATAGCAGAAAAGGGAATGAACATCTCGAATGACCATCCATCATTGTGAATCTTTGCTGCACTTTGCCAGACTGCGTTCCACGTAAAATCTTCGTTATTGCCGTTTGGGTTGGGTGACATTTTCGCATCCATTTGCTCTCCCAGAGGAGTTACAAAATATTCAAACGCATTGATCTTATCTACATAAGTATCGAAGATGAAACCAATATAATCATTGTTGCCAAATCCATCTCTTCCGTTCAATTCGGCAGAGATACTGTCTTTACTTCTTTCGTGGCAATACCCGCCAAGATAAATTCCCTCATCAGAATAAAGCATATACACTTCTGTTCTATCGGAAGCTTCTTCTTTGCGGAACGGAGTTGGCCGGAATTCTGTGTACCCAAGCGCTGCCGGAGCTTGTTTCCATGCTTCCTCGTCAAGAATACCATCAATTTTAATAACTCCTGAAGCCCTTTTCGCGGCAAGCTTTTTTGGAGAAGTTTGCGCAGGCAAAATAAACCATAGTGTAATTAAGATCAGCGATAAAAACCAACGACTCATAAACCGTTTTTATGTGATACGAACCTAACAGAATAATGTTACACTATTCAACCACTTATCACAAATGAGCCTATCTAATTTTTATAACTAAAGGTTTATCTTTTCATTAACATTTATTTAGATTTGGATTAAATAGCAAACCAAGTCAAGCTTGTTAGCATGATAATGACTTCCTTTTATAAATTGATGATTGGAAACATTGATTCCAGTGATATAGTAAGTAACTTTCTTTTGATGGTAAAGAGCATGCTAATGATAATTATTGCTTTTTATCGGGCGCTGGTGTAGTGATGGCAAGATCAACTTGTCAATTTAAAAATATTTAAACAAAGAAAAAGGTATTTATCGTTTTGCCAAGGTTATTTACTTAAATACTCACAAAGATGAAATGCGGTTAGGCCAAAAAGAAAGATATATGAAGGAGGCAGCTATTAACAACCTTTGTCCAAGTTGTATATAGTTACCTATTTTTAAAATCTTTTCCAAATCTTTTACAATCAAAAATGCCGGAAGGTTTTAACGCATTCATTGTGAAGACGCAATAATACCAGTCAACTTACTTTTTTCAGTAGTATTTTTGAATTAGCCCAGTCGCCGGCCGCGTCAGTAAACTCGATAATTTTATCCCAGTTTGCAGCAGGTTCAAAATTGTGCAGGTAGTGTTTTTTTACTTTTATACTTATATGAGTACCATTTAATTTAGCTTCAGTTGTAAAAAAGCCAGCATCATTTGAAATGTTTTTATTTAGCGATGTTATACCTTCTGCTTTGTAGCCTTCAGGAATCTCAAAATCTATATTATATTCAATGCTTCTTGCATAAGACATATAAATGTCCATATTGCGTTTACGCTGCTCAGGCTTTATAACTAAAGGCTCGCCTTCAATTTTACCAATTTCTATAATAATATTATTACCTGCTTTTTTTACAAGCCCGTTTAAACTGAATGATGAGCTATAAACAAAATCGGGAGCATTAACTCTTACGCCAAGTGTATCTGTTTTATAATTTTTCAGATCAGTTATATCCTGGTTAAACCAATCCCTTGCTTCATCAATAAAATCAATTTTTTGATGTTTTCTCGCTTCGGTAAAAGCATTTTTTACTTCGTCAACATACTTTCTGCTTTTTCTTCCATCATCCAAAGCTTCAATTAAAGACTTTTGTTCATTAAATGCTTTCCTCTCTTCTTCATAGAAGTCTTCATACAAGATCAGTTTTCTTTGAATATCAGTTTTGAAATAACCTTTTAATATAGTAGAACGCTGCACTTCAATATTATTTTTATCATCTGATAAAGAAAGTTTAATATTTTCAATATGTGCATTTTGATCAGAAGTGCTTACAGGAAGTGCTCCGCCTTTTTTTATAATTGAAATACTATTATCTACAGAAAAGTCTTTACGGTCCGTAGTAAGGGGAGTTATATTATTAAGACCTTCTATATCTGCAGGCATAGTAAAGGGCAGATCATATACAGACTGGATTGCAAGAAATTTATTAGCCCCGGGAACAAAAGCAGTAAGCGCCAAATCATCTGCATCCATTATCTCTGACATCCGGTATCCAGTCCGGTAATCAGTTAATATAACAGCCGGATTAATATCGGCCGCTTTTAATGTGTAGTATAACGGGAGTGCCAGATTATTATAGCTATAATCGCCGATGTTGATTTTTTTATCAAGCTGGTTTACATCAAAATTTAAAAGCTTAGTGAAGCGTAATGAATAATAAAGCCACAATGCTTTATCCTGATCATTTAGCTCTTTAAAGTTAATATTACATTGCTTCGCAAATTTTTTAGCATCACTTTCTATACCATCATACTGCAACCTGTTACTGGAAACGCGGTAGTGCAGATTATAATCACTGGACATACTGCTTTCCTCAAGCTTTACAAATTCATCACTGTTCGTATTTTTAGATATTTCTCCCTTTTTTAAATCGTTTGCTCTTTTTTGTGCAAGTGAAATATTCATCCGTATAAAAGGCAATTGCCTTGCAGCAGAGATCCATAAAGAAGTTTCAAACGCAGGTATATTTGTTTTCTTAACATCCACTACTATATCATCATCATTATTTTTATTTACATCCAGATCGGGAGCTCCGTTATAGCTTCTGTATTGTATGGCATATTTTCTTCCAAGCTGTGCATGAAATGAAAGATTAAGGATAGGCGCTTCCGAAAAGAGAATTACGTGATAAGGCTTTACCGTAAAATCATTATCCAACAATTGTTCTGTAGCAAGAAAATAATCTATTACGTCACCGGGTTGTAGGTCAGGTATAGCTACTTTAGCTTTCTTATAAAACGATTCATTTTTTGTAAGAATAATATCATCTGCGTTTATTTCTTCCATTTTACCATCAGGCTTTATTATTCTTACTCCAATATATGCCGTTGTTTTATCCGATGTAAGAAAGCCGCTGTTTCTTTCAAACATAGTAAAGCTTAACTCAGAGTATTCGGTAACAGCATTTTTATCGTTTATTTTTATCATTTCTCTTGCTATCTCGGTAATGGTTTGTTCTTTCTTGCTGCCAAATCCTAAGCCGGTAAAAACAATTTTTGATTTACTATCTGCAGTAAGCTCTGTATGCTGTGCAAGCACTACTTTTGAAGCATTTGCATATTCTGAAGGTATCGCAGTTACTTTAAAAGCGGGATCAGTCCATGCCCAGACCTGCTTACGCATATCTTCAGATTCTTTACGGTATTTTCTTTCATCTTTCGCTTGCGCATTCACGTTAGCTGCTATAGCAATAAGAATAACTGCTGCAAGCGCGTTAATACATTTCATTGTTCTTTGAATTATTTTGTTTGAGAAAGTACGATTTGCTGATTATAAAAATTATTCAGTTGCTTGATGTCTTTATTCCATTGTAAAAAATCTTCAGGATTTATTTCCGGCTTGTTGAGAATGATCTCATTTTTATAAACGATTTTACCGCTTGCATTGCTGTAAGTGCCAGTAAAGCTATATCCCGGCTCCTTTACTGATAAATTTGCAGGTAAAGTAGTAACAGTTTCTCCTTCTGGTATTTGTATTTCGGTTTCTGAAATAATATCATCTTTAAAATCAAACCAATAGGGCAATTTTCTTTTAGCCGTATCAATATCATAGTTTTCCAAATGATGCCTGTTATCTGCATCCATATAAGTGTCTTTGTCAAATGCTGTTAATGCATCTTTCCAAACTACGTCATATTCTACCTTCAGATCTGTATTATAATTAGTAAGATTATCAATCTTAAGATTGCTTATCTGAAAATTTTGTTTGCCTTCTGACAAATAGCTTTTTATGGCTTCTTCCTGCTTTTCATTTTTAACGTCATTTAGTCCTGCAAGCATCCATTCTTTATTTTCCCCTTTCCATGTTTGTATTACATGCCCTTTAAGATTATTATTATCAATCACAAACTTTCTTAATTCATAAGAAGTGTTCTGTGTATAATTTTCAACAGGAACTTTTTCTAATAAAAAACTATTGCCGTTTTCAATTAATATTTGCCGCCCTTGTATTCTTTCTGCCACTTCACCAAAGCCGATATATTTTTCCGTTGCATCGAGGTAAACAGGTTTACCATTTTTCATCCATGCACAAATCATGTGATTATCTACTGCCAGTGAAGGTGTGCTGTAATCAAAAGCTATGTGCTTAGTCCCTATCCAGCATCTTCTTGCATCAAGATTTATGGACTTGAGCATTACCGTGAGAAGATTGGCCATTCCTTTACAATCACCATATTTTTTTCTTAACACTTCCTGTGCCTTTTCCGGCTTGTAGCCTGCAATGCCGTTTTCAAAGGCAATGTAGCGTACATTATCCTGTACCCATTGGTAAACCAGTTTTACTTTTTGCTCTTCAGTTACTGCACCTTTTATGATCTCTTCTGTTTTTTGTTTTACGATTGCATCGTCATTTCCTATTTGCTGAACGAGGCTGCTATACCATGAGTATTGATCGTTGAGTGTTTTAAAATAAGTATATGCCACATCTTTTGGCTGTGCGGATTTACATAAAATAAGTAAATGAGGTACATAATAACCAGGGCCGGGCGCAGTAGTTTCTCTGCTCATCTCCGGGATATTTTTCATGCTATAAGTATAAACTGTTTCATCCCCGTCTTTCGAAACATTTTTTTGTATATTATACTTTTTAAAGTTGAACTCCTTTATTTCAAGCTTCATCCAGGAAGGCACTTTCAGTATTATTTGCTGATCGCTCATAGCATAATCATCCATGAAATAAATAGTAGTAAAATAACGCGGGTCCAATATGGTTTTTTTAAAGATTACTTCCGAGTTGCTTCCCTGTTTCAAAAGAGGAAGCTTGAAATAACAAACCCGTGCATCTGAATAGAATGTACCATTCACATCAAAATAATCGTATTTTGGCATCACACCGTTTTTTCTGGAGCCGTTTGTGTAAATGCTCACATCATCAATAGTATTCATATCACTGTAAAACTCAACGATGGGAATATCTGTGCGATACCCATTACAGGTATAAGTTTTATCACTTTTTTCCGATATCTGAACAGGATTGGCAGAATAGCCTTTCACAATCTCGAACTCACGAACAGATTTACTAATTACAATATTTTTTGAATCGGAATCCGCCTGAGCAATTAAATGTTGACATACGAATAGCAATATCGTACAGGATAAAAATATTCTCATAACTGATAAATAAGAGGGACTGTAGTTGTCGTTATGTTTTGGCACTAACAACTTCAAGATAATTTAATTTTATTTAGCAAAGAAATTTTAAGGTATAATTTTCTTTATCGATGCTTCGGAAAGCCTTCTGCCTGTAAAAGAAGATATTAAACTTTTTGAAAAGAGAGTAGTACTAAAAGTTCTTGCTGTTTTTATTTTTTTAGTTAAGGTAGACTGTTCCTGAGATTTTATAAATCTTATGGCTACCTTTTAAGACTCCATGGCTTAGAAAATAGATTATTATGTATATAAACAATTTTTAGACTTACACTTCTTTATCCTAAAGATATATACTTAAGGATTCCGTTCCGGAACGATATCTACTTGTACGCTTCCTTCTTTTTTAAGAATAGAAATTGTTGTCAAGACCAACAACGCGGTGAAAATTGGGTAAAAACCATATATATTTGTTAGCTACTTTTAATAATAATTATGAAAAAATTTATACTTCTTTTTTGTCTTTTAATTGCCTTCACTATTTCTTTTTCACAGACAGGCCAGCTTGATCCATCATTTGGAAACAAAGGACTGGTTATAACTGATGCAGGTATAAAAATATTTGCTAATACAACCGGCTATCAAAGCCTGCAGGCATCTGACGGCAGTATTTATACCATCTTTTTTTTAGGTCAAAATAGTACATATCATATTGCAAAAAGGTTTATAAACGGCATAACTGATTCCAGCTATGGAACCTACGGCATTTCTAAGCCACTGCCCATTGCATCAAAGACAGCAGTTATGGAAGCAGATGATAAAATTATAATTCTGGGAGGTAACCAGATAACCAGGATATTAACCACAGGTGTGATAGACTCCTCTTTCGGAACCAATGGGCTGGCGCATTGCCTGATGAATATGGCAAATGGAATTACCATAGCTACAAGCGGCAAGATATATGTGGCAGGCTATTCAACACTTGGATCTACTATGAACGATCAATTTTATGCTACCGAAGCATATAATAATGACGGTTCTGTTGATTCATCATTTAACGGTACAGGGATAGTAGTAAGCGATTTTGGGTTCAGGCCACCGCCCAACAGAGAATACTTTGCAGAAGGTGATTTAGCTGAGACAGTGGCTGTTCAGCCTGATGGGAAAATACTGGTTGCAGGTCATGCCGATACTTATTCCACAGGATTGGATTTTGCATTGGTAAGGTATAATGTAAATGGCACCTTTGATTCTTCTTTTGGAAGTAATGGTAAACAATTTACAGATATAAGTTCCGGAGGTGATGAAACTGCATATGATATATTACTAACGAGCGATAATAAGATTGTTTTGGCAGGCTATACCGGTTACTATAGTTTCGCAGTGACTCGCTACACTGCTTCCGGAACACCCGACTCCACATTTAATCACACTGCTTATCAAACAGGTATTGCTGTAACTGATCCCTCATTTGAGCCATTCGCTATATTACAAAATGATAATGGGATAGTGTTATCAGGATCAGCCATAAATGGAAGCACCGAGGCTTTTGTATTGGAAAAATTCACCAGTTCGGGTTCAATTGACAGCTCTTTTGGTGTTAACGGTTTTGTATATACAAATGTTGATAGCTTAACGGATGTAGCCAGAAATATACTCCGCCAGCAGGATGATAAATTTATTGTAACGGGAAATACTATGAATGCTGATGTTTCCACGTTAGTCAGGTATTATGCAAATGGAAAAATAGACAGCAGTTTTAACAAGATAGGCAAGGCGCTCCAGAGTTATAACCAGGGAAGCACTATTTTCAACGCAGTACAGATTACATCAGATAAAAAAATAGTTGCAGGAGGAATTACCACTGATTCAACAGGTACCGCACTTCTCATTGCGCGGTATAATGAAAAGGGTGTGCCTGACAGCTCGTTTGGCGTTAATGGTAAACAAATTACAAATTTCGGCAGAGACGTATTTGGTAATACACTGGTCATTCAAAATGATGGAAAATATATATTAACAAGTAACATTGCTATAGTAAGGTACACCGTAAGTGGCCAGCTTGATTCTACATTTAATGGTAACGGTAAACTGGTAACCGCAGCTACTACAGATACTCTAATGCCTGCTGCTGCGCTGCAGCAGGATTCAAAAATAATCCTGGCCGGCACTACGTTTGATGAATCCACTTCTGTATATAAATATGCAGTGTATCGTCTTAATACAGATGGAAGCTATGATACTACTTTTGGACATACAGGTAAAATATTTAACAGTTTTACCTTCGGATCTTCTGTAGGCACTTGCACAGGCGTACAGCCTAATGGTAAAATACTGGTAGGGGGTTACTCCATTTTCAGACCCGATATTTTTACTGCCACCAGTGGTTTTATCCTGGCCCGATATAATACTGATGGCAGCCTTGATTCCAGCTTTGGAGACGGTGGAGTTGTAAATACCGTTTTTGGAAGTGATCGTTACATTGCACAATCATTAGCTATTCAATCCGATGGAAAAATAATTATGGGCGGCTATACCCAAAATAATGATGGAAGTGTTACTTCATTCTTCATAGCCAGATTTAAAGGTGATGGAAGTTTGGACAGCAGTTTTAATCAGGTAGGCTTTTCACAGCCTGCAGGAGTGGGAAATAATGCCTCATTAGCTGTTTCTGTAGCCCTTAAAGACGATGGAAGAATTGCATTGGGCGGGGCTGACGGATCAGGTAACTTTGGGATTATTCTGTTCAAGACAGATGGATCTCTAGATAGCACATTTGGTACAAATGGTATAGTGAATACAGTTGTAAGCAGCTACAATCACGGAACACTGAAAGCACTTACTTTTGCCCCTGATGCCCTATACGCAGTTGGCTCCGGCCAATACCCTGGAAAACTTGGCGTGATAGCTAAGTATTCATTTGCATCATCAGTCTTGCCTATTGCTTTATTCAACTTTGAAGGCACTTTGCAAAGTAACTCCATATTGTTGCAATGGCAGGTGGCACTGGCTGCCGGGCTAAATAATTTTATTGTTGAAAAAAGCACCGATAATCTGCAATTCATTCCGATTGGTACTGTCCTGGCAAAAAGGAGCAATCTGAATGAGAGCTACACGTTTCCTGATACTAACCCGGTACAAGGCCTCAACTATTACCGTCTTATATTAACAGATGCAGAAGGTACCAAGAGTTACAGTAAAATTATTTCGGTTAATTATACCAGTCTTATCAATGTTTTTAAGTTGTACCCTAATCCTGCCACAGATCTTATTATTGTTGCTGGCAGTACAATTTACGGCCATACTCTGCTCAGATTAATAAATTCAGCAGGTAGTACAGTAAAGAGTCTGGATATTTATTTGCATGAAAATGAAACATACGGTATCGGCATCAGCAACCTTCCTAAAGGAGTTTATATTTTAGATATCAGGACTGCTGCAGCTAATATTCAAAAACAATTTGTGAAAAAATAATATAATATCCAGTTTGATTTGCCGGCTTACTACATCCAACCTGGCGCAGATACTCAGCAAGGCGTCTTGTCACTTCCGGCACCACTTAAAAAGAAACCCGCTACTAGAGCGGGTTTTAGCGTAAAAGTGTGATCCCGTTGGGACTCGAACCCAAGACCCATACATTAAAAGTGTATTGCTCTACCAACTGAGCTACGGAATCCTTTTTTATTTATTTATTGTTCTATAAAAAAAGAGTGCAAAAATAATGTAAAAAAATTTTGAAACAAATTTAAAACCCTTGTAAGATATTGATAATACTTTTTTTACCTTAATGCAATGGATATAAAAAAATCAAGAATAGATATTATTAATGAAGTGCTGGAAGATTGCATTACTGCATACCCTGTGTCTTCGTTTGTTATTAGTCTTTACAAACAATATCAACAAAGAGGCAGCTTGAGCAAAAAGCAATTGGAAGGTTTGTATAGCAAAGCTTCAAAGATAGAAGACATATCCGTGGGTAAGCTGGGCACATTAGAAGCCATAATAAAACGAATGCCTACAAAGTTTAAATCTGAGTTGCCACCGTTAAAGCCTATGTTTGAAAAAGATAAGGAAGCAGGAATTTTAATTGAAGATATATTGACCAAATATCCCCAGCATAAAAGAGTGCTATTTATAAAGTCAAAATACATTAATAACGAAAAGCTTACAGCGCTTGAATTGGGAGAGTTAAAAAAATTCAGACAGCTTATAAAATAGCTATCTGAGTATCCTGTAAACTGGTATAGCATTTATTTATAAATCTTAAAAAATTACTAAAAAAATATCATGTTCAAACCAAATATTTTTATTCATCATGTGTATTTTTGGCTCAAAGATGGTTCGGATGAAGATGCGCGCCAGCAGTTGATTACAGGCCTTAAGAAGCTTTCGTCAGTTAAGGCTATAAAACATTTTCATATTGGCGCACCGGCTTATACTAATCGCGAAGTGGTAGATAATACTTATTCGGTTTCCTGGTTGTTGTTGTTTGATAATAAAGAAGACCAGGACAGCTACCAGGTTGATCCGCAACATTTACAATTTATTGAAGAATGCTCACATGTATGGAGCAGAGTAGTTGTGTATGATACTATAAGTGTTTAATACTTTCAGGCAATACATGCAGCGTGTTTCGGATTATTTTACATGTTATCATAAAAGACTGGTTAATATTTTTTTTGATTTAACTGAAATAATAAAATAAGTATAAATCCTATTGGGTTAAATCAAGATTTATAGTACTGCGTGGCAGCGGATTAGCGATACCTAATCTTTATTATCAATAAACAATTTTTTTAAAAAGCCGAGCTATTCTGTAATGATTCTATCACACCATTCAGTTAGACCTACGAAGATTTGAGGACTGCCGAATTTGGCGTTTTTATTGTCCAGATCAGTGACCATAATGCCACGGGCTTTGCAACAGGCACCGCAGGCGTAGATCTGAATTTTATTAGCGAGCACTTTTGGCATTATTTCTTTTAGTGGAGGCCAGCCAACGGGTGTTATTGCATTCAGGGTGCTGTCCCTCATCAAGCTCACGGCCTCGCCCAGCAAAAATATTTGTACTTCATGGCCGGCTTCGGCAAGCGCGTTTCCATGTAAAAAAGGAAAGGAGGCTCTCGTAGGATCATCTGACCCCCAGGCACTTTTCATAAAGATCTTTAATTTTTTTTCTTCACGAATGGGGGCGCTGCTAAGAAAAGGCAACAGAACAAGTTTGGATAAGAAATTTTTGCGGATCATAATTTAAATTAAGCATCTAAGATACAATAACACCGCACATTATTTCTATCCCATCAGCCCTTTGCAGGTATTACTATTTTTAAAAGGCCTTTGCGGATGGCGCCCCACACAAAATTGAAAAAGCTGCCATATTTATGATCTCTTTGTAAAACAATGTCCGCACTTCTTACTGCTTTGCCCTTTTCAGGGTTATTTTTTTTAATGAGAAAAGCGTTGGCAATGGCGCTGGTAATAGTTTTATTTTTTAAACCGCCAGTTGCCTTATTCTTTTTAAGCACATTTGCTTTCAGGTCGTTATACCAAACTGTTCCGCTTGCTTTTGCAGAAAAATTATCCCCTTCCACATGTGCAGTGCCTTTATGCATTACACCGCTTTTAATATCAAATAATCCCAGCGTGTTGGCTATTGGATTTACAGTTTCTTTATTGATAGAGTCTGCGTGTACATCAACGGAAAATCCACCGTTGGCCTGTTTTGAAAGATTAAACGCAAAGCTTGCTTTCATAGCAACTGTTTGCATAAATAAGCCCGTCGCCGCCGCAATACAAGTATGGTCTTTTTTTATAAAAGAAGGCATATTGGTAATATTGGTAGCGGTTCCTGTGATTTTGTTGAAAGAAGCTTTGCCACTTTGCATGCTTTCAGGGCTGAACTCTTCATATTCCACACTAAGATTATGAATGTTTAGGCGCTGTATATCCAATTTCTCCTGAACTTTCATCAACAATTGCTGCGGAAAATCATCGAAAGTAAAACCAGGCGAGTGTGGCAAGGTTCTGTCAAGATAATCTTTCAGTGTGGCATCATCAATAGTTGCTGACCCGGCGATAAAGCAATTATTATTCATCAATTGCTGCCAGTTCACTTCATTAAAAACAATTTTTGGAAAACGAAGCGTAAACATATCGCCTATTGTTTTTTGCTTTTTTTCAAATTCGGATTTATTGCCACGAGGTAAAAGAGCGACCTCGTTTAAAATAATTGAACGCCTGCCTGCATCTGCAGAAATATTTTTTATTTTACAAGTATAAAGACTATCTGATAATTTAATAAGGTAATTATCTGTAGAAAAGTGCAGGTTCTTAGCAAAGAAAAACCTGGTATTATCATATTGAGCGGCAGAATCGAACTGGAAATTTTCTAAGCTGATGCTTACATCATTAAGTTTCTTTGTTGCATTTTTTTTGCCAATGGTGGTCGTTACCAGGTTTCCGTTATTAATTTCTATTGCCTTTATTGCAATGCTATTAAATTGCTTTTTCAGTTTTTGATAAATGGTTTCTGTGCTGTCTTGTTTTCTTTGCTGCGCATTATACGGCTTAGCATCATGATATATTTGTACAATAGGGTGCCGAATGTAAATTGTATCCAGACTAATATCTTTTTTGTGAAGAAAATCTGAAAGAGATATTCCTGTTATGTGTAAAGTATCAAAAGTTATTCTGAACACATCATCAGGAGCTTTTTTAGCAAGGTTTAATGTATCAAGGGCAGCCGAATCAGGAGTGAGCGAAGCATTGATTATATCACATTCAGCAGCCGCAATATCAGGATCTACTTTTTCTATGGATAAATTATATAAGCCGCCGGAGCCATCTTTAACCAGTTCCTGCAGTTTAGCGATGAGTAAGGGGCGCAGATCAATAACTGACTTTGATTTGGAATAATCAGGCTTAACCGTTTTTGTTTTAAGAAAATAAAAACGGATTACTACATAACCTGCAATAACAATGAAAAGAATAATGGATATAAAGAGGCCAGCTTTTTTCATTAAAAATTATACACAATACTACACTTTAAGATGAGGCTCTGCAAATGTTTTTCTTAATGAAATAAACTCATTGCTTTATTTGTGAGCGTCAGTGTTTTGAATAGCTTTCATCATTTCGGCTACTATCTTTCTGCCTGATATACTTATTAATAATTGAGTTAGAATATTTGATCTACACACCGAATGAGCTGCCACAGCCACAGGTAGAGCTTGCATTAGGATTATTAAAAGTAAAGCCTCTTGAGTTAAGGCCACCTGCAAAATCTATTTCCATGTGCAAAAGATACATGGCGTGTGCAGGGTTTATGATACAGGAGATATCATTTATTTCAAAAAATTGATCCTTATCAGTTTTATCATCAAACTCCAGGATGTAAGACATGCCGGAGCAGCCACCACCTTTTACACCTACACGTAAATACTTGCCCGCATCAAAGCCGGCCTGGCTCATAAGCCTTTTTATCTCTTTTATGGCACCATTAGTAAAAGATACCGGCGTGCTGCTTAAAATTTCCATACTCTTTTTTTATCCTGTAAAAATATATTTTACACAAATTCGTTTATACTTACTAACCTGTTATGCAATTGCAAATTTACAATCCTTTATTCAGGGAAATACTATTTTTGATTTTTTAAAACATCTCAATGTCAACATTCGAAACCATCGTTGTTATTTTGCTGGGCGTTACTTTTTTAGCAATGATATGGATGATAACAGATTTTAATTCATTAAAAAAAGATATTAAAGATAAGTCTGAACCGAATCCTGAAGTATTGCGCCTTAGATTGCAGGCTTACGAAAGGCTTACCCTGCTTGCAGAAAGAATTTCACTGCAAAACTTATTATCCCGCACGCCCAATGCAGGCTTGTCTTCCAGGCAAATGCAAACCTCGCTGATAGACGCTATAAAACAAGAGTATGATTACAATGTAAGTCAGCAGGTGTATGTGTCTCCTGAACTTTGGAAGGCGGTTAACAACCTTAAAGAACAGAATATTTATGTGGTAAATCAGCTCGCTTCTTCCATGCCTTTCCAGGCCTCAGCCATGGACCTTAATAAGCAGATCATAGATTTTGTAATAAATAATCCAAAAGCGTCTTTACATAATATTGTGCTGGAAGCCCTTAACTTTGAGGCCAAGAAAATTATGTAAGCCATCGCCGTTAATTATTGCATGGCTCTTTTATAAATGAAAGAAGACGGAAAAAAATTTACTGACAGCGGTATAGAAATACAAAAAGTTTACAGCTACGAAGATGTTTATCAAGCTCCTTCACCAGGCGGATTGGATGAAGTGCCTGGCGACTTTCCTTTTACACGAGGCATACAAAAAGATATGTATCGCGGCAAGCTATGGACCATGCGGCAATATGCAGGCTTCAGCACTGCAGAAAAAAGTAATGAGCGCTATAAATATTTAATATCGCAAGGTGTAAGCGGCCTCAGCGTTGCTTTTGATTTGCCCACACAAATCGGCTACGACAGCGATCATCCATTATCAGAAGGAGAGGTTGGTAAAGTAGGCGTTGCCATTGATTCTATAGAAGATATGGAAGCTTTATTTAAAGATATAAAGTTGGACGATGTTTCCACCTCAATGACCATAAATGCCACTGCATTTATACTATTAGCTTTATATGTTGCTGTCGCAAAAAAACAAGGTGCCGATCTTTCGAAACTTCAGGGAACTGTTCAAAATGATATCTTAAAGGAATATGCTGCAAGAGGCACTTACATTTACCCGCCAAAGCCTTCCATGCGCATCATTACAGATATTTTTGAATGGTGCAGCAAGGAGCTTCCTAAATGGAATACCATTTCCATTTCGGGCTACCACATCCGGGAAGCAGGCAGCACAGCCGTGCAGGAAATAGCTTTCACACTTGCTAACGGAAAGGCATACACGAAAGCAGCCATGAGTAAAGGACTTGATATAAATATTTTTGGTAAAAGGCTTTCTTTCTTTTTTAATGCGCATAACAATTTATTTGAAGAAGTTGCCAAGTTCAGGGCTGCAAGAAGAATGTGGGCTAAAATAATGAAGGATGCTGGCGCAATTGATGAAAAAGCAATGATGATGCGCTTTCATACGCAAACGGGTGGCAGTACATTAACCGCACAGCAACCGCTGAACAATATTAGCCGCGTAACCTTGCAGGCGCTTGCAGCTACGCTTGGCGGCACACAAAGCCTGCACACAAATGGCTATGATGAAGCACTGAACCTTCCCACGGAAGAGGCCGCTACTACCGCTTTGCGCACGCAACAGATCATTGCTTTTGAAAGCGGAATTGCAGACACTGCAGATCCATTGGCGGGCAGTTACTTTGTGGAAAAGCTTACAGATGAAATTGAAAAAGCTGCATGGAAATTAATTGAAACAGTGGATGAGATGGGCGGCAGTGTTGCGGCCATTGAACAGGGTTTTATGCAAAAAGAAATAGCAGAAAGCGCATACATTTACCAGCAGAAGGTAGAAGCAAAAGATAAAATAATTGTCGGTGTAAATTCGTTTATAATAGAGCGTGAAAGCGCTTCTGTATCCTTTAAAATTGATGATACTATCCGGATCATTCAATCGCAAAAGCTGGCATTGCTCAAAAATAAAAGAGATAATGAAAAAGTAATAAGTTGCCTGGAAAAAATTAAAAGCCATGCAACGAAAAATGAAAATTTAATGCCTGTAGTGATACATGCTGTTGAAAGCTACTGCACGCTTGGCGAAATTGCAGATGCGCTCAGGCAAGTGTTTGGAGAATACAAATGACGTAACCCTTATGAAATATTTTTTACTGATTATTTTATTAGTATCAGCCTTTGGTACTAAAGCCCAAAAATTCGCCCTGCTCGATGAACACTTTGCGGAGCCTGTTCATTATGCCGATGTTGTTACTTCTTCAGATAAGTACAATGATTTTTTTCCTGTTGAAAAAAAACTGCTCCCGCAATTTATAAAAACGCTGGAAGAAATAGAACGTGCGCTTTCTTCTAAAACTGCCATAGCAAACAATTATCAAATTGGATGTGTAAGTTTTACAGGATTGAACATTGCACTGGCTACGGGTGGCCGTACAGATTATGTGCTAACTTCTGCTTGTGATAATGTAAAAATTTCCATGCACCTGTGCGATGCCAAAGTAAGCAATGCAAGCAATGCTTTTTTTATAAATACCTGGATAAAGTATATCAGAAGTTATGTGAAGTAATTGGCAAGCTTTTATTCACTCCGGAAAATATAGCGGGTGCTGTTGAAGCTTAGCGCTCATTAGCATTAAGCCGAAATATTTTAATTAAAGCCGGATTATATGCAACATAACAATTACTTTGCTTGTCTAATTTCATATTAATTCAATTTTATCCGATTGCACATGTTTATAACCTCAAAACGCTTTTACCAAAAGCTGCTTTCAACCGGGTGTTTTTTGTTGATAACTGCGTTGTTACCTTTTCAATTATTTGCACAAGCTAAAACGGTTACCGGCAGCGTAACCGGCTCCGATGGCTTGCCCGTTTCCGGCGTAAGTGTGCAAGTGAAGGGAAGTGGTAGCGGAACATCTACAGATTCTTCGGGTAATTTTTCTCTGAGCGTTCCTAATTCTAACGCAACATTAATAATTTCATCTGTCGGGTACAATTCGCAAAACGTTGCTTTGAATGGACGTTCAGATGTATCAATCACGTTGTCCGGTTCTGTTGCTAAAGAGCTGCAGCAGGTAGTGGTAGTGGGCTATGGCACACAGCGTAAAGTAGATGTTACCGGTTCAGTCGCTCATGTTGGTGGAGATCAGTTAGCAAAACAACCAGTGGTCACATTTACCCAGGCTTTGCAAAGTAAAATCGCTGGTGTACAAGTAACAAGCAGTGGTCAGCCGGGAAGTTCCCCACAGGTTATTATTCGTGGAGCAGGCTCTATATTAGGTGGCGCAAACCCGCTATATATAATTGATGGAGTTTGGTCGGATGCAAGCGAAATCACTAATATTAATACAGCAGATATATTATCTGTTGATGTTTTAAAAGATGCTTCGGCTTGTTCCATATACGGTGTAAGAGGCGCAAACGGTGTAATATTAATTACCACCAAACAGGGTTCAGGTAAATTAAAAGTGACTTATACCGGCAATGCAGGTGTGCAGCAGGCGGCTTACATTGTGCCAATGGCCAATGCCCACCAATACATAGCTTATCAAACTGCTATAACAGGCTTACCGTTTGATTCCACAGCATACAATACAAACTGGTATAAGCAAATTTTAAGAAACGCTTTCTATCAAACTCATAATATTTCAGCATCAGGAAGCAGTGAGCATAACAGATATTTTTTAAGTGTAGGATATCTTACCAATGAGGGAATTATTATTTTTAATAATTATAAACGTTATACTGTTCGCTTAAATAATGAGTTTACCCCAACATCTTTTTTAAAAATAGGAACAACCGCTTCATTCGCCAATCAGGCGTCTCAAAATGTAAATACCGGAATTATTACAGAAGATGCTTATCGTGCATCGCCTCTTGTACCGGCTGTAATAAATGGTAAGTTTGGTAATACTTCTCAATATCAAAACGTAGGAAATCCTGTATTAGACGCTCAAAATATAAATGATTTAAGCAGCAATAATACTTTGCAGGGCAATGTATATGTGGAAGTAAAGCCGGTTACCTCGCTTGCTATCAGATCAACATTTGGTGATGAATTATTTTTTAATAATGATCGTCAATACACTTATCAGCACGCTAACAATACTACTTTTTTCAATGTAACCGGTGGTAGCCAGGGCGCTTCAAGAAGCACTTTAGCCATTTCTAATTCAAAAACTTATCATTGGGTATGGAGCAATACCATTACGTATTCCAAAGATTTTGGAAGCAATAAAGTAACTGTGCTGGCAGGTACCGAGGCCCAGGAATATAATAATGTTGGTTCTACAGCTTCAAGATTTAACGTGCCGCCAATACAAAGTGAATGGTACTTACAAAATGGCGATCAGGCATTTCAGTTTAACGGTAGCTCTGTAAATAAATATAGAACCAATTCTTATTTTGGAAGATTGTTTTATAGCTATAAAGATCGCTATCAATTTACCGGAAACTTTCGTACAGATGGTAGCTCAGTTTTTGCGTCAAATCGCCGATGGGGCTACTTTCCAGGCGTAAGCGCCGGGTGGGTTATCAGCAATGAAAACTTTATGCAACACCAGAATACATTAAGCTTTTTGAAATTAAGAGGAAGCTGGGGAGAACTGGGTAACTCTGCTATTCCTCCGGATGGATCAGTTCAAACTGTTTTAGGAAATATTCCTTATTTCTTCAATAGTGGCGCAACCGGTTCGGGTGCAACCACGGGCTCAATCATACCACAAATAAAGGACTTGGGCATTCATTGGGAAACAACTAAAGAGGTGGATCTTGGACTTGAGTACGCATTTTTAAACAGCCGGCTTACAGGGGAAATAGATATTTATGATAAAAAAGTAAATGATGCTTTATTATATGTACAGGTTCCGGGCACTTTCGGCAGTCAGGCAAACCCTAACAGTACAATTACGCCAGGGGATGTGCTTACAAATGCTGCAACAATTGATAATAAAGGAATAGAGTTTTCAATTCGCTGGCATGATAACATTGGCAAAAACTTTTCATATTTTATCGGCGGCAATGCTACAACAAATAGAAACAGAGTGCTGAACCTTAATGGTGGCTTGCCCTACTTCGATGGAAATGTGAATGGATATTTTACCACAGAAACTAAAGCAGGATATCCTATCGGATCGTTTTTTATGAGAAAGGTGGTGGGAGTTTTTCAAAATCAGGCGGATATAGATAATTACAAGGGTAAAAACGGCCAGCCTCTGCAGCCAGGTGCACAACCGGGAGAATTTAAATATCAATACAAACCTGATGGCACTTTAGACACAGCATATTTAGGATCTTATCAACCAAAATTGTACATAGGGTTTTCTACTGGCTTCAACTATAAGTCGTTTGATTTTTCAGTAGACTTATATGCGAATATCGGCAACCAGGTATACAATGGTAAGCAACAGGCAAGAGTAGCTGCCAGGGATAATTTAGAGAGATCAATTGCAACAAGTTATTGGACGGCACAAAATAAATCCAATACGCAGCCACTCGCTAATGGCGGTAATCTCCCTGCTTCATCTTACTTTCTTGCTTCCGGCACTTTTGCAAGAATTAATAATATAACGCTGGGTTACACTCTATCTCAAAAAATAATTAAAGGACAAAGCGTATTAACCAATTGCAGAATATTTTTTAATGCACAAAATCCTGTAACCGTGAAAAAGTATGGAGGCTTTTCATCTGAGTTACCAGGCACTTCTCCTACTAATGCAGGAATAGAGTTAAGCACTTATCCTACAACAAGGACGTTCGCCTTTGGAGTTACCCTTGGAATATAACCTATAAATAATAATAACGAATAATGAAAATATTATAAGAGATGAAAATCAAAATGTTCGTGCTTTCCTGCTCTGTTTTAATTGGCCTTGGCTGCAAAAAAAGCTTTTTGAATGTACCCATCCAAGGGCAGGGTACTCCTTCTACAGATCCACAAGTAGCACTTAACGATGTTACTGGCGCCTATAATGCACTTATCACGCCCGATCCTACTCAATCAGGCTTTGGCAGTTACGATATACATGGCATTTACTTTATCACTGTAACGAACATCATATCGGATGATGCAGATAAAGGTAGCTACCCCGGTGACCAGCCACTGGTAGCGGCCATTGATAACTTTACTTTAACCTCCGATAATACCTTTATAGCAGGTTTATGGCGCGGGTACTATGCTGGTATATCCCGAACGAACAATGCAATCAATGGATTAAATCAAGCTGCATTACCTGCGGCACAGGTAACAACTCTAACAGCTGAAATGAGATTTCTGAGAGCTTATTTTTACTTTAATATGGTCCGCATGTTCGGCGGTGTACCTCTGGTGTTAACAGTTCCAACGGGTCCGAAAAACCAGGATAGCTCATTTTATCGCCGTGCATCTGCCAATGATATATACAACAAAGCTATCATTCCTGATTTACAGTTTGCTATTGCAAACTTGCCTTTAAAGGGCGCTACTGATGTAGGGAGAGCAACAAAGGGTGCGGCAGAAACTCTTCTTGCTAAAGTAGACATGTATTTAAAGAACTGGGCGCAGGCGGATAGCCTTACCACCGATGTTATTAACTCCGGTCAATATCACTTAGTTCCTGATTATTCCATTCTTTGGAGGCAGGCAGGTGATAACAGTGCAGAATCGATTTTTGAAGTAGAAACTGGTATTTATGGTAGCGCAGACTATGGTATTCCTGAGTATGTAGAATTCCAGGCGCCGAGGCAGGATAACGGCCAGGGAACTCCTTTCACTCCATGGTATAACCCGGGATTCAATCAGCCGCAGGGCGATGATGGATTTGGTTTTGACGAACCATCGGCCAATCTTGTTGCTGCCTATGAACCGGGCGATGTAAGAAAGGCGGCAACTATCATCAGTCTTCCTGCATCATCTGCGCCCGACACCCTTTTTGATGGATTTGTGGTACCTACAATGGTAGGCCTTAGTGCCAATTATAATTATAAGGCTTATCACAGCAAGCGACTGCTACCACCAGGGTCGTTAGGAGTAATACTTCCGCAGATAGAGGTATTCGATGGCAACCGAGGTCTCTGCCAGAAAAATCTTCATATACTTCGGTATGCTGAAGTACTGTTAATTAAAGCTGAAGCAGCCAATGAACTCGGTCACTCAGGAGATGCAATTATGTATTTAAATATGGTAAGAGCAAGAGCTGGCCTTGCGGCAACCAAAGCTGCCGCCCAGCCTGATCTGAGAGCAGCAATTTGGAACGAGCGCCGCGTGGAGCTGGCGATGGAGCATGACAGGTTCTGGGATCTGGTAAGGCAGGGCAGGGCTGCTCAGGTTATGATCGCTTCAGGTAAAACAAATTTTACTGCGGGTAAAAATGAATTATTGCCAATACCATCATCTGAAATAGCTATAAGTGGCGGTTCTCTCGTTCAAAATCCCGGATACTAATTAAGTAATTAATACATTTAAAATTATGCTAATCTTTAACAAACCGCGTGGCTCACCATTTGTATCTTTCCAAATATTTATATTAACAAAACCTTCAAAAATTTAAATTAAAAATCAAATGAAATTATTCAAATTAAACTTGTTTGCTATAGCAGGTATTTTTTTAATGGCAACAATAGCAGTTCAATCGTGCAAAAAGGATAAAAGTACTCCTACACCATCCGGCCCATCTGTAACTGGTGTTTCAACCGGTGCCAGCGATACGGTAGGTAAAGCTTACACATTAACTATTAATGGCGCCAATCTTACGGGTGCTACAGTTACAACCACTGCAGCAGGCGTAGCTTTATCAGGTATAACTGCTACCGCGAATACGATTACCGGAACGATAACTGTTAGCTCCACTGCTACAGTAGGCGCAATTACTTTAACCATTACTACGGCAACAGGAACTACTACTACAACTGTGACAATAGTTGCTATTCCGCTTCTCGGCAACTACGCTTCTTCTGATTCAGTTGCGTCAGCTAATTTAATCGCTTACTGGCCTTTTGAGGGAAATGCTAATGACATAAAAGGTGGACTTACCGCAACAGTTACTGGAACACCAACTTATACTACTGGTGTAAGAGGGCAGGCTTATCAAGGTGCAACAGGAGCTTATGCAACACTGACACCTGCTGGAACATTACCTTCACAATTAGGAAGCTATACCGTTTCTTACTGGTATTATTTGCCAGCCCAACCCGATACTAATACAACACAAGGAGTTTTCTTTTACTCAGGCTCGACACAACAAGGTGAATTAGTGAATGAAATTGAAGCTCCCGCCAATAAGAATTTAGCAGGAGATTCTGTAAGAATTCATCCAGGTTTTATAGATATTGGTGATGCTCCAAATTATGAGTATTTTATTCCAGAAACATTTGACACTGGTGCTATAGGTAAATGGGTATTTTTTACTGTAACTTATAACGGAGGAACATCTACTTATCTGACGTATCAGAACGGTCAAATTACTGGAGCAAATACTGCATTCTCACCACCAGTTCCTATGAATCCTAGTAATAATCCTTATCCGGCATCGTATAATAGCCCAAATCTCCTCTATACCGATGGTAGCAAGGCTACTCCATTAGGGAATCTTAAGTTTACCGATGCACCAGGTTATTTTACAATAGGCTCATGGCCTGACGGCTTGTTTGGTCAGTCTTCTGTAAAAGCAAATTTCTTAGGTAAGTTAGATGAATTGAGACTTTATAATAAAGCACTAACTCAGCCAGAAGTTACCGGCTTATTCCTTAACGGACAGGCTGGAAGATAATTTATAAAATATTATAACTATAGCCGCCTCATAAAAGTGAGGCGGTTTTTTTATTCTATTACCATCATCTTTATTTCTTGCTTTTAATAACCACATTACAAGTAAAATTGCCTTTCCAATCGGCTTCTGCCATCAGGTTTTCGCCTACAATCAATTTATAATTTCCTTTTACAGTAATGGGATAACTGATTTTTCTTGAAAAGGGGCCGTCGTATTTTCCATTGTTACCTTCAGGAATAAATATCTGGTTAAACCGGATATTGGCAACGCTATCGTCTGGAACCACTATGGCTGTAAGGGTATCGCCGGTGGTAATAGGAACGATGAAAGTAACATGCCTGCCGATGCCACTTAAATACGCACGCACGCTTCCTTTGTTATTGTGCATATCTATGGTAAGCAGCGTATCTCTTTTTACCAGCAACGTATTTACCTGTTTGGATGTGTCAATCTTATAATTTAAAGCGGTGTCCTTTACTTTGGTTATATCAGTCGCCTGTGTAGAGGTACTCTTTTCTGAATTTGTGTTTGTATTACATGCTGCAAACAGCATAAGAACTGAAAAGATTTTTAAAGTTTTTTGCATCGTAAATATATTTTGTATAAGAAGCTGTGCCTGCAAAGCTTTCGGCAATTTACGATTTAAGCGTTTACAACAAGGAGTACCTCTCAAAATTTAAAAAATAATAATGAAGTAAATCTGGGTAATCTGTGAAGTGAGAAAAGCTGAAGCCTTGGATTTTACGGGGTTTCTTAATTTATCTAATTTAAATAATTGATAAAAGCGGAGAGTTAGGAATATGAACTATTTACATCAGTGCTTAGAAATCAGTTGTTTAGAACTACAAACATTATAATCCATTAATAATTTCAAAAAGGTCTTTATTCTAAAAAGAATAACATTTTGAAGTAAAACAGATTTTTCATTTTGGTGCGTACCAGTTCTTAAAATAAAAATCTGATACTTTTGCAAAATTGACATTGTAACAACTAATTTTATTTTTTTTTAATTATTTATATCTCAACATTTTGAAATTTATTTTTTTACTTCTCTTCGGCCTTTTTTTTCTTCAATCTGCAGGTTACTCACAAAGTTCCGACTCTTTAAGAAATATATATAATAACCTGACGATATATCGTGCAGGCAATATGTTTATAAAGGGTGGAACGAAGTTTAGAGCCAGCGATCTCAGCAGTCAATTCACATCTCCGGAAACTGTTCATTTATACCGCAAAGCCAGAAAACTATCAACAATGGGTACCATCTTTAGTGCTGCTTCAGCGGGCTTGGCCATATATTCAACGCTATCAACGCACAAGCAAATAGTAAATATTGAGATAGGGGCCACTACTGGCATTCTTGGCATTATCGGCATTTTGATTCATACGAAGGCCTCAGCATATTTAGACAAGGCTATCTGGACGGTTAACAAGGAAACACTTTTTAATATTAATCATTAAAAGAGAAATTATTTTTACAACCCTGTTAAGACTTTTTTTTTGGGGAATGATTATCAGTTTCCTGGGAACTTTGCCGTTGAGCAACCTGAATGTAACTGCCATGCAAATAAGTGCGCAGGAAAGTATAAGCAATGCCATGTATTTTTCTATAGGTACGATGGTGGCGGAGATGATTATTGTAAGAGTTGCTATTGAGGGAATAAACTGGGTGCGAAAACAACAGAAAATTTTCAGAATATTTGAATGGATAACATTCTTTGTTATAGCAGCCTTTGCGGCAGGTAGCTTTTATGCGGCAAACCAACCTTATGAAACAAAAAATGTTTTACTAAATAATAATATAAACCCGTTTTTATTGGGAGTAATAATGAGCAGTCTTACGCCAAATCATATCCCATTCTGGTTTGGATGGAGCACTGTATTGTTCTCAAAAAATATTTTGAAAGCTGGCAACACAAATTACAATGTATACATTATCTCCATTGGCGCCGGCACATTTCTGGCAAACTGTTTTTATATATATGGAGGCAAATTAATAGTAAATAAAATTACTACAAACCAGCACAGGCTTAGCTGGATATTGGCAATAATTTTCTCTATAACTGCTTTAATACAACTCGTAAAAATCATCTGGTTTAAAAATGCTGTAGAAAAGCTAAGCGAAGACGCAATACATTAAGCAGGCATTTTACTTTTCCTGTATTTGCCAAATGGTAATTTAAGCAGAGAAAAAAACCTTGAATGTTCCTGCTTATCCATGCAGGTATCAACGCCATATACTACTTCAAGCGATGAAAGCTGGTGAAATGTGCCGAATATTCTATCCCAGATACTTAGCACATCTCCATAGTTGTAATCAGTATACGGCTGCATGTAATGATGATGAACATGATGAAGATTTGGAGTAATAAATACCCAGCCTATTACCTTATCAAGCTTATGGGGCAGGCGGTAATTAAGGTGCGAAACAACATTAGACACTATTTGTATTATTTGCCGTAAAAGCAAAGCCCAAAAAGGAATGCCGGTTAACAAGATCCAAATTAATGTAATAAGGCTTCTTATAAAATTCTCTCCTGGATGCTCACGCAGCGATGTGGATACATCAACTGTAATATCTGAATGATGCACCAGGTGAAACATCCAGAGGCGTTTAATTTTATGCATTAAAACATGATAAATGTATTCCCCAAAGTCTAATAAAATAAATGAAACTATAAATATGGAAATATTATTTTTTAAAAAAGAAATAGAATAGACAATGCCAAAATGATGCGATGCCGTCCATAGCAAAGTCTTAGAGAACGCCACGCCCAAAATGAGCTGTACCGGAAAGTTTGAAAGAATAAATCTTGCATTTAATAATGAGTGAGCTCTTTTAGAATAATTGAGCGATAGCCCTGCTAAATTTTCTATATTCCAGCAAATAACAAGCGAAAGCGTAAGTACTATCACCTGTGTTTGCGAAGAAGCGTGAGATAAATAAGTAATTAAATTTTGCACGGAGGCAAAGGTAAACGCTTTTGCATAAAAGCTCCAATACGCCCTTTAAATAAAATAAGCGACATCAGTCATAACGCAATACATATTTTTTTGGCGATGGGAATAAGCATTATTAAATATTAACTCTATAAAATTATTTTACAAAATGATACTTTTGTATTCGCAAGTGGTGCCCTTGCCAATATTTTCCAAAGTAATTTTTACTTGATTAATCTCTATTTAGGCTTATGATTGGATATCTAAACAACCATACTTTAATACTAATAAGTATCCCTCTTACATTTTTTTTAATTGTAACTGAAATGTATATCGGCTACAGATACGAACGAAAATATTATACTTACACAGATACAAAGCATAACGTTTTACTGGGAATAATTTTTGCCGGCGTAGAAGCGCTGCTAAGTGGCGGATGTTTATTTGTAATGGATGCAGTAATGAATCGCGGGTTTAAAATTGCACCTTCAAATGTGTATGCGTATTGGATAAGCCTTTACTTTTTTGAAGACCTGCTGTACTATACCATGCACTACCTCGATCATCACATAAGAATTTTGTGGGCAGGACATATTACGCATCATTCTTCAGATCAGTTTAATTTTTCGGTTGGTTTACGAGCCGCTATTTTTGAGCCGGTAGAAAAGTTTATTTTCTTTCTTCCACTGGCCATAGCAGGCTACCGGGTGCTGGATATATTGCTCATCTATCTACTGTCGCAAACCCTCGGAACCCTTGCACATACGAAGCTTATTAAAAAGCTGGGTGTTTTGGATTATTTTCTGGTAACACCTTCTAACCACCGAGTTCATCACGCAAAAAACTTAACTTATCTTGATAAAAATTTTGGCATGACCATTACTTTGTGGGATAAACTTTTTGGTACTTATCAGAAAGAAATCGATGGAGAAAAAATAGAATATGGTGTAAGAAAAGATACGCCTTATAAAAATTTTGCGGACGTAATAACTTTTGAAATAAAACAGATTGTAGTGGATGCGCGCCAGAAAATATCAATCAGACAAAAATTAAATTACATATTTGGCCGCCCCGGCTATAGCCACGATGGCAGCAGGAAAACGACCAAACAACTTCGTAAAATGCTAACAGAAGACAACTCAGGTTTTTGAAATAATGTAGAAGCTGTCCTATTTCAATTACCTCAGCAGGCATAAAACAAAATCCATAACTTATAAACTTTTATTATTTTGTGATAAAGCTGCCAAGAGTCTTATAAAACCCAAAAATTTATTGGGATTAATACCTGTCAGCTTTTCAAATTATCTTTATCACCATCTGTCTTCCTTTCTTCATCCCTCCATTCTTTTATCTTACCAAACGGCATGATTAAAAGTCTGCCAACAGTTAATTCGTTTGCATCGTGATAACCTCGTACCCCAATGATAATTTCATCCTGGTGAATATTTAATAGAATGGTTTTATGCAGCCTGTCCCAGAAAGAAAATATAGTTGCATAGTTGCTGTCGGTTTCATGTTTGATAACAGAATGATGAATGCCATGCATTCTGGGCGTAACAATTATTTTATTTAAAACCCTTTCAAAGCTAACAGGCAGTTTTGTATTGCTATGATGAAACTGTGTTTCCGCTTCAAATATTATCTCATAAATCAGTACCATTAAAGGTGAGACACCAATCAGTAAAACAATTGCACTGCGATAAATAACAGAACCAATCATTTCACCAAAATGGAAACGGAAGGCGGTGGTAACATCCATATCAACATCTGTATGATGCACCAGATGAAAGCGCCACATCAGCGGCATCCGGTGAAGAATAATGTGCCACCAGTAAAGACCATAATCAAGTAATATAAATGCAATAATATTTTCAGTCCATGCTGGTAAACCATACAGATAATTTAAACCAACATGCCAGCCTTCATTTTTTGCAGCCAGCCAAACCATTGCCGGTATCAGCATTAACCGCAACAACATAAAAGCAGGAAGAGCAAGAATTGCATTCAATACAATTCTTTGAAAGCGTGGTTGTAATCTTCGGCGAAGTATAAATACTGATTCAAGTAAAAACAAAGCAATCAATATTAAAATCAAAGTAATAAAGCCATATGTATCAAATACATGATGTATCATTCATCTCTAAGTTTTTCGCCTTCTCCTTTTTTTGTATGCCATGTTGCATCTTTATTTAACTCGAGCTTTTGCTGTTCTTCAACCGATGAACCTTTTGGAGGCTTGCCCACCATCATTTCAAAATATCTTATTCCATCTTTTATATTCGCCCAAATATGTGATGGCGCTTCATATCCATATGCACGATACTTTCCCGGTTCCACCTTTCCTTTATCATGCACAAATTTTTCAAAATCTATAACCCATTTATTAAACGTCTGCATAAAATCTGTTTGCTTAATCACGTCTTCCGCCTGGTTATCACTGTACTTTTTATCCTTGCCACTCGTGCAATGCGCCCATAAATGTTCCGGCACTTCAATACCACCATAACGGCATTGCCATACCAGCGGCGCATACGCCAGCTTATCATCATCAAAAGGCTCTGCATCTCCATTAAAATAATTTTTATGATGTAAAATTTTCGGGACGTTATTTTCATCCATCTCATCTCCGCCTTCATCACCATAACAAAAAAACGCCGCCGTTCTACCTTCCAAATGATTCCGACTCATCTCTTTCCATTGCTCCGTATGTTCCAGAGCCATTGCTTTCTCCGGGTTCTTGTGGTCAATTGTTTTTTCATCAGGGTTGCCACCATTCATGCACACAATTCTGTCAAACATCAGCTTCAAACTGCTGCTTGGAGCATACCAGTTTATCGGGCCTATCACCGCCCATGCATCGGCCATATCAAGCCTTGCATACATATCTAAATTCCACATCAGGTCGGGTTCCTTTTTACTATGCTTTTCATAACAGTTACATGGCCACACACATAACGCCATCGAAGTAGAAACGCATGCATTGCAACTTTGAATTTTCTCACGCGCATATACATTGCCTAAATCTTCATAATCAATCTCCCAATCCTGCGGGAGCATTTCCGCCATTTTCAGCATTAGCATCCGGCTCTTGCTATCTACCCCCGGGCAATTATATTGCCGCCTGTTTGAGCCCGAAATAATCAACACCCTGAACGGCCGTTCAGATGTTGGAAGTTTTGCATTATTATCGTTAGGTTTCATAATTTTATTTTAGCTCGCTGATGATGACAGACAAATTCATTTGTGATTTCTGTGTTACCTGTGAGAGATATTTATAATTTATTTTTCTTTATCAATCTTTTATAAAGCTCCAACAATCTTCGCTGCGAATAACCCATGTAATACAAAAACCAGATACGAAAAAAAATTCCCTGCATCCTGTAAATGCCATTATCATGATATTTTCTTGCTGATGTAATTACTACATCATTCATAACAATAAATCTTCCAGACTTTTTTATACGATGAATAATTTCCTGATCTTCCATGATGTATAAATCTTCGCAAAAGCCACCACATTTATTGAACACATGTTTTGTAACAAATAAACTCTGGTCACCAAAGCGGACAGCATTCACATTAAACTTTGTGAACCATGCATTCGCTTTTAAAAACCAGTGATTATAATCAAACTGCAAACGAAAGCAGCCACTGGAAAAATGTTTAGCAAGCGCATCATTAATATATTGTATAAAGTTCTTTGGCGGAATACTATCGGCATGTAAAAAATATAATACATCACCATTTGATTTTAATGCGCCAAAATTCATCTGGTCAGCCCTGCCTTTTTTATTGCTGATTAATGCTGTTACATCATTAGCTTTTGCAATGGAGAGTGTTTCGTCATTACTTCCGCAATCCACAATAATTATTTCATATTTAAAATTACCTGCAGCAGTTTTAATTGCAGCTATTGTTTTCGCAATTTGTCCGGCTTCATTATATGTTGGAATAATGATGCTGAGCATTAGAAGATAGTGTTCATAAAATTAATTCCGTCGTTGAATTCCTTCCAGTCATTTTCGGTATCTATATCACTTAATTCCGCTAGTAAAAAGTAAGGCAAGTGCAACTGATTACAGACTGCTATAGTTTCACTCAAAACATCTTCTGTGCTCCATGATATATTTTGAAAAATTTCAGCATATACTTTTTTTATACAAAGCAAGTAATAACCGCCATCTTTTGCAGGACCAATAACAACATCGGTGGTGTTTAATTTAATAAAAGACTCATCAATAATATCAGCAGCAAGCTGCGGGCAATCGCTGCCAATAATACAAGCCTTTTCATAACCGTAATTGAAAACCTGTTCAAAAGCGTGTTGCATTTTTGCACCAAGATTAGTACCGTTTTGCAAATATTTTTTAAAAATGGTACTGTCCCATTCATCTTTTTCATTTATAAAGGACGAATAAAAAACATATTTATCTGCGTTTGCAATTTTTGAAATTGCATTTGTATGATGTAGCAAAGTTTTATAAATCTCCAACGCCTTTTCTTTACCAACTGTTTTTGCCAATCGCGTTTTTACATTTTCCTCTTCCGGGTTTTTAATGAATATGATGAGTGCATTCTTCATCTAATTATGTTCTGCTTTGTAATTATTTAAAAAAAGCGACCAGTCATACTTTTTAAATTTTATCCGCACATCTTCACTATGAATGATTTTATATTTATCAAGCAGATGTTTCATTCCTTTCTTCCCACCAAAATCTTTACGGAACCAATTCATTGTTTGTGGTACAAAAATGATTGAAGAATCTTTGGAAAATGTTACTTCATTACTGAGATAATTTTTTGTTGCCAGGTCAAGTTCAAGGTCAATTTTTTCCGGATCATAATATGCAATTGGCGGGCAATTTCTTGCACCGCAATTCAAAGCAAAATGTATCCGGTTATCGAGCTTATGAACCCTGAAGTCTCTCTCAAATTTTGATGGGAAAATTTTATTAAAATAACCAAGGCTCCATTTAACTTTTGACTTTCTTAAGATGCCATGTTCAATATCATCGAGACTTAATTTTTTACCTGCAATTGTAATTTGCTTTTTAGAGAAGAAGGCATTTCGTGTTTTGTATTTATTCGGATTGGCAGTTAATATTTTTTGAACAAACGCATTGTATAAATTCAGCCAGAATGCTTTTTTATCAGCATCATTAATAAGTTGTTGCCGGAGTTTTTTTAAATCTGCCAAAGCAAGTTGCTGCACATATAAATTACTGCTGTCAACGGTTCTTACAGCATACAAAAATGTTTGCGAAAGCTTTATATAGCTGGTATTTGTTGGCAAAAGTTGCGCATGAAGATGATTAAAAGAATAAAATGAGATTATAAATACGAAAGCTTTCAAATGATATTTTTATGTTACAAAGCTGCAATAACTTCTGCTAACAGTTTTGATAATTTTTCATCTGCTTTCCCTGCAGCTTCTAATATCTCTGCAATGTTTACAGGTTTTAAATTAGCAGGGTCACATTCATCGGTAATTACGGAAATAGCGGCAACAGGCAGTTGCATGTGGTTAGCAGCAATCACTTCCGGCACCGTTGACATGCCAACCATATCGGCCCCAATAATCTTTAAATACCGGTACTCCGCTTTGGTTTCAAGGTTTGGGCCATTAACGGCTGCATATACACCTTTATGTAAATTAATATTTAATTTAGATGCTTTGTCAATTAATAAGTGTTTTAAAAGTACATTATAGGGTTCGCTCATATCCGGAAAACGCTCACCAAGCTCATTATCATTCTTTCCCATTAACGGATTCCCGGTTTGTAAATTGATGTGGTCATCAATCATTACCAGATCGCCTTGTTTATAATTTAAGTTGATGCCACCTGCAGCATTCGTTATAAAAAGATGCTGCACGCCAAGCAATTTCATTACACGAATTGGAAACACCACTTGCTGAAAAGTATAACCTTCATACGCATGAAAACGTCCCTGCATCAATAACACTTTCTTATCAGCAATACTTCCATAAATTAAATTGCCTTTATGAAACTCAACAGTTGAAACAGGAAAGTTTGGTATATCGCTATACGCTATGGTTTGTTTAACATCAACATAGTTTAAAAGTTTGTGCAAACCGGTGCCGAGAACAATGCCGATTGTTGGTTGCGTTATATTTCGCGCAACTAAAAAATCTGCTGAATCTTTATAATCCATTAAATAAAATTTAAGTAACAATACCACCGCAGCTACTCCCGCTGCTTGCAGTGCAGCCATAACAATGCTGGCCAATTACAATTTCTCTTTCTTTCAATTCATCAGGGTTAAAATTGCTGATGTGTTTGCTGTTGCCACTCACTTTTAATTCAAGCATCTGGTTAAAATCGCAATCGTACAAATAACCATCCCACCCAATTGAAATTGTATTGCGGCACATTACATTTTGCGCTGCTGAAGGATTATAAGCATCGGTAAGTTTCTGCATATATTTTTCATAGTTGCCACTGTTGAGTAAATAATCAAGATAACGGCTGATGGGCATGTTGGTAATGACATAAAGATTATTGAATTCAATATTGTACTTACTTTTCAACGCCTGCTTATATTCTTTTTCAAGTGACGATTGTGATGCCGGCAAAAATGCACCGGCAGGATTATACACAAGATTTAAAATAAAGCCGCTTTCCTCTTTTCCATAGCCAACATTATTCAACATTTGTAAAGCTCTAATGCTATCTTCAAATACACCATTGCCACGCTGTCTGTCTGTCCTGTCTTGTGTATAAAATGGTAATGAAGAAACAACTTCTACTTTGTGTTGTTTATAAAACTCAGGAAGGTGAAAATATTTTTTATTGGCAAGAATGATAGTAAGGTTACATCGTACAATGATATGCCTGTTTAGCTTTGAAATTTGTTCAACAAACCATTCAAAGTCGGGATTCATTTCTGGTGCGCCGCCGGTTATATCAACTGTTTGTAATTGTGGATTTTGTTGCAATACATATATGCAATGCCGCATGGTTTCAATCGTCATAATTTCTTTCCTGTCCGGTCCTGCATCCACATGGCAATGCCTGCAAACTTGGTTGCACATCTTACCAATATTTACCTGGAAAATTTCAACCTGTGTTGGCTTTAAAGGAAACAAATTGCTTTGGTCCAGTTTCTGCTGAAAAGGAATTAAATTAAAATTGTGATTGCAACCATGCTCAATAATTTCAACCTGTTTATGCGCATCCGCCAGAATATTATGTTCTGCTTTTAATGACTTCATTACATTGCAATCTCTTTCACTTTGTTCATCATTTGCACGCCATGAACTAATGATGCACCGCCGCGAATAGCCGCAGCTACATGTATAGCTTCCATCATTTGGCCTTCGCTCCATCCTTTTTCAAAAGCGTCTGAGCTATAAGCATCAATGCAATATGGGCACTGAACGGCATGTGCTACCGCCAACGCAATTAAAGATTTTTCTTTTGCGGTCAATTCACTATCAGCAAACACTTCGCCATACCAGGCAAAGAATTTATCACCCATGCTTTTTTGAAATTCTGCGATATTGCCGAATTTTTTAAGGTCTTCTGCGGCGTAATAGGAATTATTCATATTGCGATTTTTATGAGAACCAAGTTCGCAAATTAATTGCAAATAAAAATTTATTGTTTTGGATACACAAAAATGGCACACAAATACAAAACATCACGAAGATTTTTGCTTCCTTTCTTGTACGGGCTTACGCTATACTGATGCCGCAACCGAAAAGAAGTTGTATCAGCCCTGCTGGGATATAAGTAAACAACAAGCTATTTACATAGACAAGAAAACTGCAAAAAAATTGCTACCTGGTATTGAGTTCGATTTGCTACCTACCATTAAAGAAGTCCAGGACATCAACACTGATTTAAGATTATTAAAAAATGACATTGAACGTATTGAGAAAAGCTTTCAGATAAACCGTGAAGCCTACTCAGCTGAAATGGTTTTGGATAAACTTAAAAGCAACAATGCTTATCAAACTAAGAAGGCAGTCAATTCAAATGCCTTGTTCAATTTTATGCAGCAATACATTGATGACCATAAAGCCACCCGGGAAGCCGGAAGCCTGGCAGTGTACAAATCTGTAAAAAATCATTTAAGCAATTACTGCAAGGCCACAGGCAAAAAAGTAACATTTGAAAATATTGATTATAATTTCTTTCAGTCATTTCAAAATTTTTTGATTGATAAGGTTGTTTTGAATAATACTACTGTAGCAAAGCAATTAAGCACAGTTAAAACTTTTCTTAATTATGCAAGAGCCCAGGGAATTGAGGTTTCAACAAAGTATAAAGATTTCAAAATAAAGAAAGACACTCTTGAAATTATTGCATTAACGAATGAAGAGTTTGAAGCATTATTTTATATAGACTTATCCAATGACAAGAGACTTTCACAGATAAGAGATATTTTTTGTTTTTCCTGTTCAACCGGTTTAAGATATTCTGACTTAGATCAATTAAAACGTGAACTTATCAAAAATGATGAAGTAAGGCTTACTGTTAAGAAAACAAAGGAACTGCTTACAATACCATTAAATACTTATTCTAATACAATCCTGGAGAGGTATGCCTCAATGATGAACCCTTTACCCATGATCAGTAACCAGAACTTAAATTATGGGGTGCATGAGTTATATAAGAAAGCTGGCATTAATGAAGCGATTGAAATAGTAAGGTTCCGCGGCGTTAAGCGTGAATCAATTATATATCCAAAGCATGAACTTATATCTATGCATGTAGGGAGAAAAACATTCGTTACTTTATCATTGGAAAAAGGAATGACTGCAGAGGAAGTAATGGCTTGCACTGGCCATAAATCATATAGCAGTTTCAAGAGATATGCGAATGTAACAGAGCAACGAAAGAAGGTTGTAATGACTAAGGCCTGGGGAGGTTTGAAAAACAAGCTCAAGGCCGTTTAAAATTTAAACAACAAAGGGTTACAGTTTGACCGCCGTACCCTTTGTATTAATAACAATAAACAATCATCATTATTATGAACACAAAAGTAGAAAAAACAAACGCTTTATCAAAGCACCCAAAGCGATTAACTCCTCTTGCAATAAGTAGAGCATTAGGTAAAACGCATTCTTATATCCTCTTGCATCCAAGCCAAACCCAAGACGGTTATCATTTCTTCACGGTATTTTGGTTTTCTGACAAGGATAATGCAGGAGAATCCGTTGGTAAATCATGGCGTGATTACAAAACCAAGAAACAATGTATTACCGCAATTAAAAAATTGTCAGATTGTTTTCCTGGCATTTCAAAGTTCTACTCATGCTTTGATCATTTAGGACATAAAGTTGACATCGAAATTAAATATGATGTAAAAAAGCTTCTTTAATCCATCTTGTTGCTAACCAATGCTAAATAATCAATTATTATTTATTAAATAAAAAAATCATGAAAAAATACAACAGCGAAGGACTTGTTCCTTATAATTTCCATGTTGAAGGAAAATTTTCAAATTCACGAACAAAAATGCTTTTAAATCTATTGGCTTTATTTACAACAGATCCGTGCTATCCACCGACGGCATGTAAACTGCCAAAGGCACAACAGGAGTTATTTACAGCATTTCATAAAGAACAAAAAAGAATTAATAGGAATATCGAAGTAAGATTTTTAAAAAAATATTTAGCAGAACAAAGAAAAACTGCTAATCAAATGGCTTCATACCTTAAGCAAAGGGATAAAAAGGAAATTGCAAATTATGGAGAAATTGATTTTTGGGCAATAGGAGTCGGCAATAAAGAGAAACGGCCGAATTCATTAACCGGCGCCCCGATTGGAAATTATAAGATTACAAACAATTTATTCGATTTGAGAAATAAGGTTTCCAAGTTGGATTCGCTGCTAAATGAGCTAAGAGGATATGTTTATAATTATGAACATTTAGATGATAAAAGACTTGATAATAAGCGTAATCCGAGTGTGTTAAATTTTTTATCGGAACCACTTAAAAAAAGAAGAAAAATTTCTTAGTATCTGATTTATAATGGAGAATTTCAAACGAAAAATATTTGCTATAGGCTTAAATAGTGAAGGTAATTCGTAAATTTAATAAACAAAAAAGCTCAGTCCACTTCAAATTAAACTGAGCTTTTTATTATTTAAATGTGTTATGATGCAAGATACAAAAATTGAAGAGTTTAAAAGCTTTGATGAGTTATACGATAAAATACTATCCCTAGGAATTTTACCAAGGGGCGAGCCATCACAGAACAAATTTGGCAATAATACCCCTCATGCTTTACGAAACTTGTGGTCCAACTTATTTCATGCTCAGCCTACCAGGAATTTACTATAGCAAATTTTAAGGATTGTATTTCAAAAAGATTGAATTATGTAAGGCAATCGGAAAAAAATAAGTTGCAATCTGTTAATACTCGTCCGTCTTTGTTTTCAACGGACTCTAATAAAATAAATCAAAAAATTTACGAGGCTTTTGAATTGGATTTTTTCTTTTGGCCAGAGTTGGACGGTTCGGGGAAAGAATTAAATACTTTGCAACAAGAACAACTGTTTTCTAACATCTATGAAAGGGTTAAGGCATCAAAAAATATTTCGCCGACCTTAGAAAAAGAATTTATAAAAAATCTACACAGTCATCTTGAGCATTTGATTAATAAATACGAAAATGCACGCTTAGGTATTGGCCATAGAGATGAAAAAGTTCAGAGTTACTCTGAAAATTTCAAAGCTTGGCTTAATAAAAAATCAGTAGTAGCGAACGTACAATCTGACCACATCCAGCTTACTCCGCAAAAGGTGATTGCATTAAAACATGTTTATTTATTTAAGGAAGGTGAAGGGTTCGCAATTAATAATGAAAATAAAGAGAAGATTGCTTTGCAGTATGGTTATACATCAAAAAATAGTGGAAAAAAGTTGTATGATCATTTTATAAAATTTAGTGGAAGTAAAAATAATCGGATATTATTATCAGAAAATAAAGCAAGTAATAACATTATGTTGAATTATTTAGAATCTGTTATAGATCTGCTTTCAAATTATCCAAAAGCGTCACAGGCTGCGCTTGATGAGTATATGATCCTTAAAAACAAATTAAAATAATAACCGGTTCGCACCGGTTCGCATGTTCGCATTCGTTCACATTTGCTTTATAAAATTAGGGCGAATGTTTAACCCACATGCAGAAATTATAACACGTCTTGACAATATTGAGAGATTGCTTCTCGATTTGAAAAGTTTAAATCGCAATCCGCATACAAACACGGTTCCTGAAAAACTTCTTACTACTCGTGAAGTTTGCGAGTTCCTGGGCATCACTGAGCCTACGCTTATAAGGCGAAGGAAAAAAGGGCAAATACCTTTCTTATCAGTTGGTGGATCTATCCGCTTTGATAAAGCGGCCATTATTAAAGCACTTGAAAAAAAATCCAAGCAGCATGGGTGAAGTTCAAACTATTCCAATTACAAAAATTCTGTCCGCAATAAAGGATGAAAAGAAGACATTAGAAAATTTCAACGGAAGGCCGGGTATTTTTGTTTTGAAAACCGGTAATCAATGGCTTACTGAGGCCAGCTCAAAGGCTCAGCCAAAATCTCTTTACTTATGCGTTTGGTATGAAAGTGAGGTATGCATTTTATTTGCAGATACTAATGTGGGAAAGTCAATTTTAGCTGTTCAAATTGCCAGCGATATTGCCAAGGAACAAAAGGTTATTTATATTGATTTTGAATTGTCTGATAAGCAATTTGAAGCTCGATATAGTCAAAATTTACTAATCATTATAAATTTACAGATAACTTTTTACGAGCCGAAATTAATCCGGATGAAGCAGATTTTGAGGCTGCCGGCTATGAAAATTTTGAGACCTATATAAACAGTTCAATTGAACAAATTTTAATTGGCACTGGAGCTAAAATTCTAATCATAGACAATCTTACTTACCTGCGTAGTGAGACAGAAAAGGCCAAAGAAGCGCTTCCACTTATGAAACATCTTAAGGCCTTGAAAAATAAATATGGCTTATCAATACTTGTATTAGCGCACACGCCAAAACGAAATTTATCATATCCAATTACTAGAAATGACCTCCAGGGAAGTAAGATGCTTATTAATTTTTGTGATAGTGCATTTGCATTAGGTGAATCAGCTAAGGATAAATCATTACGATACTTGAAACAGATAAAATCAAGAAATGCAGAGATCGTTTATGATACCAATAATGTTGCCGTGTTTGAAATCTCGAAGCCAGAGAATTTTCTTTCGTTCACGTTCTTCACAACAACTATGAACATGAACACCTCAAAGAGCATTCAAAGCTAGATAAAGAATCATTGATAGAACAGGTATTACTATTAAAGAATAAGGGTAAAAGTCAGAGAGAAATATCTATAGAATTAAGTATAGGACTAGGTACTGTAAATAAATATTTAAAATGTTCACGTTCACATAATGAATGAACATAATGAACAATATAATTTAATGAACAGCGTGAACAGCGTGAACGATAAAATAAATAATACTACCGGCCTTGATAAAGGCAGTAAAAAATTCGTTTGCCCAGGGTGCGGTCAAAGGACGTTCGTTAAAATGAAAAATTTTAATACAGGCGAATACTTGCCTGATCACGTTGGCCGGTGTGATAGAGAAAATAATTGCGGATATCATTTTACAGTGAAGCAGTATTTATCAGAGTTAAGTTTAAATTATTATGCTCCGCCAAAGCAGATGCTCCAGCAAATAGTTGAAAAACCAATTGATGTAATGCCATTGGAGTATGTTGAAGGTTCAATGAATGGTTATAACAAGACAAATTTCGCAAACTGGTTAACAACACTTTTCCGAAATAGAATCGCTGAAAAAGCATTACTAAAATATTTTGTTGGCAGGTCAAAGCGTGATGCCGGCAAAGCAACAATTTTTTGGAGAATTGATAAAGATGAAAAAGTAAGGACCGGGAAGATCATGTGTTATAATGCGGGCACAGGCAAACGGGTAAAGGAAATAAATCCTTCTTGGGTGCATAGTAATTTAACTGATTTCAATTACCAGCTGTGTTTTTTTGGCGAGCATCTTCTTCCGGAAAATGATTCTTCTATAATTGGAATTGTTGAAAGTGAAAAAACGGCAATTATTGCCTCGATTTTTATGCCTGATATAGTTTGGCTTGCTACCGGTGGTAATAGTGGCTGCAAATGGCGGGAATATGCAGTGTATAAGGTTCTAAAAGATAGGCAAGTTATGCTGTTTCCGGACTTTGGATATTTCAATAAAAAAACACAAAGAACCTGTTTTCAGGAATGGAACGAAAGAGCAAATCACATACAGGAAAAAATAAAATGCTCAATTAAAGTAAGCAGGGTTTTAGAAGATAATGTGCCGGAATCTGAAAGGTGCAATGACTATGACTTAGCAGATTTTTTAATAAAGAAGTGTGGTGAAACAGGCTTGGCGATGAGTGACGGCGGTTATCCAGTTTTACTTGACGAAGCAATTTACATGCAGTTGTAACAGAATTCAAGTCCACAATTCTCTTGTTAACATATATAAAATAAGTTGAAAAAGCACTTTACGAGCAAAAAAGGTAGCAATTAAAAAACAATATATAAACTAAAACAATGACTGAAACAAAAATCATGGATATCATTCCGGAAAGCCTCAAAGAGCCGCTGATACAGGAAGTAGAAGCAATACTACAAGAGCGCAGTAAAAAAAGCCAGCAATCGATCACTCCTGAGCTTAAATCATTTATGGCTAACAAAAAAGCAGAGCACGAAAGAAAAAAATCTTACAGCACTAAAAAATAAATTTATATGAAACCATTAATCATTAGTGAGAACCAAGTGCAGCACGACAGAGCTGTTTCAGAAGTAAACCTTGTTGTAAAAGAGGTGAACAACCTATTGAAAGTTCTTAAAGAACAAACCGGCTATATTCCTTCTATAATTATCTGGCACTTTGGGAAAATTTTCCAATAGTTGAAATTAAGTCTCAATTAACAAGCGATCTTAAAGCCTATCGTGAAAAACATTTAAGAGAGGCAAATCTTAATCCGATTTTTATAAATGGTACTACAGCTGAATTTTCAGCAGCAATACAATCCTTTGCTATTAATTATAAAAAAATTCAAAGCTGGAGTGGTTCTAAACATTTTTCATTGCTTGAAATGATAGACGATAAAATTTCTATCAGCAAAGACAGTGAAGAAGCTTTAAGAAATTCTATTCGCTCTGTTATTTATAGTGAACCAGGCCAGGAGTTATACAAGCTGCAAAAGAAGATTGCTAAGGAAATTCAGGAGCTAAGTCATTTTATGAAAAACAAAACAGCCATTCAATATTTTACCTTAAATCAACTAATAGATGATTGCTTTGATATGGACATGCAGGGCAATGTATTCATTGGGGATTTCGACTATGATACTATCACTTCCCCGGCAAGAATAAAACAGGCAAAAGGAATTGATATAAATGAAAACAAACATGGCTGCATTGCTTAAAAACGAATATTGGAAGTTGCGGGAAACGCATGGAAGGAGTAAAATCTTTGCCAGTGCTGCAGAGCTTTGGCAGGAGGGATGTAAATACTTTGAGTGGTGCGATAAACATAAGTTGACTGAGCAAAAAGTTTTCGGCACTGGTATGCGTATGAATGTGAAGCATCCCAGGCCATACACTATAAACGGGCTTTGTGTTTTTATCGGGATTGGTTTAAAGACATGGAATGATTATAAGAACAAAGAACAGTACAAAGATTTTTCGCCAGTCATTGATAGTATTGAGCAGATTGTTTATACTCAAAAGTTTGAAGGCGCTGCAGTCGGGCTTTTTAATGCAAATCTTATTTCCAGGGAACTTGGTTTAGTGGACAAAAAAGAAATTGATTTTGACCGGCTGTCTGATGAGCAACTTGATGACATTATTACAAAATTAAAAAGTTGATATATGCAATTGAGTATCAGGCGGGATAAAATAAATTTTTTAAAAGCTGTTCAAAATAAGATGATAAACGTTCCAAAGCTCATGGCGCCTACTGTATTCAAAATAGAAGCAAACACCTCAACTGGCAAAGGATATTGCTATATAAATAATAAAGAAGTTGACACTGATACTTACTCTAAGGCCATAAGCAATCGAGATGATAATAAAGATGAAATCATCATCATCATTAATGGAAGAGTATTATAAAAATTTCAAATGTTTACAAGAAAAGATAAAATAGCTTTTTTAAAAAATCTCAAAAACAAGCGCATAAATCTTGCTGATCTCAAGCCTAAAATATTTAAGATGGAAGTGGGTCCACAACCCGGCAAGATTCAGTGGAAGTTTGTGTTTTATATAAATAATGAAGAAGTTAATGCGAAAACATATTCAAAAGCATTAAATGACAGAGACATAAAAAAAGATCAACAGATTTTGGTTTGGAACGGAAAGATTATACAGGATGGGGATGTTTTAGAATTTACTGACGACGATCAATAAAAAAAAGGGTTTTGAAATGAATTGATTGAGAGATTTTTTGAAACTGAATAAAATATAATGATGAATCGCAAAGAAAGGCTTTTGAAAGAAATTGACATTCCAAAAACTATAGGTGACAGGAAGTTCAAGCTCTTGAAGGAAACATTAACACTACAAGCACATATACAATATGTTGATTTTTATGTAATGTTTTTGAGGTTGCGTTATCATGAAGAAATAGCGAATAACCTTCGTTCGTTGGGTTATACACTTCCTGATTTTAATGATCCCACTTATATGAAATCACTCGACGCAGTTATCGCACTTGAAGAAGACAGGTTAGATCAACTCAATAATTTACTTGAAGAATATAATTCACTTGAAAAATAAATAACATGGCAGAAGATTTAATAAGTTCGATTTTAAACACTGATGCAATTGATGCAGAATTATCCGCATTAGATAAAAAACTACAGGCATTCGCAGATGCATTAACGAAATTCCCAAAGTTTACTCTTTTTGCAGATGCAAGTAACTTGAAACAAGTTAAAGATGCCGGAAATCAATTGTCATCAGTAATGGATCAGCTCAAAGCTAAGAATCTTGATCTCAATAATACTCTGAAACAATTAAGCATAATTCAAAAACAGAATGCAATTGATTCCAAGGCTGCTGCAGATGCAAAAAAAGCAGCTGCACAGGCAACTACAGATCAAACTTCATCATCTCAAAAACTAACGCAACAACAGAAGATCGAGCAAGCTCAAATCCAAAGTGCTGTTGGTTCTTACAATCAACTTAATGCAACCCTCAAATTACTGCAAAATCAATATAAATCTTTAAGTGAAAGCGATAGAAACAGCCCCCCAGGGCAATCAATCGCAGCCAACATAGTAACTACAAAAAATAGTTTAAAAGACTTAGATTCATCTCTGGGCGACCATCAAAGAAAAGTGGGCTCTTATACAGATGCTATTGCAGAGAGCTTCACTCATATTGCTGAAAGAGTTTTAGAGTATGTTGCTGCTTATGCCGGCATTGACGCTATTAAGAAATTTTTTACTGAATCATTAACACTTGCATTAGACGCAGAAAAGGCAAATATAATTTTTGCTGGCACCCTGGACAATCTTGGCCGTTCCGACGCATTCGATAGGTTATCCAAAACGGCTGATAACCTTGTTGGCAAGTTCGCTTATCTAAATAAAACTGATGTAATAAATGTTTTCCAACAGTTGGTAACATTTGGAAAATTATCTGAAAATCAGATAAATGAATTAACTCCTGTTATTATAAACTTTGCTGCAAAAAGCGGGCTGTCATTAAAAGAAGCGACTACAGATATTGAAACAGCAATTGAAGGTAATAGTAAAGGATTAAGGCAGTATGGTATTAATATTAAAGATGCAAAAACAGAGGTTGACAGATTCGGAGTTATTATGGACCAACTGGCGCCAAAAGTAAACGGAGCTGCTGAAGCATTTGGTGAAACAACACAAGGCAAGATTGAAGCTACAAAAGAAAGATTTCACGACTTAGAAAAGGAAATCGGAGACAATCTCTTGCCTACTATCAATAACATGCTTACCGGAGTTAATAATTTTCTTTCGGATTATAACTGCGGTGGATTGGACAAGGTTGCTGACAGGTTGAAACTAGGATTTTCTGCATTACTGGATGCCAAAGATTATGATGACCTGATAAATAGGCTTAATGGAATTCAAAAGCATGTTGATGATTTAAACGCATCGGCTAATGCAACTCCAGCAGAAAAAAAGGGAATTCTTTCGCCGTCATTTCTTGCAAATCCACTTCAAACTCCGCAACAAGATTATGGCCTGGGGCAAAGTAGTCCTGATGCTGCTTTTGACGGAGGGCCGGGTTTGAGTAATGTTGACGATGCAGCATATGCAGCTTCTTTAAAACGAGCCCAGGAATATCATAAACAGGCACTTGATGCAATAAAAAAAGCTGATGAAGAGCAATTGCAGGCGCTTAGAGATAAATATAAATCAGAAGCAGATGATCAGACAAAATCTTTTTCTTTCCGGTTGGCTGCGGAAAGTGCTTACGGCGTGGCTGGCAATGACCTGATACAAAAAACTAAACAGGATGCACTTGTTGATCTTAATAGTGAAATCGCCAATGATAAAAAAAATGCGAAATCAAAAGAAGAACTCAGACAAATAGAATTCCTTGCCGAGACTAAGCAAAATGAAATAATCAAAACTGCTGCAAAACAAACATCAGATTTTGAGATTAGTGTTGCAAAAGACAGAACCAAAATTATACAGCAGGAATATGCAAAAGTTGCAGATACTATTAAGCAAAATTATAATGAAATTTCCCAAAGTGTAACTGATGCAAACGATACCGATAAAGACAATGCCCAAATAACAGAAAATAACAAACTTCTTCAACTTGATAAAGATTACCATGATGGCAAAATTGGCAATTTGATTGAATATAATGAAAAGCGGAAAAAATTAGAAGAATCAGCAGCTATTGATGAAATTCAAACTGATATAAATAATAATAATCGTAAGTTAAATATTGACCTCAAGGCAAGGCAGATTGAGATTGATCAACTTGGCCTGTTGAACGAATTAGAATATAAGGCCGGATTGATAACAGAGGAACAGTATAAAAAAACGGATAATGAGTTATTACAAGATGATAAAGATCTTGCAAGACAGAGGAAAGATATAGAAACGCAAAATTCAGATGATATTGTAAAATAGATAAACAAACAACCAAGACGAAACAAGAAATAGATCAGGCCGAACAGGATGCAGAGATAAATGGACTTAATGAAACAGCAGACGCTACAATATCTATTGGCGATGATATTTTTCAGGCACAAGAAAACAGATTAAAAAATCAGGAGACTTTGATAGATAACAATACACAAAAGCAAATTGATGCTATTAATCTAACCTCTGCCACACAAACACAAAAAGATCAGCTAATAGCTCAAGTACAACAACAGGCCGATACTCAAAAACAAGAAATAGAAAAACGTGAGCAAGCTGTGCAAAAAAGACAAGCAATTTTCGATCGGGCTGCTTCTATCACCAAAATCGTGCAAAATACTGCTGAAGCGATAACTAAAGCAATTGCAGAATTTCCGTTAACTGCAGGCGAGCCATTCGTTGCAATTGATCTGGCATTAGGCGCTATACAAATTGGGAAGGTCTTAGCACAGCCCTTACCACAATTCAAAACAGGTACACAAAGCGCTCCAAAAGGATTAGCTTTAGTTGGTGAAGAAGGCCGGGAACTTGTCTTAAATAATTCTGGAGAAGTGTTTTTGACGCCACACACACCTTCGCTTATTGAATTAGCTGGTGGCGAACGGATATTTGATGCCATGGAAACAAAAGATATACTGAAGCATTATAACATGATGGACATGATTGCCCGTGTTCAGCAAAGGGTACAGCCGCAGCCGATGCGGAAGAACTATGATGAAAAGATATTGCGCACGCTGCAAATGATAGAAAAAAAGAAAGCACCGAACCCCAGATTAGAATTACCTATTGAGAACACCGCTTGGTATTGGAAACATTTTAAGAGTTGAGTTGTTCATAGGGGAGTTAAAGGTAGTAGAGATGGAGATAGTGATGATTTGAGGTCTTCAAGTTGTAGCTTGTTAAATAATTTTGTAGTATACAATTTGTAATTATATTTGCCATGCAATTTGCTAAATTGCATGGTAGTTTTACGATAAAAAGTGCGTGTTTTTGACCATTTCGTTGTTTAGCCATTCAATAAAAATATCTCTAATATCCTTTGCCAATACCATTCTATAGAGATATATAAGTCTTACCCGAACGAAACTACCGATTTGACCACTGGATTTTGATTTTTACTTTTGACAGATATTTATTATATGGTAGCGGCTCAATTAAATTCAGCAACAGTTCATTTGGTTCTTCAGAAACAGAACAGTATAATTAAGTCAAACAGTACCAAAGTATCAATCTGGAATTGGATTCCTGAAGTGTTTCAACTAATATTTTTCAAATACTCAATCAAATCTCAAAGGAATAAAGTGGACTTACTGTTAGTCCTTGCCAAAGGTTTGTATACTACAATTGAATCTAAATTAGAGATAACTAAAACTCACAACTTTTCGGAAATAATATTAGAAGTGGAGAGTGTTATTGAATTATGTATAAGATATCAAGCCTCCTTAGAAAGACTTATTGTGAATTCATCAGATAGAAATTTCGAAAAGTCAGTGCGAGCTCTGATTTTACCAATTGACGAACTTCTTGATGAATTCTATAGTATAATTTCAATACTAAAAAAGTCAAATCAAAGAACAAGAATTGCTACAACAGAGGTCGCAAAGGTTGCCGCTCAAATATCCCAAAAAACTATCTTAAAAGTTATGGATCGTGATTGATCAGCGAGATGTGTATATGCTTCCATATACACTTAACAACAGAACCGAAGATCATCCCTTTATTGTTCTATCTACACTTGAAGCAAATAAACATGAAAATACGTTCATTGCGGTCATGATGACAAGTTCAGAGATTCACAAAGATGATCTAAGCTTCCCGGTTCAAAATGAAATGTTCGAAGAGAATTTAAAAAGAGAAAATTGCCATATTAGAATGCATCTCATTTTTATATGCATCCCAGAGGATATAGTGAGCCGTGGTAGGATAAATAAGATGAAACAATCCCATTTTCGAAGACTTATGAAACAAATTGGTGAAATGATTTTTAAATACAATTTTACTCCCATTCCAGAATAGTAATTTTTTGCCTGCATAAACTTCTTGTCTGGTTAATAATTTTGTAATATAGTATAATATATTTCTCATTTATACCGAATTCATTTTCAAATTTCTTCTATGCAAGAAAACAAAAATCATCCGGATTTTTTAAAATAACGTAATCTACATAGGATCCAAATAAAAAGGCTCTTTAAAAACGGGGCCCGGTTTGTTAAATAAATAGCGCAAAGGCTAAGTTTGGTAAAGATAGCTTTTATAAAATATTATAAAAATGTGCTACCTATTTTGCTACCCTCAATTAATAAAGATTGTGAGAGTCTTTATTAATTGAATTCTGCACTTTATTCTGCGGAGAGTTAGGGATTCGAACCCCAGGACCTGTTACAGTCAACAGTTTTCAAGACTGCCGCAATAGACCGCTCTGCCAACTCTCCGGCGCAAAAATAATATCGCTATTCAGTTCTTCCAAAATTTCTTTACTCATTTGCCTTCTTTTTATATAACTTTTACTCAATTTCTATAATATCTTATTTTAGTTTAAGTTTATTAGTAGAAATACATTGCGCTATGCAAAAAAATACTGATGCAAAAATTGAAAGGCTTCCGGGTAAGGAAAAGGCAAAATGGATAACACTAAGGCTTATACTTGCGCTGGTATTGTTTTTGGCTACTTTAATTGTTTTCGTAGCCATTGCTGATAAAATTGTAATTAAGCATAATGAAGTGTTTGATACAGAGGTTTCAAAGGATGTGATAGCTGTTGTGTCCCCGGGCAAAACAAAGTTCATGGAGTTCATTACATTTTTTGGCTCTGCCACTTTTTTATTTCCTGCCTATATTGTGCTCATAATTTTTTACTTGATAAAAAGGAAAAGCAAGCTGGCGCTGGATATTACTATGATAGGTCTTAGCAGCACCGGCATACTTTTTTTATTTAAGAATATTTTTAAAAGACATCGTCCTTTAGATCCTTTGATAAATCATGTTACCGGCTTCAGCTTTCCGAGCGGCCATTCGTTTTCTTCTTTTACATTTTATGGATTGCTTATTTACCTGGTAAGTAAAGCCGAGATTGCTTTGTATTGGAAGGTAATAATTACCACATTTCTTTTTGCGCTGGCCGCAATTATTGCATTAAGCCGTGTGTACCTGCGCGTACATTTTCCAAGCGATGTTGTCGCAGGTTTTTGCCTGAGCATTGTATGGATGATGATTGCTTTGTGGGTGCTGCACATGGCAGATAAACAAGTAGTAACTCCATCAAAGGTTGTTTCTGCGCGCTAAACCCGGTGATGATCGGCCTTCCAGGTTGCAATGGCTTTTTTTATGTCGGCGGCATTCATGTTTTCATTGGCAGCCCGTCCTGATAATGCTAAAAATTCCTGATCATCAGCAAAGCGCAGTGCGATCACCTGCTGAAGCGATAAACGCTTATCAAGTAACTTGCCGGTAAGAACGAAATGACGAAGGTTTTCTTCTGCACGTATGCCTCTGTCCTGCGCTACAAGTGCGAAACTGCGGGCATACCAAAATAACATTACACTGCCATAGCTCAATAAAAAAAGTATGGCTGCAACGATTCTTCCGGAATGATGTTGCCAGGCTTTTGCCACATTCCATGCAGAAGCAGCCAAACAGATAAGTAAAATTACCGAAGTAAAAAAATGATATAAAGGAACGATGCGTGTATGACGTTTGTAATTTTGTATTTGCATAATGTTTATGTATTGTTTAAAGTGTATAATATTATTTTAGCACATCCAGCAACGCCCACATTTTTTTCCTCACCTCATCGGCACTGCCGGTAAAATTATTTATAATAAATGCAAATGTGTACTCATTTCCCGTTTTACTTTTAATATATCCTGTGTAAGAAACTACGCCGCCAATGGATCCGCTTTTCATTTTTATACCGTTTATTTCTGGCAACGCATTGTAAAAAGACGGAAACCATTTTTGTTTTTCCGCATGCTGCATAACGGTTACCAGCGCCCGGGTGGTTACGCGGTTTCCAGGCGATAGGCCGCTGCCATCAATAATGTTTAAAGCAGACTTTTCAATTCCTTTTTTACTCCAGAAATTTTGTATTACACTTACTCCACTGTCTGTAGCGGCGGCTTTTGTAAAAGTATAACCCAATGTTTTTATCAGTGATTCACCATAAAGATTAATACTTCTTTTCAGGAACCAAAACATAATGCTGTCAAGGGGCGGCGAAGAATGCGTATAAAAATTATGAACAGGATATAATATACTTTTTTGTTCCGGATAATTTGTTTCAACACTTTCTGCAGGTATCTTTTTTAAAGCTGATTCAAGAGTGATGGCAAGTTGTTTTGCCGGCTGCGGCATAGAGCCGGATATGGTAAAATTATTCTCGTAGACCGGTATTGTTCCGCGCACAAAACTATATTTTTCAAACTGTGGCATATAAATGTAAGCATTATCACCTGAGCCTTTTGCAGCGGCCGTAGCCAATATTTTAAAGTGAAGGCCTGTAATAAATTGCGGTTTCGTACCAACATATTTAATTGTATCACCAATATCTTTTCCCGATTGCAGCACAACGTCATATTGATTCTCGCGCCAGTTAAGCGCTCTTGCGCCTGCGCCATAATAATTGCCAATGTCTTCCCATATCCACCCGCCGGGCGTTACTTCATCTTTCCATAAAGATTCATCTGCATAAACGTGCCCTGTAATTTCGTGTATACCATAACGTGATGCTGCATACGAAAATTCAGAGATAATTGCATCTTCTGTTGTATGCGCATACCTCCAGCTTCCCAATGTTGGGTCGCCACTGCCTGTAATAATTATATCTCCATTCAAAGTGCCATTTACAATATTACCTGTATAGCCAAGTGTAGTTTTATAGGTATAATCATGCCCGAGTAATTCGTAGGAAGTGGCCGCCGTTATTACTTTCTGGCAGCTTGCAGGCGCAAGACCTGTTTCAGAATTTATATCAATAACTGATGTTTTATCCGCATTATTTATAACCAAAAAACTTATAGAAGCATGATGAAAAATATTTTCTGCAGTCAATTTTCTGTAAGCTTCAGTAACCTCTTTTTTTATTTGCTGCGCAAAAAGATTACCATTATTAAAGAGAAAAATAAAGAGAAAAAGCCTTTTCAATAATTTTTTATTTTGCCAAAACTAAAGATTAAGTAATAAACTAAACAGAGGAAAATAAACATAGCAACATTCAATAATGTTATATGCTTACACCTAATTTTGTTCTCATGGAAAATGTGTATGCAAGCATCGTTACTATCGGCGATGAATTATTGATTGGTCAGGTTGCAGATACCAACAGCGCCTGGATGGCGCAACAGTTAAATAAGGTAGGCATTGCCATAAAACGTCGTGTGGCTGTGGGCGACAGCGAAAATGAAATAGTAAATATTCTAAATGAAGAGTGCAAATATTCTGACATTATTTTAATGACCGGCGGTCTTGGCCCTACTTCTGATGATATAACCAAAGATGTTTTGAACGAATATTTTGGAGGCAAGCTTATAGAAAATGCTGACGCATTGAACAATGTAAAATATCTTTTTGAACAGATTTTTAAAAGACCGGTATCCCTTGTAAACATGCAGCAGGCGCAGGTTCCGGACGTATGTGAAGTTATTCAAAACAAAAGAGGCACTGCGCCCGGAATGATCTTTCGCAAAGAAAAAAAATTGTATATAAGTATGCCAGGCGTGCCTTACGAAATGAAAGGCATGATGGAAGATGTTGTAATTCCTTTATTAGAAAAAGAATTTGAATTACCTGCTATCGTTCATAGAACGATGCTTACGGCAGGCATTGGCGAATCTGCGCTGGCAGAGGTTATTAAAGACTTTGAAGATCATTTGCCTGAAGAAATAAAACTTGCTTACCTGCCATCTTTTGGCATGGTGCGGCTGCGCTTATCCGTATCAGGCTTTGAAAAAAAGGAGATAGAAAAAGAGATAAATGAACAATTTGCATCATTAAAATCATTGACAAAAGAATACATAGTTACTGATGTGGATGATGCGCTGCCGGTGGTGATCGGCAAATTATTGCAATCAGGAAATAAAAAGATAGCAACTGCTGAAAGCTGCACTGGTGGCTACATTGCGCACTTACTAACTTCTGTGCCTGGTTCTTCAAAATATTATGAAGGAAGTATAATAAGTTATTCCAATAACATAAAGCAGTCTCTGCTTGGGGTAGATGAAAACACATTAAATGAATACGGTGCTGTGAGCGGGCAAACGGTCATTGAAATGCTGAAAGGTTTATTAGAAAAATTACCCGTTGATTATGGCATTGCTGTTTCAGGCATTATGGGCCCTGATGGCGGCACTGACGATAAGCCCGCAGGGACGGTATGGATAGCTGTTGGCAATAAAAGTAAGCAGGAAACCACAAAGCTGTCACTGCGCTTCAATAGGGAAAGAAACATAGAAGTAACAGGAATGATGGCACTTAATTTTTTGAGAAAGTTTATACTTGCGGAATAAATCTCTTTTATATAAAAGCAATTATACAAATAGCTATTAAACGTTTGTTTAACTGTTATAGCTTACTTATTTGCTTATGCTTTTTACTTATTTTTACAACAAGCAATTGTTGATAATTTAAAACAATTTTTATGAGCATGGTAGATCTGGTAATGCCGAAATTAGGAGAAAGCATCATGGAGGCCACGATATTGAAATGGCTTAAAAAGCCCGGTGATAAAGTGGAGCAGGATGAAACGATCCTGGAGATTGCCACTGATAAAGTGGATAGTGAAGTGCCTTCAACAGCTGACGGTGTTATAAGCGAAATACTTTTTAATGAAAACGATGTAGTGCCTATTGGTAAAGTAATTGCGAGGATAGAAACTTCTAATGAAGCAGCCGGTAACAGCACGTCTTCCAACAAATATTCCGGTAACGGATCTCATAGTCATGAAGAAGCAAATCTTATAGAAGAGGTTCCTTATCAGCCCCAAAACAAGCCTGCTGCAAGTTCTAATGCCGGTATCCGTTTTTACTCGCCTTTGGTTATGAATATAGCTGCCAGCGAAGGTATATCTATGAGTGAGTTGGAAAGCATTGAAGGCACCGGACAAGATGGAAGAGTAAGCAAGAAAGATGTTATCAATTATTTGGAAAAACGCAAAGAAAAGCCACAGCATAAAGAGCCTGAAACGCCCGTAAACACTGCTGTTCAGAAAGTAGCTAAAGCGCCTGAGCAGCAGTATGAACCTCCTGTGACCTACTCAGGAAATGTTGAAATAGTTGAGATGGACCGCATGAGAAAGATGATTGCAAAGCACATGATTGACAGCCAGAATACTAGCGCTCATGTTACCAGTTTTGCAGAATGCGATGTTACCAATCTTGTGTTGTGGCGGGAAAAAGTTAAGAAGGATTTTGAAAAAAGAGAGAACGAAAAATTAACCTTTACACCGTTATTTATTGAAGCAGTAATAAAGTGTATTAAAAAATATCCGTTGCTGAACAGCAGCGTCGATGGCGATAAAATTATTATAAAGAAAGATATAAACATAGGGATGGCCACTGCTTTGCAAAATGGCAACCTGATAGTACCTGTGATAAAAAATGCAGACCAGCTAAACCTTACCGGCCTTACCAAACAGGTAAATAATCTTGCCAATGCAGCAAGAAACAATAAGCTAAAACCTGATGATACTTCCAGCGGCACATTCACCCTTTCCAATGTAGGAACCTTTGGCAGCATTATGGGCACGCCTATAATCAATCAGCCTCAGGTAGCCATTATGGCTGTAGGCTCTATAAAGAAAAGGCCCGTCGTTATTGAGACTGAGCTGGGCGACAGCATTGCCATTCGCCACATGATGTATATTTCATTAAGCTATGACCACAGAATAATTGATGGTGCATTAGGCTCAACTTTTTTGGGTGCCGTTGCAAAAGAAATGGAAAACTTTGATGGTAAAAGAAGCTTTTAAGATGTACGATGTTTTATGTGCGATGTACGATTTTGAATGTTAACATGATTCACATCTGACATCAAACATTGTACATCATTTTTTTCTCAGGGTCTTCAAAGAAGATACTATTATTTTTAAAATCTCTTCACCTTCTTTATATAGAACAATTATTTCATCCCTCTTTTCTTTATTGAACTCTACAATCATTTCAAGGAAGTAAAGTGATTCATCAATTTCTTCTTCGACAATTTTAAATTTATTAATAAAATCAGCATTAAATTTTGCTCTTCTTGTAGCCCGATAGTTTGCACCAACCGAGCTACTGCAACGAATAAGTTGGGAGCTATAAGCACGATTAATAATATTTTGTTCCAGAGATAGAATAAGATAGCCGCAATCAATAGCAAATTGCTTTGTGCGCCTTATCATTTCTTTTGAATCCACGTCTGTTTAAAAATTTTATACGATGTCAGATATTTGAATTGCTATATTATATTCAATGTCGCAATTTCATTGCCATCTTACTTTGTATATTTTACATCGTACATCGAACATCTAAGCTTTTAAGATGTACGATGTTTTATGTGCGATGTACGATTTTGAATGTTAACATGATTCACATCTAACAACGAAGTTTTAAGATGTATGATGTTTTATGTGCGATGTACAATTTTGAATGTTAACATGATTCACATCTGACATCAAACATTGTACATCATTTTTTTCTCAGCGTCTTCAAAGAAGATACTATTATTTTTAAAATCTCTTCAACTTCTTTATAGAGAACAATTATTTCATCCCTCTTTTCTTTATTGAACTCTACGATCATTTCAAGGAGATAAAATGTATATCGTACATCTAACATCTAACATCTAACATCGTACATTGTACATCATTCCGTCCATTTATCTCTATCATCAGGACTAAACTTCCAGGGAGCGAAATTATTTTCAATATTGCTGAACATGTTATTCCATTCAGCAGGTGCATTGCTTTCTTCCATAACCAATGATCTTCGCAGTTCAAAGATTATGTCAAGTGGATTGATGCTTACGGGGCATTCTTGCACACAGGCATTGCACGAGGTGCAGGCACGCAGCTCCTCAGTAGTAATATAATTATGCAACAGTGTTTTATTATCATCTTTAAACTCACCATTTTCCTTAATGTTTTTTCTTATCTCTTCCATGCGGTCACGCGTATCCATCATTATTTTTCTTGGGTTCAGCAGCTTACCGGTTATGTTTGCAGGGCAGGCAGCCGTGCATCTTCCACATTCGGTGCAGGTGTAAGCATCTAATAAATTCTTCCAGCTAAGATCAAAAATATCTTTTGCGCCAAAGCTTGTTTTCGTTTGCGTCTCTCCGCCAGGCGGGTTACCTTGCGCCAGTTCAGGCTTAAAAATGTATTGCACTTCACGCGCTACATTTTCCATATTTTCCATTTTTCCTTTTGGCTGCAGGGGCTTGTAGTATGCATTAGGAAAGGCAAGAAGAATATGAAAGTGTTTACTGTAAGGCAGATAATTTAGAAAAATAAAAATGCCTGTAATGTGCGCCCACCAACAACTTCGCTCGATGATTACCAAAGCCGACGGTGATAGATTTTTAAAAAAGGAAACTGATAAGCCTGATAAAATAAAGTTGCCATGATCAGCATAATGCGCATTTCCCTGCAACTGCAAAGCCCTGTCAGCGCTGTTCATGGTTAAGAACAGGCTCATTAAAATGATCTCCGTTATAAGTATAAGATTAGCATCTGTTCGGGGCCATCCATCCAGCTCGTGCTTCATAAACCGGCGAAGCTTTAAAATATTTCTTCTTATTAAAAATATAATGCAGACAATTAAAACGCCGAGCGCAAGCAACTCAAAAAAATCTATTATGAAAGTATATAAGCCACCAAGCGTATGAGCAAACATGCGGTGTGTGCCGAAGATGCCATCGAGCACAATTTCAAGCACCTCAATATTTATAACAACAAAGCCTGCATAAATTATAAAATGCATGATGCCGACCAGCGGATAGCGAAACATTTTCTTTTGCCCCAAAGCCAGCAGCAGCAGGTTCTTCCAGCGTGCCGGTTTATTATCTGAAAGGTCTTCGGCATGGCCAAGATTAATATTATTATATATTTCTTTTATCTTTTTTATAAATAAAAATATAGCGCAGCCTGTAAGCAGAATAAAAATTATTTGCTGAATAATAACCATATAAAAAGATATATTGCTAAGGTAGCAGTTTGCATTCTTTTAATTTATTAAATGTAACAGAGTATTTACTTTCATAAAAAATATTATGTCTTCTGAAAATTTTATTTTATCAGCAGAGGTGGCTTATAAAAAGCTCCAGCGCATGGCTTATGAAATAGCCGAGCACAATGTGGGTGAGCAACACATAGTTCTTGCAGGCATAAAAGAAAGCGGGCTTATTATTGCACATATCATACAAGGCTTGCTGGCAAGCGTTTTCAAGGGAAAAATTTCTGTTGTAGAAATAACTATTGACAAAGCTGATCCTAAGAATGTGTATGTTTCCCAAAGCGAAAACTTTGATGATGCTGTAATTATTATTACTGATGATGTAGCAAATACCGGCAAAACTTTGCTGTATGCTTTAAAGCCATTTATAAGCTTTTATCCTAAAAAAATACAGGCGCTTGTGCTGGTAGAAAGAAGCTATAAAAAGTTTCCGGTGTCGCCTGATTATGTAGGGCTTTCTGTGTCCACCGCCGCAGATGAAATAATTATTGTAGAAACAAGCAATGGAAAGATAGCAGGAGCAAGGGTTGGGGCGTAATGTTGCGGAATTTGAAAATTTGAAAATTTGAAAATTTGAAAATTTGAAAATGTGCTAATGTGCTAATGTGCTGATTTGCTAATTTTCCAATCATAATGTTCCTCTCCTTTAAGAGAGAGGGGTTGGGTAGAGGCTAAAAATTTCCTTGTTTGCTAATTATAAAAAGTATTAGATCCTCCAAAGCAACGCCTGCCCTGTTACAGGCATCATTTATTTCTTCCCTGGAAACGTTAGCGGCAAAAGATTTCTCTTTTAGTCTCTTCTTCACTCCTTTAAGCTCCATGCCTGCATAGCCTTCGGGGCGCATAAGCGAGTAAGCATGAATTAAACCTGATAACTCATCGAAAGCATATAACATAGCATCCATGCGGGTTTCAGGCATCACACCAAAATGGTTAGGCCCGTGCGAAGCTATTGCATGAATAATTTCAGGATCAACATTTCTGTGTTCCAGCTCTTCTATTATTTTTTGCAATGCTGCTCAGGCCACTGGTCCCAGTCTGCATCGTGAAGCAAACCTGCCATTTCCCACCGCCATTGATCTGCTTCATTCAATTGTTCTCTTTCCGCAGCCCAGCTTTTCATAAGGTGCGCCACCTGCCTCATGTGTAGCTGAAGCTTTGGGTTTAATACCCAATCATTAAAAAGTGCTTCTGCCTCCTGGCGTGATAAAGCTTTGCCTTTGTTGGCAGCATCTCCAAAGCTTGTTCTGTTCAATAAAAGTGACATAATTTAAATTTAAAACAAGATAATAAGTAACCCGACATTTTACATTTAAGTTTACACATATTATGGTACAATACTTTTATGCGTATCAGATTTTTACAATCTGTGTCTGTTTAGTTTTGTTTCTTTGCTAAGAAAAATTATTCAATTTTATTTATTTAATAAAAAATTTTATGGACAAATTTTGGCTTAAAGAACCACAAACGCACGATTTTCCTGCAGCAGAAGATTACCTGGAACTGCTCTTTAACCTCGATGAATGCAAGGCATCTGTGGAGAGCTTGAAAAATGCAAAGACGATTGTGAAGAAAGCTAAAGATGTGCTGCGTGCCAGCGCGCTGCCTCTGTTACCAAAAAAGAATATTCATGTGAAAGCAAATATCAAAAGCGTAAATGCAGGAGGTAAATTATCCCCAATCTTATTAGTAAAGAAAGATAGAAAATTAATTATTGCCGACGGTTACCATCGCCTGTGTTCTATTTACTATTTATCTGAAGACTTAGAAATACCCTGTCGTTTGGTATAACATATAAAAGTTTCTTTCACTTTTAAGTGAAATAAAAGTGATATGATTTAAACAACGCTGCTTCTGGCATGGTTTTAAATACCCAAAGTATTGTTAATAAATCTTAAACCTTAAAAATTGTTTTGTTATGGGTAACATTTTATATGTAGTCGCAGTGATTTTAATTATCATTTGGGCTATTTCATTTTTAGGCGGTTATTATACCGGCGGCCTGATACACATTTTATTAGTAATAGCTGTTATTGCTATTATATTCAAATTAATAAACAGGGGAACTGTTTAATAACTGGTTACATAATATTTTCCTGAGATGCCTCTGGAAAGAGGCATTTTATTTTACTAATTTTTGCTTAGCTGCAAAAAAAAATGAAGTCGCTTTTTAATCCCTATTTTTATTTCACCAAAAAACATCTTTTATTTTAAAGCAAACACAATGAAAAAATTTTCCTCAATTATTTTAATGGCCTTTACATCTCTTATGCTTGGGAGCTGCGCCGCCATTGGCGATATTTTTAAAACAGGTATGGGCGTTGGAATTTTTATAGTAGTGATAGTAGTAATCATTATTATTTTTATTGCAAGAAGCTTCTCAAACAAATCTTAAGGGCGAGCCACATTTTATTGCTGTAATCTTTAAATTGCTGTAATCTTTAAGTGCAAGACGAATATTTTTTCTTACTTAGCTGATATAGCAATTATGATACATTAATTCACATCCTTGCCTTCCTGCAATGTTTTAATCATATTGCTTATAATCATTTTATTTGGCTGGTCAGTAACCTGTGCAAGGGCTTTTTCAGCAAATGGTAATGCCTTTTTATAGTCGCCTATTGCTGAGTAGGCCCTTGCCATACCTGCATTAGTCAAATATTCATCGGGATGTTTATCGTAATCAAGCTTAAATATTTCAAAAGCGTCTTTTCCCTGTTTGTTTCTTGTAAGCATTCTTGCATAAAAATATAATTCATTCACATCACCAAATGGCAGTGCCTTTTGCATTGCAGCTTTTGCTTCTGCATGGCGGCCAAGACTATCAAGTATAGCGGCTTTGGTGCTCCATGCCTGAAAACTCTGGCTGCCGCCAAAGCTTATTCCGGTTGCGGAATCGCTCCAGATCAATGCTTCAGCCAGGTTGGTTTTATTTTGGGCACAATACAGCGCTGCCTGGTCCCAGCTTTGCCATATAAATCCTTTATCGCTTCTGAGTTCTTTTCTAAAAGATTCAATTTGGTTATGCACTATATCGGTTTCTATGGTAAAAGGTATTACCAGCTTTTCCCACTTCAACTGCACTATGGCACTATTAGACGTTTCATCGGCAAACTCATATTTCAGCCATTCGACGCTTTTATCAGCTGGCAATGGCTTTACTTTTACGCGTAATGCATCTTCAGAAGCATTGTAATAAAAGCTGCCCCAGGAGGTAGCGTTTTTTGAAAAGATAAGTGTGCATTCAGCGGGATCGTAAGCTATAAAAAAACCATACTTTCCCACAGGCAATGGCTGGCCATCTATTTTTACATCAGTAGAAAATTCAATGATCGTGTTTTCATTGGCGCCCGCACGCCACGGAGCTGCTTTTGACGAACCAAAACCCTGATCCACATAACCTACAGGAATCAGTTCGCCCCAAATATGCCCTTCCCGGTTTTTAACATGAGGACGGCTGTAAACAATCGTAACATCAGTAAGTCCTACCTGCTCACTTACCGATGCTCTTTTATTGCCACCACTTGGCAGGCTGGTAAGTTGCGCAGCTGCATGGTTATACATAAGTTGGGAGCAGGTAATTATAAAAAGGGCAGTTAATAATTTTTTCATAGCAAAAGTTTTAGTTTAAAAGAAATTATTATAATCATTATGCACTTCTTTTAAAAGAGAAGAGAATTAATAATTATGTGCAGAAAGGTAAAAACTAATTAATGATGGATCAGGTTTTATTTGATAAACGGTCAAAACATTTTCACGGGCAGTGATCTCTGCATTTATGTAAAGCGCTATACAACTCAAATTATATATTTTGCACTTTAACTCCTAAACTTTTTAAGCAGTGGTATTCTAATGAGGCATAAAGATGAACCTTTTAAAAAGGTGTCATCTCCTGAAAAATTTCAATAATGATTAAGTCAGCAAATCAGATTACGGTCTTTGTTCTTGAACTAATTATGTTTATTACCTATGGTTATTACGGGATGAGTAAACAATGGAACTTTATTCCGAGGCATTTGTTTACAATGCTTATTGTTTCAGCGGCTATTACATTATGGGCAATATTAGCAGCTCCCAAATCGGCACACAGGCTCAAAATGCCCTATTTGTTGATATTTAGAGCAACTATGTTTTTATTTGCCGCAATGTTTCTTTTACAGTTAGAACATAAAAATATGGCAATAGCCATGGCATTACTTACAATTATTACACAAACCATCAGCTATTTTACAGAGAAATAATTTAATAACAAATCAATTAAATTTTCAATAACAACAATACAATAGAAATTAAAAAGGTAACAAGAAGTAATTTGCATAAAAAAAAATTAAATGAAGGACCTGGAAATTATTTTAGAAAATAAAATTGGCTCATTAGCTTTAATGGGCGAAACTTTGGGCAAAAACAAAATTAGTCTTGAAGGCGGCGGTGTATTTCAAAATGGAGATACTTCTATTGCTCATTTTTTAGTGGAAGAAGCAGAAAAAGCAAAGGTTGTTTTAGAAGAAGTTGGAATAGAAGTGTTTAAAATAAATGATGTAATTATTCAAAAGCTGCGGCAAGATGTTTCAGGGCAATTAGGAATGTTTTGCAGAAAGCTTGCTGAGGCAAACGTAAATATTTTAGTGCAATACAGCGATCATTCTAATCAACTAATCGTTGTAGTTGACAATTATAAAAAAGGAAGGCAAGTATCAGAAGAATGGATGAAAGAATGGTGGTGAGTAAATAAAAAATTAATTATTATGAAAGGACAGCACAATTATAACATCACAGTAAAATGGACAGGCAACAAAGGAACAGGAACATCTGATTACAGAGCATTTGAAAGAAGTCATTCCATTATTATTGATAACAAGGCTGAAATTTTAGCCTCATCTGACCCGGCATTTCTTGGGAATAAAAATAAACATAACCCCGAAGAGTTTTTGGTTGCCTCGCTTTCATCTTGCCATATGCTTTGGTATTTGCATTTATGTGCAGAAGCAAAAGTAATTGTGGTCGACTATGTGGATAATGCTACAGGAATTATGATAGAAACTTCAAATGGAGGTGGTCGTTTTACAGAAGTCACTTTAAACCCAAATGTAACTGTGACAGAAATTTCAATGATAGAAAAAGCAGATGAGTTACATAAAAAAGCAAACGAATTATGCTTTATTGCTAACTCGGTCAATTTTCCGGTTCACCATAATGCAACAAGCAAACTCCAGAGCAACTGACTTGTTTCAAGTTCCGTGCTTGCTGTCTTTCTAAACACTTCTTCTTTAATAACGTTAAATACTTTCACTACATTTTGTTGTGAATACAAATAAAAAAATTTTATACTGATTTAAGCAATTGAAAAAATCCTTTGACGCAGGCCCACTTGTAAGTATTGTTATAACTACTTATAACTATGGGCGGTTTCTGGCAAGAGCTATTAGAAGTGTGTTGGGCCAGACATATAAAAATTTTGAGATCATTATTATTGACGATGGCTCCACTGATGATGCACAATCATTTATTGAAGAGCATTGGGGCGTACAATATTTTTACCAGCAAAATAGAGGGTTGCCTGCCGCACGTAATGCAGGAATTGAAAAATGTAAAGGTGATTATATAGTTTTTTTAGATGCGGACGACTGGCTTGAAAAAGATGCGCTTATGATACATCTTTCAATAATAAAAGACAAACCTGAGGTTGCATTTATATCGGGCAATTACTATTTATTGCGGGTTGAAAGTAACAAAACAGAGCCCGTAAGTGCATCAGTTTCGGGCAATTACTATGTGCGCTTATTGCAAAGCAATTATATTGGAATGCACGCTGCGGTTATGTTTCGAAGAAGTGTTTTTAATAAACTTCGGTATGATGAAAGCCTGAAGGCTTGCGAAGACTATGATCTGTATTTGAATATTGCAAGCCTTCACCCTGTTATACATCACCAGGCGTTTATCGCTACCTATTACTTTCATAATTCAGGCTTGTCGCACAATTATAAGATAATGATGGATTCTATTATTGCAGTTATGAAAAAGCAGGCGCCATATATAAAAACGGATGAGCAAAGAAATGCATACGCTAAGGGGCTGGAACAGTGGAAAGAATATTATGCGCTTTTGAAAAAAGAAAAAGTAATTGGATAAAGACAAAAACTTTTTTAATGGTTAAGAGTTATTAGAAGTTACGAATTTTGTTACTAATCTTATTGCTTATTATAATTCAAATACGTCATAATTATTAATGAAAGAAATTGCGGAAGGCCATGCTACTTCATCTCAAATAATTGTGCTGATGTATCACAGGATTGACAACACTGACACAGATCCGTGGGGCATTTGCGTATCTCCTGAAAATTTTGAAAAACAAATACAATTTTTAAAAAACAATTTTAATGTAATCAATACAGATGAAGTAATTAATAATGTGAATACTAATATGAATGCGGAAAATGCTATCTGTATTACGTTTGATGATGGCTACGCTGATAATTATATTCAGGCAAAACCTATTCTTGAAAAATACAATTGTGCTGCAACATTTTTTATTGCAACGGTTTTTATCAATCAAACAAAACCATTTTGGTGGGATGAACTTGAACTCATTTTTCTTACATCCAAAAAATTACCTGGTTATTTATTGTTACAAATTGCTGGTAACATTTATGAATTTACGCTTGATGAAAATAAACTGATTTATGAAAAACTCTGTCAGCATAAGAAGTGGAAATGGTTCGAAGCGCCTCCTACAGACAGGTGCGATGTATTTATAGATATATGGGAAAAATTGAGACCATTACAATATGAAGAAATAGAAATGCAACTCGATAAAATAAGGGAATGGTCGGGCTATAATTATGAATGCCGGTTTCCGATGAATAAGCAACAGTTATCTGAACTTTCGAAAAACAATTTATTTACTATCGGATTGCACACACATTCTCATCCGGATTTACAATCGAAAGAAACACAAATACAGGCTGAAGAAATAAAAGGTTGTAAAAAAATACTCAGCAGTGAGTACGGTGTTAAAGGCAATTATTTGGCTTATCCTTATGGCAGGTATAATGCTGATACAATTGAATTGGTAAAATCGTTAGGTTTTGATGCGTGTTTTACAACAGAGCAAAATGTTATAAACATAAACTCAGATAAGTTCAGGCTTGGCAGATACCAGGTATTTGATTGGGACATTGAAACTTTTATCGCTCACATTAATTGCTGGATGAATAAGCAGGTAGTAGTATAAAACGAATGATTATAAAACACAACTGTAATGAAATTACCTGTACTAAGTGAAAGTGCTTATGTGAGATACTTTACATTTTTTTATTTATACATTATGCAGGGCATTCCGGCAGGCTTTGCATTAACGGCGCTTGTTAATTATCTCATTGGTAAAAATGTTTCTTCTGAACAGGTAGGAACGTTCATTGCGTTTGTGGGCTTGCCCTGGATACTTCAATTTGTTTGGGGGCCTTTTATTGACAGGTTTCAATATTCAAGTATGGGCAACCGCAAACATTGGATTGTTTTTGCACAGTGGGCAAGTGTATTAGTTACTACAGGTTTATTTGTTATTAAAGAGCCGCAAAACAATTTGCCTTTGCTGAGCGCGGTATTTTTTGCCAACAGCATTTTTGCATCCATCCAGGTTGCCAGCGTAGATGCTATGGCTATAACAATTGCGCCAGCCAACGAACGCGGCCGCATGAATGGCTTTATGCGTGGCGGTTTTTTATTGGGCGTTGCTTTCAGCTCTACTGTATTTTCAATCATGTTGCACAGCTATACTTTTAAAGCTACAGCCATGGTGCAAACACTTACACTTGCCCTGTTTGCGCTTATGTTTTTTTTTACAAAGCTTGAACGTAATAATACTTTATTGCCATCACGAAAAAAGATGAATGCTAACAGTACAAGTAAAAAAAATCCGCCTTTTAAAACGGTATTTATAAATGTGTATAAAGGAATTACGAGTGAAAAAAGCTTGCGTTATTTTGCGCTGATAGCGCTGGTATATTTTTGTTCTAGTGTGTTTATCCGTTCATATACTTTTCATCTTATTAATGTAATGAAATGGCCTGATAAACAGGTTTCACTTTTACAAGGCGGCTGGGGAAGCATCGTAACATTTATTGCAATTATCTTAGCAGGAAGCACATCAGACAAGATGGGCCACAAGCCTTTGCAGGTAAAAGTTATGTGGGCAGTTTGCATATTTTTATTAATTGTTAACGCCACACATAATTTATGGAGTTATCATTATTATTCAGGCTTTGCGCTGGTTGCATGGAATCTTGCTGATCCTTTACTAAGCGTTACCATCTTCCCCATATTAATGGGATTATGCGTTAAAAAAGTGGAAGGCTCGCAGTTCACCACTTATCTTGCACTTATAAATTTATGTGATGTTTTTGGCTCTTATGTAACGGGCTGGAGCCTTACGCAGATAAGCGCACCAACGCTTGGCTTAATAGGTGGTATAAGCCTGTTAGGTGTTTTAGTGTTCATCAAACTGAACAGAAATTACAGCGTTATTCCAAACATTTGATTACGCCGACTTTAACCTGGCTCCAAAATTCTCAATCAATGTTCTGATTTTTGGATTCACCGGCGCTGTTTTTAAAAATTGATCTTCAAGCCAGGCATGATAATATAATCGCACCTTTTGATACAGTTCAGTATCGCCGGCCGCAGATGCCATGGAACCTTCTCTTTTTCTGTATAGATTATTTGCTTCTTCAGAAATGTAAATAATTTCTTTTGAATAGATCTTGCTTAAAAATGCCTGGTCTTCATATAGCTGGTAAATGCCTGAAAACTTTTCTTCAAAACCACCTGTACGGTCTAAGGCTTCTTTTTTTATAATGATCCCCGATGGGCACGGAGGCTGCCCTTCGCCCAACGGATACAATCTTTTCATTAATTCCGGAGGTTGATACATTCCTTGTGGTGCGCCAATTAAAAAAATAATATCTTCTTTGCCTGCATCCTTCCAGCTATACCAAAAGCGCGATGCTTCGCAAATCATTTGCACCTCTGGAAATCTTTTAAATATATTGAGCTGATTAGTAAGTTTACCAGTCAACCAGCAATCATCCGCATCCAGAAAAGCAATAAGTTCACCTTTGCTTTTTTTGATACCTGCGTTCCTGCTGATGGGTAACCCTCTGTTGATATGTCCATCATGTTCAATATAAAAAATTTTTTCAGGAAATTGCTTCGCATAGTTAATGGCTATATTGGTGTCTTCTGGCACAGAACCATCATCTACTAATATCATTTCCCAGTTTGTATAGGTTTGATTGATTACGCTTTCAACCGCTTCAACGAGCCAGGTTCCTGGATTAAGGAAACATGTGATGATTGAAATAAAAGGAGCATCATTCATTAATTATTGTATAGTTATAGGACTAAGTAGAAAAGCACAAAAGGAGTTTTTTAAAGGTTGCTCCGGCCTCATAAAAAAAGCGTGAAGAAAATTTGAATATTTGTCGTTAAGAAATGAAATTGATGCTGCTAAAGCTGGGTCTTGCAGATGGTTTGTAAGTCCTGCTTTTGCCGGGATATGTTCTATCGCTCGGACTAATTTCATTTTAGACAATATTCAAATTTTTAGCTTTTTTTATGAAGCCTTGATCTTTTTTGTTACTGTTTTGCATCAAGGCAAAAAAGTAAATATAGAATATCTAAGACAGGAAAAGCCTTTGGATAAATATCTAATCCTACTAGGTAATATTGAAAATAAACAAGATCAACAAATTTGTATATATAATTTACTAAGTTGTTACGATTTAGTATAAAATATTTTTTAGAAAAAAATGGCTCTTTAATAATTAACGGTGATACTATCGTTGTATAAATTTATACCTTAGAAATATTCCATAACTTCTATATTATTTAAGAGAATAAAAACTATAACGATTTGTGCCGGCAGTAGTTTACAAAGTATATGTTATTGAGCTATCGAAGCGCGTGTTTACAGAAGATGCCAGGTTTAGAGCCGCTAATCCGCAATTTAATGGTGTGCTCGAATGCCTGTATGTTGGCATGACAAGCAAAACGCCTGAAGAAAGATTGAGGCAACATAAAACAGGATATGTAAATAAAAAGGGGCATAAGCTATCAGCTAATATCGCGCAAAAATATGGCTCTTATCTTCGCCCCAGCCTTTATGATCATCTTAACCGGAAACCTATGACCAGGCAAGAGGCGCTTGCGATGGAGGAAAAGCTTGCCTGGAGCCTGCGAAGACAAGGATATGCGGTTTGGTTTAACTAAGGTGATTTACTTATATCACCTTTTCATTTCTATAAATAAAAGACTATTGCTTTGTCCAGTAATAATCCGGCGGTGTTATTCCAGAACTGGCATCTGTTGCATAATGAGCATATAAAACCGTATTGTTGTTTTGTAAAACCAGTATAGCAGTGGTATGTCCTACAGTAGAGTTGCCACCTCCGCCTGCATTGTAGCGATAGATAGCATTAGCAGTGTAAGTGCCGCTGCCGGTGGATGTAATGTTAGAGAAGATGGCATCATTTGCAGAAAAACCTGTCGTCATGGCTCCTGCGTTTAAATAAGTGAGAGTCCCTGTGCTGCCGCTGATATTCATTTTCGCAGTATCATTGGCGCCGCCCCACACACTGGTTACCCAGTTACCGCTAATTGATCCTGTAGCAGCGGTGTCAGAGCTTTTTTTACTGCAGCTAATTAATGCCATACCAATTAAAATGGTGTAAGTGATTGCATGTTTCGCATACTTTGTTTTCATATAATGTTTTTTTATTTCGGTAAAAGTATCTGCATAAGATAATTTGGGAAATACTTACTTTGTAGTATATACATTATTCTTTTTTCGTGTTCAATTTTCTTGTATAAATGATTATAAATAGAAATCTTGCGCCTAAGGATTATTAATAAATTATTTATTTGAGAGCTGCAGTACAGGATAAAATAAATCAGGAGAGCCAGGTATTTACTTAGTTAAGGTAAGAGACGATAAAGTATAATGGCCTGAAAACAAAACGAGGGAGTTGCGATCACTTAATAACTTTCAAGGCAGAATAAAAAAGATTGTATTATATAAAGAAGATAATAGATATGTGAAGCTTCAAGTATAATCAGCTCGTAGCACTTTAATACCTCAATAAAAATAAACAGGCTTCCTCTTATAACATCTAGAAGTAAAAGATTTAAAATATATTCGATGTTTAAATAAACCAATCTTAGGAAAGGAGAAGAAATTTATTTCTCATTTTATGCAATGGAATTTTAATCAAAGCACCAATTAATACATTATTATGTTACGACTTGTTACATCCATCTTCTTCATCTGCATAGCAGCCGGTATTAATGCACAAAGCACAGAGAAAGAAAAAGTAGTAAAGGCTTACTACTCAGGTTTTGAACGAAAGGATTGGAATGCTGTGGCAGCACAGCTTGCGGAAGGCTTTACTTTTACCAGCCCCAACAATGATGACCGTATTTCCGTAGAAAAATTTAAAGAAAAATGCTGGGTAACGGCTAAGTTTTTTAAAAAGGTTCACTATATAAAAATGGCTGGAAAAGGTGATGACCTGATGCTACTTGTTGAGATAACAACTACAGATGGCAAAGTGATCCGCAACGTTGATGTCTATAACTTCAGCAGCAACGGGAAGATAAAATCTATTGAAGTTTTTTTTGGAGCCGGCTCAAAATATCCAGGCAATAAAGATTAATAATAATAAGGGTAGAAGTGTCATCTTGTATTGGAAAAATACTATAGTTGAGTTTCTATATTTAATCTGCACCTAATTTTAAAACCGATATTCTGAAGCACTTCGTCATCCCGAGGGGTTAAATAGAAGCAATGAACAATGGTAAGTGGCCACAATTTAATGCAGTTCATACAACTGAAGAATTTCTTGATAAGTATAACTTAGGATATGGCAAAAAATAAAACCGTAGAAACTTCAGGAAGCGTTCCAGAATTTATCAGCACTGTAAAAGACGAAGCAAAACGTAAAGACAGTTTTACCCTTATTGAAGTTATAAAAAAGCAAACTGGGCTTATCCCAAAAATGTGGGGTGCCGGTATTGTTGGCTTTGGCAGCTATCATTATAAATACGATAGCGGTCATGAAGGTGATAGCCCGCTTGTTGCGTTTTCGCCAAGAGCATCGGCTCTTACATTATATCTTTCAGAAAGCTTTGAAAACCGGGATGAATTGCTTGATAAATTAGGAAAGCATAAATCAGGCAAGGGATGTGTTTACATAAAAAAAATGGATGACGTTGATATTGCGATACTTCAAAAATTGATAACAAATCATTTAAAACACATTCAAGAGATGAGCCATACAAAAAAATAGCAACTTGTAAAACAAAAATTCACTAGAAAAATTTGTAGTAATAATGTTGACATTTTTCAACAAAACTTTTATAGAAGTGTAAAACATTTCGCTGTTCAAGACAATTCACTGTTCAATAAAACTAATGGCTTTTAATAAAGGGTAGAAAATTTATTTAATGATAAAAAATTTATAATTATTTTTTTGAAATAAAAAGCATAGTTAAACAAACTCATGAAAAATATGTTACCAATAAAAAAAAAATTATGGATAGCATAAATAAAAACCAGCCAGAAGAAAATCATGAAAATTTAAGCAGTCAGGATGCTGCGGAAAAAATAAAGGATCTTGTAAAGCAAGCGCCCACCTGTTTCTTTTGTACCAGCATTTCAACCGGAGCATCGGAAGGCGTGCGGCCAATGAGTGTTCAAAAAGTAGATGACAACGGATGCCTTTGGTTTCTTAGCGCAAAAGATAGTCACAAAAATCAGGAGATAGCCGCAAGCTCATCAGTAAAATTATTTTTCCAGGGCAGCGCCCATTCCGATTTTTTACAACTTTCCGGTAAAGCCACTATCAGTTATGATAAAGAAAAAGTAAAAGAACTTTGGGAACCTGTTCTTAAAACATGGTTTACAGAAGGAGAGAACGATGAAAGATTATCTGTGATACAGGTAACGCCTTCCGGGGGATATTACTGGGATACAAAACATAATAGAGCAGTGGCCGGCGTGAAAATGGTTATTGGCGCTATTACCGGAATTACTCTTGATGATTCTGTGGAAGGAGAGCTTAAGCCTTAATTGAGCGGCTTACATGGCAGGCAAAGTTGATCCTTAAATGTTGCTTATACCGTATAAATACTGATGCAAAAATTCAGTAAATGTGCTATTGTTTGCACCAATTTATGTGTTCAACTTTGTCTGATCTAATATCCTTACAAATGATAACCGAATCCCCTAAAGTAATTAACGTTATAATTGCAGATGACCATGTGCTTTATCGCGCAGGTATAAAAGCTGCCCTTTCTTTTAAAAATAGCATCAAAATAATTGCAGAGGCCGATAACGGCTCTTTTCTTTTAAACATGCTTAAAGATATTCATCCTGATGTTGTATTGCTCGACATACAGATGCCGGTAATGGATGGCATTGTTACCTTGCCACAGTTAAAAAAGCTATACCCCGAAATAAAAGTGATTATGCTTACCATGATGGATGATAAAAGCATGATTTCAAAACTTATGGAGCTGGGCGCTAACAGCTATCTTACTAAAACCTCCGATTGCGAAGTTATTATTGAAGCAATTGAAACCTGCCATAATGAAAACTTTTATTTTAATAGTCTCACAAAGAGTGCTATGAACAGGACTAATTAAAACAAAAAACTTGCTGCTCAGCAAAAGAATATTATACAAACTCGGTATTAAAGCGAAGCCTTCAGTAATAGGTTCAATTTAAACTTTTAGGATCTTCTTTTAAGGCTTTTGCAAAAATATTTCTGTTTGCAAGCAACCTTACTGCATAGTTCATCCTCTTTACCTGTTAATAAATTACACAAATAATAACTTGGGCATAATGGATTTCATATCCTGAAACGCTTTGCTGGCAAGGCTTTTGATACTCAAAGCTTTTTTGAAGGTTAAAAAAAACAGTAATAGTTGTTTCAGGAATATTTGGATCTGGTAATATTTTTACAGCACAACCCTATAAACATGAATAATACTTTCACACAAAAATATGCTGAAGAGGTGCCTATAGCAGGCCTCTCCAGGGAACAATTTTTTAACCTTGCTATTGAAACATGTAAATCTCTCGGCTGGGTATTTGGCAGCATCACTGAAACCGGCTTTGTAGCGTACACTTCAAACGGTGTATTTAACTGGAATGCAGAAGTGCAGTTAAAATTAACTAACAGCACAGCAAAAATACTTAGCCAGTCAAGAAGTGTGAGAAGCATAGAAATTGATAAAGACAAAAAAAATCTAAAGAATTTTTTAGCTACTCTTAATAAATTAAAGAGCTCTAAAATGGCTCTCGATATATCGCATGCTTATATGAATGTTGCATAAAGATTAGCATAAGTTAAACCGTTTAGACCATAACAGTTACCCCATAAACTTTTTACAACTATATTTCTTTATGCAGGTTTAACTTATGTAATTCAAGAATGGTGGTTTTGCCATCTTCGCTTTCCTTATACATAGGTATAAACTTTCTGCTAAAAAGTATTTCATTATAGGTGTAAGAAGTTCGTTGCTGTACAAAGTTGGAGAATACATCATCAAAGCCGCGCAGCATCACATAAATCTCTGTGTCTGCATTTTTCATATCGTCTTCAGTGAAGCCATAAAAGGGGCTGTTCTCATCTATTTGATGTACCACCGTCCAACTCATAGGCATGCTCTCCACGCGTGTTCTCTCCAGCTCAAGGTTAAAATATTTATAAGAAGCATCTTTATCTTCCATTACCAACATGCCTGTATTCAGTTTTATTTCCAGATCGCTAAGTGCATGTTTATCTTTAAAAGCTGCAAAGCGAAACATAAGTGCAGTGCCATTTTTATGAGGAGTGATAAGAGCGTGATCGCTAAAAACAAGATAGCTTACCGGCTTTGAAAAGCGGCCATAGATAAGGCCTGTAGCGATGGCAAGAAATAAAAATCCCGACAGTGATTCGGCGGATGCAAGAATATTGGCTCCGTCACCTTCAGGGTTTACATGCCCATAGCCAACAGTAGTAAAGGTTTGTGTGCTAAAATAAAAAACTTCTCTGGCAACTTTCCAGTGACTGCCTTTTACAAGACCATTCAGCTGATCTGTGCCAATTAAAAGATACAGAAAAGTAAACACTACATTTATTGCTATAAAAAATAAAAGAATAACCACGATAAACCGCCAGAGCGGAAGGTTGAGCATATCCTGAAAAACGCTGAACCTTTTAAAAAAAGACATTCCTGTTTTTACAAGATTATAACTGCCGTCTTTATTGATAAATCTGCCACCTGTATTGTCAGCATTGCTTGCAAAGCCTGTATCATTATTTTGTTTAGAAAAAGGATTTATTTTTTTATGTATGGACATAAATGGATGGTTAATATTAGTTGATACAATTTATAAATAAAGCAATCAGTAATGATCAGAATTTTCAGCAATAATTATCTAAGTAAAAGATAACTTCAATTTCAAAAGCTGTATAAATTTTATAAAGTTTTACATTTAACACAACTTATCATCACTTTAGCTTAGTTTAGAAGTAAATTTTTATTATGAAAAAAATATTTCTTTTTAGTATGGCCGCTATATTTTTTGCTGCCTCATCTTTTGCAAGTCCTCAGCAAAAGCATAAGCATCATAAACATCATAAGCACCATCATGCGATGCATCATGATAAAAAGCATTAATAATTTAAAAGCCATTCTTACCAAATGGCTTTTTTTATATGCTGGAAACCATTAAGACACTTACCTGGCAAGGCTTTCAGAGGATCTCGGAAATATATATAGATACATAATTTTATTAATTATTCATTATAATAATTACACTTCTATCTTCTCATTTACAATTTTTAATATCTCTTTCTCCAGCTCAATTGCTTCATTCTCTAATTGTTTCCCTTTAGAAATAATATCATTTGTAAAGCTTTTATCACTATAGTTGGCAGCATTTATACGTACATTCAGAAATGCACCTGTTACCGCAGCCCTTGCACACACAGCGCCTACACCTGCGTCAGAAATAGAATTTGGGTTACCGCTTTCAGCCATCGCTTTTATAACAGCCATACCTGAAAAGGCTGCCTGCATTACTTTCCATGGAATATCTATAGCATTTTTTGTTGCACTTTGTATGGCTTCTGTGCGCACGGTTTTTTCTTCATCAGTTTTTTTAGGTAATGAAAAAGCGCTCATGATCATGTTAAAAGCACGCGTATCTGCATCCACAAGCTTCAGCAATTCATCTTTATACTGCTGGCCTTTTTCGGCCCAGTCGCTAAACTCTTTCCAACGCTCATCCCAGCCTTGCTTATGCGATGAGAGGTTAGCAACCATAGTGGCAAGCGATATACCCATAGCCCCGGTAAAAGCAGCAACAGAGCCACCTCCGGGCGCAGGGCTCTCGCTTGCTGTCTCATCTGCAAAGTCATGCAGCGTCATATCAATAAGAGTTGAATCTTCTTTTGAAGAAAGAATATATTCGATAATTCTTTCTTCAGGTTTAAATGGCGAAAGCTCATTAAGCCCGAAAGATTTTATTGCAATTTGTACCAATTCCTTTTCACTAACTCCAGCGGATCGGTTTTGCTTTTGTAAAAAATATTTACCTGCATCAGTCATTGCTTTTAATGGAATAAGGCCAACCAATTCGCTGCCGGTGACACGTATGCCGCGGGCTTCCGCCTTTTTGCACACTTCATCAAACGCAATGTGGACAGGGGTTACAGATAAATTCGTTAAGTTCATAGATATTTGTGCAATACCATATTCTTCTATAAACCATCCGATAGCCTTTACGCTTTTTAAGCTGCCCGGAATATGTATTGCATCGCCATTTTCATTCAGCACATTCTTTCCATTTTCTTTTTTTGTTCTTCCGGCTTCACGCACATCAAAAGCAATTGCATTAGCACGCCGCACCGAAGTTGTATTAAGATTGACATTATAAGCCACCAGGAAATCTCTTGCACCAATAACTGTTGAACCACGTTTCGCATCGAAAATTGCAGGTCCATAATCCGGCTTCCATTCCGGCAATAAAATTTTTTTAAAAAAGCCTTCATATTCGCCCGTTCTTATCACAGAAAGATTGTTTCTTTTTATATCAGTTTGCGCAGCTTCGTATAAGTAAACAGGTATTTGTAATTCTTCTCCCACGCGCCTTGCAAGTTGTTGTGCATAAGCCGCAGTATCTTCCATAGAAATATTTGCAATAGGTATTAAGGGGCAAACATCTGTAGCACCCATGCGCGGATGTTCACCGGTATGTTTGCTCATATCAATCAGTTCGCCGGCTTTTTGTATGGCCCTGAAAGCCGTTTCCACCACGGCTTTCGGCGTTCCAACAAAAGTTACAACTGTTCTGTTGGTAGCTTTTCCAGGGTCAACGTTCAATAACTTTACACCTTCTGTGTTTTGTATTACAGCAGTTATTTGGTTAATGATATTTAAATCTCTTCCTTCAGAAAAATTAGGAACACATTCTATAAGTTGCATGTTGGTTAATTAAAATTCAAAAATTTATGTATCATTTTTATTGTAAAATTTACTACTGACATATATGAAATAATGTTGCTTTTTTTTTATTACAGCTTAATGGATAAATTCTCCTCCGATCATTACTTTATCAATCAAATTATTTCCGAAGGAATAAGGAATATAAGCGAGCGATGGAACAGGCTTTGTAAAAATGAGATTAGCTTTTTTACCGACTGTTATGCTTCCCAGTTCATTTTCCAATTCCATTGCATAAGCGCCATTAATAGTAGCGGCGTTGAAAGCCTCTTCTGGTAAAAGCTTCATTTGAATGCAACTTAAAGAAACAATAAAGTTCATGTTACCAGAGGGCGACGACCCTGGGTTATAATCTGAAGCCAATGTAACTGCTGCTCCGGCATCAATCAATCTTCTTGCAGGTTGATAATTCATTCTTAAAAAAAAAGCGGCAGAAGGCAACAATGTGGAGCAGCCCTTAAAGCTTCCGAGCAGTTGTATTTCTTCATCAGTAAGCGTTTCAAGATGATCTAATGAAAGAGCATGTAATCTAATGCCTGCCTGGATGCCTCCAATACTATTTAACTGGTTAACATGAAGCTTCGGCTTCAAGCCCTTTGCCATAGCGGCTTTGCAGATTACTTCTGTTTCTTCTGCAGAAAAAAAATTTTGTTCGCAAAACACATCTATGTAATCAGCAAGTTTCTCTTCTGCAATAAGAGGAAGCATTTCATTAATAATACTATTAATATATCTCTTGTGATCTTCTTTATAAAAATGTGGATAGGTATGAGCACCAAGAAAAGTTGATTTAATAGTAAGTGAACTTTTTTCTTTCAATCTTTTAATCACCCGCAACATTTTCAACTCCGCGCTAACCGTTAGTCCGTACCCGCTTTTTATCTCAACAGCTCCTGTGCCCAATCTGCTTATTTCCTCAAGCCTTCGCCACGCATCGTTGAATAGTTGATCTTCTGTTGCTTCATTTAATTTTCTTGCAGAGTTTAAAATACCTCCGCCTTTGGAGGCAATGTCAGCATAACTCAAGCCTTTAATTTTATCTATAAATTCATCTTCTCTGCTGCCCGCAAACACAAGGTGCGTATGGCTATCGCACCAGCAAGGCATTACAACTGTTCCTTTATCTACACTTATACAATCACCAGTATCATACTTGCATGCATCCATTTCACCATATTCTGCAATCACATTATCCTCAATAATTATATAAGCATTTTTTATTAACGGCAGTTCTGCCAAATGCGCTCCCCGTAAGAGTTTGCACTCTTTTCTTGTGTTTAGCAGTATGCTTATGTTAGTAAATATTTTTGAAGGCATTATCTAATGTATATAAAAAGAATCAGTGAAATTATTTAATAAATGACCTGGTTGAATTAAGAGATTTTTTTTAATGTAAATTACTTATGTTAAAGCAGCTTACACTTTTAGCCTACTGCTGATAACCGCTGATTATTTATGAAAACATTTTTTAAAAGTAAAGCCAATGCACACAAATGCGCTTATTGATGAAACAAGCCCTTACCTTTTGCAACATGCGCACAATCCTGTTAACTGGTATCCGTGGAGCGATGCAGCGCTAAACAAAGCAAAGGAAGAAAATAAAATGCTTATAATAAGTGTAGGGTATGCTGCATGTCACTGGTGCCACGTGATGGAGCATGAAAGCTATGAGGATACAGCGGTTGCAAAAATTATGAATGAAAATTTTATATCCATAAAAGTTGATCGCGAAGAAAGACCTGATGTGGACCAGGTATACATGAATGCTGCCTATCTGATAAGTGGCAATGGCGGCTGGCCGCTGAATGCGCTTGCGATGCCAGATGGCAAGCCTTTTTATGCAGGCACTTACTTTCCGAAAGACAGGTGGATACAGGTTTTGGAATATTTTACAGCACTCTATAAAAATGATCGGTTACAACTTGGTGAACAGTCGGAACTTGTTGCGAAAGGAATCAATGATATTGAAAATGTGCCAAAGAATAATAAAGCAACATCAGTGTCAGATGCTACGCTGGATGCTATCTTTTTAAATTTACAACCACGTATAGATTATGAGAAAGGTGGCACTAAAGGCAACATAAAATTTCCTATGCCATCCGTTTGGGAATTTTTATTGCAGTATAATTATCTTAATAAAGATGAAGAAGCATTGCAAGCTGTGAACATTACATTACAGCAAATGGCAAAAGGTGGAATCTATGATCAGGTAGGCGGGGGCTTCTCGCGATATTCTACTGATCCGAACTGGCATGTGCCTCATTTTGAAAAGATGCTTTATGACAATGCGCAGCTTGTAAGCCTTTACAGTCATGCTTTTCAGGTCACTTCTGATCCTTTGTATAAAAAAATTGTTTATGAAACAATTGCATTTATACAGCGCGAACTTACTTCTGCTGAAGGCGCGTTCTATTCTTCTCTTGATGCTGACAGCGAAGGTGAAGAAGGTAAGTTTTATGTATGGAGCCATGATGAGATAAAAAATATATTAGGTAGTGATGCGCCAATATTTTCAGATTACTATGGCATCGAAAGCAATGGCAACTGGGAGCATAACAAAAACATTCCTGACCAGAATGAAGGCTATAAAAATATTTTAGAAAAATATAATCTTACCGCTGAACAATTAGATAATATTATTGAGAAACTAAAGCTTAAAGTACTCACCGAAAGAAATAAACGCGTGCGTCCTGCTACTGATGATAAAATACTTACATCATGGAATGCCTTGATGGTAAAGGGTTTGGTGGATGCCTACGCTGCATTTAGTGAAAGCGATTTTTTAATAATGGCCGAAACTAATGTTGAATTTTTATTAAGAAATGTTTCAACAAAAGAAAACGGCTTATACAGAAATTATAAAAATGGCAAAGCGACCATACCTGCTTTTTTGGATGATTATGCTTTTTTAATAAGCGCGCTTATCAATTGTTACCAGGTTAGTTTTAAAGAAGAATATTTAAATAAAGCCAAGGATATCACTATATATACTGAACAACATTTTTTTGATAAAGCTTCCGGAATGTTCTTTTATACTGATGACCAGCATAGTAATTTAATAGCACGTAAAATGGAAATTACTGATAACGTTATACCATCTTCAAATAGTGAAATGGCAAAAAACTTTTTATTATTAAGTATATATTTTGAAAACGAAAGCTATGCAGAAAAGTGTGACCAGCTTATAAAAAATGTATTAGATGATGTTGAAAAAAATGTGAACTATTATAGTAATTGGGCGCAAGTGATTGCTTTACAAATAAAGCCTCTTTACGAAATTGCCATTGTAGGAAACGAATGGCAGCAAAGGCTTTCAGCGTTTCACAAAGAATATTTACCAACCGCTGTTTTTTTTGGAGGCGCCACTGAAGGAAGCTTATCGCTTTTACAAAACAAATTAATTGATGGAAAAACCATGATATATGTGTGTGCAAACAGAACTTGCCAAAAGCCTGTTGAAAGCACTGATGAGGCCTTACAGCTAATTAAATAATTACCCGGCCGGCTTTGCGTCATAACTTTTTTCTTCTTCCTTTTTTAAAACAACATAAGCGACTACTCCCGCCACCGTCATTAATAAGGCGCCAAGAATAAATGAGGCTCCGGGAAAATAAACAGGCGTTGATTTGGAGGTGAAATAGGCAAATAAACCCGTCATAATTACGGGGCTTACAATAGAAGCTGCGCTTATTAAACTTGTTAGAGCGCCTTGCAATTCGCCCTGTTCATTTGCAGGAACATGCCCTGTAATAATTGACTGTAACGCAGGCCCGGAGATGCCTCCCAGGCAATACGGAATAAGAAATACAAACATCATCCAGCCTTGCGTGGCGCATGCAAATAATATTAATCCTATTGCATAAAGCCCGAAACCAAAGTATATGCTTTTCCTGTTACCAAGTTTCGGATTTATAAATCTTATTAGAACACCTTGTACAAGGCCTACACATAGCCCAACCATGCCCAGCGATATGCCTATTATCTTTTCGCTCCAGTGGAAACGCTCGATGCCAAAAAAAGACCATACACTTTGCACCGCCTGCCCTGCCATATATACCAGGAAAAATGAAAGTGATAAAGCCGCAACCGCGGGATATTTTTTTAGGTGCCTGAATGCGCCAAAAGGGTTTGCTCTTTTCCATTCAAATTTTCGTCTATGCTCAACTGTTAACGATTCAGGAAGCACAAAGTAGCCGTACAATAAATTAATAAAAGTAAGCGCTGCAGCAGCCATAAATGGTACACGTGAACCAAACTGGCCAAGCAAGCCACCAACCACAGGACCAATAATAAAACCAATACCGAATGCGGCGCCTACCATTCCAAAGTTCTTCGCTCTTTCTTCGGCAGCACTTATATCTGCAATGTAAGCGGTGGCAGTAGTGTAGCTTGCTCCTGTAATACCGGCAAAAGCGCGGCCTACAAAAAGCCAGCCTATGGTGGGTGCAAACGATAAAAAAATATAATCAACTCCAAAGCCGAATAAAGAAAATAATAACACCGGCCTGCGGCCAAACTTATCACTAAGATTTCCTAATAAAGGTGAAAATAAAAACTGCATAATAGCATAAGCAAACGTAAGCCAGCCCGCATATTTTGAAGCCTGGCTTACGTTTCCATGAATCAGTTCTTCAATAAGTTTTGGCAAAACGGGAATGATAATACCGAGCCCTGTAACATCGATAAGTAAGGTAAAGAAAATGAAGCCCAGCGCAGCTTTCCTGTTTGCAGCCATTTATTATGTTTAAAACTGCCCAAAGAAAATAAAAGTATATTTAATTCTTAAAAAAATATTTGTTTATCTTGATAATAAAAAAATATGAAAGCAGCCGGATGGGTATTAATAGTAATAGGGATTGTAATGATAATTGTTAAAGGGTTTTCAGTAACTGAGAAAAAAAACATTGTAGATGCTGGCCCGATACAGATTGATAAAACAGAAAATAAATGGATTGGCTGGCCAACTTATGCCGGTGGAATTATTGCTGTAATTGGTGTAGTGCTGGTTATTGCAGATAAGAAAAAAGCATAAGTTTTATTATAAAAAAAAGCCTGGAAAATTCCAGGCTTAAAGTCTTTCAATTTTTTTTTTAACGAAGAATCAGAATTAAAAGTAAAACAACAATTATAAGAGCGCCTAACGATAAATAAATTCCATTACCTCTCCTGTTATCTTTTTTCATTTCTTTCACTTCTTTTTTCAACTCCTGTCTCTGTTCTTTTGTAAGATTGTTCAAATCCATATTTTTTATTTCCAGCAAGCGGCTTTTCATTTGAAGAGCCTGTGCTCTTTCAGCAGCTTTTTCTGTAGGGGTACCGGCAGTTCCATCTGCTGCAAATGCAGGCGCAACAAAGGTTGTACATATTGCTATCAGCAATAAGGTAGTAAATTTTTTTAGTTTCATTTGTAAATGCTTTTGGGTGAAAAATTTTATAAAAGATAAAAGTAAACAGAATGATTCAATAAAAGTTGTGCCAATTTTTACATTTATAGATAAATAAAAAAGCCACCGTCAACCGGTGGCTTGCGCTAAAGCGCACAGAGGGAAGTCAGGCTAACCAACTGTTAGCTCCGGTGCCCATGTTCTATCTGTAGATTGCATGAATACCTCCTTTTTATTTGGTGAAAAATAAAGTTACAAAAAGTTGTAATAAGATTATTATAACCCTGATGAAATTTACCAGAAATTATTATGTAGCATTAAAAATTATAAAAGGTGAAAAGAGACATCCAATTTTCTTTCTACCGGATACTTGATAAATTTTTTCTTAGTGTTTTTATATACCCTAAATAGTTTTGAGTAAACCTGTTTATGGGCAAAACGGCAATAACTATGAAGGGTCATTTACAATACCGGCAAATAATATAACGCCGGTTTGCTTTTCTACTATTGTATAAAAAAATGGGCGATTAATTTTTAATACCGGAGATGGCGCTACAGCTGTAAAGCCCATGCCTATTGCAGTTGCAGCTGCGGCCACTGTTCCTTCTTCATCTACTTTTATATAGGTTTTATGTATAGCTTTAGTAATGTATGGTTTGGCCTGGCTTGCATCGTACATTGCTGAGAAATCGGCGCCCAGATTGAATGCGATCCCCATGCCAAGCGTGCTAAGCTCAGGCTTCATAGAATCTATGCTGTAGGCATATTCCCATTTAGGCATATATAGTTGTATGCTCTGGCTGTACAATTTGCTAATGTCGCTTTCAATAATATTTGCATTCATAAGCGATGCGAAAGTGTTAGCAGTTTCCTGCCCTGCATTTGGAAGAGCAATGTACATGCTAAAACTTTTTCCGCCGCCGTAGGGCAGCTCTATCATCGTGAAGGTGCTGTCGGCATACATGTTTACTGTAAGTTGCTGCTCCATAAATGGAACAGATTTACTGCTACCATCCTGCAGGTAAAAATTATCGTTATGTGTAGCAGATGGTTTAAAAGCATATTGCCAGGCACCATTGAAATATACAGCATTGATAAGATACATCATGTCTCCTGGGGAAATGTTTTCAATTATCTCAGGTATCTTATTATTGGTTTTGCCAGCTACCCAATTGTTGATGGTTTTTACTGATGATGGATCATTAAAATCTAAAGGTTGAGCGGTGGCGCTATAATTAGTTTGCAGTATATTTAAAAAAGAGGGCAATGGCTTGAAATCATTTTGGCTGTACCAGATAGAATTGGCTACCGACAGCTGTACTTTATTATCTTCCTGCGGCAGTTGATTTATGAGTGACTGGCAAACTGCATTTACATCATTAATATTAATGCCCGAGAGCTGCAATGCCGAAGCTATAGAATCTTTGGTAGCATTTGCGGCGCCATTATACGTCATGTTCAAAGCAAGGTAGATGCTTAAAGGAGAAATCAGTTTGTTTGTTGCTGTGCTATCTTGCTGTAATGTTGCCTGTAAAAAATTAAATGCAAACCGGTTGCTTGCGTTTACAACAGAAGTTGCATTGGCAGGTAATGTGATTGTTTTGGTTATATCTGCAGCAGGAGTTTCTTTTTTGCATGATGTTATTGCCATTGCTGCTGCCAAAGTGATACATACTATTTTGTTCATATTATTGCTATTAATTCAAAGCCTGACAATGAATGAGATGAAAACGTTGCAGTGGAGAAAAAAGTAATAAGTAGTAAGTAACAAGTAAAAGATAACAATTATTGATAACAATTATTATTCAATAAAATTTCGGATAGGTTATCAATACTTACAAGTTGTAAAACATAACTGTTTTATATTACTATAGCTTATTTAAGCTTCTTCATCTGCATTTTATTTTTTATAAAAAAAGATATAAATAACTACGAAGATTATACAATACATTTATTTTTTGTTCAAAAAGATGTATAGACGAATCTGATGGCTGCCAAAGAAAATTTAAAACGGGAAATAGGAGTGAGGGCGCTTACACTTTCTATTCTAAACATTACTGTAGGTACTGGTATTTTTGTAATACCGGCAATACTTGCTGAAAGCCTTGGCGCAGCAGCCATATTACCTTACTTTATTTGCGGAGTTATTATTTTTTTAATAGCGCTATGCTTTGCGGAAGCAGGCAGCAGGACAACAGTAAGCGGCGGGGCGTACACATATATTGAGGCGGCCTTTGGCCCATTTGCAGGATTTATTGCAAATAATTTATTTGTCTTTGCCTCTGCGGCGGTATCAGATGCTGCTATAGCCAACGCACTCGCAGATACATTGAAATACTTTTTTCCTGCGTTGGATCACCAGGTTTTCAGGGTATTGTTTTTTATTGTAGTTTTTGCAAGTCTTGCCTGGATAAATATTCGCAGTGTAAAGCATGGTGTGCGATTTATTGAATATGCTACTTATGCAAAACTGGTTCCGCTGATTATATTAGTGTTTGCCGGCACAGGTTTTATGTCAGCAAAAAATTTACATTGGACTTCTGCACCCGGTATAAGGAGCGTAGGCACGGCTTCTTTATTTTTATTCTACGCATTCCTCGGATTAGAAACGCCGGTAACCAACGGCGGTGAGATCAAGAACCCTAAACGCACGGTGCCTCTTGCCATATTCCTGGGTATTTTGTGCGTATTAATTTTATATATTTTAATTCAAGAGGTAACGCAAGGTGTATTAGGCGCTGCCATTGCTGCGCATAAAGATGCTCCATTAGCAGCGGTGTCCGGAATTATTTTTGGCAAAGCAGGGCTGGTACTAATGATTGTGGTTGTGGCCATATCCATGCTGGGCTCTTTGGGTGGCGAAGTACTTGCCATGCCGCGGTTATTATATGCAGGGGCAAGAGATGGCCTTATGCCAAAAGCCTTTGCAAGAGTGCACCGCAGGTTTTTTACTCCGCATATTGCTGTTGGGTTTTATGCCTCGCTGGGGTTGTTGCTTTCTATTTTTGGCAACTTTACACAACTTGCAATTATTACAAGCGCTGCTACTTTATTAATTTACCTGGGAGTGGTGCTGGCTACAATAAAACTAAGGAGAACCGCCTCTCCAGAAGCAGAAAAAACTTTTCGTGTGCCCGGTGGTATTACTATCCCGCTGCTGGCCGTGTGCGCTATTCTGTGGCTGCTTTCTCACTTAACGAAAACAGAAATTACCGGGCTGGTTGTTTTCATTTTAATTTTTTCAGCAGTGTATTGGGTATCTAAAATAAGCGGGAAAAAAACGTTGGTAGCGTTGGATTAAATTGGCTGCATTCAAAAAAAAAAATTATGCAATTATAATAATAGTAACCTTTCAGTAAATGAATTTATTTGTAAAAAATCTAAAACACATCATGTAGGATAAACAGCAAGCAGTGGAATATTATATGCTATATATGTAAAGAAAAGAGTTTTATTTATTGCTTAAAAAAAGGAAGATCTTTTGTTTTCAAAAGAACGATGGGGTAAGCCATTATTAAAACACCTGCAATTACCGAATTGATAATATCAGTTGCCGAAACCTTCATTACAAGTGCCTGATGGTACGCTTTAAATGCAATAGGCAGAAATAACAAAACCGCGGTAAATACACCTGGTGAATTCTTTCTTTTAAGAACTACAGGCAAAAGATGAAAAAAGATAGTATTTACTATCATTAAAGCAGGAAAGGCAAGTGCAAACGCAGGATGGCTCCAGCCAACACTTGCACACGCAATACCTAAAAATAAAACAGCAATATTTGTAACATAAAAGCCATTCCAATCCACTGGTAATTTTAATACATTATTTGCCCACGATTTCCAGTCATAAAAATATTCTTCCAACATGTGGAGTGCGTAGGCAGCCAGTGCCATCCAGAAGATAGTATTACTCATATATTCAAATTACATTTCAGCAAGAAAATCGCTCATATTAATTATCACGAATGTATAACGTTTCTATAATGAATACATAAATATATATAAGTTTAAAAATCTTCAAAGGATTTTAACCGTACTTTACACCAGGTAAGATTGCTACAACTATTACTTCAAACAAAAATTATAATTACTGATGCTTGCAATCAGCATCAGACTTATAAAAACTTTTTTTAACCGGTTATTAATTAGCTTAGCTATTGGTAGCCACAAATTTTTACACATTATGAAAAGATTACTGGTATTAATGTTCGCTTTTACTTTAAGCACAGCTGCATTTTCACAGGATTCCAAAATGGACAACATGAAGTCTGAAAAGATGATGAAAGGCAAAGATGGCGTTATGATGAAAGACGGAAAGATGATGATGATGAAAGATGGTAAAATGATGGAAATGGATCAGGACATGACCATGAGCAATGGTACTATGGTAATGAAAGATGGTACAGTGAAAATGAAAGATGGCAAGACCATGATGATGAAAGATGGCGAGATGATGAGCATGAAGGGTAAGATGAGTAAGATGAAGATGGATAAAATGAAAGATGATAAAATGTAATACGCTCAGTAGTAAAAGTAAAAGCTATCGGGTGACTGATAGCTTTTTTTATGTCGCTAATTCTATATAAAAGAATCGTTGTAACAACTCAATGGTTATAAACAGGCAGGCTAAAGAAAAAGGTATTGGTATTGCCGGTTGTTATCACTTCAAGATTAGTATTATGCAGCATTAAAATTCTTTTAATGATTACCAGCCCAAGCCCCTGCTTCATAGGCCTGTTTGCATATTCTATGCTGCCTTTTTCGGTTGTATTGATCCATTTAATTAAACTATCAGGAAGAGGATTGCCGGAATTTTCTATAGAAAAAATCAAATCATTGCCCGATACTTTAATTGCTACCTTGATGCTCTCATTTTCCGGAGTATTTTTTACAGCATTATCCAGCAGGTTTTGTATCACTCTTTCCATCAGGCTTATGTCGGCATTTACCCATACATGATACTGGCATTGCGTACACTTCAAATTAATATTTTTATCGGCGGCCTTTAGCTGAAAATGGTTCACCGTTTCCTGTACTATTTCAGAAAGCACGAAAGGCTCTTTATTAGCTTTAAATTCTGCCGATTCAATCTTCGACAATTCAAAAAGGCTGGTCACCATTCTATCTACTTGCAGTATTTTATTTAATATTTGTTGCAGGTACATATCCCGCTCCTCCTTACTAATATTGCTTTTCTTTATAAGTAACGTTTCTGCATAGCCGCGCAATATAGCCAGCGGCGTGCGCAGATCATGAGATACTGTAGCGATGAAATCTTTCCGGTTCTTTTCAGATATTGTAAGCCCGTTAATATTATACACCAGCAGGTCGGCAAGATTATTAAATGCCTTCGTTACCGGCGCAAGCTCATGTTGTTCTTTAATTTTAAACCTTGCGTCGAAATCTCCCTGTTCAAATCGTTTCAACACATCCAGCATCCGGTGAAAGCTTTTTTGAATGCGGTTTAAATAAACAATGCTTACAATAAGCGATATAAGTATGATGCATAAAAAGGCCAGGATAGCAAGATTGGTAACAGCGCTGCTATACAGCATTTGCGTTACATTTTTATACTCATTACTTGTAAAAATTACATAGATATACCCAAGTTTTTTATCGCCATCCTTTACTTCTGAAGCAGAAAATATTTTTTCATTGGCAGGGTCCCGCGGGTCAGGGCCTTTTATATATTTGTTGCCATTAGCTGCCAGGTATTGTTGTACATTACTTAGCGAAAGTTGCCAGCTCTTTACCGGCAGAGAATCTTCATGGTAAGCAATTACACTTCCTGCCGTATCTAAGAAATATACCTGGGCACTTGGGCTAAGCACCATAGCATTTTGAAACACTGAATCAGCCTTTGATTTGTTTATTTTATTATGCACAAAAGGAGAAGAGAACTTAGCTATATGTCCGGCTACATCTTTATTAAGCAATTGCGTGCTGGCCTGATAAAAACGTGTGGTGGCAAAATAAGTGATAATAATAAACAGCAGAGACAAGGCAGTGATGAGTGCAAAAATGAGAATGGTTATTCTGCGGAATATGGTAAATTTTGGAAACGTCATTCGGAAAATCTGTAACCTGTGCCCCAGGAGGTGAGTATATATTGCGGATGTTGCAGGTCAGCTTCAATCTTTAGCCTGAGCCGGTTTATGTGAGAAGTAATGGTGTGCTCATACCCTGCAAACACATATCCCCATATTTTTTCCAATAGCTCCTTTCTGCTGAACGTTTTGCCGGGATTGCTTGCCAGTAAAGAAAGCAGGTCGAACTCTTTAGGTGTTAGCTCCAGCCTTTCGCCCTTCACCTCTGCTTTGCGTTTATCAGTATCTATTATAATATTTTTATAAATAATGCTTTTCTTCTCTTTAAGTTCATTTTCCTTATTATGGCTTCTTCTTAAAATTGCTTTTGTACGTGCGAGCAGTTCAAGTATGCCAAAAGGCTTTGTAACATAATCATCCGCTCCCAGCTCGAGGGCAAGCACTTTATCACTTTCATCTGAATGGCAGGTTAACATCATAATAGATATGGAAGTATCAATCAATCTTATTTTTTTGCAAATCTCCATTCCGTCGAGGTCAGGAAGTGTTATATCAAGTATAACAAGATGAAACGTTTCCTCAGCGAGCTTTGCAATGGCATCGTAACCGCTGCTGCAACTGGTTAAATCATATAAAGCTTTATCAAAGTGAAGATGGAGCAATCTTGTTATTTCAGGATCATCTTCCACTAAAAGAATCTTTTTCATTTATGTGTTATAGGTAGAAAAATGTTTGTACAAAGTACGGGATTATTAATATTTATTTAATATATATCACGATATATCACAAAAAGGTTATACTTAAATGATAAGTATTTACTTCACATGGTTCTCTGTTTGATAGACAGGTGGCAGTATGAACAATTTTTAATTTACAAAATTTTATTATGCAACATCTACGTCTTTTTATTTCAAAAAAATTTTCGCCCAAAGCCCTTCCACCATTTGCGCCTGTTTTTTTATCTTTTATCATCTTATCGTTCTTATTAGGCTCCTGTAAAAAAAATCCGTCTGGTAATGATTACAGTGTACCTCACCAGCACCTCACCGGCGTACCTCCTTTATCCGGTATGTTGGACAGAAGCAAAATAGTTATGAAGAGTACCATTTATTTAGACCTTAACCGGGATGTTGCCAGGATTCCTTTATATAAAGGATATGCCGGAGATGGTACAGTGTGGTATGTTAGAACCGACGTATCTGATAAAGCGCTTGCTGAAAAGCTGGGATTAAACTTTGCGCCAAGGCTTGTAAATGCAGACAAAGGCTGTGCAGCTTGTATTCAATCGGTAACTTCTGCGGATACCATACCAGGAAGAGAAGCGGTTAATTTTGCAGGCACTGTGGACTTTAGCCCGATTCGCTCGTTAACACCAAGTGCAACTGGCTTTCCGCCATTAAGTGTTACACCCGGTTCTGTAGCAGGCCCCGGTTATAGCGACCTTATTCGGGTACAAGGCAGTAAGGCTGTTTATAATGCTCCTATTGTTGCTACAGGTACCGGAGCTTTTGATGTAAGCCAGTCTCACACCAACACTATGGACCGTGTAGTCGCTATAGATACTACAAATATGACGGTTGACTTGCAGGTAGTGAGGGCATTTGCATTTGGCAAAGATGTATTTTATTTTTCTTTTAGCGCCACACAGGATGTAAGCGCCACTATTGAAAGAGGTACGTATGTGCCAGCTATGCAAAACATACCAGCACCCAATAAGGATGATGATCCCACAGCTGCACGGGTTGAAATTTTTGCTTTTGCAAACGGTCAGCGTGGGTTAAACGATCCAAATGCGCAGGGGTTAAACCATGTGATACTGGATAATGCGCCAGGTAATTTCAGTAATGATAATCCTGCACTGTTTGAAACTTTCCGCGAGCTGGGTGATGCACGAAACATATTAGGAGGCTTTACCACGCTTGTTGATAAAACTGCCCGGGAAGACTATTCCCCTTTATGGGATTTGATGGTGGCTAAATGGAGTGATGCAGTAGTGGCCGCACATGCTAACTATGCTCAAACGGATGGCAATACCATTCAGCAGCTTGCCAAACACGGTCTTATTACTAATCCTGATGGAACGCCACTTAGTTCCTCTACCTTTATAGTTAATTGTCCGGTACTTGGGTATGCATCTACACCGCCTCTGGAAGACCAGGCACCACCCGTGAAATAATTAAGACTTTTGGTTTTTCATTTGTTACCCGGCATCTATGTTTGCCGGGTTTTTTATTATATCTAATACAGCAACGAGGACCGAAAGCTCCGATGGAATACACGTTTATAATTATTATAATTAAAGAATTGATATATTTGGATTAGTAACTTACTATGATGAATGAATATTGTTGATTGCCAAAACCTACGACGGAAGAAATGAAACAACTTACTAAAACCGGTCGGTTATTGTATGGCATTGGCATTGCTGCTGTAGGGGCGCACCAGCTTATTATAAAAGATTTTCGTTCAGAAATTTTACCTCCATTTCCTGCATGGGCTCATCAATATAAAGTTTTCCCTATTGTTGCAGGAGTTATTTTACTCTTTGCGGGAACCATCATCGCCGGATTGATTAAAATAAAACCTGCTGTTACAAAAAATGTATGTCTTTATTTAGGATTTTGTTTTCTTGCGCTGATCATAACCTGTCAGTTGCCATATACCCTGATCCTTAGTCCTGATAAGGCTTCCGGCTTAACTGCATGGATTAATGCCGGTGAAGAATTGGCATATTGCGGCGGCGCTTTCGTAATGGCCGGCTCATTTTCAGAAAGCAGTGGTAGCGTGGCCGAAAAGAACTCCTTTGAATTATTTTTAGAAAAATTAATTCCTTTTGGAAGGATATTTTTTGCTGCACTCATGATATTGTTTGGCTGCACTCATTTTGTATTTACTGATTTTGTGTCTACCATGGTACCAAAGTGGATAGGGATGGCTTTGTTTTGGACATACTTTTGCGGAGCTGCACTTATCGCATCAGGCATTGCCATTATTTTAAAGATATGGATAAGGCCCGCTGCATTTCTTTTAGCAGTTATGCTTTTCCTTTTTTTCCTTTTTTTTCACGTACCAGATGCGATTGCAAATCCTTATGTATCGGGCGGAACTGAAATTGTACGTGCAATTATTGCTTTGCTTTTTTGCGGTACTGCATTAGTTATAGCAGTAACAAACGATGCTAAAAAAGAGCGCTACACTAATGTTGTAACGGTTTGATTAGTTTTGCTATTTCGATTATGCTTTTAGAGAGTGTGGTTTCATTTTCTTGCTGAACCTGCATGTTCGTCTATATTGGTATGGATCAATAAAATTTAAAACCTTTCCGCTTAACACACTTCTTTATCAGCACCACTTATAAATGCATACTTTTATATACTAATTTTTTAAAATAAATACTTATAACATGAAAAAGATGATAAATTCAAAGCTACTTTTCACTCTTGTAGCATTACTGTTCACATCAATTATTTGGGCACAGGGCGATAAATCAAAAAGACCCAGCCCGCCAGCAACTGCAACCGGCACTATTAATGGCGCTACCATTACCATTGACTACAGCAGCCCCGCTGTAAAGGGAAGAAAGATATGGGGAGACCTGGTACCTTACGATAAAGTTTGGAGGGCGGGCGCCAATGAAGCCACCCTGTTTACAACCAGTAAAGACATTATGGTGGAAGGTAAAAAACTGGCTGCCGGAAAATATAGTTTATATGCCATTCCGGGTAAAGAAAACTGGGTGATCATTTTCAATTCAAAAACCGGCCAATGGGGTGTAAACAATGATGAGAGCACTACTGAAGAACCCGCCAATGATGTATTAAGGGTAACTGTAAAATCTGAAAAGTCATCGGCTTTAAACGAGCGCATGAAATTTGTAGTAAATAAAAAAGGGTTTGCGCTTGAATGGGAAAATCTTAGGGTTCCGGTTTCTGTAAAATAATCGTTCTTTTAAATTAAGCATTTTTAAAAAACTTATGTCCTTAGTTTGTAACTAAGGACAATTTTTTTTCATCAACGTTCACCTGTTGGCTTTTCAGCAGCGCCCACAAATTGAACGTTACTTAAGTTGTTGATTATCTCCGCTGTTGCTTTTATAACCATAACTTCTTACGTAGCCTGCTGGAAAAGCAAACAAGGGTGAAAATATTTTGTCTTATCTAACAGCTTCAATAAAATGGCTTACTGTCTGTGCAAATAGATCAGGGTCTCCGTTCATAGGCACATGGCCGGAATGTGGCATCAATACAAGTTTCTTGTAAAAAGAACTCAGCCTGTTCAAAGCATCGTAGCCGCAACCTATTGGAACCGTGAAATCATATTGCCCCCAGATAAGCAACGCCGGAATGGAAATTTTATATAACTGAGTGGTATAGGTAGCCGATAATAAGGTTTTCTCAAATTCTTGCCCGGCGGTGGTATAATCTAACTTAAAAAGATTTGCACCCAAACTGGCCGGTGAAGACGCAGAGAACAATTTTACAGCCGTTTGTGTGTGATTGATATTTACATAATCCTCAGCATTTGAAGCATAATCATCAGTTTGCATGCCAATGGAAATAGAATTTCTAACAGGATGCTTTTTGCAATAATCAACAATTGTTTGCCATTGCGATAGATAATGTCCCTTTTGTATCTCAGAAATTCCGGTATCAATCAGCATTCGGCGTTCCAGCCGGTCAGCTTCCGGATAATCGTGAGCGCCATCCACTTCTATCCAGCCTTTAATATTATCCTGGTTATTATCATGCACGAGGTACCCGCAGCCCAGCAGGCCGCCAAAGCTATGACCCATTAAGAAGATCTCCATATCATTTCCATAGCGATATTTAATCAGCTCAACCAGTTTCTTCAGATCATCAATCATCTGGTTCAGATTAAGATTATCATAATTGCTGTTTCCGGCTGCGGCACCTGCATCACGCTGATCCCAATAAGCAAACGAATAGTTCTTCCACAACTGATCTGTTTGAAAACCTACAAATTGGTAAGAGCCACTGCCTGGTCCGCCATGCAAAAACAAGATCATTACATGAGAAGCTGTATTTCCTTTTACCCACACCGGCATATCAGCACCTGCATTACTCAACCAAAATAGATCATTTGTATTAGCAGATAACTTCACTGCTTCTTTTTTGCAACTGCCTGCACACACTATTATAATTATAAAGGAAAGGATATACTTTTTCATGAGCGGTGAATGCGCTTTACCTGCTTTTGCCGGACGGAAAGACTCAAATGCGAAAAATGATAGCTTAAAGATAACTGCAATGAAAGATGTGGTAAAATAAAGCTATTATAAGGATACTGTATCCAAAGCGATGAATGAATGGAAACAGATATTGGCTTTGGCTTTATGCTTCTCTGAAAATCATGGCCAAAAACAGTAGTAAAACCGGTAATGGCATACACCCTTCCAAAATTGCCGAAAGTGGTTACTACACCGTTATCACTTACCGCGTATACGGTGCCATCATAAAACGTTCGCAATATACCAACGGTTGCCAGCCATTCAAAATAGTAAGGTTTTGATTTATGATACCGGTAACCAACCGACTGAAGTAAAAACAAACCTGTGTTGTTAAACGGATACCTGTAAAATCCTACATCAGAAGTAGTGATCAGATCTCTGTATTTTTCTTTTTGCCTGCTCTTTCTCTCAATTATGAAATGCCGGCTGCTGATGGGCAATTCAACTCCTGCGGTTATGCCAAAGCTTTGCGGAAAATCGTAAAAAAGAGCACCATGAATATAAATGGGCATTTCCACGCGATGCGAGCTATCCTGGGCAGCAGTGCGAACCAACAGAAAAAATATACAAGAAATAAAACAGATTAGTTGCCGGTTTGCCATGCGTTTACAATCTAAAAAGCCACACCACATCCGATACCACTTAAAAAGAAACCTGCTCTGGTAGCAGGTCTTAACGTAATCAGGAGGTCCCGAGCGGATGTTTTCTTACTTATAAGTAATTGAAAATGAAAATGTTTTACATATTTGTTCTATCGTGTGCTCTATCAAATACGTTTCATCTATCTATCTTAAATTTTCTTATTCTTAAAGAACTTAATCAAACATTATTTGAGTTAACAAATGTAACAAAATAGGTGGAAAACATAAAACAAAATGCGATTCAATATTACATGAAATGAAACTTTATAATTTAGTCTATATTTATACTAATGTTCAATCTACCTAAATGATTAAAGCAATTTAAACAGGTCTTAATAGATTTATTAATTTTGATAGCAATTCCAGTATTTGATTTTTGATAGTTAATCACTCTAAATATTCTTATCAGTTCGTGCCATGATGGTAGCCGTATGGTCTAACCGAGTAACTTGTAAGGATTTCTTTCATTATACTTTTAAAGATTTCATATGATTAAATTTTAATCAATAGGTTGGGCGAAGAATTTTGACTATTCGTAGCCGCTTTTAATAATGGTTGATATCATTTTAAACCGCCCATTGGGCTTTATAAGGTTAGATGCATGGGCAGGGATTACAATACCCTGGCCTGTATTCAGAATATTAGAAATTTTATTAATTACCACGTCGGCCTTGCCCTCAATGATTTGCACAAAAGTGTCAAAAGGAGATGTTTTTTCGGATAGCCCTTCTCCGGTATCAAAAGACATAACACTCACATTGCCGGTTAACTTCCTGATAATCGTTTTGCTAACTATAGAATTGGGTATGTACTCAATTATCTCTACAATGATACGGGATTTAGCTTTTTCCAGTTCAGCATTATTATTTTTAAGCTTAGCGTCCAGCCTGCGTTTTACAATCTTTTCCATAAGGCAAAGCTCGGCATTGCAGGATTATGAAGTGTTACATAACTATGTAAATACATTGTATAATTCACACATATCAGCCGTGTTAAACTGAAACCAGTGAAGATAGAAGCGACTTAATCCAAGAGATAATATTAGGAACTAAAGAACTCTCGATCAACCATTAATACTTCTTACCTCTATGAAAAAAGCCACAAAGAAATTGCTGAAATATCGGGGGTATAACACAAACTAATGTTGCGATAAAAACCGGGCGAATTAAACCAAGTTTAAAATAAAAGTTTTAACTAAAAAAAAATTAATAAAATGAAAGAACAGAAATTATTAATCTTTAGAAATCCTATGGCAGCAGATCATTATTTTATTTACCATTCACAAATCTTCGAGCATAGAAAGCCTTTTATTTTTAAGCTGCTTAAAATGCGTTGGAGTAAGCCCTGTTACTTTTTTAAACTGTGAAGACAAGTGCGCTACACTGCTATAATGCATAAGGTAGGCGATCTCAGTAAGGTTTGATTCATTATACACCAATAATTCCTTTACCCTTTCAATCTTGTGAGCGATCATAAATTTTTCAATTGTAATTCCCTGAACTTCTGAAAAAAGATTGGCTAAGTAAGTGTAATCATGATCCAGCTTTTGATGCAGGTACTCAGAAAAATTTATGATAAGGGGCTCTTCCGAATAATGAATCAGTTCTATAATAACATTCTTAATTTTTTCTATCAGCATACTTTTTTTATCGTTCATCAATTCTAGGCCAGATCTTAATAAGGCTTTTGTAAGCTGTTCACGTTGCATATCGGAAATATCTTCCATTATATCGACTTCGCCTAATTCTACTACCACATAATGCAAACCAATTTTTTGCAATTCATCCTTCACCACCATTTTGCAGCGGATGCATACCATATTTTTAATATAGAGTTTCATTGTTAAAAGACTACTGCAATTATTTAATATAAGAAACGGGGAAGTGAAGTAGGTTTACAATATAACCTATTAAAAGATAAAGTGTATATTATATTTACATCTACTAATAATAGTTTTCTGCAATTTAAGATCGGGAAAAGCTTTTATGCTTATTGTAAAGTGATGCGGCTAAATAGCTTCTTTATTAACCTCTTTCACGGTTTTCCAACAAAATAATAACGTTAATACTTTAGTGCAGCAGTTGATTTATTTTTTTTAGCACTCCTTCAGGATCAATTCTCATCGCCTGCAAATGATTTCCCATGTAGGTAAAAAATGCTTTTGGGTTTAGTGCGTTTTTATACACCAGCTCGCCTTCCTTAAATGGTATTTGTTTATCATGCCTGCTATGTATAAAAAGCTTTGGCATATTTTGTATTGATTAATATCTTCCTTGGCTGAATAAGGTGAAATAAGATTCTGCCTTATAATACTTTCACTCTCAGGCGGGGATTGGTCTGCAGCAATATCTGTAAACGAGCTAATAGTTCCGTCTAATATTAAAGCAGCAATTTTACTTTGATTATCCTTACTTAAATGAACGGCTTGCTGTGTGCCAATAGATGCTCGTAGATGATAACTTTCGTGCTTCTTACATCATGTCGTTGCAATAAATAATCAAAAACAAACTGGCCATCGCTGGCAATGTTTAAGTGAGTAGGTGTGCCTGTAGATTTTCCGTAACCTCTGAAATCAACCATAAAAACTTGATATCCGTTAGTAACAAGAGGGCGAACCATAAAGATATAATTGGAAACATTATCACTATCTCCATGTAAAAAAAATAGTAGCTTTCGGCTTACATACAGGTTTTATAAAAATGCCCGTTAACCATATATTATCTTTTGTAATAGCTACCTGTTCTATATTCAGGCTGTCCATAGCAAGAAATTCTTTACCGGGATGATAAAATTTATTGTCCATTTGTGCACATACATCCAGGAACAACAACATTGTTATCATAAAAAACAGGTATTTTTTCAATCTTGATTAATTTCTGCAAAGTTGAAGAATATGACTCTGATAACTATTATATAAACCTTAAAATGACTTACACAATTCTACATAGTCTTCCAATTTATATACACGCTACTAATTTTAGATCATCCAGTTAAATTTTCGGGTTAAGTTTTTTTTAAAAAACGAAGCAATAATCTAGTTTAAAATTAATGCTATACTGGCTATATGCACAGTATGTTCAGCTTCATCATCTATTAAGGTAACCATTTGATCCATCTGTTCAAATCCATCTACTGTTAAAATAATTTCTTCATTGATATTAATTTGTAATACTTCAATATGATACATTGATGTCTTATAACGGTAATGCACTTTAAATGATGGCCATTCTTTAGGAATACAAGGATTTATTTTCAATTTGTCTCCTTCTTGTTGCAGACCTAAAAAAGATTCTGTGATTAAACGATACAACCAACCGGCTGAACCAGTGTACCACGTCCAACCACCGCGTCCGGCGTGAGGTGTACGTGAATATACATCGGCCGCTAACACATAAGGTTCTACTTTGTACGTAGCAATTTCTTCAGCAGTTTTACCATGATTAACCGGGTTGATCATGCTTAATAATTGCCATACCCTTTTGGTATCTCCCAATTTTGCAAACGCCATGATCATCCATACGGCAGCATGAGTATATTGACCACCATTTTCTCTTACGCCGGGCACATATCCTTTTATATAACCGGGGTTAAGCGCGGACTTATCAAACGCAGGCTCCAATAATTTAATGATGCCTGCGTCTTTTTGCACCAGGTTTTTATAAGCCGATTCCATGGCGGTATGCACCAGAGTTTCGTTGCCACCGCCCGATAAAACAGACCAGCTTTGGGCGATCGAGTCTATCTTACATTCTTCATCACTTTTAGAGCCGAGCGGCGTTCCATCGTCGAACCAGGCACGCTTATACCATTCGCCATCCCAGGCGCTCTTATCAATATTTTGTTTTAGTTGCTGCGCCTGCTTTTTACATTCAGTTGCAAATGTTGCATCGTTATGTAAAACGGCGATGTCTGCAAACCGTAAGAGGTTTTCGTAAAGAAAAAATGCCAGCCAAACACTTTCTCCTTTACCATGTTGCCCTACTTTATCGAATCCATCGTTCCAATCGCCGGTGCCAATTAACGGTAACCCGTGTACACCAAAATTAAGCCCATGCTTTATGGCGCGAACGCAATGTTCATATAGTGTCGCAGGCGTATGCGAATCCAACGGAAGATCAAAATAGGATTCTTCTCCCTGGTTTAGCTGGCGCCCATCAAGGAAGTTTGAGGATACATCTAATATTTCAGTATCATTCGTAAATTTAATGTAATAAGCAGTTACAAAAGGCAACCAGAGATAGTCATCCGATATGCGTGTACGAACGCCACGGCCTATTGGCGGATGCCACCAATGCTGCACATCGCCTTCTTTAAATTGCCGCGAAGCGCAAAGCAAAATCTGTTCACGGGCAAGTTCCGGCCTGGTATGTAGTAACGACATTACATCCTGCAATTGATCCCTAAAACCAAAAGCGCCGCCCGATTGATAAAAACCGCTGCGGCCCCACAACCGTGAGGAAAGTGTTTGATACGTAAGCCAGCCGTTTGTAATTAAATTAATTGCCTTGTCCGGAGTTTCTACCTGAAGAGCCCCTACAGTATCCGCCCAGTATTTTTTTACTTTTGCCAATGATTCGCAAGCCGCATCAGTTCCGCGAAATTGTTTGGCGATGGCGCTTGCTTCATTGGCGTCTTTACCTGCGCCTAACCTGAAAATAATTTCCTGTTCTTCTCCGTCTGCCATGAAGAACGAAACCTGGATAGCGGCACATGGATCTAATGCGAGGCCGACTCTTCCAGATAGTTTTATACGTGATAGGGCATCGGGATTTCGCAAATTTCCATTACGCCCAATAAATTCAGTACGGTCGCCGGTAAATGTTCTTTTCAAATAATCCACATCAAAAAATGCGACCTTAGTGCTGAACTCTGTATTGTATTGATTTTTTGCAAACAGTGCACCACTATCCGGATCCACTTCTGTATGAATATGCATGGCGGTTTTCATCCTGTTGTCGCCCAGCACCCATTCTGTGTAGCCGGTTGCCGATAACTTACGCGATCTTCCCGACTGGTTCCTAATTTTTAACACGGTGAATTTGATGGTGGATTCTATATCAACATACACGATCATTTCTGAATAAATACCATCTTCTTCATGCTCAAAAATGCTGTACCCAAAACCATGACGTGTAATGTAAGGCGACTTGCTAATTACTGGCAGCAATGCCGTTGACCAGAACCGGCCATTCTCTTCATCTCTTAGGTAAAACGCTTCACCGGTTGCGTCCGACACAGGATCATTACTCCAGGATGTAAGCCTCAATTCATGTGCATTTTCAATCCAGGAATAGGCAGATCCATTTTCTGAAATAACTGTTCCAAAATTTGGATTCGCAATCACATTTACCCATGGCGCTGGCGTTTTACTTTTATGATCAGTAACAATAACATATTCTTTTCCATCAGGCGAGAAGCCACCAGATCCATTAAAGAAGATAAGGTCTTTAGGTGATTCAATATGTGTTAAAGCGGGTGTATATTTTTTGTCTTTGCTAATAAGTGGCACGGCTATTTTCGCAACTGATTTACGATTCACATGATCTGCCAACGTTCCCCCGCTGTCCGAAATATTAACCCGGGCCACTGTTTGAAATAGTATCCGGTCCTCATTAGAAATCTGGTCGGCAGCCCTTATAAAAATACCTCCGGGCCGGTCTTTAAATTCTAATGGAATTAATGCCTGAATCTCATTTTGAAAATCCTGGCGATACCCATCATGTGCTTCGTTCCAGATCACGAGATCTACAATAAGTCCCTTCAGGCTCCAGTAAGCGTGAGCCTGTATCATTTGCTTTACGAGAAGCATGTTCGCCTGGTTCTCAATCTTTAAAAGAACAATAGGTAAGTCTCCTGAAATAGCATAACCCCAAAGGCCAGATTGTTGCCTGTGATTGTTAATAAGTATGGCAGGGTCTGCACGAAAAGCAGTATTTGTAAAAATAATGGAGCTGGCCAGGCGCCCATATAATTGCGCATCCGCTTCAGAAGCGTTTATTTGCCGGAGAACTACCTGGCTATGTGTCCAGGCCATTTCAAATACCCTGTCTTTATGAGGAGTATTATCCTGGTATTTATTGATCAGGCTTTGGCAAATTTCCTTCGTGTCAGCTATGCCTGTAACCATATCTATCGTAGCTGTTTCATCCGGCTCCAGCGTTATTTTATAACGGATAGAAACAATTGGATCCAGCACAGAACCCTGGCTGCCGGAAAGTTTTCCGGGATGATTCATAGCCTGTGGATTCATAATAGAATTGCCGTGACCAATAAACGCCATCCGGTCCGTTTCATAAGATATTTCATCTGCATGTTTTCCTCCTGTTGCCATTAAATGAAACATCCATGGCGACTGTTCTTCTGCAGACCGCGGCCTGCGGGTACATATAATCGTATGTTGCTGAGGAATGATTTCGGTTTGTACAAAAAGATTGCTGAAAGCAGGCGCCATTAAATCTGATGCGCCGGTTGCCATCACTACTTCCGCGTAGCTGGTAATCTCAATTGTTTTAGGTATGCCAGAGCGGTTGGTGATCCTCAATCTTCGCATTTCGATATCATCTTCCGGTGAAACAACAATTTCAGTATGTGTTTCTATTTCATTTTGTTTTATATTATAATCTACCCGGCCCTGCGAATAGGCAGCCTCATATTTAAAAGCCTTCGCAAGCGTAGGCTGATGCGTATTTGACCAATATTTATTACTAACTACATCCCGGATGTAACAAAAAGTTCCCCAATTATCGCAGGTAACATCTTCGTGCCAGCGGGTAACGGCAAGGTCTTTCCACCGACTGTAACCTCCACCCGCATTGGTTATCATTACATGGTATCTCCCATTTGATAATAATTGTACTTCAGGTATCGGAGTATCCGGTGTATTGATGATCCGTGTTTCCTGTCCGCTTGCTACATAATTAATATCTGCGATATCCGTCGTGTGCGCAAAAAAGGTAGTTGACTTCGGAATTCTTTCTTCCAGTAATAAAAGCGTTGCTTTAAACTGTGGCTCCGCTTCAAATAATTTCTGCATGGGTTTATCGCAAAGCAAATAGGCCAATGACAATAAACTCATCCCATGATGATGCGCCATAAATGAATAAACAATTGCACTTGACTGCCCACGCTGCAAACGTGATGGTGTATAATCTATGGCTTCGTACAATCCATATCTTCCTTCTAATCCCTTTTTATTAAGCAGTTTCAAATTTTCACAAGCTTCTTCAGGATCTACCATTAGTGCCATTGCAGATGCATAAGGTGCTATCACAGAATCCTCCTTCAGACCACGTTTCAAGCCTAAGCCGGGAGCACCAAAAGCACGGTATTGATAATTTGAATTTGCATTGATCATATTGTAACATGACTCTGAAATGCCCCAGGGCATATTTGTTTTTTTACCGTATTGAATCTGCCATTCCACTGCTGCTTTATAGGTCTGGTCAAGTAAAGTATTTTTGTAAGTGGGCATTACCAACAGCGGCATCAGGTATTCAAACATAGAACCACTCCATGATAAAAGTATAGGTTGTCCGTCAACATTAGTAAGGAGTCGTCCTAATGCAAACCAACTTTCTTCTGGCAGTTTGCCCTGGGCAATGCAAATAAAAACGCATAGTCTTACTTCCGATGCAAGCAAATCATAATAACTCGCATCTGCACGGTGTTCCTGAACATTGTAACCAATGGTAAACAAGTGACTTGTTTTATCGTAAAGAAAATCCCATTCCATATCTGCCATTTCATTACAATCCCGGGCAAGATTTTCTGTATCTATGATTAAATAATCCGCTCTGTAAATTGATTTTTCCAAAGCAGCCTGAAATAATTCAAGCCACTTGTTTTCTTCATTAGTGTTGGTGTCATTTTGTATGCGACTGACTGCCTCCCGCAATTCAGTGGCAGTTTTTAATAATTCAGTCAAAGTCGAAGTGGAATTCATCGAAGCCAGTTCTGTAAATTTTGCCGGAGCACCTGCTAATAAAAACCAGGGTTCAAAAATTTGAAGATGCTCATGTATTTGTTGAAATTCTTTAACAAGTATTTGCTTCCATCTGTACGTTTCACTGGCCTGGTTATTCGAGGTTTTTTCAGCAATAAGCCCGAATTGTTTTGATAAAGATTCAATCTTACTTTTCAATTCAATATGCGTGCAGCCAGCTCCATTAGATATGATTTCAACTTCAGGGATGAATGGTTCGAGTAGTTTACAGTCATTCTTATTTGAAACATCTGCGAGTATCCTTAAAGTATCCATCATTCCCTTACATAATTGCACACTTTGAATTTGTTGGCCGGGAATAGCCAGTAAACCTTGTCGTAATACCAATAAATGACCGGCAAGATTGCCACTATCAACTGTAGAAATATATTTTGGTGGCAGTGGGTTCAATGATTCTGTATCATACCAATTATAAAAATGGCCTTTATATTTCTCCATTTTTTGCATGGTACTAATAGTATTTTTTGTTCTTTCAATGAATGCTCCGGGGGTTAGGTAACCGAAGTCGCAGGCAGATAAATTGGCAAGCAGAGACAATCCTATATTGGTAGGAGACGTACGATGTGCTAACTGTTCTACAGGTTGTTCCTGAAAATTATCGGGAGGTAACCAGTTATCTCCGCTCACAACAAAATGCTCAAAGAAACTCCAGGTTTTCCTGGCAAGTTTTTTAAGAAAAATATTTTGATCATCGCTCAGTATGGTTGCCTGCTTCTCTAAAGGTCTGCTTACAAACCAGGTAACGAGCGGAGCAATAAGCCATAACATCAGGACAGGAATTGCGATAAATAATTTTGCCGGAAAATAAATAGCTAAGAAGGCCAGAATCGTAACTGTGAGAAAAGGCTCAATCCACATGGCAGCATAAGATGATTGCAAGTTGGAAATGTTTACTTTTCTATTATGAAAAGATGGATTCCATTCCAGCAATTTTTTTCTGGTGATTAACATGCGCCATAAAGTGAGAAGTATTGCTTTACCATTTGCATAAGCTTCATAAGGAAGGCATATTAATGTGAACAACGTTTTCGTGGTGATGTCCCTCAGGTTAACAATAGAATTTTTAATATGATTTTTTAAAATAACATCTTTTGGTTTTTTTATTGTATCCCAAAAAGAGGTAATAATAATCGGAAATATAATGATGCCCGAGACGACGATGGTCCAGAATAATGGATACGGCAACAACAGCCATCCCAATAATAAAAGAGCCGTAAGCGCAAGCGGCACAAGACTTCTGCGGATGTTATCAAAAATTTTCCACTTTGATAATGCTGAAATGGGATTTTTATGCAAGCGTTTTCCTGGCCCTTTTACCCAAGGTAAAATCCACGAAAAAATTTGCCAGTCGCCGCGAATCCAACGTATTCGCATTTTCATATCTGCGCCATAAGTTGTTGGATATTTTTCAAACAATTGCACATCACTTAACAGGCCGGACCTGATATAGCAACCTTCCAGCAAATCATGGCTCAGAATACGGTTTTCAAGAAATATTCCATCAAGTACTTTTTGAAACATATCCACTTCGTAAATTCCTTTGCCGATATAAGAACCTTCTCCAAATAAATCCTGGTACACATCAGACGATGCGCGGGTATATGGATCAATGCCCGGCTCGTTTCCATGCATCCTTGCATACAAAGAGCCGGTGATATCCGGCAAACTAACAGTCACCCGTGGTTGCAATATTCCATAACCTTTTGTTACACGTTTCTTTCTTTTATCATACCAGGCGCGGTTCAGCGGATGAGCCATTGTTCCAATTAACTTCCAGGCGCTACCCAGCGGTAATTGTGTATCCGCATCTAACGTAATTACATATTTTATTTTAGGGAAAACAGTTTGGTCTCCTGTGATAAGCGAGAAATGCTCCTGGGCACCACCTCTGAGCAAGGCGTTTAAATCGGAAAGTTTACCGCGCTTTCTTTCATATCCCATCCAAACTTTCTCGGCTGCATTCCATTTTCTCGGGCGATGAAAAAGAAAGAATAAATCATCCTTTTCTCTTTGATATTTTTTATTGAGCTTTTTGATTCCGTTCTTCACAGTATCTAAAAGCTGGGCATCGGCGGGAAGCGTCTGCGATGGGGCATCTGTAAAATCAGTTAATAATCCAAAATACAAATTATCATTTCTGTTTGCCAGGAAACGTACTTCCAGCGATTCCACTAAGTCATCTATTTCGCCAACGGTCGTGAGCATAGCAGGAATTATAACTATGGAAGCGGCAGTATCAGGTATCTTGCGGCAATAATCCATCCTGGGCAGCAAATGGGGCTTCACTAAAAGTGTGGCAAAAAAGTTGACGACTGAGATAGCTAACTGACTTGCGCTTAACAATGTTAATAACGTAATTATTACAAGAAGCCAAACATTTTTTATATCTGAGTTAGCTCTTAATAAAATAGCTCCTCCGATCATAAATGTTATCAGCAAGATGCAGATTGAATAAGCCAGGAAGGCATGCTTTTTAATAATATTCCGCATTCGCTGAGCACCAGATTCGCGCATCTTAGCCCTTTTCTTAGTTTGGCTCAGGCCATATCCGATAAGATAATAGCCAACATGCTCCGATCTATGGTCATCGCTTTTTCCGGTTGCATTTTCAAGCGTTAGTTGCAGAGCTATCTCAGCAACTTCCTGCTCAGTACAGGCACTTTTTTTTGCAATCATTTCTACCACGTGCCTGTACCGGTCACGGGTGGTAAAATCCATTAATCCATATACGCCATCACTGTCATTACGTAAAGTTTGTTCTACAATGCTATGCGTTTCAACAAATTCCCGCCAATCTATTGCAGCGAGCACCCTAAGACTACCGATGCTATTGCTCATAGACACCTGTGCTGCGGCCTGCTTCTGGTTTTCAGTATTTACAAGTTCAGCGCTGGTTACGCCACTCCCTGATAATTGTTGTTCTATCCAGTTTAGCACTAAAGCGAGATCCGGGCCCTTGCCTCTTAGCTGCCGGGTTAATTCCGAAACAAAAGCACTAACAATGGGTGGATTAGACCTTGCCATGTCTGCGATGACCAGGATGAGATCTTTTGGCGCTTTTTCTGTGGTAGCAATCATTTTTTCCGACCAGTAATCAGCAAGATTTCTATCCACTTTATCAATGGCAATGCGAGCCGACACGCGACGGATATTTTCAATCAACGCCAGGCGCAGCATCAGCGGTATAGACCATAATTCTCCTAATTTCAAAGGAGTAACCGTTTGATACGCTTTCAAAAAATTACTCAGGTTTTCAATATCTATCTTTCCATCACTGTGAGAAATGATCTGGAGAACGATATCATAACTTCGTGTAAGCCCTGATGAATTTCCATTTACTAATTGCGGAAGATCTTCGCTGTAATCTTTTGGAAAATGGGTTTTCGCAATCCGGATATGTTCTTCTAACAGATAAAAATTATCTATCAGCCATTCGCCTGCCGGGGTAACCTGGTATTTTCTTTTTATAGAATCCGTGAGCAGCTTGCGCACTTCCTGCAAAGTGGTTTCATTATCTGCAAGTCGCTTCAGTAAATGATCTTTAGCTGGTTTTGAACTTAATTTATGTCTTGCTGCCAGCGTTCTGCCGAAACGCTCCATCTCGTCAGGACTAAATAATTCTTCCCGCAGTGGTTCTTCATTTGTGTTGTTAAGTTTTACGTCGCTTAGCTGAAAAAAGGATCTCATGTTAGATATGAGTTCATGCGCCGCAGGTAGTAAATTTAATTTCATTAAATTCGTTTAATTCATCTATAAGGCAGCATTGACAATGGTTTGCGCTTCATCAATTATGTTTTGCAAATGCGCTTCACTCAAAAAACTTTCTGCATAAATTTTATAAATGTCTTCTGTGCCGGAAGGACGTGCTGCAAACCATCCGTTTTTTGTCACAACCTTTACACCGCCAATAGAAGCATTATTTCCTGGCGCATTTATAAGTATATTGTCGATTTTTTCGCCTGCCAGTTGCTGATCCTTTATTTGAGATGAAGATAAGTTTTTTAATTTTTCTTTTTGTTCGGGCGTTGCTTTTGCTTCGATGCGGTCATAGAAAGGTTCGCCAAATTCTTTGGTAAGGTTGGTATATATTTTACTGGGATCCATTCCCATTTTAGCAGTTATCTCAGCAGATAAAAGTGCCGGGATAAATCCATCTTTATCTGTGGTCCAAACGCTGCCGTCCAACATTGAAAAAGAAGCGCCTGCACTTTCTTCACCGCCAAAACAAAGCGAGCTATCAAGCAAACCATCAACAAACCATTTGAAACCGACGGGAACATCAAAGAGTTTCCTATTTAGTTTCTTAGCTATGCGTTCAATAAGTTGCGTGGTAACAATTGTTTTTCCAACAGCAGCCGTATTCTTCCATTGTGGACGATGTTGCAACAAATAAAAAATAGCAACAGATAAATAATGATTCGGATTTAATAATCCATCGCTTTTTGTTACGATGCCGTGCCGGTCATGATCAGTATCACAGGCGAATGAAATATCAAATTTATCTTTCATCGCTATCAGCCGCTGCATGGCATAAGGAGAAGAAGGATCCATGCGGATTTGCCCATCCCAATCAACCGTCATAAAACTAAAAGTGGGATCAACAATTTTATTGGTAACCGTTAAATTTAATTTATAACGTTCGGCTATCGGTTCCCAGTAATGAACACCTGCGCCACCCAGCGGGTCAACGCCCATTTTTATTTTTGCATTATGAATCGCATCCATATCAATGATATTTCCAAGATCATTCACATAGTTATTCAGGAAATCATAACGATGTGTGGTCGATGCTTTAATCGCTTTTTCAAAAGAAATTCTTTTTATGTCATTAAGATCGTTCTGCAGCAATTCATTGGCTTTTTTTTCAATCCAATTGGTGATATCCGTTCCTGCCGGTCCGCCATTGGGCGGATTATATTTAAAGCCTCCATCATCCGGTGGGTTGTGCGAAGGTGTGATAACAATACCATCTGCCAAACCATTTTTCCTGCCTGCATTATATTTTAAAATGGCATGTGAAATAGCCGGTGTTGGCGTGTATTCATCATTCGTTGCAATCATTGTTCCAATATCATTTGCTGCCAACACTTCCATTGCGGTTGCAAAAGCCGGGGCAGATAATGCGTGTGTATCGAACCCAATAAATAACGGACCATCAATAGTTTTTTGCTTGCGATAAAAGCAAATGGCTTGCGTGATGGCAAGGATATGATTTTCGTTGAAAGAGTTTTTGACTGAAGAACCACGATGGCCAGAGGTTCCAAACGAAACCTTCTCAGCGTTTACTGTTGCATCAGGTTTTCCCGTGTAATAGGCGGTAATGACTTTCGGAATATTAACAAGTATGTTTTGTTCCGCCGGTTTTCCGGCTAATGGTGATATATTCATTACTTCAATTTTCTTTTGGAAGTTCTGTATCGAGCCATCCACCGCTAAACCCTGCCCGGCGCAAACCTGTGACAATATGCGGGCATCTTTTCATGATATCCCATATTAATCCAGATCTATAATTTTCAATCATTAAAATAACCGGCCCCTGGTTTAACCCGAATTGCCATTCAGAAATCCATGTCTTAGACTTCGTTTCCTTTTCCGGAAAGGTTGGATTATAACTGGCATCGAACCCATAGGAATGATGTTCTTCATAATCCCGTATTTTATTCGCATGACGAATCGTAGGCAGCACAACTTTTGCCAGAAAGGGAAGAGAAGATACAACCGCCCATGGCGATATGGTTCCATCATCCGGCCCGAGTGGAGCACCTCTTGCAATATAATTATAAAATTTTCTTTTAACACCATCAATGGTGCGGGTAGCGGGCCCGGGGCCATCGCTGGCTGTAAACCCCCAACCATTTTCTCCATAATGGGCAAAACCTAATGGATTTTCTATTGCATATTGTTGCTGGATTTGCGTGGCACGGCGACTGTTTTCAAAATAATCGATACCAATTTTTCTGTTGAAATCATCAAAAATACCTTTGCAATCCAGCCATACCTGAGACATCTGGTGAATAAAGAGCGGGCCGGCATAAATGCATTCTATATCGTATAGTTTTAGCCATTCAAAAGTAGAAGTCCATTTTTTATATCCGGCAGGTTTTATCGGAAAAGTGGGTGAGCCAAGTGCCAAAATATAAATAATATGTGCTTCGCAATATTGCTTATCCCAGCGTGAGCGAAGAAAGCCAGATTCCGGTTTCCACCCATGTGAAATAGAATCTTTGCCATTTAATGACCATTGCCAATCTGCCCTTGCATAGAGTTCTTCAGCAAGATTTCTTATTTCAATTTCAGATTTATTTTCAACGGTGAAATAATATCTTGCAGTCAATATCCCGGCTAGTAATATAGCCGTATCCACCGTAGACAGTTCACATTTCCATGCACGCTTTCCAGTTTCCATATCAAGAAAGTGATAATAAAATCCTTTGTATCCTGTTGCATCTGCTTCGGTGCCCTGGTGGCTGTTATAGAAAAATTCTAAAACAGTCAGCGTTCTTTTTATTGCTTCCGCACGTGTTATAAATCCACGTTCAACGCCTGCTATATAACAGCTAAGCCCCATGCCTGTTGCTGCGATGCTTGATGGCGAGCCGGGCTTGTTTTTATCGGCTATCAGACCCGTTTTGTCGTTCACGCAATTTAGGAAATAGGCAAAAGTTTCCCGTTGCAAAACACCGAGCATTTCTTCATCCGGACCTTGCGGATTTGTGTATTGTGCTTCTTTCGATTTAATGATCTGTTTCATTCGGTTTCAATTGTTATATATGCAATTCCTTGCGAAGGTACTGTTACCTCAACTCTTATCGAATCTCTTTCCTGGCTCGTTTCAAAAGGCTCCATTACAAGGGCTGATGCAATCTCTAATGCAGAAACTTTGTTAGGTGTAAGGCTTCGCGGGCTGCCCATATCCAACCATGTTTTTTTTGCATTCGCATGATCATCATCAATTCTTTCTATAAAAGATGTCTTTACTTTTTTACTATTATCCAACTGCACTTTTACTAATTCTGTTTTTATAGGATGAAGTGGCAAAGCCCAGTTAGTGATCATAATGTTTATTGTATTGTTTTTACGCACCATCCAAACATCAACGGTATCATGCTCTCCTGATACTTTTAGGAGTTCGTTGCCCAGCCTGTGCAACAATTGGTAAGCACGGTAGGCGGGTTTCGGAATGCCGTAAATATTCATCAGCCCAAAGCCTCCATGAAAAGGAATAGATGAAAAATAATTCTCTTCAAAGATGTTGGAAAATGTCCCGTAGCTGTATCCTTCCACAATTCCATTTGCTTCAATTACTGTTTTAATAATGAAGCAGGCAGCGTAAGGCATATCGTGCATTTCATCAAAAGGGTTCGAAGAAGTACACCATTCTGTATAATATACCGGCTTGCCCTGAGCTTCTTTTTTTACTTTCTTCGCCTCTTTTTGCAATGCACTTCGCTTGCTTTTAGAAAGCTGCGTAATCGTATCATCGCCCGGTTTGCCAAAAGCATCTGTAGGATAATGATGGGTAGAGATAAAATCAGCAGGTACATCATTCTTATTACAATACTCTTTAAATTCAGTTATCCATGAATTATCGGCAGTAGCAGGTCCGCCAACTTTTAAATCTTTGTGTACATTTTTAATAGCATTGGCGGTATGGTGGTATAACTTAAAATGAACTGCCTGGGTTTTTTTCCAGAAGGCATCAAGGTTTGGTTCATTCCATACTTCAAAAAACCACTGGCTCACTTCAGGTAAGCCATATCGCTGCACCCAATGTTCCACCAATTTATTTATCAGTGTTTCCCAATCGTCATAATCTTTGGGCGCAGTAACATTTCCTTTGTAATGAAAAACAGTATCAGAACCGGAAGCAAGTGCGTTTGGCATAAAAGACAATTCCATAAAAGCCCGCATGCCAATTGAAAGTAAAAAATCGCAAATTTGGTCTGCATTAAAAAATGAATAAACAAGGGCGTTTTCTTCATCCACAAGTGTGCCCATATCATCTGAAAGTAAGCCGTGAAAGCGGACGTGTCTAAATCCAAGTTCCCTGTTACACCGGGTTAATTGTTTTTGCCAGTCTGCACGCAAAGCCATCGTGGCATGGCTGCTACCCACCGTGTGCTCCCAGAAATGAGTTAAGGTGGTTGAAGCGTGAGTGACGTTACATTTAAAATCGGCGTGTGACATGGCTGTTATCTTTTTTAATTTTTTAAAATCGGTTCATACAATTTTTCTATCCTGTTTTATAGTGATCTTGATGTCTTTCCCGACCGCCAATGTTCTTCAATTTGTTCAAGACTTTTCCCTTTAGTTTCAGGAACGTACTTGTAAAAAAAGATTCAGGCACCTATCACTATCACTCCATAAGCCAGAAAGTATAGGCATGTCCTAAAAATGAGACTAAACTTAGAAAGGTAATGGCTACAATGAGGTTCATAGCCCAATTAGTAACCGTTACTGCACTCATGGCAGCACCACGAACTTTTAAGGGGTATATCCCAGAAATTAACAGCCAAAAAATAGGCCCAAGCCCAAAAGCGAAACAGGCTACATAAATACCCAGGCCCGCCATAGCAATATAGCTTTTGAAACTTGCCAATTGTGGAAATTGAAAAGCAGCACCGAGGATTGCGAGGCCAATAACCTGGCCGGCAACTCCGGTTAATAACAAAGGCCTTCTTCCGACGCGGTCCAGCATGAAGATGGCCAGCACGTGAAGCACCACATGACACCTGCAAGTGCGGCGCCAGCCAATATCGCGGCACCTGCACCATTAATACCGGCAAACTTGAAAATAGTTGGTGAGTATTAAATTACCGTATTAATGCCCGTTATCTGCTGAAATGTCGCCAACCCTAAACCCACAATCAAAGGGATCTTTAGCGAAGGCTGAAATAATCCTTTAAAACCGCCTTTGCCCTGCTTTTCCATGCTTTTTTGGATATCCGTAATTTCCGGCGTTACATCTGCTTCTGTTCGCACACGTTGTAAAACCATCTTCGCTTCTTTCACTTTTGATTTACTAATCAGCCAGCGGGGACTATCAGGTAGCAGCCACATGCCAACGACCAGACCGATAGATGGAATAGCCGCCAGGCCAAACATATATCGCCAACCCTCACTCCCAGAGTAGGCATAATCAACGAGGTAAGCAATGACAATGCCTGTGGTAATTGCAAGCATGTTAACCGCTACCAATGACCCGCGAACCTTAGCCGGCACCAGTTCACTTATATACATCGGGGAGATAAATGGAGCAATACCAATGCCGATTCCGCTAATCAGCCTGCCAGTAATTAACCAGCTAACTGACGGGGCAAAAGCAGTACCGATGGCACTGATGGTAAAAATAATCCCGGCGAGTATTATCATTATGCGCCGCCCGTAACGATCGGTAAGCGCACCCCCTAAAACAGCACCAATGATTGCGCCCACTAAAACGGAACTAACCACAATTTCTTCCATTGTGTCGGAAAGAGAAAATTGGCTTTTAATAAACAGGATAGCCCCTGAAATAACGCCGGTATCATAGCCGAAAAGCAGCCCCCCAACAGCCGCAATCCCTACAGCAACATAGACGAATCCTTTCAAATCCGTGTTATCGTTTTTTTTATTTTTCATCTTTACATGATTCTTTCTTAACGACTGCTTTCAAATGCTTTAATCTTTTGTAGTCTTCTTACATGTCTTTCGGCGTTATTGAATTTTGCATTGAGAAAAATAGTTACCAGCTCCCAGGCAAGCGTATGATCAACCACTTTACCACCCAAACAAATCACATTCATGTCATCATCTTCCACTCCCTGGTGCGCAGAAAACTTTTCATGAATAAGGCAAGCCCGCACACCTGCTGTTTTATTGGCTGCGATACAAGCGCCTACGCCGCTTCCGCAAATAGCTATGCCTCGTGAAATGGTGCCGCTTGCTATCGCACCGGCAAGCGGAAATATATAATCGGGATAATGATCATCGGGTTTCAATGCCGTATCACCAAAATCAATCACCTCGTAACCGGCATCCTGAAGTTCTTTCAACAGAAATGTTTTTAATTTACATGCTCTCCTTATATTCTCCTCGCCTTGCTGCGGCATCCATTTTAGCACGTTGATACAATAATGTTTGTGCTTCTTTCACATTGTTTTCCTGGCCTTTCCAAATGCCTAAAGCCGGTTGCTGAATAGCTCTTGCAAAAGAAAAGGTAACTATCCACGGTAAGAGGTTTTTGTAACCAGTATGAATTGCATTCAAATGTGCCGATGCATCTTCAGGTGATTGTCCGCCGGATAAAAATGCTATTGCAGGCACTGCCGCCGGAACAGATTCAAGTAAGCAGTTCACTGTTGCCTCAGCTACTTCATCAATAGTATTTTTTTCAACACTGTTTGTTCCGGCAATCACCATATTTGGTTTCAAAATCATTCCTTTCAAAACAATTCTGTATTGATACAATTGATAAAAAAGAATCTTCAATGTGCGCTCGGTTACATCAAAACATTTTTGCAATGAATGATCTCCTTCCATCAGCACTTCGGGCTCTATAATGGGCACGATACCTGCCTCCTGGCACAAAGCTGCATACCGCGCCAAAGCGTGAACATTGGCTTCAATACATCCTGTTGTTGGGATGCCTTCCCCAATGGTAATTACGGCTCGCCACTTGGCAAACCGTGCACCCATCTTTTTATATTCAGCTAATCGTTCACGCAACCCATCCAATCCCTCTGTAATTTTTTCACCCGGAAAACCAGCCATTAGTTTAGCACCAGTATCTACTTTGATGCCTGGGATAATTCCTTTTTTAATCAGCACGTTTATCACAGGAGTGCCGTCTTTGGTTTGCTGGCGGATGGTTTCATCATACAAAATAGCGCCACCGATACTTTCATGTAAACCCGGTGTGGTAACAATCAGCTCACGATAACTTCGCCGCATATCAATGGTCTGCGGAATACCCTCCGCTGCAAACCTTTTATTGCAGGTGCCGTTGCTTTCATCCATCGCCAGCAAGCCTTTATTGTCTGCAAATAATTCATTTACGGTATCTATCAAAACTTGTTTATCCATTGCTGTAAATTTTAAATACCTAACTGCTGAATGCTGGCCAGCTTTTTGAAAAATAGTCTCCTACAAATGCATGCTGATTTCAGTCATTTTATCTGCTCGTATGGTTTCGATTCGAATTTTATCGAAATGCATATCCGCTTTTAAAATATTCAGATTGCTGTTGCTACTCCTTATAGTGCATCATTCTTACCTTTTTTTAAAGTAGCCCTTTTTTTATGCAACATGATATGCTTTAATTATACTAATAAAATCGCGTGAATTTAAAGATGCGCCTCCAATCAGACCGCCATCAATATCACCCTTGGAAAAGAGCGTCGCTGCGTTTTCGCAATGACAGCTTCCTCCATATTAAATTGTCATTTCATCCGCTATTTCCTGGCTGTATTTAGCAGTTATCTCGTGCCCGATAAATTTATGAATTTCCTGCGCCTGCCCTGGCGAAGCGGTTACTCCTATGCCTATTGCCCAAATAGGTTCATAAGCTATAATCAGCCGGTTAAAATCCGTTTTGTTTAAATGAAATAAACCTTCAGCCAACTGGCGCTTTAAAATATCGTATTGTTCATTTGCTTCGCGTTCTTTTTTTGTTTCGGCGATACATACAATTGGCTTTAATAAATTCTTTAAGGCTATGTCGATTTTTTGCGCTACGAGTTTATCTGTTTCATTAAAATATTTTCTTCTTTCGGAATGGCCAATTATGACATATTCAGCACCTGTGGACCTAATCATTGCAGCAGATATTTCACCCGTGAATGCACCGCTTTCTGCCTGGTGCAGGTTTTGTGCTCCGACTGAAATTTTAGAATAACTTTTTGATAATTCCGCAAGGTTATGCAAATGGATAAACGGGCAGCAAACAATAATCTGCTGTTCACCGGTCACTTCATCATTTATACAATTGATAACTTCACTAAACAAGCTCAATCCTTCATAATAATTTTCATTCATTTTCCAGTTTGCAGCAATTACTTTTTTTCGCATATTTTATTAAATATTTTTTGGGTAATTACTATTATGTTTGTGTTTTTCATTGCACTTGCATAATCCATCCAGATACCTAATTTTTTTCTGTTAAGATTTTTTATCATTTTATAATCGTTAAAAAATCTATTTTTTTAATGTGCCACTATTCCATTTCCAGTTAAGAATTTCCGGCATATCCTTGCCCTGTTTATGCACATAATGCTTATGCTCAATGAGCTTATCTTTTAATTGTTGTTTCAGGTAATCGCCCTTGCTGCCTAAATGTGGCAAGCGGTCAATCACATCAATCACTAAATGAAAACGGTCAATATCATTTTGTACACGTAAATCAAAAGGCGTGGTAATCGTGCCTTCTTCTTTATAACCTCTTACATGCATATTGCGATTAGTACGCCGATAGGTGAGACGATGAACCAGCCACGGATAACCATGAAAATTGAAGATGACGTGTTTGTCTTTGGTGAAAAGCGAATCGTAATCCTGCTCGCTTAAACCATGCGGATGTTCGGTGCAGGGTTGTAGTTTCATCAGGTCAACTACATTGATCACTCTTATTTTAACTTCCGGCAGGTGTTCCCGCAATATTGAAACGGCTGCAAGCAATTCCAATGTAGGTGTATCCCCGCAGCATGCCATTATCACATCAGGTTCAGATCCCTGGTCGTTGCTTGCCCATTGCCAAATACCAATTCCTTCAGTGCAATGGACAACTGCTTCATCCATCGTTAACCACTGCGGAAGCGGATGTTTGCCGGCGACCACCACGTTAACATAATTCCTGCTGCGTAGGCAATGATCAAACACAGATAAAAGACAGTTCGCATCAGGTGGAAGATAGACTCTTACCACGTCCGCTTTTTTATTTATTACATGATCCAAAAAGCCTGGATCCTGGTGGGTGAAACCATTGTGATCCTGCTGCCAAACATGCGAGGCCAGTAAATAATTCAGCGACGAAATCTTTCTTCGCCAGGGTAGTTCTAGGCATACTTTTAGCCACTTGGCATGCTGACTAAACATAGAATCAACGATGCGAATGAAGGCTTCATAACTGTTAAACAATCCATGTCTTCCGGTTAATAAATATCCTTCCAAAAAACCTTCACATTGATGCTCGCTAAGCATAGAGTCAACCACCTGGCCTGTAGGCGCCAAAAATTCATCATATTGTTCCGTTGCGTCATCCCACTGGCGATTGGTTGTTTCAAAAATAGCTCCCAGTAAATTTGACAGCGTTTCATCAGGACCGAATACACGAAAATTATGCTGATCATTATTCAGTTTCGCAACGTCTCTTAAAAACGTTCCAAGCACCATGGTATCCTGGCCATTTACTGCGCCAGGTGAAGGGACGTGTACGGCGTGGTCATGAAAGTCAGGCATTCGCAAATCTTTTAAAAGAATGCCACCGTTAGCATGAAGATTAGCTCCCATTCTGCGATTACCCTTTGGCGTTAGTTCTGCCAGCTCCGGTTTAAGTGTGCCATTTTCATCAAATAATTCTTCAGGTTTGTAGCTCTTCATCCAGCTTTCTAAAAGCTTTACATGATCGGGATGATCTGTGTCAACAAGAAGAGGAACCTGGTGCGAACGGAAAGTACCTTCAATATGCAGGCCATCTACTACCTTTGGTCCTGTCCATCCTTTAGGTGATTTTAAAACAATCATTGGCCAGCGTGGCCTGGTGTTGTCGTTGTTACTTCTTGCATTACGTTGTATTTGATGAATATCCCCAATTACTTTGTCAAGTGTTGTAGCCATGAGTTGATGCATTGTTTCAGGATCATCGCCTTCAACGAAATAAGGTGTCCATCCGCAACCATAGAAAAATTGTTCCAGTTCATCATCTTCAATTCTTGCCAATATCGTTGGATTGCTGATTTTATAACCATTTAAGTGAAGGATCGGCAGAACAGTTCCATCAGTAATCGGATTCAACAATTTATTAGATTGCCATGAGGTTGCTAACGGACCTGTCTCTGCCTCACCGTCGCCAACGACGCAGGCAACGATCAAATCAGGATTGTCAAATGCAGCGCCAAATGCATGGCTCAAAGAATAACCTAGTTCTCCTCCTTCATGAATGGAGCCAGGTGTTGTTGGCGCCACATGACTTGAAATGCCTCCCGGAAAAGAGAATTGCGTAAATAATTTTTTTAGTCCTGCTTCATCCTGCGTTACATTAGGATATACGTCAGTCCAGGTTCCTTCCAGATAAACATTGCCAACTATTGCGGGACCACCATGCCCGGGACCAGCGATATAAAACATATCTAGATCATACTTTTTTATAATACGGTTTAGATGGACATAGATAAAATTTTGTCCCGGTGTAGTGCCCCAATGGCCTACCACAAGCGGCTTTACATGTTCCAGTTTTAGTGGCTCTTTCAACAGCGGGTTGTCATAAAGATATATTTGACCTACGGAAAGGTAATTGGCAGCACGCCAGTAGGCATTTATTTTTTGTAATAATGAAGGGGATAAAGTTTCCTTTACTTCGGGGTGCATAATTTCTGTTTCCATTTTATTAAGTTTTATTGATCTATTTTTAAATTTATTTTTTTTAATCTGAGTGCATTAGCAATAACTGAAACTGAGCTGAAACTCATGGCTAAGGCTGCGATCATTGGAGAAAGTAATAGCCCAAAAACAGGATACAAGACACCAGCAGCAATGGGAATTCCCAAAGCATTGTAGCCAAGTGCGAAGAATAAGTTTTCTTTAATGTTCTTCATTACTTTATGGCTCAGGAGCCTTGCTTTTACGATACCATTTATATCGCCTTTTACTAAAGTGATGGATGCACTTTCGATAGCTATATCTGTTCCTGTACCCATGGCAATTCCAATATCAGCTTGTGATAAAGCCGGTGCGTCATTTATTCCATCACCTGCCATCGCTACTTTTTTTCCATCATCTTGCAGGCGTTTTATTTCATTCAATTTATCTTCAGGCAACATCTGCGCTTTGTATCCATCCAAATGCAAAATTTCACTTACTGCTTTTGCTGTGTCTTCGTTGTCGCCGGTAAACATGATTACCTTCAAACCTTCTTCCTGTAACTTGCGAATGGCTTCTTTGCTTGTTGCTTTTATTTTATCCGAAATCACCACAAAACCAATTACTTTATTTCCTTCTGATAAGTATGAAACTGTTTTACCTGATTTTTGTTCCGCTTTAATTTGAGTATTTAATTCAGGTGAAATTGCTGCCTTTACCTGTTCCATCAATTTTTCATTACCCAATACCAGTTTTTTTCCTTCAAGATTCCCGATCACTCCTTTTCCTGTAACTGCTTCAAAATTTGAAACAGGTTTCAATGCTATTTTTTTTTCTTCTCCATACCGCAAAGTTGCCTGTGCTAAAGGATGCTCGCTGCTGCTGTTTAATGAAATTATTTTTTTAAGAATATCATCTTCTGAAAAATCCCCGTTTATGCTGATCACTTTTTCAACAGAAGGCTTGCCTTCTGTAACGGTCCCGGTTTTATCAATAATAAGTATATTAATTTCATCCATCTTTTCTAGGGACTCTGCATCTTTAATGAGCACTCCCGACCGAGCACCTTTTCCTACGCCTACCATCACCGACATGGGAGTGGCAAGTCCAAGCGCACAGGGGCAAGCAATAATCAACACAGCAATGGCATTTACGAAAGCAAATACGTAAGAAGGCTGCGGACCAAAAATTGCCCAAATAATAAAAGTGATGATTGAAATGCCGACAACAACAGGAACAAAATAACCTGAAATTTTATCAGCCAGTTTTTGAATGGGAGCCCTGGAACGACTTGCAGAATTTACCATTTCAATAATTTTGGCAAGCAGGGTTTCCGAACCCACTTTTTCAGCAATCATCACAAATGATTTATTCCCATTGATGGTCCCGGAGCTTACGGCATCACCCGTTTTCTTATCCACGGGAATGGGCTCCCCGGAAATCATCGATTCGTCAATGACAGCTTCTCCTTCTTTAATACTTCCATCAACAGGAATTTTTTCACCGGGTTTTACACGTAAAAAATCACCTTTAATAATGTTGTCTATTGATACAACCTGCTCTTTGCCATCCATAATTTTTGTTGCCTTATTCGGAGCGAGTTTTAATAATTCTTTTATGGCATTATTGGTTCTTCCATGTGCCCGGGCTTCTAAAAGCTGGCCCATTAACACCAACGTTAAAATAACGGTAGCAGCTTCAAAATAAACATACACGGTTCCCTGAGTTGTTTTAAACTGATTAGGAAATATTGCCGGAAAGAAAAGGGCAATCACACTGAAAAGCCAGGCTACTCCCGAACCAATTCCAATTAAGGTAAACATATTTAAATTCCAGGTAATAACAGAATGCCATGCCCGCTGAAAGAACATCCATGTTGCATAAAAAATCACGGGAATACTTAATGCCAATTGCAACCAGTTCCAATATTTTAAACCCATCATTTTGAATAGCGGGTCATTGGTCAGCATTTCCATCATAGAAATAATGAAAATTGGCACAGTGAAAACGCAGGCTATTTTAAATGTCAAGAGCAACTTTTCATAAGTTTTGTCTTCTGCTTCTACACTTGCTTTCAGGGGAACAAGGTCCATCCCACATACCGGGCAAGCGCCCGGTAAATCACGGATGATTTCCGGATGCATAGGGCAGGTATATTGTTGCGCTGATTTTTTAGAGGAAGGCTGCTCCACCAAATCCATTCCGCAAACAGGACAACTTCCTTGTTTATCGTATGTCTTATCCCCTTCGCAATGCATGGGACAATAAAATTTACCAGGACCAGTTGTCATTTGCATTGAGGTCTTTTTGTCCATTAACAAAGGTTCCTTGTGAATATCATGCCTGACCTCTCTTATTTCCACTTTTTCCAACGTATGTTCATTTGTATCCTTCATTCCTTTAATGATGTTTTAATTTTCCCACGATTGTATCCAGGGAAGCTTTCAATTTTTCTATTGCGCCACTTACGGCGAGTTCATAATCATTTGCCCTGTCAGTAACTGCAATTGGTTGCCGTCCTTCGAGGCGTGCTTCAATCATACATCTTTTATCATTTTGTCCCTGTTTGTTTCCATTCTCGTCTGAAAGGTGGACCTCCAGCCTGGTGATGTGCTCACTAAACCTGCTTAATTCTTCTGAAACCAAACCATCTAACTGGGCTTCGAATGCTTCATGCACACTTAAGTTTTTATCTGTGTTTATTTGAATCGTCATTGTGTTGATATATTTTTTTACGTATTAAACTGAACCTTTTGTCCCATATTTATCTGATATATTTATCACTGAAATTTACATTGCTTAACTGGAATCAGCGTTACACAATTATTGATACCAGTTACATGATTCACACATATTTTGATTATTAACTTTTGTTTTTACTATCATTATTTTTAATTGATTTATGCAAAACATTATTAACTACTCTCGCTATCATTACTTCTTCATTTGTTGTAATAACACGAACAGTTACCCTGCTTTCTTCTTTTGAAATGATGTCTTCATTATTCATGTTTTTTATTTCGTCTAATTCAATTCCGAGGAACTCAACGCCATCACATATTTTGCTTCTTACTTCTGGTGAATGTTCACCAATGCCCCCTGAGATTACAAGTGTATCTAAACCGCCAAGCACGGCAGCAAATGATCCAATCCATTTTTTTGTTTGATAACAAAATTGCTCAATTGCGTCTTTGGCACTGCTGTTTGTATCTTCTGCTTCCATTAATTCCTGCATGTCAGCACTGAGTTCAGATACGCCGAGCAAACCGGATTCGTGATTGACCAAATGATTAAATTCTTTTGGGTTTAATTTTTCAAACTGCATTAAATACCAGGCAACACCTGGATCAAGATCACCGGTGCGTGTGCTCATTGGTAGGCCGGATGCCGGTGTAAAACCCATGCTGGTATCAAGGCTTTTTCCATGGTTAACCGCTGCAAGGCTGGCGCCGCTCCCGAGGTGTGCTAATATCACTTTGCCTTTTGCAACATCAGTTCCTGCAACTCTTTCCAGTTCTTCAATCAGATAAGAATAAGAAAGTCCGTGAAACCCATATCGCTGAATACCCTTTTCAAAATAGCGACGGGGAATGGATAATAATTTTGCAACCGTGGGCATAGAAGTGTGAAAAGAAGTGTCAAAACACGCTACCTGTTTTAATGAATGATAACGCTTGGTAAAGACTTCTATTAGTTTTATTTCTCCCGGTAAATGATCAGGGTCATAGGCGCTGATCATTTTTAATTCCTTTAATAATTTAGCAGAAATAATTTCAGGCTTTGTATGTTTCATGCCATGAACGATGCGATGTCCGATTGCTTTTATGGAACCAAAGCCTTCCTGTTTCTCAAGCCAGTCAATGAGATGAACGGCAGCCTCATTATGATCTTTAGCTTTGATGCTAATAGGTTTTTTTTGTTTAGAAAAAGAATTATTAAAACTAAGTTTTGCTTTAGCCGATCCAACGTTTTCTATTTGCCCATAAAATATTTGCTTTAGCGGATCTTCAATTCTGTATAAAGAAAATTTAATGCTGGACGAACCTCCGTTAATAGTTAGTATGCATTCATCTTCAGGCATGGACTAATTTATTATTTTCAACTAAAAGTCCCATATCAGCTAAGGCTTCTGAAGTTGATTGCCAGTCAGTGTGGTGAATACTTTTGATTCCTAAATCCGTTGCAATATCTGTGAATATTTGCACGTCATCAATATACACAACCTCTTCTGCTGATACCTGTGCCATATCAAGCGCCAATTTAAAAATAGCCGGATCTGGTTTTCTTACATGAACATAACAGGAGGATACAAAAAAATCAAATATTTCTTTCAGCTTAAATGTACTTATCCTGTACGCATTTAATTCTCTTGCTTCGTTGCTAACGGCGACTATTTTTAATTGATGTTCTTTCTTTAACCTGGTAATAGAATCAATCATTTCAGGGTTTGGAGTAGTAAGTCCAAACATATATTGCTTGAATTCATGATTGTTGAAGTCACGATGCTTATAGAATACAACCCGGTCAAGATATTCGTCTAACGTTATTCTTCCTTCTTCATAAGTAACAAACATTATTTTGTGCCGGTCTTCCAATTCAGCTACATCCAAATGAAATTTTTCGGCAGCAAGTTGCCTGAATTCATGACCCCATCCATCGGATAATAAAACGCCACCGATATCCAGGAAGACCGTTGTAATTTTATTTTTATGTTGCATTTTATATTTTTTTATTAATGAAATAATTATCAGTGCTGCCAGAGAATAAGGTTGTCTTCCAGAGGCACAGATATGTTTTCGTAATTTGGAATGATGCGGGGTGTGTAATCACTTGCTGGCCTCGAATTGTCTACTTGTGCATTATATTCTTTCACGTCACTACCTATAGCGTTGACAACCGGTTTCATTTTTATTTTAACTGATTCAGCGCCATTAATTCCGCCTGCATAAAGTTCAATCAAAACCTTTTCAGGGCTCAGCCCATTCAGTTTTACCTGTACACGAAAAAGATGCCGGTTGTCCTTATTTTCGCTGTGCACTTCTCCGAATTGTATATGGTTCCATTGCTTTTGAAGTTCATGATGCGCCTGCTCTATCTTTTTTCCGGCAGCGCCTTTTTCTGCGGCTCTTTTTTTATAGTTATCAGCAGCGGGCAGGTAAAAGTCTTCTGTGTATTCCCTGACTGTGCGGTTAGCAGAAAAGCGGGGCGTTAGTATGGCCATGCTTTTACGCATCCTATTTATCCATTTTTCCGGAATACCTTTTTCATTGCAATTATAGAATTCAGGGACTACATGCTTTTCCAATATATCATACAAAGCTTCTGCTTCTCTTGCATCCCAAGCGGGGTCTTGCCCATGTTCCTGCTGATCGCCTAAGGCCCAACCCACTTCAGGAGAATACGCTTCTGCCCACCAGCCGTCGAGTTCAGATAAATTAATTCCTCCATTAACCAACACTTTCATTCCACTGGTTCCGGAAGCTTCCCATGGTCGCCTCGGTGTATTCACCCAAACATCTGCTCCCTGCACCATTTGCCTAGTGAGGAGCATATCATAATCACCCAGGAAAACAACGTGGTTATATAAGTTATGCTTTTGTATAAACTGGATCCATTCCCTGATCAATGCCTTTCCTGACTCATCGAATGGGGGTGCTTTGCCGGCAATAACTAACTGTAACGGGTGTTCGCTGTTGGTAAGAATGCGAACAAATCGTTCTTCATCATGTAACAAAAGATCAGGTCTTTTATAAGGAACAAATCTGCGAGCAAAACCCAGGGTTAAAGTATTGGGATTAAATATATGTTTTGCAGTTCCAATAAATTCAGGTGACTGACCTGTAACATCAGATTCCTCTGCAAATCTTTTCCGGGCAAAATTAACCAGCTCATTGCGGCAGTCATTGCGCATTTGCCAAAGTATTTCATCGGGTATCTTACTAATGTCTTGATCTAAAGTCTCTAATTCACCTTTCCACCGATCTTTTCCGCAGGCTTCCGTCCAAACCTTGTCAGCAAATACGCTATCCCAGCTTGGCATATGCACACCGTTAGTAACATGGCCGATTGGAATTTCGTTTATGGGTTGCCGTGGGAAAAGGATGCTGAAGAGATGCCTGCTGACATCGGCATGCAAGCGGCTTACGCCATTTACGGCACCACTACCGCGAACGGCCAGATAAGCCATGTTAAAACTCTCCGAGGTGTCAAAAGGGTTGATACGGCCTAGCGCCATTAGGTTATTAAATTCGATTCCTAATTCATTTTTGGCATAGCCTCCAAAAAATTGCCACATCAGCGATGGGCTGAAATGATCAAATCCTGCTTCAACGGCCGTATGTGTGGTAAATAAATTTCCGGCACGGGTGACGGCCAATGCTGCTTCGAATGAAATGCCATTTTCTTTCATAAAATCATTGGCACGTTCCAACGTTAAAAACGCGGCATGTCCTTCATTCATGTGGCACACTTCCGGATGAATGCCCAATGCCTGCAATAATTTCCACCCACCTATTCCCAAAAGAATTTCCTGTTTGATGCGCATATCGGGACCACCACCATAGAGCTCACTGGTTATCTCCCGATGCTCCGGTAAATTCACCACATCGTTACTGTCGAGAAGAAATAATTTTACCCTCCCTACCTGTACTTCCCAGGTTCGTAGCCAAACTGTATAACCTGTCAAAGATATTTTTAATCGTAACCACTCGCCATTATGTAAACGTAATGGCTTGACAGGTAATTGGCCCGGATCAGTATAAGGAAACATGGCTTGCTGATTTCCATCTTTATCGATTTTTTGACGGAAATATCCCTGTTGATAAAGCAGGCCAACAGCCACTACAGGTACGCCAAGATCGCTGGCAGATTTCAATTGATCTCCGGCCACATTGCCCAGCCCGCCAACATAAATGGGAAGCGCTTCACTTAACATAAACTCCATACTAAAGTAGGCAATGCAAGACAGCGGGGCATTTGAATGATTTTGCTGAAACCATGCGGGCGCATTGTTTAGCTGATCGCTCAATCTTTTCAGTTCATTCATTTTACTCTTGAAACCTTCATCCGCTAATTGCTTCTCAAGACATTCACGGGATACTGTTTGCAGCATGATCCAGGGGTTGTGCGTTATTTCCCAAAGTTCCGAATCCAGTTGCTGCCACAGTTCATCTGCCGCATGGTTCCATGACCAGCGCAAATCAAGGGCAAGTTCTGTAAGGGTTTCAATACCTTCACAATCCGAAGGCAAGAGACCATATAATTGATTATTATTAAATTTTTCTTTGTTCATAAAAATGCGATTATTTCTTTGTTTCACTTTTTAGTGCCTCGAAACCTGATACGACGTCAAACAATTCTTCATCGATCGAACTCTGCCTTAAGCGATGGTATTCTTTATTAAGATCATCCAATAAATCTCCAATGTTTTTTTCTGCTCTCTGCATGGCTTCCAAACGGCTGGCGTTTTCGCTGGCCAATGATTCTGCACAGGCTTTGAATAAAGAGGTAAAAAGATATTCGCTGATAAGCGCCATTAAAGTTGGCTTTGCACCTCCTGCAATCTGCGGTGGTAATTTTGTGGGCCATTGGAGTTCCTGTAAATCATTTTTCCATTTTTCATCTAAGGGCAAAAACCGCTGCATCACCTGCTGGTAGCCAGATGCGGGTTTCGGTTGATTATGAAAAATATAAAATTCATTGATGCTTTCTTTTTGCTGACTCTCTTCACTTTTAGATAATATCTGCTGAACAAGAGACGTGATTTCACCAACTGCATTTGGAACATGATACAATGTTGTTGTATTCAAACCAACATCGGAGAGTAACAATTGCACTCTTTCACCGATGGCCCAGATTTCTTTTTTACCCGGTAAGGCGTTGAGTGATGTGGATACAAACTCCGCCATGGAATCATTGAACTGACCAACCAAACCCTGGTCAGATCCAAAAACAATCGCACAGATTATTTTATCATTGTTATTTTTATTCTTGTTTTTTATTTCTTTTTGATCACTTATCCCCTGTATCTTCTCCGCCTTAAAATAAGCGATGATACCCAACGCCACGGTATGATAATAATCGCCAAGTGAACTAACTGCTGTTTGGTACTGCACAATGTTTGAGGAGGCCATAGCCTTCATCGCACTCACTACAGATTTGAGGTCTTTAGCGCCTGTAGTTTTGTTTCTTATGCTTTCTAAAGTGTCCATTATTTTTTATCTTGGTCAGGTGCCGCCTTGGCTTGGAAAGGCTCAAGTATTGTGCTTGCAATCTTTAAAATATTTTCTTTATCGGGGTCGCTTAATGGTTTGTTTGAAAATAATCCTTTCAATATTTCAGCAGGAAATTCAGTGCTTTTGTTAAGAAGCGCTGTTTCAGCTTGCTGGATTTTATCTATTGATATATTATCAAAATGGCCGTCTGTTAATGCAAGAAGCATTATTATTTGTTCGGCTACAGACAGGTGCTGAAGCTCGGGTTGTTTCAGGCATTCCCTGATGCGCTTTCCATGCTCTATTGTCTTTTTAGTATTTTCATCGAGCCTCGTACCGAACCGGGCAAAGCTTTCTAATTCTTCAAACTGCGAATATTGAAGTTTAAGGCTGGCTATGGAACGGTAAGCCGGCAATTGAGCTGCGCCGCCCACACGGGATACGGATTTGCCAATATCAACAGCCGGCAAAATTCCCAATTCAAATAATTTGGGTGACAGGTATATCTGTCCATCAGTTATAGAAATCAGGTTGGTGGGAATATAGGCTGAGATATTTTGAGATTCCGTTTCAATGACCGGCAGTGCGGTCAATGATCCTCCCTTCAGTGCATCACTTAAATGTGTTGACCTTTCTAATAACCTGGAGTGTATATAAAAAATATCACCGGGGAAAGCTTCACGTCCCGGTGGTCTTCTCAGCAATAAAGAAAGTTCACGATAAGAACGGGCATGATGCGTTAAATCATCATACACGATCAATACATCACGACCCTGTTCCATAAAATATTCGGCAATACTGGTGGCAGCATAAGGCGCTATATAGTTTAACCCCGGTGAATCGTTTCCTTCAGCCACCATCACAACGGTATATTCCATGGCACCTTTTTCTGTAAGGTTGGCAATTACTTTGGCTACCGCAGAAGCACGCTGCCCGATGGCGCAATACACGCACAAAACATTTTTATCTTTCTGATTGAGGATAGCATCAATAGCAATGGCTGTCTTGCCGGTTTGTCTGTCACCCAAAATCAATTCACGCTGACCGCGACCAATCGGGATCAATGCATCAATCGCTTTTATGCCTGTTTGCAATGGAACATTTACCGCCGAGCGATCCATAATGGCAGCCGCAGGGCGCTCGATGGGAAGCCGCTGGTCATGCGCAATCTGTCCCTTGTCATCTATCGGTTCACCTAGCGGATTGATCACTCTTCCGATCAATGCATTACCAACGGGCACGTCCACTACACGTCCTGTTCTTTGCACTTCGTCACCTGCATTCAACAGTGTATCTTCACCGAGAAGTATGGCGCCTATTTCATCTTTATCAATATTATAAGCAATGCCTGATAAACCTCCTGCAAACGTTAGCAGTTCTTCAAAGCCTGCACCCGGAAGCCCTGAAATTTTTGCAATTCCTGTTGCCACACTATTCACCGAACCCACTTCACGAGGCACCAGAGAAAGCGAAAATTTTTGGATGCATTCAGTCAGTTGATCGAAGGTGTCGTCTATTGTTTTATTTAATTCCATGTACCGCTATTTACGTGTTTACAGGTTCTGCTTTCTTATCTGGCATTGCTTTCTTTCCCCCATCAGCTTTTGCTTTTTCTTTTACCGCTTCTGAAAAATTTTTTTCTAAGGAATCGAGGTATTCTGAAAAACTCCAGGCCAGTTTATAGCCGTTTGTCGTCAGTTCGATTCCGCTGATGATACCCGTTGCTGTTTTAAATTGCAAAGGCGTTTTTGTGCCAAGAACAGCATCAACCGCTTTAGTGATATCATCTTGTTGTTTTACGGTGAGGTCAAATGCGCTCCTTACCAAAATAGTATTTGTATTAGATTGAAAAGCATCTTTAAATTGTTTCTTTTCTTCATCTTTTGATTCATTCAAACGCTTAATAAAAGTTCCAACCGATTGTTCTTCCAAACTTTCAGAAGCAATTTCGGTAAGCGCTTTTCTTGTAATAGCAAAGACTTCCTTTTGTGTTTTTTGGGCGATCTCGGTCTGCTCCGTTTTTTGTTTTTCTTTTGATGCTGCTTCCATTTTGGCGCTTAGCTTATTGGCTGCATCTTTGGCTTCGTCAAGCAATTTCTGGCGCTGCGCTGCCACATCAGCAACGGCTTTATCCATTAAGTCCTTTTTTTGCTGATCAAAATCCGCATTCTTTTTTGTGAAGTCATCCTGCTCTTTTTTTGCTTCTGCTTTTAAATGATTTGCATCTTTATTTTGCGATGCGATCTTTTTTTCACGGTCATCAACAGCCTTCAGTATTGGCTTGTATAGAAACCTTTTTAGCAACCATACCAACACCACAAAATTGATCACCTGGGCTATTACGGTGAACCAGTTAATTTTCATTTTATTAAATTACTTATGTGCAATAATGTGATTCCAGAATGGGTTAGCGAAGATTAAAATCATCGAAACCACGAAACAATATATCGCCGTTGATTCTATCATTGCCAGCGACACATATAAGGTTCGAGTGATGGTTGGCGCTGCATCCGGTTGTTGCGCAATAGAGCTTAATGCTGATGCTGCAGCTTTTCCTTCGCTGAATGCCGGCAACATACATCCAATACCGGTTGTAAGCCCTGCAGTAATAATTGATGCTACTGCGATAACAGTTATACTATCCATTTTTATCTTTTTTATTTGTTATTGAATTTATTTTAGGTGATTTATGCACTGCTGCAGTAATATAAACCGTAGCAAGGATCGCGAAAATATAAGCCTGCACCATACCTGTAAGTAAACCAAGCACCTTCATAACGATTGGAAATATAAAGGGCGATATGCTTAGCAGGATAGCCACGATCATCCCACCACTCATGATATTGCCAAACAATCTTACTGCCAGTGCGAGTGTGCGTGACAGCTCGCTGATGATATTGAAAGGCAACATGATGAAGGTGGGCTTTATATACGTTTTCAGGTAATTACCTAGTCCACTCTTGCTGATACCAAAAAACGGCACGGCAAAAAATACGGAGATGGCAAGCGCCGCCGTGGTAGAAAGCGAACCGGTAGGCGCATCGTAAAATGGGAAGATGATGCAGATATTGCTTACCGCAATAAATAAAAACAACGTACCTATAAAGCCAATATATTGTTCCGGTTGTTCTAATCCAACACCTTTAATTTCTTCTTTCATACCGGTAACCAGCATCTCAAGAATACACTGCCATCGGGAAATTTTAATACCCGTTTTAAGTTTTCGTGTAATCAATATAGAGCCAATTACAAGCAACAACATGATAGCCCACGTCATAACAAGGGTGAGGTTAATCGTAATAAAACCATGTTGCCAGAAAATAGTTTCATCAGGACTAAGCTTCATGGCTAACCTCCTTTTTTAATAGTATTTTTTTTTCATCAATTGATTTAGTGAAATGAATAACGATAAAGCGTGCGATTATAAAACCGAACAGGCAGGTAAGAAGCCTTACCCAGTTTCCGGAACCGATGAAATAAAAGCCAACCAGTATAACACTGATCCGCAAAAAGAAACTGCAGAATATCCACAACGCAGGTATTTTGGCATTAACTGCTTTTTTCACAGTAAACCACAAGCCACCAAAAAATAAAATTCCCAATGCGATTCCTGCAATAAAGGCCAATGTTATTGATACCGTTTCATTCATCGTTTTCATCTTTATTTTGATGCATTTGTTTATCTTCTTTATCTACCCAATACCAGGCTATAATGCAGCCTGTGATTAACCCTATCATTAAAAATGATAACACCCAGGAAAAAGATTGGGGATAGATTTTATCGAGCCATATTCCCAGTGCTGATCCCAGCAATGTTGGAATTGCTACCGACCAGCCTATCATTCCAAACATACCTAAACCTGCCCAAACGCTTCCGCTGCTTACCCGTTGCGCTTTCAATTTTCGCTTCTCTTTTGCGGCAATTCTTTTGCTAAAAAAGTCTTCATCATTCGTGTTTTTATCAGGTGCCATTTTTACTCGTTACGAAATTTATCAAAGCTGTATATGAAACCGCCTTCCAGCTTTGCCATCACTGAACGGGCTTGTATTTTATTTTCATCCTGCTTATTAAAATCTTTTTTTACCAAGTCACTAAGTTTGCCAAGATCTGCGCCACCAATGGCATTGCGGACAGATACCAAAACCTGCGTGCCTGCTTTTATCATCACTCCTTCATCAACAGCCACATATTTGGGGCCACCTGGTTCCATTTCATAAGTAAAAATTCCCGGAACTAACGCCGCCACACAATCGAGCCTTTGCGGTAACATACCATAAGATCCTTCGCTGGTTTCTATGGTGATGCTGCTTACATTTTTTGTTTCAATAAAGACCTTGGAAGGAAGTAAAATTTTCAGGTTCATTAATGTTTTTTCCATTTCATCTTTTTAAGTAGCCTCACCCCAACCCGTCTCCGAAGGAGAGGGACAAGAATTCTTACTTATAAATTATTTTAAAATATTTCATGCTGTAACAGTTTTTTCTTTTTCAATCTTTCCATCCTTTAATTTGGATTTATCTGCATCCCCGCTATCTTTTGCATCATTCTTTGCTTTATTCTGATCATTGCTGTTATCATCGTTTGTCTTATTCTGAACCGCATCTTTATTCGCTTTTGTTGCATCCTTCGGCTTTGACCAATCGCTATTTTTATTGTCTTTCGATGTGCCTTTTGATTGAGATTGATCAGCTTTACTTTTTGCTTTTTCCTTTGCTTCGTCCACTGTTCCAATCATATAAAATGCACTTTCCGGAAGGTCTTTAAATTCATCGGCGAGGATACGCCGGCAACCATCGAGTGCATCTTTCAAACTAACCTCCTTACCCTTCATTCCACTGAATTTTTCGGTTGCAAAAAATGGCTGCGTAAAAAATCGTTCAAGGCGCCTGGCACGATTTACAACATTCCGGTCATCCACAGATAATTGCTCCATGCCCAGCATGGCAATAATATCTTTCAGGTCTTCATACTTGGCAAGCGTGTGTCTTATTTCCTGTGCCAGATTGTAATGGTCTTCGCCTATAATGCCTGGCGTAGCCATTTTAGAATTGGATTGTAATATGTCTATCGACGGATACAATCCTTCACTTGCTTTTTTTCTTGACAAAGTGATTGATGCCGACAAATGCGAAAAGGCATGAACGGCTGCGGGGTCCGTTAAATCATCGGCAGGTACATAGACAGCCTGTATGGATGTGATGGCACCAGCATTGGTATTAGCGATGCGTTCTTCGAGCTTTGAAAGCTCTGTACCCATCGTTGGCTGGTATCCCAAACGGGAAGGCATTTGACCCATCAGCCCGCTTACTTCCATACCTGCCTGTATGAAACGAAAAATGTTATCAATCAGTAGCAGCACATCGCGGTGTTCATCATCCCTTACATATTCAGCCATGGTTAATGCTGCATGACCTACACGAAAACGGGCGCCGGGTGTTTCATTCATTTGTCCAAAAACCATTATCATGTTTTTCAACAGGTCTGCATCTTTCATGGCGTTGTACAATTCATTTCCTTCCCGGCAGCGTTCGCCAATGCCGCAAAACATACTGATGCCTTTGTTGTGCCCAACCATATTGTGGATCATCTCTGTAAGTAAAACTGTTTTGCCAACCCCGGCTCCGCCAAATAAACCCGCCTTGCCACCACGTTCCAGCGGCACCAATACATCAATTGCTTTGATACCTGTTTCGAAAATTTCTGATTTTACCGACCTGTCAGATAATGGCGGAGGTTGCTGGTGAATATTGCGTCGTTCGCCTTTTGGCAATGCCGGCAGATGGTCAATGGTATTTCCAAACACATCGAACATCCTGCCGATGATTTTATTTCCTATCGGTACAGTAAGTTGTGCCCCTTCTGTTTCCACATCCATGCCACGTGCAAGCCCTTGCGTGGGGTTTAGGGAAATCCCACGCACGGTATTATCATCAAGCTGGGTTAGTACTTCAACAGCTATTTGCTTATCTTTCCCGGTATGAAGTAAAGTATAAATGGGCGGCAAATTATTATCAAACCAAACATCTACTACGCTGCCCCGAACAGCAATAATTTTTCCTTTCTGCACCGTTACTTCTTTATCATCTACTTTAACATTCATTGGTATATTTCTTTATTCACAACTTCATTTTTTTCAACATCTATCTACTACTATTTTAACTCATGGGCCAATAGTTTACCTGTTGCAATTTCATAAAAAACTATCTCATTTTAAATGACGCCAATTTCTTAAATACATGATTTGCATTATTATTTTTTTAAAAGATCTTTATGAATCAGAAAAGCTTATCCTTTATAATTTCGGGTGTTGCGGGGTCAACCAATCCATAATTATGCGACAATAATTTTTCATTTTTGTGGTGATATTTCATTCTGTTTAAAAGATGGGAAATAAGGGCGATATGTGTTGCGTCTTTGTCGTCAGCATTAACCACATACCATGGAGCGTCGTTAAAATTTGTTTTGAGCAACATTTCATCTCTTGCTTCGGAATAATCTTTCCAGTGTTTCACGGCCTCGTGATCTATAGGGCTTATTTTCCAGTGCTTCAGTGGATCTGTGTGCCTGGCTTTCAATCTTTTTTCCTGTACTTTTTTACTGATATCGAGATAGTATTTCAGGATAATGAAACCTCCATCAACCAGCCCTTTCTCAAATGATTCCACTTCAGTGAAAAATGTTTTGTATTGTTTATGCGTGCAAAAGCCCATGACTTTTTCAACGCCAAGCCTGTTGTACCAGCTTCTGTTGAAAAGAACAAACTCGCCTGAAACGGGTAAGTGGGCAGTGTAACGCTGAAAATACCATTCGCGTTCCTGGAAGTCTGTTGGCTTACCCAATGCCACTACTTTTGTGTCGCGCGGGCTCAGGTGTTTAATAATTCTTTTTATAGTACCGTCTTTTCCGGCAGCATCCCTCCCTTCCAATATTACGAGTAGTTTGAGATCAGAAGCAATAACTTCTTTTTGCAACTTTGCCAGTTCTATAAAAAGATCGTGCAATATCTTTTTCTTTTTTCTTTTCTTTTCTTTTTTAATTTTCACTTCAGATTTCGGATGCTTGTCTTTCAGCCCATTGACTCCAATTTCCAGCAGCGTTTCTGTTTCTGTTTCCGTTTCCATTTCTTTCTTTTTAAATTTTGATTGTTATTTTATGTCAAGATGTGATAGCGCTTTCGCTTTGCTGAAAAATCATTAACTGTTTACCAAACTAATACTGGCACTTCTGGAGTGATTGAATTGCGATTCATCAAATACGGCGCAGTCTTTAATCGCCTCTATCGAAATGTTCATAATGACTTTGGAATTGTCCCATTGTATCTCTTTTATGGCACGGGGTTCAACCAAAACTTTTTTACCATCAAACCAGTTATGTGTATCAACCACCAGGTACATGATTTGCCAGTTGGCATCATCCAAAATAAAATCACTTACAACTGCTTTGTCCCACGGGTCCGCAATCTTGATAGCGGAAGAAATTACGAGCGCCAGTACCAGGAATACACCGCCAATGATAGCGCTTACTGTATAATTCGCCGGGTTAAAATTCCGCACGAGCCCATATTATCCCAACAATGAGGATTATAATAAATATTAACCCCAAAAATAAACTTTTGCTTTTCATATTTTGTTTCCTTCTTAATTTGATTTATTTGAATGTGTGCTATTGACCAACCTAATCCGGGAAACAGGCGTTTCTTGAAACGCAAGCTTTTTAAAAACTAAGACAAATAATAGTGCTGACTATTCGATCAAAACTCTTTGTTTCTGCTGTATTATTTATCAGAATCATTTCTTAAAGGAGGCCAATGTAAAAGTGGAGATATTAATTTATGGGATTGTTACACGTTTCCACAGATTTGTTACATCATTCACACATTATTAGAAAAGTGAATGTTACCTGAGATTTCTCAGGTCTAAAATTTTTGAAAATACTTTTAGGTAATTATATACGGATTAGGTCCATTAGATACACTCATCGCATATAGCTGCGAAAGCTTGTGTCTATAAAATAACCAATGGTGAAATAAACCCAATCATAAGCATTCCTGTTCTTGAGTTTGTTAATCCAAATTTTGATTTTGCATAACTTGTATAATCGTAAAACCTGCCTACATAAGCAGTAAAAAATTAAAGGTATAAGCCTTTTTTTGGATAGTACTCTAACGATGGTATACCCCCCCATGATGTGCGTACCTGGTCATCCCTATTTGCGTCAGGGTTACCCTTCCAACAAGCGTTATCAACCATCCCGATAATCGCAATATCCCATTTAGGGTGAAAGGCATATTGAATATGAAGCCAGTGTTACTGTAAGTTTGTAACTTCTTTCTAATAATAACTATTGACTTTGGACATATTATCCATTATAACAGTACTCATCATTATCAGCGCCGGTTTTTCTTATTTGAATGAAAGGTTTGTAAAGCTGCCGGGCACTATTGGAGTAATGACTATGTCAGTGGTAGCATCTATTGTTGTGTTAATAATCGGGATAATAGGAGATGAAAATCGAACTTGCTAACGAGACTTGCTCATAATATTAATTTTTCGGAGGTGCTGCTAAACGTTATGCTGGGCTTTTTACTGTTTGCCAGTGCCCTGCATTTCGCCTATCAAAAACTAAAAGCATTGCGAAGGCCCGTTTTGATATTGAGCACGCTCGGGGTAGTGGTTTCTACAGGTGTATTTGGAGGGTTGCTCTTTGGAGCGGCTTATCTGCTGCATATTAATATTCCGCTTATTTATTGCTTTGTTTTTGGTGGTTGTGTTAATAATCGGGACAATAGGAGATGAAAAATCGAACTTGCTAACGAGACTTGCTCATAATATTAATTTTTCGGAGGTGCTGCTAAACGTTATGCTGGGCTTTTTACTGTTTGCCAGTGTCCTGCATTTCGCCTATCAAAAACTAAAAGCATTGCGAAGGCCCGTTTTGATATATTGAGCACGCTCGGGGTAGTGGTTTCTACAGGTGTATTTGGAGGGTTGCTCTTTGGAGCGGCTTATCTGCTGCATATTAATATTCCGCTTATTTATTGCTTTGTTTTTGGTGCACTTATTTCCCCGACTGACCCCGATTGCTGTTGGTGCTATTATAACAAAATCAAAAATCCCCCCAAAGTTAGCAACCATTATATCGGGTGAGTCAATGTTTAATGATGCTGTTGGGCTTATTCTTTTTGTAACCACGTTGGGTATTACCAAAGAGTCTGCTAATAAAATTTCAGTGGTTGAAACATTGCGTACATTCGGTACGCAGGTTATTGGTGGAGTTGTAATCGGTTTGGTAATGGGCTTCATTGCTTACCGGCTTATCAGGTCTATAAATGAATTTCAAAACATCTTTTTGTTCTCACTTGCAATAGTGCTGGGCATTTCTGTAATAGCAAATAAGTTTGATGCGTCCATACCTTTATCCGCAGTGGTTGCCGGGCTGGTGGTAGGCAATAATAGTTTTGGCAAAGATCATCCGGCTACACAGTGTATCATTAATTGCTTTTTTTGAATTGCGTAAAGTGAACCTGGTAAACCTTTCTATTCTTACGTGGGCTGGGCTGCGTGGAGGTATATCCATAGCGATGGCACTCTCATTTCCTCTTTCTCCATACAGGGAGGTTATACTTTCCTATTGCTATTTTATAGTGATATTTTCTGTAATTGGCCAGGGGCTTACTTTAAATAAATTAGTAGATAAAGCAGTAAGTAAAGATAAAACAGTTGTGTCAGTCAAATCCTGACAACAAGATTTTTTGCTTGTATATAACGTATTAAAAATTGTTATTAATCACATTAGTAATTTCTTCTTCCGTAATTTTCGCCGGATCGGAATTGCGGCCTTCTTTGATCGGTAATTACTTTATCGCATTCTTCAATTTCCGGTATCTTAATGTTTGCTTTATCCGGACTGGAATCTGAAGTATGTTGAGTTGATTGCTGAACCAAATCGTTACTTGTTTGCTGACCGGTCTGATCATTTTTATTTTCAATCATTTCTTTAGGATTATTTGTAATTAAAAAATATTGCAAAGCCAGTAATTAATGAGGCTTTATATCTAAATCAATAAGTACTCTGAACAGTTTCCCCGTAATAGTTCTGCAGGTTAGCCTCATACGATTCGCTTATAGCTTTCCCGGGCTCATATTCAGGACTGTTCTTTATATCTTCTTCCATAACATCAACCATAACTTCGGAAGTATCCCATTCAATTCTTTTGATCAATTTCGGAGAGATTCAATTGGATAAATCGGTTTCAATAATTTTTTTCTTTTCCTGGTATTCTTCATTAGTAATTAATCCCGAAGCAAAACGCTTTCGTAAAATATCTAACGGTGTATCTTTTTTATGTCGCTGACCGGGAATATTATAAGGAAGAAAAAATATCCAGAATATAAAAATTACCCAAATGAACCACCATATCATGTTCATTCCCCAGTAATTATTATTGTACATTTTATTTAGTTTTTAATTTAAAATTAATACTGCAAAGTTGTTTGCTTTACAGGGATTGAGTGTTATACAATTCCATGAATGGGTTACATCATTCACACATTAAAGGCGTAAAGTGTTAAACCTGAGGTCTCTCACGAATAAAATGTTTGAATATAGTTTCTACTTCTATTTCAATCCGTGTAAGGATCTGCATTAAAGTAATCTGATAGGGCAAGTAATCTCAGAATGTGTATGAATACTTCTTAATATCTTAAACTGAAGTGAAAACTTGTGCTTATAAAATATTAATTGTTCGTCAAAATAATTTTTAATGCCTTTTCTTTTGCTGCATACTGAAAAACGTCGTATGCTTTTATAATATCGCTTAATGTAAACCTATGGGTAATCAATAATTTGGAATCAAGCTTTTTTGATAAAACTGTTTTAAGTAACATAGGTGTAGTAATGGTATCCACAAGGCGTGTTGTTATAGTAATGTTTTTTGACCATAAAGTTTCGAGATGAAGTTCTACGCTTTTACCATGTACGCCAATGTTTGCAATTACGCCGCCTGCCGCAACCAGCGATTCGCACAGTTCAAATGTAGCCGGAATACCTACCGCTTCAATTGCTGTATCTACCCCTATGCCACCAGTTAGTTCCTTCACTTTTTCAATTGCATTTTCTTTGCTGTTGTTAATAGTTTGCGTAGCACCAAATGTTTTAGCGATGGCAAGCCTGTTATCATCCGGGTCAATCATAATAATTTCTGCAGGAGAAAAGAATTGTGCCGTTAACAATGCCGCTAATCCGACAGGGCCGCAGCCTACGATTGCAACGGTATTTCCCAATTGCACTTTGCCATTCAGTACGCCGCACTCAAAACCGGTTGGCAAAATATCACTTAGCATTACCAGGGCTTCTTCATCGCTGCCTTTGGGAATATGATGCAAACTGTTATCTGCAAATGGTATCCGCACATATTCAGCCTGCGTTCCATCAATCAAATGTCCTAAGATCCAGCCACCATTTATACAATGAGAGTACATGCTGCGTTTACAATAAACGCATTTGCCGCATGACGTGATACAGGAAATAATTACATGATCTCCTTTTTTGAAACCGGTAACTGCCCCGCCTGCTTCTTCTACAATCCCTACTCCTTCATGCCCAAGTATTCTTCCCGGCGTTACTTCAGGTACATCCCCTTTCAGTATATGCAAATCGGTACCGCAAATGGTAGTTTTTGAAATTTTTACTATAACATCGGTGGCATCCTGGATCACTGGTTTCGGTTTTTCTTCCCAGGATTTTTTGCCGGGGCCATGATACACCAGTGCTTTCATTGGTTTATAGATGCCGTTTGTGATTCCGCTTTTCTTTAAAGCGATGGTTGTCTTATTTATTTTAGTAGGAATTGCGGTGTGATTCATTTGAATAATTTAAAGCTAAAGTTATTGAGTGCAAAGTTGGCTTTATTAACACTCTGGAACATTACAGATTTCCCTTAATTGTTTATATCATTCACACATTTAGGACAATATTTCAAACTGTTTTGAATATCGACTTAGTCAGCAATATGTTATTCATTCTACTTTTTTTACAAGAGATTTATGAATATAAGGTTATCATTCCCGAAGCTCTCATGTCGCTGTTTCTGGTTCATATCCATGCAGGTCTTGATTTATTCTTTAATGAGTTTGTCCATTTTCATCTGATCTTGTAACGTTACATTGAGATAGTATTTCGTACCTATTAAGCAATTTCCAGTTCTATGAAATGTTATACCGGTTTCATAATTGTTTAATTAATCTTCAAGTACACTTGATTCAATGAGGGAAATGGTATAGAGTCCGCTTAACGCTGGAAGTCGTGTAGAAGTTGTGTAGGCATTTTCAACCGCACGCAATACAGTGTACAACCCATAATCAGATCCATCTTTGTAGATATGAAATTTGTTACCAGCAACAAGAGTTAATGCCTTAATAGTTATTGTAAAGCCATCAGATGATATGATATATTTCATGTTTTATTTTTTTGTTTAATATAGACAAGATTCGAAGAATTCTTCAATGCAGTTTTAATAGAATTAATGGGAGCACATCAACAGTATGAAAATTTACTAAATTCGAACTATATGGGTTGATTTCTCTATTCATATTCATTCGTATCCCCGAAGCATATGCATATGAGATAAGGCGCTTCTTCCTTTCGAAGTTGTTCCCAATTTAGAATTCCTTTTTCCCTTTTTTTGTTCAACTTTTGATTTGCGTTCATCATTCGTTGTTTTAATTTTTCTTTAAAGTCGACTTCTTACTGAGCATTTATTTGTTTAGGTGTTCATAAGTTAGTTTGATCCAATTTTTCTGTTAACAGCAAAGTATATTTATGTTTTCAAAATATTCTTCTTTTACGATTTCTCTTTATCGAATTTCTTATGGCAAAGATTCGAGAAATGAGTTTCTATTTTTCGCTGATCTGGAATATTATAGGGAAGAAGCAATATCAAGATCGAAAAATTCCTTAAACGAACCGATAGATCATGTTCTTTACTCACTAATTTATTAGTGTACATTTTTATTTTTCAATTTAAATTTAATAACGCAAAATTCTTTTGTTTAAAGCTATTAAGTATTACATAATTCTATTATTAGCTTACATCATTCACACATCAAATGACATGAGAAATAATCGGCTTACCTGAGGCTGTGCAATTTATTATATTGAATAAATATTCTGATTACTATTATAGAATCGACTTTGACATATACTGCTAACATAGTTACAAACACATGCAAAGTTCTTTCGGCATTTCATTAGCTTTTATCATAAGTATCGCAGGGCGCTATGTATTTGAGTGACTTCTTTGAAGTTTTGAAGTCTCTTTTCCTCAAGATCACACACGTGGCAATAAGTTCCGTCTGTAGAATACTTAAATTCAAATTCCTTTTTAATAATCAAAAAATTACTGAGGTCCGCGCATCTGCTACGGCAGCAAAATGCTCTTTAAATTTTGATATTTAAAAAAATATTTAGATATTTGCATAATTATACAAGTGTCTAATGACGATAGTCTTTAAAGCGCTCAATGATGCAACCAGGAGGGATATACTGCAGATGCTGCAAAAAAAAGATCTGACAGCAGGCGAAATAGCGCAGCAGTTTAATATCTCCTTTCCCAGCATCTCCCACCACCTGGATATTTTAAAGCAGGCCACGCTCGTATCTACACGTAGGGAGGGGCAATATGTATATTATTCCATTGACACCACCGTAATGGATGACATTATAAAATGGATGCTGCAGTTTAAAACAAAAAAAAAGAAATAATATGAACACAATTTTGCGCACAATGGCATGGGTAATTATGTTGCTGCCGGTTATTTTTTTTGCCGTGATTTGGAAACAACTGCCGCCTGTTGTTCCTACGCATTACGACCTGAAAGGCAATATCAACAGCTATGGAACCAAACAGGAAATGGCACTAATCGTAATGATAGTAGCAAGTGTGAATGTGCTTTTGTACCTGTTACTTTTTAATGTATATAAGCTTGACCCGAGGAAAGGTGCTGTTATGAACAAGCAGCGATTGCATCGCCTGGCTTTTATCGTTTGCTGTTTTGTGAGCTTTGTTCTCACGCTCATCATTTATGATACTTTGCATGCACATGTAGCCGTTACCGTCAGGCTGGTGCTGGCAGCAATGGGGTTGTTATTTGCACTCGTTGGCAACAATATGTATAACATAAGATCGAATTACTTTGCCGGCATGCGCCTGCCCTGGACTTTGGAAAGTGAAGATAACTGGAGGCAAACCCATCACTTTGCCGGAAGGCTTTGGTTTTTTGGAGGGCTTATTCTTTGCGTATTCGTCTTGTTTCTGTCTGAGAAGGCAGCCGTTATAGTTTCGATATCAGGCTTACTATTGCTGGTGATTATCCCGATGATATATTCCTATAAATTGTATCGGGCATCAAAACAGGCGAAAATGGATTGATGTTGATTTTTGGTAACCAATCAGGTTGCCATTTCGCATTATATTAAAATGTACTATAAGAGAAGATAATTGATGAAAACAAACTACGGTAATGCAAGCTATTGAAAGCTAACTTAGCAGTTACTCAAACGGTTATCACCGATGATTAGGTTCAATACAAATTCCCATTACATTTCATTTTTGTTTACGCTGGTGTTTTTAGTTGTGTTGTATATCCCTTTATGGCTTCTCTACAGAAAGACATGGTTCATTAAAATTTGATTTTACTACCTTCAATACTTATCCCGCTAAAGCCGCAACTCGAAATCAACACACTTCTAAAATCGTTGTCACCTAAACGTGAATCGAAACTTTGCACCGCTGTGAAAGCTTAAGGCCGAGAACACCTGTTTAATAACTTACCCGATGACATTGTATTATAATAACACAGATGACCTTGAAAATAAGCGTTAGGATAATAGCCTAGATGAGGCATTCCAGCATTTTTCTCGAAAGGTTCTTCGGGGATTTCTTTCTTATTTTTAATCATGCAGCTCCGATTTTATAAGCAATCTTAAATACTAAAAAAAAACGGAAAAGCTATATGAGACTTTTTATAATTAACATTGCAGATATTAATGCTTTGTTATTGACTTTCTCCTGGCCTGCGTCTCTAGTTCTTTTGCCTCGGCCTTCAACCTATCTGCTTTCTCCAACCGCTCAAAGTTCTTTCGGTTATCTTCTTCCTGCTGAAGAACAATTTTTCTCATATCAGTACGTGTGTAGTATAAGCTATCCATTTGATCCAGGTAAGATTGCAAAGATTTGTTGGCGGTATCCAGGCGAAGCTGCCGGTATTTTGTGTCACTGGCAATGTAGCTATCCAGCTTGTTAGAAGTGGAATACCAGCCGGCACACGCAAAAGCGAAAGCTATAAATAAACCAGCGGCTATCCAGATTATTTTAGGCACATGATGATGATGTACTATCTTTCTTTTCACCAGCTCTTGATATATTTCGAAGCTTTTATTTATTGTTTCTGTAAAATCTTCCAACATCTTTGTAGGAAAACGATTGTTCTTTACTTCATTTCTCAATCCTTCAATGCTGTTGATTGCCTTTTGAATCAACCCGGTGTTATCAGGGATGAGATTTACTTTTTCTTCAATCGAAGCAATTCTTCTATCTTGTCCTTCCGTTTTTTTCATGGTAACTTCCATGAATGCTGCACTGGTATTTTCTAATTGTTCGTTCATAACTTTAAGTTTTATAGTTATTATTAATTGTTTAACGGCTTATGCCTTTTGACTTTTTCTTTCTTCTTCGATGGCTTTGTGGTAAGGAATTAAAGGAGGTTTGGGAGTTTGTCTGTTCTGGCTTTAATAAAATATCAATGGTCTTTTCCAATGCTTTACTTAAGTCATTGCCAGATTCTTTTCCGATTCCTTTTAAATTATTCGCTGGTGAATCTTTGGAGGTGATTAGTTTTTGAACCGGAAAAATTTCCTTTAAATCCGGCTTTTGTTTTTCGATTGTTTCTTGTTTGCGTTGTAACTCAAACGCCTTTTGTAAGCCGGCAAGAGAAAATTTTCTGTCTACCTGGCTTCCTTTAAAGCAAACAGTATCCTTCTTAAAACTTACTCCCTGCTTCTCATGTGTCTGGCCTTTGTACTTGTATTGTGTTTCTATTCCCAGCTTCAATAAGCGGACTTCTAATTCTTCAATCGTTTTGCACTTCGGCAAGTTCTCTGAGATAGCGATGTAGATTTGGTATTTGGTTGCTTCAGATTGACTAAGGGCTTCTAAGTTTGTCAGCTTCAAATTCTTTTCAAGTGCTGGAACTAATTTATATTCTTCTGTAAGTCGTTGCGCTATCTTCTTCCCTCTTAAACCAATCCAGCTATCGCTAATCGCTTTGCCATTATTGTTTACCATGTTGGCCACAATGTGCAGGTGCAGGTGAGCTCTGTCGGTATGTTTACTGATAACATATTGTGTGTTTACTATTCCCAGTTCTTTTAAATATCTCCGGGCTATTTCTTTCATTAGGTTATCTGATGGTTTTTCTCCGGGATAAAAACTTAAGATAGAATGAAAGCAAGCCCTGGTTTTTGTAGGACGTAATTCCTTTTGCGTTTCAAAATCATCCGCCATTAATCTGTAATCATGATCTCTTACCCCTTCTGATAATATTATTTCTGCGCCGGGCTTCTCAGCAATATACCTGCTGGTGTTGCGAAAGGAACGGGATGATACTGACTTACTGATCATCGCTGTAAGTTTTTAAGAACGGTATCAATAAGGTTCCGGTAGTTTTCAAAGTATTGCATCGCTTCATAAAGCCCGTCCCTGTGACAAACTTTTGCTACCTGGTTTATGTTAGAGGACATACCCACAAGCTGCCGGACAAATTGTAATTGTTCTTCCGTAAGTCTTGGAGTTATTTTGGATTGAATAGCGGTTTGCCTGATATACACCGAAGGTTTCACTCCGGCTTGCGCAGCTTTTTCTTTGATGATAAAATATTCATATTTTGTAAAGCGCAAACAGGCTCTTATATCTTTTTTGATTTGTTTTTCCGGCCTTCCGGCTTTCTTTTGTTTCTTGTTCACTGTTTCCATTCTTCCTCATTTTAAAGTGTCTTCTGCAATTCCCTTAAGCGACCAACGGGAGCATAAGGCAAGCGTGGTGGCCGAACTGCATTTTTGTTCGACAACAACACCGCTTGCCCTTAAATACAAACAAACGCTTTCCGGTTGACCAACTTTGAGTGGCTGATTTAAATGTTCCTTACTTTATTTACTGACCCTAAGTTGATAATTATGTTTTTGACATTTATTACGGTAGTGACAAATAAATTGAGCACTTGTAAATACTCCTTTCACTTAGCCGCATCGTTAGTGAAAACTTTTGGGTTATCGAGGCCATGTTTGCGGATGTTATCTTTGAGATCCATCCATAAGCGGATATTATAATCTGCCACCTCCATCATTTCTTCCGGTGTTATTTTATATGGATTTAAAACTACTGTGGTTAGTTTCTCTTTTGATGTATCAGTTGAACAGGAAAAGATATTGGGAGCATAGCCTTCACCAATCTCTAATGATTTGCCTATAGCGATACTATTACCAAATAATTTAATCTGCTTACCATTGCTTAAGAACAAGGTTCTTCTTTTAAACTCTGCCATAAATATTAGTTTTTTAATTATTGCTTCACCGATTGGATTGAAGTTTTAATTTCTTCAATTGAAAAGGGCTGGTGAAAAGAAAAAATAGTCAGGGCAGCATTTCTGCCGGATGTAAAAGTTGTTGTATGTCCTGCCACAGGAAAAAAACTCTTGAGCGCACTTTGAATGGTTTCAGCTTTCCATGTTTGATCCAGTCATAGATGGTTGGCTTTGTAACCTGGAACAAGGCACAAACTTCTCCCATCTTATAAAGTGGCTTGTAAGTCATTCCGGGTGTTTCAAAGGATGTTGTGGCTGGTGTTTTCTTCCCGGCATTGTTTACTTCTTCTCTTATAATTTGCCGGATGGATTCCAAGAATTGCTCGGGTTCATAGGGAAATAACATTGGGGTTTGAATGTTAGCGTCGCTTACATTTTCTTTCATCACTTTTCGTTTTAGGTTTTATAAAATTTAAACTGCTTTGGGTTTTTATTAAAAATACCAGAGTTCAAATTTCATAATCACTAAAAGTATTTTCTCACACTTCGAACCATATTCGGTAAAATAATTTTCGATATTTCAGCGGAATTTGAAAATTAAAATGTTCTTACCTTATTTACAGGTAACATCTAATATCTTCTTCATGACTCAAACTCTTAGGGGAAAGTTTTAAAGTAGCCATTAATAATATGAAATTATAGCCGGAGGTATGTTGTAACTCTTATTTCTAATTTTAGGTTACTCCATTGTTATAAGCAAAATTGTTTTCCTTGGCAAAAGCGTTCATTCCACCTCTGTTCTTCCACAATTCTTTTATCTTCTGACCCGCTTCTTCAGGAGTAATCCTTATGTATTTATAAAAGTCTTTTACGCTTTTATGGCCACTTATTTTCATAATCAATTCTACAGGAGTGCCTGCTAAAAACTCATTTGTACAAAAGGATCTTCGGCAAGTATGAGAGGTTATCCAATGATATTTGGGCTTGACTTCTTCCACTATCCTATTTCTTTTTTTGCAAGAGTGCTTAACGAGAGTATTTACTCCAGCTAATTTCGCAATTGTTTTTATATGGCGATTAAATTCTCCATTAGTAGGTGGTTTTAAATTCTTTTTAAAACGATTCTCCAAAATTTCTATAGCTTCTTTTCTTAACGGAACAACAACCCAATGATTCGATTTTTGCTGTTTTTTATACAACATCTCACCTCTTACATCATGCTTTTCAAGATGTGAGAAATCGGAAAATCTTAATGCTGTCAAACAGCCAAGAACGAAATCATTCCTATAATCTTCCAAATGAGGAAACGATGTTAAGTCTACATTATATATTATATTAATCTCATTCCAATTGCAGTAAACCGCATCAACCTCTTCTTCTAATATCTTCCAACCTTCTAAATCAAGTGGAGGAATTATTCTTTTACGAATGCGATTACGTAAAAAAGTGCGGAACTGTTTGATAGTTTTTCCAACAGTATTTATTCTAAGACCATATATTATTTCTTTCCTACGTTTGTGTATGTAATCGCAAGATAAAAATTGAACGAACTCTTCATAAAAATTGAAATCCAGGCAATCAAAGGTTATGGGTTCTTTTCGGTACGATTCAAATGTTTTTAGATGATCCTTCATGTTTCTATATATTCTTGGCATATCCTTGGAAACTTTATCCTTCTTTGAATCGATATAATCATCAATCTGTGAAAAGATATTATTGTTTTGCTGGCCGCTTTCAATAGCAGCTGAAAGCTCTATTTCCTTGAGAAGGTTATTGTCAAGATTAGTTTTATAATATTTCTTTATGAATGTTAGGGGATCAGCAATTTTCATACGCTTTGTTAGCCCCACTAAATCTTCTACAATGCGAATAACATTTACGATTTGCCGATTCAAGTCGGCATGATTTCCAAAATTTTCAGGAAGGCCTTTTGAAACACAATTTATTTTCCTATTCCAATACATCGCAGGAATGCTTATTTCAGAATCCAGTAGAATGCGCGATGCGGAATTGTAACAATACTGAATATAAATGTTTGCGGTACCGTCTTTACGCACTCTTTTTAATAATGGTTTAATAGGTAATTGCATAGTTGTACTTTTTAATTTTATGAAATGTTCTATCTATGTTCTATCAAAAGTTCTTTTTAAGAGAAATTAAGACTTGTAAAGTTCAAATGAACAAAATAGATAAAACGTTACAACAAATTAAAGATCAACTACTTAACGTAAAGTTGAAGAAAGAGGCGTAAGAATTCAAAACGCTGTAAATAAGACTATGAGGTCCCGAGCGGATTCGAACCGCTGTGGAAGCTTTTGCAGAGCTCTGCCTAACCACTCGGCCACAGGACCAATTTTTAAGGGCACAAAAGTAATACAAAAATTTTTAGAAGGTTTAATACTAATGTGCGAATTTCGACTATCTCAAGCCCGGTTATAAAATTTTGTATGCAACAAATTGCACCATCGGAACTTATTTTAAATGATCGCGGCGCTATCTATCATCTTGATCTATTGCCTGGTGAAATTGCTGAAACTATCATTACAGTCGGCGACCCATCCCGTGTGCAGCAAGTAAGTAAATACTTTGATGCAATAGAAATCAAACGCTCGCACCGTGAATTTATAACACATACCGGCAGGATAGACAACAAGCGGATAACTGTAATAAGTACGGGCATTGGCACTGATAATATTGATATAGTTCTAAATGAGATAGATGCTTTACTAAATATTGATTTTGATAACAGATGTGTAAAAAATATACTTACTCATGTAAACATTATACGCATCGGCACTTCTGGTTCCCTGCAAAGTGATGTACCTGTTGACAGCTTTGTTGCAAGCACGCACGGCATCGGCATTGATAACCTTATGAATTTTTATTTGCAAAATATTAATGAAGAAGAAAAGCAATTGCTACATTCTTTTATAACGCAAACGCAGCTTCACAACAGGCTTAGCTATCCTTATATTGCGGGTGCATCCATGTCTTTAATAAAATATTTTGTACAAGGTTTTCACCAGGGCATTACTGTTACTTGCCCTGGTTTTTATGGTCCTCAGGGCAGGGTGCTGAGGCTGGGCATAACCACTCCGCACTTAATTGACAGCCTTACCAGGTTTCAGTTTGGGCAGCATCGCATTACAAATTTTGAAATGGAAACTGCTGGCTTGTATGGGCTGGGCAAGGCTTTGCAGCATCATTGCCTTTCGTTAAGCGCCATTGTTGCCAATCGCGTTCATAAAAATTTCAGTAAAGATGGAGCAGCCATTGTTGATACATTGATTAAAAAAACAGTAGAGATTATTTCAGAAAAATTATAAAAATGAAAATTGATTTTTTTAAATACCAGGGAACAGGTAATGATTTTATTGTTTTGGATAACCGCCAGAATTTATATAATAATCTTACTGTAAAGCAGGTGAATTTTTTATGCAGCCGGCACTTTGGCATTGGCGCAGATGGCTTAATGATGCTGAATGAAAAGCCAGGCGTTGATTTTGAAATGATCTATTTTAATGCCGATGGCAAAGAAGGGTCTATGTGCGGCAATGGCGGAAGATGCATTATAAAATTTGCATCATTTCTTGGTATAAGAAACCTGCGGTACCATTTTGTAGCTGTCGATGGCGCGCATTATGGAGAAATAGATGTTAATGACGAAGTACGCTTAAAAATGGCTGATGTTACTAATGTGCAATTCCATTATAATCATTATATTTTAAATACAGGTTCTCCGCATTATGTAAAAATTGTTCCGGATGTAAGCCAGGTAAATGTTATGGCTGAAGGCCTTGCAATCCGCTACAGCAGCGAGTTCGAGAAAGAAGGCATCAATGTAAATTTCGTTGAAACAATCAACGATGATTCTATTTTTGTACGCACTTATGAGAGGGGCGTAGAAGATGAAACCTTAAGCTGCGGAACAGGTGTTACCGCTTCAGCATTGGTTTCTGCTCATAACGAAAATGGATTTAACCGCGTAGAAGTAAAAACTATTGGCGGCTTGTTAAGCGTGGAATTCGAAAAAGATGGCGACCAGGAATTTAGAAATATCTGGCTGTGTGGCCCTGCCGAAATGGTTTATAAAGGTAGTGTTCAGTTAAACTTTTAATAGCAATGTTCAATCTTCGTGTGTATGGTATCATGATCAATGATAATAAGCAAGTGCTGCTGAGCGACGAGTTCATAAGAGGTAATTATTATACAAAGTTTCCTGGTGGCGGAATGGAACCAGGAGAAGGCACAAGAGATTGCCTCAAAAGAGAATTTAAAGAAGAAATGGATTTGGATGTATCTGTAGAAGATCATATTTATACAACAGATTTTTTCCAAATGAGTGCTTTTAATCCTGCTGACCAGATTCTTTCCATCTATTATTTTGTGAAGCCTTTGCAGCCAATAACCGTTCCTTTAAGAACAAAGGAATTTGATTTTGATGAAGCGCAAATGAAAGTGTATAAAGAAAAAAATGAAACAGAAACCTTTCGTTTTATTGACTGGAATAATTTTTCAGAAGCCAGTGTTACCTTGCCAATTGATAAAGTAGTGGCAGGTATTTTAAAAGAAAAATATTAGCTATCCTGCCGCAGGTATGTTCTCAAACCCTGCACTGTTGCCCATTGCAGCGTGCTTCATTTTTTCTGCAACATCGTGGCCCACATAATTTTCTATTTTCTTTTCATCGGCTAAGCTTATCTGAAAAAGAAATAAATAATTTGTATAATAAGGAAAAGAAAGTTGAAAAGCACCATCCATTTTACAAGTATTTTTTGCCGGCCAGCTATCACAATAATTGTATAAATGATACACATAATAAGGTTAACGATTATTGCAGCAATGCCAAGCGTGATAACAATATCTTTTATAAATGGCACCGGCGCAAGAAGGTCTTTTTTACTGCCTGCAGTGTTGGGCGCTTCCATCTTCTGAAATAGAACAAACACAACAAAAGCGATATTGCAGATCATTGCAAATCTTGAAAGAAAAGAAACCGGCTTCATAAATAACAGTTTAAAGATACTCTCACCAAAATAATATTAATTTGTTGGATTAAAGTTTACCTGATGGCAAATGTGCTGAGCATTGTTAGTTATAAAATTTTTCCGGCAAAATTTGGCGGGCAAAAAGGCATTGCAAGCTTTAATGAATATTTTTCAAAGTACCATTCTTTATTTTGCCTTACTGTAAAGGAAAATGAAGCTGGACAAGCATCTTACCCGATTATCAATAAATTAAGCAACAGTAAATTCAGGTATATAAATGTGTTTTATTTTTTTTTGGTAAAAAAAATAATCAAAGAAAAAAAGATTACACATGTAATCATTGAACATCCTTATTATGGCTGGCTTGGATTTATTATAAAACGATTCTGCGATGTCAGGCTTATCATTCATTCGCATAACATAGAAGCTGAAAGATTTAAAACAACACGTAAATGGTGGTGGAAAATTTTAAGTCGCTATGAAAAATTTGTACACGAAAAAGCTGACCATACATTTTGCATTTCAGAAAATGACAGGCGATATTTCGTAAATAATTATAAGATAGCCGCAGCCAAAATCACGGTGATTACTTATGGCATCCCCTGTAACAATGCGCCGGCATTAAATCTTAAGGAAAATGCAAGAACATTTTTATTAAATAAATTTTTATTGAACGATAATACGAAGTTATATCTCTTTAATGGTGCGCTTGCCTATAAGCCTAATTTTGATGCAGTAAAAAATATTATTGAAAAAATAAACCCTTTATTTATTAAAAAAAATATTGATTACAGAATAATTATTTGTGGTAACAATCTTCCTGCAGAAATGAACGGTTTAAAGCAATATGAAAATATTATTTATGCAGGCTTTGTTGATGATATAAGTATGTATTTTTTGGGCGCTGATGTTTTTATAAATCCTGTAACTGATGGTGGTGGCATTAAAACGAAACTTGTGGAAGCGTTAGGATATGGTCTCAACGCCGTTTCTACTTTTAATGGCGCTATAGGCGTAGATGAAATTATTTGTAATGGCAAATTATTGTTGTCTCAAAACGAAGACTGGCAAGCTTTTGCAAAGAACATGGTAAGAGCAAAGGATATTTCACAACCGATTGGAGATGCGTTTTTTAATAATTTTTATTGGGATAATATAGCAGCAAAAGCAGCAAACGTTATAAGCAATCTGAAATAGGTAATTATCAATTAATGTTAGTTTAAAAAGTAAAGGTATTTTGTTGTTTAATTTTTAACTCTTTCCCTTTAGCATGGGCACAAAAGAAAAGTGTGAAAAGGTTTCTTCTTCATAGCCGCCATCTTCCAATCTGGTGATGCGTTTCATTTTTTGAACACCATCTTCATCAAGCGGAATGACCATTTTACCACCTGTTTTTAATTGCTCAACAAGCTTTGGAGGAATATATGGCGCAGCAGCAGTGATCAAAATCTTATCGAATGGAGCAAAGGTGGGCAACCCTTCAAACCCATCGCCATAAAAAAATTTTATGTTGGGATATTTCTTTTTGAAAATAAAATTTTTTGTAAGCTCAAAAAGTTTTTTTTGCCGTTCAATCGTAAAAACATTTGCACCTAATTCTGCCAGAACGCTTGCCTGGTAAGCGCTTCCGGTTCCTATCTCGAGTATTTTATTATGCGGCTGAACTTGCAGCAACTGTGTTTGATACGCCACCGTATATGGCTGCGAAATGGTTTGATCTTCAGCTATAGGAAAGGCACGGTCTTCATAAGCGATGTGATCAAAGGCTGTATCCAAAAAAAAATGCCGGGGTATGTTCATCATTGCCTGCAACACTTTTTCATCTGTTATCCCTTTTTCTTTTATGATGTCAATAAGCTTTTTTCGCATGCCCTTGTGCCGGTACGTATCTTCAAAATTGTGCATGATGCAATTTAAAAAAGTTGTAGAAACAATTTTAAACTAAAGCAAAATCTTAGTGCAATGAAATGTATCTGTTACCTCACATACGAAAATTAATCGGTATTACGAGAATGCTTAATTACATTAGGGTCTTTATTTATATATCTTTTTATGTTGGTAAAGTCTATTTTTTTATAAATTGTTTGCTGATATTTCCTGACAAGGTTATTGCCTGGATAATATAAGTTCCTGCCGGCAGATTGCTTAAATCTACAGGTAATTGCTCACCTGCATATAAAGTAGTTTTTATATTTTTAAGTGCTTTACCTGCAGCGTCCTCTATTCTCAAAACCGCTGCTGCATCGCCATTATTCGCCTGTATATATAATGTTTTTATTACGGGGTTAGGGAATATACTTATAGTAATGCTTTTACCATTATAGTTTACAGCAGCCGTTTTACTGTATGTATATTTTCCATCAGCATCTGTTAACCTCAGCCTGTAGAAATTAATTCCTTTTAAAGGGTTTTTATCAATTAAGGAATAGTTTAACGCTATGTTGCTGTTGTCTGATGCCGTTACTTTACCTATCTGCGAAAAATTATTTCCATCCATACTTTTTTCTACATTAAAATAAGAGAGATTATGCTCCTGGGCTGTTTTCCATTGCAGTAATACCACGTTATTTTGCAGGTGGGCACTAAGATTTATCAGTGTTACAGGCAAAACCGCATCATCCACATCATACCTTACAACCACTCCAAGAGAACCGGGAAATAAGCCAAAACCAGTTGCATATAATTTGTCGGGTGTTATTGTAAGACTTTGTAGTTCGTTATTAAGGGTGCTGGTAGGCGTAGTAAATAAACCGCCGTTAAACGAGCTATCGAAACTTCCATTGGTATTAAAGCGGGCAAGTGCAAAATTATTATGGCTGCCATCAAAGTTGAATCCACCTATAATTATTTTATTATTACTTTGAACGGTTACTGCATTAACAAAAGTCATGCTTTGAGTTTCCACTGTGGCATTAGCACTACCATCGAAAGTGCCATCTTCACCACCATCACTATTCAGCCTTGTTAAATATACAGAGCTAATAATTACCCGGTAAGTATGCTCATAATTGCTTACAACTGCTATTTTCCCGTCAGGGCCTACCTTTAAAGCTTTTGGCGTTATCATTTCATATTCAGGGTCAAATTCAGGTAATCCTTTTTGATAAAATGAGCTATCCAAAGTACCCGTGCTGTTATATTTTTGAACTGAATATCCCACGGTTATAATGTAAATATTATCATTTGAAATATCAAGGTCTATCACCGCATCAGTAGATATATTAACTACCCCGCTGCTGCCAAAAGTGGCATCAACATTTCCTGCATTTGTGTAAGCTGATATAGTGCTCCCGCTTCCTGCTATTATTCTTCCACCTGTTTCAAGGGCAAGCTTAGCAGTGCCGCCACTGCTTATTCCCGTTATTTTTGTGCCGATACCGTTAAAAGTAGCATCTATCGTTCCGTTGGTATTATAACGAACGATAGTTAGTATTCCATTAGATGACCCGCCCACAACAATTTTACCATCAGTTTGTATCACCACAGAGGTTGCCCGATCGTCTCCTGATGCAAAATCAAGAAATACCTTACCGGTTCCGTTAAATGTATTATCTGGAGTTCCATCAAGGTTAAAGCGTTCCAAAGCAAAATCATTATTGGTGCCATTCCATGCATAGCCGGCTGAAACCGGCTTACCATCTGCCTGCACAGCTGTGGCATAAAACACGGTATTCCCTTGTTTTAACGCTTCCATAATCTTACCGCTGGTACTTAAGCTATTATCAGTGCTTCCATCAGTATTATATCTTGCCGCAGCAAGGTAAGTGATGCCTGAGAGAGACGTAGCTGTGCCAAACGCTATCACCTTACCCACGCTGTCAATAGCTACAGAAGCAGCATAGCTGGCCGACGTATCAAACGGGGTTACGATTTTTCCTGAATCATTAAAAGAAGAGTCCACGCTACCGCTGGTAGTATATCTTGCCAGTGCAAAGTTTTGAGTAGCACCTGTAGTTGTACTGCCTGCCACTACAATCTTTTGATCGGGTTGTATCACAATTGAATTAGGAGCATCAGTGCCGCCAAAATCCGTAACCTGTATGCCTGTGCCATTAAAAGTGGAATCATCCTTTCCCAAATTTGTAAATCTTTGAACAGTAAAATTATTCCCATCGCCGGAAGTAGCAACAATACGATTATTTGGCAACACTGCTACTGCTGTAAAGGGAGCATTAGTGTGGCCTGAATCAGTATAAGTAAAATAATCCTGATCTCCCCTGATGGTAAAAAGATCAATAACACTTCCGGCACTTATTATTTTACCATCTTTACGTAAGGCAATGGCATTAACAAATATATGATTGGGAACATTGGATACGCCATCAGTACCAAAGCTGGTATCTCTTGTTCCGTCAACATTATACCTTACAAGAGACCATATTCCATTAAAAGGATCCGTTTCACCCGCCGCAATTATTTTGCCATCTGGCTGAACTATAACTGAATTTCCGTTTTCTTCATTTTGACCGTATTGTGTACTTGGCACTAGATATTCAGATACTATGCCGTTGCCGTTATAAGTGCTGTCAGGAAAACCATTTGCAGTAAATCGCCCAGTGGCGAAAAGGCCATCACCTCGGGGACCATTGTAGTTAGTGTTACCGGTAATAACAACTTTGCCATCCGGTGCCAGTGCCGCAGCAAAAAAATTAACGCTTAGCGGTAAAGAATAACCATTAATGCCATAGCTGCTATCTGTGATACCATTCGGTAATTTTTTCTCTATTAATGTATTCCCATTGGCATAAAAAACAAGGTAGAAGCTTCCATCAGCCAGGGTAAGCACTTTTCTTCCCTGAAGGGTGTAGTTATAGTTAGAATCAAGATTACTTCTTACAATGCCCCTGTTTCCAAATGTAGGATCTAAAATCCCGGATTGTGGGAAGCAGCATGTAGTAGTTAATACAGCTAAAACCAGCAGGTAAATATTTTTCATAAATAGGTTTAAGTTAACTTTTAGTAATAAGCTAAGGCAGGATTATCAGAAATGAAAAAAGTATTTGAAAGGAATTGGATTAAGTAAAGTTAATTAAATCATTAGCGAAAGCATCACTAAGTTGTAATTTAGTTATAATCTATAAACATTGTGCAGGATGCAATTAAAGACTTGATGCAACAATAGGAAATCAAATAACTTTAAACGATGATCGGATAGAGCATAACTGTTATGTTATACACGATTTTTAGGCAACGCCAAAGCATTTCTTTTGTCAATATAGATAGTATTATTTTCTGGTTTTCTTTTCTTAAAAGATTTTCGTTTATAAAAGATGCCTTATAAATCCCCTTTATTTGTTTTCTATTTAAATAGCTATAAATAAAATCATAATTTAAAATATAAAAATTCATAGTATTAAAATCAAAAGTTGTTTTTTTTATATCTGCAATTGTATGTGGATTAACATCATATTGAACCTCTGAAAAAACTATTAAATCATTCATCATCCGTGCATTCTCAAACATTACTGTAATTGGCTTATCGGATATATTTTTTAAATAGCTATCTTATATGTTTTATCCATACCACATCTTGCTAAAAAAATAATAAAATAATAAATTTCATTTGTACATTAACATTTAAGTAAGCAAATACAAATCTTACTAATCTCCTTATTCCTACGCTTCCCTCGAATGTTCAATGCTGCTGATTTTTTGCATGGCGCCCTTGTTCATCATTATTTTTATAAAAAAAATAATAGCGGTTACAGAAAAAATACCACCTATGATCCAGTTCATGATATGCTGGTTGGCGTTAAGTTTTTGAACGATGTATTTGCCACCAAAAATAAAAACAAAGTTTCCGAACAATGTGCCCAGGCCAATACCAACAATATAAAAATTATAAAAAGAATTTTTTGGCTGCAAAATATTTTTTTGAAAAAGCACAGTGCTCCATCCAAACCAAAACGGTATTTGCATAGGACTGATGGCGCTGAGCAGAAGGCCAAGCACAAAGCGGTTCATATTATTATTCAGCATCACATTTTTTGCGTGATGCTCGTGCATTGCAGCAATAAAGCTGCCTGCGGCCAGCGCCACTACAATAGCCAGTGCTATCCATTCCATCCATCTGAAAAGAGTTTTTTGCTTTCGTATCCAGTTGATGCCCACAAGGGATATGCGCACATAAAACATTTCGGTAAGTAAAGAGCCGAGTGAAAATAGTATAGCGTTTTGTATGCTTTCCTGAACGCTTATTTGCATAGCTGCCACGTTCAATGTGCCTAGGGGAAGCGAACCAAGAAAGCTTACCATTAAACCCCAGAAAAAAACTTTTAGTAAGGCCATTGTTCAATAAGCTGCTAACTTTTTTTTGCTAATATTGATAAAGATACAGTTACCGCATTACCCAGCACAGCGCTGCTGCTGCCTACACCAAAGTCCAGTCGGTTGATCTGGAAATCGCCGGTGAAAAGAAAGTCGTCATTTACCTTTTGCACATGAAAAGAAAATGAAATGGGTTCGGAAGAATCTTTAATAGTAAGAGTTCCGGTAAAAAAATAGTAGCCCTGGTCGGTCTTGTTAGTCTTGTCAATTTTTGTGGAGGTGATAGTTATGGCAGGATATTTTGCCACATCGAAATATTCATCTTTTTTTAAATGGCTGTCACGTGTTTCATTATCTGTATCAATGGTGGCCGGGTCTGCCGTTACAGTAAAATGGCAGGCGGACATATCGTTTGCAAAAAATAATATTTCTCCTTTCAGGCCGCTAAGGTCGCCACCGGTTTTAATGCCAAAATTTTTTATTATAAAATGCACTTTACTTCCGGTGTTTTGCGGTGTATATCTCTGCGCACAGATGGCTGACGAAATAAACAGCGAGAGAGCAAGTAATATTTTACTGATCATTGAAACACATTTTGAAATGTAAGATGACAAATAATTATGGTATTAATTTGTCTGCATCTTTAATTTTTTGATAATATTTTCTTGTTTTTCTTATAAACCGGAAACCCTTTAATGCAGGCCAGTATTCAATTCCCTGCTTATGATTATACCTGCTGATGTGATACAAAATTTTCCAGTGCTTTAAAATTTCTTTCCAGGCCTGCAGCAAAGTGTAGCCTGTATCATAAAAATGATTAGGCTCTGCGCCGCAGCCATTGTACTCTAATATCATAAAATTTTTTCTTTGCTTCAGGTCTTCCACAGATGTACACATTATATCGTAACGGCCATAAAAAAAATCGTTTATAGAAAGGCTTATATCATCCGGAATAGAAACAAGTGTATCATCAATTTCATTTTTAAGATCAATGAAAAGCGCACCACGGTTGTGATTGGCGGCATAGCTTAACATATATTTTTTCCCTTCGGGTAAAACTTTTTTAAATTCTTTTTCATGTTTTATCTGTAACTCATCAATCCGGTTTGCAGCCTTTTTATTTTGCATGATAAGTTCTTCCAATGTATGTTTTCCGGTGCCGGTTACCTGCAAAGGTATCTTCTGTAAAAAGCCTGTGATAGCGCCTTTCGGCTTATCAGGATACCGATAGTAAAAAAGACTTACTTCCACAGGATAGTCAATAAACTCCTGTACAAAATATTCAACGCCTGCCTTCTCATGATAGATTTTTAAATGCGCTGGATCATTTATTTTTCTGAATAAAATGCCTTGTCCGCCCACTTCGGGCTTTACGATCAAAGGAAAACTAATAGCATGTGTGGTTAAGTTCTGCAACACTTCATCAAAACTGTTTGACGGAACAACATTAAAATATTTTGGATAAAATTTATCAGGCAGCAGCTCATGCATTTCTTTTTTTGGTTCACCTTCCATGCCGCCGAAAGTAAGTTTGGGATTGCTTGGCGTAAAAAACCAGATAGCCCGCGACTTAATAATATACCAAAGCCACACAGGCGAAATGGGGGCATACAAAATTTTAAAAGGCCATTGCTCCCAGTTTTTTATTTTTTTCAGCAAACTCACGTATGTTTTTATACGACTTCAAAAGTAAGTGTTAATGCCTTGCAGCAAGGCTTATGAACAAAATTGTTTGTTGTATTTTAGCCATAAAAACATAGTGTAACATGCACGTTCCAACGGTGGCTGAAAGAATAAGCGAAAATAAAACTCCTGAGATTTTATTTTGGGTAGGGTGTGCGGGCAGCTTCGATCAGCGGGCACAAAAAATAACCAAAGCCTTTGCTTTTATTTTAGATAAAATAAAAATTGATTATGCCATTTTGGGTAAAGAAGAAATGTGCACGGGCGACCCTGCAAGGCGTGCTGGTAACGAGTTTTTATTTCAGATGATGGCGTATCAAAATATACAATTGCTAAATGGATACCACATAAAAAAGATAGTAACTGCGTGCCCGCATTGTTTTAATATTTTTAAAAACGAATACCCTGTTTTAGGTGGCAATTATGATGTGGTACATCACTCAACATTTTTGCAACAACTGATAAATGATGGTAAAATAAAACTAAAAGAAGGAGGAAGCTTTAAAGGAAAAAAAATCACTTATCATGATAGTTGTTACCTCGGCAGAGCCAATAATATTTATGAAGCGCCAAGAAAAGTTTTGGAAGCTTTGGATGCAGAGTTGATTGAAATGAAGCGTTGCAAAAGCAATGGCTTATGCTGTGGTGCTGGCGGCGCCCAAATGTTTAAGGAAGAAGAAAAGGGAACCATAAGAATTAATAATGAAAGAACGAAAGAAGCGCTGGAAAGTGGCGCTGGCGTTATAGCTGCGGCTTGTCCCTTCTGTAACACTATGCTTACCGATGGCGTTAAGCTTAATGAAAAAGAAGATGCCGTAAGAGTGATGGATATTGCCGAGATGGTGGCAATGGAAATGGAATTTTGAGTAGGCTATTGAATTAAATGCTTAATGAATTTTTTAATAAAATAATAAGGACAACCAGCACATAAAATGCCTGAAGAAAAGAGTTTAAATTTTATAGAAGAAATAATAGAAGACGATCTCAGCAAAGGAAAATATACCACTATTGTTACAAGATTTCCGCCGGAGCCCAATGGTTATTTACACATCGGCCATGCAAAAAGTATATGCTTAAATTTTGGCCTGGCGGAAAAATATAATGGGTACACTAACCTTCGCTTTGATGATACCAATCCTGTAACAGAAGAAACAGAATATGTTGAAAGTATTAAGGATGATGTAAGGTGGCTTGGCTTTACCTGGGCCAACGAATTATACAGCAGTGATTATTTTGATAAGCTGTATGAATTTGCTGTAACCCTTATCAGTAAAGGGCTTGCGTATGTTGATGATAGCAGCCCTGAAATAATTGCTGCAGAAAAAGGAGCACCAACCGTACCAGGAAAGGAGAGTGATTACCGCAACAGAAGTGTGGAAGAAAACCTGTTGCTTTTTCAGCAAATGAAAGAAGGAAAATTTAAAGATGGTGAAAAAGTTTTGCGCTCAAAAATAGACATGGCTTCGGATAATATGCACTTGCGCGACCCGATCATGTATCGCATTAAGCATGCTCATCACCATCGCACCGGTGATAAGTGGGTTATTTATCCGATGTATGATTTCGCACATGGGCAAAGCGACAGCATAGAGCATATAACGCATAGTATTTGCACGCTTGAATTTATTCCGCACCGCGCTTTGTACGATTGGTATATTGAAAGCCTTGAAATTTTTCCATCGCATCAATTTGAGTTTGCCAGGCTCAACATGACTTACACAGTTATGAGCAAACGAAAGTTGCTTCAGTTGGTTAATGAAGGTTATGTTTCGGGATGGGATGATCCGCGAATGCCCACCATATCTGCGTTCAGGCGCAAAGGTTATACACCTTCAAGCATCAGAACATTTTGCGATAAAATTGGTGTGGCAAAAAGAGATAATCTTATTGACATAAGCCTGCTTGAGTTTTGCCTTCGTGAAGAACTGAATGCAACAGCGCCAAGGGCTATGGCCGTTCTTCGCCCATTGAAGTTGGTCATTGATAATTATGAAGAAAATAAAACTGAAGAATTACTAACAGAAAATTTACCGAACGATCATTCGAACAACCGGAAGATCATCTTTTCAAAAACATTATGGATAGAAAAAGATGACTTTATGGAAGTGCCGGTTAAGAAATGGTTTAGGCTTGCGCCGGGCGCAATGGTTCGCTTAAAAAGCGCTTACATTGTGCGGTGCGAAAGCTTTTTAAAAGATAATAGTGGCGCAATAACCGAAATACATGGCACATATATTTCTGAAAGTAAAAGCGGTAATGATACCAGCGGAATAAATGTGAAGGGAACCATACACTGGCTGAGTAGCCATAATGCGATGCCTGCTGAAGTAAGATTATACGGTCGTTTGTTTACGGTTGAAAATCCTGCTGCTGAAGAGAGAGATTTTAAAGATTTTATTAATCCTGATTCTTTGGAAATTATACCCGATGCCCTGGTTGAACCTTTTTTGCAACACGCTGAAACACGCGCCAATTACCAGTTCCTGCGCAACGGATATTTTTGTATAGATAAAGATTCCAAGCCGGATGCTTTGGTTTTCAACAGAACCGTTACGTTAAAAGATAGTTTTAAAAAATAGTATAAAGCCATAGGTAAATCATCTTCTATTCAAATACTTTTAGCCTATCATTTAAGCATATAATATATTGTTTCATTATCATTCAGGCATAATTAATGTATATGTTTTCAAACAAAATTGTTTTACATGAAAGCTATCGTAATGCATGAATTTGGTGGCCCGGATGTTTTGAAATATGAGGAGGTTGAAACACCACATCCAAACTCAGATGAAGTTTTAATTAAAGTTTTTGCAACCAGTATAAATCCTGTTGATACAAAAATAAGATCAGGCGCAGCAAAGGAAAGATTCCCCGTAACGCTGCCCTTAATACCTGGCTGGGATGTTTCCGGAGAAATAGAAAGTGTTGGAAGCAGTGTTATGAATTTTAAAAAAGGCGATGAAGTATATAGCAGGCCAAAGGTGGGCCTAAACGGAACCTATGCAGAGTATGTGGTGGTGAAAGCAACAGAAGTAAATAAAAAGCCTAAAAGCATTGATCACGATAAAGCAGCCGCAGTGCCGCTCGCAGGGCTTACGGCCTGGCAGGGATTGTTTGAACATGGCAAATTAACTGAAGGCCAAAAAGTGCTGATACATGCAGCTTCGGGCGGGGCTGGCACCTTTGCTGTTCAATTTGCAAAGTGGAAAGGCGCTTATGTTATTGGCACGGCATCGGGTGATAATATTGATTTTATAAAACACCTTGGGGCAGATGAAGTGATAGATTATAAAAAGCAAAAATTTGAAGATAGCGTGAAAGATGTTGATCTTGTTTTTGATCTCATCGGAGGTGATACACAAAAGCGGTCAATAAAAGTTGTAAAAAAGAAAGGGCGCATAATAACTACCGTACAGCCACTATTCATTGAAGAAGCAAAAGCCGCAAACGTAATATTGGAGGGCTTTATGGCGCAGTCGCTTACCGAAAACCTTGAGCAGATTGCCCAATTAATAGACGGAGGAAAAGTAATGCCTGTAATAGCTGAGGTGTTACAATTAAAAGATGCAGCAAAGGCACACAAGCTTATTGAAGCTGGCCATACCAGGGGTAAAATAATATTGGAAGTAATATAAAACGCATCTTACAAAGGCTTATTTAATTTTCATTCTTTTCTTTTGCATCTTTTATGAATAGCAGATCTACCGGCCTTGTAATTCTTAATACCGTAACACTTATATTGATGTTGTTTGTAAATTTTGCAAGCAATACAAATGTTTTATCCGATCATACAGTTGCTGATATCAGTCATAAATATGATACACTCTTTGCGCCGGCAGGCTATGCGTTTTTAGTATGGTTCATTATTTTTTTGCAGGCAATTAGCTTTGTTGTTTATCAATGGGTACTGTTAAAAAAAGGTGATACAAAAGATTTCATAAAGAGAGCAGGTATTTGGTTTAGCCTTGCTAACATCGCTAATGCAGCATGGATATATTTTTGGATAAATGAAAAGACAGGCTGGGCTGCTATAATCATTTTTATATTGCTCACAAGCTTAATAATGCTTACAAAAAATTTGCGGCTGGAACTTGATGATGAGCCGGTAAAAAATATTTTTTTTGTATGGTGGCCTGTTGCTATTTATCTGGGATGGATAATGGTTGCAAGCATTGCCTGCACTGCTTCCTGGCTTGTTTCTGTGCAATGGAATGCCTTAGGTATTTCTCAAAATATATGGACAATAATTTTGATGGCAGCAGCTTGTTTACTTTACATTTTATTAATACAAAAAAGAAACATGCGTGAGAGCGCAATGATTGGTGTATGGGCATTTGTGGCAATAGCCGTACGGCAATGGAATACGCACACAGGCATAGTAATATGCGCGCTTGCTTTTGCAGGCCTTCTTGTTATACTGAGCGCAATACATGTATATAAAAACAAACATTATACGATCGGCAATAAATTAAAAAGGGGAGAATGGTAATTATCTAAAATTGATACTTTTTATGCCAGACTATATACTCTTTTTATAAAAATATATGTTACATCTATAAACTATTATTGCTTTTCCCGAAGGCTTAACTTAGGCGTTAATTCATTTTTAAATAAGGGTAAGTCTATATATCTCATAAGGCTTTTATGATTGCATCAAAATTAAAAGATCATACAAACAATAATCCTATTTTATTAGGTATTGATGTAGGTACATCATTCATAAAAGTAGCTGCCATAGACGCCACCACTCAGCAATGTATTGCCTTTTCACAGTTTCCTGAAACTGAAACTGAGATCATCTCCTTACAAAAAGGATGGGCGGAGCAATCGCCTGAAAGCTGGTGGCAGCATACGTTACAGGCTATTAAAATTTTACACCAATCTGAAAGATATGATCCTTTACAAATAAAAGCGATTGGAATAGCCTATCAGATGCATGGGCTGGTTTTAGTGGATAAAGATCAAAATGTTTTGCGCAACAGTATCATTTGGTGCGACAGCCGTGCAGTGGATATAGGTCATGATGCTTTTGAAAAGATAGGTGCTGCAACTTGTTCATCATGCCTGCTCAATTCCCCGGGAAATTTCACTGCATCAAAGCTTGCATGGGTTAAGCAAAATGAGCCTGAGATATTTAATAAAATTTATAAAGCTATGTTGCCCGGCGATTTTATTGCGATGAAATTTACAGGAAATATTACTACCACTTCATCAGCTTTATCAGAAGGAATTTTATGGGATTTTAAGCAAAATAATTTATCAAAAGATGTAATGGAATGTTTTGATTTTGATAAAAATATTATACCGGATACAGTACCGCTTTTTTTGTCGCATGGAAAAATAAAAAAAGAAATTGCTGAGGAATTACAGCTTAATGAAGATGTGGTTATTACTTATAAAGCAGGCGACCAGCTGAACAATGCGCTTTCATTAAATGTGCTTAAGCCAGGCGAAGTTGCTGCAACAGCGGGCACTTCAGGCGTTATTTATGCAGTAACTGATACATTATTCAGCGATAAAAAATCAAGAGTTAATTCTTTTGCCCATGTTAATCATACAAAAAATGAAACCTGTGTGGGTGTATTGCTATGCATAAATGGCACTGGCATAATGAACAGCTGGATAAAAAAATTATGCGGAGAAGATATGAGCTATAAAGAAATGGATGAGCTTGCCTGGCAAATAAAAGCAGGCAGTGAAGGTTTGTTTGTTTTGCCCTTTGGAAATGGCGCTGAGAGAATGTTTGAAAATAAAATTATTGGAGCGCATATTCATAATATTGATGTGAATACACATACAAAGTCGCATATTTTCAGGGCCGTTCAGGAAGGCATTGCGTTTGCTTTCAGGTATGGGTTAGATATAATGCGAGAGAATGGATTGCATCCAAAAGTGATACGTGCGGGCAAATCGAATTTATTTTTAAGCGAGGTATTTATACAATCGTTTGTAAATGCAACAGGTGTTACAATAGAGCTATACGAAAATGATGGAAGCACAGGAGCCGCGCTGGGCGCAGGCTTAGGAGCAGGCATCTATAAAAGCTTCGGTGAGGCTTTTACTTTTTTTAAACCAATAAAAACAATAGAGCCTTCGGAAATTGAAATGTATAATGACCTGTACACTGAATGGAAAAATTTATTGAATAAACATTTAGAATAATTTTTATTAAAAATATTAATATAAAATCTATACCATGAACGTAGTTACAGGAGCAAATGAATTTTTTAAAAATATACCTCAAATAAAATTTGAAGGCATAGAAAGTGATAATCCTTTTTGCTTTCGCTGGTACGATGAGAATAAATTGGTTGCAGGAAAAACCATGAAAGAACATTTGCGCTTTGCGTGTGCCTACTGGCATTCGTTTAATGGCAATGGTTCTGATCCCTTTGGCGAGCCCACGCATATTTTTCCATGGAATAAAAAAACGGATGCATCAGAAAGAGCGAAAGACAAGATGGATGCGGCTTTTGAGTTCATTACCAAAATGAATTTGCCTTTTTATTGCTTTCACGATGTGGATGTTATTGACTTTACCAATGATATAAAAGAAAATGAAAAGCGCCTGCAAAGCATTACTGAGTATGCGAAACAAAAACAAAAGGACAGTGGCGTAAAACTGTTATGGGGCACGGCAAATTTATTTTCGCACACCAGGTATATGAATGGCGCTGCAACCAATCCTGATTTTCATGTGCTGGCACACGCCGGTGCGCAGGTGAAAGCCGCGCTGGATGCGACTATTGCGCTGGATGGAGCCAATTATGTTTTTTGGGGAGGCAGAGAAGGATACATGAGTTTATTAAATACTGACATGAAAAGGGAGCAGGAACATCTTGCAAAATTTTTGCATACAGCAAAAGATTATGCAAGAGCCAATGGGTTTAAAGGAACGTTTTTTATAGAACCCAAACCCTGCGAGCCCACCAAGCATCAGTACGATTATGATGCCGCTACGGTTATTGGCTTTTTAAGGCAGCACGATCTGTTAAATGATTTTAAGCTCAATATTGAAGTAAATCATGCCACGCTTGCAGGGCATACATTTACGCATGAGCTGCAAGTAGCTGCTGATGCGGGTTTGCTGGGAAGCATGGATGCTAACCGCGGCGATTACCAGAATGGATGGGACACGGATCAGTTTCCTAATAACCTTAACGAGCTTACAGAAGCCATGCTAATAATTCTGGAAGCCGGCGGCTTTGCAACCGGTGGTATCAACTTCGATGCAAAGATCCGCAGAAACTCAACAGATAGTGAAGACCTGTTTCATGCACACATTGGCGGCATGGATGCATTTGCAAGAGCATTAATTATAGCAGATGCTATTTTACAAAAGTCTGATTACAAAAAAATAAGAAAAGGCCGCTATGCATCTTACGATGATGGCAAAGGAAAAGAATTTGAAGATGGAAAATTATCATTAGAAGATCTAAGAAATTATGCGATGGAAAATGGCGAACCTAAAACAATAAGCGGGCGGCAGGAATATATGGAGAACCTGATTAATAGATTTATTTAAGTCTCAAAAGATATAAAGAATTGGTGTAGTAAATAAACTATGATAAATTATAAGCCTGATATTATTTCTATTTTAATATGAAAGCCGCTGCCTGAGCCGGTTTTAATAATATATGTGCTAATAGTGCATAAACATTATACCTTATTTTTTTACACCCGACATCATGTGATACATCATATTTTCATTTGATAATTTATACCCTGCAGGTATAGTAAATAACGATGCCGGAAAAGTTTTTGGCTCCGCCTTTATAAGCAACATTTCCATAGAAAAATCTTTGGCCGATGAAGCCATCTTTACGATGTATCCGCCGGCATTATTTTTTTCAAGCGCCTGCAGCATTCGGGGCTTTATATTTTGTGAGGTCATCATTTTTTTAATTAAAGAATAACCAGGCACCTCTGTGCTCGTCCACAAGTCCATTGATGAAGTTGATTTAAACATGCCCCTGCCCATCGTTGATTTCAATATTACATGGCTGCAGCTGTAACCCTGAACAGTTTCAGTGCCAACCCTGGTAACCTGGTAGGTTTCATTGGTTGCGTTTATAAGCGAAGTATCAGTAATATTCAGCGCATACGTTTTTGTTTCTGGGTATAGCAAAATGCTGTATTTCGCATTACTTGTGTGGCCAATATTTATAAATTTTGCGCTCATGGTTCCCGGAATATTTATGCGCATTTCTTTTCTACCCTCTCCGTTAGACGTCATGAAAATTCTGGCGGTATCTTTTGCTGAGCCATTTTTCTTTGTAGTGGTAGTGGTCATTGTTTCATAATAAAATCCTGCACCTCCTTTTGCATTTGCATAGCTTTTTATTGCAGCAGCAGAATCTGCCGGAGATACGCCACCACCGCCGGTTAATATTCCTAATGCTTTCATAGTAAGGTCTGCAGAGGAAGTATCGTTCGGATTTTGTTGCGCAGCCTTTGCAAAGGCGCCTAAAACTTTATTTGTAGAAGCTGAATCGCCTTGCCCTGTCTGACTTTCCGCCTGGTCAATTGCTTTATTGGTACTTTGGCTTGCTTTATCATCCGCCCTGTTTTGTGCGGTGTTTTTTACCGTGTTCATAAGCCTTTTCAGAAGCTGAGCTTGCAGGCAACTTGAACAGAGAGCAAAGAACATGCAGGTAAATAAGGCAACATAAACGGGTAACTTTTTCATAATTTTTTATTTATAATTTTTATTAGATAACTAAGCGTTCATTTTATTAAAACAAATGGGGCAACAATAAAATGAATACAGCTAAAAAACACAATATGGCCGTCAGCAATAACAACAACTTTATAAATTTTGAGCTTCTCATTAGCAGCGTATTTGCGCTTCCATTATTGGCATAAGTATGTAGACTTTTATTTTTAAAAGTTAGCAAAAGAATATTTTATGCTAAATGATAAACATACCTTATTGAAATATGATAGGAGTGCCTGCTTCAAATTTTGCCCTTAAGTATAACTTATCAATCAATTTATTTTTTTATCCTTTCTAAGCCAGCGCCGTTTACTGCTTCTTTTCTGCCGTAGCATGAGTCTTCAATGGCATTGTTAATCGCTGAATCTTTCCCAAAAAAGGTTACTTTATATGTGGCCCAGTAAGTATCTCCACAACCTTCTTTATCATTAATAAACACGGTATCCTCATTGAATTTATACATACCCGCGTGGACAGGCTTGCCATTTATATCATAGCTTTTATATGTACCATTCATTGTAAAAACAACTGATCCTTTTGAGCCATCAGAATAAGTTATTCTCCAATGCCCGGCAATGTTATGTTTTGGGGGCACGAATGCAAAGGCAGCAATCACAAAGAATGCGGCTAATACTTTAATGATCTGTTTCATAATAATTTTTATTTTAAATGATTAATTTTTATTTACCCCAAAAATATCTTCACCTGTTATGCCCGCTCAGGCAAACCGACGAACGTATTTCTAAAATCGTTAGAAAGCCAAAAGTATTTTTGTAGTTTTATAATAATTACTTCTGCCATCTTTTTAACTTCTGCAAATGCAAAATCAGGATATTCATCTAAAATATGTAGTGATAGACGATGATGAAATTGATCGGGCAGTGATAGAAATAGAAGCAGCAAAATTTTCCTTTTTACAAAAAATTGCATCGTGCTGTAACCCTATTGAAGCCATAGAAATTATTACCCGGTTTAAACCGGATATTATTTTTTTAGATATTGAAATGCCCGGCCTCAGCGGCATAGAATTGATGAGAAAAAAAATAACGGCTACTGCCCTTCCTGTTTTTATAACCTCGCACCCGGAGTTTGCTTTGGAAAGCTATGAGCTGGATGCGTTTGATTATTTGCTGAAGCCCGTGTCTTCTGAAAGGTTTGCCAGGTGCGCTTTACGTCTTCATGATTTTTACAAAATGCAAAAAAAAGCGTTTTCTTTTGACAATGATCAAGAGAAAGATTTTATTATTATTAAACAGGGTTATGATAAATATAAAATTGCCACACAGGATATTTTGTATCTCGAAGCAATGCGGGATTACACAAGGATAACAACTGTGGAAAAGCAATATTTAGTATTAACCACTTTAAATGGAATTGTAAAAAAATTGCCTGCCGATATATTTATTCGTATCCACCGGAGCTATGTAGTGAACCGCAATAAAGTAGATGCTATTCAAAAGAATAAAATAAATATACAATCGCAGGAACTGCCTGTAGGTAAGTTGTATAAGCACGCACTAACCTTTTCTGATTAAGCCTGTACCCTTCAAAATATATCTTTCAATTTGATGGTAGCAAAATGAAAAAATTTTCTTTTATACTTTTTGTTTTAATAAATTTTATTGCTGTAACAGCTTTATCACAGGCTCCGGACTTATCACAAATAAAAAATGATAAGGACAAAATAAAAGCCTGGCTTGCTTACTGTGCGGAGCTTAGATTAAATAAAAATGGAGCAGCAAATAATTATATCATATTGCAGCAATCCGGCTTAAAAGGATTGCAACTTATAAAAGCAGGCGATGATTCTGATAAAGCAAGCTTCTTTTTATATGCAGCGCTCGGTTGTTATTACCAGATAAAATTCGACAGCGCTCAATATTATTTTTATCAAAGCCTGTACAGCGCCCAACATGCCGGTGCAACCAAACTTATTGCCGGCGCCTGCGAAGCATTGATGAGCTTAAATTTTCAACTGCAGCAACTTGATAAAGTGGATAATTGTAAGAATGTTTTGCAATCAATTGCGGACACTTCAAAAGATAAATTAATCTTACGCGACATCTATGCGGCTTTTGGAAGTTATTACCAGCAGAAATCTTTTTACACTACTGCGCAGGATTATTATATAAAAAGTATACAGCTGCGCGAAAAAGATGCAGACACCACTCAAAATGCTAAAACAAAATTTGATTATGCAATACAATGCGACCAGCTTTCCAAGTTGTACCTCAATACCCAAATGGCCGATAAAAGCCTCGCATCTCTCAGGATGGGTGAGCGCTTTGCAGACGTTTCGCCGGTGGTTAGCAATCGCTTATTAAGTTCGTTTGTTGAAGCATTTACCACTTCGGGCAACATTGATTCTGCTTTATACTATAACAATCAGCTTGACCTGAATACAAAAAACCAGTCAAATTTTCCATCTGAACTGGTTTCGTCTAACCTCAACATTGCCATATATTATATTGATCAAAAGCAATACGGTAAAGCGTTTCCTTATGTAGAAAAAGGAGATTCGCTTGCAGCGGTTATTAAACAACCATTTTTAATTTTTCAGGCGCAAATGATAAAGGGAAGATACCTTCAGGAAACAGGTAAGTATCCGCAAGCCCTTTCTTTACTAAGCCAGGCGCTGCCCGTAGCCGTGCAATTAAATAAAGATCTTTATGCCAACATATTAAAATATATAGCGCTTTCTTATAAGGGATTGAACAATGAAAAAACTGCGCTGCAATATTATGAGCAATATGTTGGCGTGCAGGACACTCTCGCTAAAGAAAAAATGTCAAGAACATTTGCTGATCTTGAAACGCATTATCAAACCAATGAAAAAGAAAATCGCATCATTACCCTTAATCAAAAAAATAAGCTTGGCATCCTCGAGTTAAAAGAAGCATCTGATACGAGAACATTATTGATCCTGGGATTAATAAGCCTGGGCATTTTTTCTTTACTGCTTTATTTTATTTATCGCAATAAAGAAAAACTTAATAAAATGCTTAACCTGCGCAATCGCCAGCTTGATGTGCTAAACAACGAACTATCCATTGCCAACGATACCAAAGCAAAACTCTTTGGTGTTATAAGCCACGATCTGCGCGCGCCGGTAAGCAGCATCGTACAGCTTTTGCATTTACAAAAAGAAAACCCGCAACCTGTTAACGGTGAATTTAAACAACAATACAATGAGCGGTTAAAAAGAGCATCTGAAAATGTGTTGGAAACAATGGAAGACTTATTGATCTGGAGCAAAAGCCAGATGAATAATTTTACACCTCAATATCACTTAGTAAAAATATTGCCTTTGGTGATGCAGGAAACAGAACTTTTTGCAGAGCAAATAAAAGAGAAAGAACTGAACATGGATGTTCAGGTAAGTTCAGAAATTTTTCAAAGTACAGATGAAAATTTTATCACCGTTATACTAAGAAATTTAATGCAAAATGCAATAAAGCTAAGTGATGATAAAAGCACTATAATTATACAGGCAGATGCAAAAACTATTTCAATTACCAACCCTGTTGAAAATAAAAATGCAGCCGACTTGAATTTTTTATTAGATCAAACACATGTGACCAGTAAGTATTCAGGCTTAGGCTTGCGTATAATAAAAGATCTGGCTGCCAGGCTTAATATTAAAATTTATTTTCATCAATACAACGCCGGCAGTATGTCAGCAATCGTAAGCTGGGCTTAGGTTGTAACAGCCTTATCGCTTTATTTTCCTAAAGAAAAAGGCTTTACAATGGTGGTAAATAATTCTCCAAGATCAAACTTTTTACTGAGCGATAAAGCTACAACAGGCTTGGCGCCGGGCAGTGCAATTAATCCTCTTATCTCCCCGGTAATGGTAATGCCATACTTGTCTTCATTTAGCTTAAACTGAAATAAATAAAATGGATTTAAAAAGTGCCGGGGTGTGGCATACCCTGCGCCAATACCATTATTTATTTTACCATTTGGAAAAGTATTAATCACATACTTCCTTGCATCGGTAACGGCTGTCTGTACCAAAATAAATTTTTGAGTGCTAAAGCCAAATACAGTATTCAGATAAAAATTATAGTTATTTTCTTTTATATAAATGGGCAGGCCAATACCTACATAATGTGAGCGAAAATCAGAGCTGTATTGTGTTTCCTTAAATGGATAATTATAAATGCTCGTGTCTATGCTATTGCTTTGGGGCAAATACAAAGTGTCTGTTGTGGTTTTGCTGTAATCAATGTTGGTAGTTACCTTTTGCCACAGCATTTCAGCGTAAAAAGAAATAAACCAATGAAAGCCATTTTCTTTTACAGGTCTGTCACTTATTCTTAAATAAGGAGAAAAAAACAGCCCTATATTTTTTACAGATGTTACGGTGCTCAAAGAGCCGCTGCTTCTGTAATATGGATAGCCATTGTGTGCGGCATCTAAAGAATAGGATTTATCATTTCTGTAAGTAAATCCGCTGTCGGATGTTAAGGAACTGCTCGTTGCTTTAGATTCATATACGCCTGCGGTAAAGCTGATATTTTTATTTTTTTTGAAAGCCGCAATATCCTGGTCAAACATATAAATACCACTATAAAAATTGTTGGCATCTATGCCATCGAGCAAGTCAAAATTAGTGCCCAGCTCCACCCAGAAAGGTTGTGTAGGCGTGTACATTCCTGCTTCGGTAAGCCTTACGGTGTGAAACGATTTTTCATCACCCGCAATTTCTATATAAGTTGTTGCATCTTGTTTTAAAGAACTATAAATAGTTTGATTTTTTAAATAGATAACTGTATCAAAAGTAATTTGGTCTTCTCCCTCTGACCAGGCGCGGGCAGGTATAGCCAGCGTTGCAGGAAAAACAACCGGCGTAAAAGGAAATAATTTTTTATCTACTTTAAAATTAATATGGTCTGTATCTGTTGCCAGTGGCGGCTTGTCTCTTGTCAGCGTTATTTTTATTCTTTCTATTCTTACAGAATCTTTAGAATATATCGGATTTATTGCTGTTGTTTTTTTGGCCAAATGAACCAGGTTGTTTGCCATAGCAGTCACTACATTTTTATCGCAGCCATTACAAGTTGCCGGTGAGGGATTATTAAAATATATTTCATCATTGGCCATAGTGCCCAGCCGCACGGCACATTCAGGCGCCAGCACATTAGAATATTTAGCGCTTAACCATGCAGTAAAATCTGCAGCACTAAATTGAGAAGGATTATAATAAGATGAAGAAATACTGTTATCCGGCTTAATGACAATGCTATCGTTGGTTACAAAAACATAAAAGATATTTTTACCGCAGGTAAAAGTAAAGCCATGCTTTTTATTTGTAACGGGCGCCTGGCCAAACGATGTATAATTCAAGATAAACAAGCCGGTGAGAAGAAGTAATTTTTTCATCAGATTTGTTTGTATTTATTCTGGTGAGAATAAGTTTGTTTTGGCAGAAGAATTTTATATAAAAATTAAGAATGAAAAGTAAATAAACCCATGGTTATTTCTAATCGTTCCAGCTCAATTGCAGATTAAAATTAAATTTTTGTTTTTATAAAGAAATAAAATTTACAACCCACTTTTATAGGTCTGTACGGCAACCAAATATTGTTGGCAGCCATAACCGTTAAGACAACAATTATAATTGTTAGCATTATGCCTTAAATAAAAAAAAGCACCTTACAGGTGCTTTTGATGCTTTTTTTAGAGTAATCACTTATTCGTTATCATCATTACCATTGTCTTCACCGTCGCTGCCCTCAAGCTTTACAAGCTTATTATAAATGCCAAGTAAAAGAAAAGGCGCCGCCCATTGCCCAACAAATAAGGCATTATGCCCTTGTTTTTTTCCTGCAAGTTTTAATGCCAGTGAAACGGCCATGGATCCCAGAGATGCCCACAGAAACACGTCTGATGGTACTTTAGCTGTTTGTTGCTCAATGGCTTTTGCCACTTTTCCTTCTTTGTGTTGTGAGTTGTTAGGTGTGTTCATTATAAAATGTTTTAAGTTTATATTCTCTTCATAACCTTATACAATAAAAATTGTTTACATTTTATAAATAAATTTTTTTTCAAAAAAATCATTTGCCCGTGATCTTTCTCAGCAATTTCATCCAATCCAGATAAGAGTTTGAACCTTAAATAGCTGGCCCTCTTAACATATTATATCCTTGTATTCGTAACTTTATAAAAAAAATAAGTATACGTTACTATGCCCTTAGCTTCTCTTAATAAATATTTCTGGAAATATAAATGGCATTTTTTCACAGGCATTATCTTTATAATTTTATCTAACTATTTCAGGATACTTGCTCCGCAGGTCACAAAGTATGTGCTGAACATTGTTGAATTTACATTAAGTAAAACCCATGCTGCCACTGCATCTCCGGCAAAAAGCAATTACGACCCGCTGGTAAAATTATTTATCGGCGGCCTGAACAGCAGGGACAGTTCAGTAAAGACAAGAATTTTATATTCAGGCATCATTCTTTTGGTGCTTGCCCTCATTAGCGGGTTCTTCATGTTTCTTATGAGGCAAACGATTATTGTAATGAGCCGCCACATTGAGTATGAGCAAAAAAATGAGATATTCAGTCATTATCAACAGCTGGATACTCGCTTTTATAAAACTCATAACACAGGCGATCTTATGAATCGCATCTCCGAAGATGTGAGCCGTGTGCGCATGTACACAGGCCCGGCAATTATGTATCTTATAAACCTCGCCGCCACTATAGGTTTTTCTTTATATTATATGTTTAAAGAAAATACAGTGCTTACTTTATACGTGTTGGCACCCTTGCCAATACTGGCGGTTGCTATTTATTTTGTAAACAGTATCATTAATAAAAAAGCTGATAAGATACAAAGTTTGCTTAGCGATCTTACTACCAATGCACAGGAATCATATTCAGGCATAAGGGTTATTAAATCTTTTGTTCAGGAAAGATCAATGCTTGGCTTTTTTGAAAAGAACAGTGAGTTGTACAGGTCAAATGCAATCTCGCTGGCAAAAACAGAAGCCATTTATTTCCCCGCAATGGGCTTGATCATTGGCATCAGCACGCTGCTTACCATTTTAATTGGTGGTTTATATGTTATTGATGGAAGCATCAACATTGGAGTGATCGGGGAATTTGTAATGTACATTCTCATGCTTACTTTTCCTGTAATGGCGATCGGGTGGACTGCCAGCATGATACAGCGGGCATCTACATCGCAGCGCCGCATCAATGAATTTCTTCACACAAAGCCATCAATACAGAACAGCATTGGCCCGGAAAAAATTATCTTAAAAGGAAATATACAATTCAGCAACGTTGATTTTACTTATCCTGATACAGGCATTCATGCAATAAAGAATTTCAATCTTTTAATAAATAAAGGCGATAAGATAGCGATCATTGGCAGAACAGGTTCAGGCAAATCAACCGTTGCACAATTGATGCTGCGCATGTACGATCCGCAGCAAGGAAAAATTATGTATGATGGCACTGATATAAAAAATATTGATCTGGCAACATTGCGCTCGCAAATCAGCTATGTGCCGCAGGATGTTTTTTTATTCAGCGATACGGTTGAAAATAATATTGGCTTCGCAAAAGAAAATATAAGCTCGGAAAATATCCATAAGGCCGCTGCAAATGCAGTAGTGGCGGGCGAAATAGCTCATTTTGCTCATGGATATCAAACGATGATAGGAGAGCGCGGCGTTACTTTAAGCGGTGGCCAGAAGCAAAGAATTTCCATAGCAAGAGCTTTAATAAAAGATCATGAAATAGTGGTGTTTGATGATTGCCTAAGTGCCGTGGATGCCAAAACAGAGAAAGAAATTTTATCTAACTTATACAAGTACCTTCATTCTAAAACAGCGATAATTATTACACATCGTGTTTTTTCTCTTTTTAATTTTGATAAGATAATTGTGATGGATGATGGCGCCATTGCCGAAAGCGGCACACATAAGCAGCTGCTTGAGCACAGTGGATTGTATGCAGAAATGTATTATAACCAGCAAAGGCGCGAGAACAACGTATCTGCTTAACGCGGCAGTTCTAATTATTTTGCTAATTGAAAAACAATTTTATCTTTGTCTCATACAAAAAATGATCAGCAGATAAACTAAAAAAATAAATAAAAGTGGCGTACGATAACAACGATAAAAAGATGGAAAGTGTTTATAGTCAAAGAATAAAAGCAGGTAAAAGAAGAACCTATTTCTTTGATGTAAGAGAAACACGGGGCAATGATTATTATTTAACCATTACAGAAAGCCGTAAGCGATTTAATGATGATGGCTACGACCGGCATAAGATTTTTCTTTACAAAGAAGATTTTAATAAGTTTTTAAAAGGGATGACTGAAGCGATTGATTATGTAAAAACAGAGCTTATGCCCGATTTTGATTTTGATGCCTTCAGCCATGAAAATACGGAAAACCACCAGGAAGGAAATTACGAAGACAAGAAGAATAGCGAGGAGAAAAAGGAAGAAACGGAAACCACATCTTCTGATGAAGTGCCTGTTGGCATTGCATCTGCAGCCACTCCGGAAATTGAAAACAGGCCTGAGCCGTCACAGAGTTCCTCTTCTTCATTGCATGATGAAGAGGTTGATAAGTGGTAACAATTTGTCAAATTTTTATAAAAGCTTTTCAGAAATGAAAAGTTTTTTGTTTTAATCGCTGCCGGCAAATGAACGTATTGCCAAAAAAGATGTAAGGTTTATTGTAAAACGTTTATAAGGTAACAGTTACCTTACAAACGTAAAAAAATTTATAGGATGCAGTGAAACAAGCACAAAGGATTTTATTATGGATTTATGAATCCTTGATTTTTTTGTTACTTTTTTGTATTAAGACAAAAAAGTAAATATAAATTATTAATACAGGAAAGCCTAATCTTATGAAATTACTGCCTTAATCTTTTAAAAGTATTAATAAGCCCGTTTGTAGAAGAATCATGAGAGGTTATTTCTGCATCATCCTGCAGCTCGGGTAAAATATTTTTCGCAAGCTGCTTGCCAAGCTCCACGCCCCACTGGTCAAAGGAAAAGATATTCCAAATAATACCCTGAACAAAGATTTTATGTTCATACAGGGCAATCAGTTCCCCCAAAGTGGTGGGCGTTATTTTAGTAATTAAAAAAGAATTGGTAGGTTTATTACCATCAAATTCTTTAAAAGGAATAACAGGCGCAGCAACGTTTTCCTGCAAAAGCTGCGCTTTTGTTTTTCCATTCATTAAGGCTTCTGTCTGCGCAAAAAAGTTGGATAATAAAATTCTGTGGTGGTCGCCCATCGGGTTATGAGTTAGCGCCGGAGCAATAAAATCACAAGGTATTAACGGTGTTCCCTGGTGTATGAGCTGATAGAAAGCATGCTGCCCGTTGGTTCCGGGTTCGCCCCAAATAACAGGGCCTGTTGAATACGTAACTACATTCCCGTTACGATCTACGTGCTTGCCATTGCTTTCCATATTTCCCTGCTGAAAATAAGCAGGAAAACGGTGCATATATTGATCATAGGGAAGTATGGCTTCTGTTTGCGATCCAAAAAAATTGATGTACCAAAGGCTTATCATCGCCATAAGTACCGGTACATTCTTTTCAAAAGAATTTCCACAAAAAAGTTTATCAATTTCATAAGCGCCTTTCAACAGGGCTTCAAAATTATCTGCGCCGATAGTGAGCATGATGGATAAACCAATGGAGCTCCATAAGCTATACCTTCCGCCTACCCAATCCCAGAAAACGAACATGTTTTCTTTATCTATCCCAAACTCCACCACTTCTTTTTCATTGGTGCTTAAGGCCACAAAATGCCTGGCAACCGCCTTTTCATCCTGTGCAAATTTTAAAAACCAATCTCTTGCAGAGAAAGCATTGGTCATGGTTTCCTGCGTTGTAAATGTTTTGGATGCTATTAAAAAAACGGTTTCGTCAGGAGTGATTTTTTTTAATGTTTCTGCAAGGTCAGTGCCATCAACATTGCTCACGAAATAAGGCTGTATCCCCTCAACCCAATAAGGTTTTAATGCCTCAGTAACCATAACAGGTCCAAGGTCGCTTCCGCCAATTCCGATATTCACTATATATCTGATCTTTTTGCCAGAGTAACCTTTCCACTCGCCACTATGAATTTTTTCAGCAAAGCTTTTCATCTGGTCACGCACCCGTTGCACTTCCGGCATTACATCTATTCCATCACTCATTACCGGCTCGCCGGAAAAATTTCTTAAGGCGGTATGTAATACCGATCTGTCCTCTGTTTCATTAATTTTTTCTCCTGAAAACATTGCCTTAATTGCATCGGTAAGCTTGCATTCTTCAGCCAGCTGCAGCAACAATTTTATAGTTACATCAGTAATAATATTTTTAGAAAAGTCAACAACTATTTCCGGCACTGCAAGGCAGTATTTTTCAAATCTTTTTGGATCTTCTGCAAAAAGATCTTTCATAGAAACGTTTTTCATTTCTTCAAAATGTTCTTGTAAAAGTTTCCATGACTTAGTTTCAACAGGGTTTATTTTAGGAAGCATATAGGTTTATTGTGTTTTTGCAAAGGTAAGATGGAACACTTTATAGCTGATCAAAATGTGCTTATACCATCATCATAAATAAATAGTAAGTTTCATGTTGATGCTGTAGCTATGAAGTATCGCTTAAATATAGCAGAAGTATAGATAGTGTAGGGAATTAAAGTAGAAGGCCAGCAGCTTTCTTTCTTGCGGGTTTATAAAAAGTTAATCACTTCAATAGTTTCCTTAACCATTGTTTCAGTCACATCAAGATGCAGCACCATTCTTATTTGCGTTTTTGAAATAGCTATTACCAGGATGTTATTTTCTTTGAACGCGTCTGCAAGCGATTGAGCAGTGTAAGTTTCCTGCACTTCAAAAATGATAATGTTTGTTTCAACAGGCATCATTCTACCGGTAAAAGATTTTTTTAATAATGCTTCAGCTATTTGCTTTGCATGAGTATGATCAGTCTGCAGGCGATCAACATTGTTCTCCAAAGCGAAGATGCCCGCGGCAGCCAAATAACCTGCCTGCCTCATGCCGCCGCCAAAAACTTTTCTTACTCTTCTTGCTTTTGTTATAAAATCTTTATTGCTGATAAGCAGGCTGCCCACGGGCGCTCCAAGCCCTTTGCTCAGGCAAATGGAAATGCTGTCAAAAATTTTTCCATATTCTTCGGGCTGCTGCTTATGCTCCACTATTGCATTAAATAATCTTGCCCCATCAAGATGAATTGAAAGATCGTTATGCAAACAAACCTGCTTTATAAGTTGCAGGTCACTCATAGCATAACAACTGCCACCACCGCGGTTTGCAGTGTTCTCAAGGCTTACCAGTTTTGTTCTCGGCTTATGATAATCTGTGTCATTTATAGAAGTGGTAATCTGCTGCGCGGTGATTCGCCCGCGGTTTCCTTCTACAGGCCTTACCTGGCACCCTGAATTGAATGCAATGCCGCCACCTTCATAAATGTAAACATGGCTTAGCTTATCACAAATAATTTCATCGCCTGGTTGTGTATGACATTTTATTGCTATTTGATTGGTCATTGTGCCGCTGGGGCAAAAAAGCGCTGCTTCCATTCCGAATAATTCAGCAGCGAGCGCTTCCAGCTCGTTTACGGTTGGGTCTTCACTAAATACATCATCACCCACTTTTGCCCTGAACATTGCTTCAAGCATTAATGGAGTAGGCTGGGTAAAAGTATCCGATCTGTAGTCAATCATTTAGTAATTTTTTATCTAAACATAGATAACAAAAATAATTTATTGCTATGTTCTTTTATAACAATTTACAAAATGGAAAAGCCTGAATAATCTTAGGTAATACTTCTTTGAAAAGGTCTTATTTATTTTATTTGGAAAAAAGGGTAGGAGATAACTGTTACCCTGCATTTGTTTATTTTATTTCAATATCAAAAGCCAGCTTAAATATGGCGAGTATATGATGCGCCTCATGCAGCAGGAAGAATTCCATCCATTGAATAATTGTATGTGAGCCATATTTCTTATGTATGGCCAGCCTGTTGCATTGTTCTTTATTTAAGTTAAAAATAATATCATTTATGGCTTTTCTGTCTGCATATAATTGTTGCAAAAGCTGTTCTGCATCGTTGGTGCACCAATACTCAAAATCTCCATCATTTTCTGCAATATATTGCTGAAAGAACGGCACTTCTTCTTCAAGTGTATTATTAATTCTTTCTATATAAACCTGCTGGTATCTTACCAAATGGGCAATAATTTCTTTAATGCTCCATTTTCCCGGTTCAGGCCTTAGCTCCATTCGGTTATTATTTATAGAGGCAATGATTTGCTCAATTGCCTCGTGCTGTGTTTCAAGCCTGTGTTGGATGGAAGAAGAAACTTGCATAACTTATTTTGCATTTTTAAATAAGATGATAATAATGCTGCTGCTGCATACATACGCTTCTAAAGAAATCTTATTGTATAAACAAATATCATTATTATTAAAAAGAATATACGCTACCGTATCTTTTAACCGTATTTTTTGCAGCATAAATATAGCGATGCGTACAAATACCTGCTACGCCGTAATTTTATTACTAAAGAAATGTAGCAAGAATGCTCTTGTGCAGTCATTAGCGCAGCTATATATTTGTATTCAGAAGTTGATTGATGTTCAACAAACATTAATCAAAAAATATCCAAATCCATTGAAAAATAAATATCCGAAAGACCAGATCCAATATCAGTCAACTTCTTTTTTTTTAATTTAATACCTTGAAATAACAATATTAAATCCTGATGAAAACACCGCCTTAAAAGGCATCCAATTTATCCTTTTTTAAACCATGTATCCCTGAAACGAAAGTTTTTAAAGCCCGCTGATGCGGGTTTTTTTATTTATATATGTTCTTCATTTTTTATAAAAAAAGAAGTGATAATAATTGCAATTGCAAAAAGAGATAAGAAAAGAAAAGAAATTTTTAAGCCGGTGGCGCCTGCTATAAAGCCAATCATGGCTGGCCCAAGCAAAAGGCCTATCATGCCAATAGATGAAACGGCAGCTATAGCCACAGGCGGTGGTAATGTTTTAAATTTGCCAGCGGCGCTAAACACCAAAGGTATAGCCGGAGACACGCCCATACCTACTAAAAATAACCCGATAGTTGCAGGTATTAAATAAGGAAAAGCTACAGCGAGCAGTAAGCCCGCCGTTGCAGAAATACCGCATAGAATCATAATTTTTTTGAAGCCTATTTTTTGTGTGATCCAATCGGTAATGAAGCGAATGCCGGTCATTGCAATCATAAATGCGGTATACCCAAAGCCAATAAAAGTTTTGTCAGTAACTAAAACTTTTTTAAAATAAACACCGCTCCAGTCGAACATAGCGCCCTGGCATATTAATGAACAGAAGGCAATAATACCAAGCCCCCAAAGCATTCTGTCCGGCTTTACAAATAAAGGCCGCTTTTCAAATTTGTCATTTTTTTCCTGCAAAAGATAGGGCACTGAAAGCAGGAAGACAGCAAGAGAAATGCCTGCAACTAAAAGCAAATGCCAGCGAACGGCAAATCCTTTACCAATGAAAAACGTGCCTAATGCAGCAGCAGCAAGGCCTGCGGTGCTCCATACGCCGTGAAATGAAGAGATAATTTTTCGTTTATACAAAGCTTCCAGCTCAATAGCTTGTGTGTTTATAGCAATGTTCATCATATTACCTGCAGAGCCAAAAAAGAATAAAGCTATGGTAAGCAGTAAAATACTTTGAGAAAAACCAATGCATACCAGCAGGCAGCTATAAATAATACATACAATAGCAATAATTTTTTTGCTGCCATATTTTGCGCTTAGAAAACCGGAAAAAGGAAGCGTAAGAAAAGAGCCCACCGGCATTCCGAGAAGAACGCCACCCAATTGCGGGTCGCTCATGTGAAGCGACTGCTGAATGGCGGGTATTCGCGAAGCCCATGTAGCATAAATAAATCCATAAAAAAAGAAAAATAAATTTATCCGTACACGGATGGCCTTCAAAGAATGCTTGTGTATTTCCATTTAAAAATTCAGATGATAAGCAAACGCATTCCCGGGAATGGTTTAATTGTTATCAATTATCTTTTATTATTTTTCTTGAGCTTTGTTATAAATTCTTCTTTACATCCCTGAGAGCAAAAGCCATACACTTTGTTATTATAATGCAGTGTGTCTTCAAGCCCGGCAGACAATGGCATTCCACACGATGTATCATATTTTGAAGCCAGGTGAATATTTACAAAGCGATTTTCATTAGGTGAATCTGATCTATTTGTAGCGGTTTTGTACCGCTCATTAGAACCGCATGAATAAAAGGCTACAGCGCAAATAAAGAATAGGGTAATTTTTATTTTCATTTAAAGCAATTATTTATTTTAATAAATAACTTATTTGATTTTCTATATAATATAATAAAGTTTAAAAAAATTCTTATAAAAATGAAAGCAAAATTAATCAATTGAAATGAAGAAGGTCAGTGTGTCAGGTAACAGTTATGTTATAGACGAAATTTATGAAACTGCTTACCCAACAAAGGCATGGAGCAACTGGTTTATTTTTTCCATACGTTTTTTATTAATTGAATAATAGATAAATTTTCCTTTGCGCTGTTGCGACAAAAGGCCTACACGTCTCAGCACGGCAAGATGTTGTGAAAGTATTGACTGTTCCATGTTTAATTTCAGATACAGATTGGTAACGGTGGTGTTACTCTCTTTCAGCGCATTAATAATTGTTCTTCGCTGAGGATGATTGAGCGAGCGTATTATGATAGTTGCCTTTTTAATTTTATAAGGATCTATTCCGCAGCAAGTATCATTATTTGCGGAAGAATTGCTTATCATTGCTTTGCTGTCTGCTATCATTGCGTTTATTCAATAACTTAATAAAAGTAAAACCAATAATAAATATTGTTATTGAATGTTGATAAAAAATTTTTGCAAATTTGTTATATTAAATATTTCTGCCTTGTAAATTTAGAATATGGAAATGGAAGAAGAATACCTTACACTGAAAACAATTTTTGACATAGTGAAGCACGATCCCAGCCCTGAAACTTACCTGTGCAGCGCAAGAGAAATTATACTCAGACAATTAAATGATTGGGATATAATTAAGCTTCACCTGCAATCTCTTGCAGAAAAAGATTTAATCTTAATTAAGCATCTTGATAAAATTGCCATATCAATTACAGGTAAAGGCATAGAAAAAATAAAAGGCAAAACCTATCAGCATGAGCCATTGCACTAAAGCAGCTGATTGAAATTATCTGTTTATAAGAACCATAAAAAGTATGCCCAGCCCGGCCAAAAGGCTTACCAGTAGTATTCCTTTTACTGCTTCTTTTTCGTCGTCTTGTTGTTCCATAGTTTTTTGTTTAAAAATTATGGCAAATGTAAAACTGTATCTTTTTCAAAAAAAATAAGTTTCATATAATAAAAATAATTCTATTACGTTATAGTGTTTTAAAGATGAGATAACTGCCATTAATCTACACTTGCTGTTATTGTTTTTACCTTAAAATTCTTTAAAAAATAATCCCTTAACAGGCTGCTTTATGGCAGCCTTTTGTATTATTTAAAGGGAAGATGAGACATTACTATTTCAACAGCACTTTAATCCAGCATAAAATTTAAATACAACAACAATATAATCAACTCCAAATTTCGACAATTGCTTTCAAGGTTAAGAGCCAAAAATTTTGACACAGTTCTATCCTTAAAGAATATAATTATAGGCTTCAAAAGAGTACTTACTGTCGCCAAAGAACAAACTGGGTGAAGTTTCAGCAGAAGTACCATTCCATTTAATGGATGAGCTCCCATACGCCGCAGGACATTGCATCCAGAGAGAAATCTTTTAAGGCAGCTACTTCACCAGTCTCTATATTTTTCATTTTACTAAAGCCTTTTGTTCTTTCGGTAAAGTGAGCAAGCGATATAGCTCTAAGCTCCTTTGATGTATTGAGCACGATCATTACCGTTTGCTTATCATCATACCTGAAATAAGTATATACGCCATCCTGAGGAACATACTGCATAAGCTTTCCGGTTGTAAGGGCTGATGCATTCATTCTAAAATGCGCTAATTTTTTTACATAATTATATGCCTCATTTTCCTGCTTCGTCCGTCCTGATGAGGTAAATTTATTTACGGAATCTTCTTTCCACCCACCGGGAAAATCTTTTCTTACTTCGGCATCAGACGGGTTTTTATAGTTCTTCATTAAAATTTCTGTGCCGTAATACAGTTGCGGAATACCACGCTCAGTAAGCAGTATCGTAATACCTATTTTATATTTATTAAAATCTTCGCCAACCACTGAAAAGAAGCGATCCTGGTCATGATTGTCCAGCAATATCTGGTTGCGCATAGGATCTTTATACAAAATATCCTGCACCAAAATATTATACAATTTCATAACTCCATTTGCCCATCCGAAGTCTTCATTTAATGAAGCAAGCATTGCGCCTTCCAGCTGAAAATCTATGACGCCTTGCAGGTTGCTTTTCCACTTTGTTTCAATATTATTTTGGCAATAATATGCCTGCTCTGTTACCGACTGCATGGTTGTTTCGCCGAACACTGTTATGGCTGGAAATTCTTTGATCAGTGCATTGTTTATATTGTTCAGAAAATTTCGGTCGCTATAAAAATAAGTGTCCACGCGCCATCCGTCAATTCCAAATTCTTCCACTGCCCAAAGCGCATATTGAATTAAATAATTTGCCACGTAAGGATTGCGCTGATTCATATCCGGCATGAAGGGAGTGAACCATCCTTTCTCAGAAAGATCGTAATCGTATCTGGATGCATATTCATCCACAAGCGGCTGATCTTTGTAGGTTGTATTAGTGTAAGATGGCCATTGATTAAAAAAATCTTTTGCAGGCATATCAGTAAATAAAAAATGCTTATCGCCGATATGATTGTAAACCGCATCCTGTATCACTTTCAGGTGATGCGAATGTGCCGAATCAATCATGGTTTTATATAATTCATTGCCGCCAAAACGCTTGTCTATTTTATATTGATCGGTAAATGCGTAACCATGATACGTGCTTCTTTTTGTGCCTTCTTCGCTGGTTAAAGCCATATCGTTTTCAACAACGGGCGTAAGCCATAAAGCGGTTACACCTAAATCATTAAAATAATTTAAATGATTGATAATGCCCTGCAGATCGCCACCATGGCGCAGAAACGGGCTATTCCTATCGGCCGATGTATCGTTCATATCACTAAACTTATCATTTGACGGATCCCCATTACTGAAGCGGTCGGGCATCAATAAATAAATTAAGTCTCTTGATGTAACGCCTTGCGCAAATGCAGTTCCATTACCCGCTCTTCGCTCTTTTAATTGATAGTTGATGGAAAGATGATACCCGGGGCTGACAAAGATCAATTTACGCAAACCGGGCCTTGCATTTTTATTAATAATAAAATCTAAGAAAACATAATTTGGGTTTTCAACATGATGTATTTTTTTAAGAATCATACCATCGAAGCTGATTCCTGCATCAGGCAGTTTTTGATCAGGAATTAATTGTGCAACATTTTTTAAATGAACCATTAATTGCAGGTTGGGATTCTTCATGCCCACCCACCAGTTTGTGGGATAACATTTGTATTCGGCAGACTGTGCAAAAGGAAGTGGTAAGAAGTAAAAGTTAAAAAGTAAAAAGAGAAATGTTTTCATATTATCCAAGTTGGGTATCCGGTATCACAACCAGTTCTTCTTCAATAAACCTTTTTTCTTCAATAAAAAAATAACAGATAAAGGCGGCAATAATCATTAATACCCCGCCGGACAAAACAGCGCTGAGCATGTTGTTATTAAATACATGCTTCATTAGCCAGGGGTAGCAAAAAGCAGCAATGATCTCTGGCAATACGATAAAGAAATTAAATATGCCCATATAAATACCTACTTTATCTTTTGGTAAAATACCACTAAGCATGGCATAAGGCATTGATAAAATGCTTGCCCATGCTATGCCCACGCCTACCATTGACCCAAATAAATAATATTTATTGTGAATAAATGCAACACTTATTAAGCCTATAGCACCGGCGCATAAGCATAAAGAATGCGTTAATTTTCTTCCTAATTTATTTGCAATAGCTGGAAGTATCAATGAAAATAAAAAAGTAATAACGCTGTAAAACGCTAAGGTAAGCCCTGCGAAATCTTTTCCATTTCCAAACGCAGGATCAGTATCGCTTGTGGCGCCAAACACGTTGTAGGCAACGGATAGCGCATAATAAAACCACATTAAAAACAATCCTGGCCATGTAAAAAATTGTATCAATGCAATAACCTTCATCTTTTTAGGCATATTTTTTATTGCTGATAATATTTCACCTGCACCGCCGCCAAATCCTTTATTAGATTCTTTCACTTTTTGCCGGAAGCTTACATCTGCAGGAGGATATTCTTTGGTTGTAAAAACAGTATATAACACTGCGCCTAAAAAAAAGAATGAGCCTATGTAAAATGAATATTTTACATTATCTGCGATGATGCCTTTGGGAGCAATATTGTTTACATAAAAAATATTGTTGAAAATCCACGGTAGCGATGAAGCTATAGAACCACCAAGGCCAATCATTAAGCTTTGCATTACGAAGCCTTTATTTACCTGGCTGTCGGGCAGCTTATCAATTACAAAGGCACGAAAGGGTTCCATGGAAACATTTCCAAACACATCTAACACCCATAATAAACCAGAAGCCATCCACAAAGATGAGCTATGGGGCATAAATATTAATGCAATAGAACTTAAAATGGCGCCTGCTAAAAAATAAGGACGCCTCCTTCCTAATTTCGGTATCCATGTTCTGTCGCTCATGTAACCAATTATCGGTTGTACGATTAATCCGGTAATGGGAGCAGCTAAAAAAAGATAAGGAATTTTATCGGCATTGGCACCAAGATTATTATAAATTACTCCCATGTTGGCTCGCTGCAAGTCCCATCCAAACTGGATTCCGAAGAAGCCAACACTCATATTAATAATAGCTGCAAGAGAAAGCCTCGGCTTTGCAACCAAAGGTGCATCCGGCGTTATCTCAGCTGTTCGGGTTATACTCATGCAATCGTTTATGTATTTTATTTTATCCTAATAAAAAGCCATCAGGTACAACAGCACCTTTTTTTACTACCACAATTCCATCTTTTACAGTGTACAATTCATGGTCTGTGTCGGATAGATGGCTGCCTCCATTGATCCGTACATTATTTCCTATGCGAACATTTTTATCAACAATAGCATTTTTTATAAAACAGTTATCGCCAATTCCTAATTTGGGCAAGCCCTTTTCTGCATCGAAAGAAATTTCTTCCAGCGTTTCATAATAATCGCTGCCCATTAAATAGGTATCAATCACTACAGAACCAAAGCCTATCCTGGTTCTTATGCCCACGATACAGTTTTCAATTCGGTCGCCAAAGATGATGCATCCATCGGCAACCAGCGCGTTTTTTAAGTTTGACCCGCTGATCTTTGCCGGTGGCAACATTCGGGACCGGGTATATACTTTTTGTGTATTATCAAAAAAATTGAACGGCGGAATATCTTTTGTTAACCCAAGGTTTGCTTCAAAAAAGGAGCAAATATTTCCAATGTCGGTCCAGTAGCCATCGTATTGGTAGCTGAAAACCTTGTGTTCCTTAATAGAGTGAGGTATAACTTCTTTACCAAAATCTGTTGCATCTTTATTTTGCTTATGCAAAAGATCCAACAGTACTTCTCTTTTAAAAAGATAAATACCCATTGATGCGAGGTAATTTCTGCCAAAGCCCTGCATTACACCACCGGTATCGCTTAACCATTCCGGAAGCAGATCTGCCGCAGGCTTTTCTATAAAAGATGTTATCTTATGTTCTTCATCAGACTTTAAAATGCCAAACTCCGTTGCCTCTTTTGCGGTTACCGGTATGGTTGCAATAGTGATGTCGGCATTATTTTTTTCGTGATTGCGAAACATAGTTCCGAAGTCCATTTGATACAACTGGTCGCCAGATAAAATCAGCACATGATCAAACTCATTATTTTGTATATGCCTCAAAGATTGCCTTACAGCGTCTGCAGTGCCCTGGAACCATTTGGGATTATCGGGCGTTTGCTCAGCCGCCATAATATCTACAAAACCGGAGCTGAATGCACTAAACTGGTAGGTGTTTTTTATATGCTTGTTAAGCGATGCAGAATTGTACTGCGTAAGCACAAATATCCTGTTGATGTTTGAATTAATACAGTTTGAAATTGGAATATCCACCAGCCTGTACTTACCGGCGATAGGCACAGCGGGCTTGCTTCTGCTGGCTGTTAATGGGTAAAGCCGTGAGCCTGCGCCACCGCCGAGTATTACTGCTATTAATGACTTGCTGATCCACATAGAGTTTGGTGTTTAGAAGTTTAGAGTTGAGGAGTTGAGTGGTTGAGGGTTAGGGTTAAGGGTTGAAAGTTTAGTTGTTTAGAGGGTTTAGAAAGTTTAGAAGGTTTAGTTGTTTAGAGGGTTGAGGAGGTTCAGTTGTTTAGAAAGTTTAGAGGCTTAGATCATAACTCTACATACTATTTTTTCGGTTTATTATTTTTTTCAATTTAATTTTTTCCATTTATTTCCAGCAATAAAAATATGATTTAGTCGGCTTAAGAATTAATCTTTCCTCAACTCTCTAAACTTCCTCAACTTTCTAAACTTCCTCAACTTTCTAAACTTCCTAAACTTTCTCAACCCCTCAACTCCTCAACCCGCTTTACGAATTATACAAATTAATATAAACCTCTGCGCTGCGCTCCCAGCTGTTGTCAATGTTCATAATTTGTTTTCTTATATCATCCATGCGTTGCTGCTGGTCATACAATTGAATGGCCCGGTAAACAGAATGAGTTATTTCCCCAACTGTTGCCTGGTCAAAGCAAATACCATAGCCACCTTCAGAGCCGAAGTCTTTAACCGTATCCTTTAAGCCGCCTGTATTTCTTACGATAGGTATGGTGCCATACCGTAAGGCGTACATTTGGTTGAGGCCGCAAGGCTCTACCCTGCTGGGCATTAAAAGAAAATCGGCGCCGGCATACATCTGATGACTAAGTTTTTCGTTATAGCCAATCTGCGAATTATAATATCCAAAAAAACGACCCCGCATATTTTGCAGGCTATGCTCTATGGCTGGGTCGCCGCTGCCGAGCACTAAAAAGTTCATCCGGCCTTCCATGTGATAAATGCAGTCGCTTATTGCGCCTGGTAAAAGATCTGCAGCTTTCTCACCTACCAGCCTTCCAATAAAAACTATCAATGGTTTATCATCGTTAAGATTAAAAAGATCGCACAGTATTTTTTTGTTGGCGGCTTTCTTTTCTTTGCAATTTTCTACGTTAAAATTATCTTCGATGTAAGTGTCGTGCTCCGGGTTCCATACATCAGTATCTATTCCATTTAATATACCATAACATTTACCTTTTTCATATTCAAATAATGCTTCAAGCCCATTGGCGTTGTATCGCAGCTCTTCCAGGTAGCCAGGGCTCACGGTGGAAACTTTCGATGCACATTTTATAGCACATGCCAGCGGATTGATTGCTTTTTGCCATTCCAGCAAACCAGTTTTCCAAGCATCATAATAAGGTATATAATCAGATTGATCCCAGCCCATCCAGCCCTGGTATTCTGCGTTATGAATAGTTAGTATTGTTTTTATGTAAGATAAATGCCTGTAAGCATAACAGTGCTGCATCATAAAAGGTATCAGCGCAGCCTGGTGGTCGTGCACATGCACAATATCCGGGTGATGGTTCCATTTACTTAACCAGTCAACCACTGCAATTTGAAATGCTGTAAAACGTAAGGTATCATCTTTATACCCATAAATTTTTTCACGGTCAAGAATGCCATAAATATCAACAAGGTAAAGATCAAACTGGAGCTTGTTTGTTGTTTCTTTTATTATAGTATAATCGAACCAATAATTAGAGAGGCCAAATGCGCCTTTATGAACTACCTCAAAAGTATTATCGTATAAAAATTTTGTACGGTACATGGGCATCACCACTTTAGCAAAATGCCCAAGCTTATTTTGATACTTTGGTAAAGCGCCCACTACATCTCCAAGGCCGCCTGCTTTGGCCACAGGATAACATTCTGCGCTTACATGAAGTATCTCCATATCAAAAAATTAAATTGAAAGTAAACACTTTTTAGTATTAAAAAATTTATTAATGAAAATTGATGGCTTAAATTATTTGCACTACTTTCAACCTTTATAAAATTTTTAATAAAAACGATTGTAATGACTCAACAAACAAAATGGTCGCAATTTGCAGTATTGATAACAGTGTTTTTCTTCTGGGGTTTTGTTGCTGCAAGTAATGATATTTTAATTCCGGTTTTTAAGGAAAAATTGCACCTTCAGCAATGGCAATCGCAAATGATTTCTTTTGCTTTTTATGTGGCATATACAGTCGGTTCCGTTATTTATTATTTTATAAGCAAGGCTATTGGCGGCGATATTCTTAACCGGCTGGGTTATAAAAATGGTATTGCATTAGGCCTTGTTATATCTACCATTGGCGCTTTGCTTTTTTATCCGGCAGCAGATAATGCATCGTTTGCATTATTAATTACCGGGTTGTTTATAATTGGATTAGGCTATTCATTACAGCAAACAGCTGCAAATCCTTTAGCCATTGCCATGGGCGATCCTAAAACAGGCTCGCAGAGGCTAAGCCTTGCCGGTGGCGTAAATAATTTTGGAACTACCATCGGACCTGTTATTGTAAGCTTTGCCATATTTGGTACGCTGGCATTAAATGGCACACCTAATGTTGCCAGTATCGGCGCCGTAAAAACTCCATATCTTATTTTGGGTGGTTTATTTATTTTAGTAGCTATTGTTTTTAAGTTTTCTAATTTACCTAATAAAATAGAAACAACCTATGACAATGACAGCGCTGTTGCAACACCAACGGATATATCTCCTGAATACAAAATTCCAGGCGTTGTAAGAAAAAGTGCTGTTAGCTACGGACAGCTTGCACTTGGCATGGTAGCCATTTTTATTTATGTGGGTGTGGAGGTTTCAACAGCAAGCAATCTTCCGGAATTTATGAAGGAACATTTGCTGCTGTTAAACAATCATATTGTAACCAACACGAGTAGCGCAGTTGCAGCCGGTGGTCTTAAATTTCCTACAGAAAATATTGCACCTTTTGTATCGCTGTATTGGGCGAGTTTAATGATCGGCAGGTGGACAAGTTCCGTAGGCGCCTTTGACATAAAGATGGGCACAAAAAAAATACTTCGCTTCATCACACCTTATCTTGCTTTTGCGGTATTTCTTATTATTAATAAAATTGCTAATCACGATATAACTCCTTTTTATATTTATGTATTTATAATTATTATATTAATTATTGGTGATATATTAAGTAAAGGAAACCCCGCAAGGCAGTTGCTGATTTTTTCATGCCTGGGAATTACGGCATTAATAATTGGTATGGCTGCTGACGGATTGGTAAGCGTATATGCATTTATTAGTGTAGGATTATTTTGTTCAACATTGTGGCCATGTATTTTCACACTTGCAGTAGCCGGCTTAGGCAAGCATACAAGTGAAGGATCTAACTTTTTAATAATGATGATTATGGGCGGCGGTTTTATAAGCGTGTTGCAGGGTTACATCGCTTCACCTTCTATTATCGGGATACAATTATCTTATGTGGTCGGCGTGGCTTGTTTTCTTTATCTTGCTTTTTATGCCATAAGAGCTAAAACGATTCTTAAAGGTCAGGGTATAGATTTCGATGCTTTGGAAAGTAAGGGTGGACATTAATTCAACTTTTAATTTGCGGTATTATTTTGAAGATTTCTATGAATGATAAAAGAAATATGGAACGGGATCTTCCTCTTGAGTATGCAATAGGTATTGATATTGGCGGAACAAATACAAAATATGGGATTGTAAATCATCGCGGCGATATAACTAACCGCGGCGATATTTCTACCACTAACCATGTAGATGTTGAAAAATTTATTGAAGAATTATATAATGAGCTGTATCCTGCCATTGAAGCCATTGGCGGGGAAAGCATGATAAAAGGAATTGGCGTAGGCGCCCCTAATGGAAATTATTACAATGGTACTATTGAATATGCGCCTAACCTGCAATGGAGAGGCATTATACCTCTTGCCAAGCTGATTACAAAAAGATTTAAAAAGCCTTGCTCCCTTACAAACGACGCCAATGCAGCGGCGGTGGGCGAAATGATGTATGGCGCCGCCCGTGGCATGAGAGATTTTATAATGATAACGCTTGGCACAGGAGTAGGCAGCGGCATTGTTGCTAATGGAGAATTAATATTAGGCCACGATGGCTTTGCGGGGGAGCTTGGCCATACCACCATCAGGCCAGGAGGAAGATTGCACTGGGGCACGGGAATGCGCGGCACACTTGAGACTTATGCCTCTGCCACAGGTATTTCTCTTACGGCAAAAGAACTATTAAATGAAAGATTAAATGAAGAAAGTGTATTAAGAAAATTTTTGCCTAACGATATTTCAGCAAAAAATATTTATGAAGCTGCTTTGATGAATGATAACATTGCCAAAGAAGTTTATAAATATACCGGAGAAATTTTGGGAGAAGCTTTGGCCAATTTTGTTATGTTTTCTTCACCGGAAGCTATCATATTATTTGGCGGCGTTATTAAATCAGGAAAAATTTTAATGGACCCTGTAAAGGAAAGTATGGAAAGAAACCTGCTGCCTATTTACCAAAATAAAATAAAGCTATTGTTCAGCGAATTAAAGGAATCTGATGCAGCTATACTGGGCGCAAGTGCGTTGGTGTGGGAGATAAAAAACGAACCAAAACCCTGAATTATTTAATCAAATATACCGTTAAGATCAGGAGTAATAATGCAGTCGTCATTCAAATAAAATTCATAAGAATTAGTAAGCGGCTGTAAGCAATATTCAAAATCCTTTAGCATATATACTTCTATACTTTTTTTTTCTGCATCCACGATGAGATAATATTTTATGCCCTGCTGCTGGTAGTATTGATATTTGGTATTCCGGTCTCTCAACGCTGTTGAAGGAGATAAAATTTCAACCACTATTTCAGGTGGAAAATCTAAAAACTTTTTCTTCACTTCGCCACAAATAACTAATATATCCGGAACTAATATTGTATCCTCAGCAATTTTATAATCCAAAGGATTATATACTCTGCACTTCTTGCAATTTGATTTCCGCAATGACAAAACCAACTCTGTGCTTAGCTCTGAAGCAACTCTTTGATGTATTGGAATGGGTGCAGGGCTCATCGCAATAGGATGCCCTTCTATCAGTTCCCACTTACCTTCCCAATGAACCCAGTCATTATAGGTGTAATGCGGAATTATTTTTCCCGGAATACCCATGCTATAAAAATTAAAAAATTTATGCCTTTCTTTCTTAAACGCATTTCTCCTTTTCCCATTGGCTTCTTCCCCAGCCAGCGATCACGTGTTTATCAGAATGGTAAGATGAGCGCACCAGCGGGCCGCTCTCTACATAGTCAAACCCAAGCTCATAGCCTATTTGGCGATATTCTTTAAATTCATCAGGATGTATGAACCTGTTTACTTCCAGGTGCTTTTTAGTAGGCTGAAGATATTGGCCAATAGTTACTACATCCACATAACTCTCCCGTAAATCTTTCAGCGTTTGCACCACTTCTTCCTTTGCCTCGCCAAGCCCCAGCATAATACCGCTTTTAGTTCTCATGCCACCGGCTTTTAATATTCTTAATGTCTCCATACTGCGCCAGTATTTCGCCTGTATTCTCACTGTACGTGTGAGGCGTTCTACGGTTTCAATATTATGGCTTACTACATCAGGCGAAGCGTCTATCACTCTTTCAATGTTTTCTTTTTCTGCCTTAAAATCAGGGATCAAAGTTTCCAATGTAGTATCAGGGTTTAAAGCCTTTACTGCTTTAATTGTATTATACCAAATGATGGAACCACCGTCTTTGAGCTCATCTCTGTCAACAGATGTTATTACGGCGTGTTTCACTTTCATAAGATGAATAGCTTCAGCCACGCGCTGCGGCTCATCCCAGTCAACAGCAAGCGGACGACCTGTTGCCACTGCACAAAAGCCGCAGCTTCGGGTACAGATGTTTCCCAAAATCATAAATGTTGCAGTTCCTTCGCCCCAGCATTCGCCCATATTTGGGCAGTTTCCGCTTTCACAAATTGTATGAAGTTTATGTGTATCCACAAGGCTTCTTACCTGCTTATACTCTTCACCAATAGGAAGCCGAACCCTTAGCCATGATGGTTTTTTTGGCTTGGTTTCCACTGGCATCACCACTTCATCACTCATTACTATTTAGCTTAAAATTTAAAAAGATGTATTGAAATGTGAGCTATTTTCTTTTACCAAAACAAATAGAAACATAACCGCTGAAAAAGAATGTTCGCTCGGGCACATCAAAAAGTATAGGAATTTTTTTTGTATAATAATCAGCGGTTATTCCCACTTCAATGGCAGAAACCGTTTCATTATAACTTCCATAATCAAACCTCACTGCAGCTTTTGCATATAGCCCGGGTGTTACAGTTATATCGCTCCAGCCTTTACCAAAAGTGGGGCCGCTAGAAATTGAATTTGGATCATGAAAATAATGGCTATTTGCAGCGTTATATTTTACAAAAATATAATTGCCGGAGCTGTCAGCAACCTGCACATAATATGGTCGTAAAAGGCCCAGCGATATTCCACCACCATAATTAGCTGTAATGCTTACACCGTTTTTATTTGATTTATTTCCCAGCAAGATCTGTTGCTGCACACCCATCTTTACAGGATAAAAAAAATTTTCTTTACCAAAAATAAAGGGGATAGAATTATAGGATGAATTGTTTTGCTTATCTTCTTTTATGCTTTTTTTCTCACTTATTTCAAGCTGATATAAAGTTGCCTTTTTCACTGAGCTTGCACGGCCGATTTCAAAGAATGCGCCATAGCCATCGCTGATAAGCTTGGCGCCAAATACGAAACTTTTCTTATATGCAATCACACCTTCTTCTTCTTCTTTAATCAATTCGTTTTTATGCTGACGTTTTTCCTCTTTTCTTTGCTTCTTTGTTTCCTGCGCAAGTGTGCAAAATGATAATAAAACAAGGCTTATAAAAATGATTATTTTTTGCATGAAAAATGGTTGAAATTTACTTTTGTAAAATTAAACAAATATAATATAATGACTGCCTCAATAGTTTACACCGGCCACCTGCGCTGCATAGCGGAACACATACAAAGCAAAACAGAAATAGAAACAGACGCACCCACAGATAACAAAGGAAAAGGCGAACGTTTTTCGCCCACCGATCTTTTATGCGCTTCACTGGCAACCTGCATGCTTACAACAATGGGCATAAAAGCAAACAGCATGGGTATTGATATAGCGCAATCAACTGCTGATGTCACCAAACACATGCTGGCAGAGCCTCGCAGAGTAGGCAAGATAGAAGTAGCCGTAACGATGAGAGGAAAGGCAAGTGAAAAAGATAAGGTTATTTTAGAAAAAACAGGCGATAATTGCCCTGTCATAAAAAGCCTTCATCCTGATATAAAAGTTGAGGCAACTTATACCTGGTGCTAAAAAAGATAGGTGGTTAAAAAATTGATAAATTATTTGTAAAGCATAAACGCCTGCTCATTCGCTTCGTTTTAAAATAGAATTTCCTATGGCACAATTAAGGCAAAGCTTATTATCACAATATTTATTTTTTAATTGAATAAAAAATTGCGAATCAAAGGCATTTTTATTAGTAAAATGCAGCTGCTGAAAGCCTTTGGTAATTGCATTGTTTTCCGGCGAAATTTCTTCAAGCCATGCTAAGGCCTTGTCTTTAACCGGCTGTTCTTTATAATACATTCCGTAAGCAAAAAGACAAGGGACTATTGTATTTATAATAATATTATTAATGGTGCTCTCTCCTAATGTTTTCTTTTTATAAATGGCTTCTTCATCAAATACATAATGATAATGCCAGTAATCGTTCGCTGTTACGGCAAGCAATTTCTTTATATCACTCAATGAGGTGGCTTCTTTGATCTTTGAAAACAAATGCTCGCTCCCGTGAATAAGCATAGAGATTTGTGCAAGCCGTATGGTGGGGAAATTGGCGGGACGCATTCTTAAAAAAGAAACTCTTCCATTAATAATAGTAAGCTTATATTTTTTTTGAAGAAATAAAAATTCTTTATAAAGCATTGCAGGATATTTTTCATTAAAATTATCATGCAACAGACCTGCTACGCCAAACAGAATTGCTTCAAGCTGGTTTATATTATTTTTATGCCTGGCAAGAATTTTTAAAGGAATATGTCTTGCAATTTGTAAAAACAAATCACTGTTTACCGTAAGGCCAAAGTTGGCTGCAATTAGCCACCAGAAAGACTCTTCCCAATGAAAGCCTGTCTCTTTTACTATTTCTAACACTTCTGCTGATTTGGATAGCAACCGCTCCGCCACCAATCGCTGCTTCCAGTTATGAATGGTAAGATCGCCTACTTCATGCACTTGTTTTTCACATGGAATAAAAAAAGATGCTTCCATAAGCATCCTGTATTTTTCAAGTAATAAAATCGAGATTCTGCTTTGCAGTTCCAGCGTTGGAAGATTGTTTCCGTTTCTGTCTTTTATAGGTACATCATTGTTATACACCACATGAAGAATGATATTATTATAATTAGTATCTGAAGAATGATTGTGCACATTCCATTGCGAGGCATCCACGTGAAGCTCTACATTGCCCGCCCACATTGTGTTTCCTATCTTTATTTTTGCGCCGGTAAAGTCAGGCCCCTGGTTAGTATTGTAAATTCCGGGATGAATAATTTGAATAGAATCTCCTGCAGGCGTACATAACTCTGCCTTATTAAAATACTGAAACTGCCAGATGTATTGCAACAGATTTTCTTTCATCAGAAATGATAGTGATGATGAAAATATAAAATTTTATTTATTAAATAACTGTAGCAATTCTTTCACAAGCCTCTGCACCGGCAGCCCCATCACATTATAATAATCACCGTTTATAGATCGGATGCCAATGGCTCCAATCCATTCCTGTATGGCATAAGCCCCTGCCTTATCGTACGGATGGTAAGTATCAATATAATGTTCTATCTCATATTTTGTAAGCTCGTTAAACTCCACAAAAGTTTCCTCTGCAAAGCAGATCCTTTTTTCTTTATGCAAAATGCAAACGCCTGTGATCACAGAATGCCTATTACCAGAAAGCGCCTGCAACGTAGCAATGGCGCTGCTTTTGTCTTTTGGCTTGCCAATAATATTATCGCCAAGCACAACAATGGTATCGGCAGCAATTATCGTGTGTGCATAACCGTTATGCTGCACACGATCAATAAAATTTTGCACCGCAATTGCTTTGTTCACTGCAATATGAATAGCTATTTCTTTTGGTAATAAATCATCAGGAAAGCTTTCATCTGTAGGCTGCGTTACCACTTCAAACGGTATTTCGGCAAGCCGCAATAACTGGCTTCGGCGCTCCGACTGCGATGCTAAAATGATGTTTTCAAAATTCATATATACTATTAAAAAAAACACATAGACATAATGCCGGTAAGCATTACAAACTTCACAGTGTTGCTCAGCTCATGGTAGTCTTTAACCGATTGCGCCGCGTATAATTTTTTCAAGATCCATATTAAAGGAACAATAATAGTGATGGTTGAATATACGGCAGAAAGCCACCAGCCCAATTGTACGATATATACCTGCAAAGCCACCACACTGCCTGTAAGCACAACAAGCCACACGGCCGTAAACACTTTTGATACCTGCACGCCCCAAATAATAGGCATGGTTGTGCATCCAAATTTTACATCGCCCTGCATATCTTCCATATCTTTTATCACTTCTCTTATCAAGGAAATAATGAATGCAAAGCCAGCATAAATAAATGAAAGTTTCAGCAGCTTGCGCCAGTACACATCGGATGATACTAACCCATACCTGTGCTCTGCAAAAGTGAGCACAAGAATGACCCAGGCGGTTAACAAAGAAATAAGCACATTGCCAATAAGTAATTTCTTTTTAAAAGTGGTAGAGTACAGCCATAGCAATGCGATAGAAAGAGTGTTGAATAAAGGCACATAAATATTGCGCAGCTTGTACCCGGCATAACAGCTTAAAGCGAAGCCTGCAAAGGAAAGCACCACATGCAGCACAATGGCCCATCTCCTTTTTATATACTTATCAATAATAATTTTTGATGGCTTATTTATAAGATCAATGTTGATATCAAAATAATCATTTATGATGTATCCTGCTGCTGCTATGAAAACCGAAGCAGCAAGCAAACAAAAAAATAACGGCGTGGATAACACTGCAGTTTCTGCGCTGCCTTTATAAACAAATTGTAAAATAAAAAATTTAAAAAGTATCTGCGTTAATGCAATGAAAACAAGATTAGGCCATCTTACCAGTTTAAAAAAAGAAGAGATGATGTTCATTGCAAAGCAAATTAAAACTTATACAGAAGCAATTGAAGTATGCATGGGCCAATGGTTGTTAAGCTTCAACACTTTTTCTATAACATCGCGCACGCAGCCATAACCACCGCATACATGCGAAATATAATTTGATATTTTTTTTATCTCAGCCACTGCATCAGCGGGGCAGCAGGCAACGCCGGCCAGCTTCATGCAACCATAATCTGGTATATCATCACCCATATATAAAATTTCATTTTGCAATAAATTTTTTTGTAAAATATAGTTTTTAAAGAAGGCTTCTTTATCAGTAACATTCATAAATATTTCAGTAATGCCAAGCTTGCGAAGCCGCTCTGCCACCGGCTTTGAATCGCTTCCGGAAATTACAATTATTTTATATCCCTGCTTTACGGCAAGCTGCAGTGCGTATCCGTCTTTAATGTCCATGCGGCGCAGCCATGTACCATCCGCTTCTATAAAAAGACCGCCATCTGTAAGCACGCCATCCATATCAAAAGCAAATGCCTTTATGTTTTTAAAAGCAGTTAAAATATTCATTGGTTGATTTTGTAATAGAATTTAAAGCCTTACAATTAAAGCAAGCTATTTATAATAATATATAAAACCATACAAAAACTTACAAGCGTTTTTCGTGAAGCTTTAAAATACTCTCGGATAATTTCAGGTATAAATATTTTGGATCGGTATGTGATGAAAGTGCCTGCAGGTGTTTATTAATAGTAATGATATCTTCACGCACAGCAGGCCCCGTTTGTACTTCGCGCGGGGAGAAATGATCGAGCCTCGAAGTGATCTCTTTTATCAGTGGAATCAAATTTTTAAAATCTATCTTTTCATGGTTGCAATAATTTTCTGCAATAGCATACATGTGGTTGGTAAAATTACCGGCAAACACTGCGGCAATATGGTAATGCATTCTTTCGCTTTCTGTGGAGGGTATTACAGTATTAGATATAGTTTTTGCAAAGTCCACAAGATTTTGTAGTGTTTCCGGTGAATCTGCTTCCACCAGTAACGGCATTTCCGGTACATGGCCGGTTACTTTTGACATTGTTTGTAAAGGATATAAAATTCCATAAACTGGTGTAAGATTTTTTAAAACATTCATGCTCACCGAGCCTGCCGTGTGCACAACAAATTTATTTTTTAAAGCAATAAATTTTTCAGGATTTATGAGCGGTGCATCATTAAGCGCGAGGATGTACAGATCAGCAGCCATAAACTCAGCATCGGTAAGCAGCCCCGCTTTGGTGCCATGAACTGAAGCGAGAGCCGCTGCGTGTTCAAGCTTTCGGCTTACCACCTGCACTATTTCATGGCCTGCATTCTTTATAGCGCGGCACAATACCGTACCTACGTTGCCAGATCCAACAATTACAATCTTCATTTAATGAATGTTTTCAAGTAATGTATAAACCGTTACGGATTATTGTTTATACTAAATAATATCAAGTTGCAAGATTTCTTTTGAAAATACGTTCTATAAAAAACCTTGTTGCGAATATAATGAATAACCAGAACCGGAAATCGTCCGGGGGATATGGTTATATACTTTTAAGATTCTATTTTTTTTTTTTAGGCTAATATTGCACCCAACCTAAAAAAGAATAGAACGTTATATAAGCAGCAGAAAGGATAAATAAATAATATGGCTAAAAATTTATTGATAGTTGAGTCGCCGGCAAAAGCCAAAACCATTGAGGCAATTTTAGGTAAAGACTTTGAGGTTAAAAGCTGTTACGGACACATAAGAGACCTGGAAAAGAATGATATGGGTATAGATATAAAAAATAATTTCACTCCATCTTATATTGTGCCTCCTGAAAAAACCAAAGTAGTTAATGAACTAAAAAGCTTCGCAAAAAAAGCAGATGAAGTGTGGCTCGCATCCGATGAAGACAGGGAAGGAGAAAGCATTAGCTGGCATCTTGCAGAAGTATTAAAACTGGATCCTGCAACTACGAAAAGAATCGTATTTCATGAAATAACAAAACCGGCAATAGAAAGAGCCGTGCAAAACCCGCGCACAATAGATATGAACCTGGTAAATGCGCAGCAGGCAAGGCGCGTGCTCGACAGGATTGTTGGGTTTGAGCTAAGCCCGGTATTGTGGCGTAAGATCGGGCAGCAGGGCGGCCTCAGCGCAGGCAGGGTGCAGAGTGTTGCCGTAAAGCTTATTGTTGAAAAAGAAAGAGAGATAAACCATTTTAAGCCTGTAAGCAACTTTAAAATTGAAGCGTCTCTGGCTGCAACGGATCTTAATAACAGAACTGTAAACTTTAAAGCAGAGGGCAATAAATATAACAATGCTGAAGATGCGGAAAAATTTTTACAAACATGTATTGGCGCAAAATATACGGTAAAAGACATACAGGTAAAGCCAGGTAAACGCACGCCTGCCGCGCCTTTTACCACATCTACCCTTCAGCAGGAAGCCAGCCGCAAACTTGGATACAGCGTAAGCAAAACTATGCTGATAGCTCAACGGCTATATGAAAGTGGTAAGATAACTTACATGCGTACCGACAGTGTAAACCTTAGTGGCACTGCAATGGGCGACATTACCTCGCAAATAAATAACAGCTACGGCGCAAAATACCTGCAGGTGCGCAAATACAAAAACAAAAATGAAAGCGCCCAGGAAGCACACGAAGCTATACGGCCTACCTACATGCAAAATACCAGCGCCGATGATGCTGAACTGAACAGGTTATATGAACTGATATGGAAGAGAACTATTGCCAGCCAGATGGCAGATGCAGAATTGGAAAAAACTATTGTAAAAATTGATGTGAGCACCAACGCTGCAGAGCTTACAGCAAGCGGAGAAGTGATAAAGTTTGACGGGTTTTTAAAAGTATATCTTGAAAGCACTGACGATGAAGATGGTGATAATGATGGAACTGATGAAAGCCGTTTGCCAAATGTTACCATCGGGCAGCCTCTGAGCTTCAACCAGATGACAGCTACGGAAAAATTTACAAAGCACGGCGCACGCTATACGGAAGCCTCGCTGGTAAAAAAGCTGGAAGAATTAGGCATCGGAAGGCCGAGCACGTATGCACCAACTATTTCAACCATAATAAAAAGAAATTATGTTGAGAAAAAAGATAAAGATGGCATAAAAAGAGATTACCGCGTTTTAAAATTGAAAGATGATAGTATACAAAAAATAACGGAGCACGAAATTACCGGCACAGAAAAATCAAAGCTTTTTCCTACAGACCTTGGCCTGGTAGTTACAGATTTTCTTAACCAGCATTTTACCAAAGTGATGGATTATTCCTTCACAGCAAACATTGAAGAAGAGTTTGATGAAATTGCCGAAGGCAAAATGAAATGGAATAAAATGGTAAGCGATTTTTATGAGCCATTTCATTCCGGGGTGGAACACACACTTGAAACCGCCGTAAGAGCTGTTGGAGAAAGATCTCTGGGAGTGGATAACGTAACAGGCAAGCCCGTAATTTCCAGGATGGGAAAGTATGGGCCCATGGTACAGCTCGGCTCATCAGAAGATGAAGAAAAACCAAGGTTTGCAAAGCTCAAGCTGGGGCAAAGCATAGAAACTATAACGCTTGAAGAAGCGCTTGAGCTTTTTAAACTACCACTATCGTTAGGTGAGCACGAAGGGCTGGAAGTGTCTGTAAATATTGGGCGTTTCGGGCCTTATGTAAAATTGGGAGAGCAATTTATTTCTATACCTAAAGGTGAGGAATTATTTGATGTAGACCTCACTCGTGCAATAGAAATTATAAATGCGAAGCAAGTAGAAGATGCACCTATTACTTTTTACGATCAAAAGCCGGTAACGAAAGGCAAAGGCAGATTTGGGCCTTTTATAAAATGGAATGGCATGTTTATAAATGTGCCGCGTGCCTACAATTTTGATGAGCTTACACAAAATGATTGCAAAGAACTTATTGAAAAAAAGATAGCCAAGGAAGCCAACCGTTACGTACGCGAATGGCCTGAAGAAAAGATTGCTATTGAAAATGGCAGATGGGGGCCGTTCATTCGTTTTAATAAAAAAATGATGAAGCTGCCTGCCAACGGAACCAAAGGAAAATTTACCGCAGATGAATTGGCATCTTTACAGCTGGATGAAGTGAAGAAAATGATCATAGCGCAGGACCCTAAAGCCTTTGATAAGAAAACAGCCAGGAAAAAAAAGAAATAATCTTCATTAAATACCTTAGCGTTTATTGTAAGGTGAGATGAGGCAGCCTCTTTTATCTTCACATATTTACTTATATCTTTATAGCATTAATCCATTGCCCGTTACATGCAGGAAACTAAAGAAATATCCGCACTGTTCCACCTTATAGATGATCCTGATGAAGAAGTATTCAGCACGGTAAGCGAGCGCATCGTTTCTCTCGGCCGGGCAGTTATACCCAACCTTGAAAATTTGTGGGAGACAACGCCAAATGAAAATGTGCAGGGCAGAATAGAAATGCTCATTCATAAGCTTCATTTCAGAGATCTTACAGAAGAATTCGTACACTGGAAGAACAGTTCATCTCATGAACTGCTGCAAGGCGCATTGCTTATATCAAAATACAGATACCCTGAAATGAGCGCTGCAGCAGTGCACCAGGAAATAGAAAAGATGCGGAGAAACATCTGGCTGGAGCTTAACAGCTACCTTACCCCGCTGGAACAGGTGAACATAATCACCGGCATTTTATATAGTTATTATAAAATGAAAGGCAGTGAAGTGGCTTATGATATGCAAGATGATTTTCTTATTAACAAAGTGATAGAACAAAAGAAAGGCAATGCAATTACCAATGGCATTCTGTATCTTATAATTTGCGAATTGCTTGATGTACCTGTAAAAGCCATCAACATACCCAAACAATTTATTCTCGGCTATTTTGATATTGATTATAACTTCCCCAACCCCACCAGGCAAAAAAGTGATAAGATTAAATTTTATATTGACCCGCTGAACGGGCAAATTTATTCGCACAAAGATGTAGAGAATTATTTCAAGAGAGTTTCCGTGCCTCCTACGCCATCTTACTTTAAGCAGATGGATAATAAGCGTATCATTCAGCACTTGCTGGAAGAATATAGTAAATGCTTTTCTGATGAAAAGAATTTATATAAAAAAAATGATCTGCTTTTTTTGGCTAAATTGTTAAGCGATTAAAAAATAAATCGCTTAATGTTATATCAATCTCCTTTAGGTATTATCAGCATAAAAGTCTTGAATGGATTTGTTACTGAAATCATTTATACAAATGATGATATAACTAATTTATTAGTTAATGAAACAAAGTTTACAGCAGCAGATAAAAAAGTTTATAAAAAATGTATTGCTCAGTTTGATGAATATTTTTCCGGCAAAAGAAAAATATTTGAGCTGCCTGTAAAGCAGGCCGGCACTCAATTTCAGCATAAGGTATGGAATGAGCTCATAAATATACCTTATGGCAAAACCCTTACTTATATGCAGATGGCGCAAAAGCTTGGAGATGTAAAAGCAATAAGAGCAGCCGCATCAGCCAATGGTAAAAACAAGCTGAACATTATTGTTCCCTGCCACCGCGTAATAGGAACCGATGGAACTCTTACAGGATATGGAGGTGGCTTACCCCGCAAAAAATGGCTGCTGAATCATGAAAATAAATATGAGAATGGTGCCTCAACTTTATTTTAATAAACAAAAATTTCGGGGGTTTTATTGGCTGCATAGTTGTAATAAATTTATTCTATTTTTTTTAAAAACTTTTTATGAAATCAGCAATTCATTTTTTTAAAAATATAATGCTTGTGATACTTATATGTATTGCGGGCAATGCATGTAACAATGGCTCAAACACAAGCCAGTCAACAGCTTCAGAGGATAGCTCGAAATCCTCAACTCAAAGCAGCGATGACCTTTACAAAAAATATAATCTTAATAATATAAAGCTTCCCGAAGGTTTTGCCATTAACGTATTTGCAGAAGTGCCAGATGCAAGAAGCATGTGTGTATCACCAGGTGGCACTGTTTTTATTGGCACAAAAGAAAAAAATGTATATGCTGTAACAGATGAAAACCACGATGGCAAAGCAGATAAAGTGTATCTGATTGCAAAAGGCCTAAACGCTCCGAATGGTGTTGCATTTAAAGATGGAAGCCTTTATGTCGGAACCATTTCAGTTATTTACAGATTTGATAGTATCGAATCAAAATTGAATAACCCGCCTGCGCCTATTGTTGTTTATGATAAATATCCAACTGCCACGCATCATGGCAATAAGTTTATTGCATTTGGCCCGGATGGAAAATTATATGTTCCCATCGGCGCTCCCTGCAATATTTGTGACTCGCCAAAACCATACGCCAGCATAACACGTATTAATCCCGATGGCACTGGCTTTGAGGTTTATGCAACCGGAATAAGAGATTGTGTTGGTTTTGCATTCGATCCGGTAACAAAGCAGCTTTGGTTTACAGATAATGGCCGCGATGAGCTGGGCGATGATATACCCAGTGATGAACTGAATAATGCAACACAGCCAGGTATGAACTTTGGCTATCCGTATTGCCACGAAGGAGATATTTTAGACCCTGAATTTGGCAAAGGCAAAAGCTGCAGCAGCTTTACACCTCCGGTAAAAAAATTAGGTGCTCATGTAGCATCGCTGGGTATGCGTTTTTACACAGGTAATATGTTTCCTGCAGATTATAAAAATGCCATCTTTATTGCAGAGCATGGAAGCTGGAACCGCACTGTACCAGTAGGTTACAGGGTTGTAGTTGCAAAAATGGATAGTACCGGCAAGATGGGCGATCCTGTTGCATTTGCACAAGGCTGGCTTCAAAATGTAACCAGTGTAAATGGCCGTCCTGTTGATGTGCAGGTAATGCAAGATGGATCTTTGCTGGTAAGCGATGATTACAAAGGAGTAGTTTATAGAATTTCTTATAAAAAATCATAAGTATATTAATGGATCAGCACCTGCATCACGATCACCATCACGAAGAAGAACATCTTAAGAGCTCCGATTTCTTAAGAGATGTTGTAATTGGCATGAGCGATGGGTTAACAGTGCCGTTTGCGCTGGCTGCCGGGCTTAGCGGCGCTGCGGTTTCCAGTGGTATTATTGTTATTGCAGGCATTGCCGAAATAGCTGCCGGAGGCATTGCCATGGGCCTCGGCGGATACCTTGCAGGCAAAACAGAACAGGATCATTATAACAGTGAGCTCCGCAGAGAATATGAAGAAGTAGAGCGCATACCAGATATGGAAAAGCTGGAAGTAAAAGAATTTTTTGAACGCCTCGGCTTAAGTGAAGAAATACAAAATAAAGCCACAGAAGAAATAGCAAAAGATAAAAAACAATGGGTTGATTTTATGATGAAATTTGAGTTAGGGCTTGACAAGCCAGATCCTAAGCGTGCAAGAAACAGCGCTGCAAATATCGGCATCTCTTACATCGTTGGCGGCATCATTCCATTAAGCCCTTATATTTTTATACATAACTCCCGTGAAGCATTGCAATTTTCGATAATATTTACTTTGATCAGCCTTTTTATTTTTGGATATTTTAAGAGCCGGATAACTGGTGTGCCAACAATAACCGGCGCCTTGAAAGTGGTGCTGACAGGTGCTTTAGCCGCAGGCGCTGCCTACTCTGTTGCCTTATTATTTAAATAAATTATTATATCGTTTATTATAAGTAAAAATGCTTGTGGGTTTTACTTTTATATGAGTAACTGTACTCAATTTATTATCAATATAAAATAATGAAAACGCTGCATCGTTTTATATCCGGAAGGTGCTGCTAACCCTATTTACACACACACTTCCCTGCACCTGATTACATTTTACAAAAATCATTGCCCCTGAGTTTTATTTGCCTTCATCTATTGAATAAGCGTAAGAGCGTTCTATGATATTTAGCTAATGAAAATCAAAGTTTTTTATATAAAAAAATAATAACAGGAATGTGTAACAATTATAAAAAATATTAGAAGAGCTTAATGGATAATCAGTTTTTGAATTTTGGAAGTCCCCGCATTTCTATGCGGGGGCATTTTTTTTATAAATGATCAGCCTTCTGCATCACTCATAATTTCATGCTTCGAATCTCTTAAAATATTTTGTATAGTCCATTCAATTTGCTTTTGAAACGGGTGCTGGCGAACAAGACAATTTTGCTTTTTACATATTCTGCAGGAAAATTCTTTGCAACCATCGGAGTGAACAAAGAGTTCCACTGCTTCGCCAAATTCATTTTTTATAAGAGTAGCCAACGCTTCAATTTCGTTGTGCGCTTCAGACACATTTAAATACCAGGGTACTGTAAGATGGCAATCGCAATGCAACGTGCTTCCATATTTTATTATGCGCAGGTTGTGCAAGTCAATCCAGTTTTCTTTTCTGTGTTTATTTAAAAGGCTTACAAAACTATTAAGCAGTTTTATGTCTGCTTCATCCATAATGCCCGCAATAGATTCCCGAACAATTGTATAGCCGGTATAAATGATGATAAGGCTAAAAGCCACAGCCACAGCGCTATCCAGCCAAAGTAGCTTTGTAAAATAAATAAATAAAAGGCCAATAAAAATACCAATGGTTGAGTAAGTATCTGTTTTTAAATGCCTGCCGCTTGATATTAAAGGAAGTGAATGATTCTTTTTTCCTGTTGCTTCGCAAATGGTGCCTGCCGCATAATTTATTATTCCTGTAAAAGCAAGAAGCACAATACCATAATCAAGCCTGGTAATACTATGCGGGTAAAAAAAACTTGCCACCGCTTTATAAATAATAAAAAAGCCGGTTATCGTTATCAGTGTTCCTTCTATAGCCGAAGAAATAAATTCAATCTTGCCATGCCCGTACGGGTGGTCAACATCTTTGGGCTTAGCAGAAACATATAAACTATATAATCCCAGAAAACCTGCAATAATATTTACGATGCTTTCCAGTGCATCAGTAAGTATGGCAAGTGAATGCGTTAAAAACCATGCAGATAATTTTACAATAAATAATACAACAGCAAGCGCTGTAATTATTTTTTGAAGGCGAATATTTTCTTTAGATGCAATCAATTCAAATATTTTATAAAATTATCATTGAGATATGAAAGATAACTGAAAATAATATTCATTTTTATCATGGCCTCCTTTTGCCATTCATCATAATTTCTTTACTAATAAAATGATGGACAAATGATAAATGATACATTTGTATCATGCGCAAAACGCTCAATATTCTGGCAAGCTCCTTCCGCCTTACCATGAAAGAATTAAGGGTGAACAAGCTTCGCACTGCACTTTCACTCATCGGCATATCGTTCGGTATATTTTGCATTATTGGTGTGCTGGCAACAGTTAACAGCCTGCAGGCAAATATTCAAAACCAGATAAACACACTTGGCACTAATACAATTTATATTGATAAATGGGACTACAATGGCGGCCCCGATTATCCCTGGTGGAAGTTCATAAACAGGCCGGAGCCAAAGTATGATGAAGTAAGCCTTATAAAGCAGCGCAGCAAGCTCGCAGCCAACGTGGCTTTTCAGATCAATTCCCGCACGATGGTGCAATATGAAAACTACGCTTTACAGGGTGTTACCGTATTTGGTATTACCGAAGAAGAAAATGATATACAGGCTGTAACTATGGGCTATGGCCGCTTTATATCATCCTCAGAGTTTGCCTCGGGAAGCGCGGTAGCCATTATTGGCTATACTAATGCAGAAAATTTATTTATAAATCCTTCGCTTGCTGTTGGTAAACAAATTAAAATAAAAGGAACTAATACAACTATTGTGGGCGTAATAAAAAAAACAGGCACTAATATGATCGGTATAGATTACGATCAGTGTTTTATGGTGCCTTATCGCTTTGCAAAAGAAATTTTTAATGAAGAGCATAACAACCCGGTGATGCTTGTTAAAGGTAAATCCGATATAAGCTCCAAAGCGCTGGCCGATGAACTGGAAGGCGTAATGAGATCTATAAGAAAACTCAGCCCAAAGCAGAGTGATAATTTTACACTGAACCAAATAAGCGGCTTTAGCGATAAAGTAAGTTCATTGTTTTCCAGCATCAATCTTGGCGGTTGGGCAATTGGCATTTTAAGCCTTATCGTGGGTGCGTTTGGCATTGCCAATATTATGTTTGTTACTGTAAAAGAACGAACCGCTATCATTGGCCTCAAGAAAGCAATAGGCGCAAAAAAACGAAGTATACTTTCCGAGTTTTTGCTGGAGGCAGCCACCATCTGCATCATGGGCGGCTTAATGGGATTGGTTTTCGTTTACCTGCTAACGGTTATACTTACTAATGTTTTTAATTTCCCTGTTTTTATTTCTGTTGGCATACTTACGCTCGCTATCTCTATTTGTATCATTATCGGCATACTTGCCGGCTTTATACCAGCCTATACTGCATCCAGGCTCGACCCGGTAGTTGCCATACGCTCAAAGTAAATCTTATGCCATCCATACTTGCCATTGAATCTTCCTGTGATGAAACTGCTGCTTCAGTGTGTATTGATGGATATATAAAAAGCAATGTAATTACCAGTCAAAAGATTCACGAATTATATGGAGGTGTAGTGCCTGAACTGGCGTCCAGAGCGCATTTGCAGGCAATAGTACCTGTGGTTGATGAAGCTTTACGCCAGGCGCATATAAGCATAAATGATATAGATGCATTTGCCTTTACACAATCTCCTGGTTTAATTGGTGCGTTACTCGTAGGCGCCGGATTTGCAAAATCTTTGGCGCTTGCATGTGATAAACCTTTGATAGCAGTACACCACATGCAGGCGCATGTGCTGGCTAATTGTATAGAATCAGAAATAAATAAAAATAAAATTCCAGCCTTTCCTTTTTTATGCTTAACAGTTAGCGGCGGTCATACACAAATTGTATTATGTAAAAATTATTTACAAATGGAAGTGATCGGCGAAACGCTTGATGATGCAGCAGGAGAAGCATTTGATAAATCTGCAAAAATAATCGGGATGCCATATCCTGGCGGACCATTAATAGATAAATTTGCAAAAGATGGTAATCCAAAACGATTCACATTTCCAGAGCCAAAAATTGATGGATTGAACTTTAGTTTCAGCGGTTTAAAAACAGCTGTTCTTTACTTTATAAGAGATGAAAAAATAAAAAATGAAAACTTCGTTGAGGAAAACTTATCAGACATATGTGCTTCTTTACAGCAACGGATCGTATCCATTTTATTAAATAAATTAAAAAAAGCTGCCATACAAACAGGTATAATAAATATATGTATAGCTGGAGGCGTAAGCGCTAACAGCGGCCTCCGCAAAGCGTTTCAGGAGATGGGGGAAAACAATGGATGGAAAACTTTTATTCCTGCATTTGAATATTGCACCGATAATGCTGCCATGATTGCCATAACTGCTTATCATAAATATCTTGCAGGCACTTTTGAAGATATGTCGGTTATGCCATCAGCAAAAGCTACATTTTAAAATCACTTTTTTATACTTGCCTAATACTTATTTCCGCTTTAAAAATTTCACCATTCACCAGCAGCAATCTGCTATGAAAGTTTGCACAGATTCGTGCCTGTTTGGTGCATGGGTAACTAATTTAGTTGAAACGAAAATTATACATAAGCCGCAAAGCATTTTAGATATTGGCGCCGGCACTGGCTTGCTAAGTTTAATGCTGGCGCAAAAAATAAACGCTACAATTTATTCAGTTGAAAAAGATGAAAGATCGTTCAACGACTTAATAAAAAATTTTAATGAATCTCCGTGGACCCAGTGTTTACAGGCTTTTCATGCTGATATAATTACATGGAAGCCTTTGTGCAATTTTGATCTCATTATATCCAACCCACCATTTTTTGCGCATGATCTGTTGCCGGAAAATAAACAAAAGTTACTGTCAAAGCACAGCGATGCCTTTACCTTACAGCATCTTTTACATATAAGCTATTCACTTATTAATGATAATGGTACGCTTGCAATTTTGTTACCCTATAAAAGATTAAAAGAATTGATGAAGACAGCCACAGATTACTCGTGGCATGTTACTATGCAATGCGATGTTAGCCAAACAACAGATCATTCGCCGTTCAGAAGTATGTTTTTATTACAAAAAGAAAAAAAAGAAATGATAAAAGATGCGATAGCAATAAAGGATAATAATACATATACGAAAGCCTTCGCACACTTTTTAAAAGATTATTATTTGGCTTTATAAAAATTAAGATGAGGCATATTCTTTCATATAATTAAATGGTTTGGTAAGTTTTCCGCCCTCAACGATGGTAGCATTTTTAATAGCTTTTGAGTGCTTGTTAAGAAGGTCTTCCAAAACAAATTTTATCAGTTGCTCGCCAAAATATCTTGACGCATCTCTTGGCAATTCATTGGGTAAATTACCCACAGCCATTACATCTACACTGCCCTGAAGATATGGATCAGTAAGGCTTTCGGAAGTTTTGCTCACACCATAAAGCGGGCTTTCAATAGTTGCATTACCAATGTTGCATGGTATGGAGCCGTTCCTGTCATCGGAAATATCTGCTATGGTTTTTATTTTAAATTTTCTTTGCTTCATATCTTCCATCTCAAACAGCCGTGGTATGCCTTGCTGCCAGTAAACACCATTTAATAATATGTCAGTTTCAGAGATGTATTTTTTAAAAATACATTCATAATTTTTTGGCTGTTCATGAAATTCTTTTCGTGTGTACGTTCCTGTTACCTTATGCCTGTATAAGTTCACACCTTTTAAATGAACATACACAGGATACTCAAACTTTTTTTCCAGGTATTCGTCAGGCTCAGTTTCATGAATTTCCATCAGGTTCATTATTTCCAAGATACCGTGTGCTACCTTGCCATTGCCGGTTACAGCTATTTTAATCAATGGTAATTTTAATCCGAAATAAGTATGTATCAATCGCTGAAAAGACTTTTGCTTATACACTCTTTCAAGGCTGAAAGCTCCTGTGCGCCTGCCATAAGCCATTAGGCCATTATGAGCGCCAACCACGCCTGCAAAAAAACCAAACCCAATGATCCTTGTTCCATCGTCATGCTCAAGGCACTCATAATCTATAAGCGTAATTTTTTTCTTAATAATTTCCTGCAGCAACTGACGATTGTAAGGTTGCAACTTTTTAGTATGAGAAAAAAAAAGGTACGTTTTATTTGCAACCAGCATATTTATGGGCACTTCTTTTATACCAAAAAAAATATCACAATCGCTGATATTTTCTTTTACATCAATGCCGGCGTTTATGTATTCATTATCCCTGAAACACCTGTCATTGCAGCATTGTACGCTTATGGACACATTCATAGTTTTCTGTATCCATTTGCATTGCGCAGGTGTTAAAGCCACCCTGTTGTCTTTTAAAATTCCCTCTTCGCGTATCAGTCCTATCTTTATCATACAAAATATAAGGGCGGCAATTTACATTTTCCTTACTATCCTTTTATGTTTTGCTAAATTAGTTACAACTCTTTTGGATGGCCAAAAGGTATTGTGTAATATTGCACCCCTGATTTTAACGCCCGGATGGCGGAATTGGTAGACGCAGCAGACTCAAAATCTGCCGTTCGCAAGGATGTGCAGGTTCGATTCCTGTTCCGGGCACCGAGTAAAATTTAAAAGCCTTGATAGTATTCACTTTCAGGGCTTTTTTAATTAAAAAGGGGACAGTTTAGAATTTATTTGATTATAATACTTCGGTTAATCATCCTTCATTTTACTCAGTAATCATTTAAGATTGTTTTCCATAGTTAATTTAAAAATTGAAATAACTTTTTATAACGCTGTTACCTCATTTCATAATGGTCAGTTTCCAGCTTAAACAAGCCGAATGAAGATAACTGATAGCATTTAATTAATCTTTACTCATCACTTATGTGGAAGTTATTCATGAACATAACCTAAAGAAATTTTGTAAAGAATTATACACATGTTTATTCAGTCGTGAACGCATCTATCATCTTCATCACTTTAGCACCATCATATCCGCTACACGGGTTGGTACCTTTGCCTAAAAAATAAGCAACCACTTTTTCTATCATTGGCTGCTGCACATGTTCCAAAGGATCAAAAGAAATAACATCTGTTTTGTTATTAACATTTATAAATATCTCTTGTCTGCCAAAAACACTGAAACGCAAAGAGCCCTTTGAACCTATAACGATACACTCATCTTTTTCATTTTCTTTTATAACATTAAAATTCCAGGTGCCATTAAAAAGTATATTATTATTAAAAATTATATTTCCTGCAATCACATCATCTGCATTATATGATCCTGATTGATTTATTGCCATTGCTTTTATACTTTTCGCTTCGCCAAAAAAATAATACATAAGATCTAACTGGTGCGGCGCAAGATCATGAAACAAGCCACCACCCGATGTTTCAGGGTTTACACGCCATGCATTGCCTGGTAAGTTTAGCTCATCCTTTGATAATTGTTTTTTAAAAAATGAAAGCTGTACTATGCTTACATCGCCAATTGTTTTTTCATCAATCAACTGTTTTATTTTTTTAAAATATGGCTGCTCTCTCCGGTAATGAGCCACACACATTTTTATTCCTGCAGCTTTTGCGGCGTCAGCCATGTGTAATGCACTTTCATAATGTAACGACATTGGTTTCTCAACATACACAGGCTTACCGGCCTGCAAAGCAGCAATGGCAAATGTTTCGTGCGACGATGGCGGCGTAGCCACATACACCGCATTTACATCCGGGTTATTGATAAGCGCATCTGCATTGCTGTACCAGTGAGGCACTCCATGCCGGCGGGCATAATCTTTCGCTTTAGCCGCATCTCTGCGCATTACTGCAACCAGCCGTGAATGAGGCACCTTATTAAATGCAGGACCGCTTTTTATTTCGGTTACATCGCCGCAGCCAATAATGCCCCAGTTTATTTTTTCCATTTACATAAAAATATTTATTGAAAAATAATTATAATACTTTGAATTTATTTTTATTAAAAAACTCTGTACGCTGTATTTCTATATTATAATAATTTACTTTCATTGTTCAAAATAATACCCAATGGCCTTAACAACAAACCAGCAGCCTTTTTACTTTAAAATGAGTATCATACTTGTGGGGCTTATTTGTATAGTTTATGTAAGCATCATCGCAAAAGAAGTTTTATCACCCTTATTATTTGGGTTATTGTTTTCCATATTGCTTTTACCTGTGGCTTCTTTTTTAGAAAAAAAAGTAAAGCTGCATCGTAGCGCTGCATCTGCTTTGTCTGTTATTTTGTTGTTACTTGCCATAGGCGCTTTATTAATGCTAATTGGCTCGCAGGTTTCCGGCCTTTCTGATGATATGCCGCTGCTTAAGGAACAAGTAATGAAATCACTGCACAACTCCCAGGAATGGATATATAAAACCTTTCATGTAAACATAGATAAGCAGATGGATTATGTAAATTCTGCAACAAGCAAAATTGAAACCGCAACGCCAAAGCTAATAGGATCAACGGTTTTATCATTATCATCTATTTTATTATTTCTTGTTTTTGTAATGCTCGATACTTTTTTTATGTTGTTCTACAGAAGGCGGCTGTTCAAATTTCTGCTAGATGTTTTTGGGGAAAGCAACCATCCAACTGTATACGACATTGTAGAAAGAATACAATATATTATAAGAAAATATCTTATAGGGTTGCTTCTTGAAATGAGCACTGTTGCCGTGGTATGTTGCAGCGTTTTTTTGCTGCTGGGTATAAAATATGCCATATTACTTGGCCTCATCACTGCACTGTTCAACATTGTTCCTTACATAGGAATTTTTACAGCCTTACTTCTCAACGTGATCATAACTTTTGCAACCACAGCAGTTGCCACCAAGGTTTTATTTGTCATCATCACAGTTGTTTGCATGCACCTTATTGACAGCAATGTGCTGCTGCCTGTAATCGTTGGCTCCAAAGTACGCATCAATGCATTTATAACTTTGCTGGGTGTGGTAGTTGGAGAAATGATTTGGGGCATTTCGGGTATGTTTCTATCTATACCTGTTATTGCTATTACCAAAATAATTTTTGACAGAGTAGAAAGCTTACAACCATGGGGACAATTGATGGGCGATGAAAAAGTGGAAATAAAAAAATATTTCAGGCCCAGGAAAGCAATTGCAAGAATAGAAAAAGATTAAATAAAATTAAATCTATCAACTATATTATACCTGCTTTTAAGAATATCCATTTATTGCTTTTACCATGCTGCAGCTTGATTTTTCTTCTTTTCCTGAGATAGAAACGCAAACACTCCTTTTAAGAAGGATGACAAAAGATGACGTGAATGAATTGTTTCTTATGCGATCCAGTGATGATGTAATGAAATACATTGACAGGCCCAGAGCTTTATCAGTAAAGGATGCAGAAGCTTTTTTAGAAGTAATAGATGCCTCGCTGCAAAATAACACAGGTATCACCTGGGGCATTTGTTTTAAAAATGATCCATCAAAATTACTTGGCACCATAGGCTATTGGCGCCTGGTACCACAGCATTATCGTGCTGAAATTGGTTATATGTTATTGCCTGATTATTGGCAAAAAGGAATTATGAAAGAAGCGTTGTTTGCATTGGTTGATTATGCGTTTACCACCATGAACCTTCATAGCATTGAAGCGAACTTGAATGCCGGAAACATAGCATCAGAAAGGCTTTTGAAGTCGGCAGGCTTTGTGAAAGAAGCGCATTTTAAAGAAGATTTCTTTTTCAATGGAATATTTATGGACAGCATTATTTATTCAAAAGTGAAAGCTACTCAATGATGTGTTATAAATAAAAAAGCCGCTCATGTGAGCAGCTTTTTCTAAAAGGTTATAATTACTTATTGCACCTTAAATGAAAACTTTCTATCGCCCCACGCTAAAGTAACAACGCCATCATCTGCTATCATAAAAGTCATCTTTTCCATAGATGGAGATTGCACTGCTGTTTTTGTATGAATGCGCAAAATATCATCTGCCTCTTTGTAATTGAAAGCGCCCCACTGCTTCGATGTTTTATTAAAAATAACAGTGACCATGTCGCCATTAAAAATGGTAAATAAGCCATACTTGCCTGCGGGCAGCTTTTCACCGGCTACTTTTACATCTTTGTCTGTTGTGAATACAGTTGCTTCATTTGCGCCGGTGCGCCATACTTTATTATCCATTGGTTCCAGGTCTTTACCAATAGTGCGGCCTTTTACAGATGGCTGGCTGTAATCAATAGTGATGGTTGCGCCGGTATTTATTTGCTTTGTAACCATGGCAGGCGGGCTTGGCCTTTTACTTTTATCTTCCGGCTCTTTCATCTGTGCTTTTGATTGTACGCCCATCATCAATACAGTTGCGAGCAAGGCAATTGAGAATAACTTCTTCATTATTTGATTTTTATTTTATGAAAAAAATTTTTAAACAGTTGTCAAATATATTAAAAACTTATTGTGATAAAGTTCTTTCAGGATGAATGGCAAAGATTTTATAATAAGAAATTATATATGCGATACTGCATATTTTATTTGAACCAATCAGTAAGTATCATAACTTTCCTTTACCGTTATTTTATCTAAAAATATTTCTTTATAAATGTATAGGTAAAAATTAACACATAATGCTTATAAGAAATGCTGAACATAAAGACCTGCCGGTAATATTACATCTTATGAATGATGCGATATTATATACCACCTCAATTTATGATTATACCATAAGAAACACTGCTTTTATAGAAAGCTGGTTTGCAAAAAAGAAAGCAGACAATTTTCCTGTTCTGGTTGTAGAAGAAAACGGTGAAACCATTGCCTATGGCTCTTATGGAAGCTTCAGAACCTGGGCTGCTTACAAGTTTACAGTTGAGCATTCCATTTATGTGATCAAGCAATCTCAGGGAAAAGGAATTGGGAAAATATTATTATCATCTTTAATAACCAAAGCCCGTATAGAAGGCTATCACACTATGATTGCCGGAATAGATTCAGATAATGCAGTGAGCTGCAATTTTCATTCAAAACTTGGCTTTAAAGAAGTGGCAAGGTTTAAAGAAGTAGGTTATAAGTTTGAAAGATGGCTTGACCTTACTTTTATGCAACTGATGCTGTAGTAAATAATTCCGCATATAAGGTAACAGTTATGGTACACACTTTAAAAATAAGAAAATTCGAGCGCCTGCCTGTCCCAGTTGCCCGTTACAGATGCAGCGTCGTAAGTGGTTTCCAAAAATTGCATCAAGGTTGTTTCAGGGTTTTTTGATCGTCTTACATCATCATATTTTAAGAAAAACTCACCCATTTCTTTACTGTAAAATGTTTCTTTTGGCTGCACAATCTGCGTCTCAAACTGTGCAGGTGTTGGGTAACAGTAAGAGTAAAAAGCAGCATAAGGAAACGCTTCATTACCAGTCCAAAAGCCGGCGCTGGAAACCTCGTGAGAGTAAGCCTCCTGCATTACGCGAAGCGGCATATTTGGCACACCACCAGGATGTTTGGGCGCTTCTCTGCCCGAAAATCTGGTAACTGCAAGATCAAAGCCGCCCCAAAACAAGTGCACCGGGCTTGACTTGCCTGTGAATCTCGCTCTGAATTGGTTGAAGACCGGCTCAATTTTCAGAAGTGCTTTAAAATAAAAGTTTATTTGTTCCTTATCATAAGATGTATGCAGCTCGTCTTCCGCAAACGGTATAGCAGGTTCTACCTCGTTAGGTTTCGCATAAATTTTTACATCAATCTTCAATGTTTTAAGTTTTTCAAAAACTTCTTTATAAAAGGAAGCCACGCTTCTATCGTAGAGAGCAACAGCTTCACTACCTCCCTCGTTTGTAGTTATTAAAAGATAGTGATGTATAAAATCAAATGTAAGCTCGAACATGCCGTGTTCAAAAGGCATACCGCCCGTGGTAAGCCCTTGTGGTGATACATATAAAGTAACATTCCATGAGTGATTAAGCCGCGGCATTTTTTTTAGCCGGATCTTACCAATTATTTGCGTCCAGAGTTGAACAGTTATTACCGTATCTTTTAGTTTTTCATAGTCAAGTATAGGCCAGTCGCTTGTTATAAATTGCATTTTAAAATTGTTGTTATTTATAAATTATAGCTGTTTTATTCAATAAAAATACAGTTGTTTTATTTCATTTCTTAAAGGGATATAAACTACACATTATTACATAAACAGTATAGTAATTTCAAAGTGACGCTTATCTTTTTTGCGTATTATTTTTTTCAATGATAATTGCATCTTCAAAAAATATCTCTCTTAATTTCAAAGTTCTATTTTGTATTTTACGCCTTTATTATGAAAAAGATTGCATTGCCCCGCCTGGTAAAATGGATGTTTGAAACAGGCTTAATTTTTTTGCTTTGCATGACGCTGATGCGCTTAATATTTTTTGAGCATTTCACCACTGCACAGTACACGTTTGCTAATTGCTTTAAAGCCTTTCTGCTCGGGCTTCAGTACGATACAAGAATTGTTTGCGGCATTGTTCTTTTTCCATTTCTTATTGGCAGCCTTCATATAACTTATAATAATAATAAGCGGCTGAATGTAAGCAGTGTTGTACAAATAATATTTACGTTGCTGGTAATGGTGTTACTTATTGTTTTTATGAAAAAAGGCCATACGCCCGTGTCTTCTTTGGTATGGATGTGTGTTCTTTTTGCGTTGATTTTATTATGGCTTTTTACTACAAAAAACTGTAACCCGTTTGAGAACAGAGTATCGCGAATAATATTTAAGATTTATTTCTTTCTTATAACATTGGTAATAGTGTTACTGTATATTATTGACTTTGAGCATTTCGATTACCTGCACCAGCGCCTGAATGCCAGTGCCCTCAATTATCTACAGGATGCAAAAATTTCTATGAGCATGGTTTGGCAAACCTATCCTGTTGTTACTTTGGTGCTTATCATTATTATAAGTGCGGCAATAATAAGGTGGATTATTACCCGGTTATTTAGTAAAATAAATACTCAGGCTTATCACCGCTTTGGAATCCGCCAGTTTGTTGCCGGGTTTGTGTTTACGCTGCTGCTGGCATTAGGTATTTTTGGAAGAGTGAGCCAGTATCCGTTGCGCTGGAGCGATGCCTTTTCTTTTGATGATGATTTTAAAGCCAACCTTGCACTGAACCCTGTACAAAGTTTTTTAAGCACCTTACAATTTATAAATTCCACTTATGATATAAAAAAAGTAAAAGCATACTATCCGTTAATGGCTCAGCAGCTTAACATTAAAAATCCTGATAGCGCAGCATTAAATTATAAAAGATCTTTTACTCCGCCGGTAGCTGCAAATACAGCAAACGTGGTGGTGGTTATTTGCGAAAGCTTTAGCGCTTATAAAAGCAGCATGTGGGGCAACCCATTAAACACTACTCCTTATTTTAATCAAATATGCAGGCAGGGCGTTTTCTTTGACCGCTGTTTTACCCCTGCTTACGGCACGGCAAGAGGAGTGTGGGCGGTAATAACGGGCATACCCGATGTAGAATATCCCAATACGGCGAGCCGCAACCCCGCAGCTGTGGATGAACATTCTATTATTAATGATTATAAAGGTTACGATAAATTTTATTTCATCGGTGGCAGTGCAAGCTGGGCCAATATAAGAGGCTTGCTTACCAATAATATTACCGGCCTTCATTTATATGAGCAGGATGATTACACTTCAAAGCCGGTAGATGTTTGGGGCATCAGTGATAAAAGGCTTTTTTTGGAAGCCAATGATGTGTTGAAAAAGCAAACGGCGCCGTTTGTTGCAGTGATACAAACGGCAGATAACCACCGGCCGTACACCATTCCTGCTGAAGACAGAGGCACCTTCCAGGTAAAAAAATATTCTGCTGATTCTTTAAAGCGGTTCGGCTTTCAAAGCAACGACGAAGTAAATGCTTTTCGCTATACCGACTTTGGTTTTGAAACGTTTATTGAAGCAGCTAAAAAAGAAAAATATTTTAATAATACCATCTTTGTCTTTGTGGGCGATCATGGCATAAGAGGCGATGCGGGCGCTATGTTTCCGCAGGCATGGAACGTAGATGGCTTAACCACGCAGCATGTGCCGCTGCTCTTTTATTCGCCGGCTTTATTACAGCCACAGCGTATAAGCAGAACCTGCTCCCAGGTTGATCTGCTTCCATCAGCCACTGCGCTGGCGCACGTATCTTATGTAAATACTACACTTGGGAGAAATTTATTTGATACAACTGGTGAAAACAATAGCCGTTTTAAAAATGCTGCCTTTTTATTTGACCCAACTATAAAACAAATAGGTATGGTTACAGATGAATATTGTTATGTGCACAATCTTATAAGCGGCACAGAAGATTTTCGTTCAGCCATCAACAACAATCCCTTGCCTGCAACAACTACAATTGCAGAAGACCGGAAGGCAATAATTGCCTTGACAAATGCTTATTATGAAACTGCCCGCTACATGATGCTGAACAATAAAAAAAGAAATGTAAATAAATAAATAATAATATAATATGCTATGTAGCTTACCGGCTGCTGCATTACACAGGTAAAAAGTTATAATATATTTTGATCATGTATTTTTAACTTTTACAAAACTTATATATGCCAAAACGTTCTGTGTTCTTAAAACTAAAAAAAGTATTATTGGTATTTGGGCCAGGTTTGGTAACCGGCGCAAGCGATGATGACCCTTCCGGCATTGCAACGTATTCTCAGGCAGGCGCTCAGTTTGGGCTGTCTACTTTATGGACTGCTTTAATTACATTTCCTTTAATGGCATCCATACAGGAAATGTGTGCAAGAGTAGGACTGGTAACCACTGTAGGGCTCACCACCACTTTAAGAACTCATTATTCCAAATTTCTTTTATATTTCATGATGCTCTTCAGCATACCTGCTATTATTTTAAATATAGGCGCAGACATTGCAGGCATGGGCGCTGTAGCGAATCTTATTGTACCGGCTGTAAGCCCGTTAGTATTCAGTGTTCTTTTTACGTTTATATTAATGATTGTAATTGTGCTGCTGCCGTACCATAAAATAGTGGCCGTGCTTAAATTTCTATGCCTTTCCCTGTTACTTTATATAGCGGTTCCGTTCTTTACCCACCCTGACTGGCTGCTTGTTGTAAAAAAAACATTGATACCTACTTTTAAGTTTAATAAAGATTTTGTAGAAATACTGGTAGCTATTTTAGGAACTACTATTTCGCCTTATTTATTTTTTTGGCAGGTAACTATGGAGGCCGAAGATATAAAAGGATCCCAGCAGCTGGTACTGGCCAGAAGGAAGATAGCTGCTAATGGCGAGGAGGCGGCAAAGGCTGCTATTAAAGAAAATAATTTTATAAAATTACTGATAAAAAAAATGCAGCTGGATGTAAACCTGGGTATGCTTCTGAGCAACGTGGTAATGTTTTTTATTATCCTGGCTACCGGCACAGCCTTATTTGGAAAAGGCGTGAGCCAGATAGATACCGTGGAGCAGGCTGCAAAAGCGCTGGAGCCTGTGGCGGGCAAAGCTTCTTATTTTTTGTTTGCCGCAGGCGTTATTGGCACTGGCTTTTTAGCTATACCGGTTTTAAGCGGTTCTTTATCTTACATAGTTTCCGAAACCTTTCAGTGGAAGGGCGATCTGGATTCAAAGTTTGCTAAAGCAAAGCCATTTTACGTGGTCATCATTATTTCATTGGTACTCGGCTTACTTATCAATTATATGGGCATCAGCCCGATACAGGCATTATTTTATACTGCCATTTTATATGGGCTTACCTCGCCGGTTATTATTGCCATTGTATTGCACATTGCCAATAATAAAAAAATAATGAAAGACTACACCAACGGCAGGGTTTCTAATGTTTTAGGATTTATAACCCTTATACTGATGACAGCAGCAGCCGTAGCATTAATATGGCTGCAGTTTTGATAAAATAATATTTAAAGTAAATAGCTTAATTTATTTTTTAATAAAAAAAATCTTTTATTTTAGCGCGGATTATTACTTTTAGGACGATTGAAAAAACTATCTGCATTATTTATTCTTTCTTTATTTCTCTTCAATTTATTTGGGTATAGGTTGCTGGTGCAGTATATGCAGCAAACATCGGATAAGCAATTAGAAGCCAGCCTGGATAATAACGCGTATAACGATGCGCAGCTTATCGAAATGAAAGTTCCGCTTAATATGCCTTATGAAACAACATGGGGCAGCTACCAGCGGTACAATGGAGAAATTGAAGTGAAAGGTACTTTATACAAATATGTAAAAAGAAAAGTTAGTAATGATACATTGTATGTGATGTGTATTGCAAACACAAAAAAGATGCACCTTGAAAGTGCAAAAGATAATTTCTTTAAGATAACCAACGACCTTCAAAATAGTAACTCAAAAAAGTCTGATAATTCAAAAGGTGGTTCCATAAAAAACCAGCAAAATGAATATGATCAGCTTTCATTTGGTATCAACCATTTTGCAACCTTTGCAGGTGCACACAAAAGCTGGCTTTCTTTGCAAAAGCAACAAACACTTGCTGCGCCTCACATTTCCCCTGAGCAGCCTCCTGATTCAAATAAAGCATAATACTTTACATTTCTCAGAAATGAAATTGCAGGTTATTAACCAGCAAAAGAAATGTATTACATTCTTAACCTTGCAATAATAATTGCAGGGGTAATATTTAGAAATGTTTGAATCAATCGTACATATGCCTTACATACCATTGGAGAGCCATTTACCGGGCATAACCGGTTTATTGGAATACCGAAAAGACACAGCGGCACCCATTCGTGAGCTAACCCAAATACTATTGCGCGGCCCGTCTTCATTAACAGAAGGAGAGAGGGAATTAATTGCGACCATAGTTTCCGCCCGCAACGAGTGCAGGTTTTGCGCTGCTGCACATACTGCCGCTGCAGACATATTGCTTGGCGAAAGTGAAACATCGTTAAAGGTAAAAGAGGATATGGCAACCGCGCCGGTGAGTGATAAAATGAAAGCTTTATTAACCATTGCTTCGCAGGTGCAGGTGAGTGGAAAAAATGTAACAAAAGAAAGTATTCAAAAAGCAAAAGATGAAGGCGCTACAGACATTGAAATTCATGATACGGTATTAATAGCTGCACTGTTTTGTTTGTATAACCGCTATGTAGATGGGCTGGCAACTGTAACACCGGCTGATCCTGCATTTTACCAGGGGCTCGGCCAGAGGCTGAAAGACCATGAGTATAATCGCCTGCCACAAGGTTATGACCATTTAATAAAATAAAAAATTCAGGTATGAAAACAATGGCTTTACAAGGCGCAGGCTCAATGCCAGCAATGGTTCTAGGGAAAGTTGTAAAAATGAAAAGCAACCTGGCTGGTGTATTTGTTATATGTTTTATTAGCATCATGTTCAGTGGTATTTCTTCAATGCTTATGTCGGTTTATCTACCTGTGATTGTAAAAGACCTGTCTGGCAAGGTAACAGCTGAGAAGATGAATAACATAGGCGCTTACATTAATTCTGTTTTTATATTCGGTAGTATGTTCGGCGGCTTTACATGGGGCTTCGTTTGCGATAAAATTGGCCGCTCAAAAACAGTGATAGTTTGTACAGCTCTTTATGCTTTATTCACCATTCTTACCGGCTTTACCTCTTCCTGGTTTCTGGTGGGTATTTACAGGTTTATAACCGGCTTTGGAGTGGGCGGAGTTATCTTAACCACCAATATATTAGTGGCTGAACATTGGCCAAAGAAAAACAGGGCTGTAGCCATAGGGATTGTATCGGCAGCTATGCCCGTAGGTTTTATTATTGCCGGAGCTATGAATAATTTATTATCAAATTGGCACTTTGCTTTTTTAACAGGCCTTGTGCCTTTAGCTACGGCGATAGTAGCTGTGTTTATTTTATCAGAATCTGAAACATGGAAACAGGAGCGGCATATTTCAAAAAGCGCGAATCCTTTTGCTAATAAACTTTTTGCCGTTGTTTATAAAAAAGATTTGCTCAAAGGCTCCGTGATCTTCGGAGCAATGCTTATAGGTTTATGGGCTGTTTTTTCATGGGCGCCTACCTGGGTTGATAGTGTTACTGCAGATAAAGCATTAGCAAACAATTTGCGTGGCGCCACCATGATGATCCTTGCCACTTCAGGGCTTGCAGGCAGCATTGTCTCCGGCTGGATTGCTAATGCAATTGGCCTGCGAAAGACTATGCTTATGTGTTTTGCTGTCAGCTTTGTTATGGCGTTTATCGTCTTCAAAACAAACACTTCAGTATCAGCGGCTACATTTATTGAAATGGGAGTGATGTCATTTTTCTTTGGTATAAGCCAGGGGGTGTTATCTGTTTATATACCCGCATTATTCCCAACTATTATCAGGGCTTCGGCTACCGGTTTTTGCTACAACGTCGGAAGGCTTTTTACTGCAACAGTTGTTTTCTTTATAGGTGCTCTTGTAAGTTTTTTAGGTGGCTTTGGAAATGCAATATTTACTTTCTCTTTCATTTTTATAGTTGGATTTATTTATACCTGGTTCTCAAAAGATACAATAACGGCAGGAGTAAAGGAAGAAGGATTAAACTCATTTACTGATTAATTTATTTTTTAAATAAAAAAAAATGGCACATATTAAAGTAGAAGAAAATGTTCCCGGCATCAGAAGTTTGGTACAGTTCAGGCCGGAAACGGGTAAGCCTCTTTACGAGCTTGCACAGGTTTTATTACGGGGCGAATCACCCTTAAGCGAAGCAGAAAGAGAACTGATAGCTGCTTATGTTTCCAGCAGAAACGATACGATGTTTTGCATGATGAGCCACGCGGCTGCCTCCCGCCATTTATATGGTGATAAAAAATACTTGGTTAATGATGTATTAAAAAATATGGAGCAATCCGAAGTAAGTGCGAAGTTAAAAGCGTTGCTAAACATTGCAGGCAAAGTACAGATACTGGGTAAAGAAGTAACTGAAGATGATATCGCCAGGGCAAGAAAAGAGGGAGCAAACGACAGGGAAATACATGATACGGTTTTAATTGCTGCAACATTCAGTATGTACAATCGCTACGTGGATGGGCTTGCAAGCTTTACCCCCACTGATCCTGAAGAATATAATGAGATGGGAAAGCGCATGGCAGAAAAAGGTTATATGCCCCCCAGCCCCGAAGGGGAGAAGACAAAAAGTTCTCTTCTATAAAAAACAAGATTAATAAAATAACAGGCATTATTACATCACACATCAAACATCACACATTTTATGGCATACATAGATTTACAAAATGATCTTCCGGGAATAAGAGGGCCGATGGCTTATAGCCCGGAAACCGGCAAAGTATTGAATGAACTCGCAGAGGTATTATTGCATGATGACAATAATACACTTAGCCGCGGCGAGCGTGAAATGATCGGCGCTTACGTATCATCAGAGAACGATTGTTTCTTTTGCCAGAATGTGCATGGTTCTATGGCGCAGCATTATTTTGAGAGTGATATGCAGTTTATTGATGATATAAAAAAAGATTACAAGTCAGCTTCAATCTCAGATAAATTGAAAGCTTTATTAAGCATTGCCGGCAGCGTGCAAAAAGGTGGTAAGCACGTTACACCCGATCAAATAGATAATGCCAAAAGCCTTGGTGCCACTGATAAAGAAATACACGACACCGTTTTAATTGCCGCTGCATTTTGCATGTTCAACCGGTATGTAGATGGCTTAAATACGTGGGCACCACAGGATAGGAACGTTTATGTAGAACGCGCTAAAATGCGTGCGCAAGATGGGTATGCAAATATGAATTTAAGTAAATGATGTGCAAATGTGCAAATGTGAAAATGTGATAATGTGAAAATGTGAGAATGTGATAATGTGCTGATGTGCTAATGTGATAATGTGCAAATGCGAAAATGTGAAAATGTGAAAATGTGCTGATGTGAAAATGTGAAAATGTGCTGATGTGCTGATGTGATAATGTGATAATGTGCTAATGTGACGTTACTAAACTACTAAACTTCTAAACTCTAACTTCTAAACCCCTAAACCCCTCAACGCCTCAACAACATGCCACACATTAATGTAGATAAAAATCTTCCTGGTATCAGATCACTGATGGCTTTCAGCCCTCAGACAGCAACGCCAATGGGCGAACTTGCTAATTTATTATTGCGCAGCAATGAAGGGTTAAGCATGGCAGAAAGAGAAATGATCGCTGCTCATGTTTCCTGGTTAAACGATTGCTTTTATTGCCAGCAATCTCATGGCGCCATAGCAGTGTGCTACCTCGATGGTAACACAGAACTGGTTGATAAGGTAAAAACGGATTACCTCCGTGCTGATATTTCTGATAAGCTTAAAGCCTTATTATCCATTGCAGGCAGTGTGCAAAAAGGAGGCAAACAGGTAACACCTGAGCAAATTGAAGCCGCCAGAAGTCTTGGCGCTACAGATAAAGATATACACGATACTGTGTTAATTGCTGCTGCATTCTGCATGTTCAACCGCTATGTAGACGGACTGGACGCTGCCACGCCTACAGACCTTTCTACTTATTCATTAAGGGCAAAGCAAATAGCTGAAAGAGGCTATGGTAATTACATTTTTACCAATGAACAACCAGCTTAATAATTTTTTTTACAAATTAATTTTTTACTAATAAAAACCAAAACTGATCAATGAAAAGTAGGATAATTTTAAAAACAACATGGCTATTTTTTTCTCTGCTGCCTTGTATGCTTTTTGCACAAAACAGAATAATCACCGGCCAGGTTTCTGAGGCCAACGGCTCCCCGGTTGCCGGAACAACTATATCTGTAAAAAATACTTCAGCCACGACGCTCACTGATGCTTCCGGAAAATTCTCTTTATCTGCTCCGCAAAATGCAACACTTATTATAAGCTCCACCGGGTATAAAACTCAAACCATTAAAGCAGATGCATCTGTAATTACTTTGCAGGTAAGGCTTGCAGAAGATGTTGCAAGGCTTGATGAGATTGTGGTAACCGGATTGTCAACTACGGTTAAACGCAGAAACCTTGCAAATGCTGTAGCAACTATTTCTGCCAAAGAACTAAATGGCACTGCACCTGCACAAACATTGGATGCTGCATTGGAAGGCAAAATTCCTGGCGCAAATATAAATGCAAACTCCGGCGCACCAGGCGGCGGCATTTCTATAAAGCTTCGCGGTGTAACCTCGGTATATGGCAACACACAACCTTTGTATGTTATTGATGGAGTATACGCAGATAATACAGCTACTTCCGCAGGTTTGAATGCAATAACATCTGCCGGAGCCGGCGGTTCTACATCTAACCAGGATAACCCATCAAGTCGTATTGCAGATTTAAGAGCTGAAGATATTGAGAACATTGAAATATTAAAAGGTGCTTCTGCCGCAGCAATTTATGGCTCAAAGGCAGCCGGAGGCGTGGTGATAATTACTACCAAAAGAGGCAAACAAGGTAGAACAAATATCACGCTATCCCAGGATGTTGGCTTTCTAAGACCAATAAAATTATTAGGTGTTCGCCATTTTACCGCACAAAGTGCCGCAACGCTACCCGGTGATTCGGCTACATTAACTAACCTGTTTCTTAGTGCGCAATCCAAAGGAGAGATATATGATTATGAAAAAGAAATTTATGATCATACACCTTTTACAAGAAATACTATATTAAGTATGAATGGTGGAAATGAAAAAACAGGTTTCTATTTTTCTGTTGCACAAAAGGATGAAGGTGGCATCGTAAATCGCACAGGATATAATAATACAAGTGTCCGTCTCAACCTTGATCATAAGGTTACAGACAATATTAAAATAGGTATTAGCACCAATTATATAAATTCATCTGCAGACAGGGGAATATTTAATAATGATAATGCAGGAGTTTCAACAGGTGTTGTTCTTTCATCCACACCAGACTTTGTACAATTGCATCCCGATGCTAATGGAAATTATCCAAATAATCCTTTTGCTGCATCTAACCCTTTGCAAACAATTGCGCTCATGACAAATAATGAATCTGTAAACAGGTTCATAACAGGAGCCAATATAGATGTAACATTTCAAAAAAATAGTAAAAGCGTTACCAAATTTATTGGACGGGGCGGTGTAGATTTTTATAATCTTCAAACGAGTATCTTACTTCCATCTGTTTTGCAATCGCAGGCAATAAACAAAGGAACATCAATACAAGGGTCTACCAAAAGCTTAAGCACTAATTATATTCTTTCTCTTGTAAATGCTTTTACTCCTTCTGAAAAATTATCATTAACAACTTCAGCCGGTATTACACAGGAAACCGGTGATTACAACAACCTGTTAAACGTTGCTACACAGGTTATTTCAGGTCAGTCAAATGTAGACCAGGCGGGCGCTTTAAATGCTACGCAACTGCGTATAAAGTATCTTAACAGCGGCATATTTATCCAGGAAGAAGCACTAATAGTTAATGCAATTACATTAACAGGCGGTGTACGCTTCGACAGGTCGAGCAATAATGGTGATGTGTCAAAATATTATACTTATCCAAAGGCAGGCATATCATGGAACCTTACTAACATGGGCATAGTAAAAGAAGGTTTGTTTGAAAACATTAAATTGCGTGCCGCTTATGGTGAGGCTAATAACGTTCCTGCTTATGGGAGCAAATTCACTTCTTTCGGTGTATCAAACATTACGGGCTTTCCGGGACTGCTTGTAAATACACAGGAAGGCCAGGCAGATATTAAACCTGAAAGGCAAACAGAATTTGAGACCGGGATTGACTTTAGTTTATTTAAAGGAAGGCTTGGCTTTGAGCTCACTTATTACAAGAAAAATATTTTCGATTTTCTTTTGCTTACAACTCCACCTGCTTCTTCGGGGTTTGCGCAACACTGGGAAAATGCAGGAGACTTAACAAATCATGGTGTAGAGTTGGGTATGAATGCAAGGCCAGTTCAATCAAGAAATATTGTATGGAACACCTCTTTAAATTTTTGGCTTAACCGTTCTAAAGTAACAACGCTAAACGTTCCGCCTGTACAGTTAGGGTCGGTTGGTGGAGTGTTGTTGGGTACCTTCCAGATAGAGCAGGGAAAATCAGCAACACAAATTGTCGGGCTTAATGGTCATGGTGTAGGTGTGTTGGGAGATGCTGAACCAAAGTTTCAAATGAACACCTATAATGAAATTACTTTTTTCAACAAGTTAAGTTTGCGCTTTTTATTGCATTGGAAGTATGGAGGTCAGAACATTAATGTAACAAAACTTCAGAATGTTTTTGGACAAACAAGTGCGGATTTTGATAAGCCAACAAAAGATGGATTTCCTTACGGCGTTTCGGAATTAATGCTGATTGGCAGAGATGCCCATCAGACAGTAGAAACTTCTACCTATCTGCGTTTGCGGGAGATTGGCTTGTATTATACTTTCAGCAGGCTGCCTGTTTCTTACATAAAAGCCATCCGGGTTGGAGCATCGCTCAATAACTATCTCACTATAACTAAATATAAATCTTACGATCCGGAAGTATCAAATTTCGGAACAGGATTTTCTTCAGGAGTAGATATAGATCCTTACCCTGCTAGCAAACGTGCGGCCTTACATATTTCATTTGATTTTTAATTTTAAAAAAATATTTAATGCAAAAAAATATTAAAACATACAGTATCATCATTCTTGCCATCGTCTTATTTTTTACCGGCTGTAAAAAAGATTATGGCAATTTGAATAACGCCACGATTGAAGAAATTTCTAAAAATGCTTCGCAAAGTGAATTGAATAATCTGGTAAGCGGCACAGAGTCGGGTATGAGAAATGCACTTAATTTTTACCTGGATGACGTGAGTGTTATTGGAAGAGAGATCTATCGCTTGTCTGCGTCGGAGCCACGTTATGTGTTAGACCTGCTGGGGGCTAACAGCTCAACATTAGGTGGAAGTAATTTTTATATTACCCTTCCCTGGGCAGCAAGATATAAGGTTATTAAAAATTGCAATATTCTTATACAGGCTGCTACCAACTCTCCACTTATAACGGGTGAGCAAAAGAAAGGATATACCGGCTTTGCAAAAACTATTAAGGCTTACCAGTTATTATTAAACTTAAACCTTACCGACTCTAATGGTATAAGAATAGATGTAAGCGATGCCAACAACCTTGGGCCTATAGTGAACTACAGCGCAGGTCTTGCGGCTATAAGCTCTTTGCTCGACTCTGCAAATACAGATCTTGCATCGGCAACCATTTCTTTTCCGCTTGCAGGTTTTGGTCAGTTTAGCGATGCTCCTGGTTTGGTAAAATTCAATCGTGCACTGGCAGCAAGGGTTGATGTATATAAAGGTAATTGGGCAAACGCCCTCAATGATGTAGGTGCATCTTTTTTCAGTTTAAATAAAGATTCTTTTAATCTAGGCGTGTATCATGTGTTCGGCACGGGCTTAGGCGATCAGCTTAACCCAGTATTCATTCCTCAAAATCAAACTGGTGAGGTAAGAGTAGCGCATCCTTCTTATGCTGCAAATATCGAAGCAGGAGATGACCGTATCAATAAGGCTACGTTACGTACGACTCCCGCTTCGCTAAACGGGCTAAGCAGTAACCGGGATGTTTGGGCGTACACTTCATCCACTGCACCCATTCCAATTATTAGAAATGAAGAGCTTATACTTATTTATGCTGAGGCAAATATTCAAGCGGGTAATTTACCAGAAGGAATTAAAGCAATAAATGTAATAAGAAATGGTCATGGTCTTGGCGCCTACACCGGCCCAATAACACATGATGCGTTGATTACTGAAATGCTGAACCAGAGAAGGTATTCGTTATTCTTTGAAGGCCATCGCTGGATTGATTTGCGGAGGTATAATCTTCTTAATACTTTACCTGTTGACAGGCCTGGAGATGATATCTGGACAGAGTTTCCTTTACCGGTAACAGAATAATAAAGTAACTGCTAACAATAAAAATATTAAATAATCAACTTCTCATAATCGGATAATACCCCTTTCCTGTTTCTACAGGAGAGGCACTTTATCTAAACCTGCTTAATAAAGATAATCACCTTTATCAAATATTAGCAATGCTAATTTTTTTATATCGAGTTGTGCTGGTTGTATTAATTTTGGATTACGTTTAAAAAAAAACATTATGAAAAAGATAAATCAATACACAGCTATGTTCTTACTTAGTGTGATCACTATTTTTTCGGTTCAATTTATATATGCTCAAAAAGATGTTGAAGTAAATGGCCACGATGTAGGCTCCTGGTTTAGCACACACTGGATGTGGGTAGCCGGAGGAGTTGTATTGTTAATCATTTTGCTTCTTGCTTCCGGAGGAAGCAGCAGGCGCAGAAGAAAATCTACAACGGTTGTAAAAGATCTGGATGGTAATGTAAAAAGTGTTACGACTACTGAAGAAGTTTAAAAGCGAATACAACATAACTGTTACTTCCTATTCGATAAACTTGAATAAGTGAATGAGGATAAAGTGCAGTCAATACTTTTTAGGAAAAAGAATATTATTGTTTACTTATTTCTGAAAGTAGTAATCACTGTAGAAATAGATATTTTGCTTTTGCAATATATTTAATCCTGTTTCTTTTTGATCAAGCAATTGCAGATTCTCTATTTTTTGCCGCCTGTTTTCTTCAATGCTTTTGTGATGAATTTTTGCAAGAGTAGGGGCTATAACCAAAGAAATAATACTCATCAGTTTTATTAAGATATTCATGCTGGGCCCAGAGGTATCTTTAAACGGATCACCAACAGTATCGCCTGTTACAGAAGATTTATGAGGCTCCGATCCTTTGTAATGGGTCACATCATTTATAAGTGCGCCCTTTTCAAACGACTTTTTTGCATTATCCCATGCACCGCCGGCATTATTTTGAAACATGCCCATTAAAACTCCGCTCACAGTAGCGCCGGCAAGAAAACCACCCAGCACTTCCGGCCCAAATACGAAGCCTATGATTAAAGGAGACACTAAAGCAATTGCACCCGGAAGCATCATTTTTTTAATGGAAGCATCGGTAGAAATGGCAACACATTTTTCATATTCAGGCTTGCCGGTTCCTTCCATGATGCCTGGTATAGTTCTAAATTGCCGGCGCACTTCTTCCACCATAGCCATAGCAGCTTCGCCCACTGCCCGTATCGCAAGCGATGAAAAAATGAACGGTATCATAGCGCCAACAAACAGGCCTGCAAGCACATCCGCTTTGTAAATATCAATACCATCAATATTTGCAATACCCACAAAAGCTGCAAACAAAGCAAGAGCAGTTAATGCCGCAGATGCAATGGCAAAGCCCTTTCCGGTGGCCGCCGTAGTGTTTCCAACCGCATCGAGTATATCAGTTTTTTCACGTACTTCTTTGGGCAGCTCACACATTTCAGCAATGCCTCCTGCATTATCAGCTATAGGGCCGAAAGCATCAATGGCAAGTTGCATCGCAGTTGTTGCCATCATTCCGGCAGCGGCAATGGCAACGCCATAAAGGCCTGCGCAATAATAAGACATATAAATTCCTGCAGCCAGAACAATGATAGGAAGCAACGTGCTTTCCATACCAATAGCAAGGCCGCCGATAATGTTGGTTGCATGTCCTGTTGATGATTGCCGTACAATACTCATAACAGGCCTTTTACCCATAGCTGTATAAAACTCAGTAATAATGCTCATTAATGTGCCCACCACCAGCCCAACTATAATAGCACCAAACACTCCATTCTTTGTAAAATGAATATTTCTTAAAACCATATCAGTATCCGGCATCAGCCACATTACCAGAAAATATGAAGCGATTGCGGTTAATATAATAGAGCCCCAGTTACCCATGTTCAAAGCTCTTTGAACCACGGAAGTATTCAGGCCTGCACTATCAGAAATTTTTACAAAGAAAGTTCCTGCAATAGAAAATAAAATACCTATAGATGCAATAAGCATAGGCAATAAAATGGGAGCCATGCCGCCAAAATTATCTGAAGAAATAGTTTCTCTGCCTAATACCATCGTTGCAAGAACTGTTGCTACATAGGAGCCAAAAAGATCAGCGCCCATGCCTGCCACATCACCGACATTATCACCTACATTATCCGCAATGGTAGCGGGATTGCGCGGGTCATCTTCAGGAATACCTGCTTCCACTTTTCCTACAAGGTCAGCGCCTACGTCGGCAGCTTTTGTATAAATGCCGCCGCCCACTCTTGCAAATAACGCTATACTTTCTGCACCCAAACTAAAACCTGTAAGCACTTCAATCGTCCGTTGCATCTCAAGGCTGTCAACACTTGCGCCCGGTGCAAAGATGGCTTTCAATATTATGAACAAGCCGCCAAGCCCAAGCACAGCAAGGCCTGCAACACCTAACCCCATTACGCTTCCGCCTGTAAACGAAACATTTAAAGCTTTTGCAAGACTTGTTCTTGCCGCCTGTGCGGTGCGCACGTTGGCCTTTGTTGCTACCCTCATGCCAATAAAACCCGCAAGGGCGCTAAGTATAGCGCCGCAAATAAATGCGATAGCAATGCTCCAGTGGCCATTGGCGCTGCTATAGCCCATGATGCCCAATAATAGGGCAGCTATAATAACAAAGTAAGTAAGTATTTTATATTCTGCTTTTAAAAAAGCCATCGCGCCATCGGCAATGTAGGTGCTTATTTCCTTCATTTTTGCATTACCGGCATCCTGCTTATTTACCCACGAAAATTTTATGAAAGTGTAAAGTAAGCCAACAATTCCCATCGCCGGAATTACGTAAATCAATTTATCCATATATCAGTTATCTTAACTTTTAGGGTTGCAAAAATAATGTAAAAACAATAAGATGTTGTAAGATTTTAATTACTCCAAACCAGATCTGAGAGGTGTTTTAAAAGAGAAATAAAAGGGCAATCCGGCAAAGCCGTCGGGCTTTCCACTCCAATCTTTTTTCTCCGGCAAAAATCCCCGGGAGAAAAAAGGATTTCCGTTTCAATCCCTATTGCAACGAAGTTTATAAGTAGCCACGTTTTATTTTTTTCTTGTAAGATATTTAGCAAAAAAATCTTCACTGCTTATTACTTCTATATCAGAAAAATAAAAATCATTCACATCTTCTGTTAGGATGCAATTGCATTTGTTTTCTAGAGCTGCATAATATTCAATTCCATCCTCAAAATCAAGGACAGCAGGGTTTTCAAGAGATTTTACAACAGCATATTTATTGGCAGCAGCAATTTGTATATGTTCACAAAGCATCCGTATCTTTTCTTTGGCAACTTTACTTTTATACTTTTTTTCAGCAAAGTAAAAAGCTATAGCAAGGCAAACGGGTGAAGTAAATAAAGTATATTTTGATCTGTCTGAAAGACTTAATATTCTGGATGTATAAGTAAAAGCAGGGTATTCTTTATTTAATACAGAAACTAAAATATTTGCATCAAGAAATAACCTCATTTCCTTGATTTAAAATATTCTTCCTTAGCTTCCTTTCTTGTAGTTTTCTTTGCTTTGGTTTGATATTCTGCCTCGCCTTCTGCTACTTGCTGCACCCACTCAGAAATGGGAAAATCTTCGAGAGATGTGTAATTGTTGGAAGTGACTTTTGTTAATAAAAATTCTATCAGGCGCGAAAGACTGACGTTATTTTTATCTGCATATCTTTTTGCTTTTGTAATAATAGATTCGTCAAAGCTTAAAGTTATTTTGTTATCCATTTCTATAAATTTAAACAAAGATACAAATTACACGTAGTAAATAAAAATTTTACACGTACATTTTTAATCATTTATTTTTTTCTAAGTTATTGATGGCAAGAAAGGCTTCTCCCAAATGATCTGTAATGTCTCCTGCAATCATCGCTTCTTTTGAAAGCTTTGCTGCAGCTATATCTCCTGCCATGCCATGAAGATAAACTCCGAAAATTGCAGCATAAAGCGGTGTATAATTTTGAGCCAGCAGCGCCGTTACAATGCCGGTAAGCACATCGCCTGCGCCTGCTGTGGCCATACCGGCGTTCCCCGTGGAATTAAAAAATCCTTTACCATCGGACGCTGCTATAAATGTGTAATGTCCTTTTAAAATAATAATAATATTCAGCGCTTTTGCCTTTTGTAAAGCCATATCTATCCTTTCAAAATCATTGGCACTTTTGCCAAACAACCTTTCAAACTCTTTAGGGTGCGGCGTAATAATGCTTTGCGGTGGTATTAATTTATAAAGCGATTGATTTTTACTCATCATGTTCAAAGCATCGGCATCAATAACAATAGGCTTTTTAAATTTTGTAAATGTCGTTGTCAATAATTGTATATGCGAATGATGGTCGCCGATGCCCGGCCCAATTCCTATGGCATTGAAAGGTGTTACATCTTCAATATCTTTAATAAAAGTACTACCGGAAACTTTACACATTGCCTCCGGAACGCAAGCCTGCATTATGTTATAGCCCTGTTTGCATACAAAAGTTGTTAGCTTTCCCACGCCGCTTCTCAGGCAAGCTTTCGAGCTCATCACTGCTGCGCCCATCATGCCATAGCTGCCGGCAATTATGCAGGCATAACCAAAATTTCCTTTGTTGGCAAATGATTTTCTTGGCACATAAATGTTAGCAATATCGCTGGCTTTGGTAAGATGAAAATTTGTATGCGTATCATCATAATAATCTTCAGAAAGACCTATAGGAAGCACAAAAACATCACCACAATATTTTTCATTTTCTGCTAACAAAAAAGCCATTTTCATTTGCTGAAAAGTAAGGGTATACTGCGCACAGACAACAGCGTTTCCATTCGAATGTTTGTCAACATATAAGCCGCTCGGCACATCTATTGAAATAATTTTTAATGAATGCTCATTTAAATAATTAATTACTTTTTCATGGATGCCTGATGGTTTTTTATTTAACCCTGTTCCAAATAATGCATCAATGATCACATCATTTTTTTCAAAAGAAGGAAAACTTTGATCTGACTCAATAAAAGATATTTTTACAGAGAGCTTTTGGAGCCTTTCAAGGTTGATAACAAAATCAGCGGAGCCACTTTTTATATCACTTACTATAAAAATTTCTGCAACGTAATTTTGTTCTAAAAGCATTCTTGCCACAGCTAATCCGTCACCACCGTTGTTGCCTGTGCCACAAAATATTTTAAAAGAAATTGTATTATTATATTTCTTTGTAATCCAGTCTGCACAGGCCTTTCCGGCTCTTTCCATCAGGTCTGTTGAAGACACAGGTTCATTTGTTATTGTGTAAGTATCCCATTGTTTTATTTGCGAAGCGGAGAATATTTTCACTTAATATTTTTAATAAATTATACACCAATATATCTTTCCTGTATGATGCGTAAGTGATGGCTCACATGGCCAACAATAACGAAGCCAATCGAGCTGATACTTATAGCGTAGGTGCTTGCTTTGCCAATAGTTTTTAACACGTCATCATTAAAGCTGTTGTATAAAAATTCTGTTGCTTTGCGAACAGCCACAAACTCATTTATCAGCTCGTTCCAGTCTCTTGCATTGGCACGGCTATGTTGCGTATAAGCATTTTCATAAAAGGAATGAAACGTAGCCTGGTCTTGCCTTGCAAAGCATAAAGCCCTGTAAGTAAATATTCTTTCAGCATCAATAATATGCTGCAATACTTCTCTAATCGTCCATTTATTTTCAGCATATCTTCTTAAAGAAAGATCATTGCTTATGGATCTTAAAAAGTTTTCTGCTGCAGGCAATTGCCTGTTGAGCGCCTCTTTTAAATTATCTTCTTTTACCTGGCTGACATACTTTTCAAAAAATTCAGGATGCGATATAAAGGGCTTACTCATTTTTATAAATTGATTTGTAAAAATAATTTTTTAGTAATAAAAAAACCTGGCAGCTTTAAGTACCAGGTTCTAATTAAATAATTTTCTGCGCTTAACCCTTTCTCTCTCTTCTTACTTTTGATTTAGGAAGCATGTCATCATTCTTTTCTCCCTTTAATGTGGAGGCAAGTTTTACAGCGTTGTAAGCATTCACCTCGCCGCCTGAAGTTGAAATGTCTGAAAGGCTTACCAGTTGCGGAGTTCCATCGCTGCCGGGAGCGCTTTGCGTGCCAGGCAATATCACTTTTTCTTTTATAGGAGTAGCAGATTTTTCAATAACATAAACAACCTGCTCAGCAGTAAGCGATGGAAAATATTCGCGGATCAAAGCGGCCACACCAGCCACAACCGGGCAAGCCATGCTGGTGCCGGAATACTTGCCATATTTATTGCCGCCCGGCAGTGTGGAATAAATATTTACGCCCGGGGCAAATACATTTACTTCCTGCTTACCATAGTTACTAAAGCTTGCAGTAAAGCCACCATTTGTTGAGTCGCCACTGGCGCCCACCGTTAGAAAGTTAGCAGCACGACCACTTTTATCTCTGTAAACAGGACTTGGAAAATCAGCAGCAGTATCAATGTCTTTATGATCATTGCCGGCAGCATGAACCATCACCACGTCTTTACTTTGTGCATATTTCACTGCATCATCTACCCAGCTTTTACCGGGAGAAAATTCTTTACCAAAGCTCATGCTTATCACCTGGGCGCCGTTATCAACGGCATAACGTATGGCGTTAGCAATATCTTTATCATGCTCATCGCCATCGGGCACCGCACGCACCATCATTATTTTTACATTGTCTGCAATGCCATCCATACCAATACCATTATTACGAACAGCCGCAATTATGCCTGAGCAATGCGTGCCGTGAGAAGGTGTACCGGCCATCACATCGTTGTTGCCATAGTAGCGATCATTAATATTATTTTCATTATCTTTTACAATCTCACCCCGAAAGTCTTCAGGTGGCGTGTTGGCCGCATCGGCCTTACGTATTTGCCCGCGCAGGTCTTCAAGTATATCAGTATTTTTTATAGTATAATCATTATTTAATTTACAAATGTTCAGGTAAATGCTTGTTGCAGTTTTTGCATCATCCTGTGTGGGTGTATACGTTTTCAAATCATTACCGCTAAACTCTTTTTTGCCTAAATCTTTGGCAATAATAGAATCGCCATTTTCCAAAGGCGGAAGTATCTTTTGCATAAACATTACTTCTTTTGGATCAACAGCGCCAACGGTTTTTTCTTTGGCTTGCAGATATTCGTTATACTCAAATTTTTGAGGAGCAGTCATGGTGGTTGTGTCATGCGTAGAATCGCCATACTTTGCGTGAAGTGCCCAGTATACTCTTGCGCCTTCATACGAATCCTGGTGCACATTTTTTCCATCTTTGCCACCAATAAAATTCCAGCCATACACATCATCCACATAACCATTATGATCATCATCAATGCCATTGCCTGGTATCTCTCCGGTGTTGTGCCATAGCACGGATTTCAGGTCTTCATGTGTGGTATCTACACCGCTGTCAATTACAGCCACAACCACGGTTTTGCTTTTTTTGCCCTGCAAAAACTTATATGCTTTATCAAGGCTGATACCGTAATAACCTGTTTCGCTTTTGTCCAGCTCATGCCAGTCGTTAGGCGCCACTTTCTTTTCTGCAGTGCCCTGTGCAAAAGATGCAAAAGGTATTGCTGCCGCAAAAAGAGATAGTATAAATAAATTTTTAATTCCTTTAATCATTATATAATTTTTATGAATACAAATATTTGTAAATAAATCAAGAATACTTTTACCGGAGGTAATTATTATAGAATTTTTAAGGGAAGCAATATTAAATGATTTTCTGATTTTCTGCAAGCAAATGGCCAGCTGACTGACAACAAATTTGGGTAAGCAGTAACACTACTATAAGCTTCTACCGCTGTTCTAAATTTGCAAACTCAGGATAGCGCAATTTTGATGGTATAAACTAAGGATAGCAATGAGGCAATTATTTTATATAGTCAAAATGCACATTACCAAACTGATCAGGTGTTACAATATTTGATGCAGGCATAAACTTGACATGAAATCTGTTGTTAGGCATTCTTTGCAAAGAATTCATTACCACATGTGAGCATATTAAAGTTTTATTATCTATTAATTCTTTTTTTAGAACAATATTTATTCCAGCGGCTTCAGTATTTGCAGAGGGATACATTAAGCCATCCAAATTTATTTCGCCAAAATTTTCAAATTCTAATAGGGAATTATAGAATGCTGAAGTAATTCGATAATTATCATATTTATTTTCTCTTTGACAAAATAAATTACTGAAAAATTCAAAAATCTGGATAATATTTATGGAATGTATTTTCTCATTTATTAGATTTGTTATTTCATCTCTAATCTTTAAAATATCATTATTTTTTTTGCAATTTTCCTCGGAAAAAGGCATAACACATAACGTTAACGGTCTCGCAGTTTCCCATCTACTTAATGTTGCATAAGTTCTGCTAATAGCTGCATCATCAATATGTTCCCAGCAAGATTCAACTATTGCAGTTGCGGAAGCACTGGCTTGGTCCGTGTTTGTGGGCATAGTACAATAGAAAACTTGTTGTTTGGGATAATTCGCTCTTTGTAAAAGAATATTTTCGCGTACATAGTCAGGTGGGTAAGAACATCTCTCAACGTTCTTAAAAACTTCGCCAGCTTTATTTAAACTACATCTAACGTAGAATTTTGTGTTACATTGTAAAAAAGGGATTGGTTGATTTATCAGATTATCTGTAATGTATTGTTGTAAAGTATTTGAAGGAACCCCTTTATCATGTACCAGTTTCAACAGCTCTGTTTAAAATTATTGAATTCCATTACTATCATTTTGTTTTCTACCGCGGTCTCAGACCTTTGCCAGCAGTCATTCCAAGTATTGCTAATAAAGTACACTATATGTTTTATTAACCCTTTACACTTCTTCTTTATACAAATCTCTACACCGTAAACTTTATTCCTTGAGCCAATGGCAGCTTATCGCTGTAATTAATAGTATTAGTTTGCCTGCGCATGTACACTTTCCATGCGTCGCTGCCGCTTTCGCGGCCACCACCGGTTTCTTTTTCGCCGCCAAATGCGCCGCCTATTTCTGCGCCCGAGGTTCCGATGTTTACATTGGCAATTCCGCAATCGCTGCCGGCGTGAGATAAAAATAATTCCGCCTCACGCATATTCAAAGTAAAGATGGAACTGGATAAGCCCTGCGGCACATTATTTTGCATGGCTATAGCGTCCTGAAGGCTTTTATATTTTATAAGATATAAAATAGGTGCAAACGTTTCGTGTTGCACAATTTGCATGTCATTAGTTACTTCGGCAATGCAGGGCTTTACATAGCAGCCGCTCTCAAATCCTTTGCCGGTAAGGGCTCCGCCTTCTACAATAAATTTTCCTCCTTGTTTTTTGCATGCATCAATAGCGTTCAGATACATATTTACCGCATCTTTATCTATCAGCGGCCCCACATGATTTCCTTCCTGTAAGGGGTCGCCAATCTGTAATTGTTGATAAGCCGTAATGAGTTTCTTTTTAAAATTATCATACACATCTTCATGAATAATGAGCCTTCTTGTGGTGGTGCATCTTTGCCCTGCAGTGCCTGCTGCGCCAAATAAGCATCCGATTAATGCCATGTCAAGATCGGCATGTTGAGAAATAATAATAGCATTGTTACCGCCCAGTTCCAGCAGGCATTTGCCAAGCCTGGCGCCGGTTGCAGCGCTTATAGCTTTGCCCATTCTTGTGGATCCTGTTGCAGAAAGTAAAGCAATATTTACGTCGTTACTCATCCATTCACCTGCTTCTTTTGCACCGGTTATAAGGTTGCAAACTCCTTCAGGTACTTTATTTTCTTTAAATATTTTTGCTATTATATTTTGACAGGCAACGCCGCAAAGCGGTGTTTTTTCCGAAGGTTTCCATACGCACACATCTCCGCAAACCATTGCCAGCATTGCATTCCAGCTCCATACAGCCACAGGAAAATTAAATGCGGATATAATGCCAACAATACCCAGCGGATGATATTGTTCATACATTCTATGGCCAGGCCTTTCACTGTGCATGGTTAAGCCGTACAACTGCCTGGATAAGCCAACAGCAAAATCGCAGATGTCAATCATCTCCTGCACTTCGCCCATGCCTTCCTGCAGGCTCTTGCCCATTTCATAGCTTACCAGTTTACCCAGGTCATTTTTATTATTTCTTAATTCATTTCCTATTTGCCTTACCACATCGCCGCGCTTTGGCGCCGGCCACAGGCGCCATTCTGCATAACCTTTGGCTGCTGTTGTCACTACCGCATTATAGCTTTTTTTATCACAGGCAGTTACTGACGCAATCAGCTTTCCATCTACAGGTGAAGAAGATGAAATGCTTTCACCTTTTGCGCTTAGCCATTTTATTCCTGTTGATACGCCTTTGTTTTCATTTTCAATGCCAAGGCTTTTTAAAAAGTCCATAGTTAATAGTTAATTAATATTCAATAATCAATGAGTGAAAGTAAAGAGTTTGCTTCGCTACGCTCGCAATGACGTGACTCTCTCCATTAGCTAATTATCATATTGGCACATTAGCAAATTATCACATCATCACATTATCAATACTGTTCGCTTTCGTTAGGGAAATCTTTTGTCTTTACATCTTTTATATATCGGTGCACTGCATCTGTTATTTCCTCATTAAGGTTAAGGTATGTTCTTAAAAAACGCGGTTTAAACTCTGTATTAATTCCTAAGAGATCGTGCATCACCAGCACCTGTCCATCGCAGCCACCGCCAGCGCCAATGCCAATGGTAGGCACTGAAAGACTTTGTGTAACTTCCTTTGCAAGCGTGGCAGGAATTTTTTCCAGTACAATTGCAAAGCAGCCTGCTTCCTGTAAAAGCAGTGCATCTTTTTTTAATTTATCAGCTTCCTCTTCTTCTTTAGCTCTTACCGTATAAGTTCCAAATTTATAAATGGATTGTGGTGTAAGGCCAAGATGCCCCATCACCGGAACGCCGCTGCTGATGATGCGTTTCACTGATTCCAGTACTTCTTCGCCACCTTCCAGCTTTACTGCATGTGCACCTGTTTCTTTCATTATTCTTATGGTGGAATGCAACGCTTCTTTACTATTGCCCTGGTAGCTGCCAAAAGGAAGATCAACCACAATAAGTGAGCGGCGGCTGCCCCGCACCACCGACGCTGCATGATAGATCATTTGCTCAAGGGTAATAGGCAGCGTGGTTTCGTGGCCAGCCATTACATTGCTGGCGCTATCGCCTACCAGTATTATATCTACGCCTGCGCCATCAAAAATTTTTGCAAATGAAAAATCATAAGCAGTGATCATGGATATCTTTTCACCGGTTTGCTTCATTTTAAGCAGAGTGTTGGTCGTAATTTTTTTAACCTCGCTGTGGATGGTAACTGACATACAGATTTTTTTTGGATATGAAAGCGAGAAGAGGAGATGGCTCTGCATTAGAATAAAACAAATCCGTAAAGCGTTCGCTATAGCAAAAGTATATAAAAGTATATATAAGTTATGAGTTATGGAGAAATGGTTTGTTGGATTATTATAGCTGATTTACAGGATAAAATTTTTATCGTTTGGTATCAACGCTACATTCAAAGGTTAACCAACTCTGTTGATCCTTTGGTTTCAAAATGTATAGTGTTTTATGTATAATAAGTTTTACTAAAAATTAAGCATAAAAAAACCTGCTATTTTTTATAGCAGGCTACTTATAAAATAATTTTTTTTATGCTGATGCCGGCGCAGCAACTGCTTTTTTTGCAAGCTTACTTTTAAGATTGGCAGCTTTGTTTTTATGAATAATTCCTCTCTTTGCAAGCTTGTCAATCAGGCTTACAACAGATGGAAGCTTTTCAGTATATTCTTTTCCATCAACAGTTTTTAAGTCACGAATAACATTACGCGCAGTTTTTCCATGATACCTGTTACGCTCATTTCGCTTCCTGCTTTGCCTGACATCTTTTTTTGTTGCTGAATGATTTGCCATTAATGTTTTTTTTTCGGGCTGCAAAGATAAGAGAAGTAAAGTAATAATCTGATCTTTTAAAAAAATTTTTATAAATGTAAAATAGAATGAAAAGAAATCAGTTTTATTTTTACAAAAAATTATTCGCAAAACATACGAACTTTGCATCAGATTTTAATACCTCACTTGACTTTAACAGCTCAACAATATCTCTAAATTTCTTTTCAATCATGAAAGATTTCTCTTTTGTAACAAGTTCACACCCCGGCTACATTGAAAATTTATACAAAGAATTTGTAAATAATCCTGACAGCATTGACACAGATCTCCGAAAGTTTTTTGAAGGATTTGATTTTGCAGTTTCAGGTAACAACGGCAAAGCCAATGGTGCAGCCACAACGATAACCTCATTGCCTGCAGCCCAGCTGGATAAGGAATTTGGCGTGTATCAGCTTATCGAAGCGTATCGCAATAAAGGCCATCTCATTGCTAAAACAAATCCTATCAGGGAAAGAAAAGACAGACATGCAAATCTTAACCTGAAATATTTTGGCCTTGATGAAAAAGATGGTAATACAGAATTTTATTCAGGCAAATTTATTGGTCTTGGCAAAACAAAGCTTACCAATATAATTGATCATTTAAAAAAATGTTATACCGGTTCGTTAGGAACAGAATTTAGTTCTATTAATGATAAAGAAAAAATTGACTGGATAATAAATGCAGTTGAAAATACAATGCTGCAGCCGGTTTCAATAACGCAGAAGAGAAGGATTTTGCAGAAGCTTAATGAAGGTGTAATGTTCGAAAAGTTTCTTCATACAAAATATATCGGGCAAAAAAGATTTTCGCTGGAAGGTGGCGAGAGCACCGTAGCTGCGCTGGATGCAATAATGAATGTAGCAGCCGACAATAATGTACAGGAGATTGTGATTGGTATGGCGCACCGTGGCCGGCTGAATATTCTTGCAAATATTTTAGGTAAAACGTATGAGCAAATATTTACCGAGTTTGAAGGAAACTCAATACCAGATACCACTATGGGCAGTGGCGATGTGAAATATCACATGGGTTATAGCAGTGAAATAGAAACCGGGTCGGGCAAAAAACTTCACATGAAGCTCGCTCCCAATCCTTCGCATCTGGAAGCTGTAGACCCTGTCGTTATTGGGTTTGCGCGCAGCAAGGCAGATGTTATTTATGAAAGTAATTATGATAAAATTTTACCTATACTTATCCATGGAGATTCTTCCATGGCAGGTCAGGGCATTGTGTATGAAGTAATTCAGATGAGCGGTTTGAAGGGATATGCCGTAGGTGGCACTTTGCATTTTGTAATTAATAATCAGATTGGCTTTACAACCGATTTTGATGATGCGCGCACTACGGATTATTGTACATCCGTAGCAGCTATGATACAAGCTCCGGTATTTCATGTGAATGGCGATGATGTGGAAGCAGTGGTGAAGGTATCTCAAATTGCCATGTTGTACAGGCAAGAGTTTAACAGCGATATTTTTGTTGATATGGTTTGTTATCGCAGGCATGGCCACAATGAAGGTGATGATCCTAAGTTTACGCAGCCTGGCTTGTATGCGTTGATTGATAAGCAGCCCAACCCGAGAGAGGTGTATGTAAACTGGCTAACCAAACATGCCGATGATGAAATTGCTGCGCTGGCAAAAGAAATGGAGCAAAAATACTGGAGCGATTTGCAGGAGCGTCTTGATGACATAAAGCAGAATCCTTTGCCCTACAATTACCAGGCACCGGAACTATGGTGGCAAAACTTAAGAAAGGCAACGCCAGACGATTTTGATGCATCACCCGTTACTGCAATTTCAAAAGATGAATTAGATTTTCTTTTTAAATCCATCATGAAATATCCTGAAGGATTTAAGCCTTTGAAAAAAGTAGAGAAAATTTTGCAGGATAAAATAAAGTTATACGAGCAGGAAAAAAAGCTTGACTGGGCCACGGGAGAATTAATTTCTTATGCAAGTATTTTACAGGAAGGCAAAGATGTGCGTATGAGCGGGCAGGATGTACAAAGAGGCACCTTTAGCCACCGCCATGCTATTCTTCGTGATGAAAATACAGATGCCAAATATAACCGCTTAAGTAACCTGTCAGATAAGCAAGGGCATTTTAGAATATACAATTCTTTTTTAAGTGAATATGCTGTGTTAGGTTTTGAATACGGTTATTCAATGGCTAACCCAAATACATTAGTGCTTTGGGAAGCGCAGTTTGGCGATTTTGCAAATGGCGCCCAAACAATCATAGATCAGTTTATTTCCTGCTCTGAACAAAAATGGCGAAGGATGAATGGTGTCGTTCTTTTATTGCCTCATGGTTATGAAGGCCAGGGGCCGGAGCATAGCAGTGGCAGGATGGAACGCTATTTACAAATGTGCGCAGAGCTAAATATGGTGATCACAAATGTTACCACTGCTGCGAATTTATTTCACTGTTTCCGCAGGCAAATTACATGGCCGTTCAGAAAACCACTGGTAAACTTTTCTCCTAAAGCAAATTTAAGGCACCCCAAAAGTTATAGTGGTATTGATGAATTTACATCGGGTGGCTTTAAAGAAATTATTGATGATGCCTCAGCAAATGATGCCGGTGCTATCACCAAAGTTTTGTTCTGCAGCGGAAAAATTTATTTTGATCTTTTAGAAAAAAAAGAAAAAGATAGCAGAAATGAGGTTGCCATAATAAGGCTGGAACAATTATATCCTTTGCCATTGAAACAGCTTAATGAGCTATATAAAAAATATAGCAAAGCCATTTGGTATTGGGTGCAAGAAGAACCTTTAAATATGGGCGCAGCTTCATTTTTAAGAATGAACCTTACCTCATTAAATTATGGCATGGTTAGCCGTCCTGCAAGCGCTGCCACTGCTTCAGGCTTTTCAAAAATACATGCCAGGGAACAAGCAGAAATAGTTAATACTGCCTTTTCATTATAACGCTTGCCTTTGTGCATTTCTCATTTTAGCTTAGGTTTGTAATTATTAAAAGTAGTACATGGCTATAGAAATAAAAGTGCCTTCGGTTGGCGAAAGCATAAACGAAGTGACACTTATAAAATGGATAAAAAAAGATGGCGAATGGGTGGAAAGAGATGAGGTGATTGCCGAGCTTGAAAGTGAGAAAGCCACTTTTGAAATCAACGCAGAAAAGGCAGGATTGTTACATACAATTGCTAAAGAAAATGATACATTAAAAATAGGCGATATAGCTTGCACGATTGATGAAACATCGGCCAGGCCTGCATCTGCGGCTAAAGAAACAAATACAGAAAAAAAAGACGATGTGCTTGTTTCTGAAAAATCACCGGAGCATTACATTACAGAAAATGATAAGCAAAAAACTGATGCCAGGCAAGCAAGTGCGAATGGAAAAGACGTAAAAGCCACGCCGGTGGCTGCTGCTATTTTAGCTGATAAAAAAGTTGACATACAAAAAGTTACACCCACAGGCTCTAACGGAAAAATATTAAAGCATGATGTGCTTGATGCACTCACTAACCCGGGCAGGCCAATTGGTAAAGAATTATTCGGGCGTGCGGACAGGTCTGAAAAGATGAGCAACCTGCGCAAAACGATAAGCCGCCGACTGGTGGAAGCCAAAAACTCTACTGCAATGCTCACTACTTTTAACGAAGTAGATATGAGCGCTGTTATGGAGTTGCGCGCAAAGTATAAAGAGGTTTTCAAGAAACAACATGAGGTAAACCTTGGCTTCATGAGCTTTTTTACCAAAGCCTGCTGCTTCGCTTTGCAGGAGTGGCCGGCAGTGAATGCCAGCATAGATGGCGATAATATTATCTATCATGATTATTGCGATATATCGATTGCGGTGTCATCTCCGAAAGGCCTCGTAGTTCCGGTAATACGCAATGCCGAAAGCCTTGGCATGGCAGAGATTGAAAAAGCAGTTGTTGATTTAGCCGTAAAAGCCAGGGAGAGCAAGCTTACAATTGAAGAAATGACCGGCGGAACATTCACCATAACCAACGGAGGCATTTTCGGATCGTTGATGAGCACGCCCATTTTAAATATTCCGCAAAGCGCTATCCTCGGTATGCATAATATTGTTGAGCGCCCAATTGCAGTAAAGGGACAAGTGGTGATTCGGCCAATGATGTACCTGGCAGTTAGTTACGACCATCGCGTGATTGATGGCCGTGAGTCGGTAAGCTTTTTAGTTCGTATAAAGGAAATGCTTGAGAGCCCCGCCCAGCTTCTGTTTGGTAAAGACCCTATGAAAGCTTTGCTTGAATTATAAGCAATATCTTTTTATCATAAAAATTAAATGATGCCAATTGAAGAAGATAGCCATCTCAATACTTCTTCATATTTTTTTGATAAATATATACAATACGCTGTATCAATAATATCTTCTTACGATGGCAAAGAGCCATTTCATTTATTTATAAAAAAATATTTTTCTATAAATAAAAAGCATGGTTCAAAAGATAGAAAATTAATAAGCTCGTTGTGTTACAATTATTTTCGTTTAAGCGCCGGAGTTAATTCAGCGGCCAGCCTGAAAGAAAAAATTTTGCTTTGCTTTTTCTTACGCGAGGCAAAGCCATCGCCCTTACTCGGTTTTTATAATAAAGAATGGAATGCTGCTATAAGCTTGCCTTTGCAGGAAAAACTTTCAATTGTAAAAGATCTGTTTGATCTTAAAAGAATATTTCCCTTTATACATCAGTTAAGTAAAAAGATAGATACACATCTTTTTGAAATTTCTTTTTTTTACCAGCCAAATGTTTTCATAAGAATAAGGCCTGGTTGTGAAAACTATGTAATAGAAAAGCTGAAAAGAACTGGTATTGAATTTAAAAGATTAAATGATAGTTGTTTATCATTTTCTATTAATAAAGGAATAAGCGAAATTCTTAGCATTGATAAAGAAGCGGTTATTCAGGATTATAACTCTCAAAAAATATTGGACTCTTTAAAGGTTTTGCTTGCAAATAAAAAAGACATGCTTACTGTGTGGGATTGCTGCGCAGGCAGTGGTGGCAAGTCTTTGCTGGCTTATGATACTTTTAAAAATATACAGCTAACGGTATCTGATAAACGAAAAAGTATTCTTAAAAATTTAAAGACTCGTTTTGATACAGCAGGTATAAAAAATTATTTGCTAAGCGAGATTGATCTTCAGTTTGTTTCGCCCGAAATTCCGGAGAATCATTTTGACCTAATTATTGCCGATGTGCCTTGCAGCGGCTCCGGCACCTGGCAAAGAACTCCTGAGCGGTTACTTTTTTTTAAAGAAAATGAAATTGAAAAATACGCAGCCTTACAAAAGAAAATAATAGAAAATGCTATTAAACATCTACAGCATAACAGTTACCTTCTATACGTAACTTGTTCAGTTTTTGCAAAAGAAAACGAAGACAATGTTTTGTTCTTACAAAAAGAATATAGACTTGAGCTTTTGCAAATGGAATACCTCAAAGGCTATGAAACTCAGGCTGACACGCTGTTTACAGCATTGCTTATAAAAAAGTAAAACTTATTGCACCAATAACTTGATGCTTTTTTTACTTTGCCCGTCATCGTATTTTAAAATATACATGCCTTTTGCTAATGGTTGTAAATTATTAAATTGTATCACCTGCGTTATATTTTTTTGCACAGATTCCTGCCTTGATAAATAAAGTTTGCCTGCTGCATCGTACAGTTTAAAAGTAGCTGTGGCAGTATTCGGAGGATTGATGGTCACAGAAAACATTTTTGAAAATGGATTTGGATATGCTTTTATCCAATCTTTACCCAAAACTGCGTTAGTATCATTCAGAGCCCGTTGCTGCGCAAGATCATTATACGCTATTTCAAAATCCGGTATTCCATAACCAATGCGATTATTTGGCGCAGTATAAATGCTGCTGCTTTTTTCAACAGCCAGCCTTATTTGCATATTGGTAAACTCCGGAAACGCTTGCCAGAGGCAGGTTATAAGCCCCGCCATATTAGGCGTTGCAAACGAGGTTCCGTTACCTGTAGTAACAGATCCATCAGTTGATTCAATTGCAGCAGCCACGCCTACAGAAGCAACTTCAGGCTTTACACGCCCGTCGCTGGAAGGTCCATAACTGCTGAAGCTTGCCGGGTTTCCGTTTACATCTACAGCGCCAACAGCTATCACGCTATCTGCATCAGCGGGTGTGGTAATGTAATGCCATGAATCGCTGCCTTCATTTCCTGCTGCCACTACCACGATCATCCCTTTTTTTTCAGCAAAGCTCGCAGCTCTTGCAGCTATAGTTGTTTGTCCATTCATGTCGGCGTAGGTATGGTCGAATACCGGATTATCAAATTGATTATATCCTAACGAGGTGGAAATTACATCAACGCCAATGCTATCCGCCCTTTCAGCAGCAGCAGCCCAGTATTGCTCTTCCACGGGCGATTCACTGGTTACATCTTCTGTTTTATATAAATAAAAATTTGCTTTAGGGCAGCTCCCCACAAGTTGCCCTGGAATATTTCCGCCAATTATAGAGAAGCATTCCATTCCATGCACATGCTCTTCATTTACACTTATTTTATTGTTAACATAATCATACGTTTCTATTACCTGGTTGTTGGCATTTACGCTGTCAAACGCAGGCAGGGTAAGGTATTCATAAAAGCCTGCATCTAAAATGGCCATCAGCATTCCTTCACCATGAAAGCCTTTGTTATGTAAAAATTCTCCGTTATGAATATGAATTTGATTATAAGATTTTCCATAATTATAATAATCCAGCACATTGCTTACAGTTTGTGAAGATGCAGTGCTGTCAATAGCTTCAATGTACTTATTTTTCTGGGGGCTTTGTAAATGAGCGATGCGTTTTACCGGATCAGCTTTTATAACAAATGAAAAATTATTGATCTTTTGCAAAGCAGCAGAATCAGTGGTTGCAATGCAAACCTGGTTCAGCCATTTTGATACATCAAGAATGGTAACGTTACCCGACAAACGAACACTGTCAATGTATGCCGGAGTTATCGGCAGATCAGTTGAATCAATGGAAATTTTTTGTTTTGTTCTTCTGTCTATTGCTTTTTGAGAAAGGAACTGTAAAGGGCTGCCAATGCTGAAAGGCGTGCCCACCTTGTCTTTAAAGCGAACCACGTACTTAGTGAACTGTGCAAAAGCACCTGTTGAAAAATATAAAATTGAAAAAAACAGGAAATATTTTTTTTTCATAAAGAAAGAAATGGCAATAATTAAAGTATAGGTTGATTTAAAAATCAATTGTGATCAATAATACTCAGTTTTATGCCAAACCCTTTATAGTAAGGTGGAACACCCGTTTCAGCACCCTGATATTCCCAATGCAAAAACTCGCGATAAATTAATCCAACTCCCTTTGCATATTTTTCCACCGCGTAAGTTCTTTCAGCATATGGAGTTCCCGGATCAGGCGGATCGCCACCTGTTACATCATCGCGTTCATTCACTTTAATAGTGCTGTCAAACGAAAGTGAGTTAATGGTAAGAGGCGCATCAATGCTATCGTATATATAATCCCAATTGTAGGTAAAGTCGCTTGAAAACTGATAAGTATCATCATAAACTGATGAAGTTATATAGGAGTTTCCTTTCCAGGAAAAATCCTGCTTGATTGGCATTTCAAGCTTCAAAAATCTTTCATTGTTTTCAACATATTCAATAGAATTACCCGTGGGCACAGCCATGAAGGTATTGTCTGGAACCCACGCCTGGCTTGTATCCTGGCGCAGGTAACGAATAATGCGGTAAGCAGTTCTGCCAAGATTGTCCGTTATTTGTGCATCTACCACATCCTTTGCCTGGTAGCTTATGATCGTATCCTTTTGTCCAAAATTTATGTATACAGTTGAGTCAAGATCATAGGTTATATACTTACCAACCTGAAGTGGAAAATAATCGTTGATGTTTTCTGTTGCGTAAGTTTCACTTTGTTTTTTACAAGAAAAAAAGCAAAGCGATAATATCAATAAACCTGCAAAATATTTACCCATAAAATTGCTTAATAAATTTTGAAACGAAAGCTGCAAAGAGTTTCAGGCTGGTGAAGCTTATTAACTTCTTTGAATTATTCCTCCGCCAATTACATCTTCGCCTTCATAAAACACAGCGCTTTGCCCCGGCGCAATGCCCTTTACATCTTCATAAAAACGGACATTCACACCTTTTTCGTATAAATGCAAATTAGAAAGCGCACCTTTATCTTTATACCTGATTTTTGTTATGGCTTCCATATCATTAGTAATGGTATCATACTTTATCCAATTGATGCCGGCAACTTTCATTTCATTTCGGTTAAGATCATCTTCGTCGCCCAGCACAACCACATTCGTTTCAGGAATAATAGCGGTAACAAAAGCGGGCTTGCCCAGCGCCACTTCCAGGCCCTTTCGCTGGCCAACAGTATAAAAAGGATAGCCTTTATGAGAGCCTAAAATTTTTCCGGATTTATCAACAAACAAGCCACCTGCAACCTTTTCTTCAAGCCCTGTTACCTTTCTTTTTAAGAAGCCGCGGTAATCATTATCGGGCACAAAACAAATTTCGTAACTCTCATTTTTCTTAGCTAGTTCGGGGTATCCAAAATCATGAGCCATTTGCCTTATCTCCGTTTTTTTATACGTGCCTAAAGGTAAAAGTGTGCGGCTTAATAAATCCTGCTGCAAGCCCCATAGCACATAGCTTTGATCTTTCGTTTCGTCCACTCCTTTTCTTATGAAATGCCTGCCATTGCTGTGTTTCAGCACTTGCGCATAATGACCTGTGGCAATAAAATCGCAGTTTAAGGCATTCGCTCTCTTTAATAAAGCCCGCCATTTTATATGAGTGTTGCACATTACGCAAGGGTTCGGAGTACGGCCTGCAATGTATTCTTCCACAAAATTATTCACTACAAAATCGCCAAACTCATCCCTTATATCTAAAATAAAATGAGGAAATCCATGTTGCACTGCAGCAGTGCGCGCATCGTTAAAACTATCAAGATTACAGCAGCCCGTTTCTTTGCTTTTGTTGCCGCTGCTCGTGGCATAATCCCATGTTTTCATAGTTATGCCCACCACTTCATACCCTTCATGATGCAGCATCAAAGCCGCAACGGTGCTGTCTATACCGCCGCTCATAGCCATTAAAACCTTACCTTTTTTGCTCATGTTTTTATGTAACGTGCAAAGATAAGATAGTTTAAGTTTTGGGGCTCTCATCATCCGGTTCTTTACTCAGCTACAGTTCGGGCTGTTCGCTTGTAGTCCTCGCTGCGCTGCGGGCTACCGCTTCCATCCCGCAGCCATTCAGCAATATTTCTTTATTCAGCTATAATATTTATAAAGCTCCGGCTGCTCACTATCCATTTTAAATTATCCATTATCCATTGTTTATTAACTTGCGCTTATGCAACAATATCTTTCTCTTTTGCAAAAAATTATAACTGAAGGCGCTGATAAAAATGACCGCACAGGCACGGATACCCGCAGCTTGTTCGGTTATCAGATGCGCTTCAATTTACAACAAGGCTTTCCGCTGGTAACCACAAAAAAGCTTCACTTAAAAAGTATTATTTATGAACTGCTTTGGTTTTTAAAAGGTGATACCAACATAAAATATCTTAAAGAAAACGGTGTAAAAATCTGGGACGAATGGGCAGATGAAAGTGGTGATCTTGGTCCTGTCTACGGCAAGCAATGGAGAAGCTGGCAGGGAGCGAACAATAAAACTATTGACCAGGTAAGTCAGTTAATTCATCAGCTAAAAACCAATCCTGATAGCCGGAGAATGATCATCAGCGCATGGAATGTGGCCAATCTTCCTGAGATGCACTTAATGCCTTGCCATTGCTTATTTCAGTTTTATACTTCACCGCCCAACCAGGCTGGCAAACGAAAATTAAGCTGCCAGTTATACCAGCGCAGCGCCGATGTTTTTCTCGGAGTGCCTTTCAACATTGCATCTTACGCATTGCTTACTTTAATGGTGGCGCAGGTTTGTGATATGGAAGCCGGTGAATTCATACATTCTTTTGGTGATGTTCATTTATATAAAAACCATTTTGAGCAGGCGGAGCTGCAACTTACAAGAGATCCGTTGCCACTTCCTGAAATGAAATTAAATGCAGAAGTGAAAGACATATTTAATTTTCAATACGAAGATTTTCAATTAGTAAATTATCAAAGCCATCCTGCTATTAAAGCGCCGGTGGCGGTGTAGTTAAATTGGTTTGGTTAGTTTAGTTGGTTAGTTGGTTTAGTTCGTTTAGTTGGTTTAGTTGGTTTAGTTGGTTTAGTTGGTTTAGTTGGTTTAGTTGGTTTAGTTGGTTTAGTTGGTTTAGTTGTTTTAGTTGTTCAATTGTTTGTTGTTAATTGTCAATTGTTCATTGTCCATTGTTAATTATAACTAATGCTCTCTCACATAGTAGCTGCTTCGGAAAATAATGTTATCGGTTTCCATAACCAATTGCCCTGGCACTTGCCTAACGATTTTAAATATTTTAAAAATAAAACGTGGGGATTGCCGGTTATCATGGGTAGAAAAAGTTACGAGTCTTTAAAGAAATCTTTGCCAGGCCGCATAAACATTGTAGTTACAAGAGATAAGAGCTGGAAAGCAGATGATGCAATTATTGTAAACAATATTGGTGATGCAATATTAAAAGCACAGGAAAGCAATGCCAAGGAAATTTTTATAATTGGTGGCGGAGAAATTTTCAGGCAAACAATTAATATGGTTTCCCGCATCTATCGCACATGCGTACATGCCGATATTGAAGGCGATACCTTTTACCCGGAAATAGATAAAAATATATGGCATCTTGTAAGTGAAAATTCGTTTGCAGCCGATGAAAAAAATAACTACGATTATACCTTTGAAGTATGGGAGAAAAAGTAAAGTATCATAAATAAAACAGATGTATTCTGCTTTTCAGTTAGCCAAAAAATATTTGAAGTATTATATCAGCGCAGGCAACGGAAAAGGCCATGGCACTCATTCTCCCTTTGTTTATGATTTTATTACCCATGTATTGAATGATAAAAAAAATTATGATTGTTATAATACAATTGAAGTCTTGCGAAATAATTTATTAAACAATCATTCACTGATAGAGGTGGAAGATTTTGGCGCCGGCTCGGCTGTTATTCCGTTTAAAAAAAGAAAGATAAGTGCCATTGCAAAATCAGCTGTAAAGAATAAAAAATTTGCAAAGCTTTTGTTTCGTATTGCGAAATATTATGAGCCGCAAACCATTGTAGAATTAGGAACTTGTTTTGGTATTACCACCAGTTATCTTGCTTGCGCAAATAAAAATGCAAACGTTTATAGCTTTGAAGGCTCTAAAGAAATTTCACGGATTGCTATAGATAATTTTAATACCCTTCATCTTCAAAATATACAATTAATAGAAGGCAATTTTGATACAACATTGATGAATACAATAAAAAATATCAGTGTGGTTGATCTTGCATTTATTGATGGTAATCATAAGCAGAAGCCAACGCTGGCTTACTTTTCAGCATTATTGCAAAAATCAACAAACGAATCTGTTTTTATTTTTGATGATATACATTGGAGTATTGAAATGGAAAAAGCCTGGAAAGAAATACAAGCGCATGAGGCCGTTACTTTAACGATTGATCTATTTTTTATTGGCATTGTTTTTTTTAACCATGATTTTAAAGTAAAGCAACATTTTACCATAAGGTTTTAAATTTTTAATATCTTACAAGCATATTTTTATCTATGACGATTGGTGTTTTAAAAGAACCGCAGCCCGAAACAAGAGTATCACTTTTACCAGAACATATAGCGCTTTTAAAAAAATGGAATGTTGATGTAATTATAGAAAGTAATGCTGGCATCAACGCTTTTGCTACCAATGAAAAGTATGCAGAAGCAGGCGCCGAAACACTTGCCAGGCCTGATGTGTTGCAAAAAAGTACTATTCTTCTTTCTATAAATATTCCTTCTGATGCTGCTGATAAGCTGCAATCGAAAATTATGCTTGGAACGTACCAGCCGCTATATAATTTTATTGCCATAAAAAATTTTGCTGAAAAAAACATTAGTGTTTTTAGCATGGATATGTTGCCGCGCACCACGCGTGCACAAAGTATGGATGTGCTCAGCAGCCAGGCAAACATTGCAGGTTATAAGGCTGTGCTGCTTGCAGCCAATATGTTTCCAAAATATTTTCCCATGTTTATGACTGCTGCCGGAAGCATACCGCCGGCAAAAGTTTTGATACTTGGTGCTGGTGTTGCAGGCCTGCAGGCAATTGCCACCGCAAAAAGATTGGGTGCAGTTGTAGAAGTGTTTGATACAAGGCCAGCGGTGAAAGAAGAAGTGATGAGCCTTGGCGCAAAGTTCGTAGAGGTAGAAGGTGCAGCCGATGCAAGCAAAGCCGGTGGTTATGCAGTGGAGCAATCTGAAGAGTTTCTGCAAAAGCAAAAGATGAAAATTGCTGAAAGCGTTGCCAAAGCAGATATAATTATTACAACAGCTCAGATCCCCGGAAAAGTAGCGCCAGTGCTGGTTACAGAAGATATGCTACAATCAATGAAGAACGGATCTGTAATTATTGATCTTGCATCTTCCACGGGTGGTAATACCGCTGCTACAAAAAATAATGAAACAATAAAATATAATGGTGTAAGTATTGTTGGCAATTCTTTACTGGCTTCGTCTATGCCTTACGATGCCAGTAAGCTTTATGGAAAAAATATAATGAACTTTTTACAGTTAATAATAGATAAGGAAGGTAAGCTGAATTTAAATTTTGAGGATGATCTTGTAAAAGGAACTTGCGTGGCGCATGATGGAAAAATTGTGAATGAAAGAGTGAAAGCAGTTTCTTTCTAAATTGGCAGTTAAATATAGCGTTTTAAAGAAGTAATTAAAAAGAATAAGTATGATTACTGTAGTCAATCCTGCAAATAAATTATGAAACAAATACCCAACCTATTTACGCTGCTCAATCTATTTGCAGGGTGCCTTGCCATTGTGTTTGCTTTGCAAACGAACAGCATCGTTATGTATGTAAATGATGAGTACAATAGCAGCAGTTTCAACATACCTGAAAAGCTTACGTGGGCTGCGTTTTGTATTATTGCTGCTGCAATTATAGATTTCCTGGATGGCTTTCTGGCAAGGGCGATGAATGCAACTTCGGCGATGGGTAAACAGCTCGATTCTTTAAGTGATGTAGTAAGTTTTGGTGTGGCGCCGGGCGTAATTATTTACCAGTTTTTGCGGTTGGGGTTCGCCAGGGAAGAAAATGGATTGGATGTTTCAATAGCATGGTTATTGCCTGCATTTATAATAAGTTTGGCCGCTGCTTACAGGCTTGCAAAGTTTAACCTCGATGAATCGCAAAGCATAATTTTTAAAGGACTTCCTGTGCCCGCAGTTGGTTTGCTGATTGCATCTTTCCCGCTCATCTTACATTTTAGTACTATTACCTGGGTAAATAATTTGCTTATAAATAAATGGTTTTTATATGTTTCAATTGTGGTGCTAAGCTTTTTGATGATTTCGAATATTCCGATGATGTCATTAAAATTTTCTGATCGTTCTTTGAAAAATAACAGGTCAAAAATCATCTTATTAATTATAGCAATTATTGCCGCCATCTTCTTACAATGGATGGCGGTGCCAATAATTTTTCTATGTTATCTTTTACTTTCTCTTACTACTTTAAAAATAAAAACATAATGAATTTTATTGCCGAAATAAAAATTATGCCTTTAAAAGAATTACTCGATCCGCAGGGAAAAGCCGTGATGGGCGGCCTTTACAACCTGGGTATACAAAATGTAAGTGATGTAAGAATTGGCAAGCACCTTCAAATGAACATACAGGCAGGAGACGAAGATGAAGCACGAAAAATTGCCGAAGAGGCTTCGCGAAAATTATTAGCTAATGCGGTAATGGAGGAGTTTATTGTATCAATTAGCTAATGAGATAATGTGCTAATGTGCTAGTGTGCTAATTAGCTAATATAATTGCGATGATAAGCTGTTGTGATAATTTGAAAAATGAATAATCTATTTAATTTAATGAGCAGATCAGCACATTATCACATTGGCACATTAGCACATTAGCACATTATCACATTAACCATGCTCTACCTCGTCCCATCCCCGATTGGCAATCTTGCTGACATAACTTTTAGAGCCATTGAAGTTTTAAGAACTGTTGACCTTATTCTTGCAGAGGATACAAGAACTTCATCTACACTGCTGCGCCACTACAATATTGATAAACCAACAACGCCGTACCATCAACACAATGAACATAAAATTTACCTGCATCTTGTGGAGCAATTGCAATCGGGTAGAACAATGGCATTGCTTACGGATGCTGGCACACCCGGCATAAGCGATCCGGCTTTTTTGCTCATCAGGGAATGCATTAAAAATAATATAAAGGTTGAATGTTTGCCAGGCGCTACTGCTTTTGTACCTGCATTGGTGAACAGCGGATTGCCTGCTAACAATTTTTGCTTTGAAGGTTTTTTGCCATTGAAAAAAGGAAGGCAAACATGTTTGAAGAAATTAAAGGAAGAAGAACGCACCATGATTTTTTATGAAAGCCCGATGCGGTTAGTGAAAACTTTAAAAGATTTTATTGGATATTTTGGCGCAGAAAGACAATGCTCAGTAAGCCGGGAGCTTACTAAAATTTTTGAAGAAAACAAAAGAGGATCGTTGCAGGAAGTGCATGATTATTTTAATGCGAAAAGTGTAAAGGGCGAAATTGTGATTGTGGTGGAAGGGAAAGAGTGATTATTACGCTCAGAATAAATTTGCTTTATTGGCTGAGTAAAGGTTGTGGCTGAAGGGCTGCGGGATGGAAGCGAAAAGCCCGGTGAGGCTTTGTGCGGTGGCGCTGCGGCGGACTTGTAGCGAACAGCCCGAACTATAGTTGAGTAAAGAACGGAACGATGAGAGCCCCTTACAGCACTATCACTTTATTTATTTTTCTGTTTCTATTTTACGAATTTTGTGCATACCTAAAATTGTCTCATGAAGAAAACATTTGCTCTTTTTTTATTTTTCACGTTTCACTTTTTATATGTTTCAAATGCGCAGGCGGATCGGTGGCAGCAGCGTGTGAAGTATAACCTGAATGTAGATGTGGATGTGAACACAAATTTGATTAATGGATTTGAAAAACTTGAATACAGCAACAACTCACCGGACAAACTTGATCGAGTATTTTTTCACCTTTACTGGAATGCTTTTCAGCCGGGCAGCGAGATGGATGTGCGAAGCCAGGAGCTGGGTAAAACGCTGATAAATGGCCGGCCAGACTGGGATACACGTGTGAGGGATCGCATTTCTAAATTAACGCCAACAGAAGTCGGATATCAAAAAATTCAATCTATAAAAGTTGATGGCATAGAGCAGCCGACCATTTTGCATGGAACTATTTTAGAGGTTAATCTTACAAAGCCCATTTTACCTAAAAGCAAAACAAATTTTGAACTTACGTTTCAGGCGCAGGTGCCGGTGCAGGTAAGGAGAAGCGGCCGTGATAATGCTGAAGGCATCAGGTACAGCATGAGCCAATGGTATCCTAAAATGTGTGAATATGATTACGAAGGCTGGCACCCTACGCCTTATGTAGCCCGTGAATTTTACGGTGTTTGGGGCGATTATGATGTTACTATAAAAATTGATAAAAGCTACAAGCTTGCAGGCACGGGAGTATTAGAGAATGCTGCTGCTATCGGCTGGGGCTATGATAAGCCCGGAACTCCGCTAAAAAATATAGCAACCTCAAAACGTATCTGGCATTTTGTAGGCGACAATGTACATGATTTTGTGTGGGCTGCTGATCCTGATTATGAGCATATCGTGAGGAAACAGGATGGTGTTACATTAAATGTAGTTTATAAAAAAGTTGACTCATTAGAAAAAAACTGGCAAACAGTGGCCGATGGTGCGGTGACGGTTTTGCCCTACATGGAAAAGCGTTTTGGAAAATATCCTTATCCTCAATATTCTTTTATACAAGGAGGCGACGGTGGCATGGAGTACCCAATGGCTACGCTGATAAAAGGGCCAAGCCTCGGCACTGTTTTTCATGAATGGATGCACAGTTGGTACCAGATGATGTTGGGAACCAATGAAAGCCTGTATCCCTGGATGGACGAGGGTTTCACCACTTATGCGGAAGGCCAGGTGAGCGCTTATTATGATAAAGTAAAAGGCATAGAAGAAAGTGATGCCTTACCTCTGCATCATGCGGACTCCTATAATGGATATTATTTTTTAGTAAAACAAAATTTGCAGGAACCGCTTACAACGCATGCTGACCACTACAATACAAACCTTACGTATGGCATAAATGCTTACTCAAAGGGAGATATGTTTTTAGAGCAGCTGGGTTACATCGTCAGTGATTCTGTAAGGGATAAAATTTTGCTGGAATATTATAAGCTTTGGCGATTTAAACATCCTAACGCTTCAGACTTTGTAAAGGTAGCGCAGGATGTGAGCGGCATTCAGCTTGACTGGTATAAGGAGTATTGGGTGTCAACTACTAAAACGATTGATTACAGCATTGATAGCTTGTGGAGCGAAAATGGAGTTTCAAAAATAAGATTGAAAAGAATTGGCCAGATGCCCATGCCTGTTGATCTGCAGCTTACATTTAAAGATAGTAGCAAAGAAATTCATTATGTTCCTTTGGACCTTATGTTTGGAAACAAGCCTGCGGAAAGCGATGAAAAAAGGATCGTTCATAAAGAATGGAACTGGACAAACCCAACTTATACTATAGAGTTTAGTCATCCGCTAACCGACCTTATTTTAGCAGAAATAGACCCCACAAAAAGAATGGCAGACATTGATCAAAAAAATAATACGCTGAAATTAAAGTGGTAGAAAATTTTCACATCCGCAGAGCATCGGTAAGCGATGCTGCGTTGCTTTCTGAAATAAGCATTGTTACTTTTTCTGATACTTTTAAAGGCACCTGCACAGATGATGATCTTGAAAGTTTTGTGCAAGAGCATTTTAATGAAACGCAGGTGGAGAAAGAGCTCCAGGATGAAAGCGATTTTTATTTCATTGGATATTTAAATGAAATTGCCGTTGGTTATATCAGGTTGAAGCAAGGCATCAGTGATATAAAATTTGTAAATGATTACAAAGCCATTGAGCTCAAAAGAATTTATGTTTTGAAAGAATATCTTTCGAAAAAGATTGGCGCTGCCTTATTGGATTTTGCTTTAAATTTTGCATTGCAAAATGACTTTAAAATACTGTGGCTGGGAGTGTGGGAGCACAATGAAAGGGCAAAAGCGTTTTATAAAAAGTATGACTTTATTAACAGCGGCGTTGAGCATCCTTTTCCAATTGGAAGCACGCCGCAAACGGATGTTTGGTTATATAAATTTCTTAAGATTTAACTTTTAATATATATTTTTCTTTAAAAAAATCTTCGTCAAACATCGTTTCAATTCTCCAGAGTTTAGGCCTGCAGCCACTTTCAGCAATTTCTTTATTAAGATCCCCGCCTTTTAAACATATCAATCCGGAAGCAATACTTCCCTGATTTTCCATTTTTACTTTTTCTTTTTTTATTAATAAAGGACTGCTCCATTGCCACAGGTCTTTCAGTGGCGCAACAGCTCTTGATACAACTGCATCAAATTTTTTGTTAGAAATATCTTCAGCTCGTATGTGCTTTATTTTTACATTTTTTAAATCAATCGCATCGGCAATCGCTTTTGCTACTTGTAGTTTTTTATTAATGCTATCCACCAGGTAAAATGTTACATCAGGAAAAAAGATAGCCAATGGTATTCCTGGAAATCCGCCACCAGAGCCAAGATCCATAACTTCATAACCACCCGGAAAATTAAATTGCGCAGCTATTGATAAAGAATGCAACACATGATGCAAATAAAAGTTATCCATATCTTTCCTTGAAATAACATTTATTTTTTGATTCCATTCTTCATATAATTTTTGCAATGCACTAAACTGCTGCAGTTGCTTTTCATTGAAATCAGTAAAATATTTTTCAATTACTTGCATCAATTTACTTCCATGTGTTTGAAGGTTTTTTAAAGAGAGAAAAAGAAAAAAACAGGTAATAAAAAAACATCCCGATGTCGAACAGCCAAAACCATTTGAAGAGATCTTTTTCATTTAGCTTACCGGTTGTTTTATAAAAGACAAATCCCTGAAGAATGCATCTTAAAGCAAATATGATCAAAGCCATTTTCCAATCGTAAAAAATTATTGATGTTACAAAAAGCGGATAAAATAGAAAATGTGTTAGTGAATATGCGCCTAACAAAAACTTGTGAGAGCGCTTGTAATACCGGCTGGTAGTGTAATGCCGCTTTTTTTGCTTTACCCATTGTTTCCACGTTTTTGCAGGTTCGCTTAAAGTAAATGCGTCTTTATCAATCACAACAGCAGTGTTATTTTTTGTGGCCGCTTTATTTATAAAAATATCATCATCGCCTCCGGGAACATGATGGTGAGATGAAAAACCTTTGTGCCTGAAAAAGACGGTTTTTTTGTAACTTAAATTTCTGCCAACTCCCATGTAAGCCTTGCCAGCTAAGGCATACGACAGATATTGTACAGCCGTATGAAAGGTTTCCCATCTGACAATTTTATTAAAAAAACCTTTCTTTTTATGCAGGGCTCCATACCCTAAAACAATCTCAATATTATCCGCAAAGCCTTCCTGCATTTTCTCAATCCAATGTTCACTTGCAGGCACACAATCCGCATCGGTAAGCAAAACGATTTCATATTTTGCAGCTTTGATGCCAATGCTAAGCGGAAATTTTTTTCCGGGGATGAAGCGAGCTTCCTGCGAAAGTTCTATCAGCTGAAGCTGCTTATGTTTCTTTTGGAAGGCCTGAATAATATATTTGCTTTCATCAACCGAGTTGTCGTTTACCACAATGATTTCGTGTGTTGTGCGATATTCCTGTATCAGCGAGCCTAACAGATTTTTCGCAAGGTTTTCAGCTTCATCTCTTGCGCAAATGATCACAGATACCGGGTGCGTTTGCGATATGTTTTTCGTCTTTGATGAATGTAACGCCAGCCTGCTAAAGAAGAACACATAATACAATACTTGTATGAGAGTGGTGAGAGCAAAAGCAATGAAAATAAGATTTGCCCAGTCATGCAGGTATTCAATAGGTTTCATAACGTTGCAAACATAGGTACTTCTTTTAAAAAGAATTTTTGCTAAGCAGTACTCGCTATATAATTTTTTAGAATAAAAATATTTAAGTTCACCTTAATTTATGGCTTCATTACAATTTCAGCTTGAGCACACGGATAAGAGCTCTAAAGCGAGAGCTGCAAAAATAACAACTGATCACGGTGAGATTTTCACTCCGATTTTTATGCCTGTAGGCACAGCAGGCAGCGTAAAAGCAGTAACCCAACAACAGCTGAAAAATGATGTAAAAGCGCAGATAATTCTTGGTAATACCTATCATTTGTATTTAAGGCCAGGCCTCGATGTATTGCAGGCTGCTGGCGGCTTACACCGGTTTATTCACTGGGATAATCCCATACTTACCGACAGCGGCGGCTTCCAGGTTTTTTCACTGAGCAACACCAGGAAGATAACAGAAGATGGCGTTATTTTTCAAAGCCATATTGATGGCAGCCGGCACTTATTTACTCCTGAGATTGTAATGGATATTCAAAGAAAAATTGGCGGCGATATTATAATGGCTTTTGATGAGTGCCCGCCGGGAGGCAGCGATTATACTTACGCAAAAAAATCTATGGAGCTTACACATCGCTGGCTCGACAGGTGCTTTGATAATTTCCGTTTGCAGGGTAACAGTTATGGATATTCGCAAAATTTATTTCCCATCGTGCAAGGCGGTGTACATCCGGAGCTGAGAAAAATTTCATGTGAATACATAGTAGCGAAGCAAGCCGCAGGCAATGCCATCGGCGGTTTAAGCGTGGGCGAACCGACAGAAAAGATGTATGAAATAGCTGAACTATGTTGTGATAATTTGCCTACAGATAAGCCGCGATATCTTATGGGTGTAGGCACGCCCTGGAACATTGTAGAGTGCATTGCTCTTGGTATTGATATGTTTGACTGCGTAATGCCCACACGCAATGGCCGCAACGCAATGCTCTTTTCAAGTAATGGTGTTATAAATATTGATAATAAAAAATGGGAGCACGATTTTTCACCTATTGATGATGGAATAGAATGCGAAGTAAGCAATTATTACAGCAAAGCATATTTACGGCATTTAGTAAAATCAAAAGAAATTCTGGGTTTGCAAATTGCCAGCATTCACAACCTTGCCTTTTATATGGATGTTGTTGAGAAAGCAAGGCAACACATTATAGAAGGTAATTTTTTGCAATGGAAAAATAAGATGACAGTGCAGTGGCAGCAAAGGTTATAGGAAAGCGAATTCCGTTGCTCAGTCTAATAAGCTTTTCATAATAAAATTTTTATGCCATCTTTGTAAACAGCGATATGAGAAGATTACATTGTACATTTTATTTTGATAAAATATTTTTATGCTAAAACGGCTTACGCTTTTACTATTCATATTTTTTATTGCAAATGTTTCTTTCGCTCAAAGCTTAATTATTGAAGGCGCTTCACCTCGTTTATATTTAAACCATAAAGTGTTGCCCAAAGAAAATTTTTACAGCGTAAGTAGAAAGTATAATGTGCCGCCTAAGGATATTGCTGCCTATAATAATCTGCAATTTGAAAAAGGTTTAAATGTTGGGGAGATAATTAAGATACCTCTTACAGAAAATAATTTTGTGCAAAGTGATGAAGCCCCGAAGAGTGAAGCATTTATTCCGGTGTACCATGCCGTTTTACCCAAAGAAGGCTTATACAGAATAAGCGTTAATTATAATAAAGTTTCACTTGCTACAATAAAAAAATGGAATCATTTACCGTCGGATAATGTGAGCATTGGCACCCCGCTTATCGTTGGATATTTAAAGGTTGATAAAACAGCATCGTCATTAGTGAACGACAGACTTGCAAAGCCGGGCGCACAAATAGTGCAGGTTACAGGCAACGATGCCAATGTTCAGCCCTCTGAAAATATACCTTCCTCTTCTGCGGAAACCGAAAAAAAAGAAAGTATAACACCGGTAAACACAAATGAAAATAAAGTGGCTGATAATAATGCATTACCAAAAACCGGTATAAATTTTTCAGGAGGATATTTTAAGAATCTTTATGAAACACTGACTGGTAAACGATCTCCAATTAATGAAACTGCTGAAGGAAGCACATTCAAATCAACCAGTGGCTGGCAGGATGGTAAATATTACTGCTTCAGTAATGATGCGCCGCAAGGAAGCATTGTAAAAGTTACGAACAGCGCTAATAATAAAAGTATTTATGCAAAAGTGCTGGATGCAGTGCCGGATATTAAGCAAAACAATGGTATAAAAATTATTATAAGCAATGCTGCTGCAGATGAATTGGGCGTAGCCGACAAATTTGATTGCAGCCTAAGTTATGTAAAATAAATGCTCTAAGATTTATGCTAATTATTTCTCCATCCTCTTAAAAAATCTTCAACATCCATTTTTTTCTTTCCCTCTAATTGCAGCTCTTTTAAATGTACGTATCCATTGTTGCAGGAATATTTCAGGAAGCTCTTATTGTCTGAAGCTATTGTGCCTGCTGCTTCCTGAGCAATTGCAATTTCTTTTTCGGCTTTAAATATTTTTATTTTTTTATCTTTTAAAAATGAAAATGCGGCAGGATATGGTGAAAGCCCCCGAATAAAATTATAAACATCTTCAACATTTTGATTCCAGTTTATTTCACAAGTTTCAGTGAAAATTTTTGGTGCATGATGCAAGTCGGTCTTTACATCTTTACTATCTTTTTGTTCAATCTCCTTAAGATGTCCATTTACTAATTCATGCACTGTTTCTAATAATAATTCTGCGCCAATATTCATCATCCTGTCATGCAGCTCGCCAGCCGTTTCATCATCAGATATAGATATTTTTTTTTGCAACAAAATATTCCCTATATCAATATCATGCTGCAATTTAAATGTAGTGACTCCTGTTTCTTTTTCACCATTGATAATTGCCCAGTTTATGGGCGCTGCACCGCGGTATTGGGGCAGCATAGAGCCATGAAGATTTATAGTTCCCAATGAAGGCATATTCCAAATAATTTCAGGCAACATACGGAAGGCAACTACAATTTGTACATCAGCTTTCAATCGTTTTAGTTCATTAATAAAATCAACAGCTTTCAGCTTTTCAGGTTGCAGAATGTTTAACCCTTTTAATAAGGCATATTTTTTTACAGCGCTTTCATTCATTTGCATTCCCCTGCCGGAAGGCTTGTCTGGAGCGGTTATTACGCCAACAATGTTATAGCCTTCATCTACCAATTTTTGTAAAGAAGGCACTGCAAAGTCAGGAGTTCCCATAAATACAATGCGGAGATTTTTCATTGGTATACTTATTCAAAATCTTTATAAAGTAAATATTTCTTTCTTAGTTTCTTGTAATTACTCAAAGCAGGTTCCCAGGTTTTTCTTATATCATTTTCTGAGACACCGTCTTTTATTTGCTTCATTAACGCATCATTGCCCGCAAGCCTGTTGAAACTGTTTGAGGCTAAAAAAAATTTTTCTTTATCAGGAAATAATTGGTAGGCATCAATGATCCATTTTAATTGGATTTTTTTATCAGTGTTTTTAAGCACTTCCGTAACGGTTCCTGAAACATCCCACCCATAGCATACCTGTCCTGCGAGCTTGGGATCTTTCGCTCCTTCTTTACTTTGCGGAGTAAAGTTTATTAATGTTTTAGGAAGATCTGGATGGCCGAATAACTCAAAAGGTTTGTCAGTTCCTCTGCCTTCACTTAGCACGGTTCCTTCAAACAAACAGGTAGATGGATACCAATACACAGATTGTATAGAAGGAAGGTTGGGAGAGGGTTTTACAGGTAATATATACCTGCTGTTGTGATCATAATTCAAACATTTTATAACCAAAAAATGAAAGGGCATATCTGCTGATGCAGCTGCGTGTTGGTAATAAGTGTACTTTTCATTCGCTGCATCACTAAGCCATTTTTCGCCTGCAAGCATTTGCGAATACTCGCCAATAGTTAGTCCATACACGATGGGAATGGGCTGCATACCCACAAAGCTTTTATATTTTTTATCAAGCACAGGGCCATCTACATAAAAGCCGTTCGGGTTAGGCCGGTCAAGTATTAGCAATGGCTTTGAATTTTCAAAGGCAGCTTCTATATAATATTGTAAAGAAGAAATGTATGTATAAAAGCGAACACCTACATCCTGAACATCGAAGATCATAATATCAATCCCTTTGAGATCAGCTGCATCGGGCTTGTTATGCTTGCCATAGAGACTTACCACTTGTATGCCGGTTTCTTTATCAATAATATTACCCACATTCTCACCGGCATCCGCATTGCCTCTGAAGCCATGTTCAGGACTAAAAATTTTTATAACTTTTATTCCTCGTTTAATCAGTGTATCTATAAGATGTGTTTGCCCCACAACAGAAGTTTGATTGGCAAAAACCGCCACTGCCTTGCCTTTCAGCAATGGCAGATATATATTCATTCTTTCAGCGCCGGTAATAATTTTTGTTTGTGCATCGCAGTTAGAGAAAATTATTATTAAAATGTTTAGTAAAAAAAATGTCCTTTTCATTATGCAAAGGTCTTTAAAATTATAAACTTATTTTTCTGATCATGAAAAAGCTATAATTATATATTTGCTTTTTTTTTATACAAAATAGAAACAATGAGCAAAGCAAAAAATGGAGACATGGTGAAGGTTCACTATAAAGGCACGTTAACTAATGGCGAACAATTCGATTCGAGCGAAGGCCGTGCGCCGCTTGAGTTTACGGTAGGTGTAGGGCAAATGATTGCAGGGTTTGACAAGGCAATACCTGGCATGAGCGTTGGCGAAAAGAAAACAATACAAATAGAAGCAAAGGATGCTTATGGGGAGAAGAATAATGACGCTATAATTGAGTTTCCAAAAGCAAATATTCCTGCTGATATGAAGCTTGATGCGGGCATGCAATTACAATTACGGGACGAGGCTGGCAGGCCGGTGCCTGTAACAGTTATTGAAGTGAAAGATGATGTTGTTATACTTGATGCCAACCATCATCTTGCGGGTAAAGAATTAATTTTTGATATAGAGCTGGTTGAAATTATGTAACAGTTAATCTTACTGACCTTCGGTTCAGTTGTAAATTTCAATATTCCATTTTCCTGAGTGTAGGAGCTTTAAACCAGGTTATGAAAACAACGGCTAACGTCATTACGCCGCCAAACACCACAGATGGCACAGTTCCCATAAGCTTTGCCATCATGCCGCTTTCAAACTGGCCAAGTTCATTGCTTGAGTTTATAAACATAGATGTAACGCTCATTACACGTCCGCGCATAACGTCCGGCGTTTTCAATTGAGTGATAGTTCCTCTTACCACAACACTGATTCCATCAAGCATTCCGGAGATCATAAGCACAATAAATGAAAGGAAAAATAATTGGGATAAGCCAAACATGATGATGCATAAACCAAAGCCTGCTACACAAAGCAAGAGCTTTTTACCCTGTTTTCTTTTCAATGGAAAAATAGTTATGATGACGACAATAATGATAGAACCAAGGTCTGATGCGCCATTCAGAAAGCCGAAGCCCTGCGGGCCTACCTTTAAAATGTCTCTTGCATAGATTGGGATCAACGCAACTGCTCCGCCAAATAAAACTGCAAAAAGATCCAGCGAGATTGCAGATAATAATTCCTTTGTTTTAAAAACGAAGCGTAATCCTTCCTTTACACTTTCCCATGTGCGCACAATTCCTGTTAATGCGGCAGGTTTTGCTTTCAGTTTTAATAAAATAAAAAATGCAAAACACATCAGGCTGCATACGCTCATTAAAGTGCCGGTGATACCAATTCCTGCAATCAAAAAGCCTCCCAAAGCATGCCCTGTCACAGAAGCTGAAAGCCATGTACCCTGGCTCCATGTAGTTGCATTTTGCAAATTTTCTCTGGGAACTATGTAAGCGATCATTGCGCTAAAAACCGGTCCTGTAAAGGATCTTATAATGCCTGTTCCAAAAATTACCATATAAATGCAAATAGCAATTTTGTGATGGGTAAAGTGTAATGAAACATATTTTCCGGAAATAAAAATCAATAGGAGAGAAGCGATCACATAAAAAATAATGCCCTTTATTAATAATTTTTTTTTCTCACTTTGATCAATGACATGCCCTGCGTATAATGCAAGAGATACTGCCGGTATTACCTCTGATAATCCAATTAATCCTATCGCAAAAGGGTCGTTAGTTAATACATAAATCCACCAGCCAACAAGAGTTGCCATCATTCGCAACGCCACAATAAATACAAATCGCCCAAGCATCAGGTTTCGGAACTCGGGTATTTGAATAGATATAAAAGGGTTATTTTTTTGAAAGATCATAATGATTTCTAAGACAGCTGCAGATAATGCTGGCCTTCTTCATAATTTTTGTTTAGCGCATCCAGCACGGCTTCCATGTGTTTTTCATTACCTAAAAAATCAGCATTTGATACATCAATGAACAATGTTTTTATATTATGTTGTTTTATGTATTGCGTATAGGTTTCCTGAAGTGAAAAAAGGTATTCCGTTTTAATAGCTTGCTCATAATTACGGTTCCTTTTCCTGATATTTTCTTTGAGCTTGCTCACAGAAGCATGCAGGTATATCAAAAGATCAGGCTGCATCAATTGAGGATTTATTATATCAAATAGTTTTTGATATAGTAAAAATTCTTCTTTCGGTAAATTCACTTTTGCAAACAGCAGGCATTTGGTAAACAGGTAATCAGATATGGTTATATTATGAAACATATCCTTGGTTTGCAACAGCTCTTTTAATTGTTTATATCTTTCGGCCATGAAGAACAGTTCAAGCGGAAAGGCGTACTGCTGTTGGTTTTCATAAAATTTTGGCAGAAAAGGATTATCGGCAAACTCTTCAAGTATCAGCCTCGCATTCAGCCGCTTGCTTAGTAAATGTGCAAGAGTTGTTTTGCCCGCTCCAATATTTCCTTCAATAGTTATGAAATTATATTTCATGCAAATTCATCTATGCTAAAAAAATTAAGCGCTCGTTAATCATTCAAAAATACCATTCAATGCTTAAAAGGTAAGATCATTTATACTCTTATAAATCGTTATAAATTATTGCATATTAATAAATAAATGTGAGTGGCTATCTGTAACCTCTTACCAACTATTGTTCTTTAATTAAATTTAAAAACCGTGCAATCTTTTATCCAGCGCTAATAATTCTGAAGAAATTATTTTCACCTTTTTAAAATCGGCATGTAAGGGATTTATCAAAAAATTATTTTCTTGCGGTACAATTGCAGAGGGAACTTTTATGCAAAGTGATTGCGTTTCTCTTAAAAAGTTGTTGCCAATATCTTGTGTGTATTCAACATCTTGCTGCCAGTTTCTTTTTAATTTCTTATGTTCAATGGGGCGAATACCATCTTCGGGTATGTCAATTGATAATAACATATAGGCCTCCGGCGAAGCGGCTATGCTGGCTCTTACTAAAATTTCAAGTATGGTGAGAGAGATATATTCTGAAGTATATAAAGCTGCTAACCCCACAGAGTTCCACCTGCCTCCGTATAGTTTGGCACCTTCACCTGAAATATCATTAGCAAAATTTCCTGTGGCTAACCTGTAGATGATCATGCTAAAATTCCATGTTCTATTCTTCCGAGTTGTATAAGTAAATTGTTAATGCCATCAAAACTGGCAAAGCTTTGCACAGATAATCTTCCTTCCAGCATGTACGGGTTGGAGCGTATCCACATCAAAAATTTTTCATAGCTTCCAAAAACTTCAAAGCCGCGTTTGATCACCTTATTTATCTGAAGTATTCTATCAATAATATTGAAGTTAAATGCACTGTTGTCTTTCGCATAGCGTTGCAACGTTCTTTCTGAAATATGAAGTATGCCTGACCATTCCTTTAAACTAAAATCAGTTTTAGAAGCAATTTTTTTAAAATCGTTATAGGTAAAATCTTTGGTAATATTGTGCTGGTGTTTCACCGGCTCATAAGCCACAAATGGCTCTCTAAGTTCTGATGATGTATGTTCTGCGGATGTATATTTCTTTTTAATTTTCATGTCACTTGTCATTTGTCAACAAAAATACGTCATTTGTCTTGGTTTTAAAAATTTTATTTTAATTTTTTCTCTAATAGTTTTGCGTCTTAAAATTAAAATATTTAATGAGATCATACAGTCAGTTTAATGCAATGCTTGCAATAGCCAAAGCCAGCTTGCGGGCTATTTTCAGAAGTCCTTCGGCTGTAGTTTTCAGTTTTGTTTTTCCTTTGATTTTTATTTTGGTTTTTGGTTTTATTGGCAACAATGGAGGCACAAAAGTATATACGGTTGCTATCGAAAATAATGCGGATACATCTAATGCATTGTACCAGGCATTTCAAAATTCCGGTAATATAAAAATAATAAAATATAGTAATAAAGATTCATTGCTTAACGATTTACAGCGTGGTAATCTTGCAGGTATCATTAATATTCAAAAAAATACGAATGCTAATCCACCCTATATATTAACATTAAAGAGCACAAACGCAAGCAGCGATCAGTGGCCGCAATTTAAAGCCATTGCAGAGAGTATCATTAACCAGGTAAGTAACGAAATCTATAAAAACAGGGCTTCGTACGCCAGCATGGATTTTAATTATAAACGGGATATTTCACAAATAAGGGAATACAAAACCATTGATTTTATATTACCAGGGCAACTTGGTTTTTCATTGTTATCTGCAGGTGTTTTTGGCGTAGCATTTATGTTCTTTAATCTAAGAAGTACGCTGGTATTAAAACGTTTTTTTGCAACACCGATATCACGAACTTATATTGTTTTAGGTGAGATGTTAAGCAGGGTTTTATTCCAGCTCATTACAGCAGTAGTAATTATTTCCTTAGGCCATTTCTTTTTTGGCTTTACATTAATCCATGGCTTCGAAACCTTTATGGAAATGATCTTATTAAGCTTGATTGGTCTTGTGGTTTTTATGGGGTTTGGTTTTATAGTAAGCGGCCTTGCAAAAAACGACAGCACTATTCCGCCCTTGGCCAATATCATCACACTGCCTCAATTTTTAATAGGCGGAACATTTTTTTCCATAAGTGTTTTCCCCGTTTGGCTTCAGTGGATAGCAAAAGTTTTGCCGCTTACCCATTTGAATATTGCCATGCGTTCTATTGCATTTGAAGGTAAAAATCTTTGGCAGGTAAGAGATGAGATTGGTATTTTATTACTTTGGGGAATTGTGGTTTATGCAGTAGCCATAAAAGTTTTCAAGTGGGAATAGAAGCTTAATATTTATAAGTTTATAAGTCTACTTTACTAAAGGAATTCTGATTTGTTTAAAAATATCTCTCAAACTATTTCTTAGCTTTCATGGCCGATAAGGTTTAAAAATTTAGTTATAACTGAATACACTTTTTTAAATTCATTTTTGGTAATGCAATATGGAGGCATCGTATATACTGTATTGCCCATTGCCCGCAGATACACGCCATTGTGCAAGCAATATTTTGTAAAATCTGAACCAATATTTTGTAAATAACTATCCTCTTCATGGGTGTTTATTTCAAAGGCCACAATTGTTCCAAGCTGCCGTAGATTTTTGATAATACTTTTATCTTCAAAGGATTTTAATTCTTGTAAGTAGGAGCTTTGTTGCTTAATAATTACATCAATTTTCATTAAAGATTTTTTTTTCAGCAAAAGCTTAAGGCTTGCCAATGCTGCACTGCAGGCTAAGGGATTTGCAGTAAAGGAATGCCCGTGAAAAAAAGTTTTTGTTTTATCATCGCTTACAAATTCTTCATATATATTTTTTGTACATGCTGTTACACCCAATGCCATCGTACCTCCTGTAAGCCCTTTGCTCAGGCAAATAATATCAGCAAATTCATGCAATTGTTCTCCGGCAAAAAAAGTTCCTGTGCGATAAAAGCCAGTTAGCACTTCATCTGCTATACAAATAATATTTTCTTTTTTTATAAAAGACAAAAGCATATTTAGATCACTTGCTTTATACATAAGCATTCCTCCGGCGCCCTGCAGCAGAGGCTCATAAATAAAACACGCAATCTCATTTTTATATTTTTCAATCTCACTTTGCAGTTCATGAATATTATTATTACCAGGAGCGTCAATAAAAATCACTTCAAATAATTTATCTCTGAATGCCAGCGTAAAGGTTCCTCTCTCGCTGATGCTCATTGCCCCAAACGTATCGCCATGATAAGAATGATGCAAAGCAAGAATTTTGTTACGTTTTGTTTCACCCTTATTCAACCAGTATTGAAGCGATATTTTTATGGCCACTTCAGTAGCTGTTGAGCCGTTATCACTATAAAAGATTTTTGAAAAATTACCCGGCAAGAGTGGTAATAACTTTTCTGCAAGAGAAACCGCAGGCTTGTGTGTAAAGCCCGCAAATATAACCTGCTCAAGGGTTTCAGCTTGCTTATAAATTTTTTTTGCTATAAACTTATTGCCATGCCCGTGAATAGTAACCCACCAGCTGCTTACAGCGTCAATATATTTTTTTCCATCCTCAGCATAAAGAATTGTTTTTTTTCCTTTTATGATCGGGATAGACGGCAATCTGTTTTTTTGGTGGGTATATGGATGCCAGATAATTTCATAATCTTTTTCAGCAAGGCTCATAGTATAACTTCTAATTTTCAAAGTTACTTATTCAAATTTCTTTTCTTTTTTAAAACCTTTTCAATGCAACGATCTTTCAATATGTGTTGTCAACAATTTGAATAAACACATGGATTATACTCAACTGGTAAAGAATGCTATAAAAAACAAGCCAGACGCACAACGGCACTTATATGAAGATTTTGCGCCTGCCATGCTTGGAGTTTGTTTCAGGTATACAAAAAGTATTGCCGATGCTGAAGATGTGCTGCAGGAAGGTTTTATAAAAGTTTTTAAAAATTTGCATCAATATAAAAGTACAGGCGAATTAGGCGGATGGATAAGAAGAATAATGGTGAACACTGCATTAAATTTTTTAAAAACAAATAAAAGGTATCAATACGATCTGTCATTTAGTGATACGCCTTTGCATCCTGTTTCTGCCGATAACCCGCTCGTACAGCTGCAGACAAAAGAACTGTCAGAACTGATCAGGCAATTGCCAACTGGCTTTCAAACCATCTTTAATCTTCATGCAATAGAAGGTTATTCTCATGTGGAAATTGCAGCTATGCTTGGCATTTCTGACGGAACATCCAGATCTCAATATGCACGGGCAAGAGCTTTATTAATAGAATGGATAGAAAAATTTTCGCTAATAAAACAACCTGAGAAATATGGAAGAAAGTAAATTTGAAAAGCAGGTTAAGGAGAAAATGGATGATTTAAAAATTCATCCCTCCGAGGCTGTTTGGGTGCATGTAAAAGCTGGCATTAAAGAAAAGAAACGCTCACGCTGGCTGATAGCATTTTTATTTGTTTTTCTAATTGTAGGATCAGGCTTGATCATTTGGAGCTCAAGGCAGCTCTATGTTTCAGGGTATCAGAAAGACTTTGCAGATAAGGTTTCAAATAAAATAACAAATAAAAAAATACACGATACTGCAAGAGATACAGCATTGCAAGCGAACAAAAATATTTTATTAAAAAAGAAAAACAATACCGTTGTTTTATTAAATAAAACAATGGCAGCAAAACAGAAACATTATTCGTTAAGTCCTGATCAATATCGAAAAGTCTTTTATGGTTCTTTAGCAAAACATGAAATACAGCAGGAGAAAAAAGAACCTGTTATTAACTCAGAAAGCAGAAAGAAAAATGAAAATGATATAATAAAAATCGGAGATGGAACCTTAGGAGTTACAACAGAATTAAAGCAAATCTATAATAGCCATAAGGATTCATTAGTTATAGAATCCAGCAATGACAGCACTTCCAAGAAGAATAAGGTAAACATTATTGCAAATAAAAATAATACTGTACACAAAGCCGTTGCATTAAAACATTCTTTAAATAAAAATAAATGGAAGCTTGGTTTTGTGCTCACTTCGGGCATATCATCTGTTAATAATAATTCCTTAAACAATAATAATGCTGCTTATTTCAATGCATATGGTGCTCCGGCGACAGGCACTAATACTTATTACAGTAACTCTTTCCATCCCGGTTTTGGTTTTATAACCGGTCTTTTTGCTGAAAAGAAAATAACTAATAAAACAAGTTTATCAGCAGGCATAAATTATGTGTCGTTTACTGTTGAGAACACGATTCCTGATTCAACGCTTAATTATGCAAAGCATATAGATCATTTTACTTTTCTTCAGCTTCCATTTTTGATAAAAATAAAAATCAATAATTCTTCAAAGATTCCTTTGTTGTTGCAAGGCGGCATAACGCTGTCAACACTTGTAAACACCGGAAGTTTAAAGAATAAATCATTTTATAATAATATACAGGTGGGCTTCAATAGTGCGGTATCAGCAGGATTATTTTCCATACAAAAGCACGAGGTATTTATCGGTCCATATTATTATTATAGTGTTGGTAAATTGGCAAATAGAGGATTATATTATAATAAGCATCTTAGCTTTTTTGGTCTAAGCGCCGAAATAAGTTTGAATAAATAATTATGCAATGCATCAATTAGAAGCAGCTTACTTAAGAGATGAATTTCAAATTTCTTTTAATGCCTGCATACTTTGAGCGCTTTATTGGGGAATCTTTAAATATAATTTTAAAAGACTCTTCCGTCATTTCTTCCCAATCATTTTTTGTGAAGTTTAATATTTCATGCAAAGGGTTAAATGTGTTTTCAGTATTTGGTTTTGCAAAGCTATTCCATGGGCAAACATCCTGGCATATATCGCAGCCGAATAAATTATTTTCAAATTTTCCTTTTACATTTTCAGGAATTAATAAGTCTTTTAATTCAATAGTGAAATAGGAAATGCACTTACTCCCATCAATTACTTTTTCAGCAAGAATTGCATCTGTAGGGCAAGCATCAATACATTTAGTGCAAGTGCCGCAATAGTCTTTTGCAAAAGCATCATCAGCTTCAAGTTCAAGATCTGTTATCAATGTTGCAATGAAGAAAAAAGATCCTTGGTTTTTTGTAATGAGATTTCCATTTTTTGCTATCCAGCCAAGGCCGCTTTTCTGCGCCCAGCTTCGTTCCAGCACAGGCGCACTATCTGCAAAGCCTCTTCCATGTACATCTCCAATATTGTCTTTTATAAGCTGTAAGAAAGTCTTAAGTTTATCTTTTATCACTTCGTGATAATCTTTCCCATAAGCATATTTGGAAACCCTTGGAGCATCTTCATTTTGCTTTTGAGAAGGATAATAATTAAGCAATAAAGTGATTACCGACTTAGCACCCGGAACTAATTTCGAAGGATCAATTCTAAGATCAAAATAATTATTCATGTAGTTCATGTTGCCCTGGAACCCTTTGTTGAGCCAGCTTTCGAGGCGACGTGCATCTTCATCTAACTGCTGAACTTTTGCGATTCCGCAATAGTCGAAGCCAAGAGATTGAGCAGTCGTTTTAATAAAAGATTTATATTTTTCCTTTGCCAGCATATAAATGTGGCAAAGCTATTATACATTATAGAAATATTTTCCTTAATACTTTTCATCTCCTTATCTACTGTTGCTTTTAAAAATTTCTACTATGGAATAAGCTGTTAGAATAACATGAAAACCAATGTGCATCTGCATTTGCGGCAGTAAAATTAGATTGTAGCGACATTATTTCCGTGGTAATTTATTGGAGTAGAATTTGTGATTCTATATTAAATTTTTAAAGGAAATTAAAATATGAACCTAAATAATTTAACTATAAAATCACAGGAAATTTTTCAAAAAGCACAGCAACTTGCTTTTAATGAAAAAAATCCGAACATAGAAACAGAGCATTTGCTGAAAGCCTTGCTGAATGATGATGACAGCCCTGTTGACTATCTTCTTAAAAAGAATAATGTAAATATAAATTTTGTTGAAGGCAAGATTAACGAAAGCCTTCGTAAGCTGCCAAAAACAAGTGATGGCGAGCCTGCGCAGGTTATAAGCCGCGATCTAAATAATGTGTTGTTGCGCGCAGCTTCTGACCTGAAAACTTTTAATGATGAATTTATAAGTGTAGAACATTTGCTGCTTGCTATTTTGCAGGGCAATGATAATTCAGGAAAAATTTTGAAAGATGCAGGGCTTACAGAGAAAAGCCTTGTAGCTGCGATAAAAGAATTAAAAAAAGGATCAACTGTTTCTTCTCAAACTTCCGAGACACAGTTTAATGCCTTAAATAAATATGCTAAAAATTTGAATGAGCTTGCCAAGAACAATAAGCTTGATCCGGTTATTGGCCGCGATGAAGAGATAAGAAGAACTCTGCACATTTTATCAAGAAGAACAAAAAACAATCCTATTTTAGTGGGCGAGCCGGGAGTGGGTAAAACAGCCATAGCAGAGGGTTTGGCGCATCGTATTGTAAATGGTGATGTGCCTGAAAATTTAAAATCAAAAATAATTTTTGCTTTGGATATGGGCTTGCTCATTGCAGGTGCAAAATATAAAGGTGAATTTGAAGAAAGATTAAAATCGGTGGTAAAAGAAGTGGCAGGTAGTGATGGTGAGATAATTTTATTTATTGATGAAATACATACGCTTGTTGGCGCAGGAGCCGGCGAAGGCGCAATGGATGCAGCCAATATTTTAAAGCCTGCCCTTGCCCGCGGTGAGTTAAGAGCAATTGGTGCAACCACATTAAATGAATATCAAAAATTTTTTGAAAAAGACAAAGCTCTTGAAAGAAGATTTCAGAAAGTAATGGTAGATGAACCATCTGTTGAAGATGCTATTTCTATTTTAAGAGGTATAAAAGATAAATATGAAACGCACCACCATGTGAGAATAAAAGATGAAGCAATTGTTGCCGCCGTAGAGCTTTCGCATCGTTATATTACCGATCGTTTTTTGCCTGATAAAGCCATTGACTTAATTGATGAAAGTGCAGCAAAATTGCGGCTTGAGATGAATTCTATGCCTGAAGAGTTAGATAAATTAGAAAGAGCCATTCGCCAATTAGAAATAGAAAGAGAAGCGATTAAAAGAGAAAAAGATGAAGCAAAATTAAAACAGCTGAATACTGAAATTTCTAATTTATCTGTTGAGCGCGATACCTTCAAAGCGAAGTGGCAACAGGAAAAAGAGATCCTTGAAAGGGTGCAAAATGCTAAGGCTGAAATTGAGAACTTAAAGATGGCTGCAGAGAAAGCAGAGCGTGAGGGTGATTATGGAAAAGTAGCCGAGATACGTTATGGCAAATTAAAAGCGCAGGAAAAAGTAATTGCTGATTACTCGGCGGAGCTTGACGAGATAAGTGAAAAAAGATTATTGAAAGAAGAAGTGGATGCAGAGGATATTGCAGAAAGTGTCGCAAAGGCAACAGGTATACCTGTAAGTAAAATGATGCAAAGCGAAAAAGATAAGTTATTGAATCTTGAAGATGAATTGCATAAAAGAGTTATTGGTCAGGATGAAGCGATAGAAGCTGTTGCCGACGCTATACGCAGGAGCAGCGCAGGTTTGCACGATCCGAGAAAACCTTTGGGATCATTTATTTTTCTGGGCACTACAGGTGTAGGCAAAACAGAATTAGCAAAGGCTTTGGCCGAATATTTATTTGACGATGATAGCATGATGACCCGGATTGACATGAGTGAATACCAGGAGAAACATTCAGTATCCAGGTTAGTGGGAGCGCCTCCGGGATACGTTGGTTATGATGAAGGCGGACAACTTACAGAAGCTGTAAGGCGCAAACCATATAGTGTTATTTTATTAGATGAAATAGAAAAAGCGCATCCTGATGTGTTCAATATTTTGCTACAGGTTCTGGATGATGGACGCTTAACTGATAACAAAGGCAGAGTAGTAAATTTTAAAAATACTATCATTATCATGACGAGCAATATGGGCAGCCATATTATCCAGTCAAACTTTGATAAGGTGACTGAATATAACAGGGAAGAAGTGGTTGAAACTACAAAAAGAGAAGTGATGGATTTATTGAAACAAACCATACGCCCCGAATTTTTAAATCGTATTGATGAGATCATAATGTTTCAGCCATTGCTTAAAAAAGAAATTAAAGATATAATTAGAATACAGTTAAATGATCTTAAGCATCAATTGGCTAAGAGTGGCGTGGTGCTTGAATTTAGCGAGTATGCTTTGGATTATCTTGCAGAGAATGGATTCGATCCGCAATTTGGTGCAAGGCCGTTAAAGAGATTAATTCAAAAGCAAATTATAAACCAGTTAAGCAAAAAGTTATTAAGCGGAACTATAGATAAGTCTCACCCTGTGCTCGTTGATGTGTTTGATGGAACGGTAGTGTTTAGAAATGATGTGAACATGCATGAAAAAACAATAGCTTAGTAAATAAATTTGCAAAAAACAAAACTCCCAAATTAATGGGAGTTTATTTTTTTTATAATGAGGTAAGAAAATTATTTCGTAGCGCCGGTGCTGTCACTCATTGATCGTTTTTGCATTTTATTATTCATCCTTTCATCTTTATTATTCATTCTTTCATCTTTAAGTTTCTCTTTTTGCTCAGGAGTTAACACTGAGTTTAGCTTTTCCTTTTGCTCTTTATGCAGCTCTTGTAATTGTTGCTTTTTTTGTGCATCTGTAAGAGATTGATCGTTCATAATGCTGCCTTTTTTTTGCTTTTGCGAACGATGAAAATTTTTAAGTTCAGCCCTTTGCTCTTTACTTAAATTAAGGCTTTTCATCATCGCAAGCTTCTCCTTCTTTTTATCCGAAGTGGTGGCTACATTCTGTGGGGGATCTGTATTTCTTTGAACCTGTGCATTGCTTTTTTTACAAGCAAAAAAAATTATACATAAAAAGATCATTAATGTTTTTTTCATAGTTTTTATTTTAAGTGAGATAGACAACTTTTTAAAAGATAAGTTTAAAAAGTATGTGCAATAAAAAAACTCCCGATTGTGCGGGAGTTTAAATTTTAATATTAAAAAACTTATCTTAAGAAAAGCATCTCACGATACTTGGGCAGCTCCCAATATTCATCATCTACCAGGAGCTCGAGCTTATCTACATGATAGCGGATTTCATCGAAATAGCTTTTAACGGTATCGCAGTAAGCAATTGCCTTTTCACGGTTATCGGTTATTTTATTGGCTGATTTTCTTGCTTCAATCATCTTCTCCACGCCATCACTCACTTTGCTTATATGTTCAGATATTTTTGAAACAATTTGCTTTTGGGTTTGTGAGCTGCTATCTTCAAGACCTATCTCTTTTAAACCGCGAATATTTTTTATCAAAACATTTTGATATTTTATAGCCGCAGGCAAAATATAGGTGGTGGCAAGATCACCGATCACCCTTGCTTCTATCTGCACTTTTTTAATATAATTTTCCAGCAAAATTTCATGCCTTGCTTCCAGCTCGCTGTGGGTATAAATTGCATTATGCTCAAAAAGCTTTTTAGCTTTATCAGTCACAAAAGCATCCAGCGCAAGCGGCGTTGTTTTTACATTGGGCAGTTGCCTTTTTTCAGCTTCTTTTTCCCACTCATCGCTGTATCCATCGCCTTCAAAGAGTACGGATTTACTATCAACTATATATTTTTGAATTACCTGCATGATGGCAATTTCTTTCTTTTCACCGCTCTCAATTATTCGGTCAACATCAGTTTTAAATTGAGAAAGCGTTTCTGCAAGTATGGTATTTAAAACGGTCATTGCGGTAGCGCAATTTGCAGCAGAGCCTACTGCTCTGAACTCAAACTTATTTCCTGTAAACGCAAAAGGCGAAGTACGGTTTCTGTCCGTATTGTCCAGCATCAGCTCAGGAATACTTTTATGAATATCTAATTTTAAAATTGCTTCATCCTGCTCATCAAAATGATGTCCGACTCTTTTTTCAATCTGGTTTAAAACATCAGTTAAATATTTACCTATAAAAATAGAAATTATAGCCGGCGGAGCTTCATTAGCGCCAAGCCGGTGGTCATTACCTGCTGATGCAATGGATGCTCTTAAAATATCTGAATAATCATGAACAGCTTTGATTGTATTTACAAAAAATGTAAGGAACATCAGGTTAGTCTTCGGTGTTTTACCAGGCGATAAAAGATTAACGCCGGTATTGGTTGCCATGCTCCAATTGTTATGCTTGCCACTTCCGTTAATGCCCGCAAACGGCTTCTCATGCAGTAACACAGAGAGGTCGTGATTTTTTGCGATGCGTGTCATCACATCCATCAAAAGCGTGTTATGATCTACCGCAAGATTTACTTCTTCAAAAATAGGAGCGCACTCAAACTGTGAAGGCGCTACTTCATTGTGTCGTGTACGAAGCGGAATGCCAAGTTTATAAGATTCTGTTTCATAATCTCTCATGAAGGCGTATATTCTTTCAGGTATAGATCCAAAATAATGATCTTCTAACTGCTGACCTTTCGCAGGTGCATGACCAAATACAGTTCTGCCAGTCATTACCAGATCTGGCCTAGCATTAGCCATTGCGGAATCAACAACAAAATATTCCTGCTCCCAGCCAAGTGTAGGCTTTACGCTTGTAACATTTTTATCAAAATACTGGCATACTTCTACTGCTGCTTTATCCAGCGCTACCAGCGCTTTTAGCAAAGGCGTTTTTGCATCCAGCGATTCGCCAGTGTACGATACAAAAATTGTAGGAATGCAAAGAGTTCTGCCGTTTCCAATCTCCATAATAAATGGCGGTGAAGATGGATCCCAGCCTGTGTAGCCTCTTGCTTCAAAAGTAGCCCGCAAGCCGCCGCTTGGGAAAGATGATGCATCTGGCTCTTGCTGTATCAGCGCAGCGCCATCAAATTCTTCCAAAGCGCTGCCATCACTTTTTAGGGTAAAAAAAGAATCATGTTTTTCAGCAGTTGCGCCTGTCAACGGCTGAAACCAATGGGTGTAATGCGTTACTCCTTTTGCCTCTGCCCATGCTTTAAGTCCAGCGGCTATCTGGTCGCCCATTTTACGGTCAATCTTGTTTTGGCTTTTTATGGAAGATACCAGGCTTTTATACGCCTCATCGCTTAAAAACTGCCTTGCAGTAGATAAGGAAAAAACATTTTCGCCGAAAACTGATGTAATTTTTTTTGACTCAGGTGTATTTATTATTTTAGGATTTGAAATTACGTTGTTAAGCGCATGTTGTCTTAAAGATTGCATTTTCTAATAATTTTCTGCAAAAAAAAGCATTATGGGTTAATAAAACAAAGATATTTCTTACTTAACCTATAAATTTAATTATTTGTGTATTAAATATTATATATATAAATATATTATACGAATCACTTTTTATATTTTTTATTACTAAAAAAAGAACGCCGGGCATGCACGGGATAGTATCATCAATAATTGCTGTAGCATTATCACCGTTTAACTGGCTAATGGTTCTCATTGCAGGAGCAATTTTTTTTCGCAAAAGTATCTACAGAAAACGTTGTGTTTTTTTTGCCATTTTTATATTTATAGTTTTTGGTAATAAATGGCTTATTAATCTTTATGCAAAAAAATGGCAACCTGCGCCTGTAAGCATACATACCATGAGAAGCTACAGCTGCGGCATAGTGCCCGGAGGCTTTGCCAGCCCTGATGTTGATGGAAACGGATACTTCAATGCTACCTCTGACAGGTTTATTCAGGCTCTTAAATTGTTTAAGCTTCACAAAATTTCTCATATACTTATAAGCGGCGGAAATGGTAAAGAAGATGATAAGAATTTTCGTGAAGGCGTATGGGTAAAAAATGAATTGCTGCAAATGGATGTGCCGGATTCGGCAGTTTATACGGAGGATAAATCTAATAACACTGCAGAAAATGCTTTGAATACAAAAAAACTATTTGACTCTCTTAAGCTTGCACCACCTTACTTATTAATAAGTTCTGCCGTGCACATACCAAGAGCCACACTTTTATTTAAAAAGGCAGGAGTTGCAACAGATGCCTTTCCCTGCAATTATACCGAAGGAAGAAATGTTTTTTCCTGGACTGACCTGCTGCCACGGCTTTCTGTTCTGTCTGATTGGAATGCTTACCTGAAGGAAGCCATTGGCTATGGATGGTATTACATAAAATGATAATAAAAATTAATATGGTGACTTCTGTCAGACCAGTAAAAGATACAGGGCAACCGACTGGGACTTTATACTTTTATTGAAACTTTTAGAATGAACAACTCATCGGATGAAAGGCCCACAAAAGCGTTTGTTGTAAAATGATCAAATCAACTCAATAACAGTATCAATAATTGTATTAAACACCTGCAATTTAAAAGCATCTGCCTGTGCTGCTGCCAGGCCCGCTTCAGTAAGTGCGGTCATGTTTATGAGATCGTGGTTGCCCAGTACAAGTATTCTGAATTCTTCTTCATCAATTTCACCACATTGAAGCTGGTTGGTGTACTTTTCGAGATTGGATTGTATAGTATGAAGTAAACTGGTGCCATCACTTGCGGCCGCAGCAGCCATGCTTTTGAACGTTTCTTTGGATAGGGCAACAATTGCATTTTTTATTTGCGTGATCAGGTTGGGAAAATCTAAGGGCATAAAATTTTATTTGGAGTTTTTATTTTTACCATTCTCCAGTTTTATTATCTGGTCCATAAGGTTGCCAGTTTGGTCACTTACGTCCTTTGCAAATACAGCGCTTTCCAGGCCTTTGGCTTGCCAGTTGTTTATAAAGGTTTTAAAAAAATGATCATCTGCCAGCAATATTTCGTATTGCTTTGTTGATAAAGAATTATTATCTCTTCCTTTGCTGTATTGATAAGCCTTTTGCAACTCTACGATTACATTTTTTATATCACCTTTTGCATCTTTATATGTTGTAGTTGCAGATTCAAGAGCCAGATTTTGCATATCCACTTTTAATGAAGTTGCCTGGGTATAAGCATACTGATCATACAATGCAATAAAAGGTTTGCAGCCTTGCAAAACAAATATGAGTGCAACAGCAAAGAGATATTTTATTTTAAAAAAAGTTATGCCCATACTATTATTTTAAGCCTTGTAAGCATCCAGCCAGGCAGGGTCGCTTAGGTGCTTTTGTATTCTTATAATATCACCGGAAGTGGTTACCAGCAGGTCATTGAAGCGTTCATCAATTAAATCTTTCTGAAACATATTACCGCTTTCCACAATGTACGCAGCCATTTGCTCACCTATCACTTTCATAAGGTCAAACTTTGTTATATCGGCCATATCAATATTTCCTAAGATATGTTCATCAAGATCGTGAAGCCATTTGGAATGATATTTATTTTCATCTAAAGAATCAATATTAGGTATCTTTTTTATTGCAGCAGGGTCAAGAGAGATCTGGTATCTTCTAAAGTGTATGGTTGCACATATCATTGGCGAGCGAAAAGCATTTACCTGCATGGCGCTTGCATCCTGGCCAGTTTGGGTCATCAGCCAATTTAGCCAAAACTTTATATCAAGCCCATGAGGATTCAATGTTTCTGTCGGTTTTATAAATTGCCTTGATATACCTGTGCCAAAGCTATACATAGTTACCTGCGACAGCTGGTAAGAAGAAAGACTTATCATCTTATCTGCGCGGCTGTAAGAAACCGCTTCAATAAATGCAGCCAGCGATGGATTGTTATAAGTAGTGGTGCCTCCGTCTAAGAATCTTTCAAGAGGATAAAAATAAGTGGGCGCACTCATGGTAGCTTCCATTACAGAGCGAAGCAATACATCTTTATAAGTGCCATAATAGCTGCCATCATCCTGCTTAAAGCAGGAAAAAAAAGTTTCTTCTGATGCAGAGATATCCTGAGCCGTTATCATAAGATCAAGATCATGCAGCTCGCAGGCTTTGGCAACAGTTATATCATCTGTGATGCCTTTCACAAGCTCCCGATATTTTTCTTTAGAAAATGCAGGAGGGTTAATAAACCGGTTACCCAAAAATCTTTTATCGAACACTTGTGTTACCAGGTTTATGTACATCGTTTCAATATCTTTTGCTGTATGGCCCATGGTTATAAGCCCGCATATAATACCACCTGTGGAAGTACCGGCTATCATATCAAAAAGATCATAGCATGGAATGCCCGCAACCTCTTCCAGTTTCTTTAAAAGCTGTATAGTAAGTATGCCGCGCATGCCTCCGCCATCCAGGCAAAGTATCAGTCTTTTATTATAATCGATTTTTAAATTATCGAATGCCTGCTTTCTTAAAGCATTCATATTTTCTCCGTTAGGTTTTGCCATATTTTTTTATGTAAAATAAATCTTCAGCAAATAAGTTAGTATAAAGAATATCCAGAACTTTATTTTAAAAATAAATATACGTTTCGTTTACAGCATATCAGTTACCTTGTACATGTAAATAAAAAGTAAGATAAAAATTATTTTTTCTTTGCGTTAGGATCGTCGGTTATCAATCTTATCGTCCAGAAATCACTTGACAAATTCTGATCGAGCAAATATTCGTAAGGCATAGTGAAATAACCAGCCATGCCCCAGCCGGCTCCCCAGCTGTTACGAAGTATAAATCTTTTAGAAGCATCATTATAACCAACGGCCATTACAGCATGGCCGCCAACAACTGCTTCCGATTGCTTAGGCAAATTTACTTTGCCTGACTTTGCAACCGCCTCACTTTCGAAAGATTCATATACCGTAAAGCCAAATACAAAAGGATAACCTTGCGAAAGACATGCCTTCATTTGATCAGCAGCTCTTGCGATAGCCTGGTAAGTAACCGCCTGGTACTTCAGCGCATCGCTGTATGCACTGGCGACAGGCTTTTGCGCATATTTGGTAATAATATAGGGCCATATAGTTTCGTGGCAGGCGCCCTGCATGTTCACCGTTTTTATACCATCTCTTAGCTGTGCGCCGCTATCAGATTTTACTGAGTGCTCTATCACTCTTTCGTTGTAATAAATAAAGAGGCGCGATGGTGTAAAAGCAGTTGCTGCATTTTGCTTCAGCAGTTCGAACTCAAAAGCGCCGCCAATTGCGTTTGCAGTGCAGCTTCCAAGTTGCCCCTGATCGTAAGCAGCCGGGCATTGCTTGCGCAGATCCACTTTCTTAGGAAGCGTGCTGATAAAAGCTTTCGGTGCGCTGTATTGAAAATCTCTTTGATCTGGCAGATCAGGCTGCCAGCCATATCTTACTGTTTTAAATGCCATAATTTTTTTTACGCCTACTCTACATTCCCTTTTCGGCTACCGGGATTAATTGTTGTATAATTCTATGTTTAGTTGTATAAGCTAATAAACATGTATAGGATAACTGTTATGCTATAAACGAAATTTATAAAAGAAATTAAATCAGAAGTAATTCAAACCTTGCAAAGGAATTAATAACTCTAAAATAGGGAAGAGTTAATGATTAAAAAATAATTTTATAATTAAATGGGCAGCGTTTTTATTTCAGGTAAATGATCTTTTTTTTAGAAAAAAATTTTAATCTCTTTTTTTTATCTAATAAAAATTACTTTGAGGCAATTAATTTTTTGCAATATGATTAGAAAATTTTTATGCTTGTTTCTTTTCATAGCTTATACTGCCATTGGCTTTTCGCAGCTTCAGGTGGCTGACTTGAAAACCGAAAATCTTCTTAATCCTACCGGTCTCGATGTAATACATCCCCGCTTTAGCTGGAAATTGCAAAGTGCTAAACGGAATGTGATGCAGCAAGCTTACGAAATTAAAGTGAGCCTCGGCAAAGCGATCGTGTGGCATAGTGGTAAAGTATCATCAGATCAATCTTTGTATGTTCCTTTTGGCGGCAGTTCTTTATTATCAAACATGAAATATACATGGCAGGTAAAAGTGTGGGATAATTAGTGATTTCTTTTCGGGAAAAAGAATTTCAAAATTATCGGTTCATCACAAGGCTATATTATTGCCGAAGCTGGATCTGGAATATATCATCTTACAATTCATAAAGAAAAATAAAAAAGTTTCTTTTTTATTATATAAAGAATGCTTGCTTTTTATAAAGCCACTTAACTTTAGTTATGTTTTTCATTTTAACCACCTAAGATTTTATTGAATTCAATATAAAGTTTATAATATTCATTTCGTGTACAGCATATCAGTTATGCTACATATGAAAAATTCGTTTGATATATTCTCTTTTGTAATAAATTATTTTTAAAAATGAAGATTTTTCCTGTTTGGAATATAAGGCAGATACATTTTTTAAATTAAGTATCTAATGAATATTAAAATGCTTTTATAAATAAGTATATATTGCAAAAAATAAATTTGATATGTTTCTTACAAATTTTTTTGACTTAATTGATATTTATTTAACAAAAGCTCGTATTTTGCATGTTAAATAACTATTAATCTTTTAATAATTCACTTGATTATGAGAAAAAAACTTCTGCTTAGCGGGCTGTTTATTATTATGTGTTTCATCTCCATGGCACAAAAAACAGTTACCGGAACAGTCACTTCAAACACAGGAACACCTTTAGCTGATGCATCGGTTACGGTAGTAGGCCAAAAGACAGGTGTGCGTACCGCCGCCGATGGAACATTTTCCATTACCGTTCCTGAAACTGCCAAACAGCTTTCCATTAGTTACATTGGCTCAGAAACACAAAGAGTAAGTATTGTGGGCACAACCACAGTATCTGTTGCTTTGGTAAGTTCTTCACAAGCCTTATCAGATGTAGTAATTATTGGTTACGGATCTACACGAAAAAAAGATTTGACAGGTGCTGTATCATCTATCAAAGCAAAAGATTTTAACCAGGGAGTAATTAACTCTCCTGACCAGTTACTTCAAAATAAGGTGCCAGGCCTTGAAGTTACAAATACCAGTGGCCAGCCGGGTGCAGCTACGACCATTCAGATAAGAGGAAGCTCCTCGATTCGTGCGGGCGCATCGCCATTATATGTAGTGGATGGAGTTATATTAGATGGTGGAACAGCACGTCCTGAAGGTTCAACACAGTTTGGAACAACTTCAAATTCAGATCCCCTTATCTTTATCAACCCTTACGATATTGCGCAAATAGATGTATTAAAAGATGCTTCTTCTACTGCAATTTATGGTTCAAGAGGTGCCAATGGTGTAATTATAATTACTACTAAAAAAGGTGGCTCAGGCCCTATGAAAGTGGATGTCGGTGTAAACTTTAGTGATTATGCAGGATACATGAAAAGGTTTGATATTTTGAGCAGGTCTCAATTTATATCTGCCCTTAGTAAATACACATTAAGTGCCGTTCCGCACATCAATGATAGCCTGAGAGCTGCTTATAATGGAGGTCAGAATGTAGATGCATTAAAGGAAATTACACAAAGTAAAGTTACACAAAATTATTCTGTAGCATTAAGCGGCGGTAACGAAAATGGTAAGTTCAGGGCATCTTTTCTTGCATCAGACAATGAAGGGTTCATTAAAAAAACTTCATTAAAAAAATATCTTGCTTCTTTCAATGGACAATATAACTTTTTGGACAATAAGCTTACGATGGAATTCGGTTTCGTAGGTGCTAATTTTGCTGAAAGTTTAGCGCCAATAGGAGGAAGTTCCGGATCAACAGGAAGCCTTATAAGTTCAGCTTTGCAGTGGGATCCTACGGTATCATTACATAATGCAAACGGAACATATTATTATCCGCAATCAGGCGCAGGCAATCCTTTAGCAGAAATTGATGCATCAGATGATAATACAAATGTTTCTGAATTTTTAGGTCATATTTCAGCTTCTTATAAATTATTACCAAATCTGACATATAAGTATTTATATGGACTTAATTATGGAATTGGTGATCGTTATATAAATCTTGCAGGCTGGCTACCAAATTTTGCTTCCGGTACAGGGGCTGCTGGTATAGCACATCAAACTTTATTTACACAGATAATTGATCATACACTTAATTATACAGCCAATTTAACCAAGAGTTTAGGTATAGACGCATTAGTAGGCTATGAATATTATAAGCGGAATGCAAATGGCGGAGGTCTTTCAGCAAGTGGCTTTAATACCAATCTTACAGAAACCAACAGGGTGCCTGAATTATATACAAATAATATTCAGAATGCGTCTACTCAAACGCCTTATGGAACTGGTGTTGATCCAACTGCAGAATTGCAATCTTATTTTGCCAGGGTAACCTTTAATTATTTAGACCGTTATTTATTAACAGGAACTATAAGAGATGATGGATCAAGTAAATTTGGTTCCAACAATAGATATGGATATTTTCCTTCCGGTGCTTTTAAGTGGCAAATAAGTAATGAAAGTTTTATGAAAGATAATAGAGTTTTTTCTAATCTCGGACTTCGTGTTTCTTATGGTGCTACAGGTAACCAGGAATTTCCTGCTGGGGCTTCCAGAGAGCAATTTAATCTTGGATCCTTTAATACAATTAACCAAACAGTTAATGGCAATCCTAATCTGAAATGGGAAACTTCTAAACAATTTGATGGAGGTATTGATTTTGCTTTTGCAAAGGGTAAAGTGTTTGGTTCTGTTGACTATTATAACAAGAATACTAATAATATTCTTTTTGCTACAAATGCTATCCAGCCTGCTCCAAATTCTACTTCTTATCTGAACCTGCCTAATGCACATTTAATGAATACGGGTGTGGAAGGATTTTTAGCGGTAAATATAGTATCAAATAAAAAAATTAGTTGGGATGTAAGTGGTAATATTGCTTACAATAAAAATAAGGTTACCAATTTTACAGATCCTAATTCAGGAAAAAGCCTTGTAATAAATACCGGAACTATTACTGGTCAGGGCGTATCTCAGACAACTGCACAAATTTTTACTAATAATGAGCCTGTAAACGTTTATTTTTTAAAACATTTCAGTGGGTTTGATTCTGGTGGAAATCAGATCATAAGTGCTAATCCTGTCCTTAAAGGTTATGACCCAAATCCCAATGTTATCGCAGGTTTCAGTACTAGCGTTAGATATGAAAAATTTACGTTATCTATTAACATGGGAGGATCATTCGGATTTAAAATATATAATAATACCGCTACTTCCGTTACTAATATTTCTGGTATATCACAAGGAAGAAACATTGACCAAAAAGCTTATAACTCTGCAGAAAAGCCTAGCAGTGGAGTTTCCGCTTCAGACCGATTCCTGGAAAATGGTAATTACTGGAAACTTAGGAATGCTACAATTAGTTATAATGTTGGTAATGTTGGTAAATATGTAAAAAATGTTAGTGCCTATATTACCGGAAGCAATTTGTTTGTTATAACTAAGTTCAGTGGGTTTGATCCGGAAGTAAACATTGATAAAAGCGCAAACAACTATCCTTCAAGATCTATAGAATATATTCCTTATCCTACACCAAGAACAATAACATTAGGTCTTAATTTTTCGTTATAATAAACAACAACTATAAATTTTAAATTATGATACGATATACAACAATAACAAAATTTGCATTGCTCTTTATAGCAGTGGGAATTGGAGCCAGTTGCACAAAGCTCAAAGAGAACCTTAATAGCTCTCTTACCAATGCACAAGTAGTTTCATCTTTTGGAAGCAATGGACCAGCATTAATATTAAGTGGTGCTTATGCTGATCTTACTTTTTTAGCAGGTCAGGATCAGCTTTTTTCTCTTGAAGAGAATTCTACTGATGAATCTTTGGTACCTACCAGGGGTGGTGACTGGGACGATAATGGAGTATGGAGAGTAATTCATGCACACACATGGAATGCTGATCACGGCCAGATCTTAAGTGTTTTCAATAATTTTAATAAACTTAATTTCGACGCTACCAACGTATTGGGGTTTAGCCCAACTGCAAGCCAGGCTGCTCAAGCAAAGGTTTTGAGAGCGTTTGCTTTATTTTATTTATTAGATTTATATGGTCAATATCCTATTAGAAATCCAGGTGATAATCTGTTACTCGCACCAACTGTTAGAAGTGGTGCAATAGGCATTGATTCAATCATAAATGATATAACAACTTCTTTACCTAATTTGCCTGCACCAGGAGATCCAAGTAAAATAAATAGTGACGTTGCAAAAGTTTTATTGATGCATTGTTATCTTCAAAGAGGCACTTTTGTTAATAGAGCAGCGCCCACTTTTGACCCCGCAGATCTCGCTCAGGTTATAGCACTTGGAAACTCAATTATAAGCAGCGAAAAGTATAGCTATCAGGCCAATTATTTTGATAATTTTACTCCGACAAATCATTCGTCGTCTGAAGCAATTTGGTTATATCCTAATACTAGTGGGGTTGGTACTAATCATGCCGGTGTAGAAGCCAGATGGAATATGACTCTACATTATAACAGTTATAAAGCAAAAGCTCCTGGGGCAGGTTGGAACGGCTTTAGCACTATAAGCGATTTTTATACAAGCTTTAATACCGGAGGAGGTCCAGTGCAATTCGGCCCTAATGATACTGCTTGGGATACAAGATTGGGGGAAAGAAAGAAAAGTGATAGCTTATCATGGAAAATTTCTGGTATTAAACCTGGATTCCTTGTTGGTCAGCAATATGATGGTGATAGCACTCCCCAACATGACCGAAAAGGAAATCTTTTGGCCTTTATTCCTACTATTGCACCAGATATGAAAGAACAAGGGAATAATTTGGAAATTACCGGGATAAGAGTTGTAAAGTATACTCCTGATTATGCGAATTATGGCGGCCCAGCAGGAAATGACTTTATGATCTTTAGATACCCTGATGTTGTATTGATGGTTGCAGAAGCTCAACTCAGAGTTAATTCTGCCGATCCTGCAGCATTAGGCTTAGTAAATGGACTTAGGGTTGCAAGAGGTACAACACCTTTAACAAACTTGCCATTAGTAAATCCGAATAATGTTGATGATCCTAATACTTTGCTTGCTGAAAGAGGAAGAGAATTGTACTGGGAAAGTTATAGAAGAACAGATCTTTTGCGTTTTGGAGTATTTTTAAAACCATGGGGTTTGAAGCCTTCTGATGATCCTAAAAATCTTGTTTACCCAATTCCAAGTCAGGCTTTGGCAGCAAATCCTAACTTAAAGCAGAATCCGGGATACTAATAATATTTATTTTGTAATTAAGCAAAGACTGTTGATAAGACAGTCTTTTTTTTTAGCAAATTATGCTTGTTAATCTTTCAAGGGTATAAAAAGTATTATAATAAAGTAACAAACTTGCCTGTAGCTTTCTTTACCTTTATTGATTAATATTTAAATATAAATATTTCACTTGATGAGCCGATTGCTGCAATCTTTTTTTCTATTCCCTTTAATCATTTTTTTATTTTCCTGCAAAAAAAAGCCTGATAAAAAACTTTTTGAACTTGTTGACAATTCAGGCATTGATTTCGTAAACCCCGTCGTGGATAGTAAACTTGATAATAGTTTTTTATTTCGAAATTTTTATAACGGTGCTGGTGTAGCCATTGGCGACATAAATAATGACGGGCTTCCTGATGTTATGCTAACCTCTAACATGGGTGAAAATAAATTATACCTTAATAAAGGCAACTTAAAATTTGAGGACATATCTGCAAAGGCAGGATTGAGCCAGGATAGTATGTGGAGTACTGGTGTAACGTTCATTGATATAAATGGTGATGGTTGGCTCGACATTTATGTTTGCAATTCTGGCCACATGAAAAGCGGCAACAGGAGAAACAAGTTGTACATTAATAACCATAATAACACTTTTACCGAATGTGCTCATAAATATGGACTTGATATTTCTGCTTACACCACACAGGTTTCCTTTTTTGATTATGATATGGATGGCGATCTTGATTGCTTTATGATCAATAATAGCCCAATGCCCATTAATACTTTGAATAATGCTAATAGACGTGACCTTCCGGATTCATTATGGCCTGTGGCGCCGTTCTTAAAGGGTGGGGGAGATCATTTATATAGAAATGACAACGGCCACTTTACTGAAGTTACCCAATCTGCCGGCATACATGGAAGCCTTATCAGCTTTGGGCTTGGCGTAAGTATAGCCGATGTAAATAATGATGGCTACCCCGATATTTATGTAGGTAACGATTCTTATGAAAAAGATTATTTATATATTAATCAAAAGAACGGCACTTTTAAAGATGAAATGGAAGACCAGTTGCAAAGTATTAGCATGTCATCAATGGGAACAGATGTGGCTGACCTAAATAATGATGGCTATCCTGAAATATTTACAACAGACATGCTTCCCCGGGATGATTACCGGCTTAAAACATTAGGCTCTTTTGATAATATTGATTTTTATAACAGCAAAGTAAAATCAGGGTTTTATCATCAGTTTATGAAGAACTGTTTGCAGATGAATAATAAGAACGGAACTTTTTCTGAAATAGGAAATTATAGTGGTGTTTCTGCAACAGACTGGACATGGGGCAATCTTATTTTCGATGCAGATAACGATGGTCTTAGTGATATTTATGTTTGTAATGGAGTAAATAAAGATGTTACCAATCTTGACTTTATGGATTTCTTTGCCAATGATGTAATTCAAAAAATGGTATTAACAGGTGAAAAAGAAAGCGTGGATAAAGTGCTGGAGCATATACCTGTAAATCCCTTACCTAATAAGGCTTTCAGGAATTTAGGAAATTTTAAATTTCAAGATATTGGGCTGGAATGGGGATTTACACAGCCTTCTTTTTCCAACGGAGCGGCTTATGCTGATCTTGATAATGACGGAGATCTTGACCTTATTGTAAATAATGTAAATGAAAAAGCTTTTGTTTATAAAAATAATAGCAGGGAAATAAATAAAAATAATTACCTGGGTGTTTTTTTAAAAGGAAAAGGTAAAAACACATTTGCCATTGGCAGTAAAATAAAGCTTTATGTTGGCAACCAGATATTGAGCAGGGAAGTTGTACCCACGAGAGGCTTTCAATCATCTGTGGATTATAAACAGATATTTGGATTAGGAAAAGCGACGAGGATAGATTCTATGTATGTAAGCTGGCCTGACAGAACTTATTCTAAATTTATGAATGTTCCTGTAGACACTGTTCTGGTTATTGAGCAGTTGAAGCAGCATTTGATATCATCTGATACGGCTAACAGATTACTTCCGCCATCAATGCTTGTTCCGCAAAAAAACACTTTTGATAAACACATTGAGGATGATTATGATGACTTTTATTATGAGAGAAATTTACCCGAAATCCTCTCTAAAGAAGGCCCAAAAGCTGCCGTTGGCGATGTAAATGGCGATGGTTTACCAGATATATATATTGGCGGCGCAGCAGGGCAGGCCGGACAATTATATCTTCAAACAGCTAATGGAAGTTTTGTAAAAAAACATGAAAAAATATTTGATGATTATGCTGACTTTGAAGATGCAGCAGTTTTATTTTTTGATTGCGATCACGATGGCGACTTGGATTTGTTGGTATGTCCGGGGGGCAACAGTTTTCCTGCGCTAAGCAAGCAAATGCAACTGCGTCTTTATAAAAATGATGGCAAAGGAAATTTTACCCTTGATCCTTCTGCCTTTCCAAATAATATTTCCAACATTGGTGTAGCCATTGCCTATGATTTTGATGGAGATGGCGATCTTGATTTATTTGTTGGCGGCAGAGATGTCCCTCAAAATTATGGAGTGGATCCATCAAGTTACATTTTTGTAAATGATGGTAAAGGACATTTTACTGATATAGCTAAAACAAAAAATCCTGACATAGCATCAATCGGAATGGTAACAAGTGCCGCATGGGCCGATGTTACAGGCGATTCAAAAAAAGAGCTCATTATTGCAGGAGAATGGATGCCACCAAGAATTTTTTCTTTTAATGGAGATCATTTCATAGAAATAAAAACAAATCTTGACAGTCTTTACGGTTGGTGGCAAAGCATGTCTGTTGGTGATTTCAATAATGATGGAAAACAAGATATTGTACTTGGCAACATTGGAGAAAATTTTTATTTGGATCCTGATCAGCAACATCCTGTAAAGCTTTGGATAAATGATTTTAATAACAATGGCACAACTGATAAAATACTTACGAGAACCATAGATGGCAGCGATAAACCGGTTTTTTTAAAACATGAGATACAAGAGCAAATACCATCTTTAAAAAAGCAAAATTTAAAACATGCTGATTATGCAAAGAAAAATATTTATGAATTGTTTCCTGAAGATGTGTTGAAGAAATCAATTGTAAAAAAGTTTAATTACGCATCTTCAATAATTGCCATTAATAAAGGCAATGGCAGGTTTGAAATACAAAAGCTTCCATCCATGGCGCAAATTTCCAGCACCAATGCTATACAACAGGTGGACATAAATAAAGATGGATATATGGATTTAATTTTAGGCGGTAATAACTTTGGATTTCTTCCGCAGTTTGGCAGGCTCGATGCAAGCTATGGGGATGTGCTTATAAATAATGGAAAGGGTGGTTTTACAAGGCTTGATTACCTGCAATCGGGGCTGGAAGTAAAAGGAATGGTAAGGGATATAAAAGAAATATCATCTGCTCAAAAAACTTACATTTTATTTCTGATAAGTGATGGGTATCCTGCTCTTTATGAAATAAATAACCGTACAAAAAAACTATGGAATTATTCCAATTAATTTAAACGCTTGTTTCATTTTTCAGCGAATGATGTATCTGTTTCAGAATAGAATATTTATTTTACTTTGTTTATTGAGTATAGCATCATGCAGTAGAAAAGTGAAAGATCCTGTAATGTTTCGTGTGCTTGATCATACAAAAACAGGTCTTGATTTTACCAACAAGCTTACACCCACAAAGGAGTTTAATGTTTTCAAATACATGTATTTCTACAATGGTGCCGGAGTAGGGGCCGGCGATTTTAATAATGATGGCCTGATAGATTTATTTTTTACTTCAAACCAGGGTCAGAATAAGATTTATCTGAACAAAGGGAAATTGCAATTTAAAGATGTAACGGCTGAAGCTCAAATACCCAATGATGACGGCTGGTCAACAGGCGTGTCGGTAATAGATATAAATAATGATGGCCTTCTTGATATTTATATCTGCAGGGTAGGAGACTACCAGGTTTTGCATAGCAAAAATCAATTGCTTGTTTGCCAGGGCATTGATAAAAATGGGGTACCTTTTTATAAAGACGAAGCTCATGACTACGGCCTTGATTTTTCGGGTTTTAGCACGCAGGCAGTTTTTTTTGATTATGATGGCGATGGCGATCTTGACATGTTTTTGCTAAATCATTCTGTTCATCAAAACGGAACTTTTGCGCCGCGTGATAAATTTCTTGGAACTTATAACACACTTTCAGGTGATCGGATGTATCGCAACAATGGCAACAATACATTCACCGATGTAACCAAAGAATCTGCAATAAACAGCTCTGCAATAAGCTATGGGCTTGGCATTGGTGTTTCCGACATTGACCTTGACGGGTGGCCGGATCTGTATGTTGGTAACGATTTTCACGAAAACGATTATCTCTATATTAACCAGCACAATGGTACTTTTAAAGATGACCTCACTAACCGTATTATGCATACCAGCCAATTTACAATGGGAGTAGATATTGGCGATATAAATAATGATGGCTATCCTGATATTATTTCGATGGATATGCTCCCGTCTGACCCCCGAATTTTAAAAAGTTCTTTGGGTGAAGATGAATACAATACTTTTTATATGAAGATTGGTTATGGTTATAATTATCAATATACAAGGAACAATCTGCAGCTAAACAGGCGCAATGGAATGTTCAGCGAAACGGCTTTATATTCCGGTGTTGCAGCTACTGATTGGTCGTGGTCGCCTCTTTGGGTTGACTTTGATAATGATGGTTTGAAAGATCTCTTTATATCCAACGGCATACCCAAGCGCATGAACGATATGGATTTTCTTAACTACATTTCAGATGATGAGATACAGGAAAAATTAAAAAATAATGTTGGCGATGATCAGGATCTTGGATTGATAAATAAATTTCCTGAAATAAAACTTCCTAATAAATTTTTTAAAAATAAAGGTGATATAAAATTTGAGGATATAAGTGATGACGTGGAAAACAATCCTGCTACGTTTTCCAACGGTGCTATTTATGCCGATCTTGATAATGATGGAGACCTTGATGTGGTGGTAAATAATATTGAAGATCCTGCTTTGATCTATGAAAATAAAAGTAATGATTCAAAAGCAAGGCCTTATATAGAATTAGCGCTTAAAGGTTCTTCAAAAAATATAAATGCTTTGGGCGCCAAAGTAATAGTATATGGCAGCAATGAAGTAAGAACTTATGAAAAATATCCTGTAAGAGGTTTTCAGTCAAGCATGGAAGAGCCCGTGCACATTGGATTATATAATACTAAAGTCGATTCTATACTCTTGGTATGGCCTGATAATACTTATCAAAAAGTACAATGGAAGAATGCTGTTTCTTCTAAAATTACTATCCAATATCATCAGGGTTTACCTTTATTTAATTATAAAACGCTAACGGAAAGAATAAAAAACCCAACAAAAAAGATGGTTGATATTACTAACGAAGTCAACCTGAATTATAAACATATAGAAAATCCTTTTAACGAATTTGACCGTGAGCCTTTGATACCCTTCATGGTATCAAGAGATGGCCCTGCTCTTGCCGTGGGCGATGCTAATGGAGATGGGTTAGATGATGTTTTTATAGGTTCATCGAAGGGAAATAAAAGCGCTATTTTTTTTCAAAGAAGCAATGGCAAATTTGAAAAATCCAACCAGCCAGCACTTGATAATGACAGTACTTACGAAGATGTGGATGCAATATGGGTTGATGTGAACAATGATGGCAAAAAAGACCTTGTAATTGCCACAGGCGGCAATGAATATTTTGGTAATGATAAATATCAGCAACCAATAGTTTATCTTAATGATGGCCATGAGCATTTCACGAGGCTGGCCCATGCTTTTGATAATATTTACGTTACTGCATCATGCATTGCTTCGTACGATTTTAATGGCGATGGATATGCTGACTTGTTCATCGGCGGAAGAGCCATTCCTTGGGAATATGGTGAAACACCGCAGTCTTATCTTTTGCAAAACGATGGCCATGGCCATTTTACCGATGTTACTTCAAGATATAGTAAGGATCTTGCAAAGGTTGGATTTGTAAAAAGCGCCTTGTGGTACGATCTTAACAATGATGGACGTAAAGACCTTATCGTTTCAAATGAATGGGGAAACATCTGCGTATTTATAAATGAAAACGGAAGCTTTAAAAAGCAAGATTTAACTGATAAGAAAGGCTGGTGGAACTTTGTATTACCCGTAGATGTGAATGGCGATGGAAATATTGATCTTATTGCAGGAAATGAAGGGTTAAACAATCGTTTAACTGCATCTGCTTCACAGCCTGTAAAGCTTTACTACAACGACTTTGATGATAATGGCAAAAAAGAACAGGTGCTCACTTATTACCTTAACGGCAATGAAATTCCCTTTGCTAATAAAGATGAATTGCAAAAGCAAATACCGCTTATAAAAAAAAAATATTTATATGCGAAAGACTTTGCCAAGGCAAGGCTTGATGAAATTTTTTCAGCAGATAAATTAATGAATGCAGATATATTAACTGCTGATTATTTCGACAATTCTATTTTAATGAATAAGGGTAATATGAGTTTTACAACCGTGCCTATGCCCTGGCTGGCGCAGCTAAGCTCTTATAAAGATGCAGTGGTTGTAAATGCTAACAACGATAGTCTGCCCGACATTTTGCTGGTTGGTAATTTTTACAATAACAACATACAAATGGGCCGCAACGATGCTGACTTTGGAACTATATTGATTAATAAAGGCAATGGAAAATTTGTTTGCGAAAGCATAAATGGATTAAATATAAAAGGAGAAGTAAGGCATATAAAGGAGATAAATATTGGTAAAGAAAAGGCTTATGTGCTGGCAAGAAACAACGATAGTCTTATGGTTATAAAATTTGCCGATGACTGATAATCAAAACACAGGATAATAAATTTTTGTGATCCATTTCGTTGTATCTTTTTCCTGCATCCTGTTGGTAACAAGCATTTCAAAGGGTATGGCCGGTGATGATAAATGGTAATCATCTATAAACAGGCCCAGTTGATTTAAGCCTTCATCTGCAGTGGCTGCTCCGCCCTTTACCTGTGCAACCAATATCTTTCCTGGCACCATTCTTTTTATAAAAAACTTTTTATTTTCAGGTATTGTTTTGCTCACAGGTATAGCTATAGTTGTATGAAACTGACCACTGTCCTTCCATACATGAAGCATTGGATAATTTGTTTCTTTCGCATTATTTAAAACTATATAATTTTTAATGCTGTCAATAATCTTATAAACTGTAAAAGTCGAAGGATATATCAATGATGAAGATTTTGAAGAAATAAGTATGGTATCTTTTACCTGCAGCTGGTCAATTGTTAAGCCGTATACGTTTTCATTTTTAGATAGAAACTGTTTAATTTTTTTTAAAATATTGCTTAGGTCATTATTTATTTTTTTAGTTTGTATAAATAAATTGATCCTGTTGATCGGGTTAGCATTAGTTTCAAGAGAGTATTTCCATTCGATCTTATTGGTATCATTGTTCACCGGTATTACAAAAATCGTCTCGTTTATTGTAAGGCCATTGCCTGTTGCCAGGATAAATAAAGTATTATATTTCTTTCCCGTTACCCTATATTCGATATTTTTATAATTAAACGAAATATTGCCTGTTGCAGAATTCTGTACAAAACTTCCTGGCCACCATTTCTGCCATTTATTTTCGTCCATAAAAAACCGGGTAAGGCTCGCTGAATTACAGTTAATGCTTTCGACGTTTGATGCAATTATCGTTTTCGGGAAAAACAGGTAGGAGGCAAGAAAGAGCACGCATATAATTAAAATAATAAGCAGCAGTAGTTTCTTCATTAACATTGTTTTTTAAAATTGCTGCAAAGTAATTCATAGATTGTAATGATGCCCTAAACATTAGTTGTAATAAATGCTAAATTATTTTTAAATAGCATTAATTTACGTAGTATAAACATCAGATGTATAAAAGATTTGTGTATGAAAAAAATAGTTTGCGGTATTGCATTTTCCTTTAATTGTTTTATCTCTTTCTGCCAAAAAACTGACGTGTGGAGTATTGTTGCGGATAAAATAATCCCCTCAAATTACTATGGCGAAACAGTTGCTAATGGAGTTATTGGTATCGTATCTTCTGCAGAGCCGTTGCGTTGTAAAGATGTAGTGCTTAATGGTGCTTATGATCAATATGGACGCGGCAGAGTAAGTAATTTTTTGAAAAGCTTCAACCTCGTGAACATGAATCTTGATGTAGATGATCACAGAATTGGAAGCGGCGATGTAAAAAATATGAGGCAGGTGCTTGATATGAAACATGCCAACCTCACTACTACTTTCGATTATACAGATAAAGCAACCATATCTTACACTTACTATGCACTACGAAATCTGCCGTACACTGTGCTGGTAGATGTAACTATTAAAGCAAAAAAAGATATACAGATCATTCCAGCAAGCGTTATGGAAGCGCCGGATGAACTGAAAGATGTACAAAATTATTACAATCAAATTGACAGGCCTCATGTAAAGCTGAGCTTGCTTTCTTCTATTGCTAAAAGCCCTACGGGCAAATTAACTTTCGCTTCTTCCACTACATTTTTATTTGATGAACCCAATGGTTCTGAACCTGAACTTATCCATGAAATGTGGGATAATAATATGCACTTATCAAAGTTTAAAAAAAATCTAAAAGCTGGCGAAACTTATCATTTTGCCATTGCAGGCGCTTCTATTACTACCGCTCAGCACGACGATCCTTTGAACGAAGCAGAAAGATATGTGATTTATGCAAAGCTCCAGGGCACTGAAAGACTAAAGCAATTTCATAATGCGGCCTGGGACAGTTTATGGAAGAGTGATATTATTATAAATGGTGATGATGCCAGCCAGCGTGATGTGCATTCTGCTATGTATCATTTGTATTCTTTTGTAAGAGAAGGCACAGCGTATAGCCCGTCGCCAATGGGTTTGAGCGGATTAGGTTATAACGGACATGTTTTTTGGGATGCAGAATTATGGATGTTTCCCGCCATACTTGTGCTGCACCCTGAAATGGCAAAAAGCATGATGGAATACAGGTTTCAAAGATTAGCAGAGGCAAAGCATAATGCTTTTGCACATGGGTATAATGGAGCCATGTATCCCTGGGAAAGCGCAGCTACTGGTAATGAAGAAACGCCGGTGTGGGCGCTCAGCGGCCCTTTTGAACATCATATAACAGCTGATGTTGCGATTGCAGCATGGAATTATTTTGCCGTTACACAAGACACCACATGGTTGCGCGAAAAAGGATTTCCAATGATTAAAGAATGTGCCGATTTCTGGGTAAGCCGTGTTGAAAAAAACGGTATTGGAAAATATGATATTAAGAATGTGGTAGCTGCCGATGAATGGGCGGAGAATGTAGACAACAATGCCTTCACCAATGCGGCTGCAAAAGCAAATCTCCGCTACGCGGTAATGGCTGCAACCCTATTGCATCAACCTCTGAATGATGACTGGACAGACGTAGAAAAAAATATTCCCATTCTTAAAATGAATAATGGTATAACGCAGGAACATGCTGCTTATCATGGAGAAAAAATAAAGCAGGCAGATGTAAACCTGCTTGCCTACCCATTGCATGAAATAACAGATCCGCAGCAAATAAGAAATGACCTTGAATATTATGAAAGCCGCGTGGGCGAAGGTTCTCCTGCAATGACACATGCAATATTTGCGTTGCTTTATGCAAGGCTTGGTGATCGTGCAAAAGCATGGAGCGCTTTTCAGGAAGCTTTTATTCCAAATAAAAAGGAACCATTTGGCGTGTTGTCTGAATCTGCCGGAGGAACCAACCCTTATTTTGCTACGGGCGCAGGAGGCTTTTTACAAAGCGTGCTTATGGGTTTCGGTGGCATGGAAATAACACCCGCAGGCATCATTCAAATAAAATCCGTTTTGCCAAAACAGTGGAAATCTTTAACTTTGACCGGCATAGGAAAAGACAAAAAAACATTTACGGTAAATTGATTTGAAAAGCGCTGCTGCATTATTCCTCATTACATTATTCTTATTTAACCTTATTGGCTACAGGTTGCTGGTTTCTTATATGCAGCAAAAAGCTAATGCACAGTTGGAAGTCACGCTGGACAAGCATATTTATAATGATGCTCAATTAACAGAACTAAAAGTGCCGCTGCACCTTCCTTACCAGGCCGACTGGTCTTCTTACGAAAGATGTACGGGTGAAATAGAAATACAGGGAGTGTTGTATAAATATGTAAAGCGCAAAATTTGTAATGATACCTTGTATGTAATGTGTATACAGAACACTACAAAAATGCACCTGGAAACAGCGAAGAATGATTTCTTTAAAAGCGTTAATGATCTTAACCAGGATAGTAAATCAAAAAAGACTGATAATTCAAAATCATATAAAATTATGGTTAGTGAATATGACGAGTATTCATATATTATTAATGCAAAAAAATATGTGAGTGCTTGCGGTAATAATTGGCTTAATGATATTTCAAAAAAATTAGTTTCTTCTCCTCATGCATCTCCCGAGCAGCCACCAGAAGCACTCTTAGCATAATTTATTTTATAAAAATATCCTTTAGCCAAAATAATTTTTATCCGGCTTGTTCTTATTGTTTTCAAATTATTCTTACATGAGAAAATTATGTTTTCTATTCTTTGCTTGTATTGCATTGTTAAGTTGCAATAAAAAAAATGATTATGCTGCTATTTTTAAAGATGCTGATCTTTATTGTAAAGCGGTGTACCAGTTAAATAATGTGGTAATGGGAAACAATTTCGCTCCTATTGTTGCATCGCGCAATTACCTGTATGCAAATGTTGCCGCGTATGAAGTAATAGCAGCAGGCTATCCGCAACACTATCAATCCTTGGGGGAGCAGCTTCGCGGGCTAAGTAAGTTGCCCAAGCCTGCAGCGGGTAAGCCGGTTGATTTTGAATTTGCTTCTCTGCTTGCATTTTGCAACCTTGGTGCATCCGTCACTTTCCCTGAAGGCAGCATGGATGCGTATGTTGATACGCTAAAAAAACTTGCAACAGATCATGGTATGCCAAAAGAAACCTATAATAATTCTATTGCTTTTTCTGATACCATATCAAAAGCTATTTTATTATGGAGTAAAAAAGATAATTATGCGCAAACAAGAAGTGCAGAGCGCTATTCAGTTACAGAAGAAGAGGGCAGATGGGTGCCAACTCCGCCTGCTTACGCATCTGCAATGGAGCCGCATTGGAACCAGATACGAACGCTTGTGATGGATAGTGCGTCACAGTTTGCACCGCCGCCGCCTTATAAATTCAATGTAAAAGATACTTCCACTGATTATTTCAAACAGGTAATGCTAATAAAAAAAGCAATAGAAAATCTTACTCCTGAGCAAAAGCACATGGCAGATTTTTGGGATGATAATCCTTTTAAATTAAATGTTTCAGGACATGTAATGTTTGGCAGCAAAAAATTTTCTCCGCCTGGCCACTGGATGAGCATTACAGGCATTGCAGCCAAAAAAGCTCATGCAGATTTTGCAACCACTGTTTGCGCCTATGCACAAGTAAGCATTGCTTTGTTTGATGCATTTATAGAATGCTGGGATGAAAAGTACAGGCACAATACAGTAAGGCCGGAAACTGTTATTAATAAATACATTGATGCTAATTGGCAGCCATACTTGCAAACACCGCCTTTTCCTGAATATACCTGCGGGCATTCCACCTGCTCATCGGCAGCCGCAGAAGTTTTAACGGGTATTTTTGGAGATAACTTTTCTTATACTGACTCAACTGAGCTGGAATTTGGAATTGCAAATAGAAGCTTCAAATCGTTTCGTGAGGCAGCAATAGAAAATAATTGGGCAAGATTTTATGGAGGCATTCACTTTCATCATTCGTGCATTGTAAGCAATGAGTATGGCAAAAAAGTGGGCGATCTTGTTGTTGAAAAATTAAAAATGAAAAAAGGATAAAAAAAGAATTATTCAATAAGAATATTCTCTTAGCAAATGGTATACAAAATAAAATATAAGGCGAAGATGTTGTTACAAAAAAAAGTATGCCTGGTAATGATGTTGTAAAAGATAAAATTTTCGTTTTGGCCATTCTGAATAGATATGGTATAATTTTTTAAAAATTAATTAATGAAAAAAAGCCTGATGATAGTGTGGTTGTTTATTGCATTTTTAGCCATTTTATGCAATACATCTTGCACAAGAAAAAGTAACAATTATATAAAAGTAATGCATGATCCTTTTTTATATAATGATGTTATGCATAAGCTTAATTATGTAGTCATTTATGATATTTTCACGCCGCCGGTGGCAGCGAGAATTTTTGCTTACAGCAATCTTGCCGCTTATGAAGTGCTTGCCAGTGAAGGAAAGCACTTCAGTTCGCTCGAAGGAAAGATTACTGATCTTAATAACATTCCAAAGCCGCCCGCAGATGCGAAAGTGGATTATCCCTTCAGCTCTGTGATGGCTTTTTTAAAAGTGGGCAAGCAACTTACTTTTTCCAATGATACTATGCAAAATATTATTGATTCAGTAAAGTTGCTGGCGCAAAATTCCGGCATGCCTGATGATGTTTTTGATAACTCAGTGAAATATGGCGAGCAGGTTGCCGACTCGATTATTTCGTGGAGTAAAAAAGATAATTATGCTAAAACAAGGGGTTCCAGCTTCAACATCACAGGCCTTGAAGGCCACTGGCAGCCTACGCCTCCGGGTTACTTTGACGCCGTAGAGCCACTGTGGGAAACGATTCGCTGCCTGGTAATGGATTCTGCAAATATGTTTCCGCCGCCCGGGCTTCCCCCATTCAGTAAGGATAGCGGCAGCGCTTTTTATAACATTGCAAAGGATGTAATGGTTACTGGCAACACGCTGGATTCTACTCAAAAATGGATTGCTAACTTTTGGGATTGTAATGCTTTTAAGTTGCATGTACAGGGGCATGCCATGTATGCTACAAAAGCTATGACACCGCCCGGCCATTGGATGGAAATTGTGGGAACCATCTCTCAAAACAACCATGCTGATTTTTATAAAACCGTCTATGCTTACACCGGCGCAAGTGTAGGCATTTTTGATGCGTTTATCTGCTGCTGGTTTACCAAATATAAATACGATATGCTGCGCCCTGAAACTTATATAAACAAATACATTAACCAAGACTGGCAGCCGTATTTACAAACGCCGCCTTTTCCTGAATACAACAGTGCGCATTCAACTATATCTTGTGCAGCCGCTACAGTGCTGGCCTCTATATATAAGAACACTGCTTTTAAAGATTCATCTGAGAGAGAATGGGGCTGGCCTGATCGCAACTTTAAAACATCCGATGAAGCAGCTATTGAAGTTTCAAACAGCAGGTTTTATGGAGGCATACATTACAGGCAATCGGTAAAAGATGCTTACGACCAGGGGAAAAAAATTGGTAAACTGGTGCTAAGCAAACTAACTGCAAAAAAATTATAGTATTATATAAAATTGTTTCGCTGAATCATCGCTTATTAAAATTATATCTGCGTTTATTAACAGTCGGCAAAAATCCCCGAAAACTTCTCGCAAAGACGAGCGTTTTTTCTTACTTGATGTGATAAATATTTTTGTCATCTTCTATATGTTTTGTTACCGACATTCTACCTAATCTATAAGCCATATATAAAAAATAAGAGGATGCCTGTAAAAGCATCCTCTTAAAATATATTCAATTCAATTATTCTTTAACCAGCTTAACTGTTTTTACAAAATTTCCCTGCTTAATATTTAAAAGATATATACCTGGCTTATAACCTGTAGCATCTATATCAACCACCCCGTTTGATTGTTCTATAATTTTAGATTGCAGCCTTCTTCCATCAATGCTATACAGTTCTACATTTGCAGGCTTATTTTCTCCCAACGACAAATACAATTTGAAAGTTGCAGATGAAGGATTAGGAAATACTTCTGCTGTTTTAACCATTGTGTTACTATTCTCAACCGGCGCACCCGATGATGTGATTAATTTATCACTATTGCCATCAGACATTTCATCAACGCCGCATTTGGCTCTGCTGCTAAATTCTGCATCCACACGGGTAAAATCGAAATTATCTTTCCAACTTAATATTGCAACATTAGGCACGGGTACGTTATGATAACTTACCGTGTTTGTAGTAAAAGTCGTATCTCCCGGCTGCACGCTTATACTGCCATGCTGATCGGTGCCAGGCACAAACCAGTTAATATCAACAGGAAAAAGATTAGGGTTAATGATCTCCCAATTTCTTACCAACATTGGATTATCTGAGCAAAGCGGTTTTAGTTTTAAATTTTGTACATACAGGTTAGGGAAGTTTACTTTTCCCACTGCTTTTTCTGCATTTATAAATCCATAGCCGGTATTGAAATCAAAGCCTACATCAAAGCCATCTGTATAAATATCATCCATATCGCTTGCTGTGGCAGATAAAACTCCTTTTATCTGATCAGGCGTAATAGTATTCAATCTTTGCGCTTCAATCATTAAAGCAGCCACTCCTGCTGCGTGCGGCGTTGCGGCAGAAGTTCCAAAAAAGTTAGGTAAGGTATCAGCATCTTGCGGAATATCCTGGTCAGGAAAGGATGAAAAAGATACATTGCCACCGTCCGGTGCAACAATATCAGGTTTTTTACGAATGAGTGGCGCTATTCTATTGCCTTTAATATCAAAATAATTTGGTACACCACCCACTGCTGAAAAATATTCTACCAATGCTGTATCAACTCCATAAGGTGGTGTGTTCAGATACCACGCTGCACCTGTAGATATAGCTCCTTCAGCTTTGGTATGCCCAACAAGTGTGGGTGCAAGAATACCAGGAATAGGAGGGTCGGTAAGATAAAAAAGTGCATCATCATATAAAATATATTTTAAGTGCTTTACATCAGGCCCTGCATACTTTACGATAGTAAGAAAAAAGGTATAGTTCTGTGTGTTGTTATAATAGCCTAATAATTCAACAGGTTCGCCACTCATAATATTATCTGAAGCGCCTTCTGCAACAACGTTTCCATTAATATCGGTTAAATAAATATCAAAGTCTGTGGTAGCGCCTACACCACTTGCAGAAAAGAAAGAATTATCCCACTGAAAGGACATAACAATTACGCCACCGCTTGGTACGTACAATGGCTGAGCATAACGTGGCGTATCGCCGGGTGCGCTGAAATTATGCGCCGTGCCTACGCCCGGCCCAAAAGGTTCTACATTGCTTGGCCGGTAGTCGCTTTCGTAAGAACGAATGCTTTCATTACCTGCTGCAGAAAAATAAGTAACCCCTCTTTTTTTAGCAAGGTCAACTGATTGAGCAATAATTCCATCCTGAAAGAAAGGCTCATCATAATAAAAAACATCATCACCAATTACCTTACAACCTTTATCAGTAAGCGTTTGTATGCCTTGTGCAAAATCCGCTTCTCCATTGTCAGCAGTATAAAAAGCAAGGTGAGAGCCTGGCGCAACGTCATGAACTATTTCCATCATCTGGCGCCCTTCATCCGTACCGCCGGAGTCAAGATCTTTTACTACCTGCACCGGTTTTTTAAACCCAAAAGGATTATCTGTTCCTGGCAGTTCTCCGTGCCTCACGCCAATTTCTGCAGTGCCAAGATTATTATAACTGTCGGATAAAATACCTACTTTAACTCCATCTCCATTTACATGAAATTTTTTTCTTGCTAAGTAAGAAAGCTGTGCAGTATCTCCCTGGCTTACTATTCCCGTAATGCCCGGGCGGCCATAGCCTCCACCTCTGAAATTAGTTTGAGATAAGCCAGGGCCTTTCGTAGGCTGGTGTATAGGCTTGTAAGAAGGTTTGGCGTAGCGAATATTTAATGTGGATTCTATCTGGCCTAATTTACTAACAGGAATATAGCCGGAAATAACACGACCATATACAGCGGTAATTTCGACTCCCGCTTTTTGCAACTCCGCCTTAGCGTCATTTACATTATCTTTTGCAGTAAAATCAACCAGCACTTTATCACCTTTCATCTGCATAAGATTCTGTAAGGCGACAGAAGATGGCGAAGGTTTTTTTATATCCCTGCTTTGTGGTGTAGTTCCTGCATTTTTATTAAGGCTTTTTAAGTCAGGGCTAATTTTAGAAGAAGTTTTGGAAACACTTAATTGCTGTAGATTCCCTTTCATTTGAGGATTGCCTTTTATCTGCGCAAAGCCGGCGCTTACAGCAAACAGGCAAATGATTACTGGTAAAATTTTTTTCATTGATTAATGTTTAAATTATAAATAAAATTGCAAGATAGGAGTATAGATAATTTTGTTTTAAAAAGGATTGGCGGAAATAATAATTTTTTGAAGGACTGGAATAGTTTGCGAAAGCTAATTACTTTTTTGCAATGAAAAAAAATATAATACATGTATTAAAGCAAAATGTTTGAAGCAGTATAATGTGAATAAGGATTAGCAGGATGAATGATTAGCAGAATTAATAATTTAATATCCAATTATCTTTTAATCTTGAAAATTATGATTCAAAACAAAAGAATAATTTGAATTAAATGCATGATGATTTGATTAGCAGGATTTGATTTAATAGATATAAAAATTTAGTTTCTTAGTTTAGTCTTACAACAACTGCCTGATAAGGCTGTAAGCTTATAGTATTGTTCACAATCATATACTCTTTAAAATTATTTATTAAAACTTCTCCAGGCTTTCCCACAGATGTTGGCAAAGTAAAACCGGTATTCTTTGCAGAGAAGTTCATGATTATTACCAGCTTCTTGTCATCAAGAATACGTGTATACGCATACACCTGCATATTATCAGCATCCAGCAGATGATAAGATCCGTAAACCAGTTCCGGCAAGGCTTTTCGAAGTTGAACCATCTTCCTGAAATAATGTAATGTTGAATTAGGATCTGCTTCTTCCGAAGCAACATTAATGGTGTCGGAATTAGGATTTGCCTTCAGCCAGGGCGTGCCAGTTGTGAAACCCGCATGAGCTGTGTTGTTCCATTGAAAAGGAGTTCTGCCATTATCTCTTGCAGATATTTTTTGACCGTTCAAAAAGTATTGAATGTCTCCATGTTCTGACTCTAATTTTTTATAGTAATTCAGCGTTTCAATATCACGATAATCTTTTATTGAATCGAACTTTATATTATTCATCCCCAGTTCATCTCCGGCAAAGTAATAAGGAGTAGCACGCATACTTAATAAAAAAGTAGTTAATAACTTAGATGATGCTACGCGATATTCGGGCGCATCATTCCCCCATCGTGTGAGCATTCTTGGCTGGTCGTGATTGCCAAGATATATAGTTCCCCAGCCTTTTTCTGCAAACACACTATCCCACTTACTATAAATTTTTTTAAACTCTGCAAGGCTGTAACCATTTGGGTCCATTTGTTTAAATTGCCCGGATAAATAGCCAAGGCTTACTCCCTCAAAGTTATACATCATATTTAATTCATGCCTGTCTCCTGCAACATACAACAGTGCGTCATCGGCGTGCAAACCCGCGCCCTCAGCCACTGTCATTACATCATATTTACTTAAAACTTCTTTATTCATTTCCTGTAAATATTCGTGCACGTGCGGGCCATGCGCATAATAATAAGACCAGTCGCCAAAATATTTTTCATCTAATTCTTTTTGGGTAATAACAGGAAAAGTTGTGTCTTTTGAAATAAATGGAATCACATCCATTCTAAAGCCATCAACACCTTTATCAAACCAGAATTTCATCATGCTGAAAATTTCTTCACGCAGCTTTGGATTTTCCCAGTTAAGATCGGGTTGCTTGCGTGAAAAATAATGAAGATAATAGGCATTGGTCACTGAATCATATTTCCATGCTTCGCCAGTTACATCAAAAAAACTTCTGCGATAGGCAGGCGTTCCATTTTCTGCAGGCCACCAATGATAGTAATTTCTGTAAGGATTGTCTCTTGACTTTTTTGATTCCTCAAACCACCTGTGTTTATCGCTGCTGTGGTTCACTACAAGATCCATAACCAATTTTATCTTTCTGTCATGCATACCTTTTAGCAACGCATCAAAATCCTGCATGGTTCCAAATTCCTTCATTATATTTTGATAATCACTAATATCGTAACCATTATCATCATTGGGCGATACATAAATAGGGTTAAGCCATACCACATCAATACCTAAGTTTTTTATATAATCCAGCTTTGATATAATTCCCTTTAAATCACCAATGCCATCCCCGTCGCTGTCTTTAAAACTTCTTGGATACACTTGGTATACTATGGCTTCTTTCCACCATTTTCTATCATTGTTTTGTGCCTGCACATTAAATATATTAATCATTAAAAAATAAATATAGAATAAAGTAATCGTCTTTTCTCTTTCATAAAAATTTTAACTCATCTGCAATGAGTAATTAATTAATAAGCGGTAATGTTAATAAACAGAGGCACATTCAAGAAACAATAACATCGTATATTCGACATCATTAACCGTAACGATTAGCTTATGCACAACTGGCGTATAAAACTTTCTCTTTTCATAAATTATTTTGTGTTTGCCATATTGCTCAATAGCTCCGGGATTGCTATTTTACAAGTGCAAAATAATTTTGGTGTAAGTAAAAATGCAGCAGCGTGGATAGATCCTTGTAAAGATTTAAGCATTGCCATAGTATCATTTTTGGTAGCATCGTACATCGCAAGGTTTGGTTATAAAAAAGCTATGCTATTTGGGTTAGGAGTTATATGCATAGCCTGCTTTATTATTCCTTCTGCGCCTAGCTTTTTAGCAATAAAGATTTTATTTGTAGCAATAGGCTCCTGTTTTGCACTAATAAAAATGAGCGTTTACAGCACTATTGGTATTGTAACCAGAGATTCCAAAGAACACATCAGCATGATGAACTTTATTGAATCTTTTTTTATGGTAGGTAACCTTTCTTTATATTTTATTTTTAGTTCATTTGTAGATAATGCACACCCGCAATCAACAGCATGGTTACATGCGTTTTATTTATTGGGAGGCTTAACAGTGCTTGCTTTTTTATTGTTACTTTCTGCGCCGCTTGATGAGTCATCTTCAAAAAGTGAACAAGGCAGCCCTGAAGCAGCAAAGTTTTCAGATATGTTTAAATTGATGAGAGAACCCATTGTTATTGCCTTTATATTTTCTGCATTCTTTTATGTTTTGATAGAGCAAAGCATTCAAAATTTTTTGCCAACATTTAATAACAAAGTATTGCTGCTACCTGCTGTGCTTAGCATACAAATGGGAAGTATACTTGCCGGCTCAACTGCACTGGGAAGATTTTTTGCAGGTATTCTTTTAAAAAAAGTAAATTGGTTTTACGCCATTGTAGCCAGCTTGCTATTGGCCGCAGCGTTAGTTCTCATCGCAATGCCTCTTGCAAAAAAAGAAACCGGAGAACCAATAACAGGCTGGCTTTCGGCACCAGTTGCCGCCTACATCTTTCCTTTAATTGGGTTACTGCTTGCGCCTGTATACCCTGCAATTAATTCTGTTATATTGAGTTCGTTGCCTAAGCCAAAACATGGAGTAATGTCAGGGCTCATTATTATTTTTTCAGCAATAGGTGGCACTACGGGCTCGTTGCTTACAGGTTTTATTTTTGATAAATACAATGGACAAACCGCTTTTTATTTTACATTAATACCTATTGCTATTTTAATAACAAGCCTGAGTGTGTTTAAAAGATACCAGAAAAAACCAGTTGAAGAAATGATCAATCCTGATGTGATCCATTAAATTATATTTTATAAAGAAACAGAATGCATATTCACAACATTTTTTCTCTCGGCGAGCTCTTTGAACAGGTTCAAATGCAACAAATATTTAAAGATGGAAAAACATTTGTTGACTGCACGCCGAAGGAGGAATTAGGTTTTATAAATGACCGCTATCATGAAGAAAAGCATAATAAAAATTTCGATCTCTCCACTTTTGTACATCAATATTTTATTGAACCTAAGGCTTTATCCGGAAAGTATACAAGCGATGCAAAGCCAATAACGGCGCATATTACAGAGCTATGGAATGTATTAACAAGGCAGCCGGAAGCAACCAATGACTCTTTGATTTCATTACCCTATCAGTACATTGTTCCCGGTGGCCGCTTCAGAGAAATTTATTACTGGGACAGTTATTTCACTATGCTTGGCCTGCAGGTATCCGGCCGTGTTGATCTGATACAAAACATGGTTGATAATTTTTCTTTTCTAATTGATACTGTTGGTTACATACCAAATGGCAACAGAACCTATTATCTCGGCAGGTCGCAGCCACCCTTCTTTGCCTGCATGGTGCAGTTGCTTGCGGAAGATAAAGGAGAAAATATTTTGGTTAAATATTTACCACAACTTGAGAAGGAATATAATTTCTGGATGAAAGGCGCAGATGAGATGAACGATGCAGAAGTAGCTTGCCGGCATGTAGTTCGATTGAAAGACGGCAGCCTGCTCAACCGCTATTGGGACGATAATGAAACAGCGCGTCCGGAAGCTTTTAAAGAAGATACTGAAGTGGCGAAACATACACCAGATAAAGGTTTAGCGCATCGCCACCTTCGTGCCGCAGCAGAAAGCGGCTGGGATTTTTCTTCCCGCTGGTTTAAAAATGAAAAAGATTTTTCAACCATTCATACAACCGATATAATTCCGGTGGACCTCAATTGTCTTTTATTTAATATTGAGCAAACGATCAGTAAAGCATATAAAATAAAAGGCGATACAAAAAGATCAGATATATATGTAATGTTATGCGACAAACGAAAAGATTCGATACAAAAATATTGCTGGAATGAAGCGCAGAATTTTTACTTTGATTATGATTATATAACTGCTTCGCAAAAAACATCTCTCACACTTGCGGCCACTTTCCCTTTATATTTTTCTTTAGCAAATGAAAAGCAGGCAAATGCAGTGGCATCAATGCTTTCAAAGAAATTTTTATTTGTCGGAGGCTTGATAACAACTACTACAACTACCAGCCAGCAATGGGATGCACCCAACGGCTGGGCGCCGCTGCAATGGATTGCAATTAAAGGATTATTGAACTATAAACACGATACTCTTGCAAAAAATATTGCTGCGCGATGGATAGCTATTAATGAAAAAGTATATGCTAATACCGGTAAGCTTATGGAAAAATATAATGTCGTTAATACCAGTCTTACTGCTGGCGGTGGCGAGTATGAGGCGCAGGACGGCTTTGGCTGGACCAATGGCGTGTACCTCGCGCTAAAGGAAATATGCCAACAAAGTTAGGTGCCCTGGTACACCCAAAGCGCCAATAAAAATGTAACGGATAAAATTGCAATGCTGATAAATAAATATCTCAAACTGCTTTGCTTATCAAATAAATTCATAGGTTAAATATTCTTGTCAATCATTATAGATATAACGATGATGATGGATGTTCTATTATTTGAAAAGAAAAATTTTCCTAATGATAATGAGTAAAAATTAATATTCAGACTTGAAATCTTTATTGCATTGGCATAATATTTAATACTTTTCTATAAAATAAAAATTATGAAATTTAAAATATTTGCGTGTTTTATAGCATCTGTTAGTATATCAGCCGCCTGCTTTTCGCAGGATTCTTTGCAAAATAAAAAGATGCATGCAACTGTGAAACATCATAAAGCAATGAAAGGCTCTGCTGGAAAAGCTGATCACAGCACTTCTAAAATTTACAGAGATACAAGGCTGGGAAGCAGTTCAAAAAAATATGATACTTATAAAAAAAATGATAACGGAGCAGGCGCGGTAACCACCAGTCCTAAGTAACCGTCTCCATTATATGAAAACCGTAAGGCGCAATAATTATATATTCGTCATCATTGCCTAAATTAAAATATGTTTTCGAATAATGATCGAACAGCCGTTTACCGATAAAGCCATTTTCTTTAAAGGCATACCAGGTTAAAAAGGCTGTTTCATTACTAAAATTAAAAACGCAGAATATATGCTGGTGGCTGGTGTGCCGTATAAATGCCGCCACATGCAGGTTATGCGGAAATAGCCAAGTAAGGTTGCTTGCATCAGTAAAGGCATCAAGCTTTTTCCGAATAGAAATTAATTTTTTTGTAGCAGAAAAAATTCTTTCTTCCACGGTTCCTGTTACATTTTTTAAGTCATTCTTTTTCCAATTAATTAAAGGCCGGTGCATCCACCGGTTATCATAGCTTTTTGCGATATCATTTTTATAAGAATAATCATTGGTATACCCAACTTCATCACCATAAAAAAGCATAGGCAATCCACCGGTAAAAAAACTGAAGGCCTGCATCATCAGTATTTTTGTTATTGAAATATTTATTGCATTTTTATCATCATCCTGCAACGCCTTCTCAAGTCCGCAAAGCGAAGCAAGCGTGCCACTGATGCGTGCATCGCCTGTCTTTGGATTATAGGAAAACAATTCACCTCTTGCAGGCGAATCATAATAATTTCCTGAATAATAATTTTTCAAAAATTGTCTATGATGATAGGCATTAAAGCCTGCAGACTCGATCATATAATCATCGTAGCCAAGCCCAATATCGTCATGAGATCTTGTATAGGTGATCCATGAAGTGCCATAAGGTTTTTGAAGTAAAATATCCTGCGTCTTCAGCATCACTCTTACATCACCGGTTGCCAGCGCATCCCATTGCAGCGCCATTTGTGTAGCATTATAAGTAAAGTCACATTCTCTTGCGGTGAAATTATCTTTTCCAAAATAATTCATGATCTCAGCGGGAGCCACTATTGCTTCACCCAGCAAAGCCATGCCTGGCGCAGCCGCCTGCACACATAATTTTATGAGGCGCAAAATTGTATGTGCCTGCGGCAGGTTCTGGCAGGTAGTGCCTAATTGTTTCCATATAAACGCAGGTGCATCTATTCGCAAAATATCCACACCAAGGTTAGCATAAAAAAATATAGTATCCATCATCGCAATGAAAACTTCAGGATTGGTATAGTTCAAGTCCCACTGATAGTTATGAAAAACAGTCATCACCCACTTGTCACATTTTTCACACCAGGTAAAATTTCCAGGCGCACTTCCTGGAAACACTTCAGGCATTGATTGTTCAAACTGATCGGGCATGGGCCTGCCATCATACATATAATAAAAATCCTGGTATTTCTTTTCGCCTTGCTTTGCTTTTTCCGCCCAGGCATGATCATGCGATGTATGATTCAGCACAATATCTGTCATTAGGTACAAGCCTTCATCTGCCATCTTTTTTTGCAAATGAATCAGATCATCCAATGTGCCAAACCGCTTATCAACTTTTCTAAAATCAGATACAGCATAGCCTCCGTCACTTTCGCCCAGCGGGCTTTGAAACAAAGGCATGAGGTGCAAAACATTTATACCCAATTCTTTTAAATAAGATAGTTTATTTTCTAAGTTTAAAATGTTTCCGCAATACCTGTCAACATACAAGCTCATGCCCGCAAGCTGGTTGCTGGTAAACCAGTTTTCCTGTTTTAATTTATGCGCATCTCTTTGCAAAAGAGCGTGTGGCCTTACTTTGTGAGCGTTGGCAATGGTTTCAATAAGCCCTTCAAACATTGAGGCGCCATGCTGATGGCTGCCATATAACTCATTATATAAATTATAAATAGCATGAGTATTAGCTATACATCTTGTAAAAAAAAGATGATCGTTAGACACATTTATTTGTAAATGATTTAATAAAATATCCGCAACCTTGTCATGAATCTTTTTTTCGTACATAGGGTAACAGTTAGTCTCTAATCGAAAATTTTATTATTTAATTGCCGGAATGCTTCCATAGCGCCCATGTATTCGCAGGTGCGGGCTCCGGCTTTATTTGCGTTGCCAATAATTGCTTTCCATTCATCAAGGCTTAAGGCTTGTATCACTTTTAATGAGTAGTTGCGAAGCTGGTACAAAATTGCACCCACGAAAGCATCGCCGGCACCTGTGCTGTCAATAGATTTTACCGGTATAGTGTTTACAATTGTTTTTATTTTTTCGTTAACCAGCATAGTTCCTTCCTTGCCTAAAGTAATTGCAAACGTTGCAGTGGTTTTTTCTGATAATATTTTTGCAGCATCATGTACTGATGAACTTTCTGTAAGCAGCATAGCTTCTTCATCACTTACTTTAAAAAAATGGCATTGGTTCATGAAATTCCATGACTGCTTAATAAAGGATGTTGTATCATGCTTCCAGAGCAATTGCCGATAATTAGGATCGAAGCTGATGAAAATATTTTTATGCAAAGCTTTATCCAAAAGACTCTTGTAAGTGTTTTGCAACGGGCCTTCAAGAAATGCTGTTGCTGATCCAAAATGAACTACTGAGCAGTCATCAAGGTCAATACCATTAAGATCGCTTTCATTCAATTGTCCATCGGCGCCGCGGTTAAAAACAAAGTCCCGTTCGCCATCCTGCATAAGAGATACAAAAGCAAATGTTGTAAAATGTTTTTCATCCTGCACCATCCATTTTACAGATACGCCGAAATCTTTCATAGTATCTATCAGTTGCTGTCCAAAAGGATCTGCACCCACCTTTGCTGAAAGCAATACCTCTCCGCCAAGCGCTGCAATGGCCGCAGCTACGTTGGTTGGTGCGCCTCCTGTTTTTTTTAAAAAGTGTTCACCTTTTGATAATGGTGTGCCTGTATCAGTGCAGATCATATCAATGAGGGCTTCGCCGATGCATAATATTTTCATACAAAAAATTAGTTATTTTTTAATGTCCTGCACCCATTGATACTACTACATCTTCTACAGGCCTTGTTGGTCTTATGAGTAATGTTGCCAGTGCAGCTATCAACAAAAAAACTCCGGAAAAGGTTATGGCATTTCTTGCGTCATTATTAAGAAAATGCTTTAGTATAAAACCAAAAGTTGTTGTTTGAATGAACATAGGTATTACGATCATCATGTTGATAATGCCCATATAAACCCCATATCTTTCTTTTGGAATATTGCTAACTACCATTAGGTAAGGGATGCCCATCATGCTGGCCCAGCCTATGCCAAAGCCGGTAATGGCAGGGAAAAGCAGGTATTTATTTTCAATATGAGAGAAGGTAATGAAACCTATGCCGGCAAGTAACAGGCAGGTAAAGTGTACCATTTTGGCTGAATACTTTTTTGCAAAATATACTAATACAAATGCGCATAAAAAAGTAACAACATTATACCAGGCATTCACCAGTCCTGTCCATCCGACGGCCTTTGCATAGAGTTGTGCGTTTTGATGTGGCGTTGTTTTCCAAACAGATAACGCAACACTTTTTGATGAGTTTTGCCAGTAGCAAAATAATGCATACCATTGAAACAAATAGACTAATGCAAGCTGCCACATCACCTTCGGCATGTCGCCTATGGCATCTATAATTTCTATGTTTTGGGCAAATAAGATCTTTAATGTTTTATGCTGTTTTATATAGCCAATAAATTTGCTGATAAGCTTTCTGTTAAAGATGGAAGGAACAATTAAAATAATAATGATTATGTAGGCTATAATGGTGGTAAGTATGGATAAAAAAAATTGTACAGCAGGCGGCGGCATGCCTGCATTTCTTCTTTTTAAAAGAGCCAGTTCATCCGGTGTTGGCGGTATCTCCGGCGTTTTTTTTATGCTCCACATGATAGTGCATATAGAACAGACTGAGCCTAAAAAAAAAGATGCATATACCCATGTAGGAAGCTTGCCTGTAGCGCCTATAAATATTAGTGGAAAAACAAACAGCGATACATTTGCAAGCGTTTGCCCAAAGCCTGTAAAGAAACTCTGAGCCTGAAAGCCGGTTGGCTGCTGGCTCGCGTCCAACTTGTCGGCAATAAATGCACGATAAGGTTCCATAGCCGTGTTGTTGCCTACATCAAGTATCCACAGCAGTCCTGCTGCCATCCACAATGCACGGCTGAAAGGAAAAAGAAATAATGCCATACTGCATATCATGGCGCCAATAAAAAAATAAGGCGTTCTCCGGCCCCATTTAGGATGCCATGTTTTATCGCTTAAAGCGCCGATAATAGGCTGAATAATTAACCCTGTAAACGGGCCTGCAAGATTAAGCCACGGTATTTGATCGGGGCTTGCCCCAAGAAAATCGTAGATGGGATTAACTGCACTTTGCTGTAAGCCAAAGCTGTATTGAATGCCAAAGAAGCCAACATTCATGTTTATTATTTGCGCAAAAGTTAGTCTTGGTTTATGCCACGTCATAAAGCGTATATCAATTATAAATACTAATAAATATAGTGATGTTTTTTAGCTAATTTAATTATATGGTCAATCTTTAATCTGACCATTTCCAGGCGTTTACTATTATTCAGGTTGCCTTTGTAAGGGCAAGGTGTAAATGCTATATTTTCCATTACATATATGATTTTATATCGTACATTTGCAAAGTAAACTTATAAGTTTACTTTACTATTATGGTTCAAAAAAATGATGATCTGCAACTTGCTTCTGCGCTGCGGATTGTTGTAAGCAGAATGATAAAAAAGCTGCGGTGCAAATCTTCTTCTGCCGCAAGCCTTTCGCTTACCGGTCGCTCCGTTCTTAAATTACTTGATGAATATAAAGAGCTGCAGCCTGGTGAGCTGGCAGCAATGGAAAAGGTAACCGCACAGTCTATGTCTCAAATACTAAATCATCTCTTTGATCTGGGTTATATCACCCGCAAAGTGTCGAGCAGCGATAAGCGCAAAGTGTTTATATCCCTATCTAAAACCGGACAAAATCTCCTACATAAAACAAGGCATGAAAGAGATGAATGGCTTAGCAAGGCTATAACAAAAACACTTACTGCACGCGAGCAGGAGCAGCTGCAGAAATCACTGGTATTATTAACAAAGCTGGTGGAGTTCGAATAAAAAGATAAGAATTTATAAAAGTAAAAAGTAAAATGATTCAGTGGGCTTTTAGAAAAAATTATTATAAATGATAAACACTTTTAACGCTTTTAAAAGCCGCAATTACCGGCTATATTTTACCGGGCAATCTATATCGCTTATTGGCACATGGATGCAAAAAACTGCAGTGAGCTGGGTGGTGTATTCGCTTACGCATTCAAAGTTTATGCTGGGAGTTACTTTGTTTGCCACCATGTTTCCTTCATTTTTATTTTCATCTTTAGGCGGTGTTATTTCCGACAGGTATAACCGTTACAAAGTATTATTAGCAACGCAGGTTATATCTATGATCCAGGCCGTGCTGCTCACGCTGCTTATATTTTTGGGGCATTATAATGTAACAGAGATCATCGCTCTTAGCGTTTTGCTTGGCGTTGTAAATGCGTTTGATGTGCCTGCAAGGCAATCATTAGTATATGATATGGTTGATGATAAAAAAGATTTGCCAAATGCACTGGCGCTAAATTCTTCTATGGTAAATCTTTCCAGGCTTATTGGCCCGGGCATCGCAGGCCTTGCTATTGAGAAACTGGGCAATACTATTTGTTTCGGTCTCAATGCAGTAAGTTTTATAGCAGTCATTGGTTCTTTACTGATGATGAAGCTGCCGGTTTATATAGCCAAGCCTCATACAAAAAATGTTATTGCCGAACTCAAGGAAGGGTTGCAATACCTGAAACATTCACCGATGATCTCTTTTATAATATCCATGCTTGCATTTATGAGCTTGCTGGTGCTGCCTTTCAGCACATTAATACCGGTGTATGCTAAAGATATTTTTCATGGTACAGCCGCTACGTTTGGTATCATAGATAGTGTTATTGGTCTTGGCGCTTTTACAGGAGCTATATTTCTTGCATCACTGAAGCCTGGCCATAACCTTCACAAGATACTCGCCATAAATACAATAGTATTTGGTGTGGGCCTTCTGTTATTTTCTCACGCTGGTAACTATTTTTTGGCACTTATATTTATAGGCACGGGCGCTTTTGGCATGATGAGCCAGGTAACTATTACTAATACACTGGTGCAAACAAGCGTAATTCCATCAATGCGGGGAAGAGTTATCAGCCTGTACGCTATGGCATTTTTTGGGATGCAACCATTGGGTGGATTGCTTGTTGGCTTTGTTTCGCAGAGAATTGGCGTACAGGATACAGTACTTGCCGAAGGAGTAATTGCAGTGCTGGCGGGTATCTTGCATTTTCGTTTTATACATAGAAACAAAAGAAAAAGTTACGGAACAGAAACTATCGCTGCACCTGCGCAGGCAGAAGCAGTATTGCATACATAAAAAGTATATAAAAATTATTTATGTAAACAGCAATGATGAGAAATATAATGAGCGCAAATACAATATCCTGTTTCGATACATTAAAACAACTACAACATAACTGTTACCTTATACCTGTATTTAAATTCTCACAGGATCTTAATCTTGATATTCCTGAACCAAACATCTGCACCGTGATCCTGCAGCGCTATCTTTCCGCGTTTGTAGGTGCCAAAGCCAGGCATATCTTTAAACTTGGTGCCTTCAATATTTTTTTTCCAGGCATCGTCCCAAATAGTCGTATCCAATACTTTTTGTTCATTCATGTAAAGTCGCAGCCTGCCGTTATTTGAAATGATCTCCGCATGATTCCATTGCATAGCGGGCTTTACATATTTATCCGATGTTGTATGAAAAAGCTCATATACATCACCAGCCTGGCTTTTGTACACATTGCCATCTTCATTTTTAGCATTATCGCATATTTGCACTTCGGGCCCGGAGTTCCATGCATACTGATATTGAGCAGTATCTTCATGCACATAAAACATAATACCACTGTTGCCTCCTTCGGATATTTTCCAATCGAGCTGAAGGTCAAAATTTCTGAACTGCCTGTCAGTTACAATGTCTCCGCCACCTTTAGTTTGCCAGTTTTCTTTTACCGATGCATCAAGATGTATAGCGCTATCCTGCGCCTTCCAGGCACTGCCAGTGCTATTTTTCCCGTAAGTATGCCATCCTTTTAAAGTGGTTCCATCGAACAACGGAATCCATCCTATGCCGGTGTCCTGGTTTATATCATTTGGCTTATGTGCCAGTTTGCAACTTTGTAATATTGTTAGAGCGATTATTGCAGTAAATAGTTTTATAAACCTGTTTCTGTTCATTTATTATTTAATTAAAAAACTAATACTCATTAGTTTTATTAGCCATTTTTTATTTAAAAAAAATTATAAGTTTCCCTTCTTCATTTCATCCACAGCAAAGTTTGCAGCTCTTGCAGTTAGCGCCATATACAAAATAGACGGGCTTTGATTGGCAGTGCTTGCCATGCAAGCTCCGTCGGTAACAAATACATTTTTACAATTGTGAAATTGATTATGCCCATTGAGCAATGATGTCCTGGGATCCTTGCCCATCCTGCATCCGCCCATTTCATGTATGTCTCTGCCTGGCGCCCAATGGTTATCATTTTGATGTATATTTTTTACATCGCAGGCATCCAGCATTTCGCTTGCCTGCGTTAAAAAATCCTTCAGCAATTTTTCATCGTTATCATCGTAACCTACATTCATTTCGATGAGCGGAATGCCCCAGTCATCTTTTTTGGTTTTGCTTAAGGCTACATAATTTGTTTCTTTAGGAACAGTTTCTCCCTGCATATACATATACATGCCCCACGGCCCTGCTTCTGTCATGGCATCTTTATAAGCGCCGCCTATTTGCTCTGGCATTCCCTGCGCATTTTCGTTTACACGGTAACATCCCGAAAAGGCCATGTATCCGCCAACAAAATCCATATCATTTTTATGAATATTTCTAAAGTTGGGAACCATACATTCTGCCGTTCTTCTTCCATAATAATATTTATCTAAATACCCATCTACATCGCCACCAACAGACCCGCGGTAGTTTTGAAAGCAAACATATTTTCCCAGCAATCCATTATCATTTCCAAACCCGTTGGGAAAACGATTGGATGTTGAGTTCATTAAAATCAAATTGGTATTCATTGCGGAAGCGTTAATAAAAATAATTCTCGCAAAGTAATCGGTGCTTTTTTTTGTGTTAGTATCAATTATCCTTACGCCAACTGCTTTTTGTTTTTGCTCATCGTAAATAATTGAATGAACAACAGAAAACGGGCGGATAGTAAGATTGCCCGTTTTTTCTGCCCAAGGCAATGTGGATGAGTTAGAGCTGAAATATGCGCCAAACGGACATCCGCGCATACATAAGTCCCTTGCCTGGCACTGGCCTCTGCCTTGCTGCAGGTGTATATCTTTTGGCTGTGAAAGCTGCGCCCAGCGGCCTTGTATGTAATACCGGTCTTTATATTTTGATTCCAGTTTTCGCTTTACATCTTTTTCTGCACAGTTAAATTCAAATGGCGGAAGATAGTCGCCATCCGGCATGGATTCGATGCCATCTTTATTTCCGCAAATGCCTGCAAATGATTCTGCATGAGAATACCAGGGTGCAATCTCTTCGTAGCTTATAGGCCACTCAATTCCGTATCCATATTTTGCCGGGTTTGTAAATTCATATTTACTCCAGCGCGGGCACGCTCTTCCCCATATCAATGACTTGCCTCCAACCTGGTAACCGCGTATCCACTCAAAAGGCTTTTGCTGAACATAAGGATGATCGTGATCTTTAATAAAAAAATGCGCTGTTGATTCATCAAAGCCCGCTGCCTCTGTTATCAAAGGATTTTCGTCCATGAATTTTGCGGTCATTTGCCCGCGGTGGGTAAACTCCCAGGGCTTCATTGTTGCTGTAGGATAATCTTTATTGTGCACGACATTTCTTCCTCTTTCCAGCACCAGTGTTTTAAGGCCATACTCACAAAGTTCTTTGGCAGCCCAGCCTCCGCTAATGCCGGAGCCAACAACAATTGCATCATAAGTATTTTTTTGCAAGCCTCCGGAGTTAACGCTTACTTGAAGAGAATCGCCAGGCATAGTGTAAATTTTATATCAAACAATATTTTCAAGTTAACCATTTTTAAAAAGATAATTTTAGGAGAATTATTCTTTATAAAAAAAGTATATTTTAATTTTTATGCAAATACATATAAGTAGCGATTATGAAAGCATGTCAAAAAAATGTGCGCACGATCTTTTATCTTATGTTGCTGACAGAAAGAACCCCGTGGTATGCACCGCATCCGGCGATACGCCCAAGGGCATGTATAAGCAATTAATAAAAATAATAAAAGATAAACAAATTGATGTGTCGCATTGGTATTTTATAAGCCTCGATGAATGGGCCGGTATGAATGGCAATGACGAAGGAAGTTGCCGGTATCATTTGAACAAAGATCTATTTGAGCCATTACATATTGATAAGGAAAAAATTATTTTTTTTGATGGCAGAGCCGATGATCTTGAAGCCGAAGCCTTACGCACAGAGAACGATATAAAAGATTTGGGTGGAATAAATGTTGCCATTGCAGGCATAGGCACAAATGGGCATATAGGTATGAACGAGCCCGGCACAGATGCGCGCTTGCGTTGTCATGTTGCAGATATTCATGAAGCAACGAGCCAGGCCGCACAAAAATATTTTACTACAAAAAAAGCTCTTACACATGGCATTACTTTAGGAATTGCCAACCTGATGGAGACAGGTTTTTTAATGATATTAGCCAATGGAAACAAAAAAGCAGACATTATAAAAAAGGTGTTACAAAGCCAGCCAACAGTGCAATTGCCTGCATCCATACTTGCAGGCGGCCACAAAAATGTTAGTGTTTATTTAGATAAAGAAGCAGCTATCTCTCTTGAAACTAATGCATGAAAAAAATATTATAGGGATTGATATTGGCGGCACAAACCTGCGCGCAGCTATAGTAAATAAAGGTGTAGCAAAGACAATTATTTCAGAACAGATTAACTCCTTCGGAAGCAAAGATGAAGTGCTGCAGCAGCTATTTTTTGTTATTGATAAAATAATGGATACCTCTGTAAATGCAATAGGGATAGGTGTTCCAGGGCTTGTACTTGCACAGGAAAGTATGGTGTATGATGTTATAAACATTCCGGCATGGAAAGAAATTGCCTTGCAAAAAATTGTTGAAGAAAAATATAAAGTACCTGTATTAGTTGAGAATGATGCGAATTGTTTTTCACTGGGTGAATTTTATTTCGGCAAAGGAAAAAATTGTAATTCATTTATTGGGTTAACCATCGGCACCGGCCTGGGCTCTGGCATCATAATCAATAAAAAATTATATACCGGCGCTAATGGCGGTGCAGGCGAATTTGGGATGATGCCTTACCTCGATAAAAATTATGAATATTATGCAAGCGGGCAATATTTTAAAAATATATACAACCAGGAAGGAGAATTGGTTTTTGAACAAGCTAACAAAGGCAATAAAGATGCAATAAAAAAATATGAAGAAATGGGAGCGCATTTAGGTAATGCCATTAAAGCCATTTTATATGCTTTGGATATTGAGCTGATTGTTCTTGGCGGATCAGTGCGCCACGCATTTTCTTATTTTCAAAAGGCTATGTGGAATGAAATAAAAACTATTGAATTTAACAGGGTAAAAAAAAATATTAAAGTAGAAGTGTCGCAATTAGAAAATGCAGGCATTCTTGGCGCTTCGTCATTACATCTTACCTAATATTTTTTGAAATTTTATTTAATATTAGTTTATTTTTGCGCATATTTTATTTTTATATAACCTTATTTTTTCTGAAAATTGCCTGTGCTTCTAAAATCATCGCCCTGTTGGTTTAACTGGTTATTTACAGACGGTCATTTAAATAAACTATATCCACGATTGCCTTTGGCTTAATTATTGACAACTAAGTGATTCATTTTTTCCGTACTTAATTTTTTAATACTACACTATGAAACGACTTTACAAAAAGTTACCTAATCTTTTTTGCTTATTTTTATTTTGTTTTTTCTTCTTTTCCGGCACGTTTGCCCAAACAAACGTAACCACGCAACACAACAATTTAAAGAGAACCGGATGGAACAATACAGAAACAGTGCTTACGCAAAACAATGTAAGCAGCGGCAGCTTTGGAAAAATCTTTACCCGTTCAGTTGATGATCAAATATATGCGCAGCCACTTGTTTTGAGCAATGTTTCTATCGGTGGCGGTACGCATAATATTGTTATTGTGGCAACTGTTAATAATACTTTATATGCTTTCGATGCTGATGATTCATCAAAAGCTACTCCCTATTGGCAAGTGAATCTTACTTATAACCCAGGTAGTTACAGAGCTATAAAAAATACAGACATGACCGGCGCCTGTGGCGGAAATTATCATGATTTTAGTGGCAATATGGGTATTGTTGGTACGCCGGTTATTGATACTTCAACAAATACAATTTATATAGTTGCAAGAAGCGTATCTACGAGCGGAGCTACATTTGTTCAATATCTTCATGCGTTAGATGTAACTACCGGTGCGGAAAGAGCAAACAGCCCTGTGTACATCACTGCAAGCGTGCCGGGAATTGGGAACGGCAGCTCTGGCGGCATTGTAACTTTTGACCAGCAAAAGGAAAATCAACGCCCGGGACTATTATTATACAACGGTAATATTTTTATAAGCTGGGCTTCTCATTGCGACTGGGGGCCTTATCATGGTTGGGTAATTGCTTACAATGCTACGAACCTTACCCGGACCTATGTTTATAATGATACGCCAGATGGAGATTTTGGAGGCATTTGGATGAGCGGACAGGCACCTGCTGTAGACGATAATGGCAATATTATCTTAACAACCGGCAACGGTAACACGGGTACTGGCAACAATCCCAATGATACTACCGAAAGAGGCGAAAGCCTTATTAAGTTATCAACTGCATCTGGCAGCCTGAAGCCCATAGATTTTTTTACTCCATATGATTATCAGCATTTAAATGATCAGGATCTGGATTTTGGTTCTGACGGGGCGATGTTAATACCCAATAGTAGCCTGTCTTTATCAGGTAGCAAAGAAAGTTATTTGTATTTAATTGACGATAACAACATGGGAGGCACCACAACCAATAATTCTAATGTAAAGCAGCTGCTAAACATTAATGCATCGTCTACCCAGTTTTTTAAACATATACACGGATCTCCTGTATATTTTAAAAATCAAAATGCTAACGAGTACATCTATGCATGGGCTGAAGGGGGTTTGCTAAAGCAATTTCCTTTTAACCGGGGTACTATGCTTTTCGATACACTTAATAAAGTTGTAGGCAACACCGTCTTACCCAATGGTATGCCAGGCGCCATGCTTTCTGTTTCATCTAATGGTTCTCAAAGCAACTCCGGCATTTTGTGGGCTTCACATCCTATTAATGGAGATGCAAACCAAATGACAGTACCAGGCATTCTTCAGGCATTTGATGCCAACGACATAAGCCACGAGCTTTGGAACAGTAACTGGAGCAGCAAAAGAGATGCTATAGGAAATTTCGCTAAATACGTTGCACCTACCATCGCTAATGGTAAAGTATACATGTCAACTTTTTCAAACGTATTGAATGTTTATGGAATAAATCCTCCGCCGGTATCCGCCTGCTCAGGCACACTGCCTCCCTTATGGCAGAGCGTAGATATTGGATGGGTAAATATTCCCGGCGACGCCTGTTACAACAATGGGACCTATACAGTAACCGCAGCGGGAAGTGATATCAATAATAATACTGACGCCTTCCATTATGTATACCAATTATTGTCTAATAATTCGATAGATATAACTGCACGGGTGGTTTCTATTCAGAATAACAGTGCTACGGCTAAATGTGGGGTAATGTTCCGTTCAAGTCTCGACCCTGGATCTCCTAACGTTTTTATGTCGCTGACCCCGGGTGCAGGTTTTGAATTTGAAAACCGTACTGGGCAAAATTCATCTGCGAACAATTTTACTTCCACCAGCAACAAGCCTCCCTATTGGGTAAAAATTTCAGGGAATGGTAATAAGTATGTGGGTTACGTTTCAGCAGATGGCCTTACCTGGACAGCCTACGACTCTGTAACCGTTGCGCTTGGCACTTATCTTTATGTAGGTATCGCTTATACAAGCAACGATGTAAATACATTGGGCACAGCTGTAATAGATAATGTTTCGCTTACTCAAAGTGGTGTGTTGCCGGTAAATATTATCACTTTTAAAGGAAGCAATATTGAAAACAAGTACACTTCACTTAACTGGTCTACAAGCAGCGAAGTGAACATTGATCACTTTGATATAGAAAGCAGTTCTAATACAACAGACTTCAAACTTATTGGTTCAGTAAAAGCATCCGGCACATCATCTTTACAAAAAAATTATTCATTCAATGATGCTAATCCTTTTAATGGAACCAACTTTTATCGCCTTAAAGAAGTGGATATAAATGGTGATGTAAAATATTCATCCATAATTAATGTGTCTTTCAATTTTAACAAGCTCGACATTTATCCTAACCCTGCGCATGGGCACATTTATATTCGCAACAACACTTACTTTACCAATAATAATAAACTTATTATTGAACTTATAAATATAGACGGCCAATCCGTTTACAAGCAGGAGTTTACTACTGCAAATGGTAATATTATTACTATCAATGTGCCTCCTGCACTTGCAACAGGTATGTATGTTCTTAATGTTACCAATTCAAATAACCTGAAGCAATCAAGTAAAATTTATATTACTAAATAAAAAAATAAAATTTATTTTATCATGCAATGCCGGATTTATTTCCGGCATTTTTTATTGTAAAAGATTTTAGTAAAAGATTTTAAATATCTAAAAAGATTTAAAAAATGAATATCTTTTATTTATAAAAATCATTTTTCAAAAATACCTTTGCAAAATCGTAAGCATCCATAATCTGGCTATTTGTTTTGTTTTCAATAATTGCTCTTTATTATTTTATATTTGAAGCGCACCAGAATCGTGCATTTGTGTCTCACATTTAATTTTTATTAAAATAAATAAAAACAAATACTATGAATGGTATTAAATCAGCTTTGCATTTTATTTTATTAATTATGTTCATACCTATATTTTCTGAAGCCCAGGACTGGCCTAATCTTGCGAAGTATAAAGATGATAATGCAAAGATTGGCTTGCCTTCGGCAAATGAAAATCGTGTTGTGTTTATGGGCAATTCTATAACCGAAGGATGGCTTAAAACAGATTCAGCTTTCTTTGCAGGTAAGCCGTATGTTGATCGCGGCATCAGCGGGCAAACATCTCCGCAAATGCTTATCAGGTTTATGCCGGATGTGGTTGCACTTAAGCCTAAAGTAGTTTTAATACTTGCCGGCACTAACGATATTGCTGGCAACACCGGCCCATCAACACTTGAAATGATAGAGGATAATATTGCGGCAATGGCATCCATTGCAAATGCGCATCATATAACTGTGATTCTTTCTTCAGTGCTTCCTGTGTACGATTATCCGTGGAAGCCAGGCTTGCAGCCTGCAGAAAAAATTGTTACGCTTAACCGCTGGATTAAAAATTATGCGCAGGAACATGATTGTATTTACCTCGATTATTTTTCTTCATTGGCTGATGACCGCAAAGGAATGAAAAGTGAATATGCCATTGACGGTGTTCATCCAAACCTGGCAGGCTATAAAATTATGGAAAGCCTTGCTGAGAAAGCGATTGCACAAGCCTTGCAAAAAAATAATGCCATGAATGAAAAGCAAGCTCCCCTGTTTAACCATACCACTGTTTTTGTTGTTGATTTAAAAAAGAGCACTGATTTTTATAAAAATGTAATGCAATTGCAAGTGATCTCTGAGCCTTTTAATGATAACAAACATGTATGGTTTAAAATAGCGCAGCATGGCCAGCTTCATGTGGTGGAAGGTGCTAAGGCAATTGTTCCTCACGACATAAATATTCACCTGAGTTTTTCTGTTGCTTCATTAGATGCCTTTATGAAACACCTGGATCAATACAACATAAATTATGGCAACTGGGCAAGGAACAGTAAAACGCCGCAACTGAGGCCAGACGGCGTGCGGCAAATATATTTCCAGGATCCTGACGGTTACTGGATAGAAGTGAATGATTCTGCTTTTTAAAAGATATAATCTTTAAAATATTATAGCTCTTTAAACCCAAGAAGACTATTTTAATTAAGTAAATTTTTTAAAATGATCTCTGTAGACAGAGTTATAAAAAAATTTGGAAGCAACATAGCCGTTGATAATATTTCTTTTCAGGTAAAGGAAAAACAAAATGCAGTGCTGCTCGGCACCAGCGGTTGTGGTAAAACAACAACTTTGCGGATGATCAACAGGCTTACTGAAACTACCTCAGGAAGTATAACTGTTAATGGAAAAAATATTAAAGATATTTCTGCGGAGGAATTGCGAAGAGGCATTGGTTATGTGCTGCAGCATCATGGGCTTTTTCCACATTATACCATTGCAGAAAACATTGCCATTGTTCCTGAATTATTAAAATGGCCAAAGCAAAAAATAGCAAAAAGAACATCAGAGTTATTGGAACAATTGCATCTTCCGCAGGAATATTTATCGCTTTACCCGCATCAGCTTAGCGGCGGCCAGCAGCAAAGAGTTGGCCTGGCAAGAGCGCTGGCTGCTGATCCGCCTGTATTGTTGATGGATGAGCCATTCGGCGCATTAGATGCTGTAACAAGAGCCAACATAACTAATGAGTTCAGCCAGCTGGAAGTATTGAAAAATAAAACCATCGTTTTGGTGACGCACGACATCCGGGAAGCATTCGCTTTTGGAGATATGATCCTACTGATGAACAAAGGAAAGATAGTGCAGGCGGGCGTTCCGGCCGATCTGCTTTTTAAACCAGCCAATGATTTTGTATCTTCTTTCTTTGAAGATCAAAGACTGCAGCTGGAACTAAATGCAGTTTTATTAAAAGACATCTGGCCATTTATTGAGAAAAAAAATAATAGTTTAAACAGTAATGAAAATGCAATCACCGCCGAAAAAAGTATATGGTATGCTATGAGTATTTTATTAAATGAAAAACAAAATGAGCTTATAATTAAAAATGAGTCCGGTGAAATAAGATCAGCAGATTACGATACATTATTCACGGCGCTTGACGCTTATAAACGCCGCTTGCATGAATGAACAAAATCAATCTCTCTGGAGCTTCATGCAGGAGCAGTCTGGTAAAATATTCAGCCAGTTGCTGGCACACATCGGGCTTACTTTTATATCCTTATTGATAGCTGTTGTAATAGGCGTGCCACTTGGAATTTTTATTACTAAAAGAAAAAAGTTAGCAGGCATTACGTTAAGCTTCGTAGGTGTGCTGCAAACAATACCAAGCATCGCATTGCTTGGTTTTATGATACCATTGTTGGGCATTGGGCCGAAGCCTGCCATCGTTGCGCTGTTCTTATATGCACTGCTTCCCATTGTTCGCAACACTTTTACCGGCATCAATGGCGTTGATCCATCTGTAAGGGATGCTGCGAAAGGAATGGGCATGAGCGCGAACCAAATATTAACTAAGGTAGAACTGCCGCTGGCTTTACCAGTTATATTGGCCGGCATTCGTACCGCAACCGTTATAAATGTAGGCGTAGCAACACTTGCAGCGTATGTAGCGGCCGGTGGCTTAGGTGAATTTATTTTTGGGGGCATCTCTTTAAACAATACTAACATGATCCTGGCAGGCGCTATTCCTGCTGCTTTGCTGGCTATTACGCTTGATTTTATTTTATCAAAAATTCAAAACATAAATCTTCGAAAGTTTAGAACCGGCTTGTGGCTTTTGCCGGTTAGTATTATTTTATTATCATCGTTTTATTTGCTGCCAAATATTTATGGAAGTAAAATGCTTGCTGGTTTTACACCGGAGTTTATGGGGCGAGAAGATGGTTATCTTGGCTTAAAAAAAGTATATCATTTAAACATACGTAATGTAGTTATAAGCGATGCAGTAATGTATAAAGCTGCGTATGAAAAGAAGCTTGACATCATAAGCGGATACAGCACCGACGGCCGTTTGAAGGCTTTTGATCTTGTTGTTTTAAATGATGATAAAAAAATATTTCCACCATATTATGTTGCGCCTGTGATACACGAAGATGTTTTACAAAAATATCCTGTGCTTGAAAATATATTGAATCAATTGGCAGGACACATCAACGATTCCATAATGACTGAGTTAAATTATCGGGTTGATTATTTAAAGCAAAGCCCTGAAAAAGTGGCAAAGGATTTTTTGATGCAGCAGCATTTGTACAAAGAGCCTCGCAATGGCAATGGAGGTTTAATAAGAATCGGTTCTAAAATATTTGGTGAGCAATACATTCTTGCAGCCATGTACACCATGCTTATCAAAGGAAATACTGATCTACAGATAGAAACAAAAACCGGCCTTGGTGGAACAAAAATTTGTTTTGATGCTTTAATCAATAACCAGATTGATATGTACCCGGAATACACAGGTACAGCTTTTTTGGTAATTTTAAATGCCCAGGATTCTTTAGTGAATTCAATGAAAGGAAATAAAGAAGCAATTTATAATTATGTGCAGCAACAGTTCCATAAAAAATATAATCTGAAGTGGCTGAAACCGGTTGGATTTAATAATTCGTATGCTTTAATGATGCGCAGGCAACAATCCAGGCAAACCGGTGTTAACAGTATCTCTGATTTAAAAAATTATCTTGATAAAAATAAATGAACTTTTTAGAAAAATATAACAGCGTAAGAAACCACACCGAAGAAATCTGTAAGCCGCTTAAAACAGAAGATTATGTAGTTCAACCCGTAGCGGATGTAAGCCCACCGAAGTGGCACATTGGCCATACCACGTGGTTTTTTGAAACATTTATTTTAAAGCCAAATATGGATGGCTATAAAGAGTTTGATCCAAATTATAACTACGTTTTCAACAGCTATTACGAAACCGTTGGCGCAAGAGTGATCCGCACCGACAGGGGGAACCTTAGCCGCCCATCTGTTGAAGATATTTATAAATATCGCAGGCATGTGGATATCGCTATGAATGAATTTCTGCAACACAGTCCCTCCAAAGAGTTAGAGGAATTGTTATTGCTTGGCTTCAATCATGAGCAGCAGCACCAGGAGCTTTTATCAACTGATATAAAATATATTTTAGGTAATAATCCATTGTTTCCTCCATACAATTCTGAAATAAAAAGTAATACTATAATTGCCAAAGCAGTAAATGAATTTATAAAAATTGAAAAAGGAATTTATAATATAGGGTATGCTGGTAATGGTTTTTGTTTTGATAATGAATTAGCAAAACACCAGGTTTTATTACAGGAATTTAGCATTGCAAAAAACCTGGTATCCAATGCTGAGTATCTTGAATTTATAAATGCAGGCGGCTATAAAAATTTTAATTACTGGCATGCAGAAGGCTGGGATTGTGTAAAAACAAACAACATTACTTCGCCAATGTACTGGCACCTCATTGATGGTGAATGGCATTATTATACCATGAATGGCTTGCAGAAATTAAACAAGGATGAAGCGCTTTGCCACGTAAGTTATTACGAGGCTTGGGCGTATGCGCAATTTGCCGGAAAGCGCCTCCCTACTGAGTTTGAGTGGGAAGTAGCTGCTCCCCAGTTTGATTGGGGACAGCGATGGGAGTGGACTGAAAGTGCGTATCTTCCTTATCCCGGCTTTACTAAAGCGCCCGGTGCAATAGGGGAGTACAATGGAAAATTTATGGTCAATCAAAAAGTGCTGAGAGGCGCAAGCGAGGTAACGCCCGAAGGCCATAGCCGTATCACCTACCGCAACTTTTTTCATGCGCATTTGCGCTGGCAATTTACAGGAATAAGATTAGCACAATAACTTTACTGCTTAACTATAATTGATGGATCAATTTTTACAGGATGTGTTGATGAGCCTGCGGTCAACTCCAAAATATTTACAATCAAAATATTTTTATGATGCAAAAGGCGATGAGCTTTTTCAAAAGATCATGGAGTGCGATGAGTATTACCTTACCAATTGCGAGATGGAAATATTCACTACGCAAACGGCGCAGCTTGCTGATCTGGTAATGGATCACCACAGCAAGTTTGATGTGGTGGAGCTTGGCGCAGGCGATGCGGTAAAGTCGGTACACTTGTTAAAAGAGCTCGTAAAAAAGAAAGCCATCTCCACTTATTTTCCTGTTGATATTTCAAGTCATATTATTGAGTTGTTGCAAAAAAATATTCCGGAGCAAGTACCGGAGCTCAATATCCACGGGCTTCACGGCGAATACCTGCCCATGCTGGCTGCTGCCAAAAATATTTCTGATAAAGTAAAGCTGGTGCTCTTTCTTGGCTCTAATATTGGCAATTTTACCCATGATTATGTTTATACATTTTGCAAAGATTTGCGCAATGAACTTTCCGCAGGAGACATGGTGCTTATTGGCATAGACCTTAAAAAAAACCCCTGGCAAATACGCAATGCCTATGACGACAGCAAAGGCTATACAAAAGAGTTTAACCTGAATCTTTTAAGAAGGATCAACAGGGAACTGCACGGAAATTTTGTAATAGAAAATTTTGAGCATTATGCCAGTTACGACCCCTTTACGGGCGCCTGCAGAAGCTTCCTCGTTTCTATAAAAAAACAACAGGTATCTATAAATAAAGAAATATTTCATTTTAATAAAGGCGAAGTTATTTATATGGAAGTCTCGCAGAAATACGACATACAGCAAACCGATGAAATAGCCCGTTCGAGCGGCTTTGAGCCCATCGCTCATTTCTTTGACAAGAACAAGTGGTTTACTGATGTGGTATGGAAGTGTGTGTAGGGCAGGGTACTCTATTAATGAGGTTTAATGATAGTGGAATGAAGCAGCCTGATTTTCCAGTCCGTTCCTTCTTTTACGAGGACTGCACTTTCTAACCACTCGATATTCATCTTTTGTCCGTTAATGCTCATGTCGGCTTTATTATGATAAGCTGCCCAGGCAATATTTCCTTTCACTTCTGTTTGTATAAAATTTAAGTGATTTACCCTGGTTAAAGTAACTGCCCTCATCTCGTTTATCTTATTGTTAAGGCTGTCTAAGTTCCAAACTGCTCCATCCTCGAGCAATAAAAAATCTTTAGTCGCATATAATTTTAATGCTGCTGTATCCAACCTGGCAAGCTTGTCAAAAAAATTGATTATCGTCTCCCTGGCCAGCCTCTGATCATCCTTTTGGCTTTGAGCATTTACGAAACTTATTGTAACTATTAGAAATATAATTATTAAAAAAGCCTTTTTCATAATAAATGATTTATTTAATTAATTTAAGTTTTAATATATATTCTAAAGATAGTGCAGATATGCAGCTTAGCTGTTGTGCGGCATTTCCGCTGCCGTGTTTCCGCTCTGGCGATAGCCTTGCAGTACATAGCTGCATAAGTTATAAAATAAATGCTTTCTTACCACTCGGTTAAAGTTTTGACTGGCATGCTCTAAGATAGGCGATCTTTTTAGGTTGGCCGGCCGTGTCCTGCTTTGCTTCAAAGGCCGGAGAAGAGACACGACCTGGGATTAAAATTTTGAGCTATTCCTTGTGTCTTGCTCTGGCGATAGCCTGCAGAACACAGCTGCGTAAGCTATAAAAAAATGTTTCTTACCTCTCTGTTTAATTCTTGATGGTATACTCTATATAGGCAATTCTTCTTAGGTTGGCCGGCCGTGTCCTGCTTTGCTTCAAAGGCCGGAGAAGAGACACGACCTGGGATTAAAACTCCTATATTAATTTTCCGGATTCCAAATCCATTTGCCATCATGATTAATATATCCCCATTTTCCATTGACTTGAACAGATGCTAAGCCATTCTTAAATGGTCCTGCAAAATCATAAGTAGGTTCAATAACGAATTGACCAAATTTGTTTATAAAGCCGTACTTATTATTAAGTTTTACGACTGCAACGTCCTCAGTAAAATTAAAGGCAAAGTCAAAAGACGGTTCGATAATAATTTCTCCATGTTTATTTATAAAACCCCATTTATTTTCTTCAACAAAAGGTGAAAGTCCTTCTTGAAATTTTAATGTTAGATTAATTTTGGAAGGCTTAATAATGGGTGTTCCATTCTTATCTATAAAACTCCAACTTGGATTAAATTTTTCATCAACATTCTCTACAATCGCAACATCTTCATTAAAAGTTTGAGCTTTAAAAAACTGATATGAAATAACTAAAATCCCTTGTTTATTTATATATCCATATTGACCAGGTCTACTGACTGCCGCTAAACCTTCTGAAAAACTTTTAGCATCATAATATTGAGGTTTAATAACAAAGACGCCCAATGAATCAATATAGCCAAAGCATCGAGTTTTATCAATGTATCCAAATCTTTTATCAAAACCCTCCGAAAGAGAAACAGCAGCCAGTCCTTCTGAAAAACTTTCTGCAAGATTAAAAGTAGGAGCAATTACAATTTTACCTTTTTTATTAATAAATCCACATTTCTTTTCAATTATAACTTTGGATAACCCTTCAGAAAAGTCTTCGCAATAATCGAATAATGTGTTCACAATAACATAACCTTTTGTATTAATAAATCCCCACTTATTTCCTAATTTAATAACCGCTAACCCATCCTTGAAATCATGAGCATTATCAAATTTTGGGTTAATTATCATTTTGCCAGTCTTGTTTATAAAACCATATTTCTCTCCTACCTTAATGACATAAAGGATTGAACTTTCTTTATCCATGTTGTCAGCAGACTTTATTTGAGCTACTGAACTTTTAAAAGAAAGTAATAGAAAAATATATATAAAAGCATTAGCCTTCATTGCAGTTTAAATATGTGTGTGCCATAGTCTAAATAATGCGTCATCCTTTGTTTTTAAAAATTCTTTGTGTAATGACTTTTTACTTACATTTTTTCTTTTGGTCTGTGCTATAGTAATACTATTTATTAAATCAGAAACTTGATAATTATTGGAGAAAATGTCAGAGTGCAAATTTCTAAACCTATCATATTCTACTAAAGTTGTTTTTAAAACTTCGAGTTTATTTTCAGTTCGGTTATTTATTTTTTCAATTCTTGAAATGAGAACTCCCAGATCTGGTTTTATGTTTTCTTGCATTCCGTTATGTTTATTTTCGTGTGCTAACCATTGCTTACTACACGCAAATATATAATATAAGGCATAGTCATTCTGAAGAGTTCTAAAAATTTCATCATTGATAAATAAACAGCTAACGTTATACATTTTGAATTGTCGTTAGTACAATCCATTCTTTCACATTCAGCACTTTTTTAAAAAGGTAAGAGCCTTTCTTCGCTTTTGCACCATCGCATATTGCTATTGGAAATATCAACATTGCTTTAACGATTAACAACATTGCTTTTTGCAATATCAATATTGCTTTAGCCATTAACCATATCGTTTTTTGAAATATCAATATTGCTTTAGCTATTAACAACATTGCTTTTTGCGCCAGCTATATTGTTTATAGCAATAACCACATTTGTATAAGCAATAACAATATTGCAAAGGTGCAAAACAATATTGTGTTTTGGCCTCACCACATTGCACAACCCGTGCTCAAAACAAATTTTCTAATTTTTTTTGGCGCTAGCACAATATACATTACATAGTTGCGTTTATATGATATGCCAAATGGCAAACAGAAACTTTCACTTACAAACATTAAAACCAATTACCATGAACAAACCAGTTCAAAACCAAGGCCTCCTAAACGGCCGCATTACCACTGGCTTTTTACGGGCCGGTGATAAAAAATTAAAAGACCTTTGCTTTTCTATTTACAACATGCTGGTAAATAATGAAGCTTTTGCGGGCGTTACGCCCACTATTGCCGATGTATTTAAAATATACAACGCTTACAGCCAGGCACTGGCCAATGCTGATACCAGGAGCACGCCCGCTATTGCTCTTAAAAATGAGGCAAGGCAAAAATTGGTGGCTATTTATAAGCTGCTTGCTGCTTCTGTTATGCAAATTTCGCAAGGCAATTATGCACTGCTTGCCACCACGGGTTTTCCGCTGGCAAAAACTATGCGCACGCCGGCTATTATTGTTACGCCTGTAAACTTTACGGTAGCGGATGGCAACAATCCATTAGAGCTTCTGCTGCAGTGCGACGCACAAAAAGGCGCCAAAGGTTACATGTTTCAATATACTATGGACCCGGTAACTGCGGCCAGCGTATGGATAACCATACCTGCCAGCAAAAGCTCGGTTATCATCAGTAACCTTACCCACGGCCAAATCTACTGGTGCCGTGCTGTAGTGCTGGGTTCAAAGAACCAGGCAATGTACGGCACACCTGCCAGCCGAATGGTTCAGTAATCAATTTCAAATAAAAATAAACCCTGTTTGTTATAAGGCGCCGCTCTCTGCAAGGGAGCGGCTTTTTTTTGGGGGGTAAAGGAATGCAATGTAACCACGTATTCCAGTGCCTTGAAAAAGTTATATTTCCTCCACATTTATAAATGTAAGATATGGCTTTGTATAAGCTGTGATTATTTTATTTGGCACAGATACGCCAACGCTCTTATCTATGCTGCATATCTGCAGGAGTGGGGCATGCGTTGTTTCTTATGACTGTTTTGGTTTAACTATTAAATTGTCGCAGGTGATGGTCTGTATGTTTATATACCATTTGCCCAATTTGTTCTTTTGTCATTTTACCGAAAAAAACGTGTACAAAGTTTGGGTTGGAAAAATTTGCATATTGCTCAATGCTGGCAATCCATTTCGCTTTTTCCAATGCTATGTCGCCTGTACTTTCTTTGATCATAAGGGATGGGATAGTCGGTGTACTTCGCTTTAACGGTTTGTCTCCTTTTAATACTGTTTTCAAAGCCATTTTCCCAAATATCTTACCTATAAATACCTGTTTTAAATTTTGTTTATTTTGCATCATCTCTTCCCAAAGCCTGCAATGTTTTATCATTTGATACACATTCATTTTCCCCCATTGAGCTATGCTGTTTTCATTAAGTGAATTAATTCTATTTACTAATTCATCTTTTGTTGTTTTGTCAAATATTGTATTCATTTTTTAATTACTGTTGTAAGTGAAACCAATTGCGCATTTTCCTGGCGGATGTCTACCCGACATTCCTAATCACAATTTATCCATTAAATGTGTAAATATCTTGAATTCATCTTTTTCAAATCTGTTGGTACAACCTTTTGTTTTCGCAGCAAGAACAAATCTATACTTCCACACTATCCTCTTGTATTATTTTTCTCTTTGTGTTGAATGCTTTGTTTAGGTAATTTCTTGCGGGCACCTCAATAAACCGGTAGGTAAAAGATGCAACCAAAATAGTAAGGACTACTATTACAACACACATAATAGCACCAAACCGGTAATCGGGTTTTTGAGTTATCAGCTTGGCCATACTTGCAAACATGCCGGGGGTTCTACGAATCTGGATGCAGGTAAAAATCATCATGATGGGAACATGCACCATGTAGATGGAGAAAGACCAGTCGCCCAATCTTTGAAACGCTCTTATATCAAGCATTCTTTTTATTGCTGTATTATTATAAGCAGCTGTTATTAAAATAAAAGGAAAGAAGGCTATGATGATGATATCCATTACTCCAAAATGCATACACACCAGGGTAGCTACAGAAAATAATACAAAGCACCAACTTCTTTTAAGAACAGCATACGCTGCTTTGGTTTTATACCATTGAAACAATAACATACCGGTTAAAAAACCTGCGAGGCATCTCAGCCATCCGAAATCAGCAACCAGGTTAAGGGTAGGCTGTCCTTTTGGAAAATTTTGAGATATAGGACCTATTTTATAACGTAAAAGCAAATAAAACGCAACCAGAAAGAGAAACATCAGCCACTTGCCGGCCTTTTTTAATTTTGCAAAAAGAGGAACCAGCAGCGGGAAGATCATATAAACCCACCACTCCGTACTTAACGACCAGGATGGCGAATTGAGCGGAGCAGCGCCGTAAAGATGCAATGACTGTATAAGCAGCAAACAAGCAGGGAGAGATTTAGGATTAAAATTGGCAACAAAAAAAGGATCGAGGCTGCTGGCAGAATGAACAATATACACAGCAAGTGCAAAGGCCCACATAGTAGTAATAAAATGCAGTGGATATACCCTGGAAAACCTTGCCCCGATAAACTTTTTATAATCCTTCCACGAAATCTTTTCAGAGAAATATTTTTCATACACATAACTCATAATAAAGCCGCTGAGTATAAAGAAAAAATCAACCCAAAGCCAGCCCTCCGATACTAAACTTGAATAAGCAAAGGGCATAAATTGCATACCCTCAAGATTGACATGAAATATAACCACAAGCAAAGCCGCAATGCCTCGTAAAGGCGTAAGCGTCGTTAAGTAAGTTTCTGTTTTTGGGAGCATAAAAAGGTATTTAAATGAAGAATCCTATAGTTAGATTTACAATATAATACGGTGCATTAAAAGACATCTATTGTTGGAAGACACTGATACTTATTGTGGCCATGTAAATTTATGACGCTTCATATTTAATGTTTTAAATAATAACTACAAACCAAAAATATAGAATACTTACTTGAGTTGGTGGTAAAAAATCGGCAACTTTCAGGCAAGGCCCAAAATTCTTTCAGGTGCTTTGGCTTGTGCATTCAGTAAGCTTTGTGGGGTAGAATTAGAAAATGCTTTAAAATCTTTAACCATGTGCTGATAATCGTAATAGCCTGCCTCAAGCGCAACGCTCAACCAGTCGGCATTTGGATGCCTGTCTTTAAATTGATAGGCTTTATCAAAGCGGTTGATGCGCATGAACAGTTTGGGGGAGATACCCGTTAATTGTATAAACCTTCTTTCAAACTGGCTGATTGATAAGCACGCATCGCTTGCCAGTTTTTCAACCTTAATGATCTGCTGGCATTCATTCATTAGCTGAGCCACCTTATCAATAGGTTGAAAATCGGTTTTTAAATTCCGGATTCGTTTCCAAAGATATTCCTCTGCAATTTCTATAATGCTTTCATAGTTTTCCGCATTTATAATACGTTCCTGAGCATTGTGAATATCCGGGTTTAATACAGCATCTCCATCCACCCGTTCATCAACGAATTCGGTAAGTGGCAGGCGCAAAAATTTAGATAACGCACCAGGATGAAAATTAACTGACAACAATGAATTATTGTGCTTGAGAGAATAATCGAGCCTTGAGAGTATGGAACCATTAATGGCTGTTTGCGGAAAAATTGTAGATGTGCCAGTAACGGGGCTGAGAATTGTTACATTGCCACGGATATAAAATGTTATAGCTTGCCTTGTGCTCGCAGGAAAAGGCTTTACAGGTACAGGAGCAGATTTATCGAAAACAAAATGCAGCAATAAGTAATCCTTTATATAGCTTCTTAAATGTATAGAGGGTTGTATGATTTTGTAAATCATTTGGTTTATTGCTTAAACTTAATGGCGTTGTTACAATGACGCATACACATAACTATACGGCACTCTCTCCGTTATTTCCCCTGCCAGATCTATTCCGTGATAATAGCCTTGCACGCCACAGCTGCGTAAGTTATAAAATAAATTCTTTCTTAACACTCTGTCTTATTTTTGACTGGCATGTTTCTAAGATAGGCGATTCTTTTAGATTGGCCGGCGTGTCCTGCTTTACTTCAAAGCCTGAACAAGAGGCACGGCGCGGGACTAACAGAAACGATATTAATTTTCATTAAGAAGCATCCATGAAGTTCCAAATTTATCACGCAGCAAGGCAAAACGATTTGCAAAAGAAGTTTTCTCCATTTTCATAAAGATTTCGCCATCGCTGGAAAGGAGATTATAAACTTGTTCTGCTTTCTCCGCGGTATCAAGTCTAAGCGTCAGGTAGACGCTGCGCATAGGTTCAGCATCAGGAATGTCGGCGCCCCTGACAAGTGTACCACCTATCGCCACTATTGCATGAAGAATTGGTTTCGTCCATTCCTTCGGAAAATTAGCAGGCGGTTGTTGGTGAGCAATCATCATGGTTATTTTACCGCCAAGGTGCTGTTCGTAAAACTGAAATGCTTCTTCGCAATGTCCCGGGTAGTTGATATAAATGTCAAGTTTTATGGAGTTGTCGGTATTCATGATTCTGTTTATTTAGCTTATTTGCTTAACGAAAAAATATTCGTAAAGATGATATTATCTTTCAAAACTGTAAGGGTAGATGTGCGACAAATTGCAGGCATATTACGGCAATCTTATTCTCTCCATATCTCTATTCTGGCGATAGCCTTGCAGATCACGGCTGCGCATATTAATTATTGTCTTGTCAAATTTATAAGCACTTCATAAGTTGCTGATTCGTCACTTTATAAATTATTTCTACTATCGTCAAGTCGTAACAAATAAATTAATGAACCGATACCAATAAAAAGGTGGGTTATTTCAACTGGTGCCATTTTACTAACGGTTAAAGCACCGTCAACAATGCCCCAGATGTCTGCGGATAGTCCTAATAAATGTGTTATAATGTTTGTTAATAAAAGACTTCTGATAACCTCTGCATTGGTTTGATTGCGCAAAAAATAATTTATAACACCGCTGCCAATTATTAGTCCTCCCATGCCTCTTAATACGGAAATTGTTTGAGGTGTTGTGGCAATGTCCAAAAATCCTGCTGCAAAGTTTGGAACAAAAAACATCATTGCGCCAAACGCAAAAGATGCAATGGCAGTAATTAATAAAAAGATTGAACGCTTCATATTCTAAAAATGGGTTGTGAACCCGAAGTTAGTCAAATCTTTTTTCTGCTACCTGGGTATAAGTTTAAGTTGTTGCATAAGTTCCAAATTATCAAGGAAGTCTCTTTCTTCTGCAATTTTTCCATTTTCTATTCGTACCAGGGTAACTCTATCTATATCAACCTTTTTATTTGTTGCTGGTATTCCATAGAAAATGCCTGTATGGGTTCCTCTGAAATTCTAATGTTTTACCAATTTGTTACTCATCCCAAACACATCTTTATGGTAAACGTTATATCAGAAAATCCCGTCAAATAGTTAGTATAATAAGCTCTTGCGCTGTCAATGCCCACAACATCGGACGGACTTGCTTTGCATGACAACATTTTTTGTAAAATTGGTATCGTTGAACATATCCAATTTTCTTTTATTAATTATCTCCTCCCACACATGACTATACCTTTTATGTTAGCCGCCACGCTATCGGTTGTGCTTGTTTTCGTTATGTCCGTCGTTGAATTGTTGCAAGCGGTTAACGTAGCGAAAATTATTGCGAACAAAAAAAGATGTCTCAGTAAGCCCTAATTGAAGTGATTGTCTCATGTTCTTGTTTGGTTTTGATAAATGAATGTTTTAAAATTACTATTCTCCTGCCATGTCTCTGCTCTGGCGATAGCCTTGCAGTACACAACTGCGTAAGTTAAAAAATATGCTTTCTTACCCCTCTGTTTTACTTTTACTAGCATGCTTTAAGATAGGAAAATTCTTTTTAGGTTGGCCAGCTGTGTTCTGTTTTGCTTGCAGGCTTGAACAAGAGACACTGCCTGGGATTAGAAACTACTGCTGATGCTGCGCAGTGTCATCCCCGCTTGCAACAATAATTCTATTTGTGGCTGTTTTTCTTTGTCTATAGTATAAATTCAAATCTATTGAACAAACCCAAAATAAAAATAAAGCAAAAGTAATTTTCTGAACAACTGGTAAATAAACAATCAATCCTTTTGTGTAATAAACATAATTGTTCAGTGCAACAAGTAAGAAATTTAAAAGACCGAAAACAAAAAGTCTTTTCCACCCGATTTTGTAAAGCCCTATTAAAACTCCAACTGTTGCGATAACACCAAAACCAGACGCAATATTTGTGATTAAGTTGTGATTGATATTTGTAAACAATAAAAATCCTGCAATCATAGCAAAGCTTCCGCAAACTTTAATTATGATTGCAAGTTTCTTGTGAACTATAATATAATTTGAAAACAGAAACCAAAATAAAATAAGTGTCAAACATAAAATGAACATTGCACTCATGGCAATTGGCTTTGCACCATTCACTTGTCCATTAATAGCTCGCTCATTTAATAAATTACACCAATAATTATTTACCCAGCTAAAACCAATTGAGTTCTTGTCAACCTGTGAACCGCCCGGATAAAAAAGAGTTGCAATAAAGTAAAGGATAACAAAAACTATACTTCCGAAAATCGGTGTCAGCAATAAGAACTTTTTTGATGTATTCATTAAGTTGTTCCCTTTCTTTACATTCTTTTATATATCTGTCTTGGTATAAGACGCATGATTATAGCAACTATCAACCATCGCTTTGTAATATATACTATTGATTTTTTATGTTCAATAGATTTCATTATCTGCATAGCCGCTTTTTCAACGTTCGCTACCCAAAATTTTGTGTCGCCTTTTGCCATTGCTGTATCAACAAAACCTGGTCTCACGTCAGTGATATAAATTGGTAATTTTGATTTGATTGCTTTCTGTTGAAGACCTTCTAAATAATTTTGTTGAAATGCTTTTGTTGCGTTATAAGCCGGATTTTGCCTGCTTCCCCGAAGTCCAGCTATTGAGGTGATAGCTACAAAGTGTCCTTCTTTTTGTTGTTGAAAATAGTTAAAAGCCCAATCTGCAACTTCTGTAAACCCAACAACATTTACATCTAAAGTTTTCTTCTCTATCCTAAAATCAAGTTGTTCATTTATATCTCCTATTCCCGAACTCAAAATGAGCAGATCAACCCTTCCAAGTTTTGCAGCTAATTCATCAAGCTTATTTGCAGAGTTGAATGTTTCGGTAATATCAAAATCAAAAACAATAAGATGATCCGGGTTTCGGAATTTTAGTTCATCGAGTAAATTCTTTCTTCTTCCGGTTATACCAATAATGTAATTTTTATCTGCTAAAAGGATTGCTAATTGTTTTCCAATACCCGATGTCGCACCTACTATGATTGCTTTTTTCGTTTGCATATTCGGGTCTTTTAAAATTGCCCTTAACGGTTCGGTATTTGCTATGGCAGGGCACTCATAGCTTATTACTCCCCTACGTCTCCTGCTTCGCTTCAAGGCCCGAACAGCAGATACCGTCTGGGATTAAAGTTCATGTTAGCGGATCGTTATTCCTATTTCTTAGTCAGTTTATACCTTAAATGTGTTGTTAAGTCGGAAGATATTATTTCTATAATTTGAATATTATAAATCTCCGGGTCAATACCGTCAAACAGTCTGATACCACTTCCTAAAAAAACAGGTGCAATGTGGATGCAGAATTCTTCAACCAGTCCTGAATTCAGAAATTGTTGAATAGTATTCGCTCCGCCTTGAATTCTTATGTCTTTTCCTTTGGCAGATTGTCTTGCTTTTTCCAATGCACTATGTATTCCATCATTAATAAAATAAAAAGTTGTTGTTCCTTTTTGAACCCAGGGTTCCCGCTTTTCGTGAGTCAGCACATAAACATCTGCATTAAATAAATCTTCTGGCCAGCTGACTTCACCTTCTTCAAACATTCGTTTCCCCATAATGTAAGAACCTGTTCTTACAATTGTCTCTCTGATAAGTTTGCCATCAGGTCCGTCTTCATTACCGCCTTCCATTCCTAAGTGTTCCCAAAAGGCTTTTTGATTAAACATCCACGAGTGAATTTTTCCTGATACACCGCCCATTGGGTTGCCTGGACTTCTATTGTCGCCGGCGAAGAAACCGTCAAGGGATATCCCGCTATCAAAAATAATTTTGCTCATTCTTATTTATTAATTGTTCGTCAAAGTTAATTTTGCCTGCAATACTCTTGTTAGCATTAGTTGTTTTGTCCTCGTTATTTTCCGACTTTGTCAATTGGCCTAAAACGTAATGCACTCCAGGTCTCGTCTATAGAAATTGCAGTTACTGTCGTAATGCCAAATTCTTCGCCTGTGACACGGATAGTATCCCGATTGATGTCAGTTTTTATTTTTGAAGTCCCTTTTGGGTAAGCAAACCACAATACACTGTCCGCTTCTATGTTTTTCAGGTAGGTTTTAAGAAAGTGCAAATACTCTTCATTGTTATTTATGAAAGCCAAAGTATTTGTGCTTTTAGTTTTTTTATCAAACGTTGTTTTAAAACCAAGTTTTACAAATTCTTCCTTTAATGTTGTCGGTGCGTTAAGAATAACTCCGTTGTCTTTGAACTTAAATTTTTTGATGATGTTCTCCATTATTTACTATGTTGTTTGTTGTAAAATAGTCCACCCAAAGTGGATGCTGTGCAAAGATAAAAATGTCAATATTCGAGTGATACTCTTGTTGAATACTTTGAATGACACTATTGATAGTTAGTTCTTCTCTGTCCGAAAGAAATAACGCTTCGTTTAGTGAGTAGTCACCGTTACATTTGATCCGTTTATTTTTTCCTGCTTGGTGGATTGCTCAATAATTTTCTCTTGTTTGGCTTTATGATTACCGCCCATCAGTGCCAGCACCCCATGAGCAGCAAGGTTTACAGCGCCTGCTGCGCCGCCCTGGGCAAAAACACTTTCCTTTTCAAAATAAAACAGTAACAGAACAACAATAAAAAAACTTTTAAACTGGCTCATAAGCAAAATTTGTTAGAACTGATAAGTGAATGTAACAAAAAATATGTATCGTTCGTTTCTTTTTCTCCTAACGTCTCATCGGCGCTTTTCACTTTCAGCATAAAAGGCCAATAAAATAAAAACACCCGGAATAAAATATTACATTTCTGCGGGCTGCAATAAGCTCACACGGTTCTGTTCGGGATCCTGGAAAGAAATCCAAAGACCTACCCCGGGAATCATCATGGGTTCCATGCTGGGCGCACCTGATTGGTCCATTGCTCCCAGTATTTTACCGCCTGCGGCTTCTACTGCCTTCATGGCGCTTTTTATATCCTGAACGGCAATTACAACAGAGGGCGGATGAGAAAGCGCACTATCTGTTTTTTGATAAAAACCACCATTAATAGTGCCCGGAGTTTTTACCATTCCCTTCTCATCTGTTTCGGAAGTATGGGCAACAACATAATTACCCATGTCTGCCCCCATTTGCTGCAGTTTCCAGCTAAAAGCAGCTTCATAAAATTTCTTCATACGTTCTGGGTCGAAATAACCCATTTCAAAATGTACCACCGGATTCATGCTCATAGTATATGTTTTAGATAGTTATATTATAAAATTAATTAAAATACCAACACAGCCCACACTTCGTTTGCTGAATGGGCATTCATAAAAGTATCTACTTTTATACAGGCAATGCACTACTTTGTAATGCGGTTCTGAGAAGTAAAGTTTATATTTACTTAATAAAAAATTGCCTTAAGCCACAATGTTTATCTATGAAACCTAAACCTATTTCGACTTTAGTGCATGGTATTATTGATTATACATTTGCATTGGCATTATTATCGGTTCCATCAATATTAAAGTTGAGTAAAAAAGCCAGAAGCATATATGCTGCCGATGCGCTCACTATCTTATCGTATAGTGCTTTTACGAAATATCCTCCTTCAGCAAAACCAGTTATTCCACTTCCTCTTCATAAAAAGCTCGACTACGCAAGTCTTGCTCTGATAGGGCTTGAAACAGGGAGTAAAGAAATAAGAAAGGATAAACGTGCGCTGATTTTTAGCGCAGGCATGATAACCGCAGGGTTAATAACGATACTACTTACCGACTGGGATGTGAACCAACCGAACTGATGGTGAATGCTGTGAAAACTTAGACCTCACGTCAGGAAATTTTTTTTTATTTAATTATTCTTATAATAGGCTGGAAATTGATTTGTATACTTTAGCATTATTAAATGTCTTGAAATGAAAAAAGTACAAGGTTGTTTGGCTTTTATTGCCCTTATAAGCTTTAATGCTGCGCACGCACAGCAATGGGCTTCATTATTCGATGGTAAATCTTTAAGCGACTGGAAAGTTGGTGATAATGCGTCCACCTTCAGCGTGGACAGTGGGATGATTAAGGTAAACGGCAACACGGCGCACTTGTTCTATGAAGGCGCAGTAAACAATCACAACTTTAAGAATTTTGAATTTAAAGCAGAGGTAATGACGAAGCCACACGCCAACTCCGGCATTTATTTTCATACGGCATTTCAGCAGGGCAGCTGGCCTCAGGTTGGCTATGAAGTGCAGGTAAATAATTCGCATACTGACTGGCGCCGCACCGGCAGTTTATACGGCATTGATGATGTGAAAGAAGTTGTTGCGCCAGATGATGTTTGGTTTACAGAATATATTAAGGTTACTGGCAACCATGTTATTATAAAGATCAACGATAAAACAGTTGTTGATTATACGCAGCCAGCAAACGTACCACCGCCGGATAAAAAAGGACCGATTGATTCAAGCGGCACCTTTGCGTTGCAGGGGCATGACCCCGGCAGCACTGTTTATTTTAAAAATATTATGGTTAAGGTGCTGCCTGATTAATATTTTGTGTTTTATGTTCCTTCATTATTAGCATCATCAGGATGTTGTAACCGCTATCCTTAGTTTGTAATCTTTTCCATGGTTCGTGGCTTACGAACTATTCTCAAGCTATTTCATGATCTTAAAGAAATTTTACCATGCCTGAAGAATTAGAAAAAAGTGTTTCATAAGGCACGAACAACAGATGCATGTTCATATCTGGAAGTATAAAACCCCGTGGAAAGCAATTGGTATTTTTTATTGTTGATTAAAATCAATAAATATTACTTAAATGTTCCAAACATTCTGTCCATATTCTTCCTCATTAAATTTAATTTAATCAATAACAAGTAGTGAAAGTAATGGCATACTATTTATTGAGAATGTTACTATTCATGTTTTCACATCATGTTCTCACATTAAGCAAAAAAAAATGACCGAAAAAGAAAAAATGAGCAGGCGGCAAGCTGTTGCTGGTATAGGCATTACACTTGCCGCTGCAGCACTTGCGCCATCGCAGGTGATTGCCAGCAAAAGTAATAGTCCATCGCCAGGCGCTCCAAAATTGCAAGACCCTACAAAAAAATATCCCAAGCCACCTTTTAAATATCAGCCTCAGCCATGGCCCGGCTTGCAAAGCAAAATGGATCCCGTTCCGGATTGCGGAGAAACGAGTTATAAAGGTTCCGGCCGTTTGGAGGGAAGAAAAGCTTTAATTACGGGAGGTGATTCCGGCATGGGCCGCGCAGCTGCAATTGCTTATGCAAGGGAGGGTGCTGATGTTGCTATAAATTATTATCCAACTGAAGAACCGGATGCAAAGCAAGTTATAGCACTGATCAAAGCGGAAGGAAGAAAAGCAATTGCAATTCCCGGAGATCTGCGGGATGAGACCTTCTGCAAACAACTTGTACAAAGGGCTGTGTCTGAATTAGGAGGCCTTGATATTGTTGTTAATAATGCCGGCAGGCAACAGGCCGCTGCCAGCATACTTGATGTTTCCTCAGAAGAATTCGACTCCATAATGAAAACAAATATTTATGCACCGTTTTGGATCATCAGGGAAGCATTACCACATTTGCCGCCAGGCTCTGCTATTATAGGAACTACTTCAGAGCAGGCTTACGATCCCGATCCATGGTTGTATGCTTATGCTCAAACAAAGGCCGCAACAATGAATTATGTAAAATCTTTGGCGAAGCAGCTTGGGCCTAAAGGTATCAGGGTAAACGGAGTGGCTCCCGGGCCGGTGTGGACAGCCCTTCAGGTAAGTGGTGGTACCACACCTGAAAAACAACAAACTTTCGGCAGCTGGACACCGCTTGGCCGTGCAGGCATGCCTGCAGAACTTGCTTCTATTTATGTGCAGCTTGCCGACAGCGGTGCAAGTTTTGCTACTGGCCAGATTTACGGCTCATCAGGTGGTGTGGGCCAACCTTAAAAATTAATATTGATATTATGAAAATTACAAAGTTGTTGATTGTTATTATAACTTTTTTTGGATCTTCTATTGTAAATGCGCAGGATAAAAGTAATGATACTACTGCGAGATACTTCTTAATCCAGGCAAGCATTGGAAATTTGCAGGAAGCTGCTATTGGAAAGCTTGCTGCTGATAAAGCTGTTGATCCGGAGGTTAAGGCATTTGCTTCCCGCATGATTACTGATCATAATAATAATGAAATACAATTGATGCAGGTCGCACGTTCCGCCGGAGTACAACTTCCTGCTGAAGCTACCACTCCGCCTGTTGAAGATTTAATGCTGAGAAACACACCAGAGAAGGACTTTGACCGCATGTATGTTCACATGATGGTGCCAGACCACCGGCAGACGATCAAATTATTTGAAAAGTATGCGTGGACGGGAAAAAATCCTGCGGTCAAAGCGTATGCGGCGCAATCGTTGCCAACTTTAAAAGAACATCTTACCTCCGTTACAGCTCTTAACGACAAAATGAAGAATGCTGTTGCACAGTAACAGGTAGGATATTGAGCTATGGAGCGCTAGCAAAAATATTAGCGTACATTGGCTAACCTTTAGCGGACTTATTGTCAAACAATTTCCATTCACCCTCGGAAACAATCTCTACATGGCCTTCAACGTATTGGATAGCGGTGTGCTCATCTATTGCATATACGGGAAGCGGTAGCTTTTCGGCCCATTGCTTTGCATTAGCCCCGCAAGCATCCAAAAAGTCCGGGTTATTGAAATGCGGGATAATGGCAAAATTGATCAATCCCATACCCTTGGCCGTAACCAAATTTTTTGTGATCTCACCATCGGCAGTATTAAAAGCTATATTTTCAGTGGTTAACGGTGTACCGCTGCCACCTCGCGGTTCACTGTAGGTTTCTCCAATAACGGCGCTAACCGCCATGCTTCCTGCGCTCACACCTACATACACAAGGTCTTTATCTAACGAAGTCAACACCTCTGCCAGTCCCGATTTCTCAAACCAGTATGCAAGGTATAGCGGATCGCCGCCCCAAACCAATAGCGCATCGGCGTTTTGAACTGAAGGCAGCCACACATCTCTGCGGATGCTGGGCAGCGCAGTGAGTTCCAGCAACCCCATGGTTTTCCAGCCAAGGCCCACAAGGTTGGATTGCTTTTTCCCGGCAATAGGCCACCAGGCATAATTAGCGCCGCCCACAAATGGGTATACTCCTGTCGGAACTAATAATGCCTCACACTCGCTGATTGGTTTACCCAACAGCCTGGTCAGCGCATCCCGCATACTTTCATTAGATACACCTGAAGAGGTCAACAGTAGTTTTATCATGCAGACAAAAATAAACACTTGTATTTAGAATCCATGGAGTTTGGTTATTGGTTGTTGGTTATAGGCATTGAAGATATTTGTCGGTGGTGAGGTGAATGTTTTTTACAGCCAACGTTTAAGCCTTTGCAAGCCTCCACTTTTGGTTGCGCCTTTACCATCTACTATTTTAGTCCTGTAAGGACCGGTCAAGTGTGCGGGACTTATCTTTACCAGGTCTGCCTGATTTGTGTAATCTTATATACAAATTTTTAAGTCACTACTTACTTTACATCTTATGCATTAATGCTCTTTTTATTCATTTTAAGATGACGCAATAAGGTGGAATATCTGTGCAGAAGCGCAGTAATAATTTGACGCTTTTTTGTCCTCTGGAGGATTTATGATACGGCTTATGCTGAATCATTTCAGGCATGTTTTTTATAGCGTATTTATAAACCTAAAATATGTTAGCAATGAACTACCGCGGCCCATACAGGATACGGGCCGACCGCAACAAACCTGAGCCTGAGATTGAACATCCGGATGATGCAATTGTAAAGGTCACCCGTTCCTGTATTTGCGGGTCCGATCTTCACATCTATCACGGGCTGGTGCCTGACACACGGGTGGGTTCTACCTTTGGCCACGAGTTTACAGGTGTTGTGGTAGAAGTAGGAGGTAATGTCCAAAAATTGAAAGTGGGCGATCATGTGCTGGTGCCCTTTAATATTGCCTGCGGAATATGCCCGTTTTGCAGGCAGGAACTTTATGGCAACTGTCATGAATCCAATCCCGAAGCAACAGCCGCAGGTGGCTTCTTTGGATATTCGCATACTACCGGTGGTTATGATGGGGGACAAGCAGAATATGTTCGCGTTCCTTACGCTGATGTGGGACCTACCTTAATCCCTGAAGGTATGGACCTTGACGACGCAGTGCTGCTTACAGATGTGGTGCCAACAGGCTACCAGGCTGCAGAAATGGGCGGTATAAAAAAAGGTGATACTGTGGTAGTTTTTGGTGCCGGCCCTGTCGGTATCATGGCGGCAAAATGTTCCTGGTTGTTTGGGGCTGGCAGGGTGATAATCATAGATCATGTAGAGTACCGGCTTGAGTTTGCGAGAAACTATGCACAATGTGAAGCCTACAATTTCAGGTCGCTGGAGGATCCTGTTTTATTTTTAAAGAAAACAACCGGCTATTATGGGGCCGATGTATGCATTGATGCTGTAGGTTGCGAGGCCGCAGGCAGTACATTGCAATCCATTAGCGGCAGAAGACTAATGATGCAGGCAGGCTCGGCCACTGCCATTAACTGGGCTATTAACTCAGTAAAAAAAGGTGGTATTGTATCTATAGTAGGTGTATATGGGCCTACAGGCAATATTATACCTATTGGTAATGTGCTTAATAAAGGGCTTACCATAAGGGCGAACCAGGCATCGGTGAAGAGACTGTTGCCAAGGCTAATAGAGCATGTGCAGGCAGGCCGCCTTGATCCGAAAGGTATCATTACGCACCGGGTTCCCCTGGAAGAAGTCTCCGATGCTTACCGCATTTTTTCAGCAAAGCTGGATGAGTGTATAAAAACAATCCTTATTCCACCATCAGTAAGAGCATAAAAAATATAATCATGAAACAGTATACAGCAGAACAATTCCCTCATATAAAAGGCTGGGGTATAGATGCGGACCCCGCAAATGAACCTACTTACCCTATGAAGCACTATACAGGCGATGATCATGATCGCCTGAATTATGAAAGGCCACCGCTGCAGGAAGAAACGGTAGAAGTGTTTCATTCAAATGAGCGGCCCAACCTTACGGCAGTTTATGGAACCACTTGTCCGCCAAAAGGGGCAAGCGGCGCCATCAGGCGTTATGCTTTTCGCTACAGCGAAGGCAACTGGATGCATTGGCTAACATTATTATTTGCAGATAGGGTAAATGTTGTAGAAGGGCTTATAGACGATGTTAAAAGCGGCTATGTTCCCAATGTATTTGCAGAAAGAGGATGGAAGGGCATGTGGAAACATAACAAAGGCCTGGTGATAAGAAAAGTGGCAACAGGTGTATTAGTAAGTACTGTTGCTATTGCTCTTTTATCAAGAAATAAAAAGAAAAGTAAGGTGTAATTAATTTTCTTAGTTGTAGCAGGGTCTTCCTGAAGCATTTGTGCAAAGCCATAAGACCCTGCGTTTTATTTTACATTTCTTTAGAATGAACAGGATAAAGTGTTCATAGGTCTTGGTTATTGGCAGGCAGGAATAAACCGTTTTGTATTGTCATTTCTTTGCTGTATTCTGCTCTAGCGTTAGCTTTGGCGGGCACGGCTGGCTGCACACCTATTGTTAGCGCAAGCATCAGCTTGTGCTATATCTTTATTAAAATAAATAATTGTTTACTAATTATTCCCTTAAGTTCGATAATATACTCCTTATATTACTAAATAATTGAAACAGCTTTTTAAGACCCGACATTACGCGAACCGCACTCGTACAAGGCAGCCACAGTCATATTATGCCAGTGCTATACATTCAACAGAAATAAGAATGCCAGCAGGAAAAGGCAGCACTTGAGGCACGCTTCGCGCAGGTGAATTTTCCGTAAAAAATTCAGCATATACTTTATTTATAATGCTAAAATCGTTACCGGCAACCATGAAAATCGTTGTCTTAATTACCTTTGACATATTGCTTCCGGCTTCCTCTAAAATTGTTTTGATATTTACAAAGCATTGTCTTGTTTGCTCTTCAAAGTTTTTACTTATTACTTTACCAGATTCCAGAGTTATACCTGGTGTTCCAGAAAGGAAAATATAATCACCTGCAATTACTGATTGCGGAAAATATTCGCTCATTCTTGGAGCCTTTATAGTATTAAAATTTTTTCTTTCAATCATTATATATAATTGTGCATTAAAATAAAAACAATTACTACTGTTAAGCGTTCAAATGAATGGTACGAACAGGCATTACTAAATTAAGCATTTACAACGCAGAGCTTATGTGCACAAAAGCTTTTCAATGAAGTCCCTTCTACGAACAGAAGGAGTAGTGATCAAAATAATACTAATGATTATTTTAGTTCTATCCAAACCGGACCATGATCACTTGATTTTCCCCAACCACGTACATAAGTATCCACTCCTGCAGCTACAAGCCGTTTATCCAATGAAGGTGTTAGTAAAAAATGATCAATACGTAGACCCGCATTTCTGCCAAAGGCATTGCGGAAATAGTCCCAGAAAGTATAAATAGTTTCATCAGGATGTAGCTTGCGGATGGCATCCGTCCATCCTTGCGCAACCAGATTTTTAAAGGCTTCCCGAACCTCGGGACGAAATAAGGCATCATTAACCCACCGCTCAGGCTTATATACATCTATCTCAGTTGGCATCACGTTGTAATCGCCTGTTAATACAACCGGCTTACCAGATGCTATAAGTTCACCAGCGTGAGCAATTAACCTTTCAAACCACCGAAGCTTATATTCAAATTTTGGCCCGGGTGCAGGATTGCCATTGGGAAGGTAAAGACAACCCACAGTTATATCGTCAATAGTCGCTTCTATATAGCGACTATGTTCATCGGCAGGGTCACCCGGCAGCACCCGCCGAATTTCGACAGGTTGCGCATTTCTTGAAAGTATGGCTACACCATTCCAGCTTTTCTGTCCGTACCAAATGGCTTTGTAACCGGCATCTTCTATAGCTTGTAAAGGAAATTTTTCCTGTGGCGCTTTCAGTTCCTGCAGGCAAACCACATCTGGTTCTGACTGTTTGAGCCATCGAAGCAAAACGGGTAACCGGCCATTTATTCCATTTACATTGTAGGTTGCTATTTTCATTGTGCAATAATATAATATTTGAAAGTTATTTATTAAATTAAAAATAGGTGCATTGAGTTTTATTCGTTTATACCATGCAGCGTCCGGGCTTGAGACATTCCTGAAAAGAAAACCTAAAGTTCTGATGGATACCTCGAAGTTGCAAACTTCGCCGGGGTAAGAGCCGGATATGGTTGTTGGTCAGCAACTAATAAAGGCTTAAATTAACTAATATTGCAAGCTAAATATTTTATATGAACAAAATGGTTTACTGTTTAACCTTATTATTGATAGGTAATAATTGTATAGCTCAAACTAACACAACAGAAAGCAGGAATAAACAGCTTGCCTTGCTATGGTGTTTTGCGGATAATAATCATAATATAGATTCATGCTTACTAATGATGGCTCCAAATGTTATTGAATATAGTGATGGAGGTATGGCACCGCAACATGGTAGAGATGCAATGCGTCCAGGATTTATTGCCTGGTATAAGGCTTTCCCGGATTATAAAGTAACTAATTCTACCGCATATGCAAATGGAGATAGCGTTGTTGTTATTGCAGACTGCGCTGCTACTTTTAAAAATGACCTTGGGCCGTTAAAAGCCACAGGCAAGTATGTGACCTGGAAAGATGCTGGCATTTTTACCTTTGATAAAAATGGTCTTATTACAAGCCACAGGGGAATTCAATCTTTCAAAGGCATAATGTTGCAGGCCGGGCTTGTACTTCAATAATTAATCATGGGATTTGCAACTTATATGTTCAGCTAGTGTAAAAAAGCCGAATACTATCTATTTCCTGGCGAAGGTTTCCACGCTGGCGCACATTGCGGCAAAAGTAAAGTAGCGAAAGGTAGCGTTGGCGTATCTGTACCATGATTAATAATTGCCATGTTATATTTTGTAAGCTTTGCTGTTACAAACGGATTGATCTTATTATTAGAAATGAATGCCGGGAAGTAATCATAAAAAGCATCGTACATCAACTAACGATTCAAAAACTTATTCTTAATTTCAAAAAGATAATTATTTTTATTCAACTATAACCACTTATATCGATGAAAAAATATATTTTTTTATTCTTTTTACCTGCGTTGACGCAGTGTACCTCTAAGATTGCGCCTGTTACTAAAACCTATCAAGATAAACCTTATGAAATAATATCAGATAATAATAGAGATATTGTTTGGGATAAAATTGTTGATTTTTTTGCCAAGAAAGGATTGTCAATAAAACTAATTGATAGAAGCAGTGGATTGATTGTATCCGATGAAACAAATTTAACTTATACTCATGAGGATGACAAGGGGAATTTGAAAAATCCAAAGGCATGGGTTGTTCTTAACAGAATTTATCGCTACGGAAGCAAACTTTACATTGAGCCTTCAACCGTTACAGGTGAATGGAATATTAGAATAAAATCAACACCAGAAAACAAAACAAATATTAATGTAAACCTTGTTAATATTAAATATACGTTTTTAAATAGTTCAGGTTTACCAGATAAATATTCCCTAGACTACCGTAATAAATCTTCCGGCCAATCAACCGGTCAATTTGAAGCATTAATTGCTGGCAATATTAAGTGATTGGGATTTGACTATAACTTTGCCCGGTGAAGTTCCAACTTATAATCACTTAATGTATTAAAACTTTTTTTGTTATAATAATTTCCCTTCATTGCAATAATTCAGGCTATCAATGATAATATCTTTATATACTTTCCTTGTAAAAGTATCTACCCAATCTATTAGTGTCAATGTGATAAAAAAAGTTGACTGCTGATCTTTTATTCTAAATGCATCTGCCATGAAATGAAGTTACAAACTTCTTGTACATACGTTGAAGTTGCAAAATTCGCCGGGGTAAGGGGCAAAATGTGTGGTTCTTAATTATTTGAGGTGCTACCGATAACTACGGAATTTTATATCTTTATAAACTCCACTCTGCGGTTATTGGCTTTATCTTCCGGGGTATCGTTTTTACCCAAAGGTTTTGTATCTCCCAGACCTTTGGTCACTAAACGGGCAGCATCTATTCCCATACTAACCAGTTGCACTTTTACAGCATCAGCCCTTGATTTGGACAATGCAAGGTTGTGAGCCGCTGTGCCTGTATTGTCCGTATGGCCATCTATTTCAAACTTTAAAGCATCATTCTTTTTAAGTATGTCAAATATTTTATTGATGGTTCCCATGGATGAAGGCTGTATGGTTGATTTATCTATATCAAACAAAATACCGTGGGTAATAATTTTATTATCAGTAGTTATTTTTTTATAAAGGTCAATGCCGCCGGATGCGATCCTGATATTTTTTATGTACTGATTTTCATACCCGTTAAGGTCAAAGAATATCCCCTTGGGCTTGCCAGTGAGATTGTTTAAACTTATAACCCTGAATTGGTCAATATAAGCTTTGCCTGTGCTTTTATTTATGGCAATAGCAAAGTGATGCCATTCCATTGGCTTTTTTGTGGCTTCCTTTAGATCTTCAGGGTAATCTGCATCACCCATTTTCCAGTTAGCTCTTACATCTTGAAAACCTACACCCTGCATAACATCGTCTGGCCCATAAGTGCCCACCCTGTATCCAAAATTTACACTCAAGCCACTTATACCATTATTTTCATCCTTAAAATCAAACTCAATGGTAAATTGATCCGGAACTGATGTTGCGTTTGCCATGCGTGGAGTAAACGTAGCCCCCGGTCCTTTGGGAACATGCACTACTTTTTCACCATCTTCTGTTTGTATATCCATCTGGCCTTTTTCTAATGTTAATTGCGATGGTATCTCACCTTCTGATTCATCTTCCAGCTGCGATTGAAAAATAATTTTATCACCTGGTATAAAATCATAGTTTTTATAAGCAGCAATAGTTTTTTTATCTGAAGCCGGTGAATCTTTTTCTGTAGCCGAAGTGTTTGGTGAAGTATTACTGTTTGGTGAAGTATTTTTATTCGCAGGGTCAGCTGCATCAAGGGCTTTATCAGTTGTATTATCTGTTTTTTTATTTAGCCTGTCCTGCGCCTTTTGCTTTACACGGTTAAAAATGTTTTGAGAATAAGCCTGTTGGCAAACAATGGCAAAACAATAGATGACACATACTGTGAAAATTTTTTTCATATTTAATGATGATTTTACGTCAGTCATGTTAAGGTGCCGCTAAGCTAATTAAATATTTAATAATAGCAATATTTTTGACTTATTATCCTATGCTCGGAATAGTTTGCAACTTCGACGTACTTGTTTTTAAGTTTACAACTTACTTAATGAATCAATTTTTTTCTATTATAATAATATTTGTGCAATGCAATAATTCAGGCTATCAATGATAATATCTTTATATACTTTCCTTGCAAAAGTATCTACCCAATCAATTAGTGTCAATGTGATAAAGTAAGTTGACTGCTGATGTTTAATTCTGAATGCATCTGCATGAAATGAAGTTACAAACTTCTTGTACATACGTCGAAGTTGCAAACTTTGCCAAGATAAGAGGCCCAGCGGATGCCTGCACCAATAAGGGGATTTAGTCCTCGTTGCAAACGAGGACTAGTTAGGGCATTAATAAACTATTATTGAGCTTTTGCAAATTCTCCATCGGCTTTTATATCCACTTCATCACTTACCATTGCTGATGGATATTTAGGACCAATATTAAAATCAGAACGCTTTAATGTTCCTGTCAATTTAAAGCCTGCATCTTCTTTTTTACTCATTGGGTTTTGAACTGTTCCGCGATATAATAAATCCAATGTTATCGCTTTTGTAACACCATGCATGATCAGATTGCCTGTCAATTTATACTTATTATTACCTTCAGCGATTATTGATGTACTCTTGAATGTAATAGTAGGATAAGTTGCAGCATCAAACCATCCTGCGCTTTTCAAATCATTATCACGCATATCTACTTCTGTATTAATGGATGAAACATCAGCAGTTAAAGTAAAAACAGCATCACTAAAATCAGACTTGGATGATAGAATGGTAACATCAAAATTTTTGAATAAGCCATCTACATCAGACACCATAAGATGTGTAACAGTAAAAGTTAGCTTGGAATGCATCTTGTCGTTTTTCCATACAGCTTGCGCAAATAATGCTGTTTGTACAAAAAGGAAAACAGCAATTAGAATTTTTTTCATTTTGGGGCTTTATATAATATACAAGCAAATATAGCTGTTCTTAGAACATTATATGTTGCCATTGGTCAGGCGACCAGAGGCGGCTCTAACGGGTGATGGTTGGGCTTGTGAAAGCAAAGGAACACCTACGCTGGCTGGAATATAAGATATTCGTATTTGCATATTCACAAATAAATGTAGTGAAAGTGTTGGACGTATTAACCAAAAAGTGTTTCGTGAGATGTAAACCACGAAACTTCAAAGCTCATCTGAATTATCCATTTTACGCTTAACTTGTGTAAACCTGTTTTAGGACAAGACATACTAACAAAAGAGATGCAAACGTTCCTTACAGAAATTCGGCTTGTTACAAAATTCACCTCCTGAATATTAAATATGAAGAAACTAATTCCCGCGATTATTTGCTTGTTTGCCTGCAACAGCATACATGCACAAATAAAGGGTGATCCGCAAATAAAGGGAACATTTCAGCAATTAACTCCTTCTAAATTTTCTTCCCGGCTTAGTCCTGAATTAAAAAGATTGTATGAAAAATATGGATCTCACATCCAGTCAGGGCAATTATCAAAAGGGCAATCATCGTCTGCCGATGCACTTGAAAATATTATGATGATAAAGGGCGGTAAAGTATTGGTGGATTTTACGATAAAAGATGATGTAGCTGCTACAAAGGCTGAATTGAAAAAAAAGGGCGTCACCATAACAGCGTCATTCGGTCGCGTTCTTTCAGGATTGGTACCCATAAATGTGTTGCAACAAATAGAAACAACCACCTCTGTACAATATGCAAAGCCAGCCTACAAGCCCATTCGCCTGCCTGTAAGCGAAGACGCTTTGGATCGCAAAATAGTCCTGTTCCCGCCACAGCAGCCACAGCCTTCAGTAGTGCATGTCACAAGCCAGGGAGATACGGCACAGCTTTCATACCTGGCAAGAAAAAAGTACCATGTGAATGGTGCCGGTGTAAAGGTGGGTATCATATCAGACAGCTATAACCACCTCGGTACTGCAGCTACAGGCATTGCACATGGCGAGTTGCCTGGTCCCGGCAATCCGTTTGGATACATAAAACCCGTACAGGTTCTCGAAGATGCTGATTCCGATGCAACCGACGAAGGGCGCCAGATGCTGGAAGTAGTTCATGATGTTGCGCCTGGTGCAGAGCTGGCTTTCCATACCGGCAATAATAGCGCCGCTGATTTTGCACAGGGCATACAAGACCTTGCCAGCGCTGGCTGCAGGGTAATAGCAGATGACGTGGCCTATTTCGATGATCCCTATTTTCAGGATGGAATTATATCGCAATCAATAGATTCAGTTAAAAAAAGGGGAGTAGCTTATTTCACAGCCGCCGGCAATTTTTCCTTGCGCTCCTACGAATATAATTACCAGCCCACCAGTAAGGAGCCTTTTGGCGCCGGAATGGGCACGGCACACAATTTCAGTGCTCCGGGCGACTCGCCGCGTTATACGCAGCCCCTGCTGATACGGCCCGGTGCTGCAATGATTTTGCAGCTGCAATGGAGCCAATCTTCCTTTGCTGCAAGTGGGGTGGGATGTACTTCTGATCTGGATATTTACTTAACAGACACGCAGGGCAACGTTGTTTCCTCATCAACATCTGATAATTTGAAGAGCGGCGAACCGATGGAGGCTTTCGGTTACACCAATAAAACAACTGACTCTATCTTTTTTATAGTGATACTAAAGTATGCGGGCCCCGACCCTGCCAGTCTCAAGTATGTTTTGTACGATTATAATTCGTCTTTTTATATAACCACGCCAGCCATACCCGGCTTATTTGCGCCAACAATAGTGGGGCACGAAAAAGCTGACGGGGCTATTTCCGTTGGCGCTGCGGCCTATTTTCAAACACCGCCTTATGGTGTTGATACACCGGTTGTTGAACATTTCTCGTCCGTTGGAGGAGTGGCGAATTATTTTGATGTTCATGGTAATGCCATACCACCCGTCGTGCGGCAGAAACCCGAAATCGTTGCACCGGATAATGCTAATGTTTCATTCTCTTATTATGGGGGTACTGATATTCCGCAGGATGCGGATGCATATCCCAACTTTAAAGGCACATCCGCTGCTGCACCACATGCTGCGGGCGTGGCAGCATTAATGATTCAGGCGCAAAAGCTAAATACTTTAACACCTGACCAGGTAAAAGAAGCATTGGAAGAAACCGCAACTGACATGGATAATATATATACTGCAGGCTTTGATAAAGGCTTTGATTTTAACACCGGCTATGGACTTATTAATGCTGAAAAAGCCGTAGACAAAGTAAAATTTTCGTACCTCTATGTAAGAGATCTAAGGCTGGTACCGCTTTGCTCTAATTACCCAGACAAAGTAAGAAGATGGAAGATCATAAACCCCAATCCTTTCGCTGTAAATGTTGACTGGTATGTGGACCGTTCAGGCGAACATGGTACTTTGGCTGCACCGCCGGGAGATACGTCATTTACCACCACCACGGTTACCTTTCAGGCACTCCCGGTACCCAATGTTGCCGTAATAAGCTGGCGGGATAATTTTTTTATTTACCATACCAATGCTAAATACAGCACAAAGTGCGGCCCCGGGGGAATTGGTGATGATAACAGCGATAAATTAATTTCATCACCTCCTGGCAGCGAAGACAGCAAAATCAATGTTGCCAATGTATTTCCTAATCCATCGCTGGGCACCTTCAGATTATACCTGTCATTTGCTGGTATGCAGCCCGCAGATATTGAGTTGTATAGCACAGATGGCAAAAAGCTGCAATCCGAAATTATTAAGCAATCAAACGGTGTGTTCGATATAAATGCTGCAGGTTATAAGCCCGGCATTTATTTATTACATATAACCAGGGGAAACTTTGTAAAAACAATTAAACTGGTCAAAGAATAATCCGGGGAAAATACAGCGGAAGTTGACTGCTGATCTTTAATTCTGAATGCATCTGCCATGAAATGAATTTGCAAAAGCCGTTTGCCATTCATAAACTGTAGCCATATAATATTGAGCCGGGTGAACAGCATCATCGCCGATATTGGTGTTTTCACCAATATCTTTTCTGAATAATGTTTGCAGCCTCACAACACCTGCAAAGGCGGAGAAATCTCCGCCTCTTACCCGACTAAAAATCGTTTTATTCTCTGGTAATTTCAATTCTTGTGTTGGTTAAACGTCCTTGTTCTGTATCGTTTGATGCAATTGGTTTTAGGTCGCCAATTCCTTTTGCATCAATTGAAGCACTTTTTACTCCCAGGTTAATAAGCTCCTGTTTTATGGCACTTGCTCTTTTTTCTGTAAGCGCTAACACGTAGTCTGCCTTGCCGACTGGTGCATTATGGCACTCCAATCTCAACTTGTAATCCGGATGGGCCTGAAAAATCCCTATAATGCTTAATAGTTCATCTTTTGATTCGGATAACAAATTGGCATTATCTGGTTCAAATTCCATGTGAAAAATTGATTTATTACTTTTTTCAAGGTCCTCAAGAATCTGGTTATGCTTATTTGTATTTAAAGAAAGTAAATCGGTTGTTTTTTCTACTACCAACAGTGTATAGAATTTAGAGACCAGGCTGTATGGCTCAAGTTGAATCCATACTTCTTTTTCAGCTGTTTTTATCACGTATTCCACAATACCATAAAAGGCGCTTGGTGCCACCTGCGATTTGCTATCCAAAGACACAATATCTTCGCCTGCAAAGCTTTTCAATTGCTCCTCAGGCAGTTTTCCTGTATAAACTTTTACTCCACCTAAAGTTGCAATAACCTTGTCAAACTCCTGAATGCACTGGAACTCTGACGCAATCTGTTCGTCAGAATTTTTAATATTTAAATTTTGTTTGGAAACTTTTCCATCTACTGTAAAATATTTCTTTCCGTCAAAAAAATAAGCACGGTTATGTTCAATAGTCAATGAATCGGTAGGATAGAAATTATGAAGTGTCTTGAAATACGGAAAAACTCCCAGATCAGCTTTTGAAACAGGGATAATTAAATTATCGTTCTTGCCTTGAACAGCTTTTGCCGCCGGCTTTTGCTGCGCAGATGCCGCAAGAACATTTAAGGTAATTAAAGCCGCTATTATTAATTTGCTTTTTGTCATTTGTTATTATGTGTTTAAAAATTGTTTTTAAATAGCATTCTCTTTTACAAGCCTTTTAATGATTGCTTGTGCTCGGCGAAGTTTACAACTTCGACGTATTTATTTTTAAGTTTACTTTTTTATAATAATAATATCCGTTCACTGCAATAATTCAGGCTACCAATGATAATATCCTTATATACTCTCCTTCTAAAAGTATCTTATCAAAGCATTGCGGAAAATTCTTTCTCAAATTTTCCCATGTCCTTGTTTGGAACTTTTTTCGTTAGTTACTTTCTGTTCGCTATTCATTATTTCACTTTTATTTCTTTGTCACTTCGCAATAAATAAATGAAGTTTTTATCTAATTCTCTTTTGCTGTTAGTGTTCTACATATCTCCCAAATATATTAATGTTCTATTGATAAAAACCTCTTGCCACTGGCAAATAACCGAAGCAAAAGACAATTGATATTAAATGCACTTCCTATTCACCACGTATGCACTCTGTGGGTTCATATCACGATACCATTTTACTACTATTCACTATTTATTATACCCTGCCTTTTCCTGCAGTGCTTCAATGGCATTAGCGAGATAAACGAATGGAGCATTCCAGTTTATGGCAATTTCGTTGGAAGCATAAGCGCAAACAATATCAGCGTACGCAGTTTCGGGCTCTTTAAACTCGTATGTGCATCCATCCTGCATTCCGGGGTTTGGGCCACCCACCAGTAAGCCGGGAACAGGGTCTGTAACACCATCTGCCGTAGATTGCCGGTGATGAGGAAACATCGGCGATTTACTTCCAATACCTGTAACAAAGCAGTAACCGGTGGCATTTCTGCCCAGCAAATAATCAAGATTGGTTACTGCATAATCAATATACTTTTTATCTGCGGAAATAAGATATGCATTTATTAATAAAATCCCCTGGTTGGCCGCAGTTGAATTGGAACCCCAGCTGAAATCCTTTACAGTTTGTCCCATTACAGTGGCAAAGGCATTTGTAGAAACTTTATCTATATATTCATTAGCCATGCGGAGAATTTTTGTTTTCATAAAAGTGATATTACCTGCAAATGAAAATGGCAATTGCTCCCTGAAACGAAGTAACGAATAATACCCAAGCATGCCTACATTGCTCCATGAAGGCAGATTTATACTATCTTTTATGTGGTGGTTTGCGGTATCATACAATTGCTTATCCTTTGTAGTGATAGCCAATTCTGAGGCCGCCCATAACCATTCATCGTTGAAGTTATTATCACCGTATGCGCCGGTAGTTATCACAGGTTGAAACTTTTTGTTCATAGCATCCTGGTCGTATTTCATTGAAGGATGCAATAATGCCCATTGCCATGCTTTTTTTGATGCCAGTAAACAACTGTCTGCAAGGCCGGGCAACCTATTTTTATACTTGTTTAAAATGCGGCTGGCCTGCGCCGTTACAGCAGCGAAATCTAAGGTGGCTGCAGTTCCTTTTTGAACAACAAATCTTGGCGCCTGCGTAACACCTGCCATAACAAACGGATCGAAAGATGCATTGGTGCATTTGTTATAAACGCCGCCATCGTTGGGGTCCTGCATCGTTAACATCCATCTTAAATTATAAATTGCTTCATTTAAAATGTCCGGAACGCCATTATTACTTTCAGGAATATTCGTTTGTAACTTTTCAAAATATTCGGGAAAATCTTCGTACGCTGATAATAAGGTTCCCATTGATATACCGGAGTTCACTATGTATTTATTATAATCTCCTGCATCGTACCAGCCACCCGGCGTTGATATAACAGAGCCTGGAGGCCGTTGGGCACTGGCGGCTGAGGGATGAATATACACTACGGTATCAGGGTGGCCAGCAGACCGGTGCCATTTTCCGGCGTATTTTTCTTCTAAAGGCAAAGAAGCTCTCTGGAAATAAAATCCTTTCAAAGCCGCTGCAGCAGCCTGTTTGTTCACACTGTCACTTATGGCAAAAATATATGAACGACCCGCGCCGGGTACACACATCACAAAACTTCCTGTTTTTATTAAAGAAGAAAAATCTGCTACTCTTGTTTTTGAAGATGAATAAGCCGATTGTTTCGGGGAGCCTAAAGTTCCTTTGAAAACAGTATCTCTTAAGTTAGTTGAGATTATATAAAATACATCACCCGCATTCGCCGTATCAATAAACACCGCAATTTTTTTGGCACCAGGATAAAATCCTAATTGATTTAACCTGATGCTTGCAGTAAGCTTTTGGGTAAAACATGCGGTTGAAAAAAACAAAAGAGCGCATAATATATTTAAATATAAAGTTGATACTTTTAGCGTTAATTTTTTTTCCATTATTGATATTTGATTACAAACTAAGACAAGAAGTGGGTCGCAAGATAAACAAGTAAAAAAGTAATCGGACCAGTTTAGTTTTGGCTTAGTTTTATTTGAGTTGATTTTGTTTCTCATAGTAATACCTCCGAAAAGACATTCCGTTTTATTGGAACTTATATTTCTTACATGCACTGCTTGAAATGCTGCTAAGAACAAAAGAGTTATTAAAAACTCAATATCATTTTATTTTTATAAATAATTTTTTGCTTCAAAATGCCTAATCTTTATTTTTCTTTTTACCCTATCTTCGCAGCCTAAAATTTTAAAAATTGGCTACAAAGTTTTCTAAAGAAACTTATTTATACTGGTACGAGCTTATGCTGTTGCTACGCAGGTTTGAGGAAAAGGCAGGGCAGATGTATGGTATGCAAAAGATTCGTGGCTTTTGTCATTTATATATAGGCCAGGAGGCAATAGCTGCAGGATGTATGACGGCCACCAATCCGGAAGACATTTTTATAACGGCTTACCGGGATCATGCGCTGGCCATTGCAAAAGGCGTGTCTGCAAAGTCGTGCATGGCAGAGCTGTATGCAAAAGAAACGGGTTGCAGCAAGGGCAAAGGTGGAAGCATGCACATGTTTGGCGTGAAGGAAAGATTTTTTGGAGGCCACGGTATCGTAGGCGCACAGATTGGAACCGGCGCCGGGCTTGCCTTTGCTGAGAAATATAAAGGCACAACCAATGTAGTGCTGTGTTTCTTTGGCGATGGCGCCGCAAGGCAGGGCATATTGCATGAAACATTTAATATGGCGATGCTTTGGAAGCTACCGGTAATTTTCATTTGCGAAAACAATAACTATGCAATGGGAACCTCTGTAGCCCGTACCTCTGTTGTATTGGATATTTATAAACTGGCTGATGCTTACGATATGCCCGGCGACAGGGTAGATGGCATGAACCCTGAAAGTGTTCACGAAGGGGTGGAGCGTGCGGTAAAAAGAGCAAGAGAAGGAGAGGGCCCTACACTTCTGGAAGTAAAAACGTATCGCTTTAAAGGCCATAGCATGAGCGACCCTGCTAAATACAGAACGAAAGAAGAAATGGAAGAATACAAATTGCAGGATCCTTTAGAAACAACTTTGATAAAGCTGAAAAATGATATGGGGGTTACTGAAAAAGAATTAGATGACATAAATGAAAGGGTAAAAGCCGAAGTAGAAGAATCCGTAAAGTTTGCTGATGAAAGCGCTTTTCCTTCAGACGATGAGATGTATAAAGATATTTATGCGGAAGCAGATTATCCATTTATAATGGATTAGAAAATAAATTATACCAATAAAAAGAATTACACGGATACCTGATTAGCTTTTACTTTATTATTAGTGTAATAAAAATAAAATAAATAAAAAAAGAAATGGCGGTAAAAGAAGCAATAACAGCCGAGCCTGATGCAGTGCAAAAAGCAAGAGGTTTTTGGCTAAATAATTACAGACCCATTATGTATATTGGCAGCGCTGTAATAGTGTTACTTATTGGCTGGCTTATATATAAATACATGTTTAAGGTGCCAAAAAACGAGAAAGCTGATGATGCAGTTTTTGTTACACAAAAATACTTTTCCGATTTTAGTAATGCACCCATTGATTCCATGAAAATTAGTATTGCAGCAAAAGTGCTTAACGGAGATGGAAGAAATGACGGAGCGCTCAAGATCATCAATAAATATTCAGGAACATCCGCTGCAAACCTTTGTGAGTATTATGCGGGAGCCTGCTACCTGCACCTTGGTCAGTTTGATAAAGCCATAAAGTTTTTAAAAGATTTTAATGCGCATGGCGCCACGCAAATACAAAGCAGGACTTATGGAATGATTGCCGATGCCAATGCAGAGCTGAATAAAAATAGTGATGCCCTTGACTATTACAAAAAAGCTGCAGAGGTAAATGATAAAGATAAATATACATCTTCAGAATACTTATTCAGAGCGGCTATGTTTGCACAAGCTACTGGTAAAACCAAAGATGCAATAGATCTTTTTAAAAAAATAAAAACAGATTATCCTTTATCTGATAAGGCCGGTGATGCTGACAGATACCTGGCAAAGTTGGGCGATTTTTCAGAATAATATAGCATATTGTGTAATGGCTTCAGTACCTTCCGATCTTTTTAATTATTACCCGGGCATTCTTTCAAAGGATGCCTTTATTGTTATTGTGCATACGGAATGGAATGCGCCTGTTGTAGATAAGTTGCTGAACGGATGCATAAACGTGTTAAAGCATTATGGAATGAATAATTACAGAACCATTAAAGTGCCGGGCGCTTTTGAAATTCCTTTTGCTGTAAAAAATTTTTGGGATACCTATCAAAATAAATTTGAAAGACCGCAGGTATTTATCACGCTGGGTTGTGTGCTGCGCGGCGGCACGCCGCATTTCGATTATGTGTGCAAAGCCGTTACAGACGGCGTTCTGCATTTAAACTTACTACTGCCTGTTCCTGTTATATTTGGCGTGCTTACTGTAGATGACCAGCAGCAGGCAGATGACCGAAGCGGCGGTGAGCATGGCAACAAAGGCGAAGAAGCAGCCATTACCGCATTAAAAATGATGCTTATAAAATCTTCATAGCCTTAGTTTATTTTCGTATGTGCACTAACTGTTACCTTATACATGTGCGTAAGAAATTTATACAATGAAAGTTCAGTTGTTTATACCTTGTTTTATTGATCAGCTGTATCCGCAAACGGCTTTTAACATGGTAAAAGTTTTGGAAAAAGCTTGTTGTGATGTTGTGTACAATACCAATCAAACCTGTTGCGGGCAGCCAGCTTACAATGCAGGTTTTAGAGACGAAGCCAAAGAGGTGGCTACTAAATTTCTGAAAGATTTTGAAGGCACAGATTATATTGTAACGCCTTCTGCATCGTGCGCCGGCTTTGTAAAAAATTATTATGCGGGCATGTTCGAAAATTCATCTTTACATAATAAAATAAAAGATCTGTCTAACAGAATATTTGAATTCACTGAGTTTCTCACGGATATAATTAAGATTGAAAATTATGGAGCGGAGCTGCAGGCTAAAGCAACTTATCACGATAGCTGCGCCGCACTTCGGGAATGTAAAATAAAGGAAGCCCCGAGAAAATTATTAAGTAAAGTAAAAGGCCTGGAGTTAATTGAGATGGCTGATAATGAGACCTGCTGCGGCTTTGGTGGCTCGTTTGCTGTAAAGTTTGAAGCAATATCCATTGCGATGGCCGACCAAAAAGTACATCATGCTTTAGATACAAATGCTGAGTATATCATCTCAACTGACCTTAGCTGCCTGATGCACCTGGACGGATACATTATAAAAAATGAATTGCCAATAAAAACGATGCACATTGCAGATGTGCTGGCAAGCGGATGGGAGTAAGGTTTCATTCTTCGATGTAATTCTTTTTATGTATCATCATCTTACCCGCATATGTCTTATTATATTTTTAATAAAATTTTATAAAGATTGATAGAAAATAAATATTCATTTTACTATTAAAATAAAAACAATGAAGTTTCTCCTGTTTATAATGTCATCTTTCATTATTGGTGCTGGCGCATTTGCCCAAAAAACAAAAGATGGTAAGCCAATGGAAATAAATAAAATGGTGGTAACCGACTCATCTGTTATTATTAGAAACCAGGTTATCATAAAAGGAGAAACAGTTCCTTACACAGCTACCTCCGGCACCATGCCTATATGGGATGAAGATGGCAAACCTATAGCCAGTGTGTTTTACACCTATTACCAGAGAACAGATATAAAAGATAAGGCAACACGGCCTTTGGTTATATCTTTCAACGGTGGGCCAGGTACGCCATCTGTATGGATGGAAATTGGCTATACAGGCCCCCGCATTTTAAATATTGATGAAGAAGGAAATCCTACACAGCCTTATGGGCTGCATGATAATAACAATTCTATTTTAAATGTGGCTGATATTGTTTATGTAGATCCTGTTAACACAGGTTATTCCAGGCCGGTGAGCAAAGAGGTTGATAAGACAGCTTTTTTTGGCGTAAATGAAGATATAAAGTATCTCGCCGAATGGCTGAACACATTTGTTACAAGAGAGAACAGGTGGGCTTCGCCAAAATTCCTTATTGGTGAAAGCTACGGCACCACAAGGGTTTCAGGGCTTGCGCTGGAATTGCAAAATGCACAGTGGATGTATCTTAACGGTGTGGTATTGGTGTCTCCGACAGGCCTCGGCATACAGCGCGATGGTCCTGTAGGCGAGGCGCTGTTGCTTCCTTATTATGCTGCTACGGCATGGTATCATAAAAAGCTGCCCGCAGATATGCAGAGCAAAGACCTTACAGATATATTGCCCGAAGTGGAAAATTTTACCATCAATACTTTAATTCCTGCTTTGGCAAAAGGCAACACCATCACTGATGCAGATAAACAGGCTACTGCCGCAAGTGTAGCCAAATATACCGGCATAAATGAAACAGCCGTATTGCAACACAACCTGGTGATACCTACAGATTTTTTTTGGAAAGATCTGTTGCGCGATAAAGGCTTTACCATAGGAAGGCTGGATAGCAGGTATCGCGGCATCGACCGACAGGATGCCGGCGACCAGCCAGATTATAATGCAGAGCTTACTTCCTGGCTTCATGCGTTTACACCTGCTATGAACATCTACTTGCGAAATGAACTTAATTATAAAACTGATTTAAAATATAATATGTTTGGCAATGTATGGCCTTGGGATGATAAGAACGACCACACTGGCGACAACCTGCGACAGGCAATGGCTATGAACCCTTACCTTCACCTGATGGTGCAGTCTGGCTACTACGATGGTGCCTGCGATTATTTTAATGCAAAATACAGTATGTGGCAAATGGATCCTTCCGGGAAGCTGAAGAGCCGCATGGAATGGCATGGCTTCCGTAGCGGCCACATGATGTACCTGCGAAAAGAAGACCTTGGCAAAGCTAATGATGAGTTGCGAAATTTTATAATGAATGCCTTGCCTAAGCCTGGAAAAGCAGAGATGTATTGAATTAAGGCTAAAGAAAAAAATTATTATTATACTTTAATGTCTCTTGGCGGCAAAAGATTGGAAGTAATAAAAAATATTGTAAAAGAATATAATGAGTGTAAATAAAGGGATAAAATAAATGGTAATGTTATCGGATTACTTCTCTTACTGTTTATTACGCCAAACGTTATTGTATAAAAAGCGTTAGGATTGCTTCACTAATTGTATCTCGCACATGATCTGAATTTCGTCGCCCAGCATTACACCACCCCCTTCCAGCGGGCTGTTCCAGACCAATCCAAAATCCTTCCTGTTTATCTTTCCATTAATGCTAAAAGCCGCTTTCTCATTTCCCCAGGGATCTTTTATAACGCCGCCAAATTCCACATCCAGCTTCACTTTTTTTGTTATACCTTTTATGGTTAAATTGCCCCAAAGCTCATAGCTGCCATCGCTGTCCACGTTTTCATAAGTGTTAGCCACGAATTCAATTTCTTTGTATTGCTCCACATCAAAAAACTCGGCGCCTTTTACGTGTGCATCCCTGTCTTTATTGCCAGTGTCAATAGATGCAGGGTTTATCCAGCAGTCAACTTCTGCGCTCATAAAGTCATCGCCGGTAGTAAAGATGCTTGCTTCAAATTCCTTAAATGAGCCGCGTACATTGGCAATCATTAAATGTTTTAATTTAAAACTTATGTCGCTATGAACAGGATCAATTCCCCATTTCACTTTTGCTGGTGTAGTTGTTTCCATGATTTATATATTTGAGATTTATATATTCGTAGGTATTAAAAATTATACCACAAATAATTTTTAAAATATGCGATAAGTGAGTTACGTGAAATAAAAATAAGCTCATTTGTTTATGTGCATTTTAAAAAAGTATTCTTTCATGTCGTTCATAACTTATTATTGAGATAATTCTCTTATTACTTCTTCACTTTTTTTTACAGAACTTAGCTGCAATTTATTTTCTTATGAGGTTTATTTTATTGCTGTTTTTTATTTTTTTATTTGGCAAAAATACTTCTGCCCAATACTATATCCTGAAAAATGACAGCCTTATAAATTTGCTCAGGCATACCTATACTTCTGTATCTATGCAGAGAATTAATATAGGCTTTGAGCTTATGTCACGAAGCCTGCCTGGGCAACCTGGGTTCGACAGCATGAAAAATGTATTAATTAGTGAAGCCGAAACAAGCCGCAACAGACAACTGATGTGCGAAGTTTACAGCAGGTCTGCACAGGCTTATCTTAATTATACTAGTAATAATGAATATGCAGAAAAGGCAAAAAATTATATAAACAACTGTATGGTTGTTGCTAATGAAAGCGGCCTTGAAATATACAAGGTTTCGGCTTTAATGAAATATGCAACGTATTACCGATACAACTCAGAAAAACAAAAAGCGCTTGATTATAACAACCAGGCCATTGCGTTAGCTACGTCGCTTGGTAACGATAGTTTGCTTTGCGAAGCTTATACTTCTATATCCTATACGTGGGATGTATCAGGCAATAAATTATCCCGCTTTCAATCGCTGCTTACGGCAAGAGAGTTTGCCGAAAAATCAGGAGATCATTATCTTATTACCAATAGCTACATAAATATTGCTGCATTTTACCGTGAAACAGAGCAATATGAAAAATGTAAAGATTATTACATTCTGGCAATAGAAAAAGGCCGTAGCTGGAATGAATGGCATGTTGTTTTAAATGGCATGAGGGGTATGGGGCAAAGTTATGCAGCAGAGCGCAAAACAGACATGGGCCTGATGTGGTATAACAAAGCCATGAGCTTAGCTGATTCCCTTGATTTTAAAGTGTATAAACTAAATATAAATTTGGATTTGCTTAATTATTATTTCAATAATGAATCTCCACAAAAAGGGCTTGCTTATTTATACAGCCATCCTGATGTACTTAAGTTTATTAACGATTTTGGGATCAGCTTTGAGCTTAATAAATTATATGCAGCCAATAAAGAAAATCTTAACCAATTTGATTCTGCATTATATTATATGAACATTGCTGCACCTTACGAATACGCACAAACACAGAACTATGAAGAAAAGTTTTTTTTTACTTCTGAATGGGCAAACATTTTAAAGGAAATGGGCAATAAAGATGCAGTAAAAGAGAAGCTATTACTTGCAAAAAGCTTTGCAGATTCTGCTGGAGATTTTGACAAGCAGCAGGATATAAGCAACCGCCTCGATTCTGCATACCTTGCCATAGGCGACTATAAAAATGCTTACTATTATTATAGCCGCTATAATTTTTATAAAGACACCCTTGATGCACTCGGGAGGCAAAAAGATATTTTAAATATAGAAATAGAAAACACTAACAAACGTGCAGAACAACAAAAGCTGCAGGAGGAGTCAAGGCTCCGGCGCAGAGATAATATTGAATACATGGGTATCACCGCCGCTATAGCCACTATCTTTATTGTGCTGGTATTATTCGGCGTTTTCCGCATGTCGCCGGCCGTTATTAAAGCGCTGGGATTTTTTGCCTTTATCTTTTTATTTGAATTTATAACCCTGCTGCTGGATACACAGATACACGCCATAACACATGGCGAGCCATGGAAAATTCTTGCCATAAAAATAATACTTATTGCCATGCTGCTACCACTGCACCATTGGCTGGAAGAGAAAATGCTGCACTACCTTACCAGCAAGGCGCACCGCCTTCGTTTTTTCGGCAGAGAGCAAAGCGATATTAACTAAGCAAGCGTTTGAGATGTACACATGAGAATTTTTATGTTTACACCTGCATTCCTTTTCACTTACATTAACAGCATATCTTTTTATTGGTAAAAAAAATTTTGTATAAATCACATATCAAACTCCCACACGCTTCTGTATCTGCCATTGTTTTCCACATAATTTAAAAAGGCTTTATAAAAAACATCTGAGCCTATTGTTGCGCTGTCGCCTATCACAAAGAGTTGTTCCTTTGCGCGGGTTACAGCTACATTCATTCTGCGGTAATCTTTTAGAAAGCCTATATCGTTTTCATCATTGCTTCGAACAAGTGAAAGTATTATGATTTCTTTTTCCTGCCCCTGAAAGCTGTCAATAGTGCTTACCCTTATATTTTTGGAAAGCATTTCTTTTGCTGCAAGCACCTGCCCGGAATAAGGAGAAATGAACGCAACGTCAGATGCAGCAAGGCTTTCACCTTCTATAAGTTTTTTTACAATTAAGAGTTCTCCTTCATTTTTCAGGCTCATTCCATTATCGCCTTGTGTTTCATTAAAGCCTGAACCGGCTGTATCAATAAACGTTATATGAATTTGCTTATCGAATAGATGTGGAGCAGTTTTTAATAAACCTTTATAAAAAAATGCGCCCGAAAAACCAGCTATTGATTGGCGCATACGATATTGCGTGTCGAGCAGAAAGATGGCATCTGTTGCATGGACACCAATTTCAAGTATTGATTTATTAAGCCCCAGCTCAACAGCTTCCTGGCTCAATATAGTTGGCGGGAGCTGCAGGTGATCACCGGCAAGCACATACCTTTCAGCAAGAGGAAATATGCACCAGGCAAGCGGTTCAATGCATTGGCCTGCTTCATCTATAACCAAAGTGTGAAAACGAATATGATTAATCTTAGCATCATATAAGCCTATGGGCGTACCCAATATTACTTGCGCTTCTTTATATAATTTTTCTTCATTATATGATTGCAGGCTTTTTATTTCCGCCCGTATATTTTTTACTTCTTTAAATAAAAGATTTCTCTGTTCTTTTTCGGCTTTACCAAAACTGCGCTTATATTTTAATGCCATTCTTCTAAATTCTTCAGCCCTTTTTTTGAGCTCTTTTATTTGCTTTTGTTGCTTTGCATCTGCAAGTTTGCCTTCCGGGGTAAAAGGGAAAATTTCTTCGTCTGCTTTACTTGTATTACCTACGCGAAGTATCTGCAACCCTTGCCGTAAAAGGCTTTTAGCAATATTATCTACCGCAGTGTTGCTCGGTGCTGCCACCAAAATTTTTTCTCCTTTAAGCACTAATTGTGTAATGGCCTCAGATACTGTTGTTGTTTTTCCGGTACCCGGCGGCCCGTGAATAACCATAAGATTTTCATTACCAAGAACGGCTGTTACTGCGTGCTGCTGACTGCTGTTAAGATGCTGGTTATAATAAGAAATATTTTCTTCGTGTGCAGCATATCTGTTAGGTAACAAACTTTCGTGAAGCTGTGTGAAAAGGCTGTAAAGAAGCTTATTATTTTCCAGGTTGTTCAATACAGTTTTCATAATGGTAATGGTACGCTGGTCGGGCGTGAGTTTTATACCCACATTATCCTCTTCAATCCAATCAGGAAAATCCGGAGCAAATAAGCGAAACTCTCCTGAACGCCCGTCAAGGTTTATCAAAACCCCTTTTACCGGATCTTCTCCTGAACAAAAACATTCAATAGCTGCGCCATCTCTGAAATGATTTATGTCCGCAGGAAACGCAAGCCTGAAGCTGATTTCAGGATAATCGGCATAGCCAAAATTTTTGCGTGTAATTATTAAAGGATGCAGCGCAAGCCCTTCGGCCTTTAACGATTTAAGTGTATGCTGCTGATTTAAACTATACCTGTTTGCTTCTTCTTTTTCCTCTGCGGCAATGGCGGTAAGCAGCCGGTTTATATGTATATCTGAAGGCACTTATATGAATTTGTTAGAAACCATCAATATACAAAAAGCCCCGCACTGCAGGGCTTAAACATTTTACTTCTATGAGGTTAGTTATTACAAATGATATTGGACAAATTTTTAAAAAAAATTAATTGAATATTTCAGTTTTTACAGGATTGGAAAAAGAAAAAAGAAGTTGACTGATATCAGATTATGATTTTCTATCGGATTGTTGGATTTGGCTTTTTTCAGCGGATTTGGATATTTTGATTAATGTTTGTTGAACATCAATCAACTTCTGAATACAAAGATATAGCAGCAGTATGCGCTGCACAAGAGCAATATTGCTTAATCTTTGCGATACAGAAATTACCGGGTTTCAGTAGTAGAAATACGTGGTCACTTTGCATTTTATTTATCGTTATTCATTATAAATCTTTCTGCGTAAATTCAGGTATATAAATTGTATAATTTCTTTATCAAGTTACTGATATGAAAATTGTAATTGGTTGCATACTTTTATTTATTACCTTATGTACCAACCCTGATAAAACTAATAACAAAAGAGATCAGATAAAGCAAACTATTGATTCGGTTCGTACTTCTAAAGATGCCGGATCGGAAAGCATGATATTTTTTTTCTAAAAAGTGAATCGCAGTATGCTTGTAGCTATAAATTTGTTCTATAGTATCCCCTGTAATTTTTGGTAATATTGAAACTCTACTCTTTCACAGTTTTAAATATGTAATCAACTTTCTCAAAATTGTGTGGCACAACTATTGTCTATCTGGTATTCGTAAACCTTTAAACTTAAATTATTATATGAAACAGTTACTTATTTTTCTGCTATTTGCAGGCGCCGTTACAACTTTATCAGCTCAAACAACTGATAGCACTATGCACACAGGTATGGATTCTTTGCATTCCATGAACAATAACATGAATAATACTATGAGTGCTGACAGCACAAAGTTGATGAATAATTCTGGCTCAGTTAATAGCACCATGACAACAGATTCTTCTAAAATGATGAACAGCAGTTCGGGTTCAATGAATAATTCTATGCGAATGGATTCTTCGAAAACGATGAATAATAATAACTCGGGTTCAATGAACAATTCTGGTTCGACGAATAATTCAGGTTCGACCAACTATTCAGGTTCGATGAACAATTCTGCGGGAATGGATTCTTCGAAAACAATGAATAATAACTCAGGTTCGACGAACAATTCAGGTTCGATGAACAATTCTGCAGGAATGGATTCTTCAAAAATGATGAATAATAATTCAGGTTCCGTAAACAATTCCATGGGTTCGATGGGTGCTGATTCTTCCAAAATGATGAATAAAAACCGATCAGCAAATAACATGATGAATAATGCCGGTTCTTCTATGAGTAATGGAATGAACTCAGCAAATGGAATGATGGCAAATGCAAAAAATACTATGGGGCAGCCTGGCTATGCTTCTCTTCCTGTATTAGAAAGCTACATTCCTGATGCCGTGCTTAGCAGTATAAAAAGTAAGTACACTAATGCTTACGATGTTACCTGTATAACACATGCGCCCGGGCAAAAAGCTTATGTGGTAAGATATGGTGACGCCGGAACGTATAAGACTGATATAATGGGTGAAGATGGTACTGTGATGCCGCAATAACACAACAAGAATTTCCAGTAAATCCTGTGCTGATGAGTGCAGGATTTATTTTTTTGTGCCATTATCTTCGCATTCCCTTGCTTCTACTTCTTTTATTTTGGCTTCTAATTTTTCCTTTTTCATCCCTACCCGTATAAACCCAAACAAGCTCATGTACACATTAGCAACCCATACTAATGCAAAAAACGCTATTAAATATCCGCGCCAGTTGTAATACAAAAGATGATAGCGAGTAATAAATAAAAAAAGAATTGTAACATAATGACTAAAGCAATATTCACACGTAAAGAGATACATAATTTTTCTTTGCAAAAGTGTTTTGCTTTCTTTTGATTTTTTTTCGCAATATTCTCTTGGCTCACGAAAAACCTCTTCATGCGTAACCGTCCAGGCAATGCAGGCGATTGCCAAAGCCATTATAAAAAGATAAATGATCTGGTAGCTTAAAGGTAGAGGCATTAGCAAATGTATAAGAAGGTTACAGATGTTCTTTATCTATTGTATGAACAATCCATAATAAAACATTGTTCAATTTCAATACTTAAACAATAGATGTTTACAGGTTGTTTTATACAAAGCATAATTTTTATTTATATAAAAATATGTATCAGAAGCTGATGAAATGCGCACTGAAATACCAGCATCACTAACCGTATAAATAATAATTACACTCTTACATAGATCTTTCTTTTATCAAGCCAGTACCCAACACTCCAGCAAAGAAGCATATAGCAAACAGCAAATAATAACGAGCCAATATACCCGCCGGCGTAGCTAAAAATATTATTATACAGCCATGCAAATAAATTAGAATGACCAACAGGTGTAATATAAAAAACAACTACCAGCAGTTCTGATAAGAGATAAATGAACAAAGTATTTTTGCCAAATATCTGGAAGAACCACGTCCAGCTTGCTTTTTGGCGCATTTGAATTATATAGTTCAATGCGGCAATTATCACGCAATCAATGCCAACTGTATAAACTACGAAGCTGCTCGTCCATAATTTTTTATTAATGGGCAATAATAAATTCCAGAAATATCCACAGACGATGAGCGCTGCCCCGCTTAATAATAACTTCGTTAATCCTTCATACCTATTGCCTTTTTGCTGTATAAATTTTCCGACAACATAACCCGCAACCACATTGCCTATAGCGGGTAAAGTGCTAAGCCAGCCTTCGGGGTCAAATGCAATGCCTTCGCCATGATACATGTGATTTTCACCCATAAGAAATACATCAAGTTTATAGCCTGCATTGCCGGTCATGCTGAAAGGATCGTTTGCATCACCAAACCAATATAGCAGTATCCAATACACAAAAAGTAAGAGAACAGAAACGATAACTGCTGTTCTTATTTTTAAAAAATAGATGAGTAAAGATGCAATGCCATAGCACAATGCAATTCTTTGTAACACTCCCATTATCCTGGTATCGTTGATAGGTGCGTACACTATGTTGTGTGCTTTATCTATTTTAAAAAAAGGAAACCAGTACAACAGAAAGCCGAGTAAAAAAATGATAGCAGTTCGCTTTAATATTTTCCATACCACCTGAGATTGCTTCATGGTTTCCCATTTGCGCGATACAAAGCTGTTAGCATTTCCTACTGCAAATAAAAAGGAGGGAAACACCAGGTCAGTTGGTGTAAAGCCATTCCATTTAGCATGTTGCAATGGTGAAAAGGAGGTATCACTTCCTGGTGTATTTACAATAATCATAAAGCAAACTGTCATGCCGCGAAAAACATCGAGGGCAAGGTTTCTTTGCTGTAATGAAGCAGGGGCAAGGGTTGTGGCCATTTAAATATAATTTAAAGAGTAAGCAAATCGTTTTTTTTTGAAATAAATTAATACAGTTTTATTTAAAATAAATAAATTAAAATGTATCATCAGCTATTAAGATGCTGCACTGTTCCACCTGAACCATCTAATGCCAAAGAAAGAAAAGATAACCGCATAACAAAAAGTTACGAGCAAGGCAATTGTTGTTTCAGAACTCCATTTTGCCGGCTCCATGCCGGTTGCAAGTATTGTTTTTACTGTACCAAACGGAGACCAGTGAATTGCCTCTTTTAATTGATTGCCAAACATGCCCAACTCTCCGAACATGCCAAGCATAATAAATGCAATGTACACAAGCCTGCTGGTGGAGTTAACGGTTTCAGCATTTTTTACAAGACCAACGATCATTTGCCCAAGCCCAAGATATAAAGCTCCGCCAACAAGCGCGGTGAGGAACGTAAGCGCATAACCTGCAACAGAAAGAGTTATTTTATCATATTGATAGCCAACTATAAAAACAAATATTATTAATAACAAGATCATTGCAAGCTGCACCACCAGCCTGCTTAGCATTATAAAAAGCGAAGGCACAGGTGTAACTCTTAACCGTTGAAAAATACCTTTATCCCTGTCGCGGGCTACCGCAATTGCATAACCCATAATACCTATTGAAGTAAGCCCGATCGTCATGGATATGGCAAGGGCAAACGGACCACCAAGTTTATCAATCACTCCCTTCCAGGAAATTAAAATAACCACAGGAACAAGCAGCGACATTATAACAGAGCGCCTGTTGCGCCATTGAGTGGTAAAGTCTGCACGAATTAATGACAGTAAGGCTTCACCAGGTTTGGGTATTTTATTTTCCATTGTATTATAGTTTATGCTCTTACATTTTTTCCTGTAAGGCCAATGAATACATCTTCCAGCGTGATCTTGCCTTTACGCGAAGCGCTGATAACATTGGGATCGCTGCGGTGTTTATCAATCAATGCTTCCGGTGTATCTATAGCAATGATGCGCCCATGATCTATGATAGCGATGCGGTCGCAAACTGACTCTGCCTCTTCCATAGAATGTGTGGTAAGCACCACTCCATGCCCTTTATCTTTTATGGCTTCAATGCGTTCCCAAAGCTGCCTTCGCGCTTGAGGATCAAGGCCGCTGGTGGGCTCATCAAGCATTACAAGTACCGGATCATGAATAGTGGCAATGATCAATGAAACCCGCTGTTGCTGGCCGCCGGACAATTGCCCGAATCGTTTTGACGCATGGTCTTCAAGTTTTATATCGATAAGCAAAACATTTATTTTATCGGAGGTAAGCGCAACTCCGTAAATGCCTGCATAAAGACGTATGATTTCCGATATGGTAAGTTCCGGCTGAAAGCTGGTTGCCTGCAACTGTACGCCCATATTTGCTTTGGCATACATTGGCTGCTTTGCAATGTTATAACCAGCCACAGTTATTTTTCCGGAATGCGGTACCAGCAAGCCTTCTATAGAACTGAGCGTGCTGGTTTTACCTGCGCCGTTGGGGCCAAGCAACCCAAATATTTCACCTGCTTTTATTTCAAAAGAAACACTGTTTACTGCCTGAAAACTTCCATACCGCACATTCAGATCTTCTACTTCCAGTATGAATTCGGGCGCCTGGTTTTGCATTGGTTATTATTAAAAAATTATTTATTTTTTTTTAAAAAAAGATATTAATAAATGATATAAATAAAGCCAGGCTTATATTTCAAGAGTTTCAAGATACATAAGCATATCCATAAAACCAGTCCAGGAAGTTTGCCATTTGTCTTTTGCTTCGCTCAGTTTCTCATGATGCTTTTTATCGAGATGAGCTTTTGTTTTCAGGTATTCTTCATATTTATCAAGCGATTTTTTATTTAATTCCTCAAAATCTTTTTTATGTTCCATAGCATAATGGTTTGCAATAAAAGTACACATTCTTTGTTGTATGAATCCATCAGTTGTTTAAAAGAATTTTTACCTTTTGTATAATTTTTTTTAATAAAAAAAAGCAATAGTTATACTTTACATGTAAAAAGAATAAGAATGAAAAAAATATGTACACTGCTGCTGCTGTTATTTGTTTTAGCTGAAGCATTTTCTCAAAACCTGTACTGGCCGCGTGATTTAAAGAAAGCCTATAAGAATGAAACACGATCTAATGATGGCTGGCCCGGCAAAAAATACTGGCAGAATACTGCAACCTACAACATAACGGTAACTGCTTTGCCACCGGATAGAAACATAAAAGGAAGCGAGCAGATATCCTACATTAATAACAGCCCTGATACTTTACACGAACTGTGTTTTAAGTTTATTCAAAATATACACAAGCCCGGCATAACAAGATTAGGCCACGCAGACGCAGATTTTTTAACCGATGGTGTGCACGTAGATAATTATTCAGAAAACGGAGAGGAGAAAAAATGGGGACATGCGGATGGTGGCACGGTTCAATACACAAGGCTCTCAAAGCCTTTGCTGCCGCATGATTCAGTAAAGCTTGCCTTTGACTGGCACTACCAGATTTCGCTGCAAAGTGAAAGAGAAGGCATGATTGATTCCACCACCTATTACCTTGCCTATTTTTATCCTCGTGTGGCCGTGTATGACGATGTGAGCGGCTGGGATGATATTGAGCATAATGGGGCTTTAGAGTTTTATAATGATTTTAATAATTATGTGATGAACATAAAAGTGCCTAAAAATTATATTGTGTGGGCAACCGGAAATTTGCAAAATGCAAACGAGGTGCTTCAGCCAAAATATGTGCAGAGATTAAATGAATCCATGAAAGCAAGCAATGTAATACATGTTGCGGATGCTACAGATATCGCTGGTAAAAATATTACAAAGCAAAATGATGTAAACACATGGACGTTCGCTTACAACAATGTTTCAGATATGGCTTTGTGCCTCAGCAACCATTATGTATGGGATGCTTCAAGTGTTGTGGTGGATGAAGCATCGAAGCGCAGAGCAAGCATTCAATCTGCGTTCAACGATACTGCAAAAGATTTTCATCATGCCGTAGAGTTTGGTCAGAGCGCTTTAAGTTTTTTATCGAAAACATGGCCGGGTGTTGCCTATCCGTTTCCTAAAATGACGGTGTTGCAAGGCTATGCCGGCATGGAATATCCCATGATGGCCAACGATGAAAGTTACCAGGAGTTTTACTTTTCAAGGTTTGTAGAAGAGCATGAAATATCACACACATGGTTCCCTTTTTATATGGGTATAAATGAAACACGGTATGGCTTTATGGATGAAGGCTGGGCAACCACATTTGAATTATTGTATAACAGAACGCAGATGTCTAAAGATTCTGCAGATAACTTTTATAAGCAGTTTCGTGTGAACCGTTGGATATATGATAACAATGCAGATGAAGACCTGCCTATTATTACACCCGGCGATGCGAATTCAGGCCGTGGGTTTGGCAATAATGAATACGGAAAGCCTTCGCTTGCTTACCTCTCAGTAAAAGATCTTTTGGGCGATGATATGTTCAGAAAATGTCTTCATGGCTTTATGGATCGCTGGCATGGCAAGCACCCGCAGCCCTGGGATTTTTTTTATTCTTTCAATAATACATCCGGCGAAAACCTTAACTGGTTTTGGAATGCATGGTTTTTTAGCAATAATTATATTGATCTTGCTATTGATACATTACAAACAGTAAATAACGCCTCACAGGTAAGCATCAGCAATATCGGAGGCTTTCCTGTTCCCATAGATCTTTTAATAAATTATAAAGATGGAAGCACACAAACCATTCACAAATCGCCGGAAGTATGGGCTGCTTCGCAAAAACGTATAACTTTATCTATTGGAAATACAAAGCCAATTCAATCTTTAAAATTGGTTGCAGATATATATGTGGATGCTGATGAGAGCAATAATACTTTTATAAATAAATAAAATAGACTAGGCTTTTATGCCATCACGAATATATCTAATCCTAATAAATAAAATAATTTGAATTTAAATCAATAAAAAACCTTCTTATTTTCTTTAATAAAAAAATAAGAAGGTAGTTATTGCTTTATAAAATAAGATCAGCGGATCAAAGACCAGTTAACAACGCAACAATGGTCATTAGCCCATAGAAACCTGCGATGATGCCTATGGCTACAAGTGTGTCGGTGAATTCAGTAGAGTAAACTTTTTTCATAACCTGAGTTTTTAAATTTTAAAGATTATTTATTAAAACAGGAATTCCTTAGAATTGAATTTTTGCTATCAGGGGGTTGGGATTACAGAAATATATAGACATAAAGATAATGGTTATAGTTTAATTTATAAATAATTTTTTGTTTGTAACTTTTTTGTTTAGTAAATTACCCGAAACTCCTGATATGAACCATGTATCCGACATCTTGCTGAGAAAAGGCAGAAACGCTATTTCCGTTTTACCAAATACTACTGTTTTAAATGCTTTGCAAGTAATGGCTGATAATAATATCGGGTCGGTTGTAGTGATGGAAAATAATGCATTCGTGGGCATTATTACAGAACGTGATTACTCAAGAAAAGTAATTTTAAAAGGAAAAAATTCTACTGATACAAAGGTTTCAGAAATCATGTCTTCAGATTTTCCACACATCAGCCCTTCAGATACTGTAGAGCATTGCATGGAACTTATGACCAATAGCAACATCCGCTACCTGCCTGTGTTTAAAAACAACCATCTCGAAGGCATCATTTCAATTACTGATGTGGTAAGAGAAACTATTTTAAAACAACAGCAAACCATAAAGCACCTCGACAGCTATATAAATTCATAGCGCACTTTTTATAAGAATAAAGATTACTTATTAACAATCCTGTTTATAAATTTTTTGGGAGCAACCTGTTTGGATACTTACTTTTAGATCAAAATTATGTTGCCACTTTAGTATAACTTTTATTGCTTATTACTAATTCAAAACATATAGTTTTATTGGTTGTATAAATTGATCAACTTATTATCTTTTTTAAATAAATAAAAAACTGTTTTGTTTAAAACAGCATTATAAAACTTGTTGAACCTGCTATGAAAATTGCTAATTATTTTCCGGTTATTTTTTTTCTAACGATGATTGCATCTGCTCAAACAGGTTGCCACTCTGCTGCTACCGCTGATGCTGCTAAAAAAGATACAGCAGCAGTTAAAGCAGATCAACCTGTTCAAACACATAACAATGTATTTGACACAGCGCTTTACAACAAAAAGCTTTTGGCAATAGCCAATAATGATACCACGGGTAAATGGCCCGCAAAATTTCCATATCCACTTGCAGGAGCCGTACTTCCCTTCAACAGGATCGTTGCTTTTTATGGAAATTTATATTCTAAAAAGATGGGCATTTTAGGTGAGCTTCCTAAAAATGAAATGCTCGCGAAGCTGCGTACGGAAGTGGCCAAATGGCAAGCTGCGGATACCAGTATGCATGTAATACCTGCCTTGCATTATATAGCAGTAACCGCGCAAGGTGCGCCAGGCAAAGATGGAATGCACAGGTACAGGATGCCATATAGCCAGATGGATACCATTGTAAATTGGGCTAAAGAAATAAATGGCCTTGTGTTCCTCGACATACAGGTAGGGCATAGCACCGTAAAAGCGGAAGTGCCTAATCTTGAAAATTACCTGAAGCTTCCGAATGTAAATCTTGGAATAGACCCGGAGTTTTCAATGAAGAATGGAGAAGTGCCCGGTAAAAAGATAGGAACATTTAACTATGAAGATGTAAATAATGCAGTAGATTATCTTGCTTCGCTGGTAAAGAAATATAACCTGCCTCCAAAAATTTTAATTGTCCACCGCTTTACACAAGGAATGGTAACGGGTTATGAAAAAATAAAAAAAGTGCCTGAAGTGCAGATAGTGATGGACATGGATGGATGGGGAGATAAAACATTAAAACACTCTACTTACCTTTTATACATCTATAAGCAACCGGTGGAATTTACAGGCTTTAAATTGTTCTATAAAAATGATATAAAAAACGGCAACCATTTAATGTATACTCCTGAAGAATTACTAAAGTTTACGCCGAAGCCAATCTATATACAGTATCAATAACAATATTTCTATTATGAAAAATCTTTGCATCGCAATAACTGCTATACTGTTTGTTGCGTCCTGTTCTACACAAAATAAAAAGAATGATGAGGTGAAAGCTTCTTCTTCGACATCACCAAAACAAGCTGGCGATTCTTCTTATGAAGGCAAAAAAAAGCTAAGCCTCAGTGAAATGCTTGCTAAAAAAGAAGTTCCGGTGTTGTGCTATCACCACATCAGGGAAGCTAAGCCGGGCCAGAGAGAAACCATGAAAAGCTATTCAGTATCACCATCATCTTTTGCGGAGCAAATGAAAGCTTTGAAAGATAGTGGTTATGAAACAGTGTTGCCTGGCGACTTATATAATTACCTTGTTTACGGCGGCAAATTACCTGCAAAGCCCGTCATGCTTACGTTTGATGATACAGATGAGGAACAATTTAGCATTGGCGAAACTGAAATGAAGAAGTATGGGTTTAAAGGCGTTTATTTTATAATGACCATTTCTATTAACCGCCCGAGATACATGAGTAAAGACCAGCTAAAGCAGCTTGCCGACAATGGCAATGCGGTGGAAGCGCATACGTGGGATCATCACATGGTAACTAAATACCAGGGCGATGATTGGAACAAACAATTTGTAAAACCTAAAAAAACTATAGAGGATATTACAGGTAAAAGCGCAGATTATTTTGCTTATCCATTCGGTATCTGGGGGCAGGCTGCTATACCTGAACTGAAAAAAGCCGGTTATAAAATGGCGTTTATTTTATCAACCAAAAGAGATACAACAGAGCCGTTATTTACATTAAGAAGAATGATCGTTCCCGGGCAATGGTCAACACCGGGAATGTTCAGGGCAATGAAGCAAACTTTTCATTTGTAATATTATTTAGCTATCTCCATTTTCACTTTTTTGTTCTTCACTTTTTCATTTTTTATTAAATGAAGTGTTGTATTCATTTTTGTTTTTCTTATAGCCACAAATGAAAAAAAATCCTTTACATCAATAAGCCCGATGTCTTCTTTTTTAAGCTCACCTTTGTTCGTTAAAAAGCCAACAATATCTGTTTTATTTACTTTGTCTTTTTTGCCTGCGGCAATGAAAAGCGTTGACCACTTTGGCTTTTCGGGCAAGGTTGCAGTTTCTGGTAAATGAATATCTTCTACCGGCTCATGTATGTAAGCAGGTAGTTTTTCTTCTTCTGATAATATTAAAATGATAGTTCCGCTGGCATCCATTCTTGCCGTTCTTCCATTGCGATGAATAAATGCATCTTCGGTGTGCGGCAAATGAAAATGAATTATATAACGTATATTAGGTATGTCGAGCCCGCGGGAGGCAAGATCTGTTGTCACCAAAACATTTACCGTACCGTTTCTAAACTTACTTAAGGCGCTGTCTCTTTCCTGTTGTTCCATTGCACCATGGTAAAATTCGTTCACAATTCCATTTTCTGATAAGTATTTGCTCGTGCGCTCAGCAGCTTCCCGGTGGTTACAGAACACAATAGCAGAGCGGTTTCCAAGATAACAGATCAAATTAAATAGCGTTCTTGTTTTATCTTTTTCCGGAGAAGTGACACTTTGATAAGCTATATTTTTTTCTTTTTGTTCTGTTATAAAATCAAGTGTTACAGCGTTATCAACTTGTATAAATTTAGGAATATCCATTGTTCCCGTTGCGGAGGTAAGTATTTTTTTCTTTATATTTTTCAGTGAAGAAATAATAAATGAAAGTTCCTCTGAAAAGCCTTCTTCCAGTGTTTTATCAAATTCATCGAGAACCAAAGTTTGTATCGTATCAATAGTTATATTGTTTCTTCTTATATGGTCACAAAGCCTTCCCGGAGTTCCTATAATCAGCGCTGGTGGCTCTGTGAGATTGTTTTCTTCAATTTCTCTTTTATGGCCGCCATAGCACGTGGTTACTTTAAAACCCGTGCCCATTTGCCTGAACACTTTTTCAATTTGCATAACCAATTCCCTGGATGGAACGATGATCAGCGCCTGCGTATTTTTATTTTTATTATCAAGCAACTCCAGTAGCGGCAATAAAAATGCTATTGTTTTGCCAGAGCCAGTTGCAGATAAAAGAATTACATTTTCGTTTTTTTTATTAGCTTCTATTGATGCTGCCTGCATGGCATTCAAGTCTTCAATGCCAAGCCGGGCAAGCATTTCAGAAGTTGTACTGTTATGATTCATTTTGCAAAAGTATAACGAAAAAAGTAGTTGCTTTATAATGATGCACCATTGAAGTGAATTAATATGGCTAAAAAATTATTGCATTAAGGGCTTACCGGATGTTTATAATTTCCAGTTTATTATTTCTCAGGCTTCGGATGTTTATTCTAATGTTTATGGTGCTGTTGAATATTTGGAGTGGCGGAGGTTTCCTTTTCGCTTTCAAAGACGGTGCTTATTTCTCAAAATAGCAAACACTTGCGCCCACCCAGTCTTTATCCATATTATACCTTACTCCAATCATTTTTCCTTTGCTTATGCGGGCAAGGTTGGTTACTGCCACCGGCCTTTCATCGCCATCTTTCCAGAAATAAAAAATTCTTATCTCGGCTTTTGCAGGCACGTTGGGCGTTTTTATTACATCAGCATACTTTACTTTTCTTTGCAGTATCCAGTTTTCAGGGTCTTTTACTTTATCAATATCTTCTTTGGTAACATCTATCAAAACACCTTGCCCTGCAAAGGAAAACAAAGGCTTTAACACAAAATTTTCAAGATCAGCCGGCAATGGGTTTACTTCATTTAAGAAAAAAGTTTCCGGCACATACCGGTGTTGTATAAATGGTAAGGTAAACTTACTAATTCTGTAAAACCAATTCGGATGCGGCACCCATTCCACGTCCAGTGGTTTCGTAATATCTACCATGTTACTGGTATCTTTTTGCAAAAGCTCATCGAATATGATGCGGTTATAAATTCTCTTTACATGAATTTTTTTTCCATCTTTTATGTAAAATAATTTCTTTCCTTCCTGTATTAATTCGGTGAGGCAAACTATGGGAATATGCAGGTAATCCTGTGTGCAATAAAAATCAATTCTTGTTTTTTGCTCATGCGGTTTTATCTCCAGCAGAATAACATTTTCAGGATCATGATCACCTAAAATAATTTCTTTTAAAAGCTTTGTATAAGTTTCAGCATTATAATTATTAAGGTAGCTGCTGAAGCCTGGTGGTATAAAAAAATGTTTTTCTACTACCTGCGGATAATACACCTGGAAGCCAAAGAGAGTGGGGAAGCCCTGCATCTCTATAAGCTGCGGCTCAAGTTCTCCATTTTCATTTTCGCAAATACCAAAATCAAATGCTATAAAGTGCGAATGTTCATTTTCACCAGGCACAGTCTCTGCAAGCGGAATCGCACGGCTGGTAAGGCTTTTAAAGCCAGGCTCTTCTATAAAGTCAATAATTTTTTCGCAGGCATCAATCATTTTTTTCGTAAAATCTTTTGGAACAAAAATGGGTGTTTCTGCTATGCGAAAAACAATATCGCCCGGGTGTTTACTGTTAAGATCTCTAAGGAAATCCTGGTACTTTTCTTCTGTGAAATTTTTATTGAATTGCTCTCTCAGGTAAGATATCATAACATATATATTATCTGTAAAAAGAGAAAGGTAAGAATTTAAAATACTGCTTTGTATAAAAAACTTTATTAAGCAGGCACAGCATACAGGCTGTTCAATGCTATCATTAAAAAATTAGGAAGTATGTGCGAATAAGTCCAGAGTATTTTTTCGGGATCATTTAATTGTTCAATCATTGATTCCCATTTTTCAAGACTGTAATTTTCTATAACACTTTTCTTTTTTGCATCAGTTTGCAAATGCATGCTCATGCCAATTGGGTCTGCCTCCGGGTGAAATTGAGTGCCTATAAAATAATCATTAAAGCGCATGGCCATGATAGCTCTTTCATATTGCAAGCCCGGCCTGTCTTTTTCTATACATAAAATTTTTGCGCCTTTATAAAGTATGTTCATCCTTGGCTCAATCACCTGGTAATCCCTGCTGTCCACTGCATAAAAAGGATCGGGCATGCCGCTAAAAACCGGTTCATCGTGTCCATCTTCAAGCATGTGAACAGGAAACACGCCGAATGAAGTTGACTTACGTGCGCACACATTTGCCAGTTCCCAATGCCTGCATACCAACTGGAAAGAATGGCATATAAAAAAGATATATTTTTTTTGATGATTGCCCTCATCCGCATTCCAGCTTTCTACGGCACTTAGCCAGTTAAAGTAATGTGCTTCCCACTCGCTGCCAACCGTTGCCAGCGGGCTGCCAGGGCCGCCGGAGCTGAGGTACACGTCGTAGCTAAGATCCGGAACCTGGTTTTGAAGTCGCACATCAAACTCATCAAAAGTTATATTAAGATCGTTAGCCTTGCCAAATTGTTTTACTATCTCGCGCAGGCATCTCATGCCCTGATTTTCCACACCTTCATACAGATCTAAGATCGCTATCCTGAATGTTTGTTTATCTGAAGAATTCATTTTTCAAAGATAATAATTGTGTGGTTATGCCGCAAGCAATAAGATGAATCTATAGTAAATACAAGCGCGTACTATCGCATATTTTTTATTTTATTTACATATAATATTCGTTTTTATACTGCAGCAAAATTTATCTTTAATGTATAGCAAACAGTTTACTTATGAAAACATCATTTTATTTTATTAATAAAAAAAATATTTCTTTAAAGCTTATATACTCATTGGGTTTCATTTTTTTATTGATAAGCTGCAGCAAAATAAATCCGGGTAAACCTACGCCTGTTCCTCCTGTTCCCACACCATTCAGCGCTGATAGTATTTCCATAAATGGCAAACGGGTAAGCTCCCTTGTGTATAATATAAATACATCGCCGGTAATTACATTTAACTTTTCATCGCCCATCAGTGCATCTTCTGTAGCGGCCAATATTTTATTTATTAATTCCAATGGAAGCCGTGTTACTTATACCACATCGTATGCCGATAGCGACAGGGTTGTAATTATTCAACTCCCATCAGCATTAAGCTATCTTACCAAATACACGATAAGCGTAGCCACAGGCTTACAATCGAAAGACAGCGGGCATTTGCAAACCGCAGCTACGATAAGTTTCGTAACACAGATAGATTCTACGGATAAATTTACCCGAATAAGCGACAGCGCTTTGCTGGATCTTGTGCAGCAGCAAACACTAAAATATTTTTACGACTTTGGGCATCCTGTATCGGGTATGGCAAGAGAAAGAAATTCTTCAGGAGATGTAGTAACCACGGGCGGTACAGGCTTTGGTGTTATGAGCCTTGTGGCGGGCGTAAACAGGAATTTTATAACACGGGCTGAAGGCTTGCAAAGGATCAATACTATTGTAAGTTTTTTAAAAGATAAATGCACACGCTATCATGGCGCCTTCTCGCATTGGATCAATGGCGCCACAGGTGCCACCGTGCCTTTCAGCCAATACGATGATGGCGGAGACCTTGTGGAAACGTCTTTCCTGATGCAGGGATTACTTTCTGCACGGCAATATTTTAATACATCGGATGCTAATGAAATTATGCTTCGCAATAATATTGACAGCTTATGGAATGGGGTGGAGTGGAGCTGGTACAGGCAAGGCGGCCAGAATGCTTTGTTTTGGCACTGGAGCCCGAATTATGGTTTTAAAATAAATCAGCAAATAAGCGGCTGGAATGAAGCGCTGGTAGTGTATGTATTGGCTGCTTCTTCAAATGTTGATTCTATTCCAAAAATTGTATACGATAATGGATGGGCGCAAAACGGCGGTATAAAAAATGGCAATAATTATTACGGTATTCAATTGCCGCTTGGGCCAAATCTTGGCGGACCTTTATTTTTTGCACACTATTCTTTTCTGGGTATAAACCCTAATGGGCTTACAGATAACTATGCAAATTATTTAATCCAAAATACCAATCATACTCTTATTAATTATAACTATTGCGTAGCTGACCCGAGAGGTTATTATGGATACAGCAACCTTTGCTGGGGGCTTACTGCAAGCGATGAACAGAATGGCTACTCAGCACATGCGCCGGATAATGATGATGGGGTGATAACGCCCACAGCCGCTATATCTTCTTTGCCTTATACGCCAACGCAATCAATAAATGCGCTGCGTTTTTTTTATTATACTTTGGGCGATAAACTTTGGGGAGATTATGGTTTTAAAGATGCCTTTAACCTAAGCACTTTGTGGTTTGCAGATTCATATCTGGCCATAGATCAGGGCCCTGAAATAGTGATGATTGAAAACTATCGCAGCAAGTTATTATGGAATTTATTTATGAGTTGCCCGGAAATAAAAAGAGGTATGAAAGATCTCGGGTTTCAAAGCCCGAATTTGGAATAATATTTTTTAATTGTTTGCTGGAAGTTTTAAGCTATCAGCAAAAAAGCAGTCGAGTACTGCTCCTGCGAAAAGTTTCGTAGTTATAAATTATTATAAAAAGTTCTGGTTCTGTTTACCCTTATATCTCTTAACAGCGGCGACTTGGGAGCAATGTTGATGCTGAAGGAACGGTAAGGACCGGCGGGCACCACAGACACTGACATTTGCCAGCAATGCAGATCTCTTGATATTGACATACTAAGCTGGTTAAGCTGGCTAAGCGAAATATTATAAAAACCGTTTACGGCCATTTGCCATTTAGGTGTAAGATTCACAGTGCCGCCAAAGTTGGTGGTTTGGCTATGAGTAGTTACAAAGCCCTGGTATAAAACATAATTTTTTGTAAAGGTTAATGCATAAGAAAGGTTAACTGACCATGGAATATTAAAATCTGCATATTGCCCGGGATTGTTTCTTATAGCGGCCATTTGTTCATTGTATTGGTCGGGCGTATAACCATAGTCTTCCGGAATAATGCTTTGCCCCGGCTGAAGCTCAGGCTTTGTGGAGCCAGTCTTTTTGTTGCCACCTTGCAGCGAAGTAGACATAGAAACCTGCGCACTCACCAGTCTTCCTAATGAAAGCGGCTTGCGCTGCCAAAGGAATTGATCTACCCTTACACCCTGCCCGTTTACATTATATGGATCGATCTGCCCGCTGGCAGTTATATTTATTTTATTAAAAAGATTACTTCTTGCTGCAATAACCAATGGGCTTAACTGAAATGAATCGGCAAAAAAGTTATAGCTGCCATTAATGCTCAACCCATCAATCAGAGAAATTTTCTTAAGTGCATTGGCGCCTGTATCCTTTTTATTACGCACTTTCATGGTAATGTTGTTATCAAGGCCAAAGGTTAAACCGCCAAACCTGCCGGGAGTATACGGGCTGTAAATGTTTCTTTCATACTTTGAAAATATTTGCTTATCGCCGGCGCTGTCATATTGTGTTGAATAAAAACTATTTTGATTAAAGTAAGGCTTATAGCTTATGCCAAGGGTGGGTGTTAATTCATGACGGATGGCAACGATTTTTGCGTTCTTCTTTTTTGAGGTTATCATACCAAAAATTCTTATAGAAACGCCCAGCCCGAAAGACATTTGCCGGGCAGTGAAAAACCCTTTATTTACTTTCTTATCAAGACTATCCGTAATATTATTCCATGTATAAACCGTTTGAGACTGATACCATGTTTCATCATAACTTATTGCCGGAGCTACTTGGAAAACACCAAGCTGCGGCAGCGATAAAGTAATAGGCACTGTATGATGGGCGCCGTATTGAAATGTATCGGCTATTTGCCTGAAAACATGTCCCAGCGTATCATAAAAAGAAAAAAGACTTCTGGCGCTTCCTGTGTAAGCAATGCCAAGATTTTCGTACCACTTGGGTGTTCCCACACTTTCTTTTTTCTTAAAAGGATAAATAGTTTGCACATTAAAGCCTACATCCGGCAGGTTTATATTTATGATTTTCAGGTTCGTGTTCTGGTTATGATTGGCAGCAATGGTAAGGTTGAACGGTTTGTCTTTCCATGTTTTAGAATACGCTATTGATGATTGCAACTGGTTATTAAAATTTACATAAGGATTATCAGGAACACTTGCGTAATAGCTGCTGCTTCCTGCGTTTACACTTGCGCTGAAGCTTACGCCAGGCCTGGCTTTGCTGTCCATAGTATGGCTCCAGGTAAGCAGGTAGCTTTTTGTTTTTGAATAATCAGGATCGCCCTTAAAATTGTATTTGTTGGTTTGCATACTAAACGTAAGAGCACCATTATATTTATAGTTCTTTTTATAGCGCGGGTTCACACTAAAGTTCCACCCGCCATACGAATACAAACTTCCGCGAAAGACAACATCCCAATAATCACTTACCACTTTATAGTAGCCAAGGTTTTCCAGCCCAAGGCCTCTTTGCTGATTGGCTGTAAACGTTGGTTGCAAAAAACCTGAATGCCTTCCCTGGCTTAAAGGATAAATGCCAAAAGGAAAGTAAATAGGTATCGGCACACCCTCAAACTCAGGATGCACAGGGCCGGTAATGGCCACTTTATTATTTATAAATTTTATTTTATTACTTACAAAAGCAAAATGCGGCGTATCAAGGTTGCAGGTAGTAAACCTACCTTTAAGTGCATAAAAAACATTGTTATCTATTTTCTTTATTGTTTGGCCATACACATACATTTCGCCCTGCTGTGTATAAGTGCTTTTGGTAAGTCCTTTGCCGGTTTTCATATTAAACCTTATAGAATCGCTCTGCGATAAAAAATCTCCCTGCTTATAAGTGGGCAAAGAAATCACTTTACCACTCGAGTCTCTTTTTATTGCAGCCGTAATGTTTCCAGTTGTCTGATCCATTTGGATGATGGGCGCCGTAAGATTATTATCTTTATATTTTGTAGCGGCCTTAGTGCCATAAAGTGTTATAGTTTTGCCCGGAACATCAAGCGCCATCGAATCTTCAGCGGTATACTCCACCACAGTATCGGGTGCACTTTTAGATATTTTATATTGCAAAGTATCACTGTTTAAAGCGGTAGCATTATGCTTTAATACAGAATCAATTTGCAGCGCCGAATAATTTTTTAATAAAGAATCAGGAATAATTTTAAATAAAGAATCTATATGCGTTGCCGGATAATTTTTTGATAAAGAATCGGGCATATTTTTAACCAGGGAATCAACTATATTTTTTCTGTAAACAGAATCTTCTTTGTTTAAAGGAACTGTATCATTTGCTGAAACAATTTTTTCCGGAAGCGTATCGTTTACATATTTTAGCTTTTCATCAACAGTTATATTTTTTTTCTTTGTATAAATAATATGATTGTTTAAAAAACTTTTTAGTGAGTAAAATTTTTTATTGCTGCTTTGAACTGTGAGTATGAATAAGGACACTGCTGCTATAAGACATGAGGTGTATTTTAAGCTAACTTTGTTTATCATGGAAGAAGCAGTAGAAAACAAAAATAGAGATAATCCTATTAAGGTTTTGTGAAGATTATCCATACAAAAAACTATCCATTAAAATCTGATAATAAATGTTTGTGTTTAAAAGGTCTGTTCCTCTCGTTACGTTTTTTATATTCTCTTGTATAATGTGTAATTTCTGCACGGCGCAGTCAGCCAAAAAAATAAAAACTATAATTGTAGATGCAGGCCACGGAGGCACTGATGATGGTGCACACAGCGAATATGAAGGGTCTTTGAATTCCAAAGAAAAAAATATAACGCTTGCTATTGCCATGAAGCTGGTGGATGTGTTGAAAAGTGATTTGCCTGGTGTAAATATTATTCCTACAAGAACTACTGATATTTATCAAAACCCCAGGGAAAAAGCGCAAATAGCTAACGACAATCATGGCGATCTTTTCGTGTGCATACATGCAGATGCTGTTGAGTTGCGCACCGCATCAAGAATTACAGGCCACCGCATGGAAACCTATACAACAACAAAATATGTGGGCAAAGGGAAAAAGAAAAAGAAAGTGGTAACGGCTCACAAACATGAAGTGGTCATCAGGCAATATTATAAATTGCCTACTGATAGAAACGGTACAAGCACGTGGATATTTGCTGCGCATAAAACAGATGATAAAATAAAAGCTATGGAGAAAAGTGATCTCTTATACGCAACAGATGAAAACGACAGCACGCTCGATGTAAACTACGACAGTCCTGAGTTCAGGGCAAAAGCAATGTTATATACACAAAATTTTTTTAGAAGAAGTTACAAGCTCGCATCCGACATACAGGAAGATATTGATAGCATGGGCCGGCCCGACCTTGGTGTGCATCAAAGACAAAAAGGTATTTGGGTTTTACAGGCCACGCAAATGCCGGCAGTATTAGTGGAAACCGGCTTTATTGATAATTACAATGATGAGCGCTACCTCAATAGCAGCAAGGGCCAGCAGGAAATTGCAGAGTCCATTGCAAGGGCGCTTATAAAATATAAATCAGGTATAGAAAACCATCAGGCAGGCCCTGCCGACGTAAGCATAAAACAATAGGTTTTATCACCAGAATACATTTCCATTTTTTACTTTAGCACCTGTACACATTATCAAATATTCATCGCATAAAGATTTCATATTTTTGCGGTGGAGTTACATACTCTGAACATAATTGCAAAACTAATGTGATCAATAAAAATTTATGAAGATTAGTAATGAAACAAAGATCGGGATAATGGCTCTGATGGGAATACTGTTGCTGGTGTTTGGTTTTACATTTCTAAAAGGCAAAAGTATTTTAAAGGAAGAAAAAAGAATTTATGCAAAATACCAGGATGTACAGGGTCTTACCAAATCTAACCCGGTTATTATAAATGGCGTACAAATTGGAAGAATAGAAAACCTGGATGGCGGAAAAGATATGCGCATTATAGTGGTAACAGTAAACCTTACCAAAGATGTCAACATACCCAATAATTCTCTTGCAGTAATTAATCCCGCTTTCCTGGGAACACCTACTTTGGAAATACAACTGGGTAACTCAACAACCTATTTAAAAAATAATGATACACTGCTAACTACCCTAAGCAGCGGCGCTTTTGATGAAGCCTTAAAAGTTATTAATCCTGTGTTGTACGAAGTGCGGGGCACAGTTAAATCTTTGGATTCTGTGCTGCGTATAATAACCACTGTTTTTGATACCAGCACTAAAAATGATGTGAAAGAAGTGATAACAAATTTAAAAGCCACTACTGCTTCATTTGCCATCACAGCGGTATCGCTTCAGCAACTGCTGAATGTGCAAAACGGTGCGCTGGCGGCCACTTTAAAGAATGTAAATACTTTTACTGCCAACCTTAACAACAACAATGAAAAGCTTAATGGCATCCTCACTGACGCTAAAACTGCTTCTTCAAAGTTCGCCGCTATTGATGTTACAAAAACGCTGGATTCATTAAATATTGCAGTGAATAATTTTAAGAAAAGCTCAGAGAAAATAAACAGCAAAGATGGCTCTGCAGGCCTCCTCCTTAACGATAAACAATTGTACAACAGCCTGGCTTCAGCAGCTAATAAAATGAACATTCTTATTGATGATATACGTGTTCATCCAAAGCGCTATGTTGGTATTTCTTTATTTGGCAAAAAAGATAAGGGTAATTATATCACCGCTCCGCTTATTGATGATACTCTTAAAAAAGTGGTTAATAATCCATGATCACTTTTGCAAAATCCTTTTTAATATTTGTCGTTCTTTTTTTAAGTTTCGCTTCTTTTGCACAGGCACAGGTACCGGCAAAAAAAGATACGGTAAAAGAATTTGAGATCATACGCGGGCCCAGCATGAGGAGCATTCATGTTGATTCAGCCACTACGCTTCAAACCATTGCTGGTGGCGGTGTGGTAAAGCAAGGCACTACCATTTTCACAGCCGATAGCATTGCAATAAACCCGCTTACGCATGTGGTGGAAGCCTTTGGCAATGTGCACATCAACCAGGCCGACAGCACCCAAACTTATTCACAATACTTAAAATATATTGGAACAGACAAGACTGCTTTTTTAAGTAAAGACGTAAGACTGATTGATAAAAAAGGAACACTGTTTACCCAAAATTTAGATTATAACTTAGGAACCGGCATTGGCAATTATCATAATGGCGGAAGGGTGGTAAATGGAAAAACAACTATTACCAGCAATGATGGCACTTACTATGCTGATACAAAAGATTTATTTTTTAAAAATAATGTAGTGGAAACTGATGCTAAAAACCACATGACGGCTGATTCGCTTTTGTATAATATGATTTCGCAGGCCTCTGATTTTTATGGCAACACCAACATAAAAAATAAAGAAGTTGATATTTATACCACACAAGGCACGTACGACCTAAAAACAGGCAACGCCTTATTTACCACACGCACAACGGTAAAAGACAGCAGCGGCAGGGTATACATAGCCAACAACATGGCGCTGGATCAAAGCTCAGGCAATGCGCAAATGGAAGGAAACGCAATTGTAAAAGATTCGGCAGGTGGTTATATTGTACTGGCCAACCAGATTTTTTTAAATAAAAAGATTAACTCATTTTTGGCAACAAGAAAACCCGTTTTAATTATCAAGCAGGATAAAGACAGTATTTATATAGCTGCCGATACTATCTTTTCCGGCTTTACAACGATGGTTACCAGCCAGACAAACCTCTTGAAAAAAGATTCGGTGATAACAGATTCATTGCATAAAACTACTGACTCATTAAACTTTATTGATACAACTAACCGTTATGCTGCACACGATTCGCTAAACTTTAAACCAGCAACGGATTCAATAAAGCAGCATAAAAATGAAACAGGTAAAATAAATTTACAGCAAACAAAGAAACCAGGCATACAAAACGCTGATACCCTGAAGATGCCTTCTGCTGCTCATTCTAAGCTGCCAATGATTGATTCTTCCCGAAAGAATTTGAAAGCTGGAGATTCATTAAATATTTTAAAAAATGAAATTCAGGATAAGAAAAATATTTTGCTAAAAGACACTGTGCCATTACATGATTCTTTAAAAATAAGTGCACTTAAGAAAAACCTTGCAGTAATAGATACTGTTTTTTTTAAAAATAAAATTAATAACCCTGTTCCTTTACCATTCAATAAAGACAGCCTTCCCAGGCCAGATTCCTCAAGGTATTTTCTTGCATTTCATCATGTGAAAATTTTCACCGATTCACTGCAAAGCGTTAGCGACAGCCTGTTCTTTTCTGCAAAAGATTCCATTTTCAGATTGTATTACGATCCGGTTATTTGGGGTAACCACACGCAAATAACAGGAGATACTATTTATTTATTTACAAAAAATAAAAAAGCTGACAGGCTCTATGCTTTCGACAGAGGAATGATAGTAAATAAAACCAGGCAGGGCTTTTATAACCAGATATCAGGCAAGACGATCAACGGATATTTTGCCAATGGCAATATTGATTATATGCGTGTGCGCGGCTCACAGGCCGAGAGCGTATATTATGCACAGGATTCGGACAGCTCTTATGTGGGCATGAACCGTGCAACAGGCGATGTTATTGATCTCTATTTTAAAAATAACGACCTGTTAAAAGTGTTGTATGTAAATGAAATATCGGGTAAGTTTTATCCCATGAAAAAGATTCCTTCCGATCAAAAACTTTTAAAAGGATTTATATGGCTTGATGATAAGCGCCCGAAGAATAAACTGGAGCTTTTCGAATGATCATTCATTCGGTTTTTTATTCTCTTCTATTTTAAGATCGGGAAATATAGACACGATAAGCAGCACCACGCAGCTTACTATGAGCAAATAAATTCCAAATTTTTTTTCAGGGCAATAAGCATTGTAGCACGACGAATAAAGAACAAAGGTTTTTATAAGATAACCTATCGTGAGCGCAGTTAAAAAAATGTGTGTGCGCTTTGCCCATATCTTGTCAAGAAGAATTAAGATTACTGAAACAACAGCCGCAAATGTGAAGAACATTCCGGGCTTACCATAATTATTTTGCTCAGAAAAAAAACCGGTGAAGTTTTTATGCAGGTCAGCATAATATGTCCATGGTAAAAAACAACTGATGAAAAGCGCAGCGCTTGCGATCAATCCTATTTGTTTATAATATTTCATAAAATAAGATTATTTAAGGGCTTTTTTTTGTCGCAATCTTTTCTTTGATGCTTTATTCTTTTTTGCTAAGGCAATATTTATGCGCATGGTATCCCAGTATTCTTTGCCGTAGCCTATAAGCAGCTCTGAGCCTGCTTCTATATCTCTTTTTGCTTTTACAAAAACCTTTAATTTTTCATTTTCAAAATAGCAATTGTTTACAGGCCTGTCGCTTGTTTGGCAGCCTTTACCATCATTTATATAACGCGCAAGATTAGAAAGAGCTGCAGAGCCATCTATCACATGATTTTTATTTACATAGTAAATGTATGGATTCAATCCATCATTGTGCGCTACCTCTTTCCAGGTAGTTACCTTGCCTTTGTACTCCACAATTTTTGCATTCTTTGGTATAAATTTTTCGGTAAATAATCCTTTACCTGCTCCTGCAATTGTAGATTTTTTTACAACAAGATTTTTTTCTCTAAGTGCCATCAGCGTATGTTATCATTTAAAATAATAACGCAATTTATATTAATGAAAAGTGTAGTAATAAAAATTATAGCTTTCTCTTTTATAAATAATTCAGAATTATTTTTGGTTTGCAAGAGTTCGATTTTGTAAATAAATAAACCTTTTTTATAATAAAAATGTTATAAACAAAGCATTCTTAAAATATGCCGCCTTTTGGTTTTAAATTAGCTGTTGGTTAATAAACATAAAGATTATCCAAATAAAATTAAACAACTAAATGGGTGTCTGGCGGCAAATAGCTGAATATCTGTGGCTGAAAAAGAGAGATCCGAATGCGCCGCATTCTAAATGGATCGGCTATATGCACGGCATGAACCGCATATCCATCCTGCTTTTCCTTGTGGCAATTATTATTATGATCATTAGGCTTATAAGAGGATAATTTTATTTATCTGGCTGGCTCTTTAATCAAAGCAATTTTTTACAATTTATTTTTGGGCAATGGATGATAATGAAATACATGAAGAAGGCGAAGAGCTTTTCGAAAGGCTGGCAATAGTTTGCTCAAAAGGCCAGGAGCCATTGCGCATTGATAAATTTTTAATGAACCGCATTGAAGGCGCTACAAGAAATAAAATTCAGCAGGCAATAGAAGCGCAAAGAGTTCTGGTAAATGAGCTGGCTATAAAATCAAATTATAAAGTAAAGCCAGATGATTCCATTATTATTTATGATACTTATTTGCATGAAAACACAGAAATAATTCCTGAGGATATTCCTTTTAAAATTATGTATGAAGATGAAGATGTGATGGTGATAGATAAAGAAGCAGGAATGGTGGTTCACCCGGGCAGCGGCAATCCTGGCGGCACTTTGGTGAATGCAGTTGCATTTTATTTACGAAAGAAAGATCCGGCAGTTGATGAAACAATGCTGGCCCGTTTTGGGTTAGTGCATCGCATTGATAAAAATACAACGGGCTTACTGGTTATGGCAAAAACGCCGAAGGCAATGACGCATCTTGCCAAACAATTTTTTGATCATACAGTTCACAGAAGGTATGTGGCTTTGGTGTGGGGTGATTTTGAAGAGGCTGAAGGAACGATCAATGCGCATGTAGGCAGGCACCAGCGCTTCAGAAAATTATTTACGGCATACCCTGATGGCGAGTATGGTAAAGAGGCAAGAACTCACTATAAAGTTTTAGAAAAATTTAATTATGTAACCCTTGTGGAATGCAGGCTGGAAACGGGTCGTACGCACCAGATTCGTGTGCACATGCAAATGATTGGTCATCCGTTATTCAACGATGAACTGTATGGAGGCGACAGAATTGTAAAGGGCACCGTGTTTACAAAATATAAGCAGTTTGTTGAAAATTGCTTTCTCATTTGCCCGCGTCATGCTTTACATGCGCAGCAGCTTGGGTTTATTCATCCGGCTACAAAAGAACACATGTATTTTGAAAGTGCCTTGCCGAATGATATGGAAAAAGTAATTGATAAATGGAGGGCGTATAGCATCAGCAGGAGTTAATGAATGCTAATTAGCAATAAAGTCAAATAAAGTTGCGGTAAAAATTCCATGCTCTCTTTTTTTAAAGATGGCTTTCCAGTTGCCATCATATTTTAATGAAAGGGGAACTAAAAGATTACCGGCTTTGGCCATTTCCACCTGAATAGTTACATCAAAATCATACACGCCCGCATCATAACTTAATGAATAATTTCTGGCAACTATTTCAAAAGTTTTTGCATTGAACCATGTTGTCATTTCATTTATAACCACATTACTTTTTTTATTGTCTTTCACCTTTATTGTAAATACATAACAGGTAATTTTATTATGATCTGCAATGTCAATATTCATATCATAATCATCAGCCATCGAAGGATCAAAAATTTCTGTTTTACCAGATATAAATAGAAGCCCGCTGATCTTTTTCCCGGGGTTAAAAAAGAGCATCTTTAGCTGTTGCTTATGCTTTTCTATTCCGCTTAATCCCTGTGTTGAAAACTCACGGCCCTTCACAATATTATCCTCACCACAAACAGAATCTTTGGTAAAAAAAAGGCCTGCATACATCTGTAAAGTATAATAATTAAAATTGCCTTTTTCATTGTACAGGTCGCCACTATGGGTTTCGTGCAGCACCATCATTTTTCTGCAATTTCCGTTTCTTATTTGTTTGGTGGTACTGTAAAGTGATGCCTGAACATCTCCATTTTTATCAAGCATTTTTATATCGTTGAGCGAAGTATAATTAATAACATGCAGGTTACGAAATGCTTTATAAAAAGTAGTATCATTTCTTACTCTTTTTATAAATGACGCCACATCCAGTTTGTTGCTCACTACAATTTCGGAAAGCGTTATGTAATTTTCATTAACCTTAATAACTGAATCTTTTTTTGCCTGAGCAACTAGATAATTGCTGTAAAAAAATAAAATGGTTATGGTATAAATTTGTTTAAACATAACCATGTTTTTACATTAATTTTTTCACTCAAAATTTCAGGAAGACATTGGTTACTTAGGAAATGACATTTTATAATCAACCGATATTTTTCCCCTTGAAATGTCGTCCAGCTTGCGTTTCAGGAGCTTCTTCTTCAGAGGCTTGAGATAATCTATGAAAAGTTTTCCATCAATATGGTCATATTCGTGAAGAATAACACGTGCTGTGATTCCTTTAAAATCTTTTGTGTGCAGCATAAAGTTTTCATCATAAAAAGTAATGTTTATTATTTCACGCCGCAGTACATCTTCTCTTATTTTGGGTATGCTTAAACAGCCTTCGTTGTAAGGCCACTCATCGCCATTGATGCTGTTTATCTTTGCATTTATAAAAACCCCTTTGTAACCTTCATCGCCAGGATAACTATCCTTTTCATCTTCCTCAAAATTGGCAAATATCTGAAGGCTATCCATAATAAACAGGCGAATATCTTTATTGATTTGCGGCGCGGCAAGGCCTACGCCTTTGCTGTTGTACATCGTTTCCCACATATCTTCAATGAGCTTTGGAAGATCAGGATACGATGGTGAAATGTCTTTTCCTACTTGTCTCAACACAGGATTGCCATACGCAACTATCGGAAGAACCATGAAAATTTTTTTATGAGAATAAATTGAAATTAAATTTTTTGCTTGGCAAAATTATGCTATACTTCTTTAAAAAATTTTTGAGTTTAGCGGTGTTGCATATACTCCTGCAACATAATGGTGGCCGCTATTTCATCCACTTTTTTTTTATTACGCCGGTCTTTTTTTTTCATGCCCATGTCGAGCATCGCCTGTTTGGCAAGCTTTGATGTATAGCGTTCATCAACAGTGTGCAAAGGCATTTGAGGAAATTCTTTTTTTATTTTTTTAATGATCGCTGCAACAAGCGGCGTTGCGTGCGTATCGCTGTCGTCAAGATTTTTTGGCTCGCCAATCACTATCCGTTCTACTTCTTCTTTCAAAAAATACTTCTTCAAAAAAGAAATTAATTCATGCGAAGCGATCGTTGTTAATCCTGTTGCAATGATCTGTAAAGGATCGCTCACAGCAATGCCAGTGCGCTTTAAGCCGTAGTCAATGCATAGCAGCCTTGCCATTATTTATTAAAATAAGTAGTATAAAAAATATCAGTTAAAACAAGTAATGCAAAAACAACAGATGCGATACCATTAAACGTGAAGAAGGCACGGTTAACTTTGCTCAGGTCATTTGGTTTTACTAAGGCGTGCTGCCGAATTAAGAAATAGCAAAACACAATGGCGCCTGTCCAATAGAACCAGCTGAAATGCCCTGCCAGCCCAGCTATGCACACAGAAGCAAAAGAAATAAAGTGCAGCAGCTCACTTACGCGCAGTGATTTTTTTTTACCTATCAAAGATGGAATGGAATGAAGATTATTGACACGGTCAAACTCTTCATCCTGAAGGGCATAAATAATATCGAAGCCGCTTACCCAGCAAATAACTGATAGAGAAAACAGAATAGGTACCAGATCAAACTTGCCAGTAACCGCAACATAAGCGCCAATGGGCGCAAGGCTCAAACCCAGACCCAGCACAAGATGGCAAAGAGGTGTAAATCTTTTTGTATAACTGTAAAAAAGGATGATAAATAAGGCGACGGGAGCCAATGCAAAACACATTAAATTTATAAAATAGGTGGATGCTATAAAGGCTATGCAATTTATAATCACAAATATCATTGCATTTCTTTTCGTGATTATGCCGGCAGGAATTTCTCTTATAGCAGTTCTCGGGTTAAGTACATCATACTCTGCATCAAGCCACCTGTTAAAAGCCATGGCAGCACTGCGTGCAAACACCATGCATAACACCACCAGAATTAATAATTGCCACCAGGGTTGTATTGTTTCAAAGTTCATTGCTTTTAATCCCAATGTAAATCCTATTAAGGCGAAGGGCATCGCAAACACAGTGTGGGCAAAGGTTACAAGAGATAAGTATTTTTTTATAGTGTGTATCAATTGTTGGGTATTTTTTTTAAAATAATGAATTTTCCTGCATTAAATTTTTAACCGCTTCCCACAACACAACGCCTGCAGCCACTGAAATATTTAATGAATGTTTAATGCCAAACTGAGGAATTTCAATGGTTCCATTGCATAAGGCGATGGTGCTTTGCTCCACACCACTTACTTCATTGCCAAAAATAAAAGCTGTTTTTTGTAATTGTAATCCGGAAAGTTTTTCAAGTGAAATGCTTTCTGCCACCTGCTCAATTGCATATACATAGTAACCATTATTTTTTAATTCTTCTATGGCCAAAATTGTACTGTCAAAATATTTCCATTTCACACTTACCTGTGCGCCCAATGCAGTTTTTGTAATTTCTTTGTGAGGCGGCTTTGCAGTATATCCGGTTATATATATTGATTCAATTAAAAAAGCATCTGCGGTTCGAAACACACTGCCAACGTTGTAAGCGCTTCTTACGTTTTCAAGCACAGCAATTACTGGATTTTTTTTAGCCGATTGATATTCGTCAGCAGTTTTCCTGTTTAGCTCATCCATACTCAGCTTTCTCATCAAAAGAATATTAATTTGCAAAATTACTTAATCAATCATCAATCAATAAATCGTTGGCCGGCGCAGATACTCCTTTAATGAAGCAACACAATGCTATCAAGGCCAAATACCCTGATGCAGTGCTCTTGTTTCGGGTAGGCGATTTCTATGAAACTTTTGGCCAGGATGCGATAACTGCATCGCAGGTTTTAGGTATTACTTTAACTAAAAGAAATAACGCATCGCCCACAGCTGCTGAGCTTGCAGGCTTTCCGCATCATGCGCTGGATACCTACTTGCATAAGCTGGTAAAAGCTGGTTATCGCGTTGCCATCTGCGACCAGCTTGAAGATGCGAAGATGGTGAAAGGCATTGTAAAGCGCGGTGTTACCGAACTGATAACGCCTGGCGTAGCTACCAACGATAAGCTGCTGGACCATAACAATAATAATTTTCTCTGTGGCATTTATCTTAGTCAAAATAAAAATGGTATTTCATTTTTAGATATATCAACCGGTGAGTTTTTTATTGCCGAAGGCGATAATGAATATGCTGATAAATTATTGCAAAGCCTGCAGCCTGCAGAAGTTATCTTTCAAAGAAATCATCAGAAGGAATTCAAGCATTTTTTTGGAAATAAGTTTTATATCTATGCTTTGGACGAATGGATCTTTACTGAACAATATGCAAAGGAAAGTTTACTCAAACATTTCGGAACGCAGAGCCTGAAAGGGTTTGGAGTGGAAGACCTATCTGCCGGAATAATTGCTGCAGGCGCTATACTCCATTATTTAAAAGATACAGAGCATCCCAATCTTCAGCACATTACTTCTTTGCAAAGGATTGATAAAGCAGAGCACTTATGGATGGATAAATTTACCATTAGAAACCTGGAATTAATTGGAGGTGTGGAAGGCAATGGCTCTTTGCTCAAAGTGCTTGACCATACTCAATCGCCCATGGGTGCGCGCCTGATGAAACGCTGGCTGCTCATGCCTCTTACAGAAATTTCAAAGATAGAAGAGCGGCAAAACCTTGTGGAATATTTTATTAAATCTTCTGAAGAAAAAAATACCATTGTTCAATATATTAAGCAGACAGGCGATGTGGAAAGGCTGGTAAGTAAAGTGCCTTTAAAAAAAATAAACCCCCGCGAAGTATTGCAGATAAGCAAAGGATTAAAGCTGGTCGCTCTCATAAAAGAGATGTGCGATTCTTCATCGAATGAATATTTAAAAAGATTAGGCGATTCATTAAACCCATGTAAATATATCTGTGATAAAATTATAAAAGAGATCGTGGAAAGCCCATCCATAGCGGCTTCCAAGGGAAACATCATTGGTAAAAATGTAAATGAATCGTTGGACGATTTAAAAGATATTGTAACTAATGGTAAGGCATACCTGCTAAAGTTGCAACAGCAGGAAAGTGAAATAACCGGCATATCATCATTAAAAATTGGCTTTAATAATGTATTTGGTTATTACCTGGAAGTAACTAATACCCACAAAGAAAAAGTTCCACAAACATGGATGCGCAAACAAACGCTTACGAATGCCGAAAGATATATTACGCCTGAATTAAAAGAGTATGAAGAAAAAATTATGGGTGCAGAAGATAAAATTCTTCAAATGGAGCTGCAGATTTTTGAAAGCCTGATGAATGAATTGCAGGATTACATTGCGCCAATGCAAGTGAACGGGCATGTACTGGCCATACTCGATTGCATTACCTGTTTTGCAAACACTGCTTTGCAATTTAAATATAAGAAACCCATTGTTCACAATGGCGTGGAGCTATCGCTTACAAATAGCCGCCACCCTGTAATTGAGCGAAATTTGCCGCAAGGCGAAAGCTATATTTCCAACGATATTTTTTTAGATCCACAGACACAACAGATCATTATTTTAACCGGACCAAACATGAGCGGTAAAAGCGCTGTGCTGCGCCAGACTGCCTTAATAACTTTAATGGCACATACCGGGAGCTTTGTTCCTGCTGATGAAGCAAAAATTCCTTTGACAGATAAAATTTTTACCAGGGTGGGGGCGAGTGATAACATGAGCGGCGGTGAGAGCACTTTTATGGTGGAGATGAATGAAACCGCAAGTATTATAAATAATATTACATCAAGAAGCCTGATTTTACTGGATGAAATTGGAAGAGGCACCTCCACTTATGATGGCATTTCAATAGCATGGAGCATTGTGGAGCATTTGCAAAAATCTCCGGCTATGCCTAAAACATTATTTGCTACTCATTACCATGAATTAAATGAGCTTGAGAACAAGTTTGAAAGAATAAAAAATTTTCATATCACTCATAAAGAATCGGGTAATAAAATTATTTTTTTACGAAAACTTGCTCCTGGCGGTAGTACACATAGCTTTGGCATTCACGTAGCAAAAATGGCCGGTATGCCACCTTCTTTAATTGAAAGGGCTAATGAAATTTTACACCAGCTTGAAGCAAAGAATGTTGAAGATGGAACTGCTGAAAGTTCAACAAAGAAAAGCAGCAGAACTATAAGACAAAATCTTGAAAGGCTTGCTGCGCCTCAGTTGCAGCTTAGCATTTTTGATGCACATTCCCAGGCGTTTGAAGACATAAGAAAGATTTTAGAAGCCGTTGATATTAATCGGTTAACTCCAGTTGAGGCGTTATTAAAATTGCAGGAAATAAAGAGTATGGTAAAATGAATATGTAAAAAATTTTATTTTAAAAAATAAAACGTACTCCCAGAGATTCTTGGGTAAATATCTCTGTGTAAACATCACCTGGCGCAGGACTCATCGAATATGGGCCAGTTACATTGAGCTCGACTGAAATAGCGCGCAGCCCTGCCGTAAACGTATAACCTGATCTGAAAGCACCCATAAGTGTCGTATGGTTTTCATTAAAATATCCATTAATTCCACTGAACCTGTCTGCATAACCCTGAAGAGCAATACCTGCACCAACGAAAAAACCTTTATACCAGCCTTTTCCTGCGTATGCCTCGATAATAGTGGCCAGTGTAATTGTTCTGAAACGCCCTTCTTCACTTATCCCGTTACTACGCACACTCGCTACACTTCCATAGAAATAATGGATATAAGAACCGATTGATAAATTTCTTTTAATATTATAATCAATGCCAGCCTGGAAGGATGGCCCACCGTAATATAACTCTGCATCACTTGTTAAATGGATGCCACCATAGGGATGCCAGCGACTCAAATGTTTCTTTATTAAAACCAGGCTATCTTCTGCATTCTTCCATTTTGAATGTGTATACTGAGCCTTGCTGATAAATGGTTCCATAAACATTGTGAATATTAAAAATATAACAGGCGCTGATATCCCGAATGAACGCTGGCCGTGTATGGTTTGAATCATAAAGAGATTTACAATTATATCTTTTGGAAAGAAAGTTATTCAATGCATGAAGGTCTGCATCACTTTACATTTGTAAATAATAAATTAATCCGCTTATTAAAACCTCAAAAGATAAAAGTATGGTAAAATAAAAACTTACTTTTAGAAATTATGATAATATAAAGGATATAATAATCTTTTCAGAATGAGAAATAAATATTGAGCAGGCTTTTCTTCAATTATGAATAAAAATCTTATAACCATCGAATGGTAAATCTTGCGGAAGATTATTAATAACCTGCCCATCCTGCATTACAGATTGAATTGTATTGTAGCATAGGCAATTTACTTTACCACCTACTGAGCATTTACGTTGTTCTTGCGGACTTATAATGTTACTTATTGTTACTGTTATATTTTTTGATGGGATAACAATCTGCCAATCGTTTCCATATTGTATTATGTTATTAATTGCAGCACCACCAAAGCTAATTGTATCATTGGTCTGGAGTATTCCAGTAGTATCTATTGCGAATTGAACAGTATTTATCAATTGCTGAAAATTATTATGTGCTGTATATTTTTTTATAACAAGAGTATCTATATCTGATTTTGAAAAACCTATAAACGATAAATGTAAGTTTTCATTTGTACAATTATATTCACGGCTACAGCCTGCAAGTGAAATAATAAATGTAATGGCAAGAATAGTTTTTTTCATAAGAAGATGCAATTTTTATATGAAAACTTAAAACAAAATCTGAATGAGTTGCGGACTTAAATATCCGTCAATACTCATACACCATATAACCCCATTGTTCCATGCTGAAAACGTGTGTGGTATTCACTTTTTCTTTTACACCAAGAAAAATATTTAAAGGATTTCCAGTAATAGTTGGTTCGTTGATGGTAAAACGTTGCGGCTGGTTGGATAGATTTAAAATAACCACAATCTTATGCCCTTCTTTTTCTCTTTCATAAGCAAATATGGCATTATCATTTCCTGTAGCTAACTTTTTATAAGAAGCGTCAGCGGCAAGCGCAGGATCGCTTTTGCGAAGATGCAATAAAGTGCTGTACATCGGCGCCATTTCATATTTATCCCATGAAATGGTATCTTTTACAAAAAAATGTATTCGCTTTTTATTGGGAACTTCCTGCCCGCTATAAATAAGTGGGATGCTTTGATACATTGTTTGTGTAAAAACTATTAATGGCTTATAAGCGCCACCAAATCTTTCAAACTCGGTGCCTTCCCAGCTGTTCCAATCGTGGTTGGTGGTAAAATACATGCGATAAGAATTTTTAGGAAAAGTATTTATATCATGATTAATGATAGAATCCACTTGTGGCAAAGTTATTTTTCCTGCGCAATAATGCACGAAGCCTTCCATCACGCTCCAGGTATAGGTTTCTTCAAAACCAGCTTTGTGCAATTCCGGGCTTTCACCTTCTGCCAGCATGAAAACATTTTTAATTTTTTTTAATGAATCAATGCATTGTTTCCAAAAATCTGCAGGCGGCCCCGAAGCAACATCGCAGCGAAATCCATCTATGTCACTTTCTTTTAGCCAGTATTTCATGGCATCTATCATGCTGTCTCTAAGCTCCAGGTTTGCAAAGTTTAACTTCCTGGTATCCGTCCAGTCGAAAGGTGAAATAAAATTTCCTGCGCTGTCTTTTGCATAAAAATCCGGATGCATTTTTATCCAATGATTATCGGGAGAACTATGATTGGCCACCCAATCAGCAATAACCTTGAAGCCCATGCTATGCGCATGTTTAACCAGTTCTTTCCAATCTTCCATAGTTCCAAATTCGGGATTGATCGCTTTATAATCGCGCACTGCATAGTAGCTTCCCAGTTGTGTTTCATCAGCCTTTCTTCCCTCAAGGCCAATAGGTGTTATGGGCATAAACCAAAGTATGTCTACACCCATTTTTTTAAGACGCTCCAGGTTGGGCTCAAATGCTTTAAATGTTCCTTCCGGTGTATATTGCCTTACGTTTACCTCGTAAATGTTGCTTTGTTCGCTCCATGCAGGATGGTTGGAAACTTCAGCAGGTTTTATATCTAATTTTTTTGGGGTAAATGCTATGATTAATACGGTAAAATAAACAGTGAGCACAATGGTAGGCGCATGAAATTTAAAAAACTTTTTAAAGTGTACGGGCTTCATATTTAATTTATAGGTGCCAATAAATGTACTCTTATTTATATAAAAAAGTTATTCCTTTTATTTTTGAGTAAATATTTATAAAACTATGCCTGACAAACAATATTATAGTGAATACCTGCAGCTTAATAAAATTCTTGATGCACAGCACCCGGTAAGCTTCCAGGAAAATAATGACGTTGCACACGATGAAATGCTTTTTATAATTGTGCACCAGGCTTATGAATTATGGTTCAGGCAAATTTTGTTTGAGCTTGACTTTATATTAAATGTTTTTAAAAAAAATAGCATTGATGATAATTCTGAAGACCTGAACCTTGTGAGGCACCGCCTGAAAAGAATTATAAGAATACTTGAGTTGCTTACAAAACAGATCAATGTGCTGGATACCATGACACCCCTTGATTTTCTTGAGTTCAGAAATTTACTGGTTCCTGCATCGGGCTTTCAAAGCGTTCAGTTCCGCCTTATTGAGGCCACGCTTGGGTTGCGGATGGATCAGCGCTTTGCTGCTGATTATTATAAAAGAATAAACGAGGGCGGTTTTGATGAAAAAGATTTTAATGATATAAATAAGAAAGAAGAGGCAACATCGCTTTTGATATTGCTAAACAGATGGCTCGAAAGAATGCCTTTTTTTAATATTGATCTTTGGGAAAATTATGTTCAGCAATTTGCTGTCACCAACGACATTCATCCTTTCTGGAATGATTACAGAAAAATTTATGCTGACTCACTGAATGAAAAAGAAGCAGGCAGGATAAACGATTTTGATTTTATCTTTTTTGAAAAGAAAGATAATACTATTGTAGATCAATCGCACGAAACGCCTTTGTTTACGGCAGCTGCGCTGCGCGCTGCGTTGTTCATAATGCTGTACAGGGACTTTCCTGTTTTTCAAACCTCTTACCAAATTCTGGATTCGTTAATTGAAGTAGACCAGCAGCTTTCTAACTGGAGACACAAGCATATTGATATGGTAAGAAGAATGATTGGCATGAGAACGGGAACGGGCAATACCACCGGCAGAGGCTATCTGGAAGGTGCGCTGAACAGTCACTATATTTTTAAAGATCTGGCAAGACTTTCCACTTTCTTAATTGAAAGAAAAAATTTGCCAAAGCTGCCGGAAGAGTTAATAAAAAAGCTTAGTTATAATAATTAATGTGCTGATGTGCTAATGTGATAATGTGAAAATGTGAAAATGTGACATGTCCCTCTCCTTTGGAGAGGGTTGGGGTGAGGCTTTTTTAACCCCTAATCCATCCCTTCCCGTATCTCATCTGAAATATTAACCAATACTTTATCTATGCGCTGGCCGTCCATGTCAAGTATTTCAAAAGTAAAACCGCGCCATTCAAACCTATCTCTTTCGTTTGGTATGCGTTTCAGCTCATGAAGAATAAAGCCGGCAAGTGTATCAAATTCATTTTCGCCTTCGTTGATCCAGATGGTTTTATCAAAGTGGGTAAGAAAATCATAGAACTGAATTTGCGCATCTATCAAAAAGCTTCCGTCGCTTCTTTCCACAATAGTATATTCATCATCTTCCGCTTCGGGCATCTCGCCCACAATGGCGCTGAGTATGTCTTTCATCGTTATCATGCCCTGCAGGCTGCCATATTCATCTACAATAAACGCGTAGTGAATTTTGGAGGCTTTTATTTTTTCAAGCACCTGGTAAGCAGAATTATTTTCCGGCACGAACAATGCTTTTTTTGTAAGCAGTGCAATCGGTGCATCGGGCTGCAGGTACATTTCTTTTACATATACCACGCCTTCAATATTATCAATCGCATCCCTGCAAACCGGATACACAGAATGCTGAAACTCTTTTATTTTTTCTTTTACAAATACAAGGTCTTCATTTACATCAAGCCAAATAATATCGGTACGATGAGTCATTAAAGAGGTAATATTTCTGTCGCCGAGATGAAACACTCTTTGTATTATATCTTTCTCTTCTTCTTCGATGGTTCCCAGTTCGCTGCCCTCATTTATCATAGCTTTTATTTCATCTTCTGTTACCTGAGTGTCTTTATGGGCATGTATTTTTAAAATCTTGAATATACCCGCATTTAAAAAGCTCAGAAGCCATACAATGGGAAATGAAATTTTACTTAAAACTTTTACAGGCCTCGCAACTAATTTAGCAATTTTCTCGGGCCGCATTATAGCAATTCTTTTGGGCACCAGTTCTCCAAATAATATGGATAAAAATGTTACGATGATAACAATGATAACGGTTGCGATTGTGTTAGCATAAGGCTTTAAAATATTTATATGCTCAATATACGGCTGCAGATGGCCTGCAAATTTTTCGCCGGAATACACGCCAGTTAATATGGCTACCAGCGTTACATATATTTGCGTGGTTGATAAAAATATATCAGGGTTATCCTTAAGTTCTATTGCAATTTTAGACCTTATGTCGCCCTTTGCAGCACTGGCTTCCAGCCGGTTCTTCTTTGCTGATACCAGCCCCATCTCACTCATTACAAGCAATGCGTTTAAAAGAATTAAGAGAAATAAAATAATAAATTCAATCATACTTTTTGTATTGATTTAGCAGGCAATCCTATTCTTGCATTAAAAATTTTTGCAGGAATATATCCAAGTATCAGCCCGGTTATTGCTCCGCAAAAAACATCTGCCGGAAAATGAACGCCTACATATACTTGTGCATACGATATTATAAAAGCCCATAAAAAAAGCCATGCCCATTGGTGGCTAATTTTTTTAAAAGTTGTAAATATAAACATTGCGGCAGCAAAATGATTGGCAGCGTGGGAAGAAGTAAAGCTGGAACTTTCCGGACAGTAGCTTACCAAAAACCTTACCGTATCTGCAAAGGCCGGATCACGGCAGGGGCGCAGCCTTGCAAAGTTTCCTTTTACAATTGTAGAGCTTACATAATCGCTGAGCACAGCATTCGCTATAAAAAATAAAACCCAAAGAAAACCTCTTGTTTTAAAATTTATGGTGGCAAAAAAAACAAGAAAAAGGTAAAACGGCATCCATACAAATGGCTCGCGTATAAAAGGCATCAGCTCATCGAAAAAGCTGCTGTGCCACTCGCCATTCATTTTTGAGAATAAATAATAATCAGCTTGTAATATTCTTTGTGGAATGTACATTCCTAATTCAATTATAGAAACATTCATTGATACAAAAATAGTTATTGCATAAAAACTTTGGTAAATATTTACTTTAGTTACCTGTGTTATAAAATTTATTGTTTTCTAAAAACGGAGCCGCAACTAAAATGAGGCAAATAGCCAACAACTTAAAAAAAATGTTATAAAGTAAAATTGAAGGACGCTATACATTACTTTTATTCTTTTAGCAATGATTGTAAAAGCAAAATTAGTACGTTCGGTTCCGCTTACTGTTCAGTGGATATTTGTTTTGGGATTTATTTATACCATCATTTTCACTTTTTTCAGGTTGGCAACTGTATTTTTATTCAGGCCTGCAAATGTAAGCCTGGCTTCACTTTTACCCTCTTTTTGGCTCGGCTTTCGCTACGATGTAAAATGGATTGCCCTTATACTGCTGCCTATTGCAGTAGTATCTTTTGTTCCCAGGTTTTCTCCCTTTCTTTCGGAAAAAAATAAAAGAGTATGGTCTTATTATTTGGCAATAACCACTTTTATAGTTCTCTTTTTTTTCGGCGCCGACTTTGGAAATTTTAGTTATAATCATACACGCATCAATGCAAGTGCTTTAAACTTTGCAGAAGATCCTGTCATTTCTTTTAAGATGCTTTGGCAGAGTTATCCAATGTTCTGGATATTGAGCGGGCTTGTGCTCACAGTTTTTTTAATGGCGAAAGTTTTTAAAAAAACCCATGTGCAAACCATTAAAAGAAATGCATCGGTTAACAGCGTGTATAGAAAAAGATGGCACATAGCCGCGATCGTTTTTTTATGCTGGTGCATTTATGGAGTGTTTTCAGCAAAGCCAATAAAATGGAAAGATGCTTTTGAACTTAATGATAATTTTAAATCGTATGTGGCATTAAATCCTTTGCAGAATTTTTTTACAACACTGCAATTTCGCAAGCCTTCTTTTGATGATGCCAAAGCAAAATCTTATTATCCCCGAATAGCCGGTTTTTTACAGATAAATAAAAATGAATATAACTACACAAGAGAAGTGCAGCCTGATAGTAAAGCGCTGGAAAGCAGGCCCAACGTGGTTTTGATAATTTGCGAAAGCTTCAGCATGTATAAAAGCAGCATGAGCAGCAACCCGTTAAATACTACTCCTTACTTTAAATCTTTATGCGACAGCGGGTTGTTTTTCGATCGTTGTTTTACGCCCACTTTTGGCACGGCAAGAGGCGTGTTTGGCATTATCACCGGCACGCCCGATGTGCAGCTTTCAGAATTTTCAACTCGCAACCCTGAAGCCATTCATCAGCATACCATCATCAATGATTTTTATGATTATAATAAATTATACTTCATTGGCGGCAGCAGCGATTTTAATAATTTTGAAGGTCTTGTAAAGAATATTGATAATGTTCAATTGTACCAGGAAGGCTCCTATTCTTCTAAGCCACTGAATGTTTGGGGCATCAGCGATAAAAATCTTTTTACTGAAGCGGAGAATGTTTTTTCTAAACAGCAAAAGCCTTTTTTTGCAATCATTCAAACAGCCGATAACCACCGCCCATACAGCATTCCGCAGGAAGACAGCGATTTTGATAAAAAAATTATAAGTGAAGATACACTTGCAAAATATGGATTTGAATCTTTAAAAGAATATCAATCATTTTGCTATACAGATTATTGTTTTAAAAAATTAATAGAAAAAGCCAAGCAGCAAAAATGGTTCAGTAATACCATTTTTGTTTTTGTGGGCGATCATGGCATAGAAGGCGATGCGTCTGCAATGTATCCTAACGCATGGACCGCTGGCAGGCTGAATGATGAGCATGTTCCTCTGCTGTTTTATGCGCCGGAGCTTATCAATCCTCAGTTGCATAAAGAAGTGGTGTCGCAAATAGATGTGTTGCCAACGCTTGCAGGCATGTTGCATATTTCATATACTAATACAACGCTTGGCAGAGATGTTCTTCATACAAAGAAAGATAGAACCAATGCGGCTTTTATTATTCACCACGATGAAGGAAACATTGGTGTGGTTACCGATGATTATTATTTTATTAAAAATTTAAGAATTAACCAGGAAGAGCTTATGTCTATGCATTCAGACAGCTTAAATTTACCTGCGAATAAAAAAGATTCAATAATGGCGCACCTTTCAGCGCTTACATCGGCTATGTATGAAACATCGAAATGGATGCTGGTGAATAATAAAAAGTAGTATTATTTATGATCCGGGAAGTAAAATACTTGTAATCAGCAGACTTTATCACTAACTATTTCAACTAAATTTTTAGTAGTAATGATTAGCATAATGTGCTATACTTTTTTTGCTACAACTATCATTCTGGGTGATTTATTTTTATCATAGTCATTAAGCAAATAATCACCAAATACCTGCTGCACCTGCATTTGCTTACCTGTGAGCATTTCGGTAATGTCTTCCAAAGAATACTTTGCAATTCTTTCATCAAAGATAACCGGCTCATGTAAAGCCTTGTCTGTAACTATGATTTTTTTATAAAAATTCTTTTCATCAAACCACTTTGTTATTTGAAAGTTTATATCTCCTTTATTGATATTAAATGATGGAGCAAAGTGATCATGTGCGTAAATAAAATTTAAATAATCTAATACAAAAATGCCATTTGGCTTTAAAGATTGCATGATGGTTCTTAATGAATTTTCATGTTCTCTTTTTGTGTTAAAGTAGCCAAAGCTGGTATAAAAATTAAAGGCGTAATCAAAGTAATTTATCCAGAAAGGTAATCGCATGTCATGCACAAAAAAATGAAGGTTTTTTGTTTCATACTTTTTTGCCTCTGCAATACTGTTGGGCGAAAGGTCAATGCCTGTTACATCATAGCCTTTTGCAGCTAAAACCCTTGCGTGGCGGCCTTTCCCGCAGGCCACATCAATCATTAATGAATCTTGTGAAGGCAACAGAAAAGCCAAAAGTTTATTAATAAATTGCAAGGCCTCATCGTCATCGTGTTTGCAGTATAATTCATGATAATATGGCGAGTTGAACCACTCTTTAAACCATTCCTTTCGAGACATACGGCAAAGATAATTAATAAGTGAATAGGCAATAGTGAATGGCAGTAATTCTAAGAGTAACCAGGAAGTGATAACCTAACATGACCCCATCAACTGATAACTTTTCAATTTATCTTTTTTATTTTTACATACTAAACCAAGATGAGTGGCACTGATAAAAAGTATTTCCGGAATAAGAGGAACTATTGGAGGCAAACCCGGGGATAACCTTACTCCGTTGGACATTGTAAAATATACGTCAGCCTTCGCAGGCTGGCTTATTTCCGAAAGCAGTAACAGAAAAATAGTTATAGGGCGCGACGGACGAATGAGCGGAGAAATGGTCAGCAGCCTTTGCGCTCAAACCCTTGTTGCATCCGGGTTTCAGGTAATTGACCTTGGAATCACAACCACACCAACTGTTGAAATAGCTGTGATAAATGAAGCAGCCTGTGGCGGCATAATTTTAACAGCAAGCCATAACCCAAAAGAATGGAACGCCTTAAAACTGCTAAATAAACAGGGCGAATTTATAAGCGCTGAAGCAGGCGAACATATTTTAAGCGCTGCAGAAAATAATACATTCAATTTTGTAAGTATTGATAAAATTGGTTCTTATAAACAAGATGATTCTTATTTGCAAAAACATATTGATGCGGTTGTAAATTATGAACTGGTAGATGTGGCAGCTATAAAAAAAGAAAAGTATAAGATAGTTGTTGATGCAATAAACAGCTCCGGAGCTATTTACGTTCCTGCATTACTAAAAGCTTTGGGAGTAAAAGATGTTGTTGTTTTAAATGGTGAGATCAACGGAAAATTTGCACACAACCCTGAGCCATTACCATCTCATTTAATAAGCCTTAGCAATGAAGTAAAAAAGCAAAATGCAAGCCTTGGCATTGCTGTAGACCCTGATGTAGACAGGCTTTGCTTCGTCTCCGAAGATGGCAGCATGTTTGGCGAAGAGTATACATTAGTTGCTGTCGCAGATTATGTTTTAAGTAAAAGAAAGGGCAATACCGTAAGCAACATGTCTTCCACAAAAGCGCTGAAAGAAATAACCCAAAAGCATGGCGGCGAATATTTTCCATCGGCAGTTGGAGAAGTAAATGTGGTAAATAAAATGAAGGAAGTGAATGCTGTTATTGGCGGTGAGGGTAATGGAGGCATCATTGTTCCCGACTTTCATTATGGCCGTGATGCGCTGATTGGCATTGGCTTATTTCTTACTCACCTGGCTCATTCAAAAAAATCAATTAATCAGCTCCGCGGTTTGTATCCTGATTATTTTATTTCAAAAAATAAAATTGCTTTGGAAACAAATGTAGATGTGAAAGAAGTTTTTAAAAAAATAAAAGATAAGTATAAGAATAACCCTATTAATACAGAAGACGGATTAAAAATAGAATTTGATAAAGACTGGGTGCACCTGCGAACCAGCAACACAGAGCCTATCATAAGAATTTATTCCGAGAGTAATTTTGAAACTACCGCCGAGAATATTGCCAAGCGAATCATGAATGATATAAGAGAAGCAATCTAAACGTATGCAGGGTAACGGTTATCCTCTATTCGATTTAAGTTGGAATTGGAAGTTCTGTATATCCCGCAGTATTTATAATTTTATGCCTCTGACAATTTTTTAAACTAAACCGGTTAACTTATAAATGAAAAGAGTTTATTTTGATAATGCTGCCACTACTGCTCTTGATAAAGAAGTGCTTGACAGCATGATGCCTTACCTAACAGAAAAATTTGGCAATCCATCATCAATATATTCTTATGGTCGTGAAAGCCGCATGGCTATTGAGCTTGCAAGAAAGACTGTTGCAAAAATACTGAACGCACATCCCGCAGAAATCTTTTTCACCAGCGGAGGAACAGAAAGCAGCAATACTGCTATAACTGCAGCAGTAAGGGATCTTGGCTGTAAAAAAATTATCACTTCTTTGCTGGAACATCATGCCACGCTGCATTGTGCAGAACATCTTGCAAAAACAAAAGAAGCAGAATTAAGCTATGTGAAAGTGTTGCCTGACGGCCATGTTGATATAGATGATCTTGAAACTTTATTAAAGGAAAGCAATGTAAAATGCCTTGTTACATTGATGCATGCTAACAATGAGATCGGCAACATAACTGATATAGAAGCAATAGGAAACTTATGTAAAAAATATAATGCAATTTTTCATTCTGATACGGTGCAAACCGTTGGGCATTATCCATTTGATCTAAGAAAGCTTCCGGTGCATTTTATAACCGCTGCCAGTCATAAGTTTCATGGCCCTAAGGGTGTTGGTATTTTATATGTTAATGAAAATATTAAAATTCATCCTTTTATAAGCGGCGGCAGCCAGGAACGCAATATGCGCGCAGGCACTGAAAATATTTACGGTATTGTTGGCTTTGCAAAGGCATTGGAGCTTGCAACAGTAAATCATGTAAAGGATACCGCACATATTTCTTCTCTTAAAAAATACATGATAGAACAACTGCTGCAAAACATTCCGGGTATTTATTTTAATGGCGATTGCAATGGAGAAAGCTTATACACTGTTTTAAGTGTGGCCTTTCCTAAAACAGAAAAATCAGAAATGCTCTTGTTTAACCTTGATATAAATAATATCTGCGCCAGTGGCGGAAGCGCATGCACCTCTGGTGCTGATGCCGGCAGCCATGTGATAAGAGCTATTACCAATAATCCCAACCAGGTAACTGTTCGCTTTTCTTTCAGCAAGCACAACAATAAAGAAGAAATAGATACAGCAGTAGAGAAATTAAAGGAAATAATTTAAAGCTAAAGCAAAACAGATATAACATAACTGATACCCTGTATTCGATATTATATTCTTTAATGTAATAAAATATCTGTTATGATCTTAAGGTGATGATGGGTGTGAATAGATAAAAAGCGCAGACCGCGCCGAAGCTTTATATGTCCAAACATAGGATGCGTAAAATAAGCCGAAGGGCTTAGGCTGGCAAGGCTTGCCAGTAAGGCTGAAGTATCATTAGCATTTGCCATTAAAATTTCTTTAGTAATATCACCTGCCGGCGTTACCATACGGGGCGCATTAACCTTTCCGCGAGGTATAATGCCCAATACAAGCACGTAAGTTTTTGCAAAACTGTACTTGCTTTTATAAGCCGGTAAATCGCAATACAGTAAAGCATTTGATACTTCATTAATGACCATAAGCGAGTGCTGTATGTGCCAGCCCACGCTTGCCTTAGAAACAACAGGATTCACCGTATCAGAAAATGATATAAAATCTTTAAGTTGCTGCAACCGGTGATATATTTTTTTCATTTCACGCAATGGATTTTATTTTAAGATATAATGAATAAACATAATTATTAATAATATTGTTTTAAATAAAGATGGGCAAAGCTGCAAAAGCGGCTGTTGATAATATACACATCACAACTTATAAAAATATTTATGAAAAAGAATTCAGAAGACACCTACAAAAAAACACAAACCTCCAGTTCGCCAGGCGCGCTTGGAGAAGAAACTAACCGGCATAAGAACGAGGTGCAAAGTGCTAATAAAAAAAGCGCTGATAAAACTTCTGCTGAAGAAGGCCTGAACGAAGAACGATCAAAAGGCACAGCAGGGGCTTTTGAAGGTTTGGAAAATATGCAGGATGAGTAATTGAATAACTTTAGAAGAGTTATGCATAGCCAATAAAACTAAACAATTTTTATAAAAATTTTTTTTAATCAGGCATACTTGTTTGCCAGGTTAAATTATAAATACAGCATTCCATTTGGATGGAAAAAGTAATCCATTATCTAGCTTTTTATATTAAATATTTTGAAAGTTAAAAATTAAGCTTTCTACTTTATTTTTACTTACTTGTAGTTACTTAATTAATCCGTAATGAAAATTTGTTTTTTAACTGAACTAAACCCGCATGATAACAGAAGCTGGTCAGGGATCTTATTTCAGATGTTCAATCATTTAAAAAAATATCATGAGGTAGAGTGGATCGGCGCCGTCAGATTCAGCCTGATACAAAAATTTCTACTTAAATCTGAGAGGTTTTATAATAAATACATCATTCGTAAAATTCCTTTACAAAGTGAACTTTTCGGGCGTTTGTATGCAAAAAATATCAAGATAAAAATAAATACATCGCTCTACGATTATATTTATGCGCCGGCTGCTTCTAACCTTTTCTCTTTTCTCCAAACTAATATACCCATCATATATGCTTCGGATGCCACTTTTGAACTTATGATAAATTACTATCCGGAATTTACCGGCTTATCAAAAAAAATGATAAGCGATGGCAACACAATAGAACGGAATGCTATTACTCGTGCTGATAAAATTTTATATTGTTCAGATTGGGCAAAAGACTCTGCAATCAAATATTACAAGGCATCTCCGCAAAAAATATTTGTTCAGGAGTTTGGAGCAAATTTATTGCAGACACCATCTTTAAATGATCTGAATTTTAACGACAGTTATATATGTAACATGGTTTTTTTGGGAGTGAACTGGGAAAGAAAGGGCGGTGATATAGCTTATAAAACATATCTACTGTTAAAGCAAAAAGGATTTGCATGCACTTTCACAATCGTAGGTTGTAACCCTGTACTTCCAGCGATAGATAAAGATGTTACAATTGTTCCTTTTCTAAATAAAAATGATAAAAAAGATTTTGATATTTTTTATAATATTCTTTTAAAAACACATTTCATTATTTTACCAAGCAAAGCTGAATGTTTTGGAATAGTTTTTTGTGAAGCAAGTGCGTTCGGTATTCCTTCTTTATCTGCAAGAACCGGTGGCATCCCTTCTGCCATCCATGATAATGTGAATGGATTTTTATTGGATGCTACTGCCACTGAAAATGATTATGCGAAAAAAATTGAAACAATTTTTAATAACAAGCCTGCATATAAAGCATTGCGTATGGCCGCACGTAAAGATTTTGAAACCCGCCTCACCTGGGACAAATGGGCGGAAAAGTTTAATGAGATATTATAATAGAGTAAACGTTTATCACTTAACAGTTACCTTGTAACCGTATTTCTATAGCTAATCATCTTCAGCTATTTTCTTCAACGCCATCATTACCGGATTTTCTTCTCCCTGTGGTGGCTCCTGTACTGCATTTGGCCGGTTATCTTCCTGAATAATATCAAGCTTTGTTTCTCCGTCTTCAGCAGATAAAATGTAACTCATCACAAAATAATTTTCCGGCTTATCTTCTATACCCGGCCTTGGAGCAAACAGGCTATACCTGATCAATTGGTATGGCTTTACCTCTAAAATCTCGCCCCATTGCTCGTAAATTTTTCCCTCCCATTCACTCTTGAATTTTATACTGCTTCCAGGTTTCCAATCAGTGATCACATCACTTCCATATTGCCAAAGCTTTACCAGCTCAGGCCTGGTAAGCGTTTCCCATACTTTTTGCTGGGATGCTTTTATCTTAACTGAAGAAATATTTTGTACCATTTTTTTAAAACAATTTAACTGGATTCAATAATTTAAAAATACCATCGTTAATACTAAAATAACGATAAACTTTTAGTCAATTATTAAAACCTATGGTAAAAACAATTCAATCATCTGAGGCTGTAGCTTCGAAAACGTGTTCCATACCTGATACAGAAAAGAGCATGCAGGAATTGGCTGGTCACATAAGTATGATCCAGGATGTGAAACGTAAGCGTGATGAACATATTAGCAAAGCCTGTGCGTGCAATATGGAAGAAATAGAAAGAAATATTCAGTTTTTTAAAGCTGAAATAAAAAGATTAAAATCAGGCCGCGAGTTTCTTATGGCTCAGTTTTGTGAAGAAAAACTTTTACATCACCTTGAAGCCAAAAAGGTTTTAATAAATAAATCATTGATAAGAAAATAGCTGTCGCGAAAGAGCGTTGCTGCACGCTCTGTTAGAACTTTTAATAGCCATCCTTTTTATGAGTTAATGTAATTCCATTTTATAAAACCTGCTATTCACACCGGCAATTCACCTTTATACTAATTTTTATTATAATGTTCTCTGGCAAATTATTTGTAAATCACTTTGCTTAAAACTTATACATGCCCTATCTAAAAAGTAAAAGCAGCAAAGAAGAAATTAATATTTTTTATGAAGACCTTGGCAAAGGCAAACCAGTAGTGTTTATACATGGCTGGCCTGTATCGCACGCTATGTGGGAGTATCAGCTAACACCATTGCGTGAAGCCGGCTTGCGTTGTATAGCTTATGACAGGCGCGGCTTTGGTAAAAGTGATCAATCTCTCAGCAGCTACGATTATAATACTTTAGCAGGCGATCTGAAAGATTTGTTGGATGAGCTCGACCTTAACGATGTTACCCTTGTTGGATTTAGCATGGGTGGAGGAGAAGTGATAAGGTATTGCAGTAAATATAATTGCGAAAGAGTGAGTAAAATAGTTCTCGTTAGCTCTATTATTCCTTATATGCTTAAAACAGAAGATAACCCGGACGGCGTGCCTTTGGAAATGTTTCAGCAATTTGAAGAAAAAATAAGAGATGACAGGCATGCCTTTTTACAAAATTTTTTCAAGAGCTTTTTTGGAGAAAGCTTTATAAAGCATCCTGTAAGCAGTGCTACGCTTGATTATTCCTTTTCTCTTGCTGCAACCGCTTCGCAAAAAGCAACTATTGATTGTATGACAGCTTTTTCTCAAACAGATTTCAGAAAAGAATTATCTTCTATAAAAATACCTGCGCTTGTGATACATGGTGATGCGGATAAAACGGTGCCTATCAAAGCTTCGGGTGATCAGGCTTCATTGATGCTGACCAATGCACGATATAAAGTGTACGAAGATGCGCCACATGGCTTATTTATAACAGATAAAGTAACACTTACCAATGATATCTTATCATTTGTAAATGATGGATCAGTTGTTAGCCTTGCGGATGTTTACAATGTTGATGAGGATCAAATGCTGCCGCCGACATCAGTAAAGGATATATAATTTTTTTCAGAATTAAAATTTTGCACAGCCACCACCAGGTGGCTTTTATTTTATTTAAGTTATAAAATGCGCCAGAAAAATATCAGCACAACTCAATAACCATGGCACTTGCGCCGCCGCCGCCATTGCATATTCCGGCCGCGCCTATCTTTCCATTATTTTGTTTTAATACATTTATAAGAGTAACAATAATTCTTGCGCCGCTGCAGCCCAACGGATGGCCAAGCGACACAGCGCCGCCGTTTACATTCACTTTAGACAGATCGAGTTTCATGTTTTGTGTGTTTACAATACCCACCACACTAAAAGCTTCGTTTAATTCAAAATAATCAATTTCATCAATCGTTAGCCCCGCTTTTTTTATAGCTTTTGGCACTGCAATAGATGGTGTTGTTGTAAACCACTCCGGCAACTGTTCTGCATCTGCATAGCTTAAAATTTTGGCAAGTGGTTTTATATTAAGCTCATCCATTTTCTGCCTGCTCATTAAAACAACAGCTGCTGCACCATCATTGATGGTACTTGCATTGGCAGCAGTTACGCTTCCTCCTTTTTCAAAGGGCGATTTTAACTGGGGTATCTTTTCAAACTTTACATTAAAAGGCTCTTCGTCGTTTGTAACATAACTGTTATCTCCTATACGATTTTTAATTTCAACCGGAACGATCTCTTCTTTAAATTTTCCGTTATTCAGCGCGCCCTGGCTTCTTTTATAACTTTCAATCGCAAAGGTATCCTGCTGCTCGCGGCTTATGTTACATTCTTTCGCACACAGCTCCGCAGCATTGCCCATTGCATAATCTTTATAAACATCAGTAAGTCCATCTTTTGCCATGCCATCAATCAAATTCGCATTGCCAAATTTATTTCCCCAGCGTACCGATGGCGCATAAAAAGGCGCGCTGCTCATGTTTTCCATGCCGCCTGCTACCACTACATCTGCATCGCCCAATAAAATATCCTGCGCACCCTGCATAATCGCTTTCATACCACTGGCGCAAACTTTATTAACGGTAGTGCAGCAAACATTTTCCGGCAGACCTGCAAACATAGCTGCCTGTCTTGCAGGTGCCTGGCCAAGATTGGCTTGCAACACACAGCCCATATACACTTCCTGAATTTCTGATAACGGAATGGCTGCTTTTTCAACAGCGCCTTTTATAGCAATGGCGCCAAGCCTCGTTGCTGATATATCTTTTAAACTACCACCAAAGCTTCCGATTGGCGTGCGCACAGCAGATACAATAAATACTTCCTTTGCAATCATAAATTTTTTTGCAAAGATAATAAACCGTTAAGCCGCTTTTAAACGCATTTAGAAAAAAAATGATTTGCAAATTGTAGATTATAATTTTATAAACCAAGAGAATTAATTTTACTTTACTTTTTATATAAAACCTAATAGTATGGCAATAATCACTACAAAAAAGTTTATAAATATTATTATAATAACTACGGTTATAATGCTTCTGCTTGCGTTATTTGCGCTGCATGTTACAATGACTTACTAATTATCTTTTCACAAGCTGTGTGCAGGTTACATAAGTCAGTATACATTTACAGCAACCTGCAAACTTTAAGGCTCATACATTAAGTTTAGCGCAGTTTTATGTAATATATTTTTTAAAGAAATATTGCTTGATTTTTATAAAATAAATGACTTGATAAGCCAGGAAACTATACAACAGATCATCAGTAGAATAGATATAATTGAGATCATTACCTCCTTCATTAAGCTTAAAAAAAGAGGGGTAAATTATATTGGCCTTTGCCCTTTTCATAATGAAAAGTCTCCATCTTTTACGGTATCTCCTTCAAAAGAAATCTATAAATGCTTTGGCTGCGGTCGCAGTGGCAACACCATCAGTTTTTTGATGGAGCATGAAAAATATAGTTACGTAGAGGCTTTGCGATGGCTTGCCGCAAAGTATAATGTGCAGATAGAAGAAACAGAAACCTCGCCGGAGCATAAAGAACAAATACAAACAGCAGACAGCCTTTACATCATCAATAAGTTTGCACAGGAATTTTTCTCTGAAAATTTATTGAACACTGATGAAGGAAAAGATGTGGGTTTAAGTTATTTAAAAGAAAGAGGTTTCCGCGATGAAATCATTAAAAAATTTGAGCTTGGTTACAGCCCTGAAGGCCGAGATATTTTTACCAAAGCCGCTACAGCAGCGCAGTTCAGCGGAACGCTTTTGCAAAGATCAGGCTTGGTTGTGGCGAGAGAAAATGGCTTGCAGGATAATTACCGGGGCAGAATTATTTTTCCGGTGCACAATCAATCGGGCAAAATTGCAGGGTTTGGCGCAAGGCTTATCAGAAAAAATGATAAAGCGCCAAAATATATTAATACTCCTGAAAATGAAATTTATGTAAAAAGCAAAATTTTATATGGTTCTTATTTTGCCAGGCAGGCAATTGATAAAGCGAATGAATGCCTGCTGGTAGAGGGCTATACGGATGTGATTGCACTGCACCAGGCGGGTGTTGAAAATGTAGTGGCAAGCGGTGGCACATCTTTAACGCCCGATCAGCTACGGCTTATAAAAAAATATACACATAACCTTACTATATTATATGATGGTGATTCGGCGGGCATAAAAGCTGCCCTACGCGGCCTTGATCTTGCGCTTGAAGAAGGCCTGGATGTAAGGCTGGTCATGCTTCCTGACCAGGAAGACCCTGATAGCTATATACATAAAAACGGTACGGCGGCTTTTACCCGTTTTATTCAGGCAAATAAAAAAGACTTCATCATTTTTCAACTGGAATATGCATTGAAAGATGCCGGTGATGATACCGGTAAGCGCTCGCATGTAGTGAACCAGATTGCGGAAACTATTTCCAAAATTAATAAGGCAGAAGATTTTACCAAACAACAGGATTACATTAAAAAAACTGCAGAGCTGCTGAGCATTGATGAACGAGGCATGCATGTTTTAGTAAATAAATACATCAGGGAAAAGCTTGCAAAAGACCAGAGGAAAACCGGAACAACCGAAAGGATTTTCCAGGAGCCTGCAGGCGAAGTAGCTGAATTTATTGAAGGCGATGATGATGCACTCGAATTATTAAATAAAGATGAGCAAAGTGAAAGAGCGGTGGTAAGATGCTTAATTGAATTTGGATTAAAAGAATGGGAGCAGGGGAGAACGGTTGCAGATTACCTGCTGTATGATTGTATAGACGATGAAACCATTACCAGCATTGAGCTGTGGAATATTATCACTACCTATAAAACATGGTATGAGGCTAAGCTGGAACCTACTGCAAAAAATTTTTTATACAGCGAAGATTTTGCAATGAGCAGGTTGGTTGTTTCCATCATTGAGGCACCTTATGAGATAAGCCCAGGCTGGCAAAAAAATTATGAAATGCCTGTACCTTCAAGAGATGATAATTACAGAGAAGAAATTGTATCAACACTTCGCTATTTGGAACTGAAAAAGATAAAGAAACTAATAGCCTTTAACCAGAAAGAAATTGAAACAACTACATCGCCGGAAAGGCAGTTGTTGTTAATGCAAACGCATATCCGGTTAAAAGATATTGAAACCAGCATTACAAAAAATACAGGAGCAGTTATTATAAAATAATTTCGTTTGTATGTTGCTTTTTCCCTGGCTCATAACTAAAAAACACTTGTAGCATAACTGTTACCCTGTATCTTTTTTAAGATTATAAAAAATATTTAATGCAGGAATAGTTTAAAGTATTCAACAAAAATTATTTACATAAAAGGCCTGTTTATTTAAGGTAATTATTATATTTACAAGCTTTTACTGTACTTCCTGACCCTCTGCTTACAGTAGCTACAATCCAACATTTCATCGGATAAGACCATTTTTTTTCAAAGAACATTTTAATTATTATTAAATCTTAAACGATGATAAAAAATTTTATACGATGTGCTTCTTTGCTCTTTATGTTCGCTACAGCAATTAATAAGACAGATGCTCAAAACTCAGTACTCATAAACTTTGGATCCAGCTCCTGCACAGGTTCTGAGCCATCTTTTTCTTTTATAAAAAATCCTTTTAGTGATTCATCGTCAGCATTAACAACCTGCAGCCTGGCAAATCAACTGTCAACTATATTTGGTGTTTTTGTTGCTTACAATCCAAAAAATAATAAGATCTATGTGGCAGACATAAGCAGCGATACTGCTACTAAAATCTGGATTCTGGATGTTGGTATTCCCGCAAATATTATGTGTCCTTCGCTGTTAAGCACAACGCCAGATTATTCGTATAGTTATATCTCCAACAATTTTGAATTTGATAATAATGGCGACCTCTGGTCTTTTTCAAAATATAATGATTCTTTAGGCCAATGTAATATTGATAAATTTGATGTAACTGATGGCGCCGTGCTTAACACAAGAATATTGCAGTTTGCTTCCGGTTATTACCCAACCAGCATTTCCAGCGGCGATATATCAATTCTTCCCAATGGCCGCATGTTTGCTGTTTTGGGTAGCAATCCATCTAAGCTATATGAAATAAAAAATTATAATACTTCCACTAATGCGAGTGCTGTATTTTTGGACAGCCTTCCATTAAATTGTTATGGCATCGCCTATCTCAATGGGGCGCTGGAGCTTACCGGCTCTGACTTTTCAGGTAAATGTTATTACTATAAATATAATATCAATTCAGGTATTTTGGACAGCTTACAAAGCTTTCAGGCGGGGCAGTTGCCGATTGATAATACCAGCATCAGCCCATCTCTTGGCGCAGCTAAGCAATTGGTAAATGCAGTTAAAATAAATGAGAATACCGCAGATCTCACTTATGATATTTATGTAAAAAATCTTGGTAATGTTGCTTTGAATAATATTAATGTCAGTGATAATCTATCGGCCGTTTTTGGCGCTGCAAATATTTCTAACATAGCTGTATCATTTGTGCCCGGCGATAATGCTGCAAACCTTGTGTTAAACACAAATTTTAATGGAAGCACAGATACTAATTTACTTGCACCTGATCAGGATCTTGCTAACCAAACATCGGGAAGCAATAGTTATTTTTTTAAAATTAGTGTGAGTGCACGGGTTACAAATTTAAATTTTGCTATCACCTACCTGAACTCTGCTGTAACCACAGCAACGCTTGGAAGCAGCGGTACACAAAGCTTTATAAACGTTGCTGATTCATCTAACAATGGACCTGAAAGTGCCGTAGATCCTAATAACGACGGCGATGCAACAGAAGTTGGAGAGAATGTACCAACACCTTTTACGCTGGCAACATTATTTGTAAAATTTATAAGCGTTCAGGCTGCACTTATCAATACAACTTCTGCTATTATCAAATGGACTGTTGCAGTGCCCACTATTAATTCGGATAAGTTTGATGCAGAATACAGCGTTGATCAAATACATTGGAATATAATAAAAACAATAAAAATTACTAACAGTAATCAAAGCGCTTATGAGGTAATACATAATAACATACCGCAGGGAAATATTTTTTACCGCATAAAAGAAACAGATGAAGATGGCAATTATATGTACAGCAATATTGTTGTTTTACATGATAAAAATTCGGACGAATCATTTTTCATTTACCCTAATCCGGCAAATAATTTTATAACAATTACAGCAAAAGATAACAGTGCAGGCCAGGCGAACATAATTTTATACGATGCTGTTGGAAAGAAGATTCTATCATCAATGATGACGGGCAACATTCAACAGCTTAACACTGCTTCCTTGCCAGCAGGCGCTTATATAATAAAGATTAAGACTAATGAAAAATTAATAAGCCGGAAAATTTTGATCAATCATAAATAAGCAGTGCTTATGCTATGGAAAATAAAATGTGTAAAGTAAACTAAGCATTTTACGGATGCTCATTGCTTTCATGCAATTCGCTTATAAGCTGCGCTACCAGTGATGTCCAGCCTGTTTGGTGGCTCGCACCCAGGCCGTTTCCGTTATCACCATGAAAGTATTCGTAAAACAAAACAAGGTGCTCATTGCCTGGTTGGTTATAGAACCAGTTGTCTTTGCCATAAATTCTTCTATCACCTTTTTCATCTTTTTCAAACAGGCTGATAACTCTTCTTGAAAGCTCATTTGCTACTTGTGTAAGGTTCATTTTATTTCCTGATCCTGAGGGGCATTCCACCAGCAAGCTATCTCCATAAAACTCACCATATTTTCTTATGGATTGAATAATTATGTAATTGATAGGAATCCATACAGGGCCGCGCCAGTTAGAATTTCCACCAAAAAAATTAGAAGTAGAATCACCCGGATCGTAACGGATACTGTATTCAGTATTGTCAATAGTAACTGCATACGGATGTTCTTCATGGTATTTTGATAAAGCCCTTATGCCGCCGGGCGAAAGGAATTCTTTTTCATTAAGCAGGTGATTTAAAATTTTTATAAGCCTTTCCTGCGGAAGTAACGACAGCAGCAGGCTTTCATCATTTGCTCTCTGTTCATTTGGCCAGAAGCGATTATTTTTTCGCCTGTACTTTTCAAACCAATTAGTTCTTTTTCTAAAATCATCCAGCCTTGTGCGCACACTTTTTTCCACCGTAGAAACTGCAAACAAAGTAGTGATGCCTACTATTGATTGTATGCGTAAATGAATAGGGCTGGAGCCCGCTTTGGAAAGCACATCATAAAAAAACATATCATCATCATTCCACAACCCGTGCTGGTTAAGGGCTTCAGCAATCAGAACAAAGTGCTCAAAAAATTTTGTGGCAGTATCTTCAAAGGTTTTGTCCTTCATGGCAATCTCTAAAGCCATGTCCATCATGTTAAGTGCATACATGCCCATCCAGCTGGTGCCATCAGCCTGCTCCAGCTTATGGTTTGCCGGCATTTCTATGCTGCGGTTAAATACGCCAATGTTGTCAAGCCCAAGAAAGCCGCCCTGAAAAATATTGTTGCCGCTGGCATCTTTCCGGTTTATCCACCAGGTGAAATTGATAAGCAGCTTATGAAATATCTTTTTTAAAAAATCTATATCTTCTTTCCCTGTCATTTTTTTTTCTATGCGAAAAACCTGTAACGCTGCCCACGCCTGCACCGGCGGGTTCACATCGCTAAAATGCCATTCGTAAGCAGGCAATTGTCCATCGGGCTTCATGTACCATTCGCGCATGATGAGCAGCAACTGATTTTTTGCAAAACCCGGATCAAGCCTTGCCATTGGTATGCAGTGAAAAGCCAGGTCCCATGCGGCATACCACGGATATTCCCACTTATCAGGCATTAAAATAATATCCTGATTTTTCAAATGCTTCCACTCATGATTGCGTCCATTTAACTTGCCTGCATTCACAGGAGTAATGCCATCGCTGGTGCTTAGCCACCTTTCTACATCGTAATGATAAAATTGCTTGCTCCATAAAATGCCTGACAATGCCTGCCTTTGTATATTTTTTTGCTCTGGCGAAATGTGATGTGGAAGTATGGCATTATAAAATTCATCCGCCTCATTTTTGCGAACAGTAAAAATGTTTTCAAACCCTTCGTGGAAGCCATTCTCTAGTAATTTGTTGGTTAATCTCAGGTATAAAGTTTTGGATTCGCCACCTTCTATAGTGTAATCGTAAATGGGCGCAAACTTGGTTCCTGAGGTGCTTTTGCGCAGCGACTTTACATTTTTTTTTCTTATAATGCCTTCATGAAATGCATCTTTTACGAAAGGTGTCGTATTTGCGATGCCCAGCACTTTTTCCGTGTTGGTTACATTGTCAGTATAAAAGGTGGCTCTTGTTTTTGGAAAATATAAATAATAAGTGCCCAGCCTTGCATGAGTGGCTTTTACAGTTGTTTTATTATGATCGCTTATCAAAGGCTTTTCATTAAGGCCTTGATTGCTTTGCCTGCTGTAAAACCAAAGTGTGGGCATAACAGTGATGCCGGCGCTTTTCGTATTGCGGTTATGTATATTTATTTTAATAAAAATATCCTGCGAATCCTGTTTTGCATAAGTTATATGTACATCAAAATATTCATTATTATTAAAAATACCCGTGTCTATCAATTCATATTCAGGATCATTTTTGGTACGCTGCCTGTTCTGCATTTTTATATCGTCGTAGGGAAACTCCCGTTGCGGATATTTATATAAATATTCCATGTAGTAATGAGTAGGAATATTATCAAGATAATAATATAGCTCTTTTACATCTTCACCATGATTTCCATCGCTGTTGCCAAGGCCGAAAAGTCTTTCTTTTAGCAAAGGATCTTTGCGGTTCCAAAGCGTAACCGCAAAGCAAAGGTTTTGAAATATATCCGATATGCCTGCGATGCCATCTTCGCCCCACATATATGCTCTGCAGTGTGCCTGTTCATAAGGAAAATAATTCCAGGCATCGCCAAGATGGCCGTAGTCTTCCCGCACAGTGCCCCATTGCCTTTCGCTTACATAAGGGCCCCATTGCTCAATAGGTACTTTTTTAGGTGCATTATCTGCAAGCCTCTGGTGTTCTGCTGTCATTTATAGGGCTTCCTTCTTTAGTATTTATGCGGCTAAAGATAAATAGTAACCTATAGCATTTTTCAAAAAAATAAAAGATGAATAAAAGGAGGGGAAAATATATTTTATAGTAAGTGCTTGCGGAGTATGCAGTGCTTCAAATTTTTTCTGGTACTTTGTATTAAACATAAATCCTTTACTAACAAATGTAATTAATTAAATTACTTTTCAAAAGACATTATATGACTGCCTCAATTTTATTCAACCAAGATTTATGCTTCTAAGGTTATTTTCTTTTACATGTATCTTTTTTATCTATATTAATTGCATTGCTCAAAATAGTTCCGACAAGGAATTGTCAGTAAATGCATAGGCGAAATCATTAAATGATAGGGCAATGAATTTGTTTATGAATAGCATGCAATATGATAGGGCAATCGCTTTACTTAATGGAGCATTGCAAATTGATAGTAATTTTCTACCTGCACTTTCTAATAAATTTTCTTTTGAGATTGCAAAAGAAAGATATGACACAGCCCTTATTACTGGAATACATATCATAAGATTACGTCCATCATTTTATGAAATGTATAATACGGTTGCTATGATGTATTATTATTTGGGTGATACTATTGCATCTCAGAATTATTTTAAACAGGCTGATATAAAAATCAACCAGACATTAGATACTATCAAAGCCTCCAACGTAAAATATAAAGAATTACTTACAAATAAAGCGTTTGTTCTTGTATTTCAAGATAGTCTTGCAGCTTCAGATAGTATTATAAGTATGCTTATCCGTAACTCAAAAGATAGCCTTGAGAAGGAAGTATTTAAAGATTATTTGCATAAAAATAAACAGCAACTACTATGCAAAATTTTTCAAAAGAATGATTCGGCATCCGTATCTTATGCAGATACTGTATCTATGTTCAATATTGATACCGTTCACTTTTATGGGAAGAAAGATATTCATAAATATCACTTTTCACCTGGCTTCTATTTATTAAAACAAGATTATAGCAATACAAAAGGCTTCAAGGTTGCTGGCGGTTCTGAAAGCTATTTCATTGCAAGGCACATCCTGGTGCCGCTTACTTTTGTTGATAGTATTTTTAAAACAATTAATCGCTTTCCCAAAGGAATAGTAGTGAATATATATTTCTCTAAAGAAGGTACTAAGGCGCTCTATGATTTCACTCTTAAATGTGTAAACGAAAAAGCTGGCTTATTAATAAACGATTCACTATTTGTAGCTGCAAAAATTTATGTGTCTATTGAAAGTGGACATATGGCCATTTTCGATGCAAATTTTACTGAAAAAAATGTGGATAGTTTTATTTACACAATTAAGAAAGTAATTCATAAAGACAGCGCAATTCAATAAATATTTCTTCATTGATGTAAATACTAGTTTTGCGGTTCTTTCAAGACTAATTTGTAGCAGAAAAGATTCCACCCATCACTTTCTTATTAATCCATAATTTAAATTAATACCTTATACTTTTGCAATTCTTTTTTTTTAAAAATTACTTATATGTACAATTTAAAAATTATAATTTCAACGGTAAGGCCGGGGCGAAAAGGGCCAATAATTGCTGATTGGATTGCAGGCGTAGCAAGGCAAAATGAAAACTTTAATGTGGAAGTGCTTGACCTGAAAGAATTGGCGTTGCCCCTGATGGATGAAGCCGCTCACCCAAGGTTTCAAAAATATGAGCATGAGCACACGAAAAACTGGGCGGCAAAAATTAATGAAGCAGATGCTTTTATATTTGTAACTGCCGAGTACGATTATAATTATCCTGCTCCTTTAAGAAACGCACTTGAATATTTATACCACGAATGGAGCTACAAGCCCGCAGGCATTGTAAGCTACGGAGGTATCTCTGCAGGCACAAGAGCGGCCAATAGTTTAAAGGCCGATCTTTCCACATTTATAATGGTTCCTTTAGCCGAAGCTGTAAACATTCCTAATTTTACCCAATTCATTAAAGATGAAAAGATGGAGCCGAATGAAGCTATGAACAAAGCTGCAGATGCCATGCTTAAAGAACTGGTAAGGTGGGCAAAGGGACTTAAACTTATTAAAGAAGATAACCCTCATAAATAATGGAACAGCTTGTAACCGGCGTAGATATTGGCACTGGCAGCACGAAGGCCATCACTATTAACAGGCAAGGCAATGTGGTAAGCACCACACAGGTTTACTACAGTACCGTAAGCCCACGGCCCGGCTACTCAGAGCAGGATCCGGAAATTATATGGAATGCTTTTGTAAGTTGCCTCAATGATACAATAAAAAATACAGGCAATGCACCCACTGTGGTTAGTATCAGCAGCGCTATGCACGGCTTATTGTTGATGGATGAAAAAGATGTGGCCATTACCCCATTAATAACGTGGGAAGATACACGAAGTGAAAATATTGCGGAGCACATAAAACTCTTTGCCAATGCCGGAAAGATCTATGCGACTACAGGAACTCCCATACATGCCATGTCTCCTTTATGCAAAATAAAATGGTATAAAGAAAACCAGCGCAAGATTTTTAAAAGAGCTCATAAATTTATTTCTATAAAAGAATTTATTTGGCATCGCCTGTTTAATGTGTACGAAGTGGATCAGTCCATCGCATCAGCAACGGGATTATTTGATATAAGAAAGAAGAAATGGTATGAGGCATCGCTGCACATGTGCGACATTACTGAATCGCAGCTTTCTGAAGTGGTAGCCACCAGCTTTACCCGCAGGAACGTGAATGAAATTGCGGGGCTTCATGTAAGCTTAGGCACTGATACAACATTTTGCATAGGCGCCAGTGATGGATGTCTTGCAAACCTTGGCAGTAATGTAATGAGTGCTGGCGTTGCATCTGTAACCATCGGAACCAGCGGCGCAGTAAGGATCACAAGTAAAAGCCCTGTGACAAATTACCCCGCAATGATATTTAATTACATTTTAGATGACACCTGTTTTATAAGCGGCGCACCGGTGAATAACGGCGGTAACGTAATCAAATGGCTCTTCAAAGCATTTTTGCAAAATGACACCCCTTCAGATGAAGATTATATAAAATTATTTGCATCTGTAGATACGATAGAAGCGGGGAGCAACGGGCTTTTATTTCTTCCCTACCTGCACGGAGAGCGGGCGCCAATATGGGATGGGGATGCGTGTGGTGTTTTTTTTGGCATAAAACCTTTTCATACTAACGCACATTTTTTAAGAGCCACGCTGGAAGGAATATGTTATAATTTAAAAAATAATATAAAAATAATTGAGGCTGCATCATCTTCTATACAACACCTTAGCGTAAGCGGCGGCTTTACACATTCCAATACATGGCTGCACATACTTGCTGACGTATGCAATAAAGAAATAAGCCTGGCACGCACTGAAGATGCATCGTCTATCGGCGCAGCTTTGCTGGGCATGAAGGCTGTTGGTATAATTCATGATTATTCATCTTTTAATGAAAAACCAAAAAGCACTATAACGCCCGATGCAAAGAACTATACCCTTTATGAAAAATATTATAAAATCTTTAAAGATTTATACGAGCCTTTAAAAAACTCTATGCACAAGCTGCGGCAAGTTTAGTTCATTTATAAATAATTTTTTTAGTGAATAAAGCTTTTACTTTGCAAACCGAATGAGCGTTCAATCAGACATAGCAGATAAAAGGGAAGCTATTTTACAAAGCACATTACAGCTTATAAAAGATAATGGTTTTCATGGCACACCCATAAGCTCTATAGCCAGGTCAGCCGGCGTTGCATCAGGCACTATCTATCATTATTTTTCCAGCAAAGATCAACTGATCATTGAGCTGCATCATAAAATAAAAAATGAAATGGCTGCCGCAATGTTTGCTAAAGACAGTCCTCATATAAATTATAAAGAACGTTTTTTTGCTGCATGGATAGGGCTTTGTAAGTATTTTATCAATAATCCCTGTTCATTATTTTTTCATGAACAGTTCAACAGCTCGCCTTATGCAAAAGCCATTGCAAAAAGAAATAGTAAGGGCTCACTGAGCCGTTTCAACGATTTTTTTCAGGAAGGAATGGATGAAGGCCATCTTAAAAAGATGGAATATTTGTTGATAGCCTCTGCTGTATTCGGATGCATAACTGCTACGGCAAAATATCACGTAACGGGAAGATTTGGTTTTACTGATAAAGATCTCTGTAAAATTGCAAACATCATCTGGGATGGCATTAAGCTTAATAAATAAAATGGGATGGATCTATAATAAGTATATTTTAAAATATAGATGATACAGCAACATTCAAGAGGTTTTTTAAAAACAAATATGGAAAAAAGGATGGTAAAAAAAGAGCTTACAATAAAGACGTTGTGGAAAATAATTTCTACAATTTTATTTTTCCCTTTAGCTGTTGCAGCACAGCAAAACCGCAATGACAGCATCATACAAACGGCTACCATCACTAACTGTGTTCATTATGCAATTGCTCATAATCCCGATCTTAAAAATGCGCAGCTCAATGAAAGCATAACAGAGCAATCAATAAAAATTAAGTTATCCGAATGGCTTCCGCAGGTAAATTTAAATTATGCTTTACAGCACAATTTTCAGTTGCCGGTGGCTAATTTCAATGGCTCTGTAATTAATACCGGATCGGCGAATACGTCCGGCTTTGAGTTTGGCGCCACACAAAATATATTTAGCAGCGATCTGCTGCTTGCATCCAGAAGCGCATCAGACGTGCGTTTGCAGGCAAGAGAAAACACAAGAGCTCAAAATATAAATATAGCGGTGCTGGTAAGCAAAGCCTTTTACGATGTGTTGCTTACCAAGCAGCAGCTCGATGTAACAGATGAGGATATTGCCCGTACAGAGTCAAGCCTTAAAGATGCCTTTAATCAATACCAGGCGGGCATTACAGATAAAACCGATTATAAACGCGCCATGATATCTCTTAACAATGCAAAGGCGCAAAGAAAATTTAATATTGAAAATATAAAGGCAAAATATATTTATTTAAAACAATTAATGGGTTATCCTGCTACTAAAGATTTTCAGCTTGTGTATGATTCTGCACAAATGCGGCAGGAAATTTTTGTTGATACATTGCAGCAGGTCAGCTACGCCAGCCGGATAGAAGTGCAGCAATTAGAAACGCAAAAGAAGCTACAGCAGTACAACCTTCAATATTACAGATGGAATTTTTTACCAACTATTTCTGCATTTGGAAATTATAATCTTAATTATCTCAATAGTAAATTCACAAAGCTGTATGGCCAAAGTTATCCTAACTCTTATGCGGGCGTGCTGCTTTCCATTCCTATATTCCAGGGCGGCAAAAGATTGTTTCAAATAAGACAGGCAGAGCTGCAGGTGCAGCAGGTGGGCAACTCTATCACAAGCACAGAAAATACTATCAATACGCAATATGCACAGGCCCTTGCCACTTATAAAAGCAACTTTTTTGATTATAATATTTTAAAAGAAAATCTCAATTTGGCAGCAGAAGTATATAATGTAATTCAGTTGCAATACAAGGCAGGTATTAAAGCATACATAGAAGTTATAAATGCTGAAAGCGATTTGCTAACGGCACAAATAAATTATTACAATGCCCTGTACCAGGTACTTTCAAGCAAGATAGATGTTGCGCAATCTTTGGGCATTGTACAATATTAATTGGTTTCAATATTTATAAATAAAAGAATAGACTATCAAAAGATAAATTTCTGGTAATGAAAAATAAAATCCCTGTTTTTTTAATTGCTTTTAGCTGTTTGGTTTTGATTTCTTCCTGCAGCCAAAAGAAAGATGATAAACAAAAGCCAACACAGCCCATAGCGGTAAATGTAGCAGTTGTAAAAAAAGGCACTGCTGTTTATTTTGATGAATATCCGGCCACAATAAATGCAATTAACCAGGTAGATTTAAGAGCGCAGGTAACGGGTTATATTACCGGAATATTTTTTAAAGACGGGCAGCATGTAAACAAAGGACAATTACTTTATACAATAGATCAACAGGTTTACCAGGCTAATTATCAACAAGCTGTTGCGAGCCTGCAGGTGCAGCAGGCCAACCTGGTAAAATCTCAAAAAGATGCAGACAGATATCATGAGCTGGAGAAAAATGATGCAGTGGCCAAGCAGCAGGTGGACTATGCTGATGCTGCATTGCAGGTATCGAAGATGCAGGTGGCACAAGCGAAAGCCAATGTGGAAAGTGTAAGATCGGGTGTACAATTTTCTTCTATTAAAGCCTCATTTTCCGGCACTATTGGTATCTCGCAAGTGAAGATGGGAGCTTTGGTAACCGCTAATCAAACTTTACTGAATACCATTTCATCTGACGATCCTATTGCAGCTGATGTTGCAATAGATCAAACGGAAATTCCTAAGATCATCCGTTTGCAGAATGATCCCTCAGTTATAAAAGATTCCGTGATCACAATGCGGCTGCCGGATGATTCCATTTATAATAAACCGGGTAAAATATTTTTTATAGACAGAGCAGTGAGCGCACAAACAGGAACCATAAAAGTAAGAATGATCTTTCCTAATCCTTCTAATGTTTTGATAACCGGAATGAGCGCAAATATTAGAATAAAAAATAATAATATAGATAGTACTTATATACTTATCCCTTATAAAGCAGTTACAGAGCAGATGGGTGAATATTTTGTGTTTGTGATAAACGACAGCAGCAAAGCCGTGCAGCACAAAGTAATGCTTGGGCCGGTGATCAACGATCAGGCAGTGGTAAGGCAAGGGTTAAATGTAGGAGATACTATTGTAACAGATGGTGCGCAAAAATTAAAAGATAATAGCTCCGTGCGAACAGGCAATGCAACGGGACAGGCACCATCCCAGGAAAAAAAATAATTTGGCAATTATAAATCAATGTTGAACCCTACATGATAGCAGATACTTTTATACGCCGGCCCGTTACGGCGATTGTTATATCGTTAGTAATTTTATTGCTCGGTTTTCTTGCTATAGAAAGCTTACCTATAAGCCAATACCCTGACATAAGCCCGGCAACTGTGCAAATAACCAGTGCATTTAATGGCGCTGATGCACAAACCGTAGAGCAGACTATGACCACGCCAATTGAAACGCAGGTAAATGGCACACCCGGTATGGCCTATATGCAAAGCAACAGCACAGCAAGCGGACAAAGCACCATAACAGTTACTTATAATGTGGGAGCAGATGTTACTTCAGGTGCGCTGGATGTGCAAAACCGGGTAGGCATCGCCACGCCTTCTTTACCTAATGATGTAAAGCAATTAGGCATTACCACCCGTAAAAGAAACCCAAGTATATTAATGCTGGTGGCCATATTTTCTCCAAAGGGAACACACAGCGTAACCTTCCTGGATAATTATACGAATGTTTTCGTAAAAAATGCCTTACTAAGGGTGGGAGGTGTGGGCGACGTTTTTACCCGCGCTGATGATTTTAGTATGCGTATCTGGCTAAGCCCTGATAAGCTTGCCCAGCTTGGGCTTACAGCTAATGATGTGGTAACGGCTTTGCAACAGCAAAATATTCAAATTGCTGCGGGTAATGTAGGAGCGCCGCCACAGCAAAATGCGCAGGCTTTTGAATATTCTGTTATCACCAATAGCCGCCTGAGCACAGAAAACCAGTTTGATAGTGTTATTATAAAAACCAATCCCGACAGCGGTTCTATCGTTTATCTGAAAGATGTAGCACGCGCCCAGTTAGGTAAATTCAGTTATACAAGTAATTCTTTTGTAGATGGAAAGCGGGCTTCTTATTTATTGGTGTACCAGGCACCGGGAAGCAATGCACTTTCAACGGCTGATGGCGTGTATAAAGCTATGGAACAAATGAAGGGCTCTTTCCCTAAAGATGTTGATTATGTTGTTCCCTTTGAATCTATATCGGTGGTAAAAGTTTCAATAAGTGAAGTAGTAAAAACGTTGCTGATAGCTTTGGGTTTGGTAACGCTTGTGGTTTTTTTATTTCTGCAAAACTGGCGCTCCACCTTAATACCGGTATTGGCCATTCCTGTTTCTATCATAGGAACTTTTGCAATGTTCACTTTGCTTGGTTTTACCATAAATACATTAACCATGTTTGGCTTTGTGCTGGCAATTGGCATAGTGGTGGATGATGCCATTATAGTGGTGGAGGCGGTTCAGCATAACATTGACAGCAAAAAGATGTCACCTAAAGATGCTACCATAGATGCCATGAAAGCCATATCAGCGCCGGTTATAGCCATTGCGCTTATATTGGCAGCCGTGTTTGTTCCGGTGGGTTTCATACCCGGCATCGTTGGCAGATTGTATCAGCAGTTCGCCATTACTATTGCCATATCTGTGTTGATCTCAGCTTTCATAGCCCTTTCTCTTACGCCTGCATTGTGTACCATTATGCTTCGGCCTTCACACATGGATAATAAGTCAAAGGGTTTAAATAGACTCTTTTTTAAATTCAATGAATGGTTTACGCACGTTACTAATAAATATACCAATGGAGTAAAATGGGTTATAAAAAAATCAGTACTTGCAATAGTTTTATTAATATGCCTTTTTATAGGCACCTTTTTATTATTTAAATCAAAGCCAACAGGTTTTATACCAACCGAAGATGAGGGAAGGTTGTACGTTACTTTCGAGCTGCCTGAAGCCGCCTCCACCTCGCGGGCGCTCAACACTCTGTATACAATTATGGATAGTATTCAAACTATTCCCGGTGTATTTCATTATGCAGCTCTTGGCGGCCTCAACGTGGTGACTTTTGCCACCAAATCAAACAGCGGAACTATATTTTGCCAGCTGAAACCCTGGGATGAAAGAACAAGCAAGCAGCAGCAAATACAAGGGGTGATGGCCGAAATGCAAAAAAGATTTGCTGCTATAAAAGAAGCCAACGTGGTGGTTATACAACCGCCTGCTATTCCCGGGTTAGGACAAACTGCAGGCTTCACCTTTGAGCTGGAGCAACAGGAAAGTAATGACGATATAAACGCCTTTGAAAAAGTAGTGAATAATTTTGTAGCCCAGGCAAATAAGCAGCCGGCGATAGGCAGGGCTTTTTCATTTTTTACAGCAAGAACACCGGGCTATGAAGTGGATGTTGACAGGTCAAAATGTGAGCGCCTTGGCGTATCCGTTTCTGATGTGTATAATACCTTACAAACTTTTCTTGGAAGCCGGTACATAAATGACTTTACCATTTATGGGCGCAACTTTCACGTGGTGGCACAAGCCGATACATTATTTCGTAACGACATAAAAGATCTTAATCAATATTATGTAAAAAACAGTGCAGGGCAATTATTGCCATTAAGCATTTTTATTACAAATAAAATAATTGAAAGCGCACCTGTCATTTCTCACTTCAATATGTTTAGGTCTGCCGAAATCAATGGTACGCCCAAAGAAGGTTATAGCAGTGGCCAGGCTATTGACGCTTTAAAATCAATAGCAAAAAATTTACCCGCAGGTTATGGGTATGAATTTGCAGGATTAAGCAAGCAGGAGATTGCTGCGGGTAACAGCAGCACCTATATTTTTGCGTTATCTATTCTTTTTGTGTTCTTATTTTTAAGTGCTTTGTACGAGAGCTGGTCAGTTCCGTTTTCTGTGTTGCTTGCAGTCCCCATCGGTGCTTTTGGCGCCATACTTACCTTAACCTTGATACCAAAGTTAAGCAACAGTGTATATGCGCAAATCGGATTGATCACCTTGATTGGCCTTTCTGCAAAGAATGCTATATTAATAGTTGAATTTGCAAAAGAGCGCGTAGATGCGGGTATGGATTTAGTACGCGCCACCCTTCATGCCGTGAGTCTGCGGCTTCGCCCAATCTTAATGACATCGCTTGCATTTATACTTGGTGTTTTACCACTTGCATTTGCACAAGGCGCAGCAGCCATAGCCCGCTCCACCATTGGCTGGACGGTGTTTGGAGGCATGATTGCTGCCACTTCTCTTGCCATATTTATTGTACCTGTTTTATTTGTAACTATCACAAGGCTTGCCTACGGAAAAGCAAAGCTGGAGGAGCTTAAGAAAAATTATAAACCCGAAGATCATAAGGAACTGGAAGAAGAATCGGATGACGGAGGGAGGGGAGAAGGATAAAGAGGATGAAGGTGAAAGGTTTGCTTAGATGCATGGAATAATTTTTTTAAAAGGAAAACATGATAGCTGCACATAAAACAGCTGCCATTCGCTTTAGTAATAATTGTATTATTTTAAAAATTGACGGAAACGAACTTACCATTCCGCTGGATAAATTATTATAGACCGGTAACCCTTTTTCTGATGGCTGCTATTCAGCAAAACTTCATAAATTTGAAACATGAAAATTGCACTTCACTATGTAAATGATAGTAATGGCAACACCCAGGCTGTTCAGCTTCCTTTGCCAGAATGGGAGAAAGTGCTTAATAAGATAAAAAAATATGAGCAGGCATTAAAATTGAAGTCAGACCTGGAAGAAGCATTTGCGCAAGTTGCCCTACTTAAAAAAACAAAAGGACCTAAGCAGACACTAAACGAGTTTTTAAATGAACTTTAGTGTTATACCAGGTGACAAGTTTAAAAGAGAAGCAAAACGATTAATAAAGAAATTTCCATCCCTTAAGCAAGAACTTGCTCACTTAAACACTACCCTTGACAAAGACCCGGAAACAGGAACATCCCTGGGCAATAATGCTTATAAAATTCGCATTGCAATTAAGAGTAAAGGCAAAGGTAAAAGCGGAGGCGCAAGGGTTATTAATAAATTACTGAAAATGTAACAAAGTAACATCCTTAATTATCGCTGATGGAATATTATCTCCGCTCATTACTGCAAGCTAACAAATAAGCGAGTGACTTAGCCCTCGTTGCAACCAGGACTAGTTAAGGGTCAATCCAAGGAAACTATCGAAACTTTAGGCAACTCGTTCTTGTCTTGAAGCAAGATCTTTATTTTGTCAACGTAAGGTTGTAGAGTTTGATGCTTATTGTCCTTTGCTTGTAATACCATAAACTTTATATCTACTTTATTCAAGTTTTGCTGGTTCTTTAAGTTTTTATCCAGCGTAATAAAGATGTCGAAGCCATTGAACGCTGCCAGACCTAAAAGCTCACCGTTTTTCTTTCCCAACCATCCCATGCCTTTTATTGTACTTACATCGTAGCCTTCACCAAAATCATACTTTACCTTTGTAGGCATATTTTCATCAAGCAAAATTTTCATTCAGCACTTTTTCAGTTGTCAGTGTCTTTTTTGCCATTTCAAGCACTTGAAGAGCGTATTCCTTTTGAACTGTCGGGAAATTTTCCAAAAATTCATTAATAGTTTCACCTGTTTCAATATAGTCAAATAAGGCTTGGATAGGAACTCGTGTCCCTGCGAAAACTGGTGTCCCGCCCATTGTTTCCGGGTCAATATTTATCGCACCGTATCTCATTTGTCTAACGTTTTAATTTTATCAACGAAGTTACAAAATATGTAACGCGTTTGAAATTAAAGATTGTTGAACCGGCGAGCAGCTTGCTGCTAACGTGTAGGGCTTTATGCAGGCGGATTAAAAGCACTTTTCGGCCGACCCCCAACTAGTCCTCGTTTGCATCGAGGACTATCTCTACCATTAATATGCAAACTCAATATTCACCAAACCCTTACTGCCCTGATAATCAGGAAAGATTTTTTTTAAACTTGTTTGCTTTTTAATTCTGGAAAATAATCATATAGATGAAATAGTGTTAGTGATCCTTTTGGGCCAAAAATCCCTAACAACTTTGGTTTTTCCATTACTGAAAATTCGTCCATAATACCATTTTGATATACATCAAAGGTTATAATGTTAAACGACCTGGAAAATGATCTATACTTAATAAATTGAACATCCGAGTTCAGAATTTTTCTTCCTCCAATAAATATATCATCATCATGAATTTCCAAACTTTGAATTTTCCCGTAAAGCACATGTGTATAGTCAACTATGATCATTAAACATAACATTGCAGCAAAAAAATAAATCCGTTCATGGCTGGTTACATGCTTATAATCTGGAATAAAATATGATAAGGCAAACCATAAACATATTACGGGCGAATAAATATTTAACAATCTATCCCGAATATTACCGCTAATTCGCATATCAATTTATTATAACAAGTACAATATCTGGCGCAATCTTCAACTCATCCACATTACCTATGCTAATGTAATCAATATTTCATACCATGACACCTATAATATTGAAGGTGCTGCAAGCAGAATAATAAAGAATAAAATATTTGCTTAAAAAAATGACTAATTTGGAAACATATTTTTTTAAACTTTAAAACCACTTGATCATGACAACAAGAAGATCTTTTTTAAAAACCACCTCATTGCTTTCTGCTGGTGCTTACCTTGCTCCATCAGGTTTTATAATGAAGCCTACCTTGATAGGGCTGCAGCTTTATACCGTAAGAGACGCCATGGGCAAGGATCCTGCAGGCACGCTATCAAAAGTTGCCGGCATCGGTTACACTTCTGTGGAAGGAGCAACTTATACGGGCTCAGAAAAATTTTATGGTATGACTCCCAAAGAATTTAAAAAGGTTTTAAAAGATAACGGACTTGTAATGCCAAGCGCTCACTACAGGCTTGGGCAAGACAAAGAAAAAGATGAGGCAGTAAAAGGAACGATGCTTCACGACTGGGACAGAGCGGTAGACGATGCCGCTGAGCTTGGCTTAAAATATATGGTTTGCGCCTACCTTTCCGATACTGAAAGAGGTACGCTGGATCATTATAAACAGGTAGCCGATCAGCTTAACATTGCCGGCGAAAGATGCAAAAAAAACGGTATACAATTATGCTATCACAACCACAATTTTGAATTTATAAAGCAGGATGATAAGTTTCCTTACGAGGTGCTGCTAACCAGCGATAAAAACCTGGTGAAGATGGAAATAGATTTATATTGGATAAAAAAAGCAGGACAAGATGCGATCAAAATTTTCCAGGAGCACCCGGGAAGATTTCCTTTATGGCATGTAAAAGATATGGATAACACCGCCAATCAAAACTTTACAGAAGTAGGAAACGGCATCATTAATTTTAAAGAAATTTTTAAGTATAAAAACCTTGCCGGCATGAAATACTTTTTTGTAGAGCAGGATACCACGCCAGGCTCCCCGTTTGACAGCATTACAAAAAGTATTGATTACATCAAAAAAAACCTTGTATAATTTTTTAATATAAAAATTAAATGTTTAGAAAATACAAATTATTTTTTGTTATAATAACGCTTGTAATACAGCATTCAACGGCGTTTTCAGCCAAAGCAGATTTTTATCAGTTAAAGATTTATCATTTAAAAAATGATAAGCAGGTTGCCGCCACAGATGAATATTTACAAAATGCTTTTTTGCCGGCATTGCACAGGCTGGGTATAAAAAACATTGGCATATTTAAACCGATTGCAAATGATACAGCTGCATTAAAATATATTTATGTATTAATTCCTTTTAGCTCACAAGAGCAATGGATGCAGCTTGATAAAAAACTCGCAAATGATAAAAATTATAATTCCATATCCCAAACTTTTAGAGAAGCGCCTGCAGATAATGCACCTTTTGAAAGAATGGAATCGGTGTTAATGGAGGCTTTTACCGGCCAGCAACAATTGTTACTACCGCCCGCAAAAAGCGCTGAAAGGGTTTATGAGCTTCGCTCTTACGAAAGCCCTACCCAAAATCTTTTTATGAAAAAGATGGCTATGTTTAATGCTGATGAAATAAATATTTTCAACAGGCTGAAATTTAATCCTGTGTTTTATGGAAAAGTGATTTCCGGCTGCCACATGCCCAACCTGATGTATATGCCCATATTTGATAACGTAAAGCAAAGAGATGAACAATGGAAAGTATTTGGCAACGATCCGAAATGGAAAGAAATATCTGCTAATCCTGTAAACGAAAATAAAGTTTCGGTATCGCATATTGACAGCATATTGATGCACGCGGCAACCTATTCTGATTATTAATTTTATTCTAAAAGAAAAACGATTGCATGAAAACTTTAAACATTTTCGTTGCATTGCTTGTGTTTACCTTAAATAGCAATGCACAAAAAGTGGGAGCCTTTGATGATCAAAATGATGTTGGTAAAATTCTTCACATTGGAAATGCAGTGTACAATGCAGCTGCAGGCTCTTATGAGGTTGCAGCATCTGGCACTAACATCTGGTTTACCCATGATGATCTTCATTTTGTTTGGAAAAAAATGAAAGGCGATTTTATTTTGCAGGCACGCGGAAAGCTTATGGGCAAAGGCGTGGAGCAACACCGCAAATTTGGATGGATGATCCGCAACAGCCTTGACAGTACGTCTCCCATGATTGCCGCAACCATTCATGGTGATGGGCTTACTTCACTTCAATATCGAAAGCTTGCTAAAACAAACGTGGAAGAAAAAAGATTTGATATAAATGCTCCTGATGTTATACAACTTGAACGTAAGGGCAAGCTGTACATCATGTCTGTAGCGCATTTCGGCGAGTTGTATGTATCGCAGCAAGTGGATGATGTTGATCTGAATGATGATGTATATATTGGTTTATTTGTGTGCTCGCACAATAAAGATGTTATTGAAAAAGCATCCTTTGATAATGTACGCATCATCATTCCTGCAAAAGACAGCTTCCAGGCTTATAAACAATACATTGGCAGCAGCATAGAAACGCTGAATGTGTTTACAGGCGCCCGTAATGTTGAATATACATCTGCAGATAAATCTTTGCAGGCGCCTAACTGGGCTCACGATGGCGATCATCTTATTTATAACACAGGAGGGTTAATGTATCGCCTGAATTTAAAAGATGAAACATCAGAAGTAATTAACACAGGCCTTGTAAAAAATAATAATAATGATCATGTAATTTCTTTTGATGGAAAAATGCTGGGCCTTAGCGCTGCAAGTCTTGATGGTAAATATAATTCTGTGGTGTATACTGTGCCGATAGGTGGTGGCGAGCCAAAGCAGATCACGCCTACGGGTCCTTCTTATTTGCATGGATGGTCGCCCGATGGTAAGTGGCTTACGTTTACCGGTCAAAGAAACGGTGATTTTGAAATCTATAAAATTGCATCCACCGGTGGTAAGGAAATTCGCTTAACCCATTCGCCCGGGCTTGATGATGGTTCCGAATACAGTCCCGATGGAAAATATATTTATTTTAATTCTGTAAGAAGCGGGCACATGCAGCTTTTCCGCATGAAGCCAGATGGAAGTGAGCAAACACAACTAACCAGCGACACCTGTAACAATTGGTTCGCCCATGTTTCGCCTGATAACAAATGGATCGTGTGTTTAACTTTTATGAACGATGTAAAGCCTGATGAACATCTTTTTTATAAGCATGTATATTTGCGCATGATACCCATATCCGGCGGCCCTTTAAAGGTGATCGCTTATTTATATGGAGGGCAGGGTTCTATCAACACGCCATCATGGTCGCCAGATAGTAAGCGCATCGCATTTGTAAGTAACAGCGACATTTTAAAATAGTATTTCATTTATAAAAATAAAACCAAAACTATATCTCATGAGGCTTGCTACATCAGTATTTCTTTGTTTATCAGTATTATTTTTTGGGGTAAAAATACAGGCGCAATCAAGCGATGCCATAACTGCAAAAGTAACTGCTATGGTAAAAAAAATGACCCTTGAAGAGAAGGCAGGACAGATGGCACAAGTATCCATTGAATCGCTGGGAAGCATTAAAGACGGCACATTTGCATTTGACCAAAGCAAGCTTAAAGATGCGGTGGTTAATTATAAAATTGGTTCAGCGTTAAATACGCCCGGCTTGCAAAATGTGCAGCAATGGGATAACATTGTGCAGGAAATTCAAAACAATGCAGCGCTTACCAACATGAAAATACCTGTGTTGTATGGTCTTGATGATAACCATGGAGTGAACTATGTTGCAGGTACTACATTGTTCCCCCAGGAGATTGGACAGGCAGCCACCTGGAACCCTGAATTAATTTATAAAGCAGGCGTTATTACCGCTTATGAATCAAGAGCTGCAAACGTTCCGTGGACATTTTCTCCGGTGCTCGACCTGGGCACCAACCCGCAGTGGCCGCGCATTTGGGAAGATTATGGAGAAGATCCTTATCTCGGATCTCAATTAGGTGTTGCTTTTGTAAAAGGTGTTCAGGATCCTTTGGGAAGCAAGGAAAAACTGGTGGTTAGCCTAAAGCATTTCATGGATTATTCTGATCCTAAATCGGGGCACGACAGAACTGATTCGTGGATACCGGAGTATTATTTACGGGAGTATCATTTGCCGGCATTTCAGGCTTGCATAGAAGCAGGCGCAAGAACCGTAATGGTGAACAGCGCTTTGATAAACGGAATACCCACGCACATCAATAAACATTTGCTTACTGATATTTTAAAAAATGAATTGCACTTTACCGGCTTTATTGTAAGCGACTGGCAGGATATTGAAAACGTGTATCGCCGGGATCATATTACAAAAGATATTAAGGGCGCCGTAATGCTGGCTATCAATGCCGGCATTGATATGTCAATGATACCTTATGATTACAAAGAGTTTTGCGGAGATGTAATTGCATTGGTTAAAGAAGGTAAGATTTCAATGAGCAGAATTGATGATGCTGTTACAAGAATTTTAAGAGTTAAGGAAGAATTGAAATTATTTGAAACACCTGTTACCAACGTTAAAGACTATCCGAAGTTTGGAAGCGCAGAATTTGAAAGAGCCTCTTACAACACGGCTGCAGAATCTATTACATTGTTAAAAAATAACAACAATGTTTTGCCGATCCCAAAGAATGCAAAAGTGCTTGTAACAGGCCCCAATGCTAATTCTATGAGAACCTTGAATGGCGGCTGGACGTACACGTGGCAGGGCGAAAGAACAGATGAATATGCGCAGAAATACAATACCATATTAGAAGCCGTTCAGAAAAAATTAGGCCCTGTAAATGTTTTATTTGAACAGGGCGTTGGCTATAATATGAAAGCCACTTACGATAAAGATTCTGTCGTAAATATTGAAGCTGCAGTGAAAGCTGCTGCTGGCGTGGATTACATACTTCTTTGTATCGGAGAAAACAGTTATACAGAAACACCAGGCAATCTTAATGACCTTAGTTTATCCGGTAACCAAATGCTGCTGGCAAATGCGATAATAAAAACAGGCAAGCCTGTTATTTTTATTTTAAATGAAGGCAGGCCAAGAATTTTTAACAAGATAGAACCCGGTGCTGCTGCGGTTCTTGACGTTTTTCTTCCATCAAACTTTGGTGCCGATGCCCTTGCAGATATACTTACCGGAGATGTAAACCCAAGTGGCAAGATGCCGATAACTTATCCGAGATATACTAACTCGCTGGCTCCATATATTCATAAGCCATCAGAAGGCGAAGGCAATCCGCAGGGAGGAGATTTTTTTCCGCAATATCCATTTGGCTTTGGTTTATCATACACCACATTTCAATACAATAATATTTCTATAAACAAAACTTCATTTGATGGAAATGAAACTGCAACCATAAATGTTACGGTGAAAAATACAGGAACACGTGAAGGCAAAGAAGTGGTGGAATTGTTTTCTTCCCAACTTGTTGCCTCGATAACGCCGGATGTAAAAAGATTGAGAAGGTTTGAAAAAATTAACCTGAAACCCGGAGAAGCAAGAACAGTAACGTTTTCATTGCCTGTTAAAGAGCTTGCTTTTGTAAATACAGACAATAAAAAGATATTGGAAGCCGGAGATTTTAAGATTCAGATTGCCAATGAAACAGTTTCTTTTTCAATAAATAAAACAGTTATTTTTTAAAACAAATGTTATATAAATTTTATGAAACATAATGTCCTTATTGCATTGCTTTTATTTTTTTTCATACAAGCAAATGCCCAAAAATTCGATAACCTTGCATCCACGCCGCCAATGGGCTGGAATAGCTGGAACACTTTTCAAACCAATATCAGCGATTCTTTGGTAAGAGGCATTGCAGATGTAATGGTATCGTCAGGCATGAAAGATGCAGGCTATACCTATCTTGTTTTGGATGATGGCTGGATGGCGATGCAAAGAGATAGCGTTACAGGCAACCTCGTTCCTGATCCCAAAAAATTTCCGGAAGGCATGAAAGCTTTGGTGAATTATGTTCATTCCAAAGGATTGAAATTTGGCTTATATAATTGTGCAGGAACAAAAACATGCGCAGGCTATCCCGGTACCCGCGGCTATGAATACCAGGATGCAAGGTTTTATGCATCACTCGATATTGATTATTTAAAATTCGACTGGTGCTATTCCGACAGCCTGAACGCTGTGGAAGCTTATACAACTATGAGCAAAGCATTGCGTGCAGCTGGCCGGCCTATTGTGTTCAGCCTTTGCGAATGGGGTAATCATAAGCCATGGCTATGGGCCGCAAATGTAGGTCAGCTTTGGCGTACAACGGGTGACATTAGTGCCATATTTGACGGTTATGTTGACCATGGCACATGGAAACAAAATGGAGTAATGACCATTGTTGATCAGCAAAATGGCTTGCAAAAATATGCAGGGCCTAACCACTGGAACGATCCGGACATGCTTGAGGTGGGCAATGGCATGAGTGTAAATGAAGACCGCTCGCACTTTTCATTGTGGTGCATGTTGGCTGCTCCTTTAATTGCAGGAAACGATTTACGTAAAATGACAACTTTAACAAAAGCAATACTTACCAATAAAAATGCAATTGCCATTAACCAGGATAAGGCAGGCATGGAAGGATATTTATATAAAAAAATGGACAGCATTGATATGTATATAAAGCCCCTGAGCAATGATGAGTGGGCTATTTGTTTTGTAAATCGCTCCCGCAAAGCAACACAGCTAAATTATAATTGGAACGATGTGATAACAGATACTTTATTCAATAAAACATTAGATGCAAAAAATAATACTTATAAAATAATGAATGTTTGGAGTGGCAGGCAAAGCGATACTAAAAAACCTTTGATTGCGAAGTTAGAGTCGCACGATTGCGTGTTGGTGAGGGTGGGGATTAAAAAATCTACTGCACGAAATAATTATAACGCCCAGGATGAGCTTTGAAACCGGACATCATGCTACCACATTTTTAATGATTGAGATGATGCAGTTCATTGATTTTATTAATAAAAATGTACTTGATTTTGGCACCGGCACCGGTGTGCTGGCTATTCTTGCTGAAAAGCTGAAAGCAGCATCAGTATTAGCTATTGATAATGATGAATGGAGCATCACTAACGCTCAGGAAAATATCGAAAATAATAACTGCAAAAAGATTTTAATACAAAAGAAAGATAATATACAAGGTCTTTCTTTCGTTGATATAATATTGGCTAATTTAAATTTTAATACATTAAATACTCATGCTTTCAGCCTTTCCGAATTATTGCTGCCATCATCACTATTACTCATAAGCGGTATATTAGTGAAGGATGAAAAGCTATTAACGGAAAAATTTCATTTGCATAAGTTAATAAAAAAACAAACTGCTATGAAAGATGGCTGGGTTGCAATTTTATTTCAAAAAGAATAAAATCTTTTGCAATTAATATATCTTGATGAGGTAATTTTTGCGTTATATTTGTTTTTGCTTGTATTATGACACATAGTTTATGAAAGAACTTGTTTTAATCTTTATTGCTTACCTGATTGGCTCAATACCTACTGCACTTTTAATAAGCAGATCCTTTTTCGGAATAGATATAAGAGAGTATGGAAGCGGCAACATGGGAGCCACCAATACTTTCCGCATACTCGGTTCTAAATACGGCACTATCGTGATGATTGGAGATATGTTGAAAGGAATGCTTGCTGTAGCACTTTATAATTTGTTACCTTATTATTTAACTAATGAACTTGACCGCACTAATCTTATGATTGGCCTTGGGCTGGCTGCGGTATGCGGCCACATATATCCTGTGTGGGCGCAGTTTCGCGGCGGTAAAGGTGTGGCTACTTTATTTGGAATGCTGCTCGCCATGCAGCCTACCGTAGCAGTAAGTTGTGTAGGCGTTTTTTTATTAGTTTTATTTTTAACGAGATATGTTTCACTTAGCTCCATACTTGCAGGGGTGGCCTTACCTATTTGTGTTTTATGGATATATAATGAAAAAGAAATCTTTTACAGGGTTTTTGCAGTGGCTGTAGCGGCGCTGGTTGTGCTTACTCATCAAAAAAATATAAGCCGCCTCATTAAAGGCAATGAAGGCCGCGTTCCCATCTTAAAATATCGCGACAGAAGAAAAAGCCGCAAGAAAGAATCTTAATAGCAATTTATTTTGCTCACTTTTTTATACAATTTCACAAGGTTATTTTTATCTTTTCTTATTACATTACATTACTTGTTTACGTTTGAAAAATTTTAAAATGAAAAAAATATTTATACTCGTTTCTATTTCATTGATAGTTATGGCAGGCTGCACCAAAAATGCTATAACAGGCCGCAGCCAGCTGTCGCTAATTCCTGAATCTACCTTACAAACAGAGGCGGTTACACAGTATAGAACGTTTCTTTCACAAAATCATTTAGTAAATAACACTACCGGTAAAGATGCCGAAATGGTGAGGCGGGTTGGGTCGCGTATTGCAGCGGCAATTACAAAATATTATAGCGAAAAAGGCGCATCAAAAGAACTGGAAGGATATAGCTGGGAATTTAACCTGGTGGATAGTAAAGAAGTGAATGCATGGTGTATGCCAGGTGGAAAAGTGGTTGTTTATTCAGGGCTTTTACCCGTTGCACAAAATGAAGCCGCTTTGGCGATTGTGTTAGGCCACGAGATTACACATGCTGTGGCAAGGCATGGACAGGAACGGATGAGCCAGGCATTAATTTCTCAGGGTATTGCACTTACAGGCGATGTATTTACGCAAAGTAATGCCGCCGCTAATAGTGTATTTAATAGCATTTACGCTCCGGGCGCACAGGTGGCTGTGTTGCTCCCCAATTCAAGAAAGCAGGAATACGAAGCAGACCATTACGGGCTTATATTTGCTGCTATGGCTGGCTATAATCCCAGGGAGGCAATACCTTTCTGGAAAAGAATGGAAGCGCTTAGCGGCAGCAATAAAACTCCGGAGATTTTGAGCGATCATCCTCTTGATGAAAACAGGATTGCAAAGATTGAAAGCTACATGCCCGAAGCGCTGAAATATTATCAGCCTGTAAATTCAAATTAGTTTGCCTGAAATTGTTACTGTTTTCAACACCATTATGGTTACAAAGAAAATTTAGTTTAATTTTGCACCCTATCAGCCTTTTTTATAAAAATGAATTGAATATTATTCAAACCCAATGAATACAACAGTTTCATTTTATAAAGGTACTATTTCTTAATCTTAAATTTTTCTTTGCTTATGTCTCAAACATTGTTTGAAAAATTACAATTAGAAAATGAAAAGAATTTACTCATCCAGGGGCTTCCATCTACCATCGAAAAACAATTTGCAAAGCTTTCATTCTCAAAAAATGTAACGCCGCTTTTAAAAACGCGCAAAATTGATTTCGCACTTGTATTTGCCCTTAATTCAAAACAGCTAAATAAAATTCTTTCAGAAGTTTGTCCTGCTCTACATCCGGTGGGTAAATTATGGATCGCATTTCCAAAAGCAACTTCAAAAATTACCAGTGATCTGAATCGTGATTGTTCCTGGGAATATCTTACTGCTGAAGGTTACGAAACTGCAGAATCCGTTGTGCTTGATTATGTATGGAGTGCACAACTATTTATAAAAATGGAAGATTGCGAATTTTTACCATCGTCCGGTGTGCAAAAAATTAAGGCTACTTCGAAAAATAAATTAGCAGAAGCCGAAAGCTTTTAGTGGTATTAGCATATTTATTTATACTTTTTACAAAAAAACTTATTAAACAAAACTGGAGGCATTTGCCTCCTGTTTTGTTTCTGTAATTTCAATTGCATCGTATAATCTAACAGATACTCTGTAGCATTATTTATTAAATGAAAGCGGAAAATTTAGTTTAAAACTTATATTTCTCCCCATATTATAAATGCCATGATAAGGCCTCGGATCATCAGGATAGGGCTCAAAATACTTTAGCCTGTTCAAGTGCGACTGGTAAGCAACATTAAATAAATTATCTCCTGAAATAACAAAGGTAAAAATCGTATTTCCTTTGCTATTAGTTACATCAGCGCCGAAGCCGGCATTGAATAACTGATAACCCGGCGTGGGTGTTTCCGTTCCAAATGCAAGATAGGCGCGGTTCTGCGCAGCATACACTTCAAGCTGCACTTTTACAAAAGCATTTACAATGGAAGATGAAACTTTTTTAATATTGGCTCTAAGCTCAGAATAAGTATGTAACGGCGGAATGAAAGGAAGATATTTTGCGCTATCAGATAATTTGCCCTGGCCATTAACGCCTTCATTATTTCCATAAACGACTGACAAAGAATTTTCAAAATGAAGCCAATCAAAAGGATGTGGATGAATATCAACTGATAACTCACCTCCATACAAATGTGCCTTTGCAGCCTGAAACTGAAAGGTGTCAATAACCGTGTTTCTGTTTATGCTGCTTCCGGTCTTTTGATTGTAAATGTAATTACTGATATTATTGTTAAAAACACTTGCATCAATAGTTACATGTTTTGTGCTGTAATTAACTCCAACATCTTCCTGCCAGTTAAATTCAGGCTTGAAATTCAGATTGCCTTTTTGATAGCTATTAGTGCCCGGATGAATTCCGTTTGCGGAAATCTCTGAGATGTTTGGAGCTCTGTAACCTCTGCCAACATTAGCTTTGCCGGTTAGCTTATCGGAGAAGCGGTAAGATGCTCCAATGCTTCCGCTGGCTCCGGAAAATGTATGTTTATACGCATAAAAAGGATTATCTGCTCCCACTGTATCAATGCCATACACTGGCCTGTCAAAGCCGGTTACGGAATCTGGCTTCGTGTATAACATGTCGTTATTGAACTGTCTTACATCGTATCGCAAGCCTCCTGCAAGCTCCAGTTTATTAATTGTTTTTTTAATAAAAATAAATGGGCCAAAGTCAAACTGTTTATAGGAGGGTATTATGAAATCAGTTCCCTTTGTTACATTATTAGTTTGGTACATGCCGTTAGTTCCGGCAGTTACGCTCCAGTCATTCTTTTCAGGAAAATAATATTTAACATCATAAGAATAAGTGTTCAACAAAAGATCGAGGCCGGGCACTGCAACCAATGGATGGTCAAACTCCTGTCGAATACTTTTTTGAAAAGCGAGATTGATACCTAACCGTGATTTAGCAATATTAAAAGTATTTGTGCTATAAATTCTGTAATGCTGAACCAGTTGGTGAAGCGGTGTTATCGCATAAGAACGCAATTCTTCATTAGATACAATAGGTCTGGAAGTATCTGCCTCAGTTATTTGTTTGGTGAATTTTCTTGTTGCTGAATCGCGGCTGCCATCAGGTATTTCCTGAAGGTCATGAAAAGTGGAAATGCCAATATGTGTATAGCCCCAGGAGCGATCGAGGCCTGCAGAGCCACTGAAATCAAGCTCTCTGAAGCCTGTGTTGTAAACCCGTCCATCAATTTTATTTTGATAATTTGTTGCCGTTTTAAAAGAACCGCGCCCCATCCAGGAAAAAGAATTTTTATTGCCCGCAGCCATGGCAGAGGCCGCAATCAATCCATTATTGGTTTGATATTCACTGGAAATATTTCCTATAGTTTTTCCATCCGGCGGCGGATTAGCAGGTATAAGATTTACAACACCGGCTTCTGCATCGGAGCCATAGATAAGGCTGGCAGGCCCTTTCACCACTTCCACTTTATCCACAGTATTTTGATCCACCTCAATACCATGCTCATCTCCCCACTGCTGGCCTTCCTGCCTTACACCATCATATAAAGTAAGTATGCGATTGAACCCAAGGCCTCTTATAAAAGGCTTGGAAATATTGGGGCCTGTGGTCACGGCATTTACGCCAGGCACCTTAGCTATCGCATCAATAATATTGGTACTTAAGTTTTGCTGAAGAAATTGCCTGCTGACAGATACGATAGGTATCGGATCTCTTTTAATGGTTGTTGCCTTAGATGAGCCTGTGACTACAATCTCACTTTCTTCTGTAATAGAAATTTCCAATACAAAATTTAATGTAGTGTTCTCATTTAATGAAACACGTTGCACCATATTTTTATAACCTATATAACCGACCTGTACCAAAAAATTTCCCATAGGTATATTGCGTATAATATAGTTTCCGTTAGCATCAGAAATAGTTCCCTCCCTAAGGTCTGGTATATAAATGCTTGCGCCCTGTAGAGGGCTGCCAGTGGCTGCTGCGGTTACTTTTCCTGAAAGAGTGACCTTTGTGATAAGAACTTTGTGTAAGCTGTTTTGTGCATATAATTTTTTTATAAAAAAAAAGTTTATAAAAAGTATAGAATAAAGAAAATATCTATTTTTCATGCAGATGTTTATGTTATTAATTAAGTAAAAAGCTTCGTTGAAAAGCCTGTGAGTGATCTTTTAAAATTTAACTGAAATCAAACTTTGAAAGGAGGCCCGCGAAGGTTTTTAGCAATAAGAAGAGATGAAAACCAGGGAAGCGATGGTACATCGGCAAAGGAAAAAATTGCCGCAATATGTATAATAATATTGTTGTTGAAAATAACAAAATGAGATTCAGCTACAAGGTCATCGCAGTTACAGTTAAAGCCTGCTTTGGTTAGCTCCTGCCTGTTGCCGGCACGAGCACTTGAGGTGCTGTCTTTGTGATTGGCAAACCAGGTATGTAACGTTTTTTTAGGAGTGATGCCAAGAACAAAAACAAATAGCAGCAATAAAGCGCAAAGCTTTTTCAGGTAAAAAACTTTATTGAAAAGTGTATTCATTTTATAAATGGCTGCTCTGAAATCAAAGTAAAATCAAATATAGTGATCCTTAATTTTTGAAACAATGTTGCAAATATATAACAATAAAAAGTTACTTATTTATCTGCATTTTTAATTGTAAAATCTTTTTATTTTTTTAGATATTCATTGCTATATAAAGTGTTATAAATGCCCATTTGCAGCCCTCTTAATTCTGCAAGGCCACGCATTCTGCCAATGCAGGAATAGCCGGGGTTTGTAATTTTGTTTTTATCATCCAGCATCAGATGTCCATGATCGGGCCGGAAAGGAATAGGAGAGCTTCTTTTTTGTTGTATTTTCAGAATGGCATTTACCACATCATACATATTAGTATCGCCTGCCAGGTGATCTGCTTCATAAAAGTTTCCTGCTTCATCTCTTTTGGTATTTCTCAGATGGACAAAGTAGATACGATCTCCATTATTTTGTATCATTTCAACTAAATTATTTTCGGGTGAAGCGCCCAGAGAGCCGGTGCAGAAGCACATTCCATTACTTATATTTTTTACTGATGAAAAAACACAATTTATATCATCATTGTTTTTCACAATCCTTGGCAGCCCTAAAATATTATATGGCGGATCGTCCGGATGCAAAGCCATCTTCATATTCAGCTCATCTGCAAGCGGGCATATTTGCTGTAAAAAATATTGCAGATTCTCTTTTAACTCATTATGACCTGTATTTTTATACAGTTCCAGCTTTTTTTGTATATCATTTATTGTCAATTTTTTTTCGCCGGGTATGCCTGCTGTAATTGTCTCTGTAAGTTTTTTTATTTGCAAAGCACTATATTTTTTATATAAATGTTCCGCATTTGAAAGAGTTGTTTCACTATAAGAAATATCAGCATTTTTTCTTTTGAGAATATACTTATCGAACAAGGCAAGCTGGCTCCAGTTGAAGTATAAAGCCCTGGATGTATCCGGCATTTTATAAGTAAGATCGGTGCGTGTCCAATCCATTACCGGCATAAAATTATAGGTAACAATGTTGATGTTGCAGGAAGCAAGATTGCGCAAGGTTTGTTTATATTGTTCAATATATTTTTTATAATTTCCTGTTCTTGTTTTAATGGTTTCGTGCACGGTAACGCTTTCAACCACATCCCATCTTAACCCTGCTTTTTCAATAATATTTTTTCTTTTTACTATTTTTTCCAAAGGCCATATTCCTCCGTGAGGAACGCCATGCAATGCAGTAACCACGGCACTTGCGCCGGTTTGTAATATATCTTTAAGCGTTACAGGATCTTGCGGGCCAAACCACCTCCAGGTTTCTTTAAGTTGCATTAATTTTTTTATCCGGTGTGTTTAAATTAAAAAAGGAGTGGTCAAAAATAAATAAAATGCAAGAAGAAATTTCTATATGTTTCGCTATATAAAGAAAGCAAATTTCATTGCTTAAAATAAAAAAAGTCTCCGATACCAGAGACTTTAATTTTAAATAAAATATATTGTTTTATTGCTTAACTATTTTTTCGCTGCTTATAACCTTACCATCAATAACCATTGCAATTACATACACACCTGCTGCCTGAGAAGATAAATTTTGCAACTGAATTGTGTTATCGCCATTCACTACGTTTGCTTCTGTTTTTTTAACAATAGCTCCTGAAGTATTTATCATTCTGATCTCTGCTTTGCCGTATGCAGTGCTTTCAAACTTTACATTTACATTATCTACATAAGGGTTAGGCATAATATGTAAAGACATGCCGGAAACTGTTGTATTATTTATATGTATAACTTTTACAACACTATACGAAAAACCTCCGTCTGCATCCACTTGTTTTAGGCGATAATAAATAACTGCATGTTGCAACAACTCTGTTGAAGCATCGGTAAAGCTGTACTGGCTGTAATCTTTGTTTTCTTTTTGTGCGCCCAATATAATTGCGGCAGTTGTAAAGCTATTGTTATCAAAACTTCTTTCTACTTCAAAATGATCATTGTTCACTGCTGCATCAATAGTCCATGAAAGTGCCACTTTATTATTATTAAACGCTGCATCAAAAGAATGATAAACCACTGGCAATACAGTGTACGTGCCTGTAACATCCATAAAATAAATACAATGATAACGGTTGGTTGCAATTGCACCGGTAGTCCCGTTGCTATCAACTTCTGAACCCGTATATAACTTAAGCTTAGATGTATTAGTAAATTGAAAATTGATGCGCACATCCTGAGACATGGTATCAATTCCTATACGGTTAACCACAGGTCCTAAAGCTTTCAGGTTAGTTGCGCTTGCATCGTCTCCATTAATATTATCACTATCAGCGGACTGAGTTATGGTAAGCTGTGTAGGTATTTGAGTAGGCAAATCATATCCAGACTGACCATTAACCCCAATAAATTCTCTCACACGAGCATTGTCGCCATCTATATCAATAGCAGAAGAAGCAAGAGAAGGAAATTGATAAGGAGCACCTGCAGAGGTTTTAAACTCAACATCCCATTTTATATATGAACTGCCATAAGTGCCAGGGCCGCCTACAGTTGGCTGCCATGCATCGTAATAACCTAATGTAGAATCATCAATGTTTATTAAAACAGCGCCGTTAACAATTTCTTCAATTTTTATGTATGCATCAACGCCGGTTGTTACGTTGGTAAATTTATAAGTAGCTCCAACAGTGCCGTTAGTGCCACTATACAATTGTGGCTGGTTAAATTTCAGCTTCGGATAAGTTGTTTGAGATTTTGTTGCAAAAGCAACGAGAATAATTGCGAGACTGAGTAATACTCTTTTGGTAAATGTAAAATTTTTGTTCATTTTCTTTGGTTTGAGGTAATTCGAAATGTATTAAAACAAAATGTTGAAATACGTTAGGAATTTCAAAGAAGAATTGGGGAGGTATTTCTAAAGAGTGGATGTATTGCAGATGTAACGTTCGGGGTAGTAACATTACCAATACTTATGCAAACATATATCGCAGTTTTCATTTTTGCAATAAGTAGAAATACTCAATTTTTATAGCAGTCGCTTGCAACTTTTTTTAAAAAAGCAGATTAGTTGAGCTATTTATGGTACGACCCGGTACAAACTAAAACGACCTGCCAGATTGATTCTGCGGTCGTTTGTGTGATGTGTATTTACTTTTAAAAAATATCTTTTTTAACTTACTAATTTCTTTTTAGCCTTAGCAAATACATGGGTAATATGATGATCTTTATGTTTTACAATATTATTTTCTGCATGTAGATTATTGCCCTGTTTCTTTTTAAATAAACTGTAAATTAAAAATCCTGCAGCAGCAGATAGAGTTATAAGCAAAGTCTTTTTCATAATTTTTTTTTAGAAAAGTTTACAATTGATATGCCAGTAAATTTCACAGCGTATGTTGCGATGTTAGTTTACTGATGCTAACAACTAAGTTTATAGATAACAGTTACTATGCAAACGAAATGGGATTTTTCTTTCTTTATCTTATGCAATATTTTATAAGCTATTCAATAAATTTTAAAACATCCAAAGCAAATTCTTTCGTAGCTCCTGCATGATTATGATCGCCGGGCACAATGGCTCTAACGCTGTGTGGAAGCAGTTTTGCAAGCGCATCTGCGGAGCCATTATCGGTATCTTTATCACCACTTATTACCAGCACAGGTTGCTGCACCTGGGCTAAAGCTTCCTTGCTGGTAGATGGCTGGGAGCGTTGCATGTAAGCCAATGCAACCTGATCAAGGTGCTGCTGTTGTATGTAAGTTACCAGTCCTTTTACCTCAGGGATGCTGTCGCCCATAAGGCCGCGATAGAACATTATGCGCCTTGGCCATTGTGGATTAGTAAAATCTGCTCCCATACCTCCCAAAACAGCCTTCTTTACTCCTGGATCCAGCACCAGCAGGCGTGCAGTGATGATGGAACCCCTGGAATACCCTACCACACTGTATTTTTTTATATTAAGAAAATTCATAAGGCCCGTCAAATCTTTCGCCTCAGCATCGTTATCATACGCAGTGCTGTCATGCGGCTTATCCGATTTGCCATTGCCTCGCAAATCAGGAATAACAACTTTATACCCTGCCTGTAAAAGTGTACTGTACAATGCGGTGTGCTTCCAGGAATTGCCACTTACCACAAAGCCATGCACTAAAAGAACCGGCTTGCCGCTACCATGCACTTCATAATAAATTTTAATGCCATCAAAAGATTTATAATATCCTGAGTCAGCCGGATATTTTGCAGCCAGTGAATCATCCTGGGCATAAAGCAGATGGGTAAAAAAGCAACTTGTAAGTATTAAAAGCCATCGCATAATGTATGATTGATTGTTTGTAACGCAATTAAATTCAATGCTGTATTATTCTTTGAATGAATAAAATAAATGAATATAAAACTTTTATTTTTTTATTAGCAATTTATATCATTTTCATCCATAATACTGGCATGAATTTCTATTAAACATGGATAAACTTAAACTCTCAAATTTTTTTATGAAAACATCAATAATTATTGCAGCAACAGCCATGTTTTTTTCTGTAAACGTATTTAGCCAAACAGGCAGTGGAGGCGCTGGTGGGACTGGAACCGGTGGTGCAACCGGAACCGGCACAGGAACATTAAATAGCACGCTTCCATCAGGTAATAATAAAACCACCACAACAGGCACATTGAATAGTAATGGAACCCTTAATAATAACGGAACGCTTAATAGCACTAATAATTCATCGGTTACCCCAAATGGAAATTTAAATAATAATGCATTACCTAATAATGATCCATTAAGAAATAACAATAGTTCCAGCAATAATGGTACTCTGAATAATAACGGAATGTCTAATGGTTCATCTATTTCTGGAGCCGGTAAAACAAGCAGCAGCAGCCTTAATCCGTTGAGCCCTGAAAGCAATACTGGCACCGGCACTAATTCAAATGCAAACCTGAACAACAACTTAAATAATAATATAAATCCAAATACAAACGCAAACTTGAATAATAGTTTAAATAATAATGCGAACACTGGTACAAATAATAGTTCAGGCAAAACCTTAAGAGGAGATTCAACCTTAAGAAATTAATAAACGCTTCAATACAATTAAAACCGGCTCACTAAAATGAGCCGGTTTTTTAATGTCCTGCAACCTCGTTAAGAAAAAGGTTTAATTTATTTACATTGAAATATAGTTTTTTACTCATCATACTCACCACAATGCTTGTAACCAGCGACCATAATGAGCTGCAGCATGACTTTGCCAAAGGTTTTCAGTCAGTAAAAATTACAGACAGTGTAACCAACGAATATGCAAGAGAAAGAGGTGATTGGATTTTATCTGTTGGCGCTGATGCCAGGTTTACATTGCTAAAAAGTTTTCTTTCGCACAATCCAAAGGGGCTTTATTGCTGAAGCAATCCTGCTCAATAATAAAGCAGGAAGTGCCTCCATGCCTGCGAGCCTCATTCATTATATGTTTTATATCAATAAGTCCCGTGCCTATGGTGGTGCTGGTATACAAATGATTTCTATTGTATGAACTTGTCATGTCTTTCAGGTGTATCATTTCAAATCTTTGCGGATACCGGTGAAACAATGCTGCTGCAAAGAAATCTTTTTTATAAGCATTGCCAATGTCAAGCTGCTGTGTAACCAGCTTTGGATCTGTATAATTCATAATAATATCATACATACTTTCATGGCCAAAGAAATGTTCAAACTCAAACCTATGATTATGATAGCCGAATTGCAATCCTTCTTTCTTGCAAAGTTCTCCGCTTTTATTGAGCACTTCCATAAAGCGCTTAAGTTCCGTTTCATTATTCCACAAGCTATAATCAAGCCACGGCGTTATAAGGTACTGCTGTCCTGCAGTAGCTGCATGGTGTATCGTTTGTTTCCATTCCGGAGTAAAATCTTTTTGCCTGTTATCCCAATGTTTTATTTCTAAAGCCGCATGGCCACTTAATAAGGTAAGCCCGCAATCTTTTATAAAATTTCTAAATTCAGCAGGAGCGTAGCCGTAAAACTTGCCGGAAGCATAACCGGCATGCTCCACATGTTCATAACCTATATTACGTAAGGCTCGTAATGTTTTTGCAGCATCGCTGTGCATTTCCTTTTCTACTGAAAATAATTGTATGGCAAGCTTTTCTTTCTTCCTGCCTTCACTTATTACATTATTCGGAGCTACGGCAATGCCCGCTGCCACTACAGAAGTGTTTTTAATAAAGGATCTTCTTGAAATGTTCATGTTGATACAATTTGCTCTATCAGATATGGAAAAAAAATTGTCTTCGTTAAGCTGGTATTTTATCTTGTTGCTCTCTTTGCCAGAACCGGTGCTGCGCAATGGCTTTTATAAATTCGCTGATTGTGTTTGCTGATTTTCCATTACTGTTTATTATAAGCCCTTTACCTGCAAGCGCATTGTAAAATGTACCATCAGGGTGAAGCAAGGTGCCTACATAAGAAGCCTTCAATACATCTATGCCTTCATTGTCCACCGCTATTGGTTTGCAATGTTTGTAGGCCTCATCAATAAAGTGAATAGCATCCGGCTGGCCCATCAGAGCTTTTACACTGTCAGCGCCTCCGGGAATATACACAGCGTCAAACAGTACAGAAGCGGTGGTTCTGAAACTTTCGTTTACAGGAAATTCGCTGCTGCCTCCTTTTATAGATCCTAAATGCGGCGCAACAATTTTTACAACTGCTCCATCATCTGTAAGCGATTTCATCATAGCCGTTAATTGGTCTGCATTTACTCCGTCTGCCGCCAGCACGGCTATTTGCCTGGTTTTTATGGAGTTCTTTGGCGAATTCTCCATACTTAACGCAACTGATTTCGCAAGGGGTAAAGTAACTTTTTTAGGTGCATATTTTTTAGGGTCTGCATCTGCAGGCCTTCCCATATTTATTTGTTCATTAGGAATATCCTGCACCGAAATGCCTAATTCGGCAGCAACATTGGTAGCAAGTGTCCTGTCTATCTGCGCTAACACTCCTACCATTCTTTTCCGTATTTCAACACGCTTTACTTTACCCAGTTCAAATCTTAAAGCATTGGTTAAATGAGATTTTTCAGCATCAGACTGGCTGTTGTAAAACAAGGTGGCCTGGCTAAAGAAATCCATAAAGCTATCGCTGCGGCCTCTTACTTTTTTTGCATCAATTCTTTCCGGATAACTTGCAAATCCACCATCGCTTACTTTAGCCTGAATAGGATATTCACTATCAATGCTATTCGGCTGATAGCTTGCGGTGCCAACATTAATAGTCTGCCTCATATGGCCATCACGCTGGTTATTATGCAAAGGAGCCACAGTACGGTTTATAGGTATTTCGTGAAAGTTAGGGCCGCCTAACCTTGTTAATTGTGTGTCGGTGTACGAAAATAATCGCCCCTGCAGCAAAGGATCGTTGGTAAAATCAATACCAGGCACCATATGACCGGGGTGAAATGCTACCTGCTCTGTCTCCGAGAAAAAATTATCAGGTTTGCGGTTAAGCGTAAGCTTACCAACGCGTTGCACCGGCACCATTTCTTCAGGAATTAATTTAGTTGGATCAAGCAGGTCAAACGGAAATTTAAGCTCATCTTTTTCTTCCACTATTTGAAAGCCAAGTTCCCATTCGGGAAAAGCGCCGCTGCTGATAGCATCATATAAATCACGGCGATGGAAGTCAGGATCTTTGCCAGAAATACGCTGCGCTTCATCCCACGCCACAGAATGTACGCCAAGCAAAGGCTTCCAGTGAAACTTTACAAACACTGATTTACCATCTTCGTTTATTAAACGATAGGTGTGAACGCCAAAGCCTTCTATCATCCTGAGGCTCCTTGGTATGGCCCTGTCACTCATGATCCACATAATCATGTGCGCAGATTCAGGCATTAAAGAAATGAAATCCCAAAACGTATCATGAGCCGATGCAGCCTGCGGAATTTCGGTGTCCGGCTCCGGCTTCACCGCATGTATCAGGTCGGGAAATTTTATAGCATCTTGTATAAAGAAAACAGGTATATTATTACCAACAAAATCATAATTGCCTTCATCTGTATAAAATTTAATAGCAAAACCACGCACGTCACGCGCAAGATCAGTAGAGCCCCGAAAGCCTGCAACTGTTGAAATGCGCATAAAAACAGGTGTTTTTATGGAAGGGTCCTGAAGGAACTTTGCTTTCGTATACTTCGCTAACGATTCATACACCTGGAAATAACCATGCGCTCCAACGCCGCGTGCATGAACTACTCTTTCAGGTATGCGCTCATGGTCGAAATGCGTGATCTTCTCACGGAAAATAAAATCTTCCAGTAAAGAAGCACCTCTTTCGCCCGCTTTTAAAGAATTTTGATCGTCGTTTACTTTAAGGCCCTGGTTAGTAGTAAGAAACTCACCTGTGCTTACATCCGTATCAGGAAGAAGGTCAGCTATTTTTTTACTGGTCGTTGGCTCTTTTTTGTTCTTTTTGCTCGGCATTTTGTATCTTATTAAAGGAATGAGAGGAGAGGGGTTTGAATAACGGGAGATAAATTACAATATGTTTGCCAGCTGAAATAACAGCGTAAGCTTTAAGCAGCAGATGTAAAGCATTTTTTTTTGGTTAAAGAAATACATGCTTTATTTATAATGCAATTGTATGTGTGAAATTTTCTACGCAAAGGCTACAGAAATGCTATTCGATTAGCGGCTGTTTTTCTTTCTATCTTTCGGTAATAGATTTCTATCTTCAAAAATGTAAGTAGTTTCTTTATCAGCCATCCAATCAATTAGTTTTAATATTCCTACTACATTAATAACAATTCCAAGAGCAATGCCGATAAGATAGTCAGTCATTGTTGCCAAATGTTCTTTGTGAATAATTGTAAAGAAAAAATAGGCACAGGGCACAAAAAGCAACCAGCTTGTAAGCAACCCTGCATTGTAAAACGTCTTGCCTTTTATATTGAACAAGGTTGTATGTGCTATTGTGTTGCCCAAAGAAACCATTATAGTAGCAATGCCTAACCAGATTGCCCTCTCTGCAAGCACGGCAGCCAACACATAAAATGTCCAGCCAATAACAACGTTTACATAAAATGCTGTATTGGTATTTAAAGGATAACGGTCTGGCATAGTGCTCTTATACACAGCAGTATTCAACATGCCGGGAAATGTTCCTGCAATGCGGTATTCCTCCAGCTGATGAAAAAAGAGCGTAATTAAACTCACCCACATTATTAGTTGGTAGTTTGTAAGATGGTGATGGTTTATAAAAATGTAAGTCAATACCACAATTGAAAAAAAACCTCCTAAGTCATACCAATGCTTGCGTAAAAAATTCATGCTTTAACTTTTTGTCATATTGTAAAGTGTGTTGCTAATAACAGGTAAGTTTGGAGACTTACTGCCGAAGACTTGATTTTTGACACCAAATATAGCTGAAAAGTTCAATAGTGATTTGTTGCTAATGGCTTCCATCGAGCCGCTATGGCAGCAAACCAGTTCACTCTTCCTGGCGGGTCTGCTACCACGCATTCCTTAATCACAATTTATCCATTAAATGTGTAAGTATATTAAACTAATATTTCCCCCGTTTCATAAAATGTGGCTGTTCAACATTTAAATTTTCTTAAAGCAAAAACCCACTTCAGGCTTTAATAAAATTTTTTCTCTTTAAAAAAAATTGTATATATGCATTTTGTTTTGTTTATAAAAAAACTGCTATGAGAAAAATAATAATTACTTGCGCGCTGTTATTCCTATGTATTGTTGCTTTTTGTCAGGATGTATATGTAAATAATAATGGCGATACCGTTCGCGGAAAAGTTACAAACTACACTGAGTGGGTACGAAACCCGGCGAATATATCGTTCCAGGAAAATTCCGGCAATACGGTGCAACTGACACCGCTTACCTGCAAAGCCTTTACTGTTGCCAACTCCGACATATATATAAGTTACTCCGGCACAAGGGTGTTGAATACTGATAATGCTACGGATATTCACTCATTAAAAAGTGATATTCTAACTACGGAGCAGATCAATGCATTTCTGCGACAGGTATATAGTTACAAGGGCTTTGCCTTGTATAAATTTATTGATGGCAAAAGAACTAATTTTTATTTAAGCAAAAATGGCACGCTAAAAGAGCTTGAATACTATGAGTATGTAGATGACGATAAAGTGCGCACTCACGACGCGTATAAAAGTTATATCTTAAGCCAGGTAAATGATATAGATGTGCCAGGTAAAGCAAATAAGGCTGAGGCGCTTACCTACAGCGAAGATGCGCTTGTGAATTTTTTTGCAGAGGTACTAAATGATAAAGCACAGGGCACCGTAAAAAAACGTACGAAATATGCTAACGAAGTATTTATAGGTGCAGGTGCGCATGCAAACTTTGGCACGATAACTTACCAGGATGGAGCTAAGGCACATCAAACTACGATAGCACCTTTGCTCGAGGCAGGGATAAGAGTGCACGCTCAAAGAAATTTCGGGAAAGCATTTCTTCAGACGTCTCTTGCTTTTAGTACGCTTGCCCATACCATTAACCCCGGAAATGAAGAAGCTTTTAAAACGAGTGCTACCGTATTCAGCCTCAGGCTTGGGCCAGGTTATACCTTTATAAAAAGTTCTAACATAAGTGTTTATGGAACGTTTTTGGTAAGCCTTGATTTCCTTTTTGATTATAAATCCACCTATGGTGCAGGGGTATATGCTACTACTGTAAAAAGTGGGGAAACACTCACAAAGCTTACCCTCGTTCCAGAGGTAGGCGTGGTATTTAAGCATTCGCTAAATGTTGCGCTGCAGGGTATTTTGCCTTACAGCCTCCCGCTGATCTTTTTCGGTTCGGATCACTATTCTGTTTATGGAGCTGGTGTAGTGGTAAGGTATATGTTTTGAGTTTTTCCTCAACAAGAACTTCCAGATCGTTAACCCTGTTATTTATCATCAAGTCTTTGTGGAAGGTTGGGTAGCCAACAATTTTAGAAACTTTATTGCTTGCCAACAATTCATGTGTTTGTGGAGCGTATAAAGAAGCGAATTAAAAACAAGATTTGCGATGAGAGTTCTTCTTTTTTACCCCTGTGCACGACAGCAAACACTGAAAGCCAGTTTGTAAACACCCAGTAACGAGAAAGAATCTGCTTTGTCTATAATTTTTTTTGCTATTTTCTTTATAATGAGAAAAACCTTAAAAAGTTAAAACCATTAGGGAGAAAATCTTCTTGATATTTAGCAAAATTAGTATGGATGATACTTAATCGGCATAACCTTTTTATGAGTAACCTGACCGCGAAAGCCGGGTTCAAGTTTGGCCTATCATCACCAAAGAACATAATGGAACTATATAGGTCGACAGTAAAAGGGCGGCGGTTCAACATTTATCATTAAATTACCCCATACTTTATACAATGCGACTTTTTACAAAAATTATTTTGCTGTTGATACTGACTGCTTTTGTCAATGCACAGCATAAGGTTGAAATAGTTGTTAGCGATAATGGTAACGGCATTGCGCAAACCATCATTGATAAAATCTTTCAGCCATTTTTTACTACAAAGCCTAGCGGGCAGGGAACAGTATTGGGCTTGTCTTTATCTTATGATATCATCACCAAAGAACACAACGGAACAGTTAAAGTGAAAGTAAAGAAGGTGAGGGTTCAATTTTTACAATTCAAATACCAATCACTGCATAATGAAAACGCTTACTTGTAAAACTTGCCTTTTTATAACATTTATTGTTTGCTCATTTGAAGTGACAGCACAAATTGATTCTTTAAAAATTGATTCGTTAAAGAAAGTATTGCTGACGGAGAAAGAGGATACGAATAAGGTGAAGACGTTAACTTCTTTAAGTAAGGTATTACTCCGTAATAAAAATTCAGCACAGTTACAGGTGGTAAATCAGGAAGCTTTGGCGCTGGCTACAAAACTAAATTATGAAGACGGTTTAGGAAATATTTACAAAGTTTTTGGAGACGATTATTATTATGATCAGTTAAACAATATTAAAGCACTAAACAATTTTTATGAAGCGCTAAAACACTATGAGAAAGGTGCCGATAAACTAAATGTAAATCGTATACTTCATAGAATTTCCCAGGTTTATGAAAGCGAAAATAATTATGAAGCAGCTTTAAAGTATGCGTTATCAGCGCTCAAAATTTCAAAAGAAATTAACGACAGTATAAGAATGGCTGGTGATTTAAGCACTATCGGTTATATTTATGCAGAGCTGGATAGATATAAAGAATCGGAAGCCTGTCTTAATGCATCCGCACACCTTTACCATAAATTAGGTGATAAAAATTTTCCGGTGGGGCTAATTGCAAATCTTGAAGAACTGGGAATGCTTTATAATAAAGAACGTTCAGCTGCATTATCAGCAGGTAATGCCTCGTTATCACAAAAGTTGTTTGCACAGTCAGAGCACAATTATACGGCGGCATTAAAAATAGCAGACAGTATTAAAGACCAGTATTGTATTAAGGAAGTAAACTTAAGCCTGGGAGTGTTTTATGCTAATACCAAAAATTATGGAAAAGCAAAAGATTTTCTTGTAAGAGGATTAAACATAACCAAAGAGTTAGGGAATCCGCAATTTTTGCCTGATGATTATAAATCTCTTGCAACCGCTGACAGTGCACTGGGGAATTATAAAGAGGCTTATAAAAATTATCAAACTTATATTCAATACCGTGATAGCCTGGCAAACATAAATGCACAAGAACAATCTTTACAAACTTCATTTCAATATGATTTTGATAAAAAGCAGGCTATTGCAAAAGCAGCCCAGGATAAAAAAGATGCAGAAGCCGGGCGTATAAAGAACAAGCAATACTTTATTATTTCAGCACTGGGCATTATAGTGTTAGCTGTTATAATAATTGCCGCAATACAATTTAGAAATAACAAGCAAAAGCAAAAAGCAAACAATCTTATAACGCAACAAAAGCAACAGGTAGAAACCACTTTATCAGAATTAAAATCCACACAAGCCCAACTCATACAAAGCGAAAAAATGGCAAGCCTTGGTGAGCTTACCGCAGGTATTGCCCATGAAATTCAAAACCCATTAAACTTCGTGAATAATTTTAGTGAAGTGAATAGAGAATTAGTTGATGAAATAAGTAATGAAAATGATATTGAAGACATAAAAGCAATAGCAAATGATATAAAACAAAACAGCGAAAAGATTTTGTTTCATGGCAAGCGTGCAGATGCCATTATAAAAGGCATGTTGCAACATTCACGTCAAACATCAGGCATGAAAGAGCCAACTGATATTAATGCTTTGTGCGATGAATATTTAAGATTAAGTTATCATGGCTTGCGGGCAAAAGACAAAAGCTTTAATGCAGATTTTAAAACAGATTTTGATGCAAGTATTGGCAAAATAGATATTGTTCCGCAGGATATTGGAAGAGTGTTATTGAATCTTTTTAATAATGCCTTTTATGCAACAAACTCAAAGCAGAAAACTGTTGATGAAAATTATAAACCGCTTGTTTTAATTCAAACAAAAAGAATAAATGATAAGGTTGAAATAAAAGTAAGCGACAACGGCAACGGTATTCCATCATCAATAAAAGATAAAATCTTTCAGCCATTTTTTACTACAAAGCCAACAGGAGAGGGAACTGGTTTGGGCTTAAGTTTGAGCTATGATATCATCACTAAAGAACATAACGGAAGTATAAAAGTGGAAAGCAAAGAAGGAGAAGGAAGTATGTTTATAATCGAATTGCCTGCATAACATTATCTTTTTTGCAAAAACGATTTTAATGAAAAAAGTATTTGTTTCAATTTTACTTCTGCTGTATTTGCACGATGCTTATTCTCAAAACAGTGAATATGACACTTTAAAGAATTTGATGAGTTCTGCAAAAGATGATTCAACCAGGTTTAATGCGACAGCAGTTTTGATTTGGGATTATATATATTCATATCCGGATTCTGCTTTAAAATATGTTCAACAGAATATCTTTCTCGTGCATAAAATGAAATCAGATTCATGCCTGGCAGTGGTGTATGATCAGTATGGGTGTTTAGAGCAAGTGAATGGTAATTACCCTATGGCTCTCCAATATATGCTTCAAAGTTTGAGGCCAGCAGAAAGAACACATAATTATTTTATGATTTGCGACATTAATATCGGCCTGAGCGACATCTATAAGGACGCAGGAGATTTCGATAACGCAATTTATTATCAGGAAAAAGCAAAATCCCTTTTTGAATTACAACTGAATATAGAGTCTAAAAATGTTACATATTGGAATATGATTTATACAAGCGTTAATCTTCATTTAGCTCAAATCTATGAACGATTCAATCATCTTGACTCTGCATTAAAATACGCAAATAATACTTATGATCAATATGTCAAAGTAAATGGCAGAATGGATTCTCCTCCGGTTTTTTATACACTGGGAAACATCTATTCAAAAATGGGAAATTATCCAGCTGCACTTTCCAATTACCGGAACGGTGCGGCAATAGCAGACAAAAAAGACCTGATGGATTGTTACAGTGGTATTGCTGTCACTTTTACAAAAATGGGGCAACTTGATTCAAGCATTGTTAATGCAAATAGAGTTTTGGAACTCAGCAAAGTGGCGCATAATATATCAGTAAAGCTGGATGCCCTTAAATTATTAGCCGACGTATATAAATTAAAACAAAATGCAGACAGTACATCAAAATACCTGGAACTAACGATAACAACAAAAGACAGCTTTTTCAGTCAACAGAAAATTATGCAGGTACAAAGCATTTCTTTTAATGAACAGTTAGGCCAGCAGGAATTGCAGCAGAAAATACAAGAAAGTAAACTACAGTATAAAAATCGTTTAAACATATATATCCTGTTAGCCGGTTTGCTTATATTAATAATCGTAGCAGCGGGTCTTTGGCGCAGGAATATTTATAGAAAAAAATCTTTTGTATTGCTTCAAAAACAAAAGCAGGAAACAGACAGCCAAAAACAAAAAGTTGAAACTACGTTAGAAGAATTAAAAGCTACACAATCACAACTCATCCAATCTGAAAAAATGGCAAGCCTTGGTGAGCTCACTGCAGGCATTGCACACGAAATACAAAACCCATTAAACTTCGTGAATAATTTTTCTGAAGTGAATCAGGAAATGATTGATGAATTGCAAACTGAGTTAAAAGCTGGTAACACACAAGAAGCAATTACAATATCAGATGATATAAAAGAGAATGAACAAAAAATTAATCATCATGGCAGGCGTGCAGATGCCATTGTAAAAGGGATGCTGCAACATTCACGTCAAACATCAGGCATGAAAGAGCCAACTGATATTAATGCTTTGTGCGATGAATATTTGAGATTAAGTTATCATGGCCTGCGTGCAAAAGACAAAAGCTTTAATGCAGATTTTACAACAGATTTTGATAAATCAATTGATAAAATAAATATTGTTCCGCAGGATGTTGGAAGAGTGTTACTGAATCTTTTTAATAATGCTTTTTATGCAACAAACTCAAAGCAGAAAACTGTTGATGAAAATTATAAACCGCTTGTTTTAATTCAAACAAAAAAAATAAATGATAAGGTTGAAATAAAAGTAAGCGACAACGGTAATGGTATTCCTCAAACCATTATTGATAAAATTTTTCAGCCATTTTTTACTACAAAGCCAACAGGACAGGGAACGGGATTGGGCTTAAGTTTGAGCTATGATATCATCACTAAAGAACATAACGGAAGTATAAAAGTAGAAAGTAAAGAAGGTGAAGGAAGTCAATTTATCATTCAAATACCAAATATCTGAATCACGGATTGATACAGATTAAATGATTACACCGATTTTAAAATGCCAGAATTAAAATATAAAGACATAACAGAAAAAATTATCGGTGCTTCTTTTGAAGTTCATAAATTTCTTGGAAACGGATTTCAGGAAGTAATTTATCAAAGAGCTTTATCGTATGAGTTATCAAAAGCCTCACTAACTTTTGCAAGAGAAATTGAACAAGATATATTTTATAAAGAATTGCAGGAACCTATTGGAACAAGAAGAGCTGACTTCGTTGTTGAAGGCAGAATATTGGTGGAGATAAAAGCAATAATACAATTAGAAGAAGTACATATTGCACAAATATTGAATTATCTAAAGGCATATAAATTAGAAGTTGGTTTGTTAGTCAACTTTGGCAGTAAAAGCTTAACCTTTAAACGATTTGTTCTGTAAAAATGAAATCAGTGAAATCTATAAATCCTTTCAAATCCGTGATCCAGATTGTTTATTATATCATCACCAAAGAACACAACGGCACTATAAATGTAGAACGCAAAGAAGGTAAAGGAAGTACATTCACAATTACATTACCTGTCAATTAAAATAGAAAGCGATTGAACTGGTGCTAAACACTTGCTAAAATTTTTATGGGCATTGCGAACAGTAAACACCAGAGGTGTGCAGCAGGCATACACCTGAACATTTTTTGAATTAATTGGAGTGCTTAAAATCAAAAAAGCCCGTAAACACTGAGTTTTACGAGCTTTCGATTTTGAAAGAAATCATTTTTGTCGGGGGAACAAAAAGAGACCACATTTTCACATATCATTGTTTATCAACAAAATGCAAAGATTATTTTTTATTTACTCACCTTATTACTCACTGGTAAAAAAGTACCGAAAGAACTGTTACAAATTTATATAAAAAAATTAAATTATTACTGATATTAAAATAAAATAGACGATTAATCTCTAAAACTTCTGCCACGGCACACACCATAAAGACTATTGTTATTTGGTTTCTTAGATGCTTTTGCTTTGTTATTAAAGTCAAGTGCAAGACCAATCCAGTAATCAAAATCTCTTTTTAATTTAATTCCTTCTTCCCTGACGTAACCATATCCTTTGTATTCTCTGCCTTTCATTATCATTGTTCTGAAACCGTTTTTCTCTGCAATGGTTTCGTATAATGCGGGGTCAAACGGCACATCATTTCATCACCACTTTTACTCACACACATTTATCGTTGACCATAAAAGTTACACCACGAAACATTTTCTTTTCTTCAACTTTAGGCAAATGTTGAAGTGCTTCTCTAATTCTGCCAGCAAGTTTTTCGTTGTAAGGCATATGCAAAGAAAAATAATCTTTATGAATAAATTTTTCAAACCCTGCTTTGCGAAGTCCTGCGGTATCATGCACATGCCGGATCTTGACTCGTCCTGAAAAAAGTTGACTGATTTGGTTAATAATCCTGTTATTGGTTGATGAAGATAATACATCCTGAATACGGTTGATTAATTGAGTTGTTGCCCGTGCCCTGGCAAAAAATATTTGCGGTTGCTCCCAAAGCTATAGCAAAATATTTTTTGTGCCTGGCCCCTTAAGTTACCTGCATAGTTACCTCCTTTAGTTTTTGTGTGTAATAATAATTTTTCCATCTTCTTACCTGCGGGCCTTTTTGGTCATGCACATCATTTGGTATCTGCCAGTTGAGGCTGCTGTGCCTTCTTCTGTAATTATAAATGGTAATGCACCTGGATATGTGTATGGAGGCTGCAAGTATATCACTGTAACAACTGCTGAGGAGTTCTGTCTTCAAAATACCATTCACCCTTTCTGCTATGGCATTTTCTAACGGATCGCCGCTTTGTGTCATACTGATCATGGCATTGGATTGATTGAGTAAACTTACATACTCAGCGCTGCAATATTGTATGCCCCTGTCTGAGTGATGGATCACTATTGTTTGCGCCGGCTTTTGTGCCAGCGCCTGCTTTAAGGCAACTACTGCCGAGCTTACTTTCATATCATCACTTACATGGTAGCCTACTATCTTTCTTGAGTAGGCATCGGTTATTAAAAACAGGTAGGCAAACCGTTCTTTCAGTGGTATGTAAGTAATATCACTCACCCAAAGCTCATGCGCCTTCAGTGGTGTAAATTCCTTTACCAGGTTGGCATACCGCCTGAGGTGATGCCTGCTCATGGTGGTATAAACATTACGTTTTGTTTTTCTTATCAGCAGCTTATTTCTTTTCAGTAAATCAAAGAACTTATCTCTTCCCAAAAAGATATTATGTTGCTTTAAAAATGGTCGAAGCATGATGAATAATTTTCTTCCGCCGCACCTGGGTTGTTGTTTGCGGATGATATCTATTTGCTGCAACACCAGGCCTTCTGTGTGGTACTGATGAAAAGTTTTTTTGTTGTGTTTGTGATAAGCCTGCGGCGTGTAGCCCAACAGTATGCATAGCTGTTGTATGCTTATGGAGCCATGTGCTCCTTTAAGCTGCTTTACTGTTGGGCACCAGGCTTTTTTCTGATCTGTATATGGAGATCTTTCTCTGCTATACTGATCATCGTATCCAAGGCTTCTACCCGTAGCTTTTCCCATTCAAGCTGCTTCTCCAAAGATGCAATCTTTTGTTGCAAAGCTTCGGCTGATTGCTGCTCTTCTGTATTTAATTTGCTGTGCTTATTGCTCATGCTGTACACAGAATGCTTCTGTTGCTTTTCTGTGGGTGGCAAGTTATGTATTCCCTGGTGAATCATAACCCACTTGCAAATAGTGGTACGGCTGATGCCATACTTTAAGGCAAGCTGCCTGAACCCCCCGCCCTGGTTTAAATACTCCCGGATAATTTGTTCTTTTAAGTCCATAAAATTGGTTGTTTTTTAGTCAACCTATTTCAGGACGAGACATCTTGTAATTTTGCCATTAAAGATGATTGACAATATAGTTCCCAATTGTTGCAGTTATATATCTAAAAAAAATGGCAGTATGATATGTATGTCCAAAAACAAACATTTGTATAGTTGTTGCATTGGGTGGCGGCAAAGGGATCCAATTAAAAGGAGCTGAAAAATATAATGTAAGGGCAACCGTCCCGAGGAGCTCACATAAAGACGTCAAAAAAATATTTTGTATTTTCCACATAGTGTTTGAACATTACAGCCTTTCTTCCTGGCGGGTGTCCCACTCGATATTCCTATCACAATTTATACGTAAATGTGTAAGTTTTCGATTCCATCTTCTCCTGTTTCATAAAACCTGACTGATGAAACTTGTTTTCAGCAGGTTCTTTACATAATTGCCAGTGCGGTTTGCAGAGGGTTATAATGCATACATGCCATTCTAAGATACGGATTTTAGTTATATGGCGGTGCAGACAGGTAAAGGGGAATTTTGATTAACAATACTTTTACCTTTTTAATTTAGTAAATAACAAATGTAATACACGTCCGCTGTTCACTTCAAAACCTATAATTTGATGTTGCTTGTTACGGGTAATTTGCAAGTGAGACATCCACCAAAAATTAGTAAACAAATTATCATTACCATCAAACCATATCGGTGTATCATCATACAAATTGCTGCTCAGCATGAGCTGATGATTGTGAACACTGATTTTATAAATGCAAGCTAATTCTGGACAATAATAAGTGCCTCCATAGATCTTTAATTCCTCACTTGAAAGCACAAAATCATTGTTTTTTAAATACAATCGCCGCGAATGTTTTGACCAATATTCATCTGCTACCTTTGCACCGGAAGAAGTAGTATTGAATATAAATTTTTTATTATCAGGAGAAGAAGTCTGGTAAAACGTGTCCTTATCACCTTTTAAAAGTTCTGAATCATTATTTTGCACAGTATAAAGTCTTTCATTCTTTAGGACAAACTCAAGGCTAGCACCATCATCTGCCACATATTTTCCTTTATATTTCTGAATAAGAGAAATGTTTTTGATTATAGCCATATTGCTGTCAACAGATACCACTGGCATAGCAGCCGGTTCTGTTTCCTTGTCTTGCAAAAATAAATCTGCGATTGCAAAGTTTTTATTTGTCGTATTTACATTCCCTATATTGGCAAATACTATAAAACCCATCTTCATCTCCGGAAAAATGCTAACACATGTATTAAACCCAGCCGATTCACCTGAATGCACATACATTGTATATCCTCTATAATTGCCAACGTTAATGCCGGCGGCATACGATATTTCCGTGCCATTGTTTAGCTTCCCTTTTTGGGTTAAGATTTTTATGGCGGCTGCATTGCCTGCGGTTGTGTTGTAAAAATTAGTAACCCATTTTGCCATATCTTCTACATTGCAAAACAAATTACCAGGACCTACATCTGCATCAGTAGCAAAAGCCTTGGTATAATGCGCACTATCTGTTTGATTGTAAGAATAAGCCCTGTTCTTTTGTATTTCTGTGTAATCGTCACTGAAATAAGCATTGTTCATTTTCAATGGCTTGAAAATGGCAGAATCAGCAAACTGCCGCAACGTTTTGCCGCTTATCTTTTTTATAATTTCAGCCAACAAAAGGTAGTTGGAATTAGAGTACAGAAACTTTTCTCCCGGCTTATTATTCAGTGTTTTTTGCTTGCTAAGAATGTGTATAGCAAGCTGCTGTGTAAAAGCGTCGTCTGGGGTTTTGCCTGTTATCCCAAGTAATTGAAAATAATCCCTGATGCCACTGGTGTGGTTGAGGAGATTGCGGATGGTAATCTTATCCTTTATTGCTACCCAGTTAATATACTTATGTACGTCATCATTTAGATTCAATTTGTGCTGCTGTGCTAGCTGTACAATGCAATAAGCAGTAAACTGTTTCGATATAGAACCAACATCATAAGGGGTGGTTGGCGTGTTAGGCACATCATATTCAAGATTTGCCATGCCATAGCCTTTTGCGTACACCAAAGAATTGTTACAGACAATACCGACTACACAACCCGGTGTAGCGTTGTTCCATTCGGCGAATAGACTGTCAACGGAATGAATTAGATAAGGCGGCAGGCTTTGCGCTTGTAACAGGTACGCCGGTGTCGTTAAAAGCCAAAGCATAATTAAATAATATTTCATCATTGGTTCACAACTATAAAGATAATGATGTGTCCTATTGTGAAGCTAATAACCTTGCGATACCTCAGCTGCACTTATTCACTTATTAAATATACTCATTGCTTCCCTTATATTTGTTAGCGGCTGTGGTTTTATATTTTGTTCCACTCCCAAATCCCATATTTTAGTTCGTCAGGTATTTTTAAAACCGCAGTTTTTTTAGTGTCAATAAATGTTACCCCTGTGGTGCCCTTCGTGGGAAATGAAATAATCAAGCAAAGGAATAACCCCACGTTTAAAACCTTTTATTTCTCCATTTTTCTTAATTCCGTCCTCTAAAACTTTACCAATTAGTTCTGCTGAAATTGTGTGGCAATTTTTTAACATTGAAATTATTTTTGAGTCCTCTGCTGTAATGGTTGCAAGGTCGGCAATCAATAGTTTGTCATACTTCTCAAGTTTCCAAAACCTCACATTGTAAATGTGGGCAAGTTGGTGCCACCACCACGTTTTGAAGTAGTAAAACTTAATGCTTCTTCTGTTAGGGAGTTTAAGAGCATTAAATTAGTTCGGTGATTGATGAACCAGGTTTCAGTTATCTGCTTTTCAATCGTTGTCATTCAAATTATTTTTCAATAAGATTTTCGAGTTTTTTAAATTGTCTGTTATTCCTTTGGCCATGTCCTGCTTTGCTTCAAGGCTCGAACAAGAGACACAGTCCGGATTAGCCATGCTATTGCAAATACACTTCTTGGTAGCAGTTGTTCTCTAAAGGGATCTAATCAGATTATTTTTTTGTTTTGCTAATATTAAAAAGATAATTCCTAAAAGCGAACAAAGTAATAATGATGTTAGTGAATCTTGTGGTCCTGTTTCACCACCGGTTAATAAAGAATTACCTTCAATTTTGCTTGTGAACAAACTCTGTGTTAGTGAACTGCTTGGATTAATTCCACCAAAAATACCTGGCTCTGCAAAGTCCCAACCAAAATGTAAAAACACAGGAAACCATAGACTGCGGCTAAAAACATAAGCGGCAGGAAGCATAAAACCTGCTTGCATAGCTGTTGCGCTGACAGATATAAAGGTTGCTCCCTTTATATTTACATGTAAAATAGCAAACAACAAAATAAAAATAATTAGTACAATTACAGTCCCTGTTTGTTTTTCCAGCAAACGAAATACAATACCAATCATTATAATTTCGGCCACAAATCCAGCTGTTAACGCAAATGCAAAAGGCGCAATTAGTGCCGATGCAGAATTAACATGAATAACTGAATAAGTACCTGCTATATAAATAACTAAAATAAAAAGTGTTTGCGATAAAATGCCTATTAGAAAGCCTGTAAAAGCAAAATTGATAAAGTTTGCCCAACTCAATTCAGAAATGTGTCTTTTATCGTATACTCTGAAAAGTACGATGTAGGCTGCTATAGCGACAACTGCTTCTGTAATTGCTGTAGTTACTGCTTTGGTATCACTTGATAAATTTGTTTTGTCTAGCAGGAAAGACCGTAACAATTCTACAAGAGCTATCAAAGAAACAATAACGGCAATACCTACAACCATCTTTGTCAAAAAGAAATGGGATGCTTTTCGTAAGGTCGTTTGTTTGTCCATCATTGACGATCAAATCTTTTCTCTATTAGCCAGTGGTGACCAAAAAGGTCTTCAACTTCTCCATGCGGTTTTGAAATCATTTTAACCATATTTATTCCCCTGCTGTACCTTTGCTTTGGCGATAGCCTTGCAGACCACGGCTGCGTAAGTTATAAAATAAATGCTTTCTTACCACTCTGTTTTACTTTTGACTGGCATGCTTTAAGATAGCCGATTCTTTTAGGTTGGCCGGCCGTGTTCTGCTTTGCTTCAAGGCACGAACAAGAGATACAGCCTGGCTATTAAACAAGGATGAGCCTTTATTTTGCACCCCTATAACACCACCCTCTGTTGTGCGTTCGCTTTCTTCTCGTCAGTCATGATTTTTGTGATACCAATTCATCATTTCGTGCCGAACATTTTCTTCCTGAGTGGTATCGTCAAGAACTTGCTTGTAAGTCATTCTTTTGATGTCAATACAATACTGCATTAATATCCAACAACTATAATAATCTTTCCCTACAAAAGTGCTGTCAGCAAAACTAACACCCCATTCATTTTTATCTTTTTCAATAACATCGTTCAAACGTTCAATATTTTTTAATAAATCCGTTTGATCTTTATTTTGTCTTGCAATATATTCCGGATAACCTTCATTTTTCCAAGCCGGTATTTTTCCAAGTGGATCACTTTTCCAAATTCCCATATGGTCAAACTGTAAGCAATGTGTCAACTCGTGTGCAAGTAGTTGCGTCAAGTTCCACTTATAACCATTAACCTCAACATAGTTTTCTTTATAGTTTGCTGTGCCCTGTAAAACTACTTTATTATAAAAGCCCCATGCAAAAGCCTGCCCCCGGATTTTCTGCATAAGGATTGGATAATATGAGCCGTCATTTAAACAAATGTCAAGTTTAAGATTAGCATTGTAAAATTCACTTGCTTTTAAAAGTTCTGTAGCCTGGTCGAGACGAATGATAATTGATTTGTCAAAAGGTGCAATATGAAAAATAGTATAATTATTATGTGTCGTTTTATTTGCGTAAGTCAAAATGGGATTTAAAAAATAAATAATCAGAAGTACCCCAATAAATAATATTACCACGGTTAGCCACAACGCAATTTTTTTTATTTTCTTTTTCATTTCTGAGAATGTCCTTTATTCCCCTTCGATATCTCTGCTCTTGCGATAGCCTTGCAGTACAAGCCTGCGTAAGTTATAAAATAAACGCTTTCTTACCACTCTGTTTAACTTTTGACTGGGATGCTCTAAGATAGACGATTCTTTTTAGGTTGGCCGGCCGTGTCCTGCTTTGCTTCAAGGCCCGAACAAGAGATATGGCCTGAATTACAATCACTGCTGATACTGCGCCGTGTTATCCACGCTTGTAGTAATAATCATGTTGGTGACAGCTTTGTCTTTCTGATTTTGAAGCCTTTTAACTAAAAAGTAAGCAACTATTATATTTGGTACCCAGCAAAGCCAGGCAACTATTAAATAAGCTTTAATAAAGTCATGAAAGAAAAAAGCTAAAGGGTAAAGATATATTCTTAGAGTAACTGCCGAAAAACAAGCTGCATAGCTATATATCATCATCTTTTGATGTTCTTCAATTCGCTTGTTCTTTATTTTAATATAAGCGCTCAAGGTAGTATAAAACCAAATAATTCCTAAACACATAAATCCCAAAGAAGCAATTATGCCGCCCTGCGCGTACATGGCAATATAAACGCCTGCTATTGAGCTAAACAAAGCAGCAATCACATACACTTTGCCAATTTGCCTGTGCAATTTTAAGTGGTTTTTTCTTTGCTTCAGCCTAAACTGTGTCCAGCCAATCAGCAAAGCAAGTCCGCCTAATGTTATGTGCATGTAGAACTCAACGTTCCATAAAACATTGGTTAATACAGCATCAGTTTTTGATTGCAATACCCCATAATGACGACCCGCAATGAAATAAACAGAAGGATAGAGCCCAACGCCTATGGCATGTACCACTAATATTACCCAAAGCATTTTTTTTGCCATTTTATTCACCTACCGGGTCTCTGTTGAACGGATAGCCTTGCAGAACACGGCTGCGTAAGTTATAAAATAAATGCTTTCTTACCACTCTGTTGAGCTTTTGACTGGCATGCTCTAAGATAGGCGATTGTGACTCGTCCTAAAAAAAGTTTACAGGTGGATAGATAACTCCTGCGATAGGTTTACCCGGATAGCTTCAATTTTGTTTTCAAGAGTAACTGGTTTTTTAAAATAGTTTTTCCATAATCTGTGATGATTTAGTTTTTGATGGTTATGTAATTTATTTGGAGTTAAGTTGCTAATACTCATGTGTGGTCTGTCGTTGTTGTACAGGCTGATTGCTTTTTGCAATTGTTTTTTTGCTTTGCAAATGCACTTGTCGTTGCTTTTTTTGAGTATGTGGTTGTGATAAAAAATTTAGATTACCTTTTTAACAATCGCTGTTGCACAATCTTCATCACAATGTCTTTGTAATTACGGCTTATCTGCAAAGACTTGCCGGCAATTTTAATTTCATTACCTTCTATGGCATTTATTTTTGAATTATTTACAAGATACGATTGGTGAATCTTAATAAAATCATCTGATGGTAATTGTGCTTCTAAACTTTTCATGGTGAGGTAAGCGATGAACCTTTTATTTTCAGTATAAATGCTTACATAGTTGCCAATGCTTTCAGCGTAAAGAATGTCATTCAACTCAATCTTTTCGATTCGCTTGTCGCTCTTAATGAAAATATAAGAAGACTGCGCTACTCCTGTTGCGGCATTCTTCATTTGATAATAGTCTTTCGCTTTTTGCACCGCCTTTAAAAATCTACTGAAAGCAAAAGGTTTTAAGAGATAATCAATAATATCCAGTTCATATCCTTCCAAAGCATAGTTAGGAAAAGCAGTGGTTAATATTACCAGAGGTTTATTGCTGATATTTTGCAGCAATTGCAGCCCTGAAACTTTCGGCATCTCTATATCTAAAAACATTATATCAATGTTATTTTCTCTAAGAAATGCTTCTGCCCTTATTGCATTTTCAAATCTGCCTATTAAATTAAGATATGGTATTTGTTCTGCAAATTCGTTTAATATTTTACGGGCAACAGGTTCATCATCAACTATAATACAGCTAAGTTTTTTCATGGCAAAAGCATTAAATGAACATGATAAATATTTTGTTCTTTTTTTATCGTCAATTGATGGTGGTCTTTATATAAAAGTTCTAATCTTCTCTTTGCATTGTTAAGACCAATGCCTTTCTCAGCAGGTTCTCCTTCATCATGAGTATTCACACAAGTAAAATCAATTCTTCCATCTTCTTCCTTCAACTCAATGCTGATGCAGTTGTTGGCGTTTTCACTTCTTGATACATATTTAAAAGCATTTTCTGCAAAAGCCATGAAAATGAGCGGCGCAATTTTAGTATCGGTGTTTTGATAATTTATTTTCAAAGTTACCTTGATGTTATCATTGCTTCTTGCTTTTTGCAGCGCTACATAATTTTCCAAATAAGCTGCTTCTTTTTTTAATTCAATATGGTCAACATCTGCTTCATACAAATTATACCGCAGTAGATTTGAAAACTGTACCATCATATTTCTTGCTTCGTGGTTATTCATATCAATCGAACCATAAATCGTATTCAAACCATTAAAAAGAAAATGCGGATTAATTTGCGAACGCAGGTATTTTAATTCTGTCTGCAAATGGTTGATCTCAATGTTTTTTACCTGCTCACGTTGTTCCGACCACTTTTGAGTAATGTATAGCATAGAGGCAACAATAACAAAACAGACAGCATAAATAACATTGTCGCCAAGGTTAGTTCCATCTCCATTATTATCTGTATGAAAAAGATTGCGGTGAATGTATTGATTGTACCAGCCTGCTATAAAAGCATATAAGGCAATTAAAATAATAACGCCAGCAACGTAGAAAACATACCGCTTTTTTTTAAGTAAACGGGATAATAAAAATTCATTATTTACCAATATAACAAATACCACAAGAAAAAAATGTACGAGAAATGTAGGAAGGTAAGAGAACCAGCTTCCATTAACAGAATAGCGTGGCTTTTCAAGTATTAAAGCGCCGGTATAAGCAAACAAAAAAAGTATATTAAATATATATCGCTTTAACAACATTATCTTGTTTCATTTTCTTTCCCAGGATAAATATATTTTACTAACTGATAAAAGTAAAATGTATCTTTTATGTATGTTGCCGTTGTCACGGAAAGCTATACAATTACAAAGACAGTAACGTATATTATCAAATTTATTTTTTTACTTCAACAGAAAACTATAATGGTAACACATACTTTCCACTTGTATAACCAAACCATTTTACATTACGCATAATATCAGGCAAAATTGTCCTTTTGCGTAGCATATCTTCATTAGTATCACATAAGTTTTTTAGCGGTTAATGTCTTTTCTACTTTCACAGGAATGATAGTGTTGCTTTAAAAAGAAAACGCAACAATTCTAAAAATTTAAAACAAAAATGTTATGCAAAAGAAATTTTTCATTTTCTTCTTATTAGTTATTTTGTTGTTCGCAAAGAATGGCTATTCACAAAGGGTAAATATTGCTTCAGAAAAAGCAAAAGCAACATTAGTAGTAAATGAATTTACAAACATTTGGGAAACCAAAGACATGAATGTGTTATCAAAGATTGTGGCGCATGACACCGGCATGGTAAATTACGGTATGAATGCGAATCTGATTTTTGTTGGATGGGATGCATTAAGAGATTCAATTGCAAAAATGTGGTCTGTAATGGAGATGAAAAAAATGGACATAAGAAACCAGGTAATTAATATTGACCGTTCTGGTAACGTTGCATGGTACTCAGAAATGTGTGATATGGATTTTTTATATGGCGGCCATCCTATGCAAATATTAAATCAACGCTATACAGGTGTTTTGGAAAAACGAAACGGCAAATGGGTAATCGTGCAATTTCATAATTCTATTACCTGTCAATAATAGTTGTATAACAACTTGTGCGTTTTGTCTGTTCTGAAGTTTAAGCTGCCTGCGTCAAAATAGCCAGTAACAAACAAAGCTTGGCGTTGTGGCGGAATTTAAGATACATCAACCGACCACTGAAGCCGAATAAAGAACAAACGTCGATGGCTTATCCGTCGCCGCCATAACGCCAGCCGCATATTGGCTGTTCGTTGTTTCTATTTTACTCTTGTCAAGTCGTATGAAAAATGGATTACTTTTTCAGCATGTCCACCAGTTGCTCTATAAAAATCTACTGCATGTTGGTCGTCAAAATTAGCTTCAACATAAATTTCTTTGTGTCCGGTTTTGTTGCAGTAGTTTTTTAAAGATGAGATTATTTTTTTTCCAACTCCCTGTCGTTGCATATTTTGTTTTACAGCCAAGTCGTAAATATAAACTTGGCTTGACGGATGATAAACGGAAGGTAATATGTAAGCCGTCAAACCACCAATTACCGAGTTATCCAAAAGCGCAACAAAGAAAACTATATCGTCATTGTCAAGCAAAGTCTGGAAGTATGCACTATTTGGCATTAAAAAGTTTTCTGTGTCAAAAACCTCTGCATAAATGTTCACCAGTTCAGTCAACATTACGATGTCCGTAGGAACAAGTTTTTTATATGTCACTAAATCGTTTAACACTTTCTATGGATAAGTTAGTCAATGGGGTCGCACTACAATGACCGCTAACGTTCGAGCATTTGCGATGGCAGGGCATTCCGTGTTGCCTCAGCCGATACCGAAGCTGATTTATTTTCTATTGCCGAAGATAATTACAAATGTTCAATAGCGTAACGTGGCGATGAGAACTAAAGCTGAATAGAATTACTGCTGTTGATGTTGCGTTGCGTCGCCCGTCCGTGCTATTGCAAATACTTTTGTTATAGGCAGGCGGTGAATCTTAAACAGCATTTATAAAAATAAACTCCTTATCTAAAAACTTTTTCCATTTAATGTTTCATACGCATCTCTTAAACCTGAACTGTTAAGTCCAATTGAGATAAGCTTAGCTTCAATATGTGACTCGTCCTGAAAAAAGTTGACTGATTTGGTTAATAATCCTGTTATTGGTTGATGAAGATAATACATCCTGAATACGGTTGATTAATTGAGTTGTTGCCCGTGCCCTGGCAAAAAATATTTGCGGTTGCTCCCAAAGCTATAGCAAAATATTTTTTGTGCCTGGCCCCTTAAGTTACCTGCATAGTTACCTCCTTTAGTTTTTGTGTGTAATAATAATTTTTCCATCTTCTTACCTGCGGGCCTTTTTGGTCATGCACATCATTTGGTATCTGCCAGTTGAGGCTGCTGTGCCTTCTTCTGTAATTATAAATGGTAATGCACCTGGATATGTGTATGGAGGCTGCAAGTATATCACTGTAACAACTGCTGAGGAGTTCTGTCTTCAAAATACCATTCACCCTTTCTGCTATGGCATTTTCTAACGGATCGCCGCTTTGTGTCATACTGATCATGGCATTGGATTGATTGAGTAAACTTACATACTCAGCGCTGCAATATTGTATGCCCCTGTCTGAGTGATGGATCACTATTGTTTGCGCCGGCTTTTGTGCCAGCGCCTGCTTTAAGGCAACTACTGCCGAGCTTACTTTCATATCATCACTTACATGGTAGCCTACTATCTTTCTTGAGTAGGCATCGGTTATTAAAAACAGGTAGGCAAACCGTTCTTTCAGTGGTATGTAAGTAATATCACTCACCCAAAGCTCATGCGCCTTCAGTGGTGTAAATTCCTTTACCAGGTTGGCATACCGCCTGAGGTGATGCCTGCTCATGGTGGTATAAACATTACGTTTTGTTTTTCTTATCAGCAGCTTATTTCTTTTCAGTAAATCAAAGAACTTATCTCTTCCCAAAAAGATATTATGTTGCTTTAAAAATGGTCGAAGCATGATGAATAATTTTCTTCCGCCGCACCTGGGTTGTTGTTTGCGGATGATATCTATTTGCTGCAACACCAGGCCTTCTGTGTGGTACTGATGAAAAGTTTTTTTGTTGTGTTTGTGATAAGCCTGCGGCGTGTAGCCCAACAGTATGCATAGCTGTTGTATGCTTATGGAGCCATGTGCTCCTTTAAGCTGCTTTACTGTTGGGCACCAGGCTTTTTTCTGATCTGTATATGGAGATCTTTCTCTGCTATACTGATCATCGTATCCAAGGCTTCTACCCGTAGCTTTTCCCATTCAAGCTGCTTCTCCAAAGATGCAATCTTTTGTTGCAAAGCTTCGGCTGATTGCTGCTCTTCTGTATTTAATTTGCTGTGCTTATTGCTCATGCTGTACACAGAATGCTTCTGTTGCTTTTCTGTGGGTGGCAAGTTATGTATTCCCTGGTGAATCATAACCCACTTGCAAATAGTGGTACGGCTGATGCCATACTTTAAGGCAAGCTGCCTGAACCCCCCGCCCTGGTTTAAATACTCCCGGATAATTTGTTCTTTTAAGTCCATAAAATTGGTTGTTTTTTAGTCAACCTATTTCAGGACGAGACAATGTAGGCTTCCCCTTTTTAGGTTGGCCGGCCGTGTCCTGCTTTACTTCAAAGCCCGAACAAGAGACACAGTCTGGGATTATGCTCATGTTGGGCGTTCGTGTTTTTATATTATTTCTTTTGTTCTTGAACCTTTTACAAGCAACCATACCATAAAGACGAGCTCTCCAAAAAAGGTGTAAACAGCAAAGTCTAAATTCACATTCTTAAATAAAAATGGCTTTAGAGCACTTGCTAAGTAACCAAGTCCGGATATTATTAGAAATATGCCCATTATACTTGGGATGTATTTAGCCTTCATAGTCAAATAACTAATGAGCAATAAATGAATGGCAAAAAACACAATTCCAAAATGAAAATTATTTCTAAACTCATTAAGATTAAACATTACCTGGTCATACATTTTATTATCTGGATAAGCCGTCAAATTATAGACTGTCACAAGATTTAAGAGTGATACAATGACAACAACTGTGTAGACTATTCTAAACAATGCTGCCAGTAAAGAAAGATATTTGTTCACAGGACTTAAAAAAACATACAAAGCCCAGGCAACGATTATGTCGCATACACAAGTCGCTAAATAACTAAGCAACATTGAAACAAATAAAAGCTCATGTGATTTTATATTGGTTGCCGTTTGCTCTGCATTATTAAAACTAACGAGTTTCGGGTAAACATACAGTTCTGCATACGGAGCAAAAAACACCAGCATAAGCAAGCCAACCCCTGCAATGATTGCACTTGTATTAAGTTTCATTTGTATTTTGTTTTCTCATTGTAATGATGTCTTATAATTAGTCTTTCTTTACTCTACTTATTGCAACCTTCTATTCCCCTTCCATGTCTCTGCTCTGGCGATAGCCCTGCAGAACACGGCTGCGTAAGTTATAAAATAAATGCTTTCTTACCATTCTGTTTTATTTAAGACTGCCATGTTCTAAGATAGGCGATTCTTTTTAGGTTGGCCGGCCGTGTTCTGCTTTGCTTCAAGGCCCGAACAAGAGATATGGCATGGGATTAAGCATTTGTTGGCGGTTCATTGCTTGTGATAAAGGCCCAATAAAGTCAACCAATACGTCCAGCCGTTATTAAAGGATTAAAATTGTTTTCAATAAAAACTTCAAGAGCTAATAACCAATGTTTATCAGTCTTATTTTTTACATTAAATAACAAAATTGCTTTGTCATCAAACTTGTCAATATCCCACACGCAATAGTTATCTTTTGCAGTACAAGCGTCTAAGTGTTGCATAACTCTTGCTCTACTGTTGTGCATACTCACTCCAACTCTGTATAATTTGTTGTCACCAATAAAAGCGTAAACTCCAGGATGCCAAACGATGTTATAGTCATCCGAAGGAAGTTTGAGATATTCTATAGTCTCATAATCCATTAGAGAATCGTTTCCTAATAAGTCAATAATTTCAAATTTATCTTTGAGAAAATGAAATTCTTGTTCAAAAGCATTAATTAGCTTCTGTCGGATTGTTGTTTCAATTTGTTGCATAAGTCAAGTCGGTAAAAAGTTGAAAATAATGTTTTTGCAGCAGGAACAAAAATCTATACTTCCACACTAACCCGGCCGTTGTTTGGTCTCAGTGTGTACCATACTGCAAGTGGCATAATTGTCTAGTAATGAATTTGAATTTTGTTCAAGCCAATGTGAATCAAAGTCATTCATAAAAGTGTAACCTTCGTTAATTAGCCGGTTTATACCTCGGTCAATCTCCATTCCTGTAGGTAGAACAATTGCATCAATCCCGTTAATATTCCAAAGTCGTTGCAGGTCACCTAAAATAATTTTGAATGGTCCCAAAAACAACCAAGGTCCAATTCCAGTTACTTGTCCATTATTACGAAATTCATTTAATTGACTTAAAAGTCGTTGTTGCAATCGGTTTATATCTTGAACAGAACAACTATTGAAATCTGGCATTAAATGTCTTACTCTTCTATAATAAGCTCTGTAACTTGCTAAAGCATTATCCAATTCTTCAACTCCAAATCGTTTGCTATGCTCACTTGCAATATTGAGATTACGAGAAATTGTTCCATCAATAAAACTTGCTGCATATTCTATGAACGTTTCATCAAAATTTGCATGTCCAGTCCAGCATAATGCGATAGCAGATGCAATTGCAAAATAACTGTTTGTTAAGTTTTCGAAGTAACCATGATTTTCATTCCTTATGGTGTGACCAAAAGAAAGTCCTTCTCTGGCAAGATAATTCGCAATTTCAATGTCTCTTTTTGTCATAGGCTGTGGTCAAGTTATTACCACTAACCCCTAAATATACAACACTCCCTACATCCTCCAAAAATTTTAGTCCGCCCTGCAAATAGTATTATACATAACCAATAACGAGACCTTCCATTACTATTTCTATATCACATTTCCCTTATCACCTCCTCCGCGCAGCCACATCTTTCAGTCCCGCATCTCCTCCTGACGACATAATATTTACATCTGTCGGGCGCGCAACCGCAACTAACGGCCCCACATTGCTAACTGACGACCTCACATTGCTAACTGACGACCTCACATTGCTAACTGACGGGCGCGCAACCACAACTGACGGCCTCACATTGCTAACTGACGGCCTCACATTGCTAACTGACGGCCTCGCATTACTAACTGACGGCCTCGCACCGGCATTTAACAGCCGCGCATTGCCAACGGAATACGCAGCATGTAAGCGGAACTGGCTTTTTTTCAAAAATAGATATATCTCTATACAATATATGTGAGCGCTAAGCGTATTAGAAAAGGAAATTTATTTAACTACACCAAACCAAAACAATGAAACAAGACAACAGCTTATTTGGCACCGCACAGGAAATATTATATACCGTTTGCTTTGCCGCCTGGAACCTCTGCCAGCAATATCTTAAAGATTTTGCAGGGCTTAAATCTCTCTATACAAAAAAATTTATAGCCGATGCAGTGCAGGCTGTGCAGGCTGCTAAAGACCTGCCCAACGTTCACCAGTCGGTAGCCGCCCGCAAAGCCGCCCGCATAGACCTCGGCAATGCTACCACACAGGTGCGGGACAATTGGCAGCTTCTTAAAGTATATATTACCAAAGCCTATACTAAAGATATGCTGCAAACGAAGCTGAACCTTGCCGGCGCGTCTTATTATGCCAAGACCACAGTTAATAACTGGAGCAGCGTGCGCAGCCTTATAGATGCCGCTAACTCTTTTATCAGCGACAATATGGAGGTGCTTATGGCTAATCAAAATATGCCTGCGGATTTTCAAGCTACGTTTCAGAGCGACGGCGATACCTGCACCCAGCTTTCCACCATTTTCTTTAGCCTGAACCTGGCAAAGAAAATGGCCACTGATGCAAAAACTGCTGCTAACAATGCCATTTACCAAAGCCTTATGGAAATGCTGAAGGATGGTCAGCAAATATTTAAAGCAGATGCAGCAGTAAAGCAGTTGTTTGTATTTCGCAACCTGGTAGCCAGCCACAAGGGCGAAGGCACTGCAAGCCTTTCTGGCCGCATGTATAATGCCAGCAAGCAACCGGTGGAAGGCGCTGTAATAGTTTCTAAAGATCAGAAATACACAGCCACCACCAACGAGAAAGGCCATTACAGAATTGCGCGCATCGCATCTGGCACTTACACCTTCAGCATTACCTGCCCGGGCTACAACCCGCTGGAGCAAACCATCACTTTTACTGCAGGTATTGCCAGCAGGGCCAGCTTCGACTTACAGAACATAATGAAGAAAGTAGCATAAAATACACCATACACAACTTACAATCCCCTAACAACAGCCATCCGCAACGATGGCTTTTTTTATGGTGAAGAACAAAGGGCTCAGCCGAACACTTCTCCGAGAGAGAGGGACATAGTATGTTTCGCTTCCCGCTAATGACGATGGTATTAGTATAGTATATGTAAACATACGGTTAGCAGAAATTGCGGAACAAGTCTTTCGGTGAGCGCAGGCCAGAATGGATATGCGGAGCATTTATGCCATTCTCGACTTTTTTGTTTCTTTTTTTGTCAAGAAAAAAAGAAGAGTAATGCGCAGAGGAATGAATAATGAATAATGAATGATGAATAGTAACGGCTTCTTATATGTACATTGTAATGCTTCAAACTTCTTCCGCAGAAGAACTTAAACAAACTGCGATATTTATCATTAATCTAATAAACCTTCATGTATATTTGAATAACTTTGTAATCACTTTATTACTTGAATGATTGACCAGCTACATATACACAATTATAAATCCATCAAGAGTCTTTCGCTGGGCTGCAGCAGGATAAATTTGTTCATAGGTGAGCCAAATAGTGGCAAGTCAAACATTCTGGAAGCGCTTGATTTATCTTACCTGTCATGGATGATGGGTATGAACGCACATTATAAATTAAATAATACAGAGCTGATAGATTTAAAACAATTTTTTCGGGTAAATCAGGTAAGTGATTTGTTTTATCTGGGCAATTTAAAAAATAAGATATCCATCAGCCATCCCGGATTTTCGACAGGAACTTTTATTGAATACCTTTTTAGTGAAAAAGAAAACGGGAACTATTTTGAATTTACGAACCTTGGCGGCTCATTTACTGATTTCGATAATAATTTTAACCTTATAGAACCGTTTAATACTTACTCATCTCCTATTGCACCTTACCGATATAAAAGCGATGTGCAGTTTCATGATACTGGAAATCATATTAGCAATCTAATGGCTCCTTTCGGAAATAATCTTGCAAAAGTCATTTATCATAATGATGATATGCTGCAGTTTACCAAGGACTTCGCCAGCAAAAATGGTTTTGAATTTAATATTGATCAGTCAACTAATAGTATTACCATACAATTGCGCATAAACGAAGGCGTGGTGTATAACTTACCGTACTATGCTTTGGCAGATACTTATAAGAGGATGATTTTTTACACTGCTGCGGTAAGGCATACATGGGCTAAAGTAATTACTCTGGATGAGCCAGATACGCATGCTTTTCCACCTTTTGTAAGTGCACTTGCTGACGAAATAATACAGCATTCTGATATGCAATTTTTCATAGCAACACACAACCCATACCTGCTCAACAATTTTATTGAAAACACTCCTGAAGAACAATTAAGCGTGTTTGTAACATCTTACAATAAAATAACAAAAACTACTTCTGCTAAAAAGCTTACTGCTAACAACCTTTCAGAACTACTTGACTATGGTGTAGATATTTTTTTTAATCTTAACAGCTACGCTGATGAAAGTATTGAACATACTTCCTGAATGTTTTGTTGATACAAAGGTAGCAGAAATCATCAGCAATACTTCCGGAAAATACAATCATCAGCACGGTTGCGGACAGATAGCTCGTATTTTAAAAAACAATCTTAAAGACAGCATTGCTCTTGGCATTATTGATGAGGACAAGAATAAAGGTCCTATAGCAAATTATTTTCGGGAATTTGCAGAGATACGATCAGAGAATGGCTTAATCTTAAAAAAGCATACACACAAAAAACAATACTTAATACTTATATGTCCCGAAATAGAGGAATGGCTGATAGCAAATGCAAACCAGACAAGAATAAATATTGAAGGTAATAAGGATTTCGTTCAATTAAAAAATTTGAAACAGTTTACTAAAACGCAGGGTATTGATAATAACATAGAATTTTACCGTTTTATAAAATCATTAATGCGTGCACAAGCATCGGGTATAGTAACATTAAATAAATGGATCGAAGCATTTAAAAATGATAGCATAGATGATCTCTGATTTAATAGCTCTATTTTTTATATAAGCCTGCTTCATGACTTCCTCCCCGCAATGACGTTCGCCCAACATAGTATATACATTTCATAAACCGAACCCCCCTTTGTTAGCGCAAGCATCAGCTTGTGCTATTATCTTTATTAGAATAATTTAATTGTTTACTAATCAATAAGAATAAATATACTGCTTTATATTATTATGTAAATTAAACAGCTTTTTAAGAGCAGGCACAAACGGATGCTTTTGGTTCTCAGCAATGTTCCAGGAACGGGATGATTCGCCAGCATAGTACATACATTCTATTCCGAACCCTACAAACTTTAGAACAAGTCTTTCGATGAGCGAAGGTAAGGCAAAACATGCGGAGCATTTGGGTTTGCCTTGATCTTCCTGCTTGCCGCCAGGCAGGTTTGTTTCTTTTTGTATCAAGACAAAAAGAAAAGTTATACGAAAAACAGTAAGTAAGCGCAAACCGCATAATGTCGCAAAGCCTTTACGTTTATCTTAAAGAAAAAATAATAAACAATACCATCTCTCTTATCACCAATAAAATAAATACTATTGCACATGATTACAATTAAGAATATATTTTATACCTGCTTATTATTAGCAGCAGCCAGCCATCTCTTTGCCCAGCAGCAGCCTCCGTTCTACGATGAAATTCAGCAATTCAAAAAAGAAGATAGCATACACTTTCCACCCAAAAACGCTATTCTTTTTACAGGCAGCTCTTCCTTTCAGAAATGGCACGATGTGCAAGACTACTTTCCTGCTGAAACTATTATTAACCGCGGCTTTGGCGGCTCGCAGCTTACTGATGTCATTCGGTATGCAAGTGATGTTATCATGCCATACCATCCTAAGCAGGTGGTTATTTATTGCGGAGAAAACGATCTGGCTGCATCCGATACCGTAAGCGCTAATACCGTGTTTGCAAGGTTCGTAACTTTATTTAATATTATACGCAAGGCTATACCGGCAGAGCCGGTAATGTTTGTATCTATAAAGCCAAGCCCTTCCAGGCAAAAGCTGATGGCAAAGATGACTAAGGCAAATAACCTCATAAGACATTTTTTACAAACAAAAAATCATACAGTATTTGTTGATGTTTACCATAAAATGCTTGCTGCAGATGGCAGGCCAATGAAAGATATTTTTCTGCAGGATAGTTTGCACATGAATGCAAAAGGCTATCACATCTGGCAAAAAGCTATGGGACCTTATTTGTTGAAGTAATATCTGCATTACGGTTACCTATAGTTGTCTTCATTCATTTTAATTATGCGTGCACTTTCTTTGTGCCTGGAAAGGACATTATCTTTGCAATAAATTTTATCTTGAAAAAACAACAGGTATTATTTGAAGACCTTGGCATTATTAATTATAAGGCTGCCTGGGATTACCAGGAAGAATTAGTCAAAAAGAATGTGGAAATAAAAGCCCTTGCAAAAGTAGCCAATCAACCTGTTGAGTCCGTTAAAACTATCAATCATTTGCTTTTTTGCGAACATCCTCCGGTATATACTTTAGGTAAAAGCGGGCATATAGAAAATGTGTTGCTGAGCGAAGAGCAAATGGAAGAAAAAGAGATAGAATTTTTTAGAACGAACAGGGGAGGAGATATTACTTTTCATGGGTTGCAACAGGTGGTGGGTTACCCGATCTTTGATTTGGAAAAATTATATACCGACATTGGCAGATACCTTCGCGAGCTGGAAGAAGTGATTATACTTACCATTGCAGAACATGGAATAAAAGGCGGCCGGAGCAAAGGTGAAACCGGCGTGTGGCTTGATGTTGGGCGCACAGGCTATGAAAGAAAAATTTGCGCTATGGGCATTCGTTGCAGCCGGTGGATTACCATGCATGGCTTTGCACTAAATGTAAATACTGATCTTAGTTATTTTAATAATATAATACCATGCGGTATAGTAAACAAGCAGGTAACTTCAATTGAAAAAGAATTGGGCTATAAAGTAAATTTTGAAGAAATAAAACAAAAGATCAGAAAGAACTTTGAGCAGGTTTTTAATATAGAGATCATCTTACCTCATACCCTTTCGCATCCAGAGAAGGCGCAGGTTTCCCATCTTTAGGTATGTACACTTTATGTTTTTCTATTAGCAATCCATCAGCATACAGTTCAAAATTGAAAAGGCCGGCATGAACAAAATTTACTTTATCCAGCGTTAAATACGTTTCACTAATTTTTTTTAATTCAAACAAAGGCGTTCCGTCATCTTCAAAAAATTTTATAGAATATTTTTTCTTTTCAGCATCTGGCAAGGCAATAATAATGTTGCTTTCTTTACCTGTGTACACATACCTTGATGGCACAAACCATGTTTGCACCGGCGCTTGTTGTGCGTCCCGAAGCTCGCTAATGGCGTTGGTGGTATCAAGGCCTGGCCTATGCGATTGAGAGAAAATATAAGTGCCCCCATCAAAAGAAATGAACACCCTGTAATACAATGCCGGTATAAATTCTTTGGTATCTACAAAGCCATTATTTTTTGCAGAAACATTTAATACACTTCCTATAGTAGTAAAGCCTTTAAGGCTGTCAGCTGAACGCTGAATATTAATAACCGTGACTGAATTAAACGGATTTACCCATGCAATCAACACTTTTTTGCCAAGCTGTGTTACCGAAACTTTTGGCAATGTGTCCTGTGCAAATATTTTTTGTGAGCAAATAAAAAGAAAAAATATCAGTGCCGGTATGCGCATAGGAATGGACGAAGCTATCAGCTTTTTTGAGAGTGCAAATATAAATGCTTGTTAATTGAAATTAAAAACTAAGTACACCTTGCGGCAGCGATTGATTGCCTTGCAGGCCGCCCGTGTGAATACATAATATTTCAGAGCCTTTGGCAAAATATTCCCTTCTGATAAGATCATATACACCAAACATCATTTTGCCTGTATAAACAAAGTCTAAAGCAATATTATGTGTTTTATAAAAATTATTCATAAACATAAAAAGCTCATCACTTTTCTTTGCATATCCTCCAAAATTATAATCATTAATAACCGTATATTTTTTTGAAGAATTAACTTGTAATAAGGCAAGTCTTTCTTTTATATCCGTCATGTTTTTCAAAGCGCTGAAGCCAATGATATTTATATTATGATTACCTGCTAACATAAGCCCTGCAAGGGTTGTAGCCGTTCCTACTGATAAGCATATATGGGTAAATTTCTTATTATTAAAATAGTTGCAGATGATGGCTGCGCCTTGGGCGCCTTTTATAGAAAAGCCACCTTCCGGTATTAAAAAGTGATCACCATATTTATATAGCAATGCATCAGAAAAGTTTTTTTCATCACTTTTTTTATACTCATTTCTATTAATAAAATGTAATTGCATACCGGTATCAATACAAAACTGCAAAGTATGAGAAAGCTGTGAAGGCTTCTCGCCCCTCACAATTCCAACACTTTGCAAACCGGTTTGCTTACATGCAAAGGCAGTAGCAGCAAGGTGATTGGAATAGGGGCCGCCAAATGTTATTATTTTTTTATGCAAAGAAAGTTTTGCTTCTTGTAAAAAATAATGAAGCTTAAACATTTTATTGCCCGAAACAACCGGGTGTATTGCATCTAAGCGAAGCATTGAAACAGCAACATCATGCTTCATGAAAAGCTCATCTTCTAACTTTTCAATGGAGATAAACAAATTTTCCGGAGTGAACAATCAAAGGCTTTTAAAGTTATGGCAAAGTAATTTGTTGCTTATTTTCGCAGCAAAATTAGTGACCATATAATTCTTAAAATTTATAAATAAAATTATATATAAAAATGAAACCTACACTCCTGATACTTGCAGCTGGGATGGGAAGCCGCTATGGCGGTATAAAGCAAATGGATTCATTCGGCCCCTCCGGAGAAACGATAATAGATTACTCCATTTATGATGCAATAAAAAGCGGCTTTGGTAAAATTGTTTTTGTGATCCGTAAAGATTTTGCAACTCATTTCAAAGAACTTTTTAAAGCAAAGCTTAAAGGCAAAGTGGAGACTGAATATGTAATGCAGGAGATGAATTCTTTTACTGATAATTATGCATTACCTGCTGAGCGCACCAAGCCCTGGGGCACCGCCCACGCTATTTTATGCGCTAAAGATGCTATTCATGAGCCTTTCGCCGTTATTAATGCTGATGATTTTTATGGAAGAGACGCCTTTGAAAAAGCAGCCGCTTTTTTAAATAATGGTGTATCCGAAAAAGTATGGAGCATTATTGGTTATATGCTCTCAAAAACTTTATCAGAAAACGGAACAGTAAGCCGCGGTGTTTGCGATGTGGATGATAAAGGAAATTTAATAAGTATTTCCGAGCGTATAAAAATATACCGCGAAGATGGCAAAATTGTTTATGAAGAAAATGGATTAAAAATACCTCTGCCCGATGATACATCTGTCAGCATGAACTTCTGGTGCTTTCATCAATCAGCGTTCGTTTACATCCAGGAACTCTTTAAAAAGTTTCTGAAAGAAAATGGCGCTAACCCTAAAGCAGAATTTTTTGTGCCTATCGTTGGTGATGCTTTTATAAAAGATAAAGGTGGTGATATAAAAGTGATACAAACTTCGGCTCAATGGTTTGGCGTCACTTATAAAGAAGATGCACCGGCTGTAAAGCAAAGTATTGAAACTTTAATTCAGCAAAATGTCTATCCAGAAAAACTATGGAGTTGAGCTAACCTATTGATGTTAATATAAAACAATTAATTTCCTTTTACCATATACACAAAGTCTTCCAGCTTTTGCACCTGTTGCATCCTGTCTATGCCTTTTAAGGAATTAGTTGTAGGCAATTTTATTACAGCGCTATCTTTTAATTCTTTTAAAGCGCTGTAAATATTTTTTGATTGAATAGCAAATACTACTCCGTCAGCATTGGTTTCTTTGCTGCTTATGATGCCGATGATTTCGCCATTTTTATTAACAACCGGTCCACCGCTATTGCCCGGGTTAGCCGAAATGCTTACCTGGTAAGAAGTTGTATCTCCATAGTATCCTGATTTGGCGCTTAAATATCCTTCGCTGTACACCACTTCTTCACGCGGGTAGCCCAGGGTAAATATGTGCTCACTAAGTTCTGCCGGTACTTTTGTAAACGTATAGGGCAATGAGTTTACTTTCTTAAAAGTGCTATCGTCTATTTTTAAAATAGCAATATCAGTAAGCTTATTGGAGTAAATATCAGTTGCAAAAAACTGTTCACCTTTCCTGTTCTCAACTACAATGTTAGTTGCATTTTCTACCACATGGGCATTAGTGATCAAGAAGCCATTGCCATCAATTAAAAAGCCGGTTGCCCTGAAGTTGGCTTCCAGCCTGGGTCTTGCAGGTGTCGCTTTAGTTACAACATTGCTATTGAGCGTGTGTTCTATCTGCTTCACTTTTCTTTCAAGCATATTTATTTTATGGTCAACCAGCGGCGTTACTTCTGCCTTCTTCTTTTCTGAATAAGTGGAAACTATTGAAACCGTAGAAAGCGAAACAATACCCGCAATGCAGGCAGCAACCGCAATCGTTCTGCGGTAGCGGTTCCATAAGTGAATAATTTTAGTTTTCCTTTTTGCCTGCTGTAAATTAATAACTCCTTCATTGGAAAGCTTACTTTCTACCTCGCCCATATTGCTGCGGAGTGTTTTTATTTCGCTCATCTTATTGAGCTCTTCCAAAAGAAAATTATGCTCAGCAGCTAACTGATCAATATCAGGATTTTTCTTTCTTAGTTCTTCAAAAAACGTTCTTTCTTCAGAAGACATTTCATTGTTCCTGTATCTTTCTATCGCATCTAAAAGTAAAGTGTCGTCCATCTTATTCTTCGTTTTTATATTTTAAGAAAAATATTTTTTTTAGCCGCACAAGGCATTTATATTTTTGTGTTTTGGCATTGTCCGCATTAGTATATCCAAATGCCAGCGCTATCTCGGGCATTGATTTTTTTTGAATGTAATACGCATCCAGTATGCTTCTGCAAGGCTCGCCGATTTTACCTAAAGCCTCTTCCATCAGGTTAAAATTTGTATTGATCTTTTCATGCGAATCAATATCATCTTCCACCGGCACGGTTTCTTTAAGCGAGTCCGAAGAGAGAAAATATTTATTTTGCTGCTGTAGCTTTTTTAGCCAAAGCCTTCTGCAAACTGAATACAGGTAAGTCTTTATCTGGCAGCTTAAAATAAAAGATTCCTCTTTTGCCTTATTAAAAAGAACTATCATGGCTTCCTGAAAAATATCTCTCGCATCGTCAGGGTATCCATTATTTTTAACTATAAATGCCTGAATGGTTTGATAGTTTTCTCTGTAAATAGTTTCTATAGCTATTGTATCATTTCCAGCAAGGCCAGCCAGTAATTCTTTCTCCTTTTCGTAAATATTCACAGAGTGCGTAATTAATACTTATAAAGCGGAAAAGTAACCCAAATTACCCCTTTAAAAAATTTTTTTGAACCGCAGGTTACCTTTTTTAAAAATGAGTATAAACCTAAAATATATTATAAAATCTAAATTTAGTAAAATGAAAAAGTTATTTGTAATCGCATGTTCTACAGTTCTGTTTGCTGCATGTGGCGGTGGTTCTTCAAGCTCTACTACTTCCTCAGATTCTACATCATCAATGAATTCTGATTCGTCTAAAATGATGTCAGATTCATCTAAAATGATGAGCACTGATACATCTAAAATGATGAAAGACACGTCTAAGATGATGATGGACACATCTTCTAAGATGATGAAAGATTCTTCTAAAATGAAAAAATAGTAGCATATACTGCAAAAATGTTTTTGGCAGGCAATCTAAGGCCGCTTTTGAAAAGGAGCGGTTTTTTTATTTTAAAGATTTGAAACTTTTTTTAAAAATAGATTGTGAATTCATTGCACATCCTTATTTTTGATGCCTCAATAAAAATGAACACAACAAAAGCATATACCTTTTTTTATTTTAGCTACTATTTTAGAAATAGTACGGGAAGCTTTTGTTAAACAAAAAATTTTAAAAAAATAACATAAAGAATCCCGGCACAAAAAGCCGGGATTTTTATTTTATGCAGATAGATAAAAAAGTTTCAATACAAGGCTTTGAAGGCAGTTTTCACCAGGCCGCCGCCAGGCAGTTCTTTGGTAAAAACGTTCAGGTAATTTGCTGCGCTACATTTCGTGAAGTAATAAAGATTGCAACAGATAAAAACGCAAGCGATGGCGGTGTGATGGCCATTGAAAATTCAATTGCCGGAAGCATTCTTCCCAATTATAATTTATTACAAAAAAGTAATTTGAAAATTGCAGGTGAAGTGTACTTACGTATCAATCAACACCTGCTCGTCAATCCTGGTGTACAGCTTGAAGATATTCGCGAAGTGCATTCCCATCCTATGGCTTTATTGCAGTGCATAGATTATCTTGAAAAGTACAACTGGAAGTTGATTGAAACGGACGATACCGCTTTAAGCGCCAGGTATATTCATCAGCATAAAAGCAAGCATATTGCAGCCATTGCAAGTAAGCTCGCAGCTGAGCTGTATAATCTTGAAATTATTGCTCCGAACATTCATACACAAAAAAATAATTATACAAGATTTTTAATTTTGGCAAGGCCGGAAATGGTAAAAGAAATTGATAACGCTGATAAAGCTTCTATAAATTTTCAGACAGACCATTCCAAAGGAAGCCTTGCAAAAGTGCTCTTGAAAATTGCGGACGGCGGCATTAATTTGAGCAAGCTGCAATCGTTTCCCATACCCGGCAGCGACTGGAAATACACGTTCCATGCAGATCTTGAATTTACCGGCACAGAACTTTTTAATAAAATAATAAAAGATATTAAGCCTGTAACAAAAGCATTGACTATTTATGGAGTATATAAAAAAGGTAAATAATGGAAGTAGCAAAAAGATTGCACGATGTGGGTGAATATTATTTTTCTCAGAAGCTGAGAGAAATTGATGCCATGAATAAAGAAGGCAAACAGGTTATCAATCTTGGGATTGGCAGCCCGGATATGCCACCGCATGATGATGTTATTAAAACATTGCAAGATGAGTCAGCAAAGCCAAACACACATGCGTATCAAAATTATAAAGGCAGTCCTTTGCTGCGCAATGCCATAGCTGAGTGGTATAAAAAATGGTATAATGTTGAGCTAAATGCTGATACAGAAATTTTGCCATTGATAGGAAGCAAAGAAGGTATCATGCATATTTGCATGACTTACATAAACGAAGGAGATGCAGTGCTGGTGCCTGATCCGGGCTATCCTACTTATACAAGTGCAGCAAAAATATCCGGAGCTGTTATTAAAACTTATACATTAAAAAAAGAAAAGAACTGGCTTCCTGACTTTGATGAATTGGAAAAAAATGATTTGGAAAAAGTGAAGCTGATGTTTGTGAATTATCCACACATGCCAACCGGGCAACTTGCAACAAAAGGACTTTTTGAGCAATTAATTGCTTTCGCAAAAAAGCATAATATTCTTATTTGCCATGATAATCCATACAGTTTTATTTTGAATGAAAAGCCTATGAGTTTATTAAGTATTGATGGTGCAAAAGATGTCGTAATAGAATTAAATTCTTTGAGTAAAAGCCATAACATGGCTGGCTGGCGTGTAGGTATGTTGTGCGGTGCAAAAGAAAAAATAGATGATGTGTTACGTTTTAAAAGTAACATGGACAGTGGAATGTTTCTTCCTCTGCAACTGGCAGCTGCAAAGGCTTTGAGCCTCGGCAAAGATTGGTTTGATACAATAAATGCTGTTTATTTTAATAGAAGAAAAAAAGTTTATGAGTTGTTAGATTTATTAAAATGCACTTACGATACTAACCAGGCAGGCATGTTTGTGTGGGCAGAAATTTCAAGCGATTATAATGATGGTTACCATTTAAGCGATACTGTATTAAAAGGTGCAAATGTGTTCATCACACCAGGAGGCATTTTCGGTGATGCAGGAAATAAATATGTACGGGTAAGCCTTTGCACACCTGAAGAAAAAATAGAAGAAGCAATAACAAGAATTAAAGCAAAGGATTGAGAATTAAAAGTTAGAATTGAATGTTTGAGAATGTAACGATAATAGGTGTGGGCTTAATAAGCGGATCATTTGCGTATGCCTTAAAAGAAAAAGGCTTTGCAAAAAATATTATTGGTGTAAGCAGAACTCAAGCCAGTATTGATAAAGCTAAAGAGCTGGGTATTATTGATGAAGCTTTGCCATTGAAGGAAGCTGTGCAAAAAAGTGATTTCATTTATGTTGCCATACCGGTAGATGTTACGATACCTGTAATGAAAGATATAATGGATCTTATGAATAATAAGCAGATTGTTGCAGATGCAGGTTCTACAAAATTTAAAATGTGTAAGGCGCTGGCTGATCATCCGAAGCGTGGCCGTTTTGTATCAACCCATCCTATGTGGGGCACGGAGTATAGCGGGCCGGAATCGGCTGTGCACAGGGCTTTCGCAGGAAGAACATGCGTTATTTGTGAGAAAGAAAAAAGTGATGAAGATGCCATAAATGTTGTTGAAAATATTTATACAAAACTTGGCATGAATATCATTTATATGGATGCTGAAAGCCATGATTCCCATGCGGCTTATATAAGTCATATTTCTCACATCACTTCATTTGCACTGGCAAATACCGTGTTAGAAAAAGAAAAGGAAGATAGCGCCATCTTTGCCCTGGCTGGTGGTGGCTTTGAAAGCACAGTGCGACTTGCTAAAAGCAGCCCATCAATGTGGGCGCCCATTTTTATGCAGAATAGAGAAAACGTATTAGATGTGTTAAATGAACACATTAGCCAATTAAGAAAATTTAAGAGCTGCCTGGAAAAAGAAAATTATGAGTACTTAACTCAGTTAATGGAAAATGCCAATAAGATATCAAGAATTATAAAATAAACTATACAACGCTGTAAGAAAACGAAAACTTTTTAAAACTAATTTTATGCAAATACAAACAGAAACAATGAAAGGCCTGATGCAGGAGAAATGGAATAAACGCCCGTTGATCATAAGCGGGCCATGCAGTGCAGAGACGGAAGACCAGGTGCTGGAAACCGCTACACGATTAGCTAAAACGGGAAAAGTGGATATGCTTCGTGCCGGTATATGGAAACCTCGTACCAAGCCAGGCATGTTTGAAGGCATTGGTATGAAAGGCTTGCCATGGATGGCACAGGCAAAAAAGATTACTGGCTTACCGATAACTGTTGAAGTAGCTACAGCAAAGCATGTGGAAGATGCGTTGCACTTCGATGTAGATATGCTTTGGATTGGCGCACGAACAACTGTAAACCCATTTAGTGTACAGGAAGTTTGCGATGCGTTGCGTGGTGTGGATGTGCCTGTTCTCATAAAAAATCCTATCAATCCTGACCTTGAATTGTGGTGCGGCGGCATTGAGCGTTTACAGAAAGTAGGAGTGAAGCAAATTGGGATGATCCATCGCGGCTTTTCTAATTATGGCAACACAGAATTTCGTAATGCACCCATGTGGCATTTGCCGATTGAAATGAAGCGCAGGTTCCCGGGCATGTTGCTCATTTGTGATCCATCGCATATAAGTGGTAACAGAACTTTATTGCAATCAGTTGCACAAAAAAGCATTGATCTCGATTTTAATGGCTTGATGATAGAAAGCCATATTGATCCTGATAATGCATGGAGCGATGCCAAGCAGCAGATAACACCAGAGCGGCTTTCGCAGCTTCTTGGCGAGTTAGTTTGGAGGCACGAGAATACCGACGAAAAAGAATTTTTAACAGCGCTGGCAACATTAAGGGAGCAGATCAATCACATAGATGATGAACTGATACAATTAATAGGGCAACGTATGAAAATTGCTGATAATATCGGGATGTACAAAAAGGAAAACAACATTACCATTTTGCAAACTAATCGCTGGAATGATGTGCTGGCAAAGGCGCAGAGCAAAGGTGAACAGGTTGGCTTGAGTAAAGAATTTATTATGAAATATTTTGATGCAGTGCACATGGAAAGTATCAATCACCAGAACAAAATAATGAATGAAGAGTAACGCTATTGTTTCCACGCAGTATACGGTTTCAGGAAAAAGAATTGATTGTTTTTTTAATGCAGATTTTTCTTTTGTTGAAGAAAAATTACAAAAGGATTCAACAGTTATTATTACAGATGAGAACCTTTTCAATACTCATTCCGCAAAGTTTGCTGGCTGGAAAACAATTGTAATAAAAGCAGGAGAGGAGCATAAGAATCAGGCAACAGTTGATTTAATTATAGAGCAACTAATACAACTTCATGCCGACAGGCAAACTTTTATAGTAGGCGTTGGAGGTGGCGTGGTTACTGATGTTGCGGGCTTTGTGGCTTCTGTTTATATGCGTGGTGTCAGGTTTGCTTTTGTGCCAACCACTATTCTTGCAATGGTAGACGCGGCTATCGGCGGAAAGAATGGGATTGATGTTGGTGTTTATAAAAATATTGTAGGTACAATACGGCAACCAGAGTTTTTATTATTTGATTATACTTTTTTAGAAACGCTGCCACAAAGCGAATGGGCCAATGGCTTTGCTGAAATAATCAAGCACGCATGTATTCGTGATAAGGATATGTTTACTGTTTTGAAAAATAACTCTATTGAAAGATTTCAATCATCTCCGGCTGAAATTAATGAGTTAATAAAAAAAAATGTTGATATAAAATATACCATTGTTGAAAAGGATGAGTACGAAACCGGCGATAGAAAATTGCTCAACTTTGGCCATACCATCGGGCATGCAATTGAAAATATATCAAAGCTTCCTCATGGCCACGCCATCAGCATTGGAATGATGGCAGCTTGCAGCATATCAGAAATTATTAATGGATTTAGCAGTGAGGAAAGCAATAAAGTAAGGCATCTTTTACATCAATATTATTTACCAACAGAGCTTTCGTTTGATAAGGAAAAAGTATGGCAGATACTGTTGCATGATAAAAAAAAATCAGGAAGTAATATGAGCTTCGTAGTGCTTGATAGTATTGGCGCTGCTTCGGTAAAATCCATTTCTCTTGAGCATTTACATAAAATTTTTAATACCCTATTTTGATAGTTACTCTCTCGCCATCGGCAGTGTCAGGAACGCTGAAAGCACCACCATCAAAGAGTTGTATGCAAAGAGCCTGTGCTGCTGCCCTTATTTATAATGGCACCACAATCATTGATAACGCAGGCAATAGCAATGATGAGCAGGCAGCAAAAAATATTGTGAAACAGTTAGGTGCAACTATTGATGAAGTTTATAACGAAATTATAGTTACTTCTTCAAGTGATACTTTTTATTCATCAATTAAAGAAAAAAAATCTATCATTTCTGTTGGTGAAAGCGGCTTGTCTCTCCGGATGTTTGTGCCACTTGCTGCGTTATGTAATTATGAAATAAATTTCACAGGCAAGGGAAGTATCCTTACAAGGCCGATAGGTTTCTTTGATGATGTGTTGCCAAAGATCGGCGTGAAGGTGCATAGCAATGATGGTAAAATTCCTCTTAGTGTATGTGGGCCGCTGGTTCCTGGGGATATAACGGTTGATGGATCGCTGAGTTCACAGTTTTTAACCGGACTGCTAATGGCGTTTGCTAAAGCATGTACAGTTCCAGTAAATATTAAAGTTATCAATCTTACCAGCAGGCCTTACATTGATCTTACGCTTGATATTCTAAAGCTCTTTGGTTTTCAAATTGAAAACAATAACTATGAATCGTTTAATATTTTTCCAGTAAAAAAAATGAATGATCATGTGGTGAAATATACGGTGGAAGGCGATTGGAGCAACATTGCTTTTCTGTTAGTGGCTGGTGCCATTGCAGGAAATGTAACCGTTGAAAATGCGGATATAAATTCTTCTCAGGGTGATAAAAAGATTATAAATGCGCTGGAAGCTTGTGGTGCAAAAGTAAGCGTACAGGAAAAAGAAATAGCGGTTGTAAAAGATAGCCTTACAGCTTTTGATTTTGATGCAACTCACTGCCCTGACTTGTTTCCACCATTGGTTGCCTTGGCATCTTATTGTAAAGGCACTACCAGCATAAAAGGTGTAAACAGATTATTATACAAAGAAAGTGACAGAGCAAAAACATTGCAAACAGAATTTGCAAAAATGAATGTGGATATAAGTTTGAATGGAGATGTGATGAGCATACATGGATCGAAGCAGGTGCAAGGCGCAAAGGTGACTTCGCATAACGACCATCGGATTGCTATGAGCTGCGCTGTTGCTGCATTAGCGGCAAAAGGCAATACAATTATTCATGAAGCGGATGCGGTAAAAAAATCTTATCCGGAATTTTTTAATGCTATAAAATCTATAAAAGCTGCTGTGCAAATTTCATAAACAATACTTTTGCACTTTATAAGTATGGCAGGCAAAGATGCCCAAAGAACTAACTGTACAAGTGAGTGACACAACCGGATGATGCCATGAAAAACTATAGCTGGTAAACAAAAAATTTTTATTATTCTGTTTCAAAAAAACTTTTTAAATGTCTTATACTATTGCAATAACCGGCAGGCCGAATGTGGGAAAGAGCACGCTTTTTAACCGGCTGCTGGAGCAAAAAAAAGCGATTGTAGATGATGTGAGCGGTGTAACCCGCGACAGGCAATACGGCGTGGCTGAGTGGGCGGGTAAAAGCTTTAATGTAATTGATACCGGCGGATTTGTAGCACATAGCGATGATGTGTTTGAAACGGAGATTCGCAAGCAGGTACACATTGCTATCGAAGAAGCAAATGCCATTATTTTTATGTGTGATGTAACAACCGGCATTACTGATCTTGATCAGCAGATGGCTGAGATGCTTCGCCGCTCGCCGAAACCTGTATACCTGGTGGTAAACAAAGTGGACAATCATGCGCGTATGTTGGAAGCTTCAGAATTTTATGCACTGGGTTTTAAAAACACTTTTTTCATTTCTTCTATAAGCGGCACCGGCGGAGGTGAATTACTTGATGACATTGTGGAGCCTATACCTGCAGAAGAAGAAACGGATGAGGCGGCTCTTCCAAAGTTTGCGATCATCGGGCAGCCGAATGTAGGCAAGTCATCTCTGCTGAATGCCTTGACTGGCAAGGAACGCACGATAGTAAGCGACATCGCAGGCACCACAAGAGATTCCATTCATACCACCTATAATTTGTTTAATAAAGAATTTATTTTAATAGACACAGCAGGCATCAGGCGCAAAACAAAAGTGAATGAAGACCTTGAATTTTATTCTGTGATACGCGCAGTGAAAGCTGTTGATGAAGCTGATGTTTGCCTGATAGTGCTTGATGCAAAGAATGGCATAACAGCGCAGGACTTAAATATTTTTTCTCTGGCAGCAAAAAAAGGTAAAGGCATTGTGTTGCTCGTGAACAAGTGGGATGTGGTAGAAAAAGAAACTAACACCGCGCGTGATTATGAAAAAACACTGAAGAAAAAACTGGCGCCTTTTAACGATGTGCCCATCGTGTTTATTTCAGCAACGGAGAAGCTGCGAATAATGCAGGCAATGGAAATGGCGCTGAAAGTATATTATAACCGAAGCCAAAAAATAGCAACTTCAAAGCTTAACGATGTAATGCTAAAGGCCGCAGAAGCTTACCACGCACCGGTTGTAAGAGGCCATGCTGTTAAAATAAAATATGTTACTCAATTACCAACGGTTGTGCCGTCGTTTGCTTTTTTTTGCAATTATCCGGATGATATAAAAATGCCTTATAAAAATTATCTCGAAAATCAGCTTCGTGAAAACTTTAGCCTGAGCGGTGTACCTATACGTATTTTTTTCAGGAAAAAGTAAAACAAACGTTTATAAGGTAACAGTTATTTTATAATTGTTTATATGCCTAAATGCAACTTCTTTTTTTGGAGGCCTTAAAGGAAGCTTTTCTGTATCCAGATGCTTTTTTATAACAAGATAGCCGGCAAGAATAATGATAATAATGAGGATGATGCTGAGATACAGTAAGGGAATATCTTTTATTTTTCTTTTGTTATTTATGATCCTCTTTTTATCCAGCTGTTTTTTTAGTTGCCCGTTAAGCTGAAGAACAAGCGCATCAAGGTGTTTCTTGTTCTTTACTTTTTCCAGGCCTTCCACCATATCATTAAGCATAGGAGAGTCTGCCATTGATTTCTCAAATTCATGTTTGTCTTCCACTGATAATTTATTGCTGATATAATCCATCAGTTTTTGATTATCTATATCTTTATTGCTGGCAGATAATATGTTTAAAAGTTCATCACTCATTGTTTTTAATTGACGATTTAGACGATTAATAATTATCGTTCACTCATTTTTAGCTTTAGATTTCTCTTACCATTTTGTATATGGCTTTTTACCTGCAACAGGTTAAAACCCGTGATGGCAGCCACTTCTGTGTAAGATTTTTTTTCAAGATAAAATAAAGTAATGCAAAGCCTTTGATCTTCGTTTAGCTCCTGCAGCGCGCCGGACATTTTATTTAAAAGATAATCTTTTTCTGCTAAGGAGGTTTTATCCTCCGTATCATCATTTACTGCAGATGTTTCTTCTTTAAGTTCAGCAGTTATTTTTCCTTTATCTCTCAGCTTCATCAGGCAATGATTTTTAGCAATCATGTACGCCCAGCTTTTAAAATAATCTACTTTATATTTATGCAGTTCATTAATAATTTTTAAAAAGATCTGCTGCACGCAATCCTTCGCATCTTCTTCATTTTTTAAATATTTCATGCATACGCCGAGCAGCATTAGCGTATACCTTGGCAACAAAATACCCAGCCATTTATTATCATGGTCTTTATAAAAAAACTGTAGCAGTTCACTGTCGTCTTTATCCTGAAAGTGTTGTAAATGCAAGGGCTGCAGCTTTTAATTTATAAGATGTAAACATAGATAATTTCCATAATTTATATTTGCATCAAAGCGCCTGAATACTATGCAATTCACTGTTTGTTGTGTGCCCGTGAGCCCTATCCGTTCCGAACCTTCCCATAAATCTGAAATGATCTCGCAGCAGTTGTTTGGTGAAAAATCTATCGTACAGGATACAGGAAATGATAACTGGGTAAAAGTCATTTTAAAATATGATGGATATACGGGTTGGTGCCAGGCTGCGCACCTTGCAGAAATAGATGAAGAACATTATATAAAAGTTGATAAAGATTTAACAGCAGCCTGGGTAAACGAAGTGGATTACAATGGCCACCGCATGTTTGTGCCATTGGGCAGTTCGCTTTCCGCTTTTAAAAATGGGAAAGCGTTCTGGCGAAAAAATTCTGTTCAGTTCAAAGGCGAATTATGGAACCCTGAAGAAATAAAAGTTGGTGATAAGCTTATAAAACAAATTGCATATAAATTTTTAAACACATCTTATTTGTGGGGTGGCAAATCAGTTTTTGGAATTGATTGCAGCGGCTTTTCGCAAATGATCTATAAATTTTTAAATATACAAATACCCCGCGATGCTTACCAGCAGGGCGATTCAGGCGATGTTATTAATTCTTTACAAAAGGCTCGTTGCGGTGATCTTGCTTTTTTTGATAACGACCAGGGCAACATTGTGCATGTGGGTATTCTTTTAAATGCTCGTGAGATCATTCATGCGTCAGGCAAAGTACGCATTGATAAAATAGATAATGAAGGAATTTTAAATCTGGAAACAAAGCAAAGAACACATAAGCTTCATTTTATAAAAAGATATTTTTTATATAAATAAAAGTATAAGCATTGCAAACTTACCTACTTCCCTGAAGTTCCCTTACTACCTGTGGTAACACCTTTTCCGCCCTTTAGGCCGCTTGCTGGCTTACCACCATTGTTTGTATCTTTCCCTCCACCACTTGTTGACTTATCTTTAATGTTCTTGTTTCCATTACTATTGCCGCTGGTATTATCTGCATCGTCCCAGTCAATATTTTCTGCATCGTCCAAAGAAATATTATTTTCTTCTAGATCCTGCTCATCCAGAACAGGAGTTCCATCATCTTCTACTGCACTACCGGTATTTTCTGAACCGGCGTTTTTTATATTTTCTTCATCGTTTTCAGAGCGCTCAGTATTGTTATTTTCAAAATTTGATTGCATAAGTTTTTTTCAAAGAAAATCAACGTATATGCCAAATTTTATAAGTTTTATTAAACTAAAAAATTAATATAAGATATGCAAAAAAACTTTACCTCTCAATGCAGCCATTTCGGCTGTCTTATTTTTTTTATAGAAAAATATCTACTGAAGGATAACTTAATATGTAGAATACTCCACAAATTTTTGCTGACTGTTTATTGTAAGCTTATTAGAGCCCGGCACGGTTTATTAATAAGCATATTAAAACATATTTATATGAATGAGAAAAAGAAACAAGCTTCTCAAGTAAACAAGAATTCTGATGCTGAAAAGCCCGCCAATACTGAATCCGGCTCATCACATATAGACAAAAACCTGCAAGGGCACGAGGAATTATCTGATGAAGAGCTGGAAAACGAAAAACAAATACACGAAGCCCAAACAGAAAGAGATTAATGGATCTACAGCGTTGCCATATCTATCACAAACCTGTAGCGAACATCTCCTTTTTCCATGCGCTCATAGGCAGTATGTATATCTTTTATATCAATCATTTCAATATCTGAAACAATATTATTTTCGGCACAAAAGTCCAGCATTTCCTGAGTTTCAGCAAGGCCTCCAATACCTGAACCTGCGAGGCTTTTTCTGCCCCCGATAATGCTGAAAGCTGCAACGGCTGCCGGTTTATCCGGAACTCCCACGCATATCATAGTGCCATTTGTTTTTAACAAAGAAAGATATAAATTAAAATCGTGCGGTGCTGAAACGGTATCGAGTATAAAGTTAAACGTGCCTTTTGCTGCTTTTACTTGTTCCGCATCTGAGGTAACCACAAACTTATGCGCTCCCAACTTTTTAGCATCAGCTTCTTTAGAAGGCGAGGTGCTTAGCACGGTAACTTCAGCACCAAAGGCAACACCGAACTTAACTGCCATGTGGCCAAGGCCACCCAGCCCAACAACAGCCAGCTTATGGCCTTTGCCCACCTTCCAATACTTCAATGGAGAATAGGTAGTAATGCCTGCACACAATAATGGCGCTGCAGCAGCGAGAGAAAGCTTTTCACTTATGTGCAATACAAAATCTTCATTCACTACAATGGTGTTGGAATAGCCACCATAAGTAGGTGTTTTTTTATCTTGCTCTTTGCCATTATAAGTAGCGGAAGAACCATTAAGGCAATATTGTTCTAAATCATCTTTGCAGTTTTCGCAAACCCTGCAGGAATCTACCAGGCAGCCAGTACCTGCAAGGTCGCCTACTTTAAAATTCTTTACTTCGCTTCCTACCTTTACCACCTTGCCTACAATTTCATGCCCAGGCACCATTGGAAAAATCCCGGGAAACCAGTCATTCCTCACCTGGTGCAGATCGGAGTGGCAAACGCCGCAATATAAAATATCGAACTGAACATCATGTGGCCCTACTTCTCTTCTTTCAAAATTCCAGGGAGACAGGTTAGTTGTGGGGCTTTGCGCAGCATATCCTTTTGTTGCTATCATTTTATTATAGTTTTTATGGCAAAATTATTATTATAATTCTATACTGTAAGATGAAATAAAACAGGTATAAACATTTCACGTTTAATCTAAAAGATTTGTTTTATTATAAAATAAATAAGTTAAAGAAAATGTATGTTAGAACTATAATAAATACAGCATGAAACACTATAAAAATTATAGCAAAAATAAAGTTGTTGATTAATATGACAACCTCAACAAAACATGGCTAAGAGTACAGGGTTTAGTAAAAAGGCATTGGTTAAAATTTTATTTATGCGTAACGGCAGCAAAGAAACGCTCAGTGGCGTATAAAGCTAGTTGCCCCGAAGGGCCTGCCAGGTTGTATTCGCAGCCATGGGTAGCCCATGGTAAAGAAAGGAGCAGGTTGGGTACTTTCAATGAATCTAACTTACTGGCAAGCCGCACACTTTGCTCATAATAAACATGTGCATCATTGCTGCCGTGCACCAGTAGGGTAGGCGTAGAAGTGCTGTTTACATTCAGTAATGGCGACTCTGCGGTATACCGTTGCGGCACTTGCCCAGGTGTGCCGCCCAGGAAATCACGCTGCACTTGCCTGGAATCCATAATCAGCATATTATCCGGATGATTGTAGGTCCAAAACATATCGGTAGGGCCATAGAATGCAGCCACACCTTTAATGCCGCTTTCTGCATTGGTATAAGCGGTGGCAAGCACAAGCTGTGCCCCTGCGGATCTGCCGCTCAGCACAAAGTTATTGGTATCAATATTTAATTCTTTGGCGTGTGCTCTTAACCACGCAAGAGCGGCATGTATATCTTCTGCCTGAGCCGGGCTTGAGAACTCAGGAGCAAGCCGGTAATTGATAGTAGCAACCTGGTAGCCTGCATTAGCAAAGTATGTATTGAAATGGGCGATCTCATGAAAATCGCCACGCCTCCACGCACCACCATGCACTTCTAAAAGACAAGGCCGTAAGCCACTAATGGCCGATGGAGAAAAATTAAGATCGAGACTGATGCCGGAATGAACGGCATACACAAAATGTTTTACAGGAACAGGTTTAGCTTTCGTACCGCTAAACATTCTGCCAATGCTAAAAGGAACCGCCTGGTGAAAAGGAGCAAGTTGATTTATATCATTTCCAAAACTTGCCTGCAATCGCTTTTCAAGATCGCTGCCAATGCGGTAAGCGCGAACAACAGGTGATATTAATATAATAAGAGTAATAAAACTAAGTGATAAATTAAAGAAGCGAAACCGCGGTTCAAAGCCCGCCCAAATTAGCAACCCTGTACAAGCAAGAACGAATATCCATGGGTATTCCGGTACGGCAATACCTACGTACCAGACTTGCTTTGCGGGCACAGGACAAAAATTAACGAGCGAAGCAATGAAAAGCAGGATAACAAGTATAAGTCTAAGCATGGCGCTGAATTTTAATTATATACGAAGTCTGGGATGTTTTAGTATAAGAGATATTCAATAGTAAATAAATTATAATCCTTTGCAGTAGAACTTCAACTTAAAATATATTAACATTCATGCCTTGCTGTTTACTTTTAAATACAACTAAAAAATTAGTTGAAAGTTAAAAGAAAGCCTTCACTAAATTTATTTATTGTTATAACTATGCGTGCGTTCGCATTAATGTAAGGATATTAACTATAAACAAATCCTACATTTACTTTTGCAATTATTTTGCTCAATCACAACCAATGAAGAAAAAATATCACATCAGTATAGATGAAGCTGCTGAACTATTAAAAAATGAAAAGAACAGGTTCGTTACTGTAATTGAAGATGGAAGTATGTCTGTTGAATATTATGTGCCAAAAGATGCAGACAAACAAAAGCCACATACTAAAGATGAGCTTTATATTATTGCTTCAGGCCATTCGGAATTTTTAAGAGATAAAGAAATGATTAATTGTAAAAAAGGTGATGTAATATTTGTGCCTGCTCAGATGATACACAGGTTCATTAATTTTTCGGCTGATTTTGCTACCTGGGTAATCTTTTATGGAGATGAAAAATGATTTGCCAGAAGCGCTTTCACTTCTTTTATACCTTCTGTTGCCGGCTTTTTTATAACATGAAAATTGTGATGAGGAGGAATGTATGGCGGATTTTTATCTATAATATATTTTGGAATTCTTTCCGGTAAATAATCAATCAAACCCGCAGCGGGATACACTTGCAGCGAAGTGCCTGCAAGTATAAATATATCAGCCTCCTTCATAATAGCTATCGCTTTTTCAAGCATGGGCACTTCTTCATGAAACCATACAACATGAGGACGGAACTGTGTTTTATCCGGCGCTATATCGCCAACATTTATGTTATCTTTTATTTCATAAAAAGTATTTAAATCTTTTTCTCCGCGCATTCTAAAGATTTCACCATGAAGATGTATTACATTTTTTGAGCCTGCTCTTTCATGCAGATCATCAATGTTTTGAGTGATGATGCTTACATTAAAATGTTGCTCCATATCTGCAAGGCATGTGTGAGCCGCATTGGGTAAAGCTTTGGCCACTTCTCTTCTCCTCATGTTATAAAAATCAAGAACTAATGCCGGATTTTTTTTCCAGCCTTGTGGTGTTGCCACTTCATTTATGTCGTACCCCATCCAAAGCCCATCGCTATCTCTGAAAGTTTGAAGGCCACTTTCAGCACTTATTCCGGCACCGGTAAGCACAACAAGGTTTTTCATTCAAAATTATTTTTCACCAGCCATTTTCATTATTGCTTCCCATTCATCTTTCGTAACAGGCTGAACAGATAATCTTCCTAATCTTACCAATGCCATATCGCTCAAACCCTTATCAGCCTTGATATCTATGAGGCTTACAGCATTTTTTAATTTTCTTACAGGCTTTATATCTACTGCTGACCAATCATCATTTGTTGTAGGATCCTGGTAAGCTTCCTTTGCAACTTTGGCAATGCCAACTATTTCCATTCCTTCATTGCTATGATAATATAAAACCTCATCATCTTTTTTCATTGCCCGCAAATGTATTCTGGCCGCGTAATTTCTTACGCCATCCCATGTTGTTCTTTTATCTTTTATTAGTTGATCAAAACTATAAACCGATGGTTCAGATTTAACAAGCCAGTAATTCATTGCAATATATTTTATAAATAAAATTACAAATATGCATAAAAAAATCCCGGCAATTACCAGGATGTATTTGATAAAATTTTAAAAATTAAATAGAATCTATTGTATTCTTATAATGGAAGCGTTTGTAACATAGCTGTTATGCTGTATCCGAAAAAGAACTTATTTAAAACAAAACAGTTCATTGCTACATCAAAAGCCTATTTCATAAAAGGAGCAACAATAGCTAACACCTGTGTCTTTGATAATGGTTCATCAAATGCTTCTGATGCCGCATTTGCATCAATATAAGCAAAGCCGCCAACGTTTGTAATATTCACGCCTAACTGAACTACATTATCTTCACCATTATAACTTGCCTGAACTGCAGCGGTTCCAATGCCACTTTGATTAAGGGTGATCCATGGTTTTACTGTAACGCCTGCTGGCACCAGTAAACCATTGGCACGGCGAATTTTTCTTATGTGAGCAGCGTGCCTTGCTTCTACAGAATGGATTTGAAGCGCAGCAGTAAGATAATCGTTACTTGTAATAAGATTAGGAGCTTGTCCTTTGTAAGCGCGAACGCCCGTGTCTTCAAAAGTTTGTGCTACGGCAAGCAAAGTTCCGTAGTTGGTGAACACATCAGGAAAAGTACCCTGAGCAGTGTAGTCAAACTGATTAGCTGTAAAAGAAACAGGAGTACCGCCTGCAGCCGTTATAGCCTTGGTTAAAAATGCAACGTGCGCTGCTTCATGATCGCGAATAATTGTGAATGCATCTGTATCTCCGCCGGCAGCAACAGTACCTGAAGCTACGGCCTGGTTATAAAAGTATGATTCAATAAATTCGAGAGTAAGTGCAAAATTCAATGTATCAATAATAATATCTTTTGTTCCGGTTGGTGAGCTATATGCTTTTTTAAACATGCTGCCCAATGCAAAAGGAAGTGATGCCAATGCAACTTTACCTGATACTCTTGCAAAATCTTTCATTGCATTTCTTCTTGTATCGAGCCTGTCCAGTATCTCAGGATCTTTACTTTCTATTTCAGAAATAATATTTTGTAAGTTCATAATATAAATTTTAAGAGGTTGGTAAATTGCTGTAGTTAATTGTTTCTTTTATGTATTTGCCTGCTGCGCCTAACACAGTAGCAGGCGTGTTGGCCATATCTAAAGCGTTCATATCAAGAACAGTGTTATCAGCAAAAGTATTTGTGGCAATCAGATCGCGTATGGCAGCCGCATGTCTTGCTTCTACAGAAACAATTTTTCCTGCAACCGTTAAATAATCTGGGTTGGTAAGCAACTTACCGGCGCCATTATAAGCGCTTACACCAAGATCTTCAAAAGTTTTTGCTGTGTTTAAAACACTTGTTCTGCTGGTAAAATCAATAGAAGTGAACACGGGTGTTAAACCCTGAATAGCGCTGGCTCCTAACGCAGCTTTAAAAAATTCGCGATGTGCAACCTCATGATTTCTTACGTCTGTAAGAGTCGCAGTTTCCTGGGGAGTCATGTTCGAATAAGGTGTGGCAATTACCTGGATGTAAAATGCCGCTTCCAACTGTTCAAGAGCATAAGCATAGTTTAAAACGCCGGTGTCTCCGCTTCCCAGGTTAACACCGCCGGAATTACTATCGCTTTTTTTACAGGAAGCTGCGGCAGTTGCCAATAATGCAGAACTGGCTCCAACATATCCCAGGAATCGTCTTCTTGATACTCCTGATTGTGTTGACTCCTTTAACTGCACAATGTTGTTGTTTGATTCTTCATTTGTGAGCATAATAAAAGTTTTAATGATAAATAATGATAAATAATGATTATAAATTCCCGCAATACTTTGTTTTGATTAATGAATTAGCTAAGAATTTTTAAAATTTACGATGAATGATTGCTTTCAGATTGCATCTTAATATTTACAGAATATTAGTTATTTCTAAAAGCTTTTTATATATAAACACTATAACTTATGAAAATTATTTATTAATATTAATTTGTTATAGAATCTATAAAACTCTATAACGTGCGTCTGCGTAGATTATTGCAGACAATTTTTTATTTGATAATAATTTTATAAATGATAAGCCAGATAACTAAGCCTTAATGAGATTCACTACAGCATATTATTTATTAATTATCTACATCAGCGTAATGTTTCGGCCATTTGTTCCTATAGTAAAAGATGTTATCTCGCATACGTTTTTTGAAACAATTCATATAGCAACCGTACATGCATTGTATGGAAGCGATCATGTTCAGAAAGAAGTATCAGAAAATAATACAGACACACAAAATAATAAACACCATACCGGTGGTATAAATGAAGAAAGCCAGGTGCAGGTGCATGTTTCTGCGTATAAATATTTACAGCATGTTTTTATAAAAGAAAGTGGTGTAAAAAGTTTTGCCTTTTGCCTGCGAAAAGCTGAGCCCGGCTTTGCAAGCACTTACTCTCCTCCTCCAGATCATTGCTAAAATAGTTTTTTAAGACTGTGCATTTCTATCAATAGAACACAGTAATGTTATGTCGTGCCTTTGTGCGGCTTCACTAAGTTGTTTTACTTTCTAAATTATTTTATGCAAAAAATTTTAATACTACTATTTACAATCACAATCTCTTTTTTCTCATCAGTATCCTTTTCTCAAAAAATAATAAAAGGAAAAGTTATTGATAAAGTAACTAAAGAGCCTTTAGAGCTGGCAGTGGTTACTGTTTTAAGAACCGGCAAAAAAACACTCACAGACAGAGATGGAAATTTCATTTTGAGAAATGCTTTTCCTGAAGATTCTTTATACATTTCTTTTATTGGGTATAAATCTGAAATAATTGCTGGTAATGCGAATAAAAATTTATTAAAAGCAGAGCTGGAAAAAGGCGCTATCAATCTTTCAGAAATTGTGATCACATCGCAGACTAATAATCTTTCTACCATGCGGGCGCTTACCAATCTTGATCTAAATATGAGGCCAGCAAGATCTGCACAAGATATGCTCCGGCTTGTGCCCGGTTTATTTATTGCACAGCAGGTAGGAGGCGGTAAAGCAGAGCAAATCTTTTTGCGTGGCTTCGATGCCGATCATGGAACAGATGTAAATATTTCTGTGGATGGTGTGCCGGTTAATTTACCATCGCAGGCGCATGGCCAGGGCTGGGCAGACCTTCATTATGTAATTCCTGAAACAATTGGTGGTTATGATTTTGGCAAAGGCCCTTATTATGCAAATAAAGGAGATTTTTGTACTGCAGGCTATGTCGCTTATAATACTATTAATGTTTTAGATAAAAATGTGTTTAAGCTGGAAGGCGGCCAGTTTTCTACGGGCAGAGCTGTAACCATGATAAATCTTTTAGGCAATAAAGCTAAAGAAAGAGGGTTGAATGCTTATATAGCCGGTGAAGCTTTATATACAAATGGACCCTTCGATTATCCGCAGCATTTTCAGCGGTATAATATATTGGCAAAGTTGAACGCACCGATAAGCAAAACCAGCAATCTTTCTGTTACCTTAACCAGTTTCACTTCCAAATGGCGCGCTTCAGGAGAAATACCCAACCGTGCAATTTCAGAAGGATATATACATGATCGTTTCGGAGTAATAGATAGCGGCCAGGGTGGAAATACAAATAAAACAATTGCGAACGTAAGGCTTACTACCAACCTGGGGCACGACTTGTTGTTGGAAAACCAGCTGTATTACTCGCACTATTATTTTAACCTGCTTACAAACTTTACTTTTTTTTATGTAGATCCAATACATGGAGATGAGTTTAACCAGCACGAAGTGAGGGACTGGGGCGGTTATAATGGAAAGCTCACTAAGCATAAATATTTTGGAGCTTCGTCACTTACCTCTTCTTTGGGCCTAAGTTTCAGGTATGATCAAACACATCCAAGCTGGCTGGCTCATTCGCTCAACCATCAGATACTAAATTATCTTCAGTTAGGAAACATTCACGAAACTAATATGAATGGTTATGTAGATGAAACTTTTGAAACAGGTAAATGGTTGTTCAATGCAGGAGCACGGCTCGACTATCTACATTTTTATTATTTAAGTACCGCTCCATCAGCCGATAGCGCTGGTGCTATTTATGCCGGAGTTAATCCCCGCCAGGGAAAATCTATCATTAGCCCAAAAATAAATATTCAATATACAGTGAATAGTAAATTACAACTGTATGTAAAAACCGGCAAAGGCTTTCACTCCAACGATGCGCGCGTGGTAGTAGGAAATGAAGGTTTTCAAACGCTGCCCGCTGCTTATGGTGCAGATATAGGATTTAATTTGAAACCCGCCTCCCGTCTTTTTATTAATGCCGCTTTGTGGTATATATATTTACAGCAGGAGTTTACTTATGGCTCCGATTATGGAGATGAAAGTGTGAGCCCTGGTGGAAAAACTGTTAGAAAGGGAATTGACTTTTCTGCCCGCTATCAAATTACCTCCTGGCTTTATGGAGATATGAACCTCAACTTTGCAAAGCCAAGAGCGTTAGGCGTTCCTAAAGGCGAGGATTATCTTCCCACTGCTCCTACTTTTACCAGTACCGCCGGTTTGTATGTAAGGTTTAAAGATGGCATCAATGGAGGCATTAGCTATAGATATTTACACAACCGGCCTGCCAATGAAGATTACAGCCTGGTGGCCAAAGGTTATTTTCTTGCAGACCTTACCGCAAATTATACAAGAAAAAAATATGAGATAGGTTTATCAGTTGAAAACCTTTTTAACCAGCAGTGGTACGAGTCGCAGGTGGAATATGTTTCAAGATTAAAGTATGAAACCGCGCCGGTAGATGAAGTTAGTTACACAGCAGGAGTTCCGTTTTTTGCCAAACTTAAACTATCAGTATTTTTTTAAAATAAAAAGGAGTATTTATAATTTAAGTTTTTAAGGTCAATAGTGAACCGTTCCAGAAATAGGAGCGGTTTTTTTATAAAAAAATTATAAGCCATCTTCCCGCCCACAAATTTTCTTTGTATGAGAAAATCTAAGTAAATAAAGATCAAGAAAAATGTATTAGATTATCTAAAATCTAATTCTTCCAATATAGCTACTGACATAAATTATTTGCGCGTAAAATTCCAAAGCCATCTTTGGGATACAACCGAACTCAGCCCTCAATAAAAATGAAAAAATAATAAATATGTTCTACCTGTATTAGGCACAATAGTAGCAATTGCTTATTGGAAAGAATAATTATTATACATTATCAAATTGAATTTTACACAGCCTTTCCCGTCTACATCACTCTACCATTTGTATATGCATTCAGTGAACACATATTGTTTTATTTATGAGTAAAAATGAACCCGTTTTAAATGGCTTTTTGTTGCAGGAACTACCCGAACTTTCTGAGGACGTTTATTTTGCTTATGATTCTGGTCTGCACAAAATTCTCTATCTAAACGCTTCCTTCGAAAAGACATGGGAGTTAAACAGCACTGATGTTTACAATAATTTGTCAGCGCTCATAAATACCATTCATCCAGATGACAGGTCGCAGGTAAGTGAATGTTATCTTGCCTTGCAGCAAAATGAAAAACAAGATTGCGAATTTCGAATTCAGTTGCCCGGCGGAAAAGTAAAGTGGATCAAAATAAATGCTCATATATGCCGCCGAACAAATAGCAATATAATTGTAGGCACTGCTGCTGACATCACAAGCCTGCGTGATTATAGTGATGTACTGCATAAGTTCAATGATAAGAAAAACTCAATTCTTCAAATTTTATCACATGACTTATTAGGGCCTTAGGCAACATTCAAATGTCGATTGCCATGTTGGATGAATATCCTGAAGTGGCAGAAAACGAAAACTTAAAACGACTTACAAGCCTCATAAACTCCAGCAGTAAAAGAGGTGTTACATTAATACAAGAACTGATAAATGCAGAATTCCTGCAGTCAAGTGAGGCATCTATTGTAAAATATAGAGTAGATCTTGTAGGTAATAAAAATATAATGATTGGGCAATATAATCAATCGCCGCAAGCAGGCCTGCACCGGTTTAGCTTTGTAACCGAACTTGAAAGTTTATTCGTAATTATTGATGTGTCTAAATTTATGCAGGTGCTGAATAATCTTGTATCGAATGCTTTAAAATTTACTCCTGACGATGGCACTATCACTATTTCGTTGGAAGAACAAGGCCCGAATGTTTTAATAAAAGTGCAGGATACAGGTATCGGCATTCCCGAAGAGATGCAACCTCATTTATTTGATAAATTTACCATGGCAAGAAGAAAGGGGTTAAAAGGCGAGCCAACCGTTGGGTTAGGCATGTCGATTATTAAAACTATTATCGGATGGCATAATGGCGAAATTTGGTTTGAAAGCGAAGAAGGAAAGGGAACAACGTTTTACATTTCAATTCCTAAAAATGATTAAATATCTTTTTATGTAATCAATGGGTTTTTGATTAACAGCCGTAATATCGTTGTATTTGCTATCGGAACAAAATAAGGTCTTCCATAAATTATTATAATAAAAAAGGCGGGTGCTTAACCCGCCAATTATAATTACCTCCTAAAAGTAACCGTGTTTTTTATTGTGGAGTAGTTCTCGTTCCTGTTCCGGTACCATTAGTGCCAGTTCCGTTAGTTCCGGTTCCGTTAGTTCCATTACCACTCTTACCATTTGAGCCTGATGAAGAACTATGTGATTTGGCATGAGAACGGCGATGATGCGTCATTCCTGAACCAGAAGTTGAACTGCCACCAGATCCATTGTTCATACTTCCTGTGCCTGACCCGTTGGACATACTTCCTGTATTGCCTGATGTGCCTGAACCATTATTCATGTGAGACGTTCCAGTTCCCTGTGAGCCGTTTTTGCTTCCTGATCCAGAGCCCGAGCCAGTACCATTGGTACCAGTGCCGCCACCCTTGCCAGTACCTGTAGTTTGGCTAAATCCTGCAAATGCAAAAAGCGTTGCAGTAGCCAGCATTAAAAATTTCTTTTTCATAATTTTTTTTTAGGTGTTTTACAATAAAAGTTTTTATTAAAAAAATATGCCAACTTTTTTGTCAAGGGCGAAAAGTTCATAATCTTTTATTGTTTTTAAATTTTGATATAGTTCAATAAAAACATGCGTTTATTGACCAATTTGAACAATCAACATTAGCATAAAAGAATTACCACGTCATGTTTCTGATAAGTGATTGCAAGGTTCGTAACACTTGAAACTGTTGACTTCTTTTATTTTCATAGCAAGTGTTCATCTTGCAATAAGGCAACTGCCAATAAAAGTTTTCTCTAATTATCCACCTTTCTTCCTTTGGCTATTCTTAAATTTCTATCATATTTATCGGCTTCGCTTTTTTTCACGACCAACTTGGCATCTGCAGCATTAGCGCAGGAGCCACAGCTTACTTTGTAGATCGTATTGTCGTAAGTAACATCTGCAGTTCCGTTAATCCAGTTTTTACCATACAGCATAAAATAGCTTCGCGTGTATTCACCCGGACCAAATGGTATATTATTATTTTGCGATTCAAAGCTTACCAACAGGTTATTACCGTCTATGCTTTCGCAAACCCCGGGCGTGTATTTTGGTATCACCACTTCTTGTATGTATTCACCATTTTGAAATAATAATACTCCGGATTTTATATCCACTTTCTTTGTTCCTAAAGACTTTCTTAAAACTAATTTTTGATCAATAAAAAACTGCACTTTTTTTATATCTAAATTATTGTTTATAATTCTTTGCTTAAGCGATGTTGTAAATGGAACATATTCTGCAACGTGGGTATTAGTTCTGCTGGAAGCACATCCAAAAAAAAAGATGCCACAGCCAAGCAAAATATAAATAATCTCTTTTTTCATACAGTATAATTTACTAAGCGTAATATTTATTTTAATAAGTTTGATCTTAATTTAAAAGTAGGATATTTATTATAAAAGCTTTTGCAATATATCTATCATGTTGCTATCTCATCAGCTTTTAAATGTATTTGGCTTTGTATTAACAGTCAAGCTTATAAAAAGAAATGGTCTCATTTTAAAATATTCTTTTATCTCCTTCGTCATCGTTGGTTATGAGGTTAATTTAAGATATTTGAAATTTATAATTAAAGAACTAAATTTTATAAGTAAGCTCTTGTAATTCTAATAATAAAAATGAATTAATAAATCTATGCAAAAACCCAAATCTTTACCATTTACAGGTTATCAAAAGTTTGCAATTTTTATTTTAGCTATTACCCAGTTTACGGTAATACTCGATTTTATGGTAATGTCTCCTTTGGGCGATATGCTGATGAAATCGCTTACTTTAAAACCTTCTGCATTTGGCTTTGCAGTGTCGGCATATGCTTTTAGCGCTGGTATTTCAGGTATGCTCACTGCAGGTTTTGCAGATAGGTTCGATCGTAAAAAGTTATTGCTTTTTTTTTACTGCGGCTTTATAGTAGGTACCATTTTTTGCGGAATGTCACATTCTTACGGAGAACTGGTTGCTGCCCGTATCATAACAGGATTGTTCGGTGGTGTAATTGGTTCTATTTCTATGGCTATTATTACTGACTTTTTCCCGTTGCAGCAGCGCGGTCGTGTAATGGGATTTATACAAATGGGTTTCGGTGCAAGCCAGGTTTTAGGTGTGCCTATTGGCCTTTACCTTGCTAACCTTTGGAGCTGGGAAGCGCCTTTTCGTATGGTAGCCGCATTAAGCTTCGCTATAGCAGTAACTATTGCCTTTTATTTAAAACCAATTACGAAACACCTGGCCCTGCAGCATGATAAATCAGCATTTGCGCATTTGTGGCACACGTTATCTAAAAGGAATTACCGGATAGGTTTTACAGCCACTGCTCTTTTATCTATAGGTGGCTTTATGATGATGCCGTTCGGAACTGCATTCGCCATTAATAACCTTGGCCTTACCAATCAGCAATTGCCTATGCTCTTTATGGTATCGGGAGTAACCTCATTGTTTATTATGCCATTGGTAGGCAGGTTAAGCGATCGTATAGATAAGTTTAAAATATTCGCAATTGCATCTGTATGGATGATGGTAATGTGCGTATTATATACTAACCTGGCAGTTACCCCTTTGTGGTTGGTGATTATATTTAATATTTTAATGATGATGGGTATTATGAGCCGGATGGTACCTTCATCTGCCCTTACCAGTGCTATACCTGAGACAGCAGACAGAGGTGCGTTTATGAGCATCAATGCATCTTTACAGCAGATTGCCGGAGGTATTGCGGCGGCTGTTGCCGGCCTCATCGTTTCTCAAAAGTCGAAAGGAAGCCCGCTTATTCATTACAAAATTGTAGGATATGTAATTGTAGGAATTTCTGTATTGAGTATTTTTTTAATGTGGCGCGTAAGTAATCTCATTAAACAAAAGCAGGGTATCAAGCAGCAACCAGTGGTAGAAAAATCTTTGTCGCATGTGTAAATATTCCAGGAGCAATTTGTGGAACTTGTAAATATTAACTCATCAATAAATATGTACTATCGTTATCTTTCCCTTGGTAACATAAAAAAATTTACCTGATTAGATACATATTTTTTATACTCAACTAACAATTCAACTTAAGTAATACAATAAGAACTTTTTATACAAATTTTTATGATATTAGCTGTTTGCAAGTATTTCTTATATAAAAATAAATGCCCGCCTTTTACAGCGGGTACATGAAGCCAGATTTTAAAAAGAAGATTTTAAAAGAAAAATTGTTCTAAAATTATTTTGCCATCCTTTACTTTATACACACAAATTTCGCTCATTATCATTCTGTCCATACCTTTCATTTTCGCATCCATATCCCACGATATTGAAAAATAATCCTTAGCCACTACAGGATCTGAAATGGTTGCACCATAAAATTCTTCCATCATTGAACTGAACATTTCACCCTTTTTCTTAATGGCTTCCATGCCTTTCACTTCTCTTGGCCCCATCATGTCAGTTGATTCAATGCTAACTGCATCATCGGAGTAAAGTTCTTGCTGGGCTTGCTCCATATTGCCAGTACGGCAAATTTCTACCAGGCGATCGGCTACTTCTTTTGTTGTCATGTTATTTTTTTTTAAGGGATAAAAGTAAGGGCTAAATAACTATCAGTTTATTATATTTTTTAATAAATTATTTTCTTAATCAATATCGCAACATTTCAATTAAAGCGCTGTATTGAATGCAATCTTCTCAAGCAATATTTATTCGATTCTCTATCAAGGTACGGTTTTAGCTATTACTCCAAAAAAATACATATTATGACTACAAAGAACAAAAAACAATTTGGAGTGTGGATGGATGGGCATCATGCTACTGTGGTGGGGAAGATAAGTGACGAAGCAAAAAACTTTAGTGTGCTGGCGCATATTGGAAACCCTTTGACAGACTTTAATAGCAGTGAAAAAAAAGCAGACCACGATGAAATAATGCTACGCCACAAATTTTTTAAAGAAATACTTGCTCACATGCAAAATGCTGAAGAACTGCACCTGACGGGCACTGGCACTGCGCAGGAGCAGCTAATGCACTACATGGCCGATACGCCACAATTTAAAAATACAATTGCTACGGAAAGCACTTCCAATAAAATGAGTGATGAAAGGCTTATTGAATATATTGCTGCTAAGTATAATTAATACACTCTGCTTAATAAAGTTGCAGTCTTTCATACCGGATTTTTTTATTACCGGATATACACCTGCAAAATCATCTTATTATTTATTGCTCTGATTTATTAATTAAATCCAGTTACATCTTCAAACAAGAAACGCCTTTTATGAGGCGTTCCTTTTTAAAAATAAATTTTTACCGAACATCAATATCAAAATTGACACCTGATGGCGGTGGAGTATGATGCCTATCGTACCAATGCCTGGTATGATGGTGATAACGATGATAATAACGGTGTTCAACACAACCAGGAAGAATAGTAGCTGCTGATGTAATAACAAGTAGTATTGTCAATACATTTAGAAAGATTCTTTTCATATCTGTTTAAATTGAGATACAAATCTTGTTATATCTATTCTTAAAAACAAATAAAATTTTTAATCAGATTCAGGTAAATGAAAATTGGTATTATTTAAAGGAGACAATAGTATAGAGTGAAGAATAAATCAGCGTTGACGTTGAAGACGATCTAAGCGATTACGCAATACATTTAAGATATAAAATTTACTGATGCTTCAGCCTTATGCGTTATGTGAAATCAGGTTGCCTTCACAACCATTATATAATTATAATTTGTACTTATTAATAAAAATTAAGAAAGCACCTGCAAAGGCATAAATGAATAGGGATCTAAAGAAAATTTCTTTTCAAATTCCATGTATTGCTCGCCAAGTTCAAGCCCAATGAAAGAAGAGCCTTCTCTTATTTCCCAGAGGTATAGTTTTTTATTGATAGCATGCTCTTTAAAGATTTCAGGAAGCATGATAGGAAGAAGGCCATTCCAGCAGGCTACTTCAAGTTTTTGTTTTTCTGTAAGGTGGCTGTAACTTATGCCATCACTCGTTTTACAAAATTCTCCCAAAGAAAAAGTGGTGCCTGTAACCAGTAAAATTTCCTGCTGTGCTGTATGTATTTCCATCATCTTTTTATTATTTAAAATCAAAAATTATTATTTAACGCTAACAGTTTTTTTATAGAAACGGATTGGCATTAAATACAGGATATAAATGAAATTAACCTGGGATTACGTAAGCAGCGATTTTAAAAAGATATGGGAATTTGTACGGATGGTAGTGAGCCAAAAGTAGAAAACAATTTTTAAAAATGCAAAATATTAAGAAAAATAATTACAAGAATTTTTACAACTATCAGAAAGCAATTGTAAGCTATTATATTTTCGTTTGTAAGGTAACGGGTAGCTTACATAATATTTTATCCGCTTATTAATTTACCTTATAGTCCATTTAAAAACTGCGATTTTATATAGTCCACTACATCTGTCAGGCTGTTAGTTTGTTCAAATACTTTTAATTGTCTGTCTGCGCCCGTACCCTGTTCCAGCATATTATGCACATAGCTAATTGTATTGCGAATGCCAAGCGGAACAGTAACATCATCTACGAAATCGAGCAGTTCATAAATAAGCACTCTCGTGTTCACTTCAGCTTCTTTACCAAAATCTATAAGACTCCCTTCTATACCATAGCGGCCTGCGCGCCATTTGTTTTCGTTGATCAAAGCACGCGGGTAGCTTATGAAATTCAGGTTTCCGGTTCTTAATTTAAACAGTTTGGCGCAAATACCCTGAAAAAGGGCTGCAATGGTAATAGTTTCCTGCACCGTCATGGGCACATCGCAAATCCTGAATTCAACCGTATTGAAAAAAGGATGCACACGAAGGTCCCACCAGATTTTTTTAGCATTATCAATACAATTGGTTTTTACCAGCAGCTTTACATAATTATCATAAGATTCTATGCTTTCAAAAAAGTCGGGTATGCCTGTGCGCGGAAATTTATCAAATACTTTTGTACGGAAACTTTTATAGCCTGTTTTTCTTCCTTCCCAAAAAGGTGAATTGGTACTTAACGCATAAATATGCGGTAAAAAATATCTTGCAGAGTTTGCAATGTGAATCGCCATCTCACGGTTTTCCATACCTACATGCACATGCAAGCCGAAAATAAGATTACTTCTTGCAGCTTCCTGCAGCTCATTTACAATCTGGCTGTATCTGTCGTGGTCTGTTATGAGCTGGCTTTCCCAATGGCTGAAAGGATGCGTGCCCGATGCGCCAACGGCTAATCCCAGGCTTTCTGCAATGCCACTAATGGTTTTACGAAGCGTAGCCACATCCATAAATGCTTCATCTATATTTTGGCAAATGTCAGTGCCCACTTCCACTACTGCCTGGTGCATTTCTGCTTTCACCTTATCCTTTATAACTTTTTCACCTTCCTGCACAATCCTTTGCTCATGGCTTTTCAGCTCTCTTGTTTGCGGGTCAATCACCATATATTCTTCTTCTACGCCAAGCGTAAAATGCTTATAAGAAATACCTGCCATTGTTTATTAGTTAAAAATTATTGATTAAGATTTTAAACTAAGTTATAAGTTTTAGGGTAAAGTATATTTTTCGTTTGCAGATAAATTATGTAGTTTTTATGCTCTGTGGTTTTTGAATGTCAGCATATAATTTATTATAACATCTTTGCAAAAAGATAATCTGCAACCACAACCCGCGTTAGCTTTAAAAAATTACAGTAATGACTGCTGCTTATTTTGCAATCATTCCATCCACACTTGCCCTGCCTGGCCCGCAAAAGAAAATAGTGATGCAACAGGCAAGATAAATTGCTGCCCTTTCACCATCTCCAAAGATCTCCCAACGATGCACTTTTAATAAGGCTACTATCATTACAATCATTATGGGTATCACTGCAAGTCTTGTGAATACTCCAAGTATTAAAAAGATGGAACAGAAAAATTCTGCAAATATTACGAGTGATAAAGATATGCCTTGCCCAAGCCCGAGAAAGTTTATAAATGTTGCTTTCATTGCACTAAAATGAATCAACTTTTGATATCCGTGAGAAGCAACCAGCACGCCAAGTGCTGCCCGTAAAACAAGCAAGCCAAAATTGAATGCGGCTGCATTATATTTTGTTGAAAAGATGCGTTTCATTTTTTTACAATTGTATTAACAAAGATTGATGCAATTTAAAGCGTTTTATTTTCATCATGATAAAATCTGCGTGAAGAAATTACTAAGATGGTGTTTGTACTTTTGCGCCACAAATTATAAATAATTTTTTCAGGCAATCATGATATTAAACCCGTTATTCATGAATCGTTTTCTTTCTTTTTTTATTTGCATTACCCTTTCTTATACATCTTTTTCCCAGGCCAATTATTTTGTAACTGATCCTGAAAAAAGCTTTAAAGAAGCCAAAGAATATTTTATAAAAGATGAATACAGTCTTGCCTATCCTTTGCTGAAAGCCTTGCTGGACAAGTATCCTGAGAACACGCAAAGCAACCATGCTTATATAAATCAGGATGTGCAATACTATTACATTGTATGCGGACTAAAGCTTGAGCAATCCATTGCTGAAGATGATGCACACAGGTACATAGATGCTGCTAATAATGAACCACGTCAGCAGATGATGAGTTACCATCTTGCGCAATATTATTTTACTAAAAATGACTATGCACGTGCCATTGTTTTTTATGAAAGAGCAGGTTATGATAATTTAAGTAATGAAGAAATTGCAGATGCAAAGTTTGAGCTTGCTTATTCTTATTTTAATGAAAAACAATTTGATAAAGCAGAGCCATTATTTAATGAGATACACCAGTTACCGGCGAACAAATATTATTACGATGCCAATTATTATTATGGATATATAAGTTATAAAAATAAAGATTTTGCTGAGGCGCTTAGCTCTTTTAAAAATGTAGAAACAAGAGATAAATATAAAGGACTTGTGCCTTATTACATTGCCCAGATATATTACTTTGAAGGCAATAAAGAAAAAGCGCTGCAGTATGGGTCTGATGCACTTTTGCGAACTGATATTTATTATAGAAATGATCTCAATCTTTTGATCGGGCAATTATATTTTGAGAAAAAACAGTTTGCCAAAGCTTTGCCTTTGCTTGCTGAATATGTAAGCAATAGTGATAAGGTTTCTAAAGAAGTGATGTATGAACTAAGCTATTGCTATTACGATCAAAACCAGGTGGATAAAGCGATTGAGGGATTTAAGCAATTAAGTAATGAGACAGATTCTATGGGGCAAAACTCCATGTATTTATTAGGTGATCTGTATTTAAGAACCAACCAGAAAGAAAATGCAAGAAGCGCTTTTCAATACAGCGCTAACAACAATAGCAACCGCAGGCAACAGGAAATATCAAGGTTTAATTATGCAAAGTTATCCTATGAATTAGGTTACCAGGATGTTGCCTTAAAAAATATGAATCGTTTCCTTGATTTATATCCTGCATCAGAATATGCAACGGAAGCAAAAGAAATTTTAATTGATCTTTTGGCAAGAACTAATAACTATAATGATGCATTGAAATTGTACCAATCTTTTGATGCCCCCACTGCATCAATGAAGAAAGTGTATCCAAAAATTTTATTTGGAAAAGCAACTGAATTTATTAACGATGGGAGACTGGCTGAAGCCGATGACTTACTTACAAAAATCATCAATGATCCTAACGCAGGCATCGTGCTGCCTTTTGCTAATTTCTGGAAAGGCGAGGTTGCCTACCGGCTTTCAAAGTATGATCAAGTAATAAAATATATGAACGCTTATTTGCCTGAAGGCGGCATACAAGGTGAAGCAAACCCTGATGCAGCAAGGTATGCGCTTGGGTATGCTTATTTAAAAAATGAAAATTATCCTTTTGCTTTGGCTGATTTTAAACAGGTGGCGCCGGTAGTTTCATCACAATCATCTGCCATCAAACAAGATGCTTATGTAAGAAGCGCAGACTGTTATTTTATGCAAAAGAATTATGCTACCGCAAAAAAGATGTATCAAAATGTTATAGATAATGGCTTGTCTCAAAGTGATTATTCTTTGTATCAAATGGCATTAATAAGTGGCATCAGCAATCCTTCGGATAAAATAAAATTATTCAATGCTTTAGCGCAGCGTTATCCGCAAAGCGACCTCGTTGCTGAATCTTATTTGCAAATAGCCAACACCTATATGGCACAGGAAAAGTTTAGAGATGCGATTCCTTATCTTAATAAAGTGCTTGATATAAAAGACGCAAGTGGCCAGTATCCGAAAGTGTATTTAAAGCTTGGCCTTTGCAACTATAATCTAAATAATAATGAAGAAGCTTTAAGAAATTATCAAAAGCTGGTAAGCCTGTATCCGCAATCTGCAGAGGCAGATGAAGCTTTGGATAACATGAAAAATATTTATATAGAATCCGGCCGCCCCAACGATTATATCAGCTTTATGCAAAAGGCAGGAAAGGTTATCAGCATCTCCGAAGCAGACTCTGTAACCTATGCTGCTGCTGAGTTGCAATACAATAACAATGATTGCACAGGCGCAATAAATGGCTTTAATAATTATCTTTCAAAATTTGCGCAGGGGGCGTATGCACTCGATGCTGCCTTCAATAAAAGTGAATGTTATTCAAAAAATAAAGACTGGCAAAATGCAGTGCAGGGTTATGATGCAGTTGTAAATGCAGGAAGCAGTAAGTATGCAGAGCGTGCTGCTTTTGCATCAGCAAGAATATATTATTTTGAATTGAAAGATTATGATAAAGCAAAAACTGCTTTTGGTAAACTGAAAAATGTAGCCACCACACCCGAGAACCAACTGGAGGCTTTGCGCGGCCTTGTAAGATGTTTTTATCAAACAAAAGATTACAAGCAAGCCAATGATGCTTCAAAAGAATTGCTTACAAAAAAAGGCATCAGCACAGACGATAAAGCAATAGCTAACCTGGTTCTTGGAAAATCATTGCAGGCTGAAAGCCAGTGTGATCAGGCAATTGCAGCTTTCAGGCAGGTTGCAGCAGTTAATAAATCTGAATGGGGTGCTCAGGCCAGGTATGAAATTGCCAATTGTTATTTTACCCTCAATCAATTGCCGGCAGCAGAAAAAGCAGGCCTTGAAGTAATAAAAGTTACCGGCTCTTACGATTACTGGGTTGCAAAAGCCTACATACTTTTAGGCGATGTTTATCTGCAGGAAAAAGATTATTTTAATGCAAAGGCAACCTATCAAAGTGTAGCGGCAAATGCCACCATTCCCGAGCTGAAATCTGAAGCACAGGATAAGCTGCAAGTGGCCACCAGCGCGGAGCAGCAACAATCAAAAGTAGAAGCAACAGCGCCTGCAACTAAAAACTGATCATCTAATATTTTCATTTTCTATTATGAAATTTAGTCAACAAAAAGTATCAAAGTGTTTCTCATTTTTATTGTTTGCATGCTTAATGTTGCATGTTTGTTTTGCACAAAATGATTCGTCGAGAAGGCAAACTATTGAGATAACATCTTCTTACAAACCAGTTCTTCGTAATTCTGTTAAAATAAATTTATATGCCTCACCGATTGCTTCTGACTCAAGCAGGCCAAGACTTGCATACAACATACCTCCGCAAAATTTATTTTTTGCTTACCAGCCTGTTAACCTGAAACCCTTACTGTTAGATGCTGATACAGTATTGCAGCTCGGAGACCGCAACCAGTTAAAGGTTGGCTTTGGAAGCTTTACCACTCCTTACATAAATGGAGCTTTCAGCTTTGGTGATGGCAAAAAAGATCTACTGAATGTATATGGAAATTATATTTCGTCAAGAGGCAATATAAAAAACCAGGATTTCAGCGAAATAAATGTAAAAGGAGATGGAAGCATTTTTACAGCAAAGAATGAAACGTACGCCAGCGCTGCATTTGCACAGCATGAATATTACCAATATGGATACGATCATGCAAAAGACAGCTTTGCAAAAAGTGATATAAGAAGAAGCTACCAGGATCTTTCAGTAACTGCAGGATATAGAAATATTGCAACCAATAACTTAAATTTTATTTACGATCCTCACATAGAATTTCATGCGTTTTCAAGAGAAAATAAAGCCACAGAAACTACATTACTTTTATATATTCCGGCCGAAAAAAAGTTTAGTGATGCAGTCTCATTTAAATTAAATGCTACCGGAAATTTTGATAAGTATGAAAGTAAGACCAGCACACTTACTATAACCAATCATCTTTTTGAGCTGGCGCCTGAGCTTGTGTATTACAGTGACAGGTTTACTTTTCACGGAGGCCTTACGCCAGCCTGGAACAACAATGATGTAAATATTTTGCCTAACATTTATGCAGAAGCGCAGCTAAAGAAAAATGTTTTAATTATACAGGCAGGATGGGTAGGCAGTTACATTGCCAATAGTTTCAGAACGCTGAGTAATGAAAATCCTTACATGCAGGATCCATCTTTTCTCAACAATACAAAAGAAGTTCAGTATTACGGCGGCTTCAAAGCCACAGTGGGCAATCACTTCAGCTTTAATGCCAAGGCCGCTTTTATTGTATATAATAATATGCCCTTATTTATAAATGATACGTTGGATGGCAAAAGTTTTTATATAAAAAATGAAAGGCGCATTGATGATATACAGTTGCATGGCGATATGAATTTTATAAATCAGGATAAATTTACGTTCACCGCGGCGCTCGATCTGAATACTTATACAGGTTTGCTTGATAATGCAAAAGCGTGGGAATTGTTTCCGCTAAAGCTCACCGGCTCACTGCGCTGGAATGCGTTTAAGCAAGTATTGATAAAAGCAGATATAGCTGCGTTTTCAGGTGCAAAAGCTTTGCTGCCAAACGGCTCAGAAAAAAATATGAAAGGTGGCACAGACCTAAGTGCCGGAGCGGAGTTTAAGATAAACAAGATGTTCAGCGCCTGGCTCGATTTTGATAACCTTCTTAACAGTAAATATCAGCGCTGGAATAATTATCCTGTGTATGGCTTGCAGGTTATTGGTGGTGTATTAGTGCATTTCTGATGAATACCTTTCATAACCGCAGTGAAATTTTACTATATTTTTAAAATATTGCGGTTAAAAATGTAATTAATAATAAAGATATTTGCTGTTCATGCAGGGTATAATTACTTCATATCTTATACAAAACAAAGAGTGCGGACTTCCGCTTCTTGGAAGTTTCGTAATCAAATTAAGGTCTGCAATAAATGATATTCCTAACAAACAAATCGTTCCCCCGGTTTCGGATATTGTATTTTCTGAGACGGGCGATTACCTTCATGAAAATTTAATCTCATATTATTCACGCATTAAAAAAATGCCTGAAAGTGAAGCTGAGAAAGAACTCCAGAGCTGGTGCCTGCAGGAAAAATTAAGGCTTGATGATGGCCATAAATCTTTTTTTTATTCAATTGGCTCTTTACAAAAAGAAAACGGAAAAATCGTTTTTCATAAAGAGGAAAACATAACTAGTTTTTTTGAGCCAGTAGCTGCACTAAGAATTATACACAATGATGAACACGCTATTCTTGTGGGCGATAGGGAAACAACCTCAACAGCAATGAATGAATTTTACAGTGATAATTCATTTATTCAAAAAAGATTTTCGTGGAAAAATGCAGCGCTTATTTTATTTATTATTTCTCTTCTAATGCTTGCCTTTTATTTTTACGATCACTCTTTTTCCGAAAACTCTATAGGCAATCAATCTTCTTTTCCCGCTGCCAATCCCGCTTCCACTTATGATGTTCCCTGAGTTGTTTTCGTCTATAAGGTAACGTTTACTAATTGCCCTCAAACTCAGCAGGGCCGCTTACTCCAAATAACCGCATCGCAAGTTCTTTGCCTGTTCTATCGTCGTTTTTAAAATACATGATCTGCGCAGGCACAATAATTTTTCCATTGGCCTGCCTTACTACATAGCTTACTGCATATTTATTTTTTAAAGTAGAAAAAGTAATAACTGCTTTTGGTGTTCCTGCTTCATCAGTAAAATCAATATCACAATCTTTTAATTGTTTAATAATATTTTTCTCCATTTGGTTAGAAGCATTGTCGGAAATATTTATTTTAATAGTAAATCCACTGAAAGGAAATAATTGCGGGTACTCTCTAAAAAAATGATATTGCATTTCGCTTGCTTCATCTTTTTGACCATCCTGAGAGTAGCTCCTGGCAAGGCTTTCGTATAACCTGGCTGTTAAAAGCTTTTCATGTGCAGTATCCAGCAAGGCTGTATTTAGTATATTTTCAAACGTTTGTTTACTCTCGCTGTAATCACCTGCTTCGTAAGAGAACTCGCCATAAAATAATTGCATATACCTTATGATGTTTTTCCTTTTTTCACTGGTTCCTTTTTCTTTATAAATATTTTTGAAATATTGTGGGCTGATGTTTTTCATTAAAGACAGAATCTCATCAAAGCCAATTACATTTTCGCTTGCGAACAAGTTATAGATCACAATGCTTCTCTCCGGATTACCGGCAAGCTCGCTTACGATCCCAAACTTTAAAAGAATTAATTCGCCTGTTAACGCACTTATTGATGAAAGATCTTTTAAGGAATACCACCAGCCTTTATTTAAGAATTTTATTTGCTGAATTTTATTTTGCGTAAGTAATAACTTTATAACATTTACTGCAAAATCATATTGTGATTGTCCCAGTGTTGTGCCTATATGCACTTCTTTAAACTGCGCTGCTTTATTAATGGCGTTCTCACAACTATCAAGCTGGCCATTGTATAAATAGCTTCGGGCGAGTGCAATATTATACCAGCCAAACCCAGGCGTAGAGCCATTTGTAGCAATTATACTGTTTGTTTCGTCTATTGCATCTTTGCTTCTTCCGCTGTTTATATAAAGTGTCGGAAGAAAATAATACGACTCAATCAATCTTTTATCAAAAGCATATTTATCTTTTTCAAAATCATCAATAGCTTCGGAAAAATTTCCCAGCGTGTTTTCGAAATGCGCATAATTATTATAAGAAAATCCACCAGTTTGTTTCAGGATATCAAAGTATAAAGCAGCGGAATCTATGTTTAGTAAATAGTTATGAATAATGGATAAATAAAAAACTGCATTACCATTTCCTGCTCCTAATGCAGTGTACAGATGGCTTAATGCAAGCTGCTCATTCGCTTCAACACTATTTTTTAAGAAGGCATATTTATTAAGATAAAAGCGGTTGCGATGTATCGTCCACGCTGCTTTTATGTGATAATCCATAAAGTCAGTTCCGGTATTCCAGCTTTGTATTTTATCCAGCACCCACATGGCGCTGTCTGGCTCCTCCACATTGGAATAGCTGTCGTAGAGAGCATTTGCCAGCTGCACAATATCTGATTGGGCGAAACTATAATTACCGGGGGCAAGCACCTTTTTAAGATCAGTGTTATAATTTTTTTGAAAAAGATTAAAAGATTTTTTTAATGAAGTAATGCAATTTTTATAGCCCAGGTAATCCGCAGCCCTGTCGTATTTATACATTCCATCGTAATACCAACCGACATAATATGTGCTGTCGAGCCTTATAAATTCACGGCTGCGTGGCAAAGCATCTTTATCATAAAATGAAACACCAATACGTTTTGCATCTATTTCATAGCGCGCTGCCTTGTTCTGTGGCAAACAATTTTTATAAAACAATAGTAATATAAAAATGAAAATGTAGCGCATACACATACCGCAGAATATTGCTTAATTAATTTTTAATCTTGATAATCTATCCATTTCTGCAAGCACGATATTATTAAGCGCACTGGCTTTAGCTTCTTTGTTTCTAAAGATAAGCCTGTGGTGAAACACAGGCTGGGCAAGGTCTTTCACATCGTCTTCCGTTACATACGTGCGTCCATTTACAAGTGAATATGCTTTTAAACATTTTAAAAATATAATCCCGCTTCTTGTAGAAGCTGGCAGAATAATATCATTGTTTTTTCTTGTAGCCCATACAATATTTCTTACAGCTTTTATTATTTCGTCATGAACGAAAATATTTTCACTTTGCTGCTGAAGAAAAAGAATTTCATCAATGCCCAGTACTTGCTTTATGCTATTAAGGTTATTATTAATACCAATATAATTTTTATAAATGCTTAACTCTGTTTCTTCATCAACATAACCAAATATTATTTTTATAAAAAAACGATCGAGTTGCGCTGCCGGCAAAGGATATGTGCCTTCCATCTCAATAGGATTTTGCGTGGCTATTGTAAAAAAAAGATCGCTCAGTTTGTACGTTAACTCCCCAATAGTTATCTGGTTCTCCGCCATGCATTCCAGCAAGGCAGACTGCACTTTTGGGGATGCACGATTTATTTCATCAGCCAGCAAAACATTACAAAACAAAGGGCCTTTTTTAAAAATAAATTCCTTTTTTACATCATCAAAAATATGAGAGCCGATAAGATCCATTGGTAATAAATCGGGGGTAAACTGGATGCGTTTAAAATTCACATTGCTGTTTTCATTAACCCCTGAAATGCTTTGTGCAAGCGTCTTTGCCATTACAGTTTTACCCGTGCCAGGATTATCTTCCACAAGAATGTGGCCCTTTGCAATCAAGGCTGTAAGCACAAGTTTTATCTGGCTTCGCTTGCCCTTAATAACGGTTTCAATATTATCTGTAAGACGCTGAATATTTTGTAACGCAGTTTCTGTATTTACTGTTTCTATCATCATATTTTCGGTTTAGAAAAGTAGTTTATGGTTCTGTAAAAGTTTAAAAATTTAGCAAACCGCTCTTTAAAAGGAATGCTTTGTTTTATCGCTTTGTGAAATGGTTTATAAAATGTATATATAATATTTTCTTCAGCAGGCGTTAAAGGTTCACTGGAATATTTTGTTTTTAAGTACACCTGCATAAACTGGTAAAAATTCGTTTTAAATCTCTTATCAATTATATCTTTTGCAAAATTAGCTGCCGACATTTCTTCCCTTGAATACCCAAGCTGGTTGCAGTAATAAGTGGCTGCAATATAGGCCCAATAAGCCTTTAGCTTACCTGACTTTGCGTTATTAGAAAAAAATTGTAACCATTGGAATATAATAAAAGGCAGGCTAAAAATTAAGAATATAATAAAAGCTATGATTATAATAAAAGTATATAAGATCGTTGCAGCAGATATATTTTTTTTGACAACAGCTTTATTTATTACTGGTTTTTCTTTGGTTGAATCAATGATCTTTATTTCATCAATAGGCGCTGGTATAGGAATTTTTGCAAAGATCTCTTTATAGCTGTTAGTGTCTTTAATACTTAAATTTTTGAACTGTTCTGAAAAAGATAGCGCTGTTATTTCATTACCCTTTTTTAATTCAGATAAAGAAACCTCGCCGGTATCTTTTGTAATGCTTGCAAGAGACACATCCATTTCAAGAGGTAATGGATTATCTATATCAAATGTTTTATCATGGTAAATCAATTGCATCACGCTCATCTGCACACGCTTTCTTAATGTATCAATATCAGTTACTTTTCCATGAGTTACAAACAAAGCATTTTGTACAGTGATCGGCGGCGTTCCATCAGGTGCAGGCGCTTGCTGCTGCTCCGTGCTGGGAATGGTGGTGTCAAAATCGAGCCAGCCATAACCCGGAAAGTATACCTGCGTCCATGCGTGTGCCTGATCTTCGTAAAACCAGTACCAGCCTTTGTTTTTAGTGCTTCGGTCCATAGTTAAGAATCCTGTGGAAACTCTTGCCGGAATACCTAAAGCCCGTAACAAAAAAAGTGTTGCTCCCGCAAAGTAGGCGCAATAACCTTTCCTGTTATTAAATAAAAAATAATTGAGCTTACTCGCACTTGGCAAGCCAGGCACACCAGGGTTGTCAGTGTATTTAAATAATGGTTGACCGGTTTCATCTTTACTTGTAAAATAATTTCTTATGGCAATTATCTTATCAATAGGCGTAACAGCATTTTTTGTAATTTCTTTTGCCAGCGCTCTTATAGAATCAAAATCATCGCCATGCGGAATAAATGTGTAATAGTGCATAAAGCCAGTGTCTTCGCCATTCCAGTTGCTTATTTTTCTTAGTAACTCAAATCTTGCATTTTGAAAATCTTCCAGCGCTTTATTGCCAGCAGGGTTATAAACAAAGTAGGCGCTGTTAAGGTCGCTTACCAGCATCTTTGCGCGGTAAGCGCTTTTGAATTGCTCTTTATATTCTTTTTCCACGGCAATCGGCTGGCAAAAAAAAGCAGTAGCAGGCGCTAAAAATTCTTTTGGAGAAAGCAGCGCTTTATACACATCAGTGCTTACAATTTTCTTTTTTATAAATCCTTTACTGTTAGTTAAAACATTGGAATCTGTTTGTGTAAAGTATAAAGGAATTTTAGAAGGGTCAGGCTGAAATAAATCGTTAGAAGGCATTGATGGATCGATCTCCAGCGTTTGTGTAAGCGTATCGAATTTTGTATAATAATCATACGTAAAGTAAAGCGGGTTGGGCACTTCGGAGTTAGGAAAATAATTATCAAGCTTAGCAATAAAAACTAATCTTTTAGTTGAGCTTCTTCCGCCACTTAATCCCATTTCTTTTTTGTTGCTTACGCTGCCGTCTTTATTCTCTTTAGTAAGGCTTTCTTTATTGCCTTCCTGTTTCTCTGTTTTGCCGCCGCCATATTGCTTTTCAATGGATGTAAAATCTTTTTTATACAATGAAAAAATTGAAAATAAAATGATACCTGCAACCGCAGTAAATGCGATTAATTTTTTAATAATAAACCATGAAAAACGCGGCTCATCTTCATTCATATTTTTTATAAGCTCGGCTGTATAGATTATATAAAATGCAAATGCTAATACCGGCGCAAAGGCCATGATAAGTTTCCAGGCAGTAATATCAGCGGTGCTGCTGATAACAATTACCTGCAACAAAAGAAGTAATACTGAAAGCATAACAGGAAACCAGCGCACACGTGCAAATGCCCACCCGGCAAGCCATCCGGCGAAAAATAGAAAGGAAAAAATATAAAATTTTGTGATGGCATAAAATGCCGTGAACTCGCCTGTGAATGTGTTGCCTACAATTTTACCTGAAATAAAAAGCAGTATAAGTAATGGCAATGTGGTAGTAACAAACCTGAAGCGATAACTGTATACGAGGCAACCTAACAGCATACCGGCGGCTAAGAAAATGCTTTCACTAATCCATTCGCTTTGGAGCACTGCATAATATTCGTTTACATGCCAAAGCATATAGCTTCCTGTAGCTGCAGCAGGAACGATGAGAAGTAAAAGCTTTGCAATAATTTTTTTAGTGCTATATATTTTTCCAATATTCATTGTTGCGTATCAGGTGTATATGTTAACCCCTTATAAAACATGTACAAGGTAACAGTTAAGCGTAGTAAGGCTTTTAATTGTTGATCATATTATCTTACTATTTTTTATTCTAAGATCATTGTTTCACATTCGCTTTTCATTAGCATCTCTTGTATTTGTGCTTCATTATCTGCAATCTTTTTTTTGAGAGGCGAAATACTAAACGCAAGCTGAAGCCTTTCTGAGCCCTGCTTTTCAGGCTTTACAAATATCCATCTCAGTCCATCGGTAATTTTTATTTTAGAAAAGCTTTTGCTTAGTTTAACAAAAATGACGGTGAGCGATCTGCCGTTCTTGTCAACTATTTGCTGTAGTTGGCTTGCATCCGTTAAAGATGAAACACAGAGAACAGAGCCATATTGGTTGCTGAAGTAATTAAGCGGTTCATTACTTTGCTGCCATGCAGATGTACTGATCATGTATTTTACTTTTAGCAGTTCATCATCTGCATAAAATGCTTTGGGCTGCTGATCCGGAATAAATTTTATGTTTTCATTTTGCTTATATAATTGTTCATAAATATTCCATACAAACGTTTTATAACTGTTTAAAAAAATATCATTGAAAGCCTGGTTGAAAGAGTTGCTTATATTGTTATAAAAAGAAGTGAAAAAATAAATATGCGAAGCATATGGGTCGCTGGTTTCCGGAATGCGCACTACCAGTTCTTTATTTTTTGCATAAATTTTCCATACTATTCTTCTCACATCATCATTGGTTTCAAAATTCTTATAATTTAAAAATTCACCTTCCACTTTTCTCATCTCTTCAATACGTATAAGTGTATCATCTGTTTTTTTAGGTTGCACCAAAATGGCTTCTGTAGCCGCTTTCAGCGGGTATATATAAAATGTATCTTTTGTGGATAATTGTGTTGCAAACGAAAAAAACTGAAAGAAATCTTCAAAATAAATTATGCCGCTATCCACATTATATTCTTTTATAAGCTTCAGAGGCCAGTTATAAATGCCTTTGATTTTTGATGAGAAAAAAGCTGTGGTTATACCGTCTGTTACAGGAGCAAATTTTGGTGAGATATGATATTTATCGTACTTAAGACGCACGCGCAGATACCCGAAAAGAGGTTTAAAAACATTGCTGATGTTCACTTCTACTAATTGTTTATCTGTAATATTCTTTGTACCTGATGTTTTAACTTTTAAAGCAGCCTTACTATTTTTTTTATTAATTAAAAATAAAAGCCACGGCACAAATGCACTGACAAACGACATAATAAGAACCGAGATAGCAAACCATAACGTAACACATATAAAAACGCTGATGATAGCCGTGCGCGATGTTTCTGGCAAAGCGTTGTTTTTCTTAAGCCAAAAGCCGGCAAGCAACAAGCAAATAACCAGCAATAAAAAGTGTAAGCGAAAGGGTATAAAATATCCAAACCGCTTTACTTTTTCTTTTACAGATGCAATATTCATTAGGGTAAAATTCAATCAAATTAAATATAAAGAAAAACAAAATCGCAAGCACTTATAAAATTTATGATTGATGATTTTATATTTTCTTTGCATCAACTACATGGCATGATTACATATAAAGCTTGCCCAGGCTGCGGGCAACCGGATATTTACAAAGTATTGGTGGCTAAGGATTATACGGTTTCACATGAGCTTTTCGAAATCTGGCAGTGCAATAATTGTACGCTAAGATTTACCCAAAATGCTCCTGAGCAAAATGATATTAGCAGCTACTACCAATCGGAAAGTTATATTTCCCACAGTGATACTAATAAGGGATTGGTTAATAAGTTGTATCATGTTATAAGAAAGAGAACAGTAATACAAAAGAAGCATCTTATAGAAAAGATTTCCGGTAAAAAAAATGGATCTCTGTTGGATGTAGGTGCTGGCACCGGTTCATTTTTATCTGTAATGAAAGATGCCGGATGGGCCGTTACTGGTGTAGAGCCTGATGCATCAGCAAGAGCCAAAGCAAAAGAATTGTATGATATACAACTTAGCGATGCACATGATTTTTTTTTATTTGCAGAAAAGAGTTTTGACGTTATTACTTTATGGCATGTAATAGAACATGTGCATGAATTACATAAGTATGTAAAGCATTTAAAAGGTTTATTAAAACCGGGCGGCAAGCTCTTTATTGCAGTGCCTAATTACACTTCCTTTGACGCAAAATTTTACGGGCAGTATTGGGCGGCTTACGATGTGCCAAGGCATTTGTATCATTTTTCGCCGGTGGCTATGGAAAAATTATTAGCCATGTGTGAAATGAAAATAATAGCACTGAAGCCAATGTGGTTCGATAGTTTTTATGTGAGTATGCTGAGCGAAAAATATAAGTCTGGCGAATCAAATTTATTGAAAGCAATTATAAACGGCTTTAGGTCTAATGCAGCAGCAGCAAGAGATACAAAGAAATGCAGTTCTCTTATTTATATCATTTCTTCCTGAGTTGCATGCTTTGCAAGGCTAACCTGCAATAATGCCAAAGCGCTTTTTATTACCTGCGATGGCGAAGGATAATCAATGTATGCCTCATCATATTTTTCATAAACATATTGCACTACCTGGTTGTTACTTTTCAACTGCTTCGGCACACTAAAGGGTAAAATAGCGGAAGGTGTTTTCCATGGTATATGCTGCGGATTAGTGAGCGCATAAAGAGCCACCACAGGCGTTCGCACGGCTGCTGCAATATGTATACTTGCTGTGTTCACAGAGATTATTATCTGTGCTTGATCAATGAGGCAAATAAATTCTTCTACAGTAAATAAGCCTGCAACATTATATGCTGTTTTATTTGCATTCCCGCAAATGCTTTTAGCTAACGTTAGTTCATTTGCTGCTCCGGTTATCAATAGTTGCATCGCAGTTTCTTTTTGCAGTTGCTTTATAACCTGAGCCCAGAGTTCTAACGGATATTTACGTTTATCCTCGCTAACACCCGGATGTATTATTACCCATGGTTTTTTATAATCAATCCCTTTTGCAGAAAGTTTCTTTGCTACACTTTTACCACATTTCAATTTGTTGTATTGTAATGATAGCCTGTCATCGCTAACCTTTGCACCTAATTTTTTTACAAGATTTAATTCCCGTATCACCTGGTGCTGTATAAATGAGAAAGGTTCTTTATCAGCAATCCAATCAGTTAATAAATCATAAGGATTTTCCCTGCACCAGGCTGCTCTTAATGGAATGCCGGCCTGGTAAGCAAGAAGCGCCGCCGGCAAAGGGTTTTGGCTGTAAACGGTCGAAATGATCACGCCATCAAAGTGCAACGATTTTAATTTTTTTATTAAGCCTGTCGTATCAGATGGATTTAATACATCAGGTGATTTTACCCATGGAAGATTATACTTTAAGGTTTTATTTATGCAGGAAATAAAGGGTGTTATCATGCTGCCTGCCGAAGAAGTAAGTAAAGTGATCCTGCAATTAAAAGTTTTTTTTAGTGCATGTAAAGCAGGTGTCATCATTATAATATCACCCATATTATCCGGGCGAATAATTAAAATATTGTTGCAGTTACTCCATGACACTTAGGTTAATTTTTTTTCTTTTTTCTTCAAAAACAATGATCTCAGCTGCGTCTGCAAAATTATGTACGGTATACTGTGGAAATCTTTTTTTATTCAATATCCATTCTGTTTCATTACCATTATCTATTAAAATTGTTTTACAGCCCGCGCTGTTTCCTGCTTCTATATCATTAAGTATATCGCCTATCATCCATGATGCTGACAAATCTATATCGAAATCCTTACCTGCTCTGAAGATCAAGCCAGGCTTAGGCTTTCTGCATTCACAGTCTGTTGCATATCCTGCAACTGATCCTTCCGGCAGGTGCGGGCAATAATAAAATCCATCAAGTTTTATATTGTAAGCTGCTAATTGTAATTGCAGTTCATCATTAACATTTTCTAAATCTTTTTCTTCAAAAAATCCATCAGCGATTCCGGATTGATTAGAAATGATTATAAGTTTATAATCATTTTTATGAAGGATTAAAAGGCCTTCCTGCACTGTATCTTCAAGCTTTATTAATGTTCTGTCAATGTTATAAGGAATGTTTTTTACCAGTGTTCCATCTTTATCTATGAACACAGCTTTTTTCATTTCGCTAATTTGGTTTGCATATTCCTCTCAGATAAAAAAGCAGTCTTAATCTTTGTTTCAAAATTTTTCAAACCATATTGCTGAAGGAAAATCACTTTATCAGGCACTGATTTTTTTAGTGTGGTTTTATCATACACAGCGCTCACAGAAGATGCTACACTTTTCCATGTAAAATTTTTTTTCACATGCTCCACTGCATTTTTTTTCATAGCAGAAATGAGATGGGGATTTTTTAATAAATGTTCTGTTTTTTTTGCTAATGTAAATGGATCATGCGGCGGCACAAGAAAACCTGTTACGCCATCTAAAACACTATGTTTTATTCCGCCTACATTGGAGCCAATTACCGGAGTGCCGCACGCCATGGCTTCCAAAGGCGTAATGCCAAAGGGCTCATACCACGGTGTAGTTATAAAAACATCGGCTGCAGCATAATAATATTTTAATACATCTCTTTGCCTGCGCCCGGTGAAGGTTACCTTAGCCTCAACATCCTCTTCCTTTGCAATCTTTTTTAATCTGTGCATTTCAGGAGTAAGTTGTTCGTCGCAATTATCATTTTCACCGCCCACTATCAACAGCCTCACGTTGTTTATATTTTTGCACAAATGTTTTAAAGATCTTATTACATTATCCACGCCTTTACGCGGCACCATTCTTCCTAATTGAAGCAATATGATCTCATCTTTTTTCAATTGCAGTTTTTTTCTTGCTGCCATCTTATCTATTACAGTAAACTCCCTTAAATTAACGCCACACGGAACAATAGTGATCTTTGAAGGGTTAGCATGATAATAATTTAACAGGTCATCTTTATCCTGCGGGCATTCGGCAATTATTTGATCGGCATCTCTTACAATCATTCTTTCAATATCGAAACGCTCAACAGGAAATCTATCCATTTCTTTTTGATGTGCAAGCCTTACCAGGCCTAACGCATGAAAGGTAACCACATAAGGAATGTCCAATTCTTTTTTTATATTAGATGCTACCAGCGCCGACATGAAAAAGTTAGCATGTACGGTAGTGTAATTACATTTGTTTTTATTTATAAAAAAAAGCATGTTACAGGTAAATTCATCCATGTAGTTCAAGAGCTTTTCTTTTTCAACAAAGGTTTCAGGGCCGGCCTTTATGTGTATAATGCGAACGCCGGAAGCGTATTCAACAATTTCTTGCTGGCTCTTACAAATTTTTCTTGTAAAAATATCTACATAAACGCCTTTGTTTGCCAGCTCTTTGCTTAGTTCTGCCACATACACATTTTGGCCGCCGCTATCTACGCTTCCAAAGAGAGCCAACGGAGATGCGTGCTCGCTAATAAGAGCTATTCTCTTTCTTATCATAGTTTAATTCTTTTGAGTTTACAGCAGCTTGGAAAGTGTCTTCCCATTCTTTTGTAAACCGTTCAATATTGAATCTTTTTTCAGCAATTTTTTTTCCTTCATTGCCAATGGATGCTGCAAAAGATCTATCATGTATCATCTCTTTCATTTTTTGAATGAGATAATCAATATCTGTATGTATAATACCTGATACATTATTGTTGAGCACAGTAACATATTCAGTAGTTGCGAGCGCTACCACGGGAATGCCCGTCATCATTGCTTCGCACACTGCCAGGCCAAGACTGGTATATCTTATTGGGTTAAAGAAAAAACGGTATTTACTTATAAAAGATGGTATCTGCGGATGAAGTATTTCACCAAGACCACCATATTCTTTTGTGCCCATTCCAATGAGATCAAGAGGTACATGTTTGCGCACCTCATTAAAGATATCAGCGCCTAATTTTCTTCCTCTCTGGTGCAAATGATTTATTACAACAATTCCTTTTTCTAATTCACCTGAATATTCCGGGGCAGGTTTTATTACACCATGATCAATTACTTTGGTAATAACATTTTCATTATGCCACATCAGTTTATTAAAATGCGTTACATGAACTACCAGCACTTCGGGGTCATGCATAATGTGGCGTTGATTTACCGGATTATTTGCAGGCGGATCATGCTCTAAATAAATACGGGGAAGTTTTCTTTGCTCCTCACTTAATATTGCATATTGATCAACGAGATAGTTTTTATTTGTCTGAAATAAAATGCAATCGAATGTGCAATCTTTCACATCGTTTATGGAAACCTCTATAACATTAGATCCAAAAGGAAATGTTTCGCCTCTTCCATAATAACCTTCGTCTTTATTTTCATTTACCGGAATATATATTTCATAGTTGCCTTGCGAAAGGTAAAAAAGGTAAGACCCGTGAATATGCCAGGTAAAAATTTTTAGTGCTTTGCCAGGTAAGGTTTTTTTGCTCATTTAAAAATAACGATGGTAAAATGATGCCACTTCTCCAAAGAAGCGGTTCTTTCATATAATGTTTTTATTTTAAAAGAGTGTTTGAGGATTTATGTAAAATGTTCCACAAGAAAATGTGTATAATACGCATCGAATACAACATAACATCTTTTTTTAAATCCCTTTTTTTTAAATCGCTACTTAAAAATTAATAAATGAAAATGGCTGATGGTTTGAATAAAAGTTGTAAAAAATTCAAATGCATACACTTGGGATAAATGCTGTATTTCACGATGCTGCAGCTTGTATTATTAGTGATGGAAAAATAATTGCAGCCGCAGAGGAAGAGCGTTTTACCCATATAAAACATGCAAAAAGACCCATACCTTTTTCTACTTATGAATTGCCATTTAATGCTATAAATTATTGTCTTGAAACGGCTGGTATACACCTCAGTGATGTTGATAATATTGCGTACTCTTTTGATCCTTCCATTTTATTAAAAGATCTTACGCCTGATGCATCTGTTTCATTGCCACTTCAGCCGCAGTTATCGTCGCCTGCATCGCAATGGATTTCGGAATGGGATCCTTTGTTTTTATCATCCATCGTAAATGCGCCGTGGCAATTGGTTGATGGTTATCCTCATCATTTACAAAAAAATTTTATAGGCAGCAGTGTTCAAATAAATAAATGGCATTTTGTAAATCACCATCTTGCTCACGCTGCAAGTGCTTTTTTTCCGTCGCCTTATCAGGAGGCAGCAGTACTTATACTTGATGGTCGTGGTGAAGATATTTCTACAAGTTATTATATCGGCAATGGAAATGATTTGCAGCAAGTCGGGCAGGTCTGTCTTCCACATTCTTTAGGCTTGTTGTATGAACAAGTAACCACACATCTGGGATTTCTTCATTCTTCAGATGAATATAAAGTAATGGCATTGGCTTCTTATGGAAAACCTGTGTATCTCGATACTTTCAGATCAATGATACAGGTTAATGATGATGGCACTTATACCATAAAAAAAGTAGATTATGATAGCGTATTTGGGAAGCGGCGACTTCGCAGTGAACCATTTGGCGGTAATCATTTTGACATAGCACATTCTTTGCAAAAAGCATTGGAAGAATCTGTTGTAAAAATAGGTAACTGGCTTTATGAAAAAACCAGGTGCGAAAACTTATGTATGGCAGGTGGTGTTGCACTTAATTGTGTGATGAATGCCACTATAAAAACGCAAACACCTTTTAAAAATATTTGGGTGCAGCCTGCGGCGGGGGATGCCGGCACTGCTTTGGGCGCAGCTCTTTGGGCTGAAAAAAATATCAAAAAAGATCATTACGTACGATACGAAATGGAGAATGCCTATCTCGGACCGGAATATACAGATGAAGAAGTTGAAAATTTTTTACAATGGACCAAAGTCTCTTATAAAAAAATGAAAAATGTAGCAAAGGAAACTGCAGCATTACTGGCAAAAGATAAAGTGATAGGATGGTACCAGGGCCGGATGGAATTTGGGCCAAGAGCCCTGGGAGGCCGGTCAATACTGGCATCTCCGATACATGGGGAAATGCAGCAAAAGCTTAATGAAATAAAAGATCGTGAAGACTTCAGGCCGGTGGCGCCTGTGGTGCTTGAAGAAGATGCCGGAGAATGGTTTGAAGATGCTGAATATTCGCCTTACATGCTTTTTGTATATAAAGTAAAAGCAGATAAAGCCTGTAAAATTCCTGCTGTTACTCATGTAGATAATACAGCACGAATACAAACAATAAATGAAAAGCAAAACGCTGTTTATTATAATCTTTTAAAAGAATTTAAAGCGCTTACCGGTGTGCCTGTGCTTATCAATACATCTTTTAATACAAGGGGCGAACCTGTTGTTTGCACGCCACGCGATGCCATTGAATGTTTCTGGACCTCGCCTTTTGATGCGTTGGTTATTAATTCATTTCTGTTAGAAAAATAAATTGTAAAAAATAGTATTCTGCTTTATTAATGTACCTGAAAATTTCTGTAATAATACCTACTTATAAAAGGCCTCAATTACTAATGAGATGCCTGGCAGCATTGAGATGGCAATCCTTTTCAAATGATGAATATGAGGTGATTGTGGTTACAGATGGGCCGGATGAATTAACGCAGCAAAAGTTTTTATCATTTAATAATGAATATGATTTAAAAAATTTTATTTACACAAGCCTTGATTACAGGAAAGGCCCGGCGGCGGCAAGAAATAAAGGAGCATCCATTGCAAAAGGAGAGCTGCTTGTATTTACTGATGATGATTGTATACCCTGTATAAAATGGCTGTATCAATACTGGAAAAGATATTTGCTGCATGGCAGGAGCTATGTGGCTTTCAGCGGACAAACCATTGTGCCCTGCGCCGATAAGCCAACGGATTATGAAAAAAATATTGCCCACCTGGAAACTGCCGAATTTATAACTGCAAACTGCGCCTGCACCAGAAAAACATTTCAACTTGTAAAAGGTTTTGACGAAGATTTTTCCATCGCATGGCGGGAAGATAGTGCGTTGCATTTCAAGCTCATTTCTTTATCTATACCGGTGATAAAAGTGTCAAAGGCCATTATCATTCATCCTGTGCGTGAGGCAGCGTGGGGCGTGAGTTTGCAGGAGCAGAAAAAAAGTTTTTACAATGCACTGTTATATAAAAAACATCCCTTTTTATACAGAAAAAAAATAAGCCGGCGGCCTTTATGGAATTATTATGCAATGGTTTTTTTATTTGTGTTTGCATTAATAAATATGATTGAGCACAATTCGATTATAGCTTTTTTTTCGTTAGTATGCTGGCTATTGCTGGTTGTACTATTTATGTTAAAGAGACTTAATGGCACCTCAAAAGAAGCCTCGCATATTATTGAGATGGCGGTTACTTCTGCAGCCATTCCTTTTCTTTCGGTGTTCTGGACATTGTATGGCTCATTGAGATACAAAAAATTATTATTATGAAACTACCAGAAAATGATATAAAAAAGATTGCGGTATTTCGTGCTTTGCAATTAGGAGATATGCTTTGTGTAATACCTGCAATCAGAAGCTTGCGCTATGCGTATCCTGATGCTAAAATTATTTTGCTCGGGCTGCCGTGGGCCGCGAGTTTCGTACATCTTTTCAATAATTATTTAGATGGCTTTATTCATTTTCCCGGATATGAAGGCTTACCGGAGCAACCTTACAGCGAAAATGACTTTAATAAATTTGTTGATATAGTTCAAAAGGAAAATTTTGATTTGGTTTTTCAACTACAGGGTAACGGTACGGTTGTAAACGATTTAATGGATAAATTTAATGCAAAGTTAATTGCAGGATTTTACAATAATGAAAGCTACGTGGATAATGAACTTTTTATACCTTATCCTGATTACGGCTCAGAAGTATGGCGTCATTTAAAACTTATGCGCCACCTGGGAATAGACTTGCAGGGCTCGCATCTTGAGTTTCCCTTATCCGGCAATGATGAAATAGAATATAAAAAAATATACAATCAATTTATACAACAAAAATATGTTATTGTTCATGCCGGCTCACGCCAGGCGTGGCGACAGTGGCCGCCGCAATACTTTGCTGCAGTAGCGGATTACTGTTGTGAGAAAGGCTTTGCAGTGGTGTTAACAGGCACAAGCGATGAAAAGCAGGTAACGAACGAGCTTATAAAATGTATGCATTATCCGGCAATAGATCTTACCGGTAAAACAAGTCTTGGCACCGTAGCGGCTCTTATTAAAAATGCAAGCATGCTTATTGCAAATTGTACAGGAGTTTCACACATTGCAGCCGCACTGAAAACGCCTTCCGTAATTATAAGCATGGATGGCGAACCTGAAAGATGGGCGCCTCTTAATACGGTTCTTCACTGTGTAATTGACTGTAGTGTACAAAGTAATTTTGGCAAAGTATACTGCGAAATTGCCAATCATATAAAATCTTTAAAAGAAATAAAATTAGCTGCAGTTCAAACATCTTAGTTATTCATTTGTACCTGGAACATTTTAGGCCAGTCTTTACCTGTTATATACATTTTTTTTGTAGCGCTGTCATAAGCGATGCCATTTAAAACTGCGCCCTCGGTTAGTTTGTCTTTGGGATCGTACTGCTGCATAAGGCCAGTCAAATCAAGTATTCCAACGACATGGCCATTGGAAGTGTCCACTTTTATTATGTGATTGTTATACCACCTGTTTGCATACACAAACCCATTAATATACTCAAGCTCATTAAGACTGTCGAGCTCGCCGTTGTTGTCCACAACAGTCAATGTTTTTATTGGCTTCATTTGTTTTGTTGCAGGGTCAGGCTGCACATAATAAAGCTTTGAGCTGCCATCGCTGATTATAATATTATGCCCGTCATTGGTCATTCCCCAGCCTTCAGGGCTCCAGTTATAAGTGTTCAATGGATGCATAATATCCGTTACGTTGTATTCGAAAATTTTATGGCTTTGCCAGGTAAGCTGGTATATTTTATTTTTAAAAATAGTAATCCCTTCTCCAAAAATTGTTGAATCAGGAATGAGGTATTGTTTTTCCGGCTTGCCGGTTTTTATGTTCACTATTCTTAATGTTGATTGGTTGGGTTCTCCTGTGCCTTCATATAAGTTTCCTTTATAATACTCCAGTCCTTGCGTGAAAGCATGGGTGTCATGAGGAAAAACAGAATCAATTGTAAAGGTAATAGGCTGGGGCGCTGCAACGCTTTGTGCCACAGGCAGGCTGTTATCAACATCAGGCGTGGAAGAGTTGCTGCCGCAGGAAATTAAAAGAATAAGAAATACGGAAGCCATAAGGGTTTTAACCATCGTTAATTTTTTAATAGTTGTAAAAATAACAAACCGTTTTTTTGTACCTAAAATTCATTTACAAAATGTTTTGCTAAATGCTTGCAATCATAACTTATTTGTATTTTATTTGCATCCATAACCGCCGCATCACGCAGCGTTCGGTTCACCTGCCTCCAATTTATCCCATGTATTATTTGTTAGATTCTATGTAAACCTTTACTGGCATCCTATAAAATTCCTTTTGTTTTTTACACCACAAAAAGGAAACATGAGAATTTTTTACTCTTTTATTTTTATATGCCTTTCTTCATTAGCATCTGCACAAAGATGCGGAACCCCAGACTACATGCGCCAGGCGGGCATTTCCGCAATTTCGAATAACACCAGTTTGCGCACGGCTTCCGGCTCAAACGACACTATGAGCAATGAAGTGATAATTGTTCCCGTGGTGATACATGTTATTTATAATACAAGTGATCAAAATATAAGCGACGCCCAGGTGCTTTCGCAAATAGCTGTTTTAAATAATGACTACAGAAGAAAAAATGCTGATACTGTAAACACGCCTGCGCCTTTTAAAAGTGTAGCTGCGGATGCAAAGATCGTTTTTTGTGTTGCCAAAGTTGATCCCGATGGCAGGCATACCACCGGCATCATTCATAAACATACCAATGCTTCTTTTTTCCTGGCTGATGATGAAATGAAATATTCAGCAAGCGGCGGCGATGATGCCTGGGATGCTAAGAAATACCTAAATATCTGGGTATGTAATCTTTTTGGAAGAACCCTTGGTTATGCTGTTATGCCGGGCGGCCCTGCAGATAAAGATGGAGTTGTAATACAATATAATGTTTTTGGAACTGTAGGAAATGTGGCTGCACCTTACAACAAAGGCCGCACTGCAACTCATGAAATAGGCCACTGGCTTGGTTTGCGCCATTTATGGGGCGATGCTGTTTGTGGCGATGATGGTATTGCAGACACACCTCCGCAGCAGGCAAGCAGTTCAGGCTGCCCATCTTTTCCTAAGATGTCTACCTGCTCTACTAATTCTTATGGCGACATGTTTATGGATTTTATGGATTTTACTGATGATGCGTGTATGAATATGTTTACGCAGGATCAGAAAATTGAAATGAGAGGCCAGTTCGCCGCTGGTAATGCAAGAAATTCATTCATGAACAATGTATCAGTTTGTGATAGCTCGCTTGCACAAGGCAATGAAGTAGCAGATTCAGGTGTCGTAGCCATTACACTAAATATTTCTGTGTATCCTAATCCCTTCACCAGCCAAATAAATATTAGCTATAAGAAAGCCGTTGAAAATTTGAACAGTGCAGCAAAGCTTTACGATATGACTGGAAAATTATTAATTACGCAAGCTATTCAAAAACAAACCACCATAATAAATGTGAATGCACTGCCTCAGGGTATTTATATTCTAAAAGTTGAGGGCAATAACGCTTCGCAGGTATTTAAGCTTATCAAATAACCTCTTAACATTTTATAACAAATCATTTTATTATTTTGTATCGTAAATAGATAAAATTTTAAAATGAAAAAAGTATTATACCTCTCTTCACTTATGTTCTCCTTGCTTCTTGTTAATTGTACACAATCGCAAACACGGCAGGTAACTACTTCATCCTCTTCTGCAAAAGCAGGCAATAAATATCCTGATCCGCAAATCGTATCTGCCGATGCAAAGTTTCCTGTGCAGCTATCGGAAAGTGAATGGAAACAAAAGCTAACGCCAGCGCAGTATTATATTTTAAGAGAAAAAGGCACAGAGCAACCCTTTACAGGAAAACTTAATCACTTTTATAAAAAAGGTACTTATTACTCCGCTGCATCTTTGCAGCCCGTTTTTAGTTCCGATGCTAAGTTTGATTCAGGCACAGGATGGCCAAGCTTTTTTGCGCCCATAAATGCTGATGCAGTAAAAATTGTAAAAGATGGCACGCTTGGCGTGGAACGCCTGGAAGTAGTTGATTCAAAAACAGGTTCTCATTTAGGCCACGTTTTTGACGATGGGCCCGCGCCAACCGGCAAACGTTATTGTATGGATTCTGATGCACTGATTTTTGTTCCGGAGGGCGGAAAGCCACCGGTAGCTGCAAAGTAATTTTTAAATAATTTTTTATAAAAAAACTTCCATGTGGTGCATGGAAGTTTTTATTTATACATAATTTTTATGATAGATACTATCCAAACAATCCGCCCTTCTTAAATGTGCAAACGCCTTCACCAATTTTAAAGCCGTTGTTATAAATTTCTATTTTATAAGCGCCTGTTTGAAAATCGCTGTTTTGAGACCATTCCACATTTACTGATTGCTTTTGCCCTTGCTCATAATTTATTTGAACCTTTTTTGTATAAGTTTTTTCAGTGCCATCTCTTAATACAAACTTACCAGAGCCAAGCGCATCAACACTTACAGGGTTTCCATCAGGTGAAGTAATAGAAACGTAAAGATCTTTTGGCCCGCTTTGCGTGATCCTATTTTCATCAATATCAAATGAAATTTTTAATTTATCCACCTTCTTTGCCTTGGTAGTTTCTTTTTCTTTACCACCTTTTTCTCTTACACCAATAATTTTAAAATCGGATGCGTGCAAGGTGGAGCCAACATCTATCACGTCTTCCTTTTGCTTAATTACCTGGTTGGCCGAATCGTAATTTTTATTGGCCACATCACGTTCCACGGTTACCTGCTTCTTTTCCTGCGCCAGTTGGATGTTGGCAGTTTTTAAAGAATCCACTTGGGCGGTATAAGTTTCTATATTTCCTTTCAATTCATTGATCAGTCTCTTTGCCTGTGCAAGCTGCGCCGTTGTTGCATTCTTATCATTCAAAATGCTTTGAATCCTGCTTTTAAGATCAGCAATGTCTTTGTCTTTAGTTTTTAAAAGACTGTCAGCTTTTACGTTAGTCGTTTTTAAATTGTCAAGCCTTTGTGCTGCATCATTCAGCTCGCGTTGCAATTCATTTTTTGAAGAATCGCTGTTAACGATCTGTGTTTTATAATCCTGCTCTTTCTGGGTGTCTTTATTATGATCATAAATAATATAACCCCATGTAGCAAGCAATGCAACAATTAATACACCTGTTAAAACATTGCGCCCGCTATTGTTTTTTACAACTACAGGCTTTTGCTCAGGAGTTTCAGCGGAAGGAAAGTTTTCGTAACTCATGTTTTAATTTTTTTATTATAAAAATATGTAAATAATTTTCCAAAATTATGCCAGCAGAAAATTACTTATTACAAATGCATGTTAGCGAAATTGGTAAAGGCTGCAAAATTTATCTTTCTTAAATGACATCAATTCAAATATTATCCGATTGGAAAAAAAATGTTTTCAAGCCGCTATACTGGCTCGAAGGTGAAGAAGAATTTTATATAGATGAAGTAATTAATTATGCAGAAAAAAAAATTCTTAGTGAAGCAGATGCACAGTTTAATCTTACAGTGTTTTATGGTAAAGATGCAAGCTGGGCCGATGTTTTGAATGCCTGCAGGCGCTATCCAATGTTTGCCGAAAGGCAGGTAGTTCTTTTAAAAGAAGGGCAGCAAATGAAAGATATTGAGAAGCTTGAAAGCTACATTGAGCACCCGCTAAACTCAACCATTTTTGTTGTTTCTTACAAAGGCAAAACAATTGATGGAAGAAGTCGTATTTCTAAATTATTAAAAAAACATGGCGAGGTTTTTTTGTCAAAAAAGATTTATGATAACCAGCTTCCAACATGGGCGAGCGGCTATATACAAAGCAAAGGTTATGAGATAACGCACAAAGCCCTTCACCTGCTTGTTGATCATATTGGCAACGATCTTAACCGTATTGCCAGCGAAGTGGAAAAACTTTCTATCAATCTCAGGGATAAAAAAAGTATAACAGAAGATGATATTGAGAAATATATTGGCGTAAGCAAAGACTATAATATTTCTGAATTGCAGCAGGCTTTCAGCAAAAAAGATCTTTCCAAAGCCATACGCATTATTCAATATTTTGATGCCAATCCCAAAGCGGCGCCCATACAACTGGTATTGCCTTCTTTATATAATTCTTTTTCAAAAATTCTTAGCATACATCAGATGAATGACAAGAGCGAAAGAGCGCTAAAGCCTATTTTAAATTATAACCCAAATCTCGTGCAACAAGCCACAGATATGCTTTTGAACTATTCACAAAAAGAGACTGAGCAGGTTATTGTTTTATTGCACGAATATAATTTAAGAAGCGTAGGAATCAGGAGCCATGGCGCTTCCGGTGGATCATTGCTCAAGGAACTTGCTTATAAAATAATTAATATAAAAGCTTACGCTTAAACGTTACCCAAGAGTTGCAGCGATAGTTTTTTATCAGCAGCCAGTTGTTCTTTTAAAGCATCAAGGCCACTGAATTTTATTTCATTTCTTAAAAATTGCTGTATACCTACACGAATATTTTGGTTGTAAATATTTTTGTCGAAATCAAAGATATTTACCTCAATCACTTTTTTAGTTCCATCAATAGTTGGCCGCAGGCCAATATTCATCATGCCTTTGTAGCTCTTTTCAGTTTCCGTTTGCAAGGTAACTGTTACAGCATAAACGCCGTTTGATGGAACAAGCTTATTGCTATCACTGATATGTATATTGGCTGTGGGAAAACCAATCGTTCTGCCAAGCTGATTACCTTCTATAATTGTGCCTTCAAAAAAATAGGGATAACCAAGATATTCATTGGCAGTTGTTATGTCACCATGCGCAATAGCTGTGCGTATTTTGGTAGAACTTATCGTTACGTCATGCAACACATGCTCAGGTATTTCTTTTACTTTAAAGTTATATTTTAGCTGGTAAGATTCAAGCAGTTTATAATCGCCGCTTCTATTGTTGCCAAAGCGATGATCGTAACCAATAATAATAGTATGAGGAGAAAATTTTTTTACCAAAAAATCAGTGATATATTCTTCTGCTTTTTGCTCAGAAAATTGTAAGGTAAAGGGAACGACCACAAGGTGATCTATAAGTTGCTTTTGCAACAACTCTATTTTTTCTTGAGTGGTATTCAGCAGCTTTATTCCTGAATTATTTTCTGGTAAATTATTAATAATCATCCGCGGATGCGGGTCAAATGTGATGATAACCGTTTCCCCGCCTGCATTTGCAGCTTCTTTCTTTAACTGGTTAATAATTTTAATATGGCCGGTATGCACACCGTCGAAGGTGCCAATGGTTATTACTGCGTTCTTAAAAAGAGGTAAATTATTTATATCACGGTGTACCTGCATGTGCGGTTGCAAAGCTAAATTATTTATGAATTGTTACCCTATAAACGATGCAGGAAAATGATATTGTATATTTTTACAGCAATCAAAATCTTATCATGTCTCTTTATTCCAGGCGCGGTGTTTCTGCACAAAAAGAAGAAATACATAATGCTATAAAAAATCTTGATACCGGAATTTTTGAAAAAGCTTTTTGTAAAATATATCCTGATTATTTAGGCAATGATGATGATTATGTAAATGTGATGCACGCCGACGGTGCTGGTACTAAAAGCATTCTTGCTTATTTATATTGGAAGGAAACCGGAGATGCAACAGTGTGGAAGGGTATAGCCCAGGATGCAGTGGTGATGAACCTTGACGATCTTTTATGTGTTGGCATTTATGATAATATAATTTTTAATTCAACCATTGACAGAAACAAAAATGTAATAACTGCACAAGTGCTGGAAGAGATCATAAATGGCACACAGAATTTTTTTAACCAAATGAAAAACTATGCCATCAACATTCATTACCTCGGTGGAGAAACTGCCGATGTGGGCGATGTGGTAAGAACCATTGCCGTAAATGGCACCATGACGGCAAGATGGCCAAAGGCAAAAATTATATCAAATGAAAAAATTGCTGCCGGTAATGTTATTGTTGGCCTTGCCTCTTTTGGCCAGGCAACTTATGAAAGTGCCTATAACAGTGGCATTGGCAGCAATGGCTTAACTTCTGCAAGGCACGATTTATTAAATAAATATTATGCAGAAAATTTTAAAGAAAGCTATGATACTTCGCTAAGTGATGATGTAGTTTATATAGGTAAAAATAAAATTGAAGACACAAAAGAAATTCTTTCGCCTACAAAAACGTATGCGCCACTGATAAAAAAATTGCTTGAAGAAAACTTTGATAAAATTTATGGATTGATCCATTGCAGCGGCGGCGGCCAAACAAAATGTTTAAAATATATTCCTCAAAATACAAAGGTGATAAAAGATAATTTGTTTGAGCCGCCACGAATTTTTAAAGAGATACAACTCGCCAGTGGTGCAGATTCCAGAGAAATGTACCAGGTTTTTAACATGGGTTGTCGCATGGAAATTTATACTGATAAAAATTTTGCGGTTACCATAATCGAGCAAGCTTCTTTATTTAATATTGATGCGCAAATTATTGGTAGAGTGGAAGCGAATGACAAAAAAGAACTTTTCATAAAAACCAAAGAAGAAGATATACTTTATCAGGCTACCTGACTATTTTGGTTCGTTTTTTTGAAGGTCATCGCTTATTTTAAAGCTTACCGGCTGCATAACATACGATGCTACAAGATGGTCGTTTTGTTTACCGGGAACCCAGCGTGGGCTTAGCTTTAGAGCATCCGTAGCCACTTTGCCAAGCTGCGTTTCTTTCATGGTTATAGCTTCTACATTGCTTATACTTCCATCTGTATTTACAATAAATTTTACCACACAAGTACCTGTATTTTTTTTATCAGATTCTAATGTTTTAATATTTTTTTGAATAACCTGAGTGATGTATTTATTCCAGGCCGCATTACCGCCGGGGTATGTGGCAGGTTGTTCCACTTGTGTGAAGACTTTGTTTGGCATTGGTTGCTTCTCACCTGTATCATGTTTTAATGTGATCAATATCACACCATTTTCTCCTTCCTTACCATATTTTTCTACAGTATTCTTATCTTTTAGAACGGTTATACTTTCAATTGTATTTGGATCAATTGTATTAAGAACATCATAAGGAATTTTTTTTCCATTAACAATTGTAAGCGGATTTTTTTTAACGCTAATATTTTTCGTGTAAATCTCTATAGCTCCATTTTTTGCTTTGTCTCCATATTTATTTGTGGCGGCTGTATCCTTCAATACACTTATTGAGACAATATTATCAGGGCTAATATTTTTAACCTTATCAACTGTACTTTCTTTCCCATCAATCAAATAAAAAGCATTTGCAGGAAGCGGCGGCGGTGGTGGAGGTAGATTTGGGTTGGCTGCATTTACCGGTGGAACAGGTGGCACAGGCGGCTCAGCTCCAGGCGCTGGTGGAGGCGGAGGCGGCGCCGGTAAAAGCCCGCTGCGCTTTGCTTCTGCCTCAGTTATGGTTTCTCTTGTTCCATCTTCGTAAGTAATATTTACTTTCGGCGATATGCTGGTAACACTTACTTTTTTTACTTTTTTACTTTTATAAATTAATGGTTGTAGTGTATCAAAAGTGCTTACTGATGCAGCTGCATTTGGTGTAATCACAGGCGAAAAAGCGCTGCTTTCATTTTTACTGTAATCGTTTATTGCGTCCAATATGCTCCTGGCCACTTTTTCCTGGTTAGCAGTGTTGCTTATAAAAGCTTCATCTGCTGCATTGGTAAAGTATCCACATTCAATAAGAGTTGCAGGGCAAACATTGTGATCCAAAACCCAAACACTCTTTGAGCGAACACCAATTGCTGTTTGAGTTGTATATGTTTTTTGCAATTCATTTATAAGCGCAGATGCGAGAAGTTTATTTTTTTCACTGTTATTTTTACCTATCAAAACAGAAAAGCCCTTTTCATTTATATGATCTTTATCAGCCGCATTTACATGAATGGATATAAAAAGATCCGCATGATTGTTTTCAGAAAAAGCAGTTCTTTCTCCGGGAGTAATATATTTATCATCCGGCCTTGATAATAAAATTTTTATATGCTCATCATTATTTAACTCAGCAATTCTTTTTGCTATGTAAAGATTGATATCTTTTTCCTTAGCACCATCTGGCGAAATCGTGCCAAAGTCGTTACCACCGTGACCTGCATCAATTACAACTGTAATTGTTTTTCCAGCGTACAGGCTGTTGTTTGCAGGCAGCTTTGAGCTTTTTATATGCAGCGTAAAGCCAGCAAACATAATAGCAGCAATTGGCAGCACCATTAGCCTGCTTAAATAATTTACTTTAGGATTTTTGTTTTTCGTAAGCATAAGTATTCTTCTTTTTAAGGGTGAATAAAAAAAACTATTAGTTAATGCAAAATTTTGCGATGGATGTACTGTTTTAAGGATCATTGCTGCGAAGCTGCTGAGGTCGCTGTCTTCTACAGATTTTCTATCTGCAATAAATTCATGGATCATGTTAAGCTCTTTGCGCATAAACCAGAAAAACGGATTGATCCAGAAAAAAATCAACACTATATTCATAAATATTTTATCATAAGAATGCTTCTCTTTTATGTGAGCCATTTCGTGTTTAAAAATTTGCTGCCCCGTCTGGGAATGCAGGTCAATAGCGATGTTCCAGAAAATGGAATTAAAAAATGAAAAGGGAGTTCCCGCTGCATTTGTTGAAAAGAAACTGATGTTATTAAGCTTTGTTACGGGGTATTTTCTCAGCCTTTTTAATTTATAAAGTATACTAAAAAATATAATAAGAAAAGTACATGTTATAAGTATATATATTAATTCAATTACGTTTTGTGTAGTAATTTTTGATGTGCTGTTACTGTTATAAAATTGCACCGCTTCATCGCCTCCATTAATGTTTTGCAACATAGTAACCATAGGGCTTTTTTCTTCAGTGCTGCTTTGCAGAACGTTTATTTTCATTAATGGAACAGTAAGCGATATGACCACAGAAGCAAGAAGGAAAAAGCGGTTCCAGTCATGAAACACTTTATCACGCAAGGCAACCAGGTAATAACCATATAAAATACCTGCAGCAACAATTACTTTTAAAAAGTACCAGGCAAGAGTTATCATAAAATATTATTTATTTTTTCTTAATTGTTTTAAGAGAAGTTCCAGATCTTGTATAGAAAGATTATTTTCTTTCACCATTGATGAAACGGCATTAGTAAACGATCCTTCGAAATATTTTTTTACAAGCGTTTTCATGCTTCCTTTGGAATAAGCCTCTTTGTTTACTGTTGCGTAATACTGGTGATTTCTGCCTACCACATTTACACCAGCAAAATTTTTATCGACAAGAATTTTTAAGATCGTTGCAACTGTGTTCTGGTGCGGTTTTGGGTTAGGCAACTCATCAATTATTTCCCGAAGGAATGCTTTGTTCAGCCTCCACAAAACCTGCATGATCTGTTCTTCTGATTTGGTTAAAGTTTTCATCATTATTTTTATTTATAAAACAAATATAAACTAATTTTTTAGTTTAACAACTAATATTTTAGTCATAAAATATTTTTAACACTGACCGGCATATATATTTTTTATTAAATGATAATTATACAGCTAACTTTGCAACGTTTTTTAAACCGTTATATTCAATAAAATAAATATGGAAGAAGCAATTGTTGAACTAAAGAACGTTAATATTTATCAGGGAAATTCACTGATACTTGAGCGCGTTTCCATAACGGTTATGCGCGGCGAATTCGTTTACCTTGTTGGCAAGACGGGAACCGGTAAATCGAGCCTTTTAAAAACTTTATACGGAGATCTCTCTTTCAACGAAGGAGAAGGAAAAGTGGCAGGATACGACTTGCAAACACTTGACTGGAAAAAAGTGCCTTACCTGCGAAGAAGCCTTGGGGTTGTGTTTCAGGACTTTCAATTGCTTACCGACAGAAATGTAAATGAGAACCTCAAGTTTGTTTTAAAAGCTACCGGATGGAAGGATGATAAGCTTATGGATGAAAAAATTGCTGATGTACTTGATAAGGTTGGCTTAAAAACCAAGGGCTTTAAAATGCCTTTTGAGCTTAGTGGCGGCGAGCAGCAAAGAGTTGATATTTCACGCGCATTATTAAATTCACCGAAGCTGATTCTTGCAGATGAACCAACCGGTAATCTGGACCCCGAAACGTCTGATGAGATCATGCAACTGCTTTTTAATATTTGCAGAGATTATGGCACATCTATTATTATGGCAACACACGATTATCCTGTGATAAATAAGTTTCCTGCAAGAACTATAAAAACAGAAAACGGCAGAGTCTTAGACAATGCTACCATATCAGTTTAATAAGCTTTTGCGCATTATTATTATTGCTGTAAGTGGATTCTAAAATAGATTTTCTTTTAGCTATATCATCTTTTGAAAAAGGATAATTAAACAACTGTTTAATAGCTTTTTTAAAATCATTCACATCTTCAGCAATGCTGCAAAGTGTGGCAAGATTAGTGCCTTCAACCGGTGCATGATTGGTAATAACAAACCTTCCGTTAAATAAGGCATTTATTAACTTTAGTTTAATGCCGGTTCTGTTAAATGATGGCAACACATGTATGTGCGCTTTCTCAATAAGCTCGTTCATCTCATCGCCAGAAGGATTGGCAATTAACCGAAATTTAGTATTGCCCTTTATTGCATTGCGTAAGTGTTTGGAAGGTTTTTTACCAGCTATTATCAATGGAATATCTATAGTGTTAAAAACCCTGGAAACGAGCCACAGCGCTGCTTTTTCATTTTCAACAACCGATAAGTTTCCATGATACAAACAAAAATTTCCTTTGCCATCTTTTGATAAAATATTTTTATAAGGCAGAAAGACCGGGATGTATTCAATGTTCTTTGCGTGGAATTGCTTTTCATATATCTCTTTATCTTTTTCACTTACCGCAAGCAGCAGTGCTTTGTTTGCAATTACAGCTTCATATTTTTTTAATAAAAAACTTTCACTCTTGTAATACATTTTTTTAAAAATGTTTGTGGTTGCGCTGCCAAGCTCTTTATAATATTCAAACTCTGCATTGTGCAAACGAACCAATACATTTTTATTTTTTAATTGATTAGTATATAAAAAATAAGTGCAATGAATGCCTTCCAGTAAAACGGGGAAATCGTCTTTTAAAATATTTTTCAATAAAAGCGGGTTGGCACGTGAGCCAACGATGTATGGAACACGGAGAAAGCTGCTGCTATTGAATTTCATTCTTTTGTAATAAGTAACAGTTTCACAATATTTATTGAGCTCACTTTGGCTGCCACGGCCATATTCAAAGCAATGTAAATGAATATGAACACCTGCTTCGTGCAATGATTTTATTTTGTAAAAAAGATCGAAAACGCCGCCATAGTCAACAGGGTAGGGCACATCAAGACAAACGATATGTAAATATTTATCTGTCAACGAATGCTGTATAAAATTTTAGTGTATGATTTCTTTTACGTGCGATTAATATCAAAACAGCTTATAATTGTTCAACATTTTACCGCTAAAATTCATCTTTTCATTGAATAAAAAAATTATTGTTTCTGTTATAAGCGACATAGTTACTGATCAGCGCGTGCAAAAAGAATGCAATACATTTTTTAAAATGGGCTATAAAGTTGTATTGCTCGGCCGGAAAAGTAATGATGATTTTCTTTTAAAAGATCTTCCATATAAAGTCATCAGGTTTACTAATTTATTTAAGCGCGGGCCTATGATGTATCTTTTTTTTAATATACAATTGTTCTTTTATTTGTTGTTTTCTAGCGCTGATATTTTATGGGCAAACGACCTGGATACTTTGTTGCCAAACTTTATGATTGCAAAATTAAAAAAGCGCTTGCTGGTGTACGACAGCCATGAATATTTTACACTAAGCGTTTATAAAAAACTTTCAAGGAAAATATGGGAAAGGCTTGAGCAGCTTATATTTCCACAATTAAAAAATGTAATAACTGTAAGTGATTCTATAAAGGTGATGTACCAAAAAAAATATAATGTTCCGGTAACTGTTATCAGGAATGTACCATATAAACATGGCGATGTAAAAGGCAAAAGCTTGGTACATTTTAATAAAAAAATTTTAATAATGCAAGGCAGAGGTATAAACGAAAACCGCGGCGCAGAAGAAGCGGTATTAACAATGAATTACCTGCCTGATGATTTTGATTTATACTTTATTGGTGGTGGAACGGTGTTGGCAAAGCTTAAGAAAATGGTGATTGATAACAAGCTTTCGGCAAAGGTTTTTTTTATTGATTTATTGCCTTACGCTGAAATGATGCAGTACACCAGGGAATCTTTTTTAGGGTTGATCTTTGAGAAAATTAATGTTACAGATCATCATCGTTTTGCGCTTCCTAATAAATTTTTTGACTACTTACATGCAGGTATTCCTGTGCTTTCTTCAAGGGCTACGGAATTGCAGTTGCTCATTGAAAAATATAATGTGGGGGCTTTTATTGAAAGTTTTGAGCCACAGCAAATAGCCGAAAGAATAATAGAAATTTCGAATGATATGGAAACATACAAACAATGGAAACGCAACACGGCAAAGGCTTCTGATGAGCTTAACTGGGAAAATGAAGAAAAGATTTTAATAAATTTTATGAATAATATAAAATAGATATGCGTTTATTTAAGAAAAATAATTTTCCTGACCATCGCATTATGTACTTTTTTCCACTCCATGTATTCTTTTGTTTCGCTCACAGTATGGTTATGCCAAATACTGATAAAAGTTCCATGCACGTTTATTACTTCATCAATTAAATTATTGATCTCCTGTACAGCATCCGCTGGTGTTTTAGATGAATAAATATAATTTCCATCCATAAATGCACCTGGAAATATTGTAAGATCTGTTTCCTTTTCATTTTTCAAATCATAAAAATAAAATGGCTTACAAGTGCCTGCACGAAAGCCTGCCGTTTCCGGAAAGCTCATGGAATAATCTTCTGCGATGCCTGAATTTATTAGCGCTTCATAAGTCTCAGGCAAATGAAATTTTAAATAGTGCTGCCTGCTTTTTATAATTTTTTTATTACAAATATTTTCAAGCCTTTGCTTTTCCTGTGCAATTTTGGCCGCATCCACTGTTGTTGTAAAAGATGGATGAAGTGCAATATCGGCGAAGCTATTTATATAATTAATCAAACGCTTTACAACCGGTTTTTTGTGATCAAGATTTCTATCGTTAGAAGAACGATCGCCCACTAAAAAAAAGAAAACAGAAGATATTTTATTATTAATAATTGTTGCCTGTAAATATTCATATACATCCCAGGGGTCTTTTTTATTTTTAAATATGGTTTGAAAACGAGTATAAATATTTTTAATATCCAATTGTATAATATCTTTCAAACAAGCGCCAATAAAGCGTTTCAGGCTTCTGCCCTTATACTTATAGGCAACATCAATATCATAAGTCAGTATAGCTGTAAACTTTGAAGAAATAAACTTTAGTTGCGGATATTTCCTTTGTAAAGCTTCTTTTAAAAGTTCAATCCATTTATCAACGACCGGTACAAGTAAGAAATTATTTTTATAAGCTATGGCATCTGTTGCCTTGAATCTTCCGAATTTATCAGGCACATAAGGAAGATATTCTTCGTACCTGCTAATCATATAAAACGCGGCAGAAAAAATATCAAATCCCATATCATCCTCTTTGTGTGGAAACAAAACTTTTGTACCATTCACTTCATTAACTGGTACATTTATTTGCTTTATATTATTATCTTTTAAAAGATCATTTGCATAAATAAAAAGCTCATTGGAAAGGCGCTGGCCGGAATAATTTATTTTTTGTAACGGATGATTTTTAAATTGAAGCGGATCACCGGTGATACCATATTCAATTCCAAGCCTGCTGCCCAGTATTAGTTTAAATGAATATTCAACTCTTGGGGTAATAAAAGGAACATATACCAGCAACATATAAATATTAGCTTTTATGGGCTGCTTAAAATTAAAATTAATTATTACCTTTGCAGCCAAATAAAAATATATTTAGTAAAAATGTCTTATTTAACAACCGAAAAAAAGGCTGAAAAATTCACTGAATTTGGCGGAAATGCTTCAAACACCGGCTCTATTGAGGCTCAGGTGGCTTTGCTTACAGAAAAGATAAATCATATTTCTGATCATCTTAAAGTAAATAAAAAAGATTTTAGCACCCAGCGCGGGCTGATGCAAATGGTAGGTAAAAGGAAGAGTCTTTTAACTTATCTCAGTAAGCATAATCTTTCCGGTTATCGTGCTTTGATTGAAAAGTTAGGGCTTCGTAAATAATAAATATAAATCAATAATATTTTTAGTTATTCCCAACTGAACAAAGCAGTTGGGAATACTTTTTTTTAAACGATAAATAAAAATATGACTCCAAATCCAATCTCCGTTACATTCGACATAGGCGAAGGTAGGCAGGTTACTATTGAAACCGGAAAGCTCGCACGGCAGGCTGATGGCGCTGTGACTGTGCGCCAGGGCAAGTGCATTATACTTGCCACAGTGGTGGCTAACAAAGAGCCTAAAGAAGGCCAGTCTTTTTTTCCATTAATAGTAGATTACCAGGAAAAATTTGCATCTGCCGGTCGCATTCCCGGCTCATTTTTTAAGCGCGAAGCAAGGCTGAATGATTATGAAATATTGACCTCAAGGCTGATTGACCGTGCATTGCGCCCTTTATTTCCTGAAGATTATTTATGCGATGTACAAGTGCTGGTGACATTAATTTCGAGTGATGCAGAAGTAATGCCTGATGCCCTTGCATGTCTTGCCGCCTCTGCTGCTTTAGCTGTTTCTGATATTCCGATACAGGAAATTATTTCCGAAGTGCGCATTGCTAAGGTTGATGGCCAAATGGTTGTAAATCCCACACGCACGCAGCTTGCAACTGCAGATATGGATTTTATAATTGCTGCTACTGACCGTAATATAATGATGGTAGAAGGGCAGGCAAAAGAATGCCAGGAAGAAGATCTTATAAAAGCAATTGAGGTAGGGCACCAAGCCATAAAAGTGCAGGTAAAAGCGCAGCAGGAGCTGAGAGAAAAGGCTGGCGTTACAAGCAAGCGCGAATACACAAAGCCTTACCGCAATGAAGAATTAAATGAAAAGATTATTTCTTTTGCAAAAGATAAAGTACATACAATTGCCTCATCTGCTTCTGCCAAGCACGATCGCTCAGATGCGTTTACCAATCTTCGCAAAGAAATAGAAGAACACCTTGGTGAAGAATTGCCTGACCAGGATAAAGCTTTAATTAAGTTTTATTTTGGTGAGCTACAATATAATGTGGTGCGTGATATAATTTTGAATGATCATAAGCGCCTTGATGGGCGCGGGCTGGAAGATATAAGGCCATTAACAATGGAGACGGATATTTTGCCAAGCCCGCATGGTTCAGCTCTTTTTACAAGAGGTGAAACCCAATCTTTAACTACAATAACACTGGGCACTCCTCTTGATGAGTTATTGGTTGAAAGTGCAGCCACCAGTGATTATTCTAAATTTATTTTGCATTATAATTTTCCGCCTTTCTCTACCGGAGAAGTGAAGATGATGCGCGGCGTCGGCAGAAGAGAAGTAGGACATGGTAACCTGGCTATGCGTTCTTTAAAACAAATAATGCCGGGTAGCGAATATGCGTACACAGTAAGGATTGTGAGCGATATTTTAGAAAGCAATGGTTCATCTTCTATGGCTACTGTTTGCGCTGGTTCGCTGGCGCTTATGGATGCAGGTGTTCCTTTTAAAAAACATGTGAGCGGTGTTGCTATGGGTCTTATTTCTAAAGAAGGAAAATTTGCAGTGCTCAGTGATATTCTTGGAGATGAAGATCACCTCGGCGATATGGATTTTAAAGTAACCGGAACCCGTGATGGAATATGTGGCGTGCAGATGGATATAAAAGTGGATGGCCTTAGCATGGAAATAATGCGGCAGGCTTTGGAGCAGGCTAAGCGTGGGCGCATGTATATTTTAGATGCGATGTACCAATGCATGCCCGAACACAGAAGTGATGTGAAGCCTCATGCGCCGCGTATGGAAAAATTAATTATTGACAGCGAATTTATTGGCGCTGTTATCGGACCTGGCGGTAAGGTGATACAGGAAATTCAGAAAGAAACAGGCACTACCATTAATATCTCCGAAGTGGGCAAAACAGGCGAGGTTAGCATCTTTGCTGTTAATAAAGAAAATCTTGATAAGGCTGTAACATGGGTAAAAAGTATCGTGTCAGTGCCTGAAATAGGAGATGTGTATGAAGGCACTGTGAAAGGTATAAAAGAGTTTGGCGCTTTTGTAGAATTTTTACCGGGCAAACAAGGCTTGCTGCATATTTCAGAAATAATGTGGAAGCGGCTGGAAACAATGGATAATGTTTTTAATGAAGGCGATAAGGTAAAAGTAAAGCTGGTTGGCGTAGATCCTAAAACCGGCAAATTCAAGCTTAGCCGCAAAGCTTTAATTCCAAAGCCTGAGCAAAACGGAACCCGGCCTCCTTCTGGCAATAATTAAATTTTAAATAATAAATGATTACCAAAGCTTGCAGCATCATGCAGGCTTTTTTATGAAAAATTTTTTAAATAAAAATTTATTCATCCTTACGGGAAACAAATGATATACAAAGGCTTGGCCGCATACTTGCGCCAGTGCAATTCTCTTATACTTGAACGAACAGGGGGATTGTTAGTTCAAAATGGTTTTAACCAACCACCACGCAGGCACAACCGCCCGTCCGTTGATTGCTACGCTGCCGGCTCACAATGTTATAGTGCTAAGGCTTTCGAAATAGTTATTATAAACTTTGTGTTTCCTGGTTCAAAATTTCCTCAATCCTCTCCAACTCTTCTTTAGAAAAATTATAATTTTTTATAGCTTCTACTGCATCTGTAACTTGTTTGGGCTTGCTGGCTCCAAGAATAACGGAGGTAATTCTTTCATCTTTCAAAACCCATGCAATAGCCATTTGCGCTAGCGTTTGCTGCCTTTCTGCCGCAATAACATTAAGCTTTTTCGCTTTCTCTATCACAGCATCTGTAAGCTGAGATTCAGTAATGGCGCCGTTTTCCAGATGCCTGCCTGCTCTGGAATTTTTGGGGATACCTTTTAAATATTTATTGGTAAGTATACCCTGCGCCAGCGATGAAAAAGTGATGCAGCCCACTTTTTCTTTTTCTAAAAGATCGAGCAGGCCGTCTTCCACCCAGCGATCAAGCATAGAATATCTTGGCTGATGAATAAGACAAGGCGTTCCCAATTTTTTTAAAACCTCAAATGCTTTTGCTGCTTCATCCGGCTTATAGCTTGAGATGCCAACGTATAAAGCTTTGCCCTGTCTTACCATAAGATCCAAAGTTCCCATGGTTTCCTCAATGCTTGTATTGGGGTCGGGCCGGTGATGATAAAATATGTCAACATAATCAAGTCCCATTCTTTTCAAACTTTGATCGAGGCTGGCAACGAGGTACTTTTTGGAACCAAGATCGCCGTAAGGCCCATCCCACATTTTCCATCCTGCCTTTGATGAAATAATTAATTCGTCACGATAAGGCTTAAAATCTTTTTTAAATATTTTCCCAAATCTTTCTTCTGCAGCGCCGGCCGGCGGCCCGTAGTTGTTGGCCAAATCGAAATGGGTGATGCCGTGATCAAAAGCAGTGTGCAAAATTTTTCTGCAGTTTTCATAATTATCTATCTCACCGAAGTTGTGCCAGAGGCCGAGTGAAATCAATGGAAGTTGCAGACCGCTATTACCGCAACGGCGGTAGGTCATTTTTTCATAACGATGTTTGGAAGGTGAATAACTCATAATTTTTTTTCGTTTTTATAAATAGCTGCTATGTTGTATTTTATTATTGTTGCTGTTGTTGTTGTACTTCAAGATAATATCTGTATGAATTAATTGGCTGTCCGGGATTTTTTTCATGATAACTAAAATTTGGCAAGCCGGGTTTTTCAATTATTTTTTTTGATGAACCGTTTTTTATTTCAACTGATACTTCTAATTCGTGTGCGCCAGAACCTTTGTAGGTACCCTTTACAGGTGTGCAATCTGCAAAATTTCGCCCCGTGGAAAGCCTTACATGCTGGTCATTTACAATGCAGTTATTTGTTGGGTCAAGCCCAAGCCATCCATAATTAGGAATGTACGCTTCTATCCAGGCATGGGTAGCGCCTTCGCCACGCATCTCTTTATCTTTCGGGCAAATGTAGCCGCTTACATATCTGCATGGTATTTCAAACATGCGTAAAAAAACAAGAAGGAGATGAGCAAAATCCTGGCATACACCCGCTTTCAGCTTCCATACATCTTCCGTTTTTGTTTCCACGTTTGTTATACCTTTCTTATACATGAAATGGTTATAAATGTATTCTGATAAAGCAACGCAATTCAGCATCGGCGTTTTTTGCATATCAATAATATTTTCTAAAATATTCTTTACTTCTTCTCCCGATTTAAAAGTTTCTGTCGTTAAAAAATCCATGTAAGCCGTATGGTGCTTAAGCGTTTTTAAAAAATCCCATTGTTCGTGAGCAGGCATGTCATCAGCAGGAAAAATTATTGGCCGTGTTACTACTTCGGCAATTGATTCAATTAATAAAAATGTATGCGGTTTTATTACAGAAAAAACACCTACGCGGTTGCCAAAATAATCTGTAAAGGTCTCTATTACAGGATCGTTCGAAACTTTTATTTCGTGGCTTCTAACCTCCAAAAGCGCATCAATAAACGGATACAGCATTATCTGGTTGGTGCAGTCTATAACCGTAGAAGAGTAAGAATAGCGTGTGGTATGTTTTATTTTATAAGAAGGCATTTAATAAAATTAAGAATTACCAAAGTATGAACTGCTGAAAGAGGCCGAAATTTCAAACAAGTCAAGGCGTGTTTGAAATAAAAAATTATCAAGCGCTTTTATATCGTTTTCGTTTACGTTGCTATACTTAATATTGTTCATTATTCTGCCGATTAAGTATTCAAGTTTCTCAAAGTTTTCAGGCAGGCTTTCGCTTTTTAACCTGCTGAAATATTTATATAATCTTTCAAGACTATACATGATGGAATGAGGAAATTCGGTATTATATAAAATTAAATCCAATACATTTTTTGCATTAAAATTTCCTTTATAATTTTTTAAATAAATCTCAAACCCGAATAAAGAGTTAAGCAGGTATCGCAGGTTGGGCGCTTCATACGCATCCTGGTGGTTATTAAGCAGCTCATTCATTTTTATTCTGGTAATGTCTGCAGTATGAATAGCTCTTTCTAAAAATTTTCCAATATTTATAAAAGTAAAGCCTTCGCCCCTCGTCATTGTATTATCAACGGTGCCGGTAAAAAGTAAACCGTTTCTTATCAGCCGGTCAATTGCGGAAACCGGGTCGGGTTTGCTTTCCTCTTTTCTTTCACCACGCATAAAATGATAATAATCATTAAGACATTGCCATACTTCCTTGCTAATGTGATCTTGTATGCCTCTTGCATTTTCCCGGGAGAACATAATGTTGTTATACGCTGAGGCACTGTTCTCTGCATTGTAAATCATATAGTGCAGTGCATTTGCGGAACTGGTTTCTATGGTTTTTATTTCTTCTTCGCCAAGCTCTCCGTAAATTTTTAAAAGTGGCGTCCACATAAAGTCACTTGCTTCATCCTGCGATGAAATGTATTGTGTAAGTATAACCTGCAGCATTCCATTGGTACGCTCCGTATATCTTCCGAGCCAGTAAATAGTATCTGCAACGCGGCTTAACATTAAGAATTAAAAATTAAGAATTAAAATTTACCATTCACCATTCCCATCACAACGCTCATCACGCCAATACCCATGTGTCTTTGCTGCCGCCACCTTGCGAAGAGTTAACTATCATAGAGCCTTCTTTTAATGCAACTCTAGTTAAGCCACCGGGTACGATAGTTATTCCATCTGGCCCGTATAATGCAAACGGCCTCAGATCAACTCTGCGCGGCGTTAGCAAACCATTGATATAACAAGGCGTTGATGATAAACTAATAATAGGCTGTGCTATAAAATTTCTTGGGTCTGCATTTATTGCATTTTTAAAATTTTCAATCTCCTGCTCGCTTGCAGTGTTTCCCATCAGCATTCCATAGCCGCCAGATCCGTTTGTGCGCTTGATAACCATATCCTGAATATTTTCAAATATATATTTTTTACTGTCCTCATCGGATAACTTATACGTAGGCACATTTTGTAAAATAGGTTCCTCATTCAAATAATAACGTATCATATCGGGCACGTAAGAATAAATGGCTTTATCATCTGCCACCCCATTGCCCATTGCATTTACAATAGCCACATTACCTTTTCTGTAAGCCCAGTAAATGCCGGGAACACCAAGTATACTATCCGGCCGAAACACCAGCGGATCAATAAATTCATCATCCACTCTTCGGTATATAACATCAACCTGCTGCAAACCTTTTGTGGTTTTCATAAATACGTGATGGTTGCTAACAATCAGGTCTCTGCCTTCTACAAGTTCAATGCCCATAAGCCTTGCGAGTGTCGTGTGCTCAAAGTAGGCAGAATTATAAATGCCTGGAGAAAGCAACACCACCGTTGGATTACTCATTTGCCTGTTGCCTAATGCCAGTAAATTTTTATATAAAAGATCAGGATATTCTTTTACAGAACAAACATTGTTTCTGGGTATCAGATCGGGAAAAATGCGATAAGTAATACTCCTGTTTTCGAGCATGTAAGACACTCCGGAAGGTGTGCGAAGATTATCTTCCAGCACATAAAATTTACCATCAGCATCCCGTATAAGATCCACACCGGAGATATGTGTATAAATATCAAAAGGCACATCTACATTCACCATTTCTCTTAAAAAATTAGGGCAGGAGTAAATAAGCGGAGCAGGTATAATACCATCCTGCAAAACAAATTGTTTATGATAAATATCTTTTAGAAAAACATTCAGCGCTTTAAGGCGTTGCTTTAATCCTGCTTCTATCGAAGCCCATTCTTCTTTGGTGATGATGCGTGGTATAACATCGAAAGGAAATATTTTTTCAATGCCTTCCCCGCTGTTGTATACTGTAAAAGTAATCCCCTGGCTCATGAAAAGATTTTTAGCCATTTCATCTTTTCTTGTCATTTCATCAGCAGGAAGATTTGCAATTACTGAGACAAAATTTTTATAAGGGAACCGAATATCGTTGTTGCTGAACATTTCGTCCCATACATTGGGCTGTACCTGGTATGTATTCAAAAGGGAGTCCGGAGTCATCTGAATGAAAATACAAAATTCAGGTTACTCAAGACTATTAAATTTTTAATAAGGATAATGTATCTGCCAAAAGAATATATTAACCTGTTTGCGTTTAATTACTGAATTTTGATATTATTGTGTTGCTAATTGCTTTCATTTCTTACGATGCCTCAATCATTGAAAATTGTATTTTGTTGCCTATTAATAAGCTTTTGCTTGCGCAATAAAATATATGCTCAGTTGTGCACAGGCAGCCTTGGCGATCCGGTAGTGAACATAACATTTGGCTCAGGAGACAATCCTGGCGCACCTTTAGGCGGAATAACCAATTATACTTATACCACAGACGGATGCCCGCAGGATGGATATTATACCATTGCCAATTCAGAAGGCAATTGCTTTGCTGATACATGGTATTATCTTCCGGAAGACCATACTCCTAATGATGTGAATGGCTATATGATGATAATAAATGCTTCCTTTGAGCCGGGTGTTTTTTTTATAAAAAAAGTTGATGGGCTTTGCCCCAATACAACTTATCAATTTGCAGCCTGGATATATAATGTACTGGAACCTTATGCCTGCAATGGAAATGGCATAAAGCCCAACATTACTTTTGATATTGAAACTACCAGCGGAACTATTTTACAAACTTATTCCACAGGAGATATAACTGATGCAGGCTTATGGAAGCAGTATGGCTTTTATTTTTCTACAACCGATACGGCAAGTTCCGTGGTGATAAGAATGACCAATAATGCGCCCGGCGGCTGTGGCAACGATCTGTTACTGGATGATATAACCTTTCGGGCTTGCGGACCGCTGGTTACAGCCAACATAAATGGCTCCCTGGACTCTGCAGATGTTTGCACAGGAAACACCTCACTATTTACCCTGCATGCAAATGTTTCTTCAGGTTATAAAGATCCTGTTTACCAATGGCAGGTAAGCACAGATTATGGCGCTACATGGCTGAATATCGCAGGGGCTAATGATACGGTTTATAACAGGCCCGTTGTAATTACTCCGGCTGCCTATCAATACAGGATGGCTGTATCGCCGCGCAACAATATGAATGTTTCATCCTGCTATATTTCATCAAATGTTATTACCATTAATGTAAATAAATATCCTGTGCCTGACGCAGCCACACAAGGAAATTGTACGGAAGATACTTTATCATTAACCGCAAAAGATGGTGTTTTATTTTCATGGACAGGGCCTTCAGGGTTTTCCAGCAGTGAGCAAAATCCTTCAATCGCCAATGCATCTTTGGCCAATGCAGGAAAATATTATGTAATGGTAACATCCGCCAAAGGCTGCGCCAGCATTGATTCTGCAGTGGCAATGTTATACACGAAACCAACGGTAAGTGCGGGCGAAGATGCTGATGTATGCGAGCACTCGGGTATGCAGTTACAGGGTACTTTTAGTAATAATGTTACCGGTTTAGTATGGTATCCTGCATCAGAACTTACTAACTCAACCATTGCAGATCCAATGGCTTATCCGGTACAAACAACTACATTTATTTTAACGGTTGCTAATAATAAATGCAAAGTTTCAGATTCTGTATTAGTAACCGTAAACAAGCTGCCAACTGCTGATGCAGGGCCTGATAAAGTGATTATCGCCGGGCAGTCGGCTACCTTGAATGGAGTAGCTGACGGCACTGATATAAATTATGAATGGATGCCGGATAAAGATATTTCAGGCGCTGAAACCCTTACCCCTGTTGTAAATCCGTTAGTAAATACCGCTTATATTTTATCAGTAACATCCGGCAAAGGATGTGGCGTGGCCAAGGATACGGCTTTGGTAAAGGTGTTTAAACAATTATATATTCCAAATGCGTTTACGCCTAATGGCGATGGCATCAACGATGTTTGGTTTATTGAAACCCTGGAGGCATATCCCGGTGCGGAAGTAAAAGTGTATAACCGGTATGGACAACTCGTGTTTGATAACAATGGTGCCAATACATGGTGGGATGGAAAATACAAAGGCCTGTTGCAAACTGGGGGCGCTTTTGTTTATATAATAGATTTAAAAAATGATACGCCTGTTATTAAAGGAGTTTTATATCTTATTTTATAAAAAATTATTTCTTTTCTTCAGCACATAAAACAATTAAGTAATTTAGTTTTCCCTAAAATAAATATATGAATACCTCACGACGCTTGTTTATCAGAAACAGTTCTTTAACTATTGCCGGTGCATCCCTGCTTCCTGAAATGTTATTGGCAAAAAATAAAATGAGAGATCACGTAACTGGCCTGCAATTATACACGGTAAGAGATGATATGAAAAATGATCCAGCAGGAACATTGAAGAAGCTGGCTGCCATTGGGTTTCGCCATGTGGAGCACGCCGGTTATCATGACAGGAAATTTTACGGATATTCTATTACGGATTTTAAAAAACTGCTTAGCGATAATGAGCTTAAGATGGCGAGCGGCCATACTTTTCTTGGCGCAGAGCAATGGGATAAATCAAAAAAAGATTTCACCGATGAATGGAAAAATACCTTTGAAGATGCCGCCGCAGTTGGCATGAAGTACGTGATAAGCCCCGGTGTGGATGAAAGCCTGTGTAAGAATATGGATGACTTTAAATTTTATATGGAGTTGTTTAATAAATCAGGCGAGCTGGCAAAGAAGAATGGGATCAATTTTGCCTTCCATAATGAAAGTTATGAATTTAATCACAGCCTTGATGGCACTGTGTTGTACGATCTCTTGCTGAAATTATCAGATAAAAATTTAGTGGCGCAGCAAATAGATATTGGTAATATGTATGAGCCTGGAGGAAGAGCCATGCACTTCCTGGAAAAATATCCTGGCCGGTTTATGCTTATGCACGTGAAGGATGAAATGAAAAAAAATGCGCCTGCAGCTAATGGCAATATTTATGAAAGTACCTTGATAGGAAAAGGTGTTATTGATGTAAAAAAGGTAGTGGATACTGCGTTGCAATCGGGCACAAAATATTTTATAATTGAGCAGGAAGAATACCAGGGAGAAGCTCCATTGGATTGCGCAAAAGATGATTTGCAAAAAATGAAAAGCTGGGGATTTTAGAAAGTTATTTCGTTTGCAGGGTAACAGTTAACGGAATATAAAATTTAAAAAAGTTGTTTATTTAGGTAAAAAGAATTTATAAAGATCAATTATAGCCAGTTACTTATTGCATAAACCGCATACTTATTGCATAAACCGCATACTTTTTAATACTGTATCACTCTTTTGCCTGTCAAAAATTTTTCTCTTATAATTTCATATACTGGCTTGTTTTGCACTTTGCTTTCCAGCCACGATATAATGTCGAGGTAAGCAAAAGCTCTTGTTTCAAATTTACTTTTCTCCAGGTCTTTAATTGAGTTGAGCAAATTTTTTAATTCCGGTTGCAGCTTGCGTGCGGAGAGATAAAATGACTTGCGTAAAAATTTAAACATCTCCTCCTCAACAAGGCTAAGATTCTGCATTTTAGCCATAAAGCGATACACGGATTTTATGAGATATTCCAGCAATTGAAAGTTGCCAATTTCATAATGAGAAATAAGATGCAACAGCCTTGCATAGCATTGCAGGTCGCTTCGCAGGTCCATTTTCCAGTTAATAATTTTATTGAGATAATCAATTGCAGTATCATAATCGCCTGCCCCGAAATACAGCGATGCAATTTTATAATAAAATACAAGTACCCTGTGGTTATCAAGATAATTGGTGAACTCTTTTAATTGCTTATCAATCTCAGGAACCATTTCTATTCCTTCTTTGAAAGTGCCTTCAAGAAAATGCTTGTTGATCTTTGATGTGTATAAATAAATAAAAACCTGCACCTGGTTATTGTTGTTTTTCTTAACCACATCCGAATCACGAAAAGCTTCCAGCACATGTATTGTTTTATTAAAGCCATTAAAATTTCTTAAAGTAAAATGCGCATTTAATAAATTATGCAGGCCTTTAATGTAATTCGTTGTTTCAGTCTCTTTCATAGATGGCTCTGCAGCAAAAAGATCAACCCATTTTTGCGTGTAGCGGTAATACATTAAAAAGTCTTGCCTTATAAATGCGTACCAGCAGTAGCTTTGGTTGTAGTATAGCTTTTCATAAAACCCCTGCGGTTGCTTTATATCATCCAGAAGATGCGCTTCAAAATAGCTTTCCAGTTCGCGCTCATCTTCCTTATTTCTTGCATGGCCATTTCTTATGTACCAGCTGTATAAAAGCAAGGCAAGATTTGATAACATGGTTATGCGCTCCTGCTGCACCATTGTAGTGTCCGATTCATTAGCTAATGTATTGGCCCTGTCCTTCATGCTTCTTGTTATATGAAGTGTTTCTATTTTTTTTTCAAAAAACAATGCCTCTGCCATTACATTTATTTTATTGTAGTTGGCTGCAGTTTCTTTTACGCGCTCTAATAATTTAAGGCTTTGCAGGTACAAGCCTTTATTGTATAAAATAATGGAGTAATCAAGCTGCTCATGCAGTTGTATCTCAGCGTCTCCTGCACTTTCAAGCAGGCGCAGGCTGCCAAGTATTTGTTTATATAAATGTGCTTTCATGTTAGAAAGCTGTTCTCTTTTTATGGTAGTTGTTTTACTCATCAGTTCCTTTTCATCATACTCTTTCATTTTATCTAAAGCATCAAAAAGCTGCACAATTTTAAGATCATTATTTCCTGAATTTCTTTGTACATATAATTTAAAATTTCTCTTTTCCGACTTCTGAAGTGATTGAATAAGCTGAAATAAAGAATCGGTTGCTTTGTTGGGCATCGTAATATGTTTACTGCGTATTATAGTGCTGGCAAGGGTTTCAGAAAATCTGTTTTCCTTTCAGCAATGTAAATTTCTGTTTTTTTGTTTAATATGTTTGTAACAGTTATTCTACTTTCATTGCCGATTGCATCATGAGAGCGCCTGCAACTTCAATTTATAAACACCACTTTGCTATGAATAAAATAATAATTTTTGATACCACATTAAGAGATGGTGAGCAAGTGCCGGGCTGCAAGCTAAACACAAAAGAAAAAGTGGAGCTGGCTCTTGATCTTGAAAGGCTTGGAGTTGATGTTATTGAGGCCGGCTTTCCCATATCAAGCCCGGGAGATTTTACATCAGTAAATGAGATATCAAAGAATATAAATACTGCAACTGTTTGCGCACTTACCAGGGCAGTAAAAAAAGATATTGATGTGGCAGGCGAAGCATTGAAATATGCAAAACGGCCGCGCATACACACGGGCATTGGCACATCAGATTCTCATATTAAAAGTAAGTTCAACTCCACCCGCGAAGAGATCTTGCAAAGAGCAATTCAATGTGTAACATGGGCAACAAAATACACTGATAATATTGAGTTCTATGCAGAAGATGCAGGCCGGACAGATAATGACTATCTCGCAAAAGTGGTAGAAGCAGTTATTAAAGCGGGAGCCACAACTGTAAACATTCCTGACACTACCGGCTATTGCCTTCCATCTCAGTACGGCGAAAAAGTTGCGTATTTAATTAATAATGTTCCCAACATTGATAAAGCAGTTATCTCCTGTCATTGCCATAATGATCTTGGCCTGGCAACTGCCAATTCTATTGAAGGAATTATAAATGGCGCAAGACAAATTGAATGTACAATAAATGGATTGGGCGAAAGAGCCGGCAACACTTCTCTTGAAGAAGTGGTGATGATAATTAAGCAGCATAAAGATCTTAACTTTTATACTGGTATAAATGCAACGATGCTCAACCCGATGAGCCGCCGCGTATCCGATGTGATGCGGATGCCCGTGCAGCCCAATAAAGCTATTGTTGGCAGTAATGCTTTTTCTCATTCTTCAGGCATTCACCAGGATGGCTTTTTAAAAGATACCCGCACGTATGAAATTATTAATCCTTTGGAAGTAGGTGCTGATGATTCTAAAATAGTGCTTACGGCAAGAAGCGGAAGGAGCGCGCTGGCACATCGTTTCAGGCTGCTTAGCCACGATTTTACCAGAAATGATATTGATGTTTTATACGATTGGTTTTTACAGGTGGCAGATAGTAAGAAAGAAGTGGAAGATGCAGATCTTTCTTTGCTTGCAAAAAAATATAAAGAGAACCTTGTAATACAGGAATTAAATTAAATGATATGAATAAAGGGTTAACGTTATTCGACAAAATTTGGAACAGGCATGTTATAAAAAACATCGAAGGCGGCCCGTCAGTGTTGTACATTGATAAGCATTTTATTCATGAAGTAACCAGCCCGCAGGCGTTCAATGGCCTTGCGCAGCGCGGGTTACAGGTGTTTCGCCCAAAGCAGGTAGTGGCAACAGTTGATCATAACGTTCCCACGATCAACCAGCATTTGCCCATAAAAGAAATATTATCGCGTAAGCAGGTACACACACTGCATGAGAACTGCGAAAAATTTGGAATTGAATTATATGGGTTAGGACATCCTTTTCAGGGTATCGTTCACATCATTGGGCCCGAGCTTGGCATCACACAACCAGGTATGACGATAGTTTGCGGCGACAGCCATACCTCTACACACGGCGCATTTGGCACTATTGCGTTTGGCATTGGCACCAGCGAAGTAGAGATGGTGTTGGCAACGCAATGCTTAATGCAAAGCAAGCCAAAGCTGATGCGCATCAACGTGGATGGCGCATTGCAAAAAGGCGTTGTTTCAAAAGATATTATTCTTTATATCATTTCCAAAATATCGGCAAGCGGTGCAACAGGCTATGCCGTTGAGTATGCGGGCACGGCTATAAAAAATCTTTCTATGGAAGCCCGCATGACCATTTGTAATATGAGCATTGAAATGGGCGCTCGTTGTGGAATGATCGCTCCGGATGAAACAGCTTTTAATTATATAAAAGGTAAAGCATTTGCTCCGCAAAATGAAGAATGGAATAAGGCTTTAGCCTATTGGAAAACTTTGCAATCAGATGATGATGCAATGTTCGATACAGAACTTTTTATAAATGCTGAAGATGTGGAGCCCATGATTACTTACGGCACCAACCCCGGGATGGGAATCGGTATAAGCAGCCATGTGCCTGAGTTATACGAGATTGATACAAAAGAAAAATCTTCTTATGAAAAGTCGTTACACTACATGGGCTTAGAGCCAGGTGTGGCAATGAAAGGTAAAAAAGTAGATTATGTTTTTATAGGAAGTTGTACCAATGCGCGCATAGAAGATCTCAGAATGGTTGCATCCTTTGTAAAGGGGAGACACAAAGCCAATAACGTGGAAGTGTGGGTAGTGCCGGGTAGTAAACAGGTTGAGAAGCAGGCAATGGAAGAAGGCATTCATACCATTTTTGAAGAAGCAGGTTTTCAGTTGCGGCAGCCCGGATGCTCTGCGTGCCTTGGTATGAACGAAGATAAAATTCCTGCAGGTAAATATTGTATATCTACCAGCAACAGAAACTTTGAAGGACGTCAAGGTCCTAACGCCAGAACATTCCTGGCAAGCCCGTTAACTGCAGCAGCAGCGGCCATCACAGGCTATGTAACTGATGTAAGAGAAATGCTGAATGAAAACTAACGCTTGTTAGTTTTTTAATCAATTATTATAATGAGCAAACAAATAAATATTATCACATCTTCAGTTGTTCCGGTTAATATTGAAAACATTGATACAGATCAGATCATTCCTGCCCGCTTTTTGAAAGCCACGAGCCGGGAAGGGTTTGGGCAAAATTTGTTTCGCGACTGGCGTTATGAAAATAATGATGAAGAAAAGCCTAAGAA